>DATAQZ010000021.1:0-115890 GCA_036264415.1 Rhizomicrobium sp. | reverse complement strand
CGTCGCCAACGGCGACCTGTCGAAAAAGATCACCGTCGACGTACGCGGCGAAATCCTGCAGCTCAAGGAAGCCATCAACACCATGGTGGACCAGCTGAACGCCTTCGCCTCCGAAGTGACGCGCGTCGCGCGCGAAGTGGGCACGGAAGGCAAACTTGGTGGTCAGGCACAGGTCCCGGGCGTTGCGGGCACGTGGAAAGACCTGACCGACAACGTCAACTTCATGGCGTCGAATCTGACGGCGCAGGTCCGCAACATCGCGGAAGTGGCAACGGCCATCGCCGGCGGCGACCTGTCGAAAAAGATCACCGTCGACGTGCGCGGCGAAATTCTCCTCCTTAAGGAGACGCTGAACACGATGGTGGAGCAACTGCGATCATTCGCGGCGGAGGTGACGCGCGTCGCGCGCGAGGTCGGTACGGATGGACGTCTCGGCGGACAGGCCGTTGTGCCGGGCGTTGCCGGAACCTGGAAAGACCTGACGGACAACGTGAATCTGCTCGCTGCGAACCTGACGACGCAGGTCCGCAACATCGCCGAAGTGACGACGGCGGTGGCGCGCGGCGATCTCTCGCGCAAGATCACCGTGGACGTCAAAGGCGAGATCCTCGAACTCAAGAACACCATCAACACGATGGTGGACCAGCTGAACGCCTTCGCCTCGGAAGTGACGCGCGTCGCGCGCGAAGTGGGCACGGAAGGCAAACTTGGCGGTCAGGCACAGGTCCCGGGTGTCGCGGGCACGTGGAAAGACCTGACAGACACCGTGAACGTGATGGCGGCAAACCTGACGGAGCAGGTGCGCGGCATCGTGAAGGTGGTGACCGCAGTCGCCAACGGCGATCTTACCCAGAATCTCACGGTAAAATCGAAAGGCGAAGTGGCGGCGCTTGCCGAGACTATCAACAATATGACGCAGACGCTTGCAACGTTTGCCGATCAGGTGACCACGGTGGCGCGCGAAGTCGGCGTCGAAGGCCGTCTTGGCGGCCAGGCGAACGTGCCGGGCGCCGCCGGAACGTGGAAGGATTTGACCGGCAACGTGAACCTGCTTGCGGCGAATCTGACAACGCAGGTCCGCGCCATCGCTGAAGTCGCGACGGCGGTGACCAAGGGCGATCTTACGCGCTCCATTCAAGTGGATGCGCGCGGCGAGGTGGCCGAGCTCAAAGACAACATCAACACGATGATCGTCAATTTGCGGCTCACCACGGACCGCAACACCGAGCAGGACTGGCTGAAGACCAACCTCGCGAAATTCACCAACATGCTGCAGGGCCAGCGCGATCTGGCCACGGTGGGTCGGTTGCTGCTTACGGAATTGACGCCGCTCGTCAATGCACAGCTTGGTGTCATTTATCGCGTCAGCAACGAAGAGGAAGGCGCGCTGGCGCTGCTCTCGTCCTACGCCGACAGTGATACGAACCGCTATCCGGCCCGGGTGAAAATGGGCCGGGGCTTGATCGGCCAGTGCGCGCGCGACAAGCGGCGCATGCTCGTCACGGATGTTCCCGACAATGTGGTTCCGATCAGTTCGGCCCTGTTCCGCGCTCCGCCGCGCAACATCATCGTGCTGCCGGTGCTGTTCGAGAACCAGGTGAAAGCGGTAATCGAGCTGGCTTCGCTCGACACCTTCACCGATCTCCAGACGGCGTTCCTCGAACAGCTGACGGCGAGCGTCGGCATCGTCGTCAACAGCATCGAAGCAACCATGCAGACGGAAGGTCTGCTCACACAATCGCAGCAGCTTGCCGCCGAACTGCAGGCGCAGCAGCGCGAGCTTCAGCAGACAAACGAGCAGCTCGAACAGAAGGCGCAGCAGCTCGCCGAACGCAATGTCGAAGTGGAACGCAAGAACCAGGAAATCGAGCAGGCTCGCCGCGAACTGGAGGAAAAGGCGTCCGAACTTGCGCTGACCTCAAAGTACAAGTCGGAATTCCTGGCCAATATGAGTCACGAGCTGCGCACGCCTCTGAACAGCATTCTCATCCTGGGTCAGCAGCTCGGCGAAAACCCCGACGGCAATCTCTCCGCCAAGCAGGTGGAATTCGCCCGCACCATTCACGGCGCAGGTACCGATCTCCTCAACCTGATCAGCGACATTCTCGATCTGTCCAAGATCGAGTCGGGGACCGTCACCGTGGACGCGGAGGACATTTTGGTTGCCAACCTGGTGGACGCGCTGGCGCGTCCGTTCCGTCACGAGGTCGAAGCGCGGCAACTTTCCTTTGACGTCCATGTCGATGCGGATCTGCCGCCCACGATCAACACGGATTCCAAGCGCTTGCAGCAGGTTTTGAAGAACCTGCTCTCCAACGCCTTCAAATTCACGGAGAAGGGCGGCGTGCGGCTGCGCGTTTCGGCCGCCAAGTCGGGCTGGAGTCCGAACCATCCAGTCCTCAGTCAATCCTCTCAAGTGGTTGCATTCGAAGTTTCCGACACGGGTATCGGGATCCCGCCCGAAAAGCAGAAGATCATTTTCGAGGCGTTCCAGCAGGCGGATGCGAGCACCAGCCGGCGTTATGGCGGCACCGGCCTCGGACTCGCAATCAGCCGCGAGCTTTCAAACCTGCTGGGCGGCGAAATCCATCTGCGCAGCACGCCGGGGCGGGGCAGCACGTTCATTCTGTTCCTGCCGCTGAAATACGCGGGCAGCGCAAGCGCCATGAAACGGCCGCCTGCGCCGACACAGGAGCATCCGAGCTATGTGATCCAGCCGACGCAGGAGCGTCCCGTCGAACCGATCGCTGACGATCGTCTGTCGATCGAAGCTGGCGATCCCATTCTGCTCGTGGTCGAAGACGATCCGCACTACGCGCGCATCCTGGTGGACCTTGCCCGCGACAAAGGATTCAAGGTGCTGGTCTCGATGCGCGGTGCGGACGCGCTTGAGCTTGCCAAGCAGTACCAGCCGACCGCCATTTCGCTCGATGTATTCCTTCCCGACATGCTGGGCTGGACGGTGCTGAGCCAATTAAAGCAGAACCCGCTCACGCGCCACATTCCCGTGCAGATCGTCACGCTCGATGAGGACCGGCAACACGGACTGGCCCGCGGGGCGTTCTCGTTCGTCACAAAACCCTCCTCCACGGAAGGCATCTCCGAGGCGATCGCCAAGGTCAAAGCCTATGTACAGCCGCGCAAGAAGCGCCTGTTGCTTGTTGAAGACAATCCGGCCGAGCAGCTCAGCATTACCCATCTGCTCGGGCACGACGACATCGAGATCCAGACGGCATCGACGGGCAGCGAGGCGCTTCAGACGATGCGCTCGCGTCCGACGGACTGCGTTGTGCTTGATCTGAGGTTGCCGGATATCTCCGGGTTTGACGTGCTCCAGGAGATGCGGAATGATCCGAAGCTTTCGGACATTCCGGTGGTGGTTTTCACCGGCCGCGAACTGTCGGCCGAGGAAGACATGCAGCTGCACACCATGGCGCGCAGCATCGTCGTGAAGGGCGTGGAATCACCTGAGCGCCTGCTCGATGAAACCTCGCTGTTCCTGCACCGCATTGTCACCGACCTGCCGACGGAAATGCAGCGTATGCTCGATCGGCTGAACAGCTCCGATGAGGATTTGGCCGGACGGACCGTGCTGCTGGTGGACGACGACGCGCGCAACATCTTCGCGCTGTCGAGCGTTCTTGAGCGACGCGGAATGCACGTGCTTACGGCCACCACGGGCAGGGAAGCCATTCAGATCGTTGAGTCCACGCCGTCACTTGCGCTGGTGCTGATGGATATCATGATGCCCGAGATGGACGGTTATCAGACCATCCACACGATTCGCGAAAATCCGGCGTTCCGGCGTCTGCCGATCATCGCGCTGACCGCCAAAGCAATGAAAGGTGATCGCGAGAAGTGCCTCGAGGCGGGCGCCTCCGATTACCTTGCAAAGCCCGTGAACACCGAGCAATTGCTCTCGGCGTTGCGCATGTGGCTGCACAGGTAACCGCTGGGTCCCGCAGAGGAATATCGCATGATCCACGCTCAGGAAAAGCTGAACATCCTGCTGGTCGACGATCAGCCTGCGAAGCTCCTGAGCTATGAAGTCATGCTGGCCGAACTGGGCGAGAATCTGATCAAGGCGTCTTCCGCGCGCGAAGCGCTCGAACAGCTTCTGAAGCACGAGATCGCGATCATTTTGGTCGACGTCTGCATGCCCGAGCAGGATGGCTTCGAGCTCGCCGCCATGATCCGCGAGCACCCGCGCTTCCAGAAGATCGCCATTATCTTCATCTCGGCGATCCAGTTCGCGGAGGTCGATCATCTTCGCGGCTATCAGATGGGCGCGGTCGATTACATGCCCGTGCCGATCGTGCCTGAGGTGCTGCGCGCGAAAGTCAAGGTCTTTGTCGAACTTTACCGCAAGTCGAAAGAACTGGAAAAACTTAACGCCGAACTCGAGCAGCGTGTGGCCGAGCGTACAGCGGAACTTGGCGCCTCCAATGCACGCCTGATGGCGAGCGAAGAACGTCGCAAGATGGCACTCTCCGCGGGGAACATGGGTTCGTGGGACTGGGACATCGCCCGAGGCAGTTGTCTGTGGGATGAAGGACTTTGCCGGATCTTTGGCGTCGATCCCGCAACGTTCGAGGTCACGTTCGAGAATATGCGCGACCGCTTCCACCCCGAGGACTGGCGCCGGCTCACGGCGGCATTCTCGGAAACCACGCCGGCGCAGACGTCGTGGCGGACGGACTTTCGCGTCGTGCGTCCCGACGGTGAGTTGCGCTGGTGCATCGGCACGGCGGCCGCCATCTACGACGCTCATGGACGCCTGACCGGGCTGAGCGGGGTTGCGGCCGATATAACGGACCGCAAGCGCACCGAGGAGCACCAGACATTGCTTGCGCGGGAGGTCGATCACCGCGCCAAGAATTCACTGGCCGTGGTCCAATCGATCGTGCGGCTGACCCGTGCCGAGACAATCAAGGATTACATCGCGGCGGTGGAGGGACGCGTGCAGGCGCTGTCGCGGGTGCACAGTCTGCTCGCGCATTCCCGCTGGGAAGGCGCCGACGTGCACAACCTTGTACAGGAAGAACTTGCACCCTACCAGATTGGTGGCGCCGAACACATCGCAATCTCCGGCCCCCATGTCGCGGTCAGCGCGCCGGTCGCGCAGACGCTGGCCCTTGCACTGCATGAACTCGCGACGAACGCCGCAAAATACGGTGCGCTTTCCGCCAAGGACGGACGTGTGGATCTTTCCTGGGACATTGCAGGCGGCGTCACCACGCTTCGATGGACAGAATGCGGAGGGCCGGTTGCCCGACAGCCCCAGCGCCTTGGCCTTGGCCTGCAGATGATCAGGTCCGGCTTGCAGAGCCACATTGGAGGCCAGGCAAATTTCGAATGGGATGACGGCGGGCTCGTTTGCACCTTGACGGTTCCGTCCGTGGAGGCCAAGTCACCGGCGCGTCTGCCGCAGCGCCCGATCAGGTTTCTCAAAGCGGTACCGGAATCCGATGGAAGGCCCAGGGTCCTCCTGGTCGAAGATGAACCGCTCGTCGCAATGATGATGAACGGATTTCTCGATCAGCTGGATTGCCACGTCGCTGGGCCGTGCAACTCGCCATTTGAAGCCCTTGCTTTTCTCAAGGAAAATACGATTGACGCCGCGATTTTGGACATCAATCTCGGTGGCGAAACCGTTTATCCGGTCGCCGATGCGCTCACGCGGCTCGCAGTGCCCTTCGCGTTCATTACCGGATACGGCAACGAATCCATCGAAAGCAGATTTTCCCACGTAAAGCGGCTGGAAAAACCGATCGGGTTTGAAAGCCTGTGCGAGACCGTCAAGGAGCTTTGCGAAGCCGCGCAGGAGGAGTCCGAGCCCATCAATTTGCGCGCGTGAGCCGTTTCAGCGCCTCATCCGTTTCCTCTTTTATCGATTGTACTGCGAGCCGGCTCTCCAGGAGGAGCGTCCCGGTCCCGAGCACGAACCCCACAAAACCGCCGATGCCGAACAGGATGGCCGTCGCAGCCGCGATTTCGAGAAGCAAGCCGCCCGCCAGAGCGGCGCCCAGAGCTCCTATGATGGAGATCAGCGTCGCCATTGCGAATCCGGCGACCGCGACATAGAGGCCGGTCAGCGCCCGCGAAATCAGCCGCACGCGCCGCACCGTCAGCAAGAGTTGTTCGCGAAGGTGGGGCGGCGCGGCCTCGATTTCCCGCGCCAGCATGCGTGAACGGTCGACGACGCGGGCAAATGGATTGGACGTGCTCATCAGCAGCAGCGCCGAGGCATTCGTCAATATGGCCGGTCCGCTCACATAGCTGAGGACGATGAAGGGATTGGTGGCGTACGGCATTCGGCTCGTCGGCGACTCGGGCGCGCGGAATTGTCCGCAATTGGCCGGCCTCATGCAACCGGAACTTGCGGTCGCTCAAGGCGTTTAGTGTGCGCGTTGGTACAGGGTTGCATCTTGGCCAAAAACAATCACGCGCGCCACGCCGTTCTTTCGGAGTTGCCCGCCTTTGATTCCGAGGGAGATCTTCGCGTCGTCATCGAGACGCCGAAGGGCAGCCAGAACAAGTACAAATATGACCCGCAGTGCGACTGCCTGGAGCTGAAAACGAGTCTGCCGGCGGGCATGAGTTTCCCGTACGATTTCGGGTTCATTCCGTCGACACTCGGCCAGGATGGCGATCCTGTGGACGTTCTCGTGCTCATGGATACCGCCGTGATCGCCGGGTGCGTCATCACCGCGCGCGCGATCGGAATTATTGAGGCGGAACAAAAGGAAGAGGGGAAGGATTGGGAGCGCAATGACCGCGTCCTCGCGGTGGCCGTTCACTCGCGTTCCCACGCCAAGACCAAAATCATCAAGGATCTGCGTCCCCATCTGATGGACGAAATCACCGCCTTTTTTGTCGATTACAACGAACTTCACGGCAAGAAATTCAAGCCGCTCGGCACCCACGGCCCCGGCAACGCGCTCGACCACATCGAGGAGGGGTGTCGTGCCTACAAGTCGAAGCGCAAAAAGAAAAAATAGGCGGAGAGTTTTGCGCTCACCCGCAGCATCTACAAGGTTCAAATCCGCACGCGCGAAGTTATGAGCCGCATAGCGCAATAATTTGACGTGGCTGCGAAGCCGTCCCCCGAAGCAAACCTGTTTCTGCTGCCCGAAAACCCGGCTAACCTACCGATTCGTGGGGGGAGGTTGGAGAGCCTCGAAGGGGACACTGGACTGTTGCGCTGGCGGCAATCTCGAGGATGTTAACCCCGCATTCGCGGGCAAAGAGTAGTTGTTGCGGGCGATCTCGCGGGAGCGGTTCTTTAATGCTGATCAAAATGACGCAAGCGCTGAAGGAGAAATTGCGACTTCGCGGTGTCGAGTCGTTTCACGGCCCCAACAACAATATCTCCGACGCCTGCGTGCTGGAACCGCCCTGCAGCATCAAGTGGATGCAGATCGAAAACAACTTCCGTTTGGGCGCGTTCAGCTATGCCGTGTCGGGTTACTATTCGGAAGTCGCCATCGGCCGGTACACTTCCATTGGCGAGCAGGTGCAGATCGGGCGCTCGAATCATGCGATGACGTGGATCAGCACGAGCCCGTTCTTCTATTTGCGCGAGCGCGTATTCGCCGTCGGCGACGGATTTGCCGAGGCGCAGGCCTACCAGTCTTATTCGGCGCCGGCGCGCCCGCATGCGAAGGCCACCGCCTTCAAAACAGTGACCATCGGAAACGACGTCTGGATCGGTCACGGCGCTTTCATCAAGCCGGGTGTTACGATCGGAGACGGCGCGGTCATCGGCGCCATGTCGGTGGTGACGAAGGACGTACCCCCTTACGCCATCGTCGCGGGCAACCCCGCCATGGTAAAGCGTATTCGACTCGACCCGGGTACCGTTGCCGCCATGCTGCTTCTGCAGTGGTGGCGTTTTGCGCCGTGGCAGTTGGCGGAGATCGATTTCAGCGATCCGGAAAAGGCGCTTGCGCCCCTTCGCGAGCTCGCAGGCCGCGAAAAACCGTACGCTCCCGAACCGCTGAAACTGAAAGCACTGGCGGTGGCAGCGGGCTAGGACTGTTGTAAGGTAGAGGTGATGAAGAAGACGCAAGCCGATCGCAATCCTTCGGCGCGCGCTTTATTTCAGTCCGATGAGACAGCGTCTCGTCTTAACAGCGTACACGTCAGAATCCCAATTTGTCCACGACGGGTCCGGTACCCCTTCGACCTCGACAATCTCGCGAAAGCCGACGGCGCGCATCAGATCGATGAGACCACGATAGGTCGGATGAAGTTCGACGTTGATCGTGCCTGCCGCATGCACCTGCGGAATTAGGCCGCCAAGGCCCAGAACAAAACCGGAGAACGGCTCTTTGTGTGTTATAGTATCGATGACCGAGATTTCGGTGCAAAGGCCATGGCAGAGCTCGATAAGTTCGTATTGCTTCGTGACGTGGTACATGAGGCCGAGACATAGAACGATTTCGCTTTGCCCGGTCTCGTCGTAAATATCCGCTTGGGCGAACTCGGCTTCTTCAATCCTGGTGCGTCGGGCAAGCAGCTTCGCTTTTTCGATATTCTCCGGTCGGATATCCACACCGCGCGCTGCGGCAGCCCCGCGGGCGATGAGATCGAGCGAGAACGCTCCGTGATTACAGGCCAGATCCGTAACGCGTTTGCCTTTCAGCTCCCCGCCGTAAAGCGCGGCAATCGCGCCGTTGATCGCATTCATCCGATAGAGTGTTCGCTGCCGCGAAGTCCGCTGCGCCGCGGTTTCGTTCTTCTCTTCACCGAGCGTTGATTGTCCGTCGCCGAGATGAAAATAGTAGCCCCACTTATAGCCACGGATAGCAGCCAATAGTTGCGGATCGAGCGGCGTTTCCGACACGCGTTGCATGGCGGGCGGAATGGTTCCGCAATCCGGAATCGTGATCGTCGGAAGCAGGCGCTCGATCGGAAGGAGTTCGTGTCGACGCAAAGCGTTGAGCCACTCGCTGTACCGGCGTGGGAATTCCGCGCTGTTATTTGCGCTTACCTTGCCCCATTGCTCGATGCTCGTGCTGACCGCTGCACCGGCCGTCTGCGCGCTCTCAATTGAGGGATGTCGCATGCCCGCAGTTGGCTATTCGAGGGCGCAATTGTCAAGGTTCCTGGAACTTTGCGATATGCGTCCTCGGTCATCCAGAACACGTCGGAACGCATTCTTGTTCGATATCCGATTTGTGGACCGCACAATCGCGCGACGCGCCTGATGGCGCGTTTCACTCGACGCGAAATTCCACCCGTTTCATGCGGCCGAACATTTGCACGGGTATTCTGTTCTGATTGAGACGCGCTGCGAGCCACTCGATCTGCACAGGAAAGGCGCGCGAAAAATCATATAGCGCAAACGATTCGTCGAAGGCGAAGTCATCCATGATAAAGAAATACTCCGGAAGGAAACTCCAAAGGGTCGCCAGCAGAAACAGCGTCGACGAGTAGAGGTCCGAATCAAAGTGGACCAGCACCGGATGGGAAAACGAGGTGCCTCTCAGGAATTGATGAACCGTGTTCTGAAACCATCCCTTGATAAAGCGGATACGGCAGTCGTCGATTGTCGGCGCCGCTCCCCCTGTTGCAAACGTGCCTTTCACGATGGAGGGCCCGGGAGTCCAGTCTTCCGGCAGGCCCTCGAAGCTGTCAAAACCAAAGAACACGCTTTGTTTGTTGACAAATCTGCTCGCAAAGAACGCCATACTCGCGCCTTTGGCGACCCCAAACTCGAGCAGAACGACGGGAGTGTCAGCGCCGATTTTGGAAATTGCGCGTTCCAGCAGCTTCCAGCGATTGCCTGCGGTCGCATCCGGAAGTTTTCCGCTGCACAGTTTTCTATGCGCCTCCTCCTGCCGGGCCTTGCGGGTCTGAGCCTCTTTCAAGGTCACGCGGCTGCACCGGGGAGTGACTTTCCGTTTTCGAGCGAAGCGATCGTCTCCCGGATGCGGTCAGCCAGCTTTATGTACGGTCCACGACTGAAGTGATTGACGACGATCTGCTCGCTGGCGTTGGTCACGCAAGCCGCAAACGGGATATGGTGAACGTTCGGCAAGCCTTCCAGCGCATCGCGCACGAGCTTGTTGAGATGGGCGTTTTTGCGGTACTTGAGCCGATCGATTTTTGCCAGGTCGTCGAACACGTCCACCACAATGAAAGGCTTGCCTGTTCGTTTGACCTTTGTCCGCAAGCTCTTCAGATCGGAAGCGAAGCCGGCCGCGGGCATATGACCGACGAATTCGAAATTCCTCTTTACCGCTCTGAAGTGTTCGATTTTGACATGCTTCGCCCTTCGGCTGACGATGTCGAACGGGAATTTCGTGACATCTTTGTCGTCGAATCCGTGCAAGGAGATGGGCATGGCAAGGCCGGTTTCCTTGTGCCGGTATATTGCGATCTGCGTCTCGAGCGAGAAACTCCATACGCAAATGTCGGCTTGGCCATGAAAGAAGGCCGAGCCAAGCGCCGCAAAATCGAAACCGGGAAAATCTGCCGGCAGGCCAAGGTCCTTGCAGGATCTTAATCCGAGGTCCTTCAATTCGTCTTCGAGAAGGAGATACCGCAGCAGCGGACGGATGATCCCCCAACCTTGCTTCGGATATTGAAATTCTTCGACCGCATTGACGAAGGGCCGAAGATAGTGGGCGCTCTGCACAAGCTCGCATGGACCATGAAGACACACGGTAGCATCAGACTGTGGCTTGGAGGGTCCGGTGTGAAGCTCTGCGTCGGGAACGAGGGTGATCCAGTCGACCGTGTTATCCTTCCCCACTCTGGCGACGACGTTGCCTTCGAGTTTGATGTGGGGAAAGTTCAGGTGCTGATAGACGAATTGTTCAACGCCCATGTTGAGCACGCGGCAGGAGAAAAGAAAATGACTGAGCTTCTTTCCGTTGAGCTGCGTTTCGAAAAAACCACAAATTCCATAATAACCGTAGCGGTCGCGGACCTTCACATAACCGGCATGCGTCCCGTACACCCGAGCCGAATGTGACCCATATTCCGCACGCGCCTCAGCGACGCCTTCCTTCCAGCGCAACTTGGTGAAATTCAGCTGGTTCGTCCGGTTGACCAGCTCGTGAATGCGATCGAACACCGCTTCAATATCGAAATGGAAGGAGATGACGATCGCGCAGCTTCGCAGAAATTCGATCGGTTCTTTGGCGTCCGTAAACGCGGCCTGCTTTGACTGCAGAACGCGGTACCGCTCTAACCTGGTCAGCGCATCGTCGGGTTTGCCCTGGAGCAGCGGGTGATCAAGGATGTCCGGGATTATTGCCTCGGAGACGACGTTAATACCGGGTACGCGTTCCTCGACTTCGCCCCGATTGAATGGATTATCGTCAATGAAGAGAATTGTTTCCGGCCTGAGGCCGACCTGATCAACAATATCAGCGACGAGATTCGACTTGAAGGTGTATTCGATGCGCGGGAAGACAATCCACTCCCAAACGCCACTGGCTTCGAGCCTCGCTTTCGCCGCCGCGTGATCGTTCTTGGAACAGATGGAGCTGATAATCCCGCGTCTCGCGAGAACCTGGATGATTTCGACATGTTCGGGCGGGACGAAGACTTCGCCTTCCTCGAGCGTGCCCCGCCAGAGGGTCTCGTCGAGATCCCATATTACGAGGCGTATCGGTTCTCGCAACGTCGGCATGGCCTCGGAGGTAAACTGCCGGCAACCCGAGCGTCAATGGTTGGGATTCTTCCATCGATGACGGAGTATATCGCACTACATCGCAAGCGATGAGGGCGCGGCGTTCCTGGCACCCTCATCATTAAGGATTGTTCTCGCGGCACGGTTTGCCGAGGCAGACGGGCGTCGCTATGCTCGAACTCAGCTTTCAGGCGGTTAGCAGCGTGAACCATCCGGCCATCGTATTTCTGCACATTCCGAAGACAGCCGGACAATCGGTACATCATTTCCTGATGCAACTCGTTGGGAAAAGCGCGGTGGCGCCCGCCCGCGTCAACCCGCAGTTATACGATCTATCCGTTCCGGAATTGCGCCGCTACGCTCTCGTTTCCGGCCACTTTGATTGGGCCCTGGTCGATTGCGTAGGCGAGCCAAAATTCGTGTTCACTGTGCTGCGCCAGCCGACCGAGCGCATCCTGTCGTTTTATTTCTTCATGCGCAGCGAAGCGCAGAAACTGTCCGAGGCAGAATTGGCGCTCCCGGAAAATGCCGGCAAGCGCGCCGTTCTTCGCCTTTCCTGCGACGACTATTTCAACGGCGGCGCGCCCCATATCCGCACCTTTCTCGACAACCACTACGACAATTTTTATATGTACTACTTTGCGGGACGTTCGTACGATGCACGCCAACGCCTAATAAACCGGCCGGTTGAAAAAGTCATGCAAATGGCGCTGGACAATATGGCGACATTGGACGGCGTGTACACCATTGACCGGCTAGACAGGCTGGAAAACGACATTCGCCAGGCACTCGAAAATAAGGACAACCGCGTCAGTCTGAGCAAATTGCACGTGAACCGGGGTGCCGGAAATGGCGCTGATCGTATGGCCGAGCTAAAGGCGCTGGGCGCGACAGAGGCAACCTTCGAGCGCTTGCGATCCATGGTCGTGCATGACGAGCAGATCTGGCAGCGATTTGCGGACCGCTGAACGTCGGCGGCGGCGCGCGGGATAACAGCGAGATTCCACACGCGCGCGCCTGGAACATTGCGAGTCTTCAAAGGCTCCGCTAAGGGTCGCCTGCGGGTAAGGTTGAGAACATTCCCATGGGTCTATTTGACGGAATGCTCGGCGGCATCGTCGGTGCGGAGATGGCAACCGTCGTCAACGGCCTGATCGAACGCCATGGCGGCGTGCAGGGCATGGTGGACCAGATGCGCACGAACGGTCTGGGGCCGGCCGTGCATTCGTGGATCAACGAAGGTCCGAATGCGCAGGTCGCGCCGGAAGACGTGCATCGTGCGTTCGGCGACCAGACCATGAGCGAAATCGCCGCCCGGGCCGGAATGTCGACCGAGGAGCTGGCGGTGCGCCTCGCCCAGGTCCTTCCCCATGCCGTCGACGCGCTCACGCCCGGCGGAACAATACCGGGTCAGCAGCCGGCCTAGAACACGATTCGCTCAAACGGAATCAGCCTCACCCTTCGACAAGCTCAGGGTGAGGCTCTTTTTTCTGCCCTCATCCTGAGCCTGCCCGTCTACGCTAAAGCTTCGCCGGGTCAGTACGCTGAATCGTGTCCGCCGAAGCCTCGGCGAAGGCGGATCGAAGGATGAGGGCGATCAATTCAGCCGGATCAAGCTCTCTTCATTGTCCCTCACGACAGGCCCCATAGCGGCGCGTGGCTGTCGGACCATGGACGGGCATTTTCCAATTGTGCGGCCAGCCGGAACAGCGTCGCTTCATCGGCATAACGCGCCGTGAACATCATGCCGATCGGCAACCCGTCCGCCGAGGTTCCCAGCGGCAGCGACAGCGAAGGCTGGCCGGTGATATTGTACGGCGGCGTGAAATTGAAGACGCGGCCCTGGCGGCGATGAAATTCGCGCGGCTCGACGTTCACCGGATCGAGATGGCCGATTCGTGGCGCCGGCGTGATCGTCACCGGCGTCAACAGCACATCGAAGTCGCGCCACAAGGCAAGGATTTGCCGCGCCATGAGCCGCAAGGTGGCGAGGCCCGCGCCGACCTCGGCTCCGGCGAGCGACTTTCCCGCGCGGTAGGCCGCCCAGGCGAGCGGCTCGAGTTCGCCCTCTTCCGGCGCTCGCCCGAGCCGTTCCGACCAGCGATCGATCGCCGCCGCGAACATCGCGCCGGAAACGCTCATCTGCGCCCGATAAAAGCGCTTCCACTCGATACCGAGGGACGGCTTCTCGATGAGCGTATGACCGAGGCTTTCGAGCAGCGTCACCGTCCCATGGAAAACCCGCAGCACGTCCTCGTGTACAGGACCGCCGTGGGTCGTCGAGGCGTTGAAGGCAATCCTGAGCCGTCCGGGCGGCTTCCGAATCTCTTCAGAATACGGCCGTGTCTTTCCCGGCGGCGCGTAAGGCGCGTCGTCCTCGGGAGAGCCGGTCCAGTCGAGCATGGCCGCGCTGTCGCGCACGCTGCGCGTCAGCACATGGTCGACCACCATGCCGTGGGCGCGGTTCGAATCGTCCGGGCCGCCGGGATTTCTGTACTGCGTCGGTTTCATTCCCACGAGCCCGCAGAGCGCGGCGGGAATGCGGATGCTGCCCAGTCCATCGCTGCCATGCGCCATCGGTACCATGCCGGACGCGACGGCCGCGCCCGAACCGCCCGATGAGCCGCCCGCGCTGTGATCGGGATTCCAAGGGTTTCGGCAAATGCCGAGATGGCGGCCTTCCGTCGTTCCGGGAATGCCGAACTCCGGTGCGTTTGTGCGGCCGAGCAGCACAAGACCGGCGGCGCGGTAGCGACGCACGAGTTCGCCGTCGCTTTCGGAACGATAGCTCCGCAGGAAGGCGGAGCCGTCCGTCATCGGCCAACCGGCAACGGGCGTGTCCATGTCCTTGATAAGGAACGGCACGCCCTTGAAGGGGCCATCGGGAAGCGCGCCGGCCGTCGCCGCACGCGCGTCGTCGTACGCCTTGAAAGTGACGGCGTTCAGCGTCGGATTTTGGTGTTCGATCCGCGCGATCGCGGCCTCGACCAGTTCGCGGGGCGAGATTTCGCGCCGCCGCACCAGCGCCGCCAATCCCGTCGCATCGAAACGGTCGTATTCGGGAAATGCCACGTCAGATTTTCACCTGGGCGTAGCGATCGGACCAGGGCGCTGCTTCTTCGAGCTGGCGCGCCAGCTGGAACAGCGTTGTTTCATCGCCGAACGGCGCCACGAATTGCACGCCGATCGGCAATCCGCCGCTGTTCCAGAACAGCGGCACATTCATCGCCGGCTGTCCGGTCACGTTCTGAAACGCCGTGAACGGCACATATTCGAACAGGGGAAGAAAACCTTTGTAGATGTCGCGTTCTTCGACATCGAAAACACCGTTCTTCATCGGCGGCGTACCGAGCGTCGGCGTCAGCCAGAGATCGTGGACGTCGTGGAATTGCGCCGCGCCGCGGCTGGCGCGCTGGAGCGTATCCTTGGCGACCAGATAATCGCTCGCGCCCACGCGCCGGCCCGTTTCGTACATGCCCCAGGTCAGGCCTTCGAACAGCTCCGGCACGGGCGTCTGGCCGGTCGCTTTTGCCACCGCATCGACCGCGGCGGCGAGATTTGCCGACCACATGGTCATGAACGAGGGAACGAGCACCGAGAGATCGAACTGCTGGCCCGATTCCGCCACCGCATGTCCCAGTTCGCCGCAGAGTTTCGCCGCCTGTTGCACGGCGCTGACGCAGTCGGGATGCATGGCGCTCCCGTCGAGCCTGCGGCTCGAGAAAGCAATGCGCAGGCGCCGCGGCGTCTCCCTCATGGCGGCGAGCCAGGAGGGCGGGGCAGGGGGCGCCCAATAGGGATCGCCGGGCACATTGCCGCCGATCGCATCGAGTGCCGCGGCGCAATCACGAACGCTGCGCGTGACGACGTGGTCGATCGCCAGCCCGTCCACCGCATCCCCCAATTCGGGTGCGACGGTCACCCGTCCGCGTGTCGGTTTCAGTCCGACAAGACCGCAGCACGAAGCGGGGATGCGAATGGAGCCGCCGCCGTCATTTGCATGCGCGATCGGCACCACGCCGGCCGCCACGGCCGCCGCGGAACCGCCCGACGAGCCGCCGGTCGAGTGAGCAAGATCGAAGGGGTTCGACGCCGGGCCGTAGAGTTTCGACTCCGTCGTCGGCACCATGCCGAATTCCGGCACGTTCGTCTTGCCGAGCGGAAGCAGTCCCGCCGCGCGAAACCGCGCGGTGAGAACCGAATCCTGTTTCGAGGCGATCGCAGGAATGAAGCGGGAGCCCTGGCGCGTCGGCATGCCTTCCGCAAACGCCAGGATGTCCTTGAGGAACATGGGCACGCCGGCGAATGGCCCGGTGGCGGCCCCGCGCTTCGCGTCCGCCCGGGCGCGTTCGAAATCGCTGAAAACCATGAAATTCAGCGACGGATTCACCGTCTCCGCGCGCGCGATCGCCGTTTCGACCAGCTCGGCGGGTTGCACCTCTTTGCGGCGCACGAGTTCGGCCAGCCCGAGCCCGTCGTACTTTGCGTAATCGGCATAGTGCATGGGACGGCCCGTTCACGGCGTTCACCGAAACGTAAGACGGCGGCGGCAGTGTTGTCACGCGCGCGCGCCCCGCGGGTTTCCTTTGCCGGCAGAGCGCCCTAGGTTTGCGGGCCGCGCCTGTCCAGATTCACAATTTTCGCCCGATTTGATACCCGCGACGCACCAGGGGGACCATGATGACCGGAAAGCTTCCCGTCGAGCGCACCATCACCGATGCCTACCGGTTCGCTTTCCTGCGCTTCCTTTCCGTTCTCGGCACGCTCTGGCTTCCCTATCTCGTCCTCGTCCTGCTCACGCTCGGTCTCATCCGGCTTGTGGCGCCCGATGTGCCGCGGATGCTGTCGAGCGGCGAGCTGGATCTGGGCGCGGGCCTGGAGCTCCTGCGGCTCGCCATTCTCGTCGCCGTTTTCGCTTTCATCATCGGCGCAATGATCACCATTGATCTGCAACGGAAGGCGATGGGAACGCACACCGGACCGGATTACCTGTTCTTTTCCCTCCGCGGCCCGGTCTGGCGCATGGCCGCCGCGTCCTTCCTCGCAACGATCGTCGTCGGCGTCGTGACCCTCCTGGCCGCGCTCCTTTGCTTCGCGATCTGGTCGGCGGCGGGCGCGCTTGGCGCGGCAGGGGGGCTGATACGCCTCCTTGTGGTTCTGGCCACGATCGCGCTCGTCGTCTACGTCGCGCTCCGCCTGATGTTCTTTCTGCCGGCCGTGGTCGTGGCGGAGAATTCCATCGGCTTGGAGCGCGCCTGGATCCTGGGCGGCCAGAACTTCTGGCGCATTCTCATTGTCGGCATCGCCGTCATTCTTCCGGTCGCCATCGTCTTTCATCTTCTGTCGTGGGCGATCTTCGGGCCGATCGCCGGTTTGCGCGAGCTCGGCGGCGCCGGCGGACTGAAAGCGCTTCTGCGCGCCGGCGCGATGCAGTACGGGGCCAAGGGCTGGCTGATGCTGTTCATCGAGGTGCTGGAACGCATTCTGCTGATCGGCCTTTTCAACGGCGCGATTGCCAGCGCCTATCTCGCCGTCGGCAGGGCTTCCCAATCGCCCGTTCCGCCGCCGTCGGTTTAGGGTTCCCGCGGATTTTGGTTTGGCGTCCGGAGGCTGGTAAGAGCGTGCCTGAGCGATTTTCGAATTCCCGGACAAGGCGAGGCGCATGACGAGAATTCCCGTCGCGGAGACCATTCGCTTCGCCTACACCTTCGCCTTCGGGCAGATCGGCGCGATCATCGGCCTCGTCTGGCTGCCGCTGATCATCGTGGCGTTTCTGCAGTTCCTGCCCTATGCGCTCGGCACCGCCTACACCGCCGCGACCGCCAACACCGCCGAAGCGGCCGGCGCGACCTTCATCAATCTCGCGTTTTCGACGACGGCGCTCGTTCTCTACAGCATGAATTTCGTTTCGGTCACCCGCCAGGCCCTCGGCCTGCGGCAGGGGGCTGCGTCCGTACATTTTTCCCTGGGCTGGCCGGAATGGCGCATGTTCGTGGCCATCGTCATCTGCGGCCTCATTTTGACCGCCGCGATCGGGCTCTACCTGATCCTGGGTTCGCTGTTCTTTGCCGCCCAGTCCGGAACAGCGCTGATGGCGGCCGTTGCAGCGGTGTACGCGGTCGCCGGGTTTTGTGCCCTCGTCTGGTTCGCCTTGCGCCTGCTTTTCGTGCTGCCGCCGCTCATCGTGGCGGAAGATCGTGTCGACCTCGTGCGCGCCTTCCTGCTGACGCGCGGCAATGCCTGGCGGGCGCTGGCGATCGCGCTTGCGGTCACGGTTCCGCTCCTGATCCTGCAATGCATTGCGCTCGCCCTGATCGCGGGACCCGGGTTCTTCGCGCCGCTCCCGGGCACGTCGGCCGCGGCGCTGGCGCAGCGCTTCCGCGAGCTTGACGCCCACATGCCGGCCCTGATCGGCCTCGCGCTCTTGCTGACGCCGTTCAATCTCGGACTGACGCTCGGCGCTTCGTCGTTCGCCTATCGTACGCTGGTGCCGCCGCGCCCTCCGGAGCGGAGCTGACGCCTGTTTCCCCCCGCATGTACGCGCCCTCATCCTTCGATCCGCCTTCGCCGAGGCTTCGGCGGACACGATTCAGCGTACTGACCCGGCGAAGCTTTAGCGTAGACGGGCAAGCTCAGGATGAGGGAAAAATTAAACCCTCAAAAAGAAAACCTCACCCTGAGCCTGTCGAAGGGTGAGACTGTCGAAGGGTGAAACTGATCAATCCGGTCGAATGCCCGCGGGTTGCTTGTACGCAACAGTGCCGACAATTTTCATGTTCGCGCGCATAACAGCGAATTTAACAGCGAATAACAGCGATTTGCGGCGAATGCGCGCATGTCGCTCGGGCGTCAATGAGGTGCACTGCGACATAGGGTGTGTGATGGAACGATTGCTGTTTTCGATCGGTCGAATCATCCGAAGGCCAAGCGCGCATACGCGATGGAAGATCGTCGCCGCATGTTCTTTGCCGTGCTACATGTTCCGCCGATCACCGGCCCCGCGTGACGCAGTTGGGGCGGCTGTCGTGGCGGAGGGAAGGCCAAAACATGATTACTGCAGCGGCTGCGGCGACTGCTATGCTTATGAACAACCTTGGGGGGGTGCAGTGTTCAACATGGACGGAGCTACGTCATAACCCCCCGTCAGCGGCGGTCTTGGAAGCGTGGGTAACAGGCAACGTCGACGAATTTAACGCGTCGGAGTTAAAGAAGCCCCCGTTTCTCGATGCGGGCGAGATTTTAAGGAAACTCGATGTTGATTGCGCAAAGGAAGACGCGAGTGATATCGGGAGAGAACTCTTCATCGAAGAGTCAGCCTTCAAATTGAGCCTAACCATCGGTCCGCGCTCAAATTAAGGCGTCTATATATCAGTGTGACCATTGAGGTTTCCCCGAAAAGCGTAGCCCGAGCTCCGGTCGAAATAGCTACCGGGATTTGTGCCGAAACGGCGTGCAGCCGGGTCTCATTTTTGTGATACCGTCATATAAGGCCGTCGGTGGCGTACTGGCCTGCCACTGATCGAATCCGCCGTTACCCGGCACGTCGTTCTCGATCCGATTGTAGAGGTTGGTCATCACGGTGCCGCCGTTGTACGTGCCGTACCAACGAAGCCTGGTGCGGTCGACCACGAAGTTGCCACTCCAGTCCGGGTAGATGTTCAAAACCCAAGTGCCGCTGTCAGGGAAGCCTAGTATGCCCCCGGTGTTTGTGAAAGTGACACATCCCCCCATGATGTTTTGGCGCTGGGGACCGCTTAAGAATGTGATGGCATAATCCCCGCTCAAACCGGCCGCGGTCGGCACGGCTGAAAGCAGCGACAGCGCGATTGCTCCCACGATCAAGCCTGTAAGACGCTTCATTTTGATCCCTTGGTTCTGGCAACGTTTAGAGCACAGGTGTTGCGGCCATCACAAAATCGGCGGTGGCGTTTGCGCCATAATACCGAACTGACGCGCTATCAGCGAACCACCGGCCTGCCGTCGGCATAGAGGAGCCTTGGCACCGGCCGGGCGATCGACTCGCCGTTTTCGCCTTGCATGGTCTCCTCGACCACCATCAGGCGCGGCTTCAGATGTTCGCCCAACTGGTGCGCAACCATGGACATGGTCGCGTCGTCGAGGTGCAACGTGACCCGCGCCCAGGCGCGGATGAGTTCCAGGTTGTCCTCGGTGGGGAGCGAGGCGAGCGCCTGCGCGGTCGAGTCCACCTGGTCGTCGTACCGTCCGCGCGGAAACACGACCAGTTCCGCGAGATAGTCTTCGAGCCAGGGGGCGCTTCGGGGCAGATGCACGCGGCCTTCTTCGATCTTTGCCGTCTGCGCGTGCAGCCGCATGATCTTGTCGCCTTCCGGCGTGACCTTCTTCACCACCTCCAGCCCTTCGCCGAGCAGTTCCTGGATGAGTTGCGTGCCCGAGGCGCAGTCCTCGATCAGTACCCGGGTGGCACCGAACCGCTCGGCCTGCGCGCGTACGGCGCGCTTCAGCTCGGGATAGTTCAGCTTCCGGCGGAACACATCCAGGAGATAGAAATTTTTTCCCTTGGCGCCCCAGGTGGTGCACACGCTGAAATCGGCAAGTTCGGTCGCCTTGTTGGCGGTGTCCCAGCTTTGCAGCACCCGGTCGAACGGCCCAAGGGGCGCATCGTAGAACCTGAACCATTCGCGCCGCACCATCCCGCCGCCCGCCGGCGCCGGAAGCTGCTGGTACTGGCCGGCAAAATTGTACGAGCCGAGCGCGCGGCGGATTTTGTCGAGCTCTTCGAGCGGTTCGCGATCCGCATGCAGGGCTTCGCCGGCCTTGCGGCCGAAGCTGCGCGTGCCGGTGCGCGTCTCGACGGTGAAGCTTTCGTCGCGCTCGGCAATCGCGGGAAAGGATACGACCTCCCAGTCCTCCTGCTCGCGCACATGACCGACGAGGTCGTCCTCGTGCAGCCGCTGCATGATGATGACGATCGCGCCCTTGCGCCTGTCGTTCAGGCGCGAATAGAGCGTGTTGTCGTACCAGTCGTTGACGCGCTTGCGGAACGTCTCGCTGACGGCCTCTTCCGGCTTCAACGGATCGTCGACGATGATGGTGTCGCCGCCGCGCCCCGTCACCACGCCGCCCACGCTCGTGGCAAGCCGAAAGCCGTGCGCGGTGGTGGCGAACTCCTCCACCGCCGAACGCATGGGCGAGAGGCGCGTCGGAAACAGGGTTTCGTAGAAACGGCTCGTCATCAGCGCCCGGCAGTCGCGCGACAGCTTGTCGGAAAGCTCCTGGCCGTAGCTCACGCAGAGGATCTGCGTGGAGGGGTCGTGGCCCATCAGCCAGGCGGGAAAGGCGATCGAGGCCGCGTGCGATTTCAGGTGCCTGGGCGGCAGGTTGACGATCAGCCGACGGGTCTTTCCCAGCCGTACGTTTTCGAGTTTCGCCGCCAGGACCGCGAGATGCCAGTTGTCGAGAAACGGCGTGCGCGGATTGAGCTCGGCGAAGCTTCTGTGCAGGAACGAATGAAAATCGTTCCGCAGCACCAGCCGGTAATCCTGCGCATCGAGCGCGCAGGTGCGATCGCTTAGGTCCATTGACGATTTCCTGTTTTGAGAAAAAATGAAGAATCAAAGCGGCGGGCGCAGAGGACCCGCTGCGTAAGACTTGCGCGGCAGAGGTACAATCGCGCGCGGAAAGACGCGCAACGGACCTTCACGACCGCCGGCTACGCCACTGCGTCCTCTGCGTTAGCTGTTTTTGATATCTCAGGTTGCCGCCGCGCGCACGGCGTTGCCGTCCGCCCGGAGGAATGCGCAGGCAACGAGCTGCTTTTCATGCGATATCAGCAACTCGAGAAGGCGCCGTGTTTCTGCTGCGGGGTCGCCGAAATCGTCGAGGAGCAACACGCCGGAATGCCGCTTGCCGGCGCCATAGACTAGCGCGCCAATATCGCGATCCTTCGTCAACAGCACGCGTTTTTCTGCTAACGCCTCGCTCAGCAAAGCTTCGTCACCGGGATCGCTGGAGCGTTCGCACGCACGGCCTGGGCGACAATGTTGGAATCGGCGAGCAGACGCACCTTATTCGGCGGCGACGGTAATGCCTTCTTCAGCAGCAACCTCGCTCAGCCGGGCAGCGTAGAGGAGGCAGGCATCGATATCCTGCGATTCCAGCGTCGGATAGGCTTCGAGTATGGCCTTTCTGCTGGCGCCGTTGGCGAGCAATTTGAGCACCATGGCCGGCGTGATCCGTCGACCGCGGATGAGCGGCTGGCCGCCCATTTTGCCGGGCTCGGGCGCGATTCTGCTCAGCAGGTCTGCGGTGTTCACGGAATGAGTATAGCAGCTTTCTTGCTGCGCACAGAGCAAAGACCTCACCTCGGACCTGTCGAAGGCTCTGCGCCTTCGCGAACCCGCCGTGCACGCGCGGCGCAGCGGGTCTTCTGCGTCCTTGGGGTTCTACGGCGCGCGCTATTTCTTCACGCTGAAGACAATGCCCTCATTGCTGGTGCCACCCGCCGATGCCGTTCCGTAGAGTAGGCCATGCGAACCCTTCAGCAACGCCGCCTCAGGATTTCTGCCGGCGAGGAGGTGTCCGAAGGCAACCAGCACGGTCTCGCTTCCATCCGGCGCAAGTTTGAACACAGTACCGCAGCCGGCGCCCCGACACTTAGTGCCGCCGCCGTAATAGGTGGTGCCGTACAGGTTGCCATCTTTATCCATAATCACGCCCGCAAACGGCGAGCTACCATCATTGCCGCCCTTAAACGAGTACAGCACAGTCTCTGTACCGATTGACGAAAACTCAAACACAGTCCCCTGGCCATTGGAGCCGCCGCCCCCGGTCGTGCCGAACATGTTGCCACTCTTATCGCGCGCCAAAGCACCAACAGGTCCGAAACCATCGCTTCCGCCCTGAAACGAGTAGAGGACTGTCTCCGTACCATCCGGCGCAATCCTGAATATGGTGCCGCAGCCAAAGTCGCCACCCCCGCAATTGTTGCCATTGCCGGTGCCGCCCGCCACGGTTGTTCCATAGCGGTTACCATTGGTGTCGCTGATCAGGCCGCCTGAGGGTTGAAAGCCATCAGTTCCACCCTCAAAGGAATAGACAACGGTCTCGGCGCCATCGAATGCTACTTTGAATACCGTGCCGCAACCAACACTGGAGCAATCAGAGCCGCTTGTGCTGCCGCCAAAGGGAGTCGTGCCGTAGAAATTCCCATTCTTATCACGGATCAGATTGCCGGACGGTTCAGAGCCGTCGCTCCCACCGGCGAAGGTATACAAGACCGTCTCCGTTCCGTCTGATGCCAACTCAAAAAGTGTACCGCGGTTGAACGAACCGCCATTTGACGTTGTTCCGTACAGGTTTCCAGACCCATCGAAAATTAGGTTACTGGACGGTAGGGCACCGTCGGTGTTGTCGAACGCGTGTAGTACGGTTTCGGCACCGTCGGGTGTGAGCCTGAAAACCGTGCCACAACCAGACGCGCATTGCGTGCTGCCACCACCCAAAGCGGTCATTCCGTAGAGACTTCCCGAGGAGTCCATAATGAGCGGCGTCCCGGGGTCCATGCCATCCGCCCCCCCTTGAAAGGCATAGATTACCTTTTCAGCACTCTCAGCTGGTGAAGCGCAAAGGCTGATGATGCTTGCAATCAGTGCACTGCCAATCCAATACCAACCTGTCCGACCAAAATGCGTCAACGTCACGTCTCCGAGCGGGTCCCCAAGGTAGCAGGGTAAATGGAGAGTCGCCATCGGGACGACGACCCCCAGAAACGCGCGACGGTATTGCGTACCCCTCTTCTTGCTCGACGCATCTGGGTTCCCGCTTGCGCGGGAATGACACGTTTTTTGTTTCTTTTTCTCCGCAGTCCCCAATTCAAAAATTCCCAATTCAAAAATATCGTGTCATCCCCGCGTACGCGGGAAGGACCCCAAAGTGTGTTCTTGCGCCGGCTCACTTCTCAGCCGAATGCCGGATGCGCACGAACAGCGCCTCCAGCACGTCGCGATCGACATCGCCGAGCGGTTTGGCCGAATCGTCCCGCTCGGCCTTGGCTTCGTTCTTGTGAATCTCGTTCAGGAGCTGCTGCATCACGCGCGCGTCGCCGCCCATCGCCTTCTCTACCAGCCGGCGCGTGACGGCTTCGAGCTTGGTCACCTCCTGCTCCTGGCCGTCAACGCGAACGGCGACCGTCTCGTGCAGCACGGCCGTCAGCGCCGCAGCGAGATTGCGCAGGCCGGGCGGTCGCCCGCGCGGATTTCCCGACTGTCCTTTTTTCCAGCAATGTTCCTTCGGCGGCCGCTTGTAGCCGGCCCCGTTCACCGTCTTTGCCATGGAGGAATCCTCAGCCCTTGCGCGTGTCGAGCGTCTCGAGAAATGAAAAACCCGGCCGCTCCCTCGAGGAGCGCCGGGCGCATTGCTCAGTTGTACGAAGAGTCATAGCAGGTTTGATCAAACGAGTCCAGAGATAAAGCACGTGTACGTTTGTTCAGTGTACGTTTGTTCACTACCCGGCGTCCGCGGAGGTGATCGATCAGAGCCGCCGAGGGCAGCCATCCGTGCCACCACAACTGCCGGTCACCCTTTGCCCATAGTAGAAAATCGAACCTTATTCCCGGCATCTAGGCCTCCTGCCAAGAAAGAGAGATCGGCCGGGACGCATCTTCGAACTCACTAAAGGTAGTTCCGGGCGATTGAACGCCATCGTGATTCGGAAATGCCGAGCGACGCCGAGAAGTTAGGCGGGGGACGACCGTTGCTGTCGTATTTGGCCGTCCAAAGTAGCGGTAACATTGGACCCAAACCGCCTCGCCCCGATGCCCTTCGTGGCTTTTGTCGGTATCAAAACCGATTACCGCCTCTAGTGGCCGAATTTGAAATCAGAGTGGCCTAATTCGGCCAGTGCCTCGCGGTGCGGGTGTCCTAATTTTATTTGCTGACTGGAGGGGGTTGTGGACTGGGCTCAATACATTCGCCAGCTGCGGTCGCAGCAGCACCGCTTCGCCAGAACGTATCGGTTCTCTCGCCGCTCAGCGTGTTCAGTACAAACACTTTCCCCTTGGCTGCGCAGTAGGCCTTCCCCTTTTCGATGACCTCAGCCTTTACTTCGTCGACCGAAGGCACGCAGGCAGCAAGCAAGCTGGCTCCCACAAGCGCAGCCACAACATGCACCGTCAGCATTTTCGTCATGCCGTGCCCCCCAATCCATTGCCGGTTTCAGAACCGCCACAGTGTCATTTCAGTCCGCGTCGGACCATAGGACAGCACCGATCAAACGAGTCCAGAGGTACAGGCGTCACCTTCGCGTTGCCGGGGCATGACAGAATCGGGGAATGAAGGGGGATATTGGAAACGATACCCGCCGCACTTCTGACGTGAACAGAATACGGCATACTGCTGGCTGCTGCGACATTGCGCCCATGGAACGGGAGCACGGAACGGGAATTTCCAGACGCGTCGCTCGGCTCTGGCCTGGGTTCTTATGGTTTTCATGCCGCAACCGGCGCATGAGGCGCGCGTCGCCATTCATCGGCCTTGGGAAACAACTGTGAGGAAAACCTGCCGGGATTGGAAGTCGGTTGCCGGGAGTGGCCAGATGCAGCCCCTTGCCAGACAGGCGGTTGCCACTACCTTTCGGGTCGGAGCGGCTGAACGTTAAGGGACGGAACCACAATGGCCCTCGCTACCGAGCATCTGCCGCAAGCCAGGGACGCTGCCCCGCGCGCGGAGCGTGGGAGGAAAGCACCACCGCCCGATTTTCTTGCAACGGGCGATGAAACTCTGAACGACAGCGAGGGCCGGCTCCTGACCGAACTGACCGCGGTCGAAGAGTTGCAGCGCATCAGCACGGAGCTGATCGGAGAACAGGACATCCAGGGTCTTTATGGAAAGCTGGTCGATGCCGCCGCGACGCTGATGCGCTCCGACTTTGCGAGCATGCAGATGCTTCACCCGAATCGCGGAAAAAAGGGTGAACTCCAGATGCTGGCGCACCGCGGGTTTGATCCCGAAGCCATAAAATTCTGGGACTGGGTTCGGGCGGATTCCGGCTGTACATGTGGCCTGGCCCTGAGCACCGGCCGACGCGCCGTTGCGACCGATGTCAGCACCTGCGATTTCATGGCGGGCACCGCCGACAGAGACGCGTTGCTGGTGGCCGGCGTTCAGGCGGCGCAGAGCACGCCGCTCATGTCGCGTTCGGGCCGTCTCCTGGGCATGATATCGACGCACTGGCGCAGACCGTACAGTCCACCCGAAAGTGATTTGCGGCGGTTCGACATTCTGGCGAGGCTCGCTGCGGACCTCGTCGAGCGCAAGCTGCACGAAGACCAGATTACGCTTCTCGGCCGCGAAGCCGAACACCGCGCCAGGAATGTGCTGGCAACCGCGCAGGCAATCGTGCTCCTGACCCGCGCCGATTCGCTCGATGAATACAAGGCCGCCGTCGAGAAGCGAATTCGCGCGCTGGCAAACACGCACTCGCTGTTCGCCCAGTCGGGATGGGCAGGCGCCCGGCTCGAGACCCTTGTCCTCCAGGAGCTGTCGCCCTACGGCCAGCCGCGCTTCGAAGTCGATGGCGCCGATATTTCTCTGGAACCGAATACCGCCCAGACCCTTGCCTTGTGCCTGCACGAACTGACCACCAATGCCGCCAAATACGGCGCCCTGTCGGTTCCGGGCGGCCGTATCCGGGTGGAGTGGTCGCGCACGCCGGAAGATCGCGTGTCTCTGCGCTGGTCCGAGACCGGCGGCCCTTCGGTTGTACCACCCACGCGCCGAGGGTTTGGCACAAAAATGCTTGAGGCCTTCATGCAGATGAAGGCAAACATCCAGCTCGACTGGCGTCCGGAAGGGCTCCGGTGCGAAATCACCACGCCCGACTCGGCTGAAGTCGGAGATTGCGGGCCCCTGGCCACCGATTTCGTCTCTCTGCACGAAGCGGATTGAGCGGTCGGAGCGCCAGAGCGCCAGAGCGCCAGAGCGCCAGAGCGCGTGTGAACAGAAGACGGCAGTCCGTTCATTGGCAATGTACGACGCAAAGCGCTGCGCGCTTGGTTTTCCTCCACCACGACCGGCCGAAGGCCGGTGCGAGGATAAACTCCGCGGTGGAGGGGGCGAAGCATGCGGCGCGCCATTTACGTGCAGACGCGAAAAAAAGGAAATCACACGGAGGCACGGAGGAGAAGCATGGGCACGCGCAAGGAGAGCTTGACTCCCCACGAGATGCGCGAGCGCTATGCGAAGTCCTTTGGGTGAAAAAAAGCAATCACACAGAGACACGGAGGCACGGAGGAGGAGCGCGGGCACGCGCAAAGAGAGCTTGACTCCCCGCGAGATGCGCAAGCGCTAGGCGAAGTCGTTTGGCTGATCAGTCAGTGACCGCAATCGCGACGCGTTTGGTTTTCCTCCCCCCGCGCGGAACGCGTGGGGGAGGGGGACCGCCCCCGCGACCGGCCGAAGGCCGGCGCGAGGATAAACTCCGCGGTGGAGGGGGCAAAGCATGCGGTGCGTTCCAATTGCCCCCTCCGGTGCTTCGCACCACCTCCCCCACGCAATGCATGCGCGGGGGAGGAAAAACTACACTGTCCCCGAAAACCGCTGAAGCTTCTTCGCCGCAGCCCGAACCCGCGTGAACCGTACGATATTCACGCGGAGACGCGGAGTGTGTTTTCCTCCCCCACGTCGCTCCGCGCCGCGGGGAAGGAAAAACAAGGGCTTTCGCACGTGTGGCGGGGAACATTTATCCAGGCGAGTTTCCGGCGCGGTGACCGGTCGGGGTTTCACGCCCGCGCGCCAAGCCCTTTGAGGGCGAGCTCCAGAATGACATCCGTGTCGCGCGTCGAAAGCGGGGCGTGGCCGATGAGGAGGCGGAAGTAGAACGGCGCGTAGACAAGATCGAGCGCTGCTTCGATGTCGATGCCGCGCCGCACCTCGCCGTCTTCCATGGCGCGCAGGAGCAGCGCGCGTCCTTCCTCGCGGCTCTTCATGACGAAATGGGTGCGGAACACCTTGGCGAGTTCGCTGTCGTTCTGTGCCGCCGCGATCATCAGCGCCGTGCTGCGGCCGGCACGCGTTGCGAACGCCTCCGAGAGGTCGCGCAACTGACGCCTCAGCGCCGCGAGCGCGCTGCGCGATCGCGACTTCGCGGGGGCGGCGTGGGCGCGGGCGAGAAAGGCGCTCATCGCCACAGCATGCGCGTTCGGCCATTCGCGATAGATGGTGGGTTTGCCGACGCCGGCGCGCGCAGCGATGGCTTCGACGGTCACGCCGGAAAGGCCGCCTTCATCGAGCAGCTGCGACGCCGCGGCCAAAATCTTCCTGCGGGTCTTCGGATCCCGCGGCCGTCCGCGCGGCAGTTTTATTGGCTCTTTCACGGCTTGACCCCCGCGCGAATTACGTTACGATACGTATCGTAATATAACACGACCGGGAAGGCAAGGGAGGATCAATCATGGCCGCAGGCGAGACCGTACCGGGGGCGCTGACGCCTTACATCATCGTGAAGAACGCCGGGGCGGCGATCGCCTTCTACCAGAAGGTCTTCGACGCCAAAGAGGAATACCGGATCGCCAACCCCGACGGAACGATCGGCCACGCCGAGCTTGTCATCGGCGCGGGGCGCCTGATGCTGGCGGACGAGCATCCCGCCTTCGGCGCGCTCAGTCCCCCTTCCGTCGGCGGCACGCCCGTCAAGCTGCATCTCTATGTGGCCGATGTCGACGCGACGATGGCGCGTGCCGAAAAGGAAGGCGCGACCGTGCTCCGGCCGGCGCAGGATCAATTCTACGGCGACCGTTCCGGCATGATCGCCGATCCGTTCGGCCATCAGTGGTTTCTGGGCACGCGAAAGGAGAGCCTGACTCCCCACGAGATGCGGGAGCGCTATGCGAAGTCGTTTGGATGAAAAAAAGGAATCACACAGAGACACGGAGGCACGGAGGAAAAACGTGCTCGCCAAAGAGGACAAACACCTCTGTGCTCTCCGTGTCTCCGTGTGATATTTTTTTGGACCAGTGTGGCGTGGGCGAATGATTCACGCGGAGACCCGGAGTGTGTTTCCTCCCCCGCGGAGCGGGGGAGGTGCTGCGAAGCAGGGGAGGGGGCAATTGGTCGTGACGATCTAACCGCCCCCTCCGGTGCTTCGCACCACCTCCCCCACGCAATGCGTGCGCGGGGGAGGAAAACAAAGGGCGCGGGGGAGGAGAAGGGGTTGTACAGATGAAATCGCTTGTGCCGCGCCGGGCCAATGTCGCGCTGGTGCTCGCCGTCGTCTATATCGACATGCTGGGCCTCGGGCTCGCCTTCCCGATCCTGCCGAGGCTGGTGCAGCAATTCGAAGGCGGAAATTTCTCGCGCGCCTCGTGGGTGTTCGGCCTGCTGGCATCGGCCTACGCGCTGATGCAGTTCCTGCTCGCGCCGGCGCTCGGCGCGCTCTCCGACCGCTTCGGCCGGCGGCCGATCCTCCTGCTCTCGCTCCTCGGCATGGGCGTCAACTACCTCGTGCTGGCGACGGCGCCGTCGCTCGCCTGGCTCGTCATCGGCCGGGTGATCGCAGGCGCCATGGGCGCCAGTTATTCGACCGCCAGCGCCTATCTCGCCGATATCACGCCGCCGGAAAAACGCGCGCAGAGTTTCGGCCTGATCGGCGCGGCGTTCGGGTTCGGTTTCATCACCGGACCGGCGATCGGCGGCTTCCTCGGCGATATCGACCTCAGGCTGCCGTTCCTCGTCGCCTCGGGCCTGAGCTTCGCCAATCTAGTCTTCGGACTTTTCATTCTCCCGGAATCGCTGGCGCCGGAGAACCGCCGCGCCTTCCGGCTCGCGCGCGCCAACCCCGTCGGTGCGCTGGCCGATATCGGCCGGTACAAACTGGTCTTGCCGCTCGTCGCCGTGTTCGTTCTCGCCACCTTCGCCAACAAGGTCGCGGAAACGACCTGGGTTCTCTTCGCCACCTATCGCTTCCACTGGAGCGCCGGCGCGGTCGGCCTCTCGCTCGCCATGGTGGGCGTGATTTTCGTGGTGGGGCAGGGCGGACTTGTACGGATTGTGGTGCCCAGACTCGGCGAGCGGCGTGCCATCCTGGTTGGTCTTTTGGTCAGCGCCGTGGTCATGGTGCTGTACGGAATCGTGCCTCAGGGCTGGATGGTCTATCCCGTCATGTGCCTGATGCTGTTCGGCTGGATTGTCGCGCAGCCGACGACCATGGGCCTGATGTCGCGTGCCCTGCCGGCCAATGAACAGGGCCTTTTGCAGGGCGTGGTCGCGAGCATCAACAGCCTGTGCGCGATTCTGGCCCCGCCGGTATGGGCGGCGATCTTCGCCTATTTCGTCAGTCCGGCGGCGCCGCTCGTCGTTCCCGGTGCCGCCTTCGACGGCGCCGCCCTGGTCTTTCTCGCCGCGCTGGTGGTGGCCGTCCGCACCCTGTCCCCGAAAACCGCTGCGGCTTCTTCGCCGCAACCCGAACCTGCGTGAAACGTACGACATTCACGTGGGAGACACGCAGTGTGTTTTCCTCGCCCGCGCGGAACGCGTGGGGGAGGGGGACCGCCCCCGCGACCGGCCGAAGGCCGGCGCGAGGATAAACTCCGCGGTGGAGGGGGCAAAGCATGCGGTGCGTTCCGATTGCCCCCTCCGGTGCTTCGCACCACCTCCCCCACGCAATGCATGCGCGGGGAGGAGAATTGTCGCGCCAGTGCAACGCGGGGGAGGAAAAACATAGCGCGCGCGATAACTCGTGTTTCTCGCGCTGGCGGTGACCGTCCGCACACTGTCCCCGAAAACCGCTGCCGCTCCCTCGCCGCAACCCGAACCCGCGTGAAACGTACAATAGTTACGCGCAGACGCGGAAAAAAGGAAATCACACAGAGACACGGAGGCACGGAGAAAAAGCATGCACGCCAAAGGCGATAATTGCGGGCACAGGTTCGAGAAACGCGTAGCGGCAGCGCGTACCTTTTTTCACCGCCTATGCATCTGGGTTCCCGCGGAGTTTACGCTTGGGCCGCGCTTCGCGCGGACCCGGGCGCGGGAATGACACGTTTATTCTTGTTTCTCCTCTGCTCCGCGTCTCCGCGTCTCCGCGTGAATCAATCTCTGCGAAACCCGCACTGAACAACTTCCGGCTTTGCTCGTGACGATCTAACCGCCCCCTCCGCCGCTGGGCGGCACCTCCCCCGCTCCGCTGTTGCTCCGCGGGGGAGGCAAACACGCTCCGTGGCTCTGCGACTCTGTGTGAATCAATCTTCGCGCGATTGAAAACGCCGCGGCGTTCGAGAAACGCGTGACGGTGTTACGTACCTTTTTTCACCGCCTATGCATCTGGGTTCCCGCGGGAGTTTACGCTTGGGCTGCGCTTCGCGCGGACCCGGGCGCGGGAATGACACGTTTATTTCTTGTTTCTTCTCTGCTCCGTGGCTCTGCGTCTCTGTGTGAATCCATCTTCGCGCAGCCCGCACTGAACAAATTCCGGATTGCTCGTGACGATCTAACCGCCCCTCCGCCGCTGCGCGGCACCTCCCCCGCTTCGCTGTTGCTTCGCGGGGGAGGCAAACACGCTCCGCGTCTCTGCGTCTCTGTGTGAATCCATCTTCGCGCAGCCCGCACTGAACAAATTCCGGATTGCTCGTGACGATCTGGCTGCCCCCTCCGGTGCTTCGCACCACCTCCCCCACGCAATGCATGCGCGGGGGAGGAAAGGAGTGGGCCGCGCGTTAACGGAGCGTTAACCAGTTTGGCGCGAAGGTCGGCTGTTCCCGATTTATTCCGCAAGACTTCAACTGCTGGGGAGGCGCACGCAAGCCGTGGGAGCACGACCGAGGGGAGCACCGGGCCTGGAAAATCCTTGGATTCCTTGGATTTTTCCCTTGCGCCCCATTTTTGCCCATGTTATCCCATGTTCGCCCATGACGTAGGCCGCACAGCCCATTGCTGACCGGCTGCCCGACCTGCCAGGGCAGAAGGGGATAATCGGGGCCGTGGGCGTGCTGGAGAGCGCGGGTTTTACCGGAATCTCGGGCGGTTCGCTCGACAGGAAGGGCCGCGTCTGCATCCCGGCGCCCTACCGCCACGTGCTCGCCGCCCAAAGTCCCAACCTCGTCTATGTCCGCCAGGCGCTGCTGACGCCGTCGCTCGAAGGTTTCGGCGCGCAGGTGGTGCAGAAATTCCTCGATGCGCAGAGCGAGAACGATCCGTTCTTCACCGCGGCGCACGACACCGAAGCCTTCGCGCTTCTCTCCCTCAGCCAGGAACTCACCATCGACGATACCGGCCGGGTGCGCCTCCCCGACGACTTCATTGCCTCTGCCCGGTTGAACGAGGCCGTCACCTTTGTCGGCCTCGGCCGCAAATTCGAAATCTGGGACAGCACCGGGTTTGCCGAGGTGCGCGAGGCGCGCACGGCCGCGGCCCGGGAACAGGCCAAGGCAAGAGAGCAGGCGAGAAAACCATGAGCGACGGACACACCCCCGTTCTGCTCCAGGAGATGCTCCAGGCGATCGCGCCCCGCGAACGCGCGCTTTACGTCGACGGCACGTTCGGCGGCGGCGGCTATTCGCGCGCGCTTCTGGAGCACGCGCCCTGCCGCGTCTTCGCCATCGATCGCGATCCCGAAGCGGTCCGTCGCGGGACCGCCGTGGCGAAGCAGTTCCCGGCGCGGCTCACGGTTGTACACGGACGCTTCTCTGAGATGGACAGGCTCCTTGCGGAACAGGGGGAAACGGGCAGCGACGGCGTGGTGCTCGACCTCGGCGTCTCCTCCTTCCAGCTCGATCAATCGGATCGCGGCTTTTCCATTCGCGCCGACGGCCCGCTCGACATGCGCATGGATCTCGCCGGGACATCCGCCGCGGATTTCGTCAACACGGCGGCGGAAGCGGAGATCGCGGACGTCATCGCGCGTTTCGGCGAAGAGCGGCACGCCAGGCGCATCGCCCGAGCGATCGTCGCCGCGCGTCCCCTGAAGCGTACAGGCGAGCTTGCGGACATCGTTGCCGACGCGCTCGGTCCCGCGGCGCGGCGCCAGAAGATCCATCCGGCGACGCGCACGTTTCAGGCGCTGCGGCTCTACGTCAACGACGAATTGTCGGAACTCGAGAACGGGCTTGTTGCGGCGGAACGCGTACTCAGTCCGCGCGGCCGCCTGGCGGTGGTCTCCTTTCACTCGCTCGAGGACCGCATCGTCAAACAGTTTCTCGCCGCCCGCAGCGGGCGCGTGTCGGCCGCATCGCGCCATGCGCCGGAGCGGCGCGTCCACGAGGCCCCGACCTTTACGTTGCTCCCGTCCCGTACGCCGCGCGCCGTCGAAATCGCGCGCAATCCCCGCGCCCGCTCGGCACGCCTCAGAGCCGCCGAGCGCACCTCAGCCCCCATCGCTGCCTAGGAGGCAACGACGATGATCCGCGTCCTCAACTTCGTGTCTTTTGCCCTCGCCGCGCTCTGCTGCCTGGCGCTCTATCATCTCTCGGAAGAGACGCGGGTCGCGCGCATCCGGCTTCTCTCGGTGGAGCGGCGGATTGCCGAGGACCACGACGCCATGAAGGTGCTGCAGGCCGATTGGGAACGCGTTTCCGAGCCGTCGCGCATCCACGCGCTGGCGCAGGCGCATCTCGGGCTTTCCGATTCGGCCACGGTCGCGGTTGCTTCCTTCGATCTCCTGCCGCGGCGGGGCGATGCGCCCCCGCTCGCAGGCTCGCCCGTACAGACCGCGAGCATGGCGGCCAACGTCACGCTTTCCGATCCGCATATTCGCCTGGCTGCCGCCCATGCGGGAAATTGATGAGAGGATTTTCGAACGGTTCTTCCCCGCCCATGCCGTGCGGGGGAGGCTAGTCGCAACAGCGTGAAGGTGGTGGGTTGTGTACAATCACGGCCAAATCTATGCGCCCGTTCCCCGGCGTGATGCCGTAAAGGACGAGGCGGTCTCGACCATCCAGCGGCGCATCGTCATCGCCGCGGGATTTTGCGTCATGGCCTTTGCGCTTCTGGGCGTGCGGCTCGTCGATGTCGGAATCCTGAAAGGCAGCGTCACCGGCGCGTCACCCTCGCCGGGCGAGCAGGCGGCGGTCCAGCGCGCCGATCTCCTCGACCGCAACGGCCTGGTGCTCGCGCGCGATCTTCCGGTCGCCGACGTCTATGCCCGGCCGCATGCGCTGAACAACGGGAACGCAGCCGCGCAGGCGCTTGGGGCAACAGCCGGGGTCAACGCGGACCGCCTCGCGCGCGCCTTCAACACGCCGCACAATTACGTCCTCGTCGCGCGGCAGGTGATCCCCGACGTACAGGCCCGAATCCTGCAATTGGGCCTGCCCGGCCTCGAATTCGAGCCGGCGATGAAACGCTATTATCCCGAAGGCATCGCCGCCGTGCAGGTCCTGGGCACCACGGATACCGACGACAAGGGCGTCGACGGACTGGAACTCGGCCTCGACCGGCAGCTGCGCAACGCGCCGGCCGGATCGGCCGTCGCACTTTCGCTCGACATGAGAATCCAGTTTGCGCTTGCCCATGAAGTGGAGGAAGCGCGCGAACATTTCAGCGCGCGCGCGGCGGGCGGCATCGTGCTCAACGTCAACACCGGCGAGATCCTGGCGATGGCATCGCTTCCCGATTCGCCGGGCGAAGAGACCGGAAAGCTGCCGGCGGACCCGCGCCGCAACCGCATGGCGCAGGACGTGTACGAGCTTGGCTCGGTTTTCAAGATCTTCACCTTCGCGCTGGCGATGGAAGATCACACGGTGCGCCTCGACGAGGTGTTCAAGATCGGCGGCGGGTTCCGGCTCGGCCGCTACACGATCCACGACGCCGAGCACCTGCCGCCGACACTGACCGCGCGCGATGTGCTTGCACAATCTTCGAACGCCGGCACGGCGCAGATTGCCTTGCGCTCCGGACCTTCGCGCCAGCGGGACTTTCTCGCCCGCCTCGGCATCCTCAGCCGGTTGCGCACCGAACTCCCCGAAACCGCGGCGCCGCTCGTGCCGCGCAATTGGGGTCAGGTGGAGACGGCGACGATCGGCTTCGGCCACGGCATCTCCGTTGCGCCGCTGTCATTTGTTACGGCGGCCGCGGCGATCGTGAATGGCGGCCGGCGTGTCGTTCCCACTTTTGTCAAACAGGAACAGGACGCGCGCGGCGAGCAGCTGATCAAGCCGGAAACCAGCGCAACCATGCGCGAGCTGTTACGCTATGTGGTGACCAACGGCACGGGCAAGAAGGCGGACATTCCCGGTTACGACGTGGGCGGCAAGACCGGATCGGCGGAGAAGGTTGCCGGGCGCAGCTACGTCGCCCACCGTCTGCTCACCTCGTTCTGCGCCGTGTTTCCCATCGACGATCCGAAATATCTGGTGTTCGTGATGCTGGACGAGCCACACGGCACGAAGGACACTTTCGGTCTTGCGCTTGCCGGCTTCACCGCTGCGCCGCTGGCGGGGCGGGTGATCGCGCGGATCGCGCCCATGCTCGGCATGCCCACGACCTTCGCGCCTGTCGCAAAAGACAGCACATAATGGAACCACATTCGGCGACAACGGTCGCAGCTTCCAACTGGGACCCTCGTCCGAAAGAAACACGGATGACATTTGCCGGTCTTGCCAGCGACAGCCGCGAAATAAAGCCGGGCTATCTGTTTGCGGCGCTTCCGGGCACACGCGACGATGGCGGCGCGTTCCTTGCGGAGGCGGTCGGCCGCGGCGCCGTTGCGGTATTGGGCGAACCGCGCCTGCGCGCAACGGCCGAAGCGCTCGGCGTGCGTTTCATTGCGGACGAGAATCCCAGACGGCGGCTGGCGCTGTTCGCGGCCGAACATTTCGTTGCGCAACCGAAAACGGTCGCGGCGATCACCGGCACGAACGGAAAGACTTCGGTGAGCGTTTTCCTCCGGCAGATTTGGCAAAGCCTGGGCCACCGGGCGGCGAGCATGGGGACGATCGGCCTTGTCGGCCCGGAGGAAACGCAATCGCTTCGGCATACGACGCCCGACGCGATCGCGCTGCATCGCCTTCTTGCCGAACTCGAACACGACGGTGTCGACCATCTGGCGCTCGAAGCCTCGAGCCACGGGCTCGATCAGTTCCGGCTCGACGGCGTGCGTATCGCCGCCGCCGGCTTTACCAACATCACGCACGACCATCTCGACTATCATGGCGACTTTGCGCGCTACCTCGCGGCGAAGCTCAGGCTGTTTCGGGAATTGGCGATGGATGGCGGCGTCGCGGTGGTGAATGCCGACGCCGGGCGCGCCGCGCATTTCCTGGAAGCCGCGCGCGCGCGGAGCCTGCACCTGGTCACCGTCGGCGAGCGCGGCACGGATTTGCACCTCGTGGCGCGCGAACCGTCGCCGGATTCGCAACGTCTCGAAATCGAATATCGCAACCGGCGCTACCCCGTGATCCTGCCGCTCGCCGGAAGTTTTCAGGCGTCGAATGCGCTTGTCGCGGCCGGGCTTGCCATCGGCCTTGGCGATTCCGCGGACGGCGTGTTTTCGGCGCTTCATCGCCTCAAGGGCGCGCCCGGCCGTCTCGAGAAGGTCGCGTACGCGGCGTCCGGCGCGCCGATCTACGTCGATTACGCGCACACACCCGATGCGCTCGAGACGGTGCTGACGGCGCTGCGCCCGCATGTACAAAACCGCCTGCGGCTGGTCTTCGGCTGCGGCGGCGATCGCGACAAAGCCAAGCGGCCGGTCATGGGGGCAATCGCCGCGCGTCTGGCCGACGCCGCGATCGTCACCGACGACAATCCGCGCAGCGAAGATCCCGCCGAGATCCGCCGCGCGATTCTGGCATGCTCCCCCGGCGCGCGCGAGATCGGCGACCGCGGCCAGGCGATCCGCGCCGGTATTGCCGCGCTTCAACCGGGCGATGTCCTGGTGATTGCCGGCAAGGGCCACGAAAGCGGACAGACGGCCGGTTCGGAAACGCGGCCGTTCCTCGATGCCGATGAGGCGATCAAGGCGGCCATTGCCGAAGGCGGCTGCGCTGCGGCGGAAGGAAACGCGTGACCGCGCTCTGGACATCCAGGGAGATGGAGAGCGCGACGCTTGGGACCGCGACCTCGGCTTTTGCGGCCGACGGCGTTTCCATCGATACGCGCACGCTCAAACGCGGCGATCTTTTTGTGGCGCTGAAAGGGGAAGCGCGCGACGGACATGGCTTCGTCCCGGCGGCGCTCGATCGCGGCGCTGCCGCCGCGCTGGTGTCGTACAGGCCCGCCGATGTGCGCGGGAACGCGCCGTTGCTGGTTGTCGCCAATACGCAGCGTGGATTGGAGGACCTGGGCGGCGCGGCGCGAAAACGGGCGGAAGGAAAGGTCGCGGCCATTACCGGCAGCGCCGGCAAGACGACGACGAAGGAAATGCTGCGCCTTGCGCTCGGCGCGATCGGCTCCACGCACGCCTCCCTATCCTCGTACAACAATCACTGGGGCGTGCCGCTCAGTCTGGCGCAGTTTCCGCGCCACTTCCGCTTCGGCGTCTTTGAAATCGGCATGAATCATTTCGGCGAGATCAGGAGCCTCGTCGGATTGGTGAAACCCCACGTCGCCATCGTCACCACCATCGCGCCCGCGCATCTCGAATATTTCGGCAGCGTCGAAGCCATTGCCGACGCCAAATCCGAGATCTTCGAGGGCTTGCGGCCGGACGGCACGGCGATCGTTCCGGCCGAGAATCCCTGTACGGAGCGGCTGATCGGGCGCGCCCGCGAGGCGGGCGTCGATCGCATCGTCACCTTTGGCCAAATCTCCGGCGCCAACGCCCGGCTGCTTTCCATCGCGGCTGCGCAAAACGGGATGCGCGTCGAGAGCGAAATTCTGGGGCGGCGCCACAGCTTCGCCATCGGCGCCACCGGTATGCACATCGCCCACAATGCGCTCGCCGCACTCCTTGCGGTGGCCGCGCTCGAGGAGGATGTCGCCACGGCGGCACGCGCGCTCGCCGGATTTTCCGCGCTGAAGGGGAGGGGGGCGCGCCTTGCCGTGCCGCTTTCGGGCGGCGCCATCGAAATCATCGACGAAAGCTACAATGCCAATCCGGCGTCGATGCGCGCCGCACTGGCGCTCCTCGCCGCGGCAGAGCCCGCCGCCGGCGGCCGCCGCATCGCCGTGCTGGGCGACATGCTCGAGCTCGGGCCGCAAAGCGCCACCCTTCATGCCGATCTGGCGCCCGCGGTTGAAGAGGCCAAAGCCGACCTCGTCTTCGCCTGCGGCCGCGACATGCGCGCGCTGTTCGAGGCGCTGCCGCCGTCGCGGCGCGGTTCGTGGGGCGAGACATCGTCCGAGATCGCGCCCGAAATCGTGCGCGCGGTGCGCGCGGGCGATGAAGTGCTGATCAAGGGTTCGCTCGGGAGCCGCATGGCGGTGATCCTGGAAGCGCTCAAGGCGGGCGGAGGCGCGCCGTAAGATGCTTCCGGTCCTCCTTGTCCATCTTCTCCCGCGTGTCGGCTTCCTCAATATCTTCCGCTACATCACGTTTCGGGCGGGGGCCGCGGTGATGACGGCCCTCCTCATCGCCTTCGTCTTCGGTCCGGCGATGATCCGCTGGCTGAAAGCGCGGCAGGGCAAAGGACAACCGATCCGAACCGACGGTCCGCAACGCCACGTCATGGAAAAGCAGGGCACGCCCACCATGGGCGGACTCCTGATCCTGATCTCTTCCGTCGGTGCAACGTTGCTGTGGGCCGATCTCAGCCAGATCTACGTCTGGGTGGTGCTGTTCGTGACCCTGAGCTTCGGCCTTCTCGGGTTCGCCGACGATTATCTGAAGGTGGTGAAGCGCACGCCGGAAGGGATCAGCGCGCGCGCAAAGCTGCTCTTCGAGATCGCCGTGGCGATGCTTGCGAGCTATGCGGTGATGATGCTCGAGGACAAGCAGCTGTCCGGAATGATCGCCATTCCGTTCCTGAAAACGGCGCTCATTCCGCTCGGCTACGGGTTCATCATCTTCGGCGCCCTGGTGATCGTCGGTGCCTCCAATGCCGTGAACCTTACCGATGGTCTCGACGGTCTCGCCATCATGCCGGTGATCATCGCTGCGAGCGCCTTTGCGCTCATCGCCTATCTCGTCGGAAACGTGAAGTTCGCCGATTACCTGCAGCTCCATTACGTGGCGGGCACGGGCGAGCTGGCGGTGTTTCTTGCGGCGCTGATCGGCGGCGGATTGGGGTTTCTGTGGTACAACGCGCCGCCCGCCATGCTGTTCATGGGCGACACGGGCTCGCTCTCGCTTGGCGGAGCGCTGGGCGCCGTCGCCGTCGCCACCAAGCACGAGATCGTGCTCGCCATCGTCGGTGGACTTTTCGTCATCGAAGCCGTGTCGGTGATCGTACAGGTCGCGTCGTTCAAGATGACCGGCCGGCGGATTTTCCGCATGGCGCCGATCCATCATCATTTCGAGCAGCTCGGCTGGCGCGAGCCCACGATCGTGATCCGTTTCTGGATCGTCAGCGTGATCCTGGCGCTGATCGGCCTCTCGACCCTGAAGCTCCGGTGAGCGCGATCATGGCTTGTCACGCACGCTTACCAGCGAATTTCACGCCAATCGGTTTTCCTCCCCCGCGCGCAGCGTGGGGGAGGTGGTGCGCAGCACCGGAGGGGGCAATTCGCGCCCCCTCCACCGCGAAGTTTACACTCGGGCCGCGCTTCGCGCGGACCCGGGGGCGGTCCCCCTCCCCCGCGCTCGCTTCGCTCGCGCGGGGGAGGAGATTCACAGAACAGCCGCACGGGGCGGGGCGGGCATGATCACCGTCCGTACATTTTCGGACAGGGATGTCGGCGTGTTCGGACTCGCCCGCTCCGGGCTGTCGGCGATTGCGTCGTTGAAAGCGGGCGGCGCGCGCCTGTACGCCTGGGACGAAAGCGAGGAGGGGCGCGCGGAAGCGCGCGATGCGGGCGCGCGCGTTGCGCCGTTTGCCTCCTGGCCCTGGGAGCGCATCCGCGCCCTTGTCCTCAGCCCCGGCGTGCCGCTCACCCATCCGGCACCCCATGAAGTTGTGCTGGCCGCGCGTCAGGCCGGCGCGGAGGTGATCGGCGACGTCGAATTGTTTGCCCGCGAGATTCGTCCCGACCGTACACAGCCGGGCCGCGCGCCGGTCATTGCGGTGACCGGCACCAACGGCAAGTCGACGACGACGGCCCTGATCGGACACATCCTGACGTCGTGCGGATTTCCCGCGCAGGTCGGCGGAAATATCGGCAAGCCCGCGCTCGATCTCGCAGCCCCCAACGGCCGCACGATCTATGTTCTGGAAATTTCCTCTTATCAGATCGATCTGGCGCCGGGCTTCACGCCGGACATCGCGGTCCTGACCAACATCTCGCCCGATCATCTCGAACGGCATGGCTCGTTTGCCAATTACGCGGCGGTGAAGGCACGCCTGCTCGAGCAAACGTCGACCGAAGGCGACGTCGTGATCGGCATCGACGATCCGAGCTCCGCCGTCATCTATTCGCGCCTTGCTCTTGCCCGCCGCGAACAGGCGATCCCGGTCTCGATCGGAAAAGTGCTGGGCCGCGGGGTGTTCGCCGTCGATGGCGCGCTGTACGACGCTTGGGGGAGCCGCGCCTCGAAAGTCATGGATCTGGCGCTCGCGACGCGCCTGCCGGGCACGCACAATTGGCAGAACGCGGCGCTTGCCTACGCCGCGGTCAAACCGATCATCCAGGATCCGCGCGCCATCGCTTCCGCAATCGCGAGCTTTCCCGGTCTGCCGCATCGCATCGAAGACGTCGCCCGCATCGGGCGTGTGCGCTTCATCAACGACTCGAAAGCGACCAATGCGGACGCGGCGGCGCGCGCGCTCGCCTGCTTCAACGACATCTACTGGATCGCGGGCGGACGGCCGAAACAAGGCGGCATCGATTCGCTGCTCGCCTACGCGCCCCACATCCGCAAAGCCTATCTGATCGGCGAAGGGGCGGACGCATTTTCCAAAACGCTCGATGGCCATGTGGCGCTGGAACAGTCGGGCACGCTCGACAATGCGGTCCCGGCGGCCCTTGCCGATGCGGCCCGATCCCATGCGGCGGCGCCGGTCGTTCTTCTCTCGCCCGCTTGCGCCTCCTTCGACCAGTTCCGCGATTACGAAGATCGCGGCGAACGGTTCCGCGCGATCGCGGAAAGTCTCGCGCGCTTTGCGCAGAAGGAGGCCTCGTGAGCGGGACAAAGCGGAGCGCTTTCTCCGAATGGTGGTCGACCACCGACCGGGTCGCGCTTGTCGCGATCCTCGCCCTCTTTGCGATCGGGCTCGTGCTCGCCTTCGCCGCGAGCCCCGCGGCGACCGGAGGGCCGATGACGGAAGGCGATTTCCGCTATGCCGCGAAACAGATCGCCTTTGCCGCCATCGCCGTGGTGATCCTCGCCGCCACATCCGGGCTCAGACCGCGCACCATCAAGATCACCGCGGCCGTCATCTGGACGGTGGCGCTGGCGCTCTCGGTGGCGACGCTGTTCGCCGGCGGCGAAGTCCTGGGTGCCAAACGCTGGCTCAATCTCGGCTGGCTGACGCTCCAACCTTCCGAATTCCTGAAACCGAGTTTTGCCGTTCTCGCCGCCGCCATTCTCGCCGACGACAAGGGCTTTGTGATGCCCAAGCATCTGCTGACGCTGCTTCTTCTCGCGCCGGCGCTGGTGATCCTCTTGTTGCAGCCCGATGTCGGACAAACGGCGCTGTTGCTCGCGCTCTGGGCGACGCTGCTCTTCTTCAATGGCGTATCGGTGCGCTGGATGGGCGCGCTCGCCGGATCCGGCGCGGTGCTCGGCAGCCTTGCCTATGTCTTCATTCCGCACGTGCATCACCGCATCAACCAGTTCTTCGATTCCCATGAGAGCGGGTATCAGCCGGGCCTGGCCCTGAAGGCGTTCGCGCGGGGCGGCCTTGCCGGCGTCGGACCCGGCGCCGGTACGGTGAAATATCACCTGCCGGATGCCCATTCCGATTTCATATTCGCGGTCGCCGGCGAGGAGTTCGGGGTGCTGTTTTGCGGCGTGATCGTGCTGCTGTTTTGCGTGCTTTCGGTGCGCGTGCTGCTGCGCTCGACGCGCGTCGGCGACGCCTTTGCGGCCCTCGCGGGGGCGGGGCTTGCCTGCGTGGTTGCGCTGCAGGCCTTCATCAACATGGGCGTGGCGGTCAGCCTGTTGCCGACCAAAGGCATGACGCTGCCGTTCATTTCCTATGGCGGCTCGTCGCTCTTCGCCATTGCGCTCACTATGGGATTTGCGCTTGCCGTGACGCGGCAACGCTCGAGGATCGGCGAGAGCCCGTACGATCTGTTCGCGTTCCTGCGCGCGCCGCAGCCCGCATGAGCCCGATCGTACTTTCGGCCGGCGGTACCGGCGGCCATCTTTTCCCGGCGCAGGCCCTGGCGGGCGAACTGCTGCGGCGCGGACGAAGGATCGTCGTGATGACCGACCGGCGCGGCCGTCATTACGACTCGGTCTTTCCCGGCGCGCGCATCGAACAGGTGCCCTCGGCAACGTTCGTCGGGTCGCTGGTGTCGCGGGCCTTTGCGCCGTTGCGCATCGTCGCCGGGATCGTCGTCAGTTTTTTCAAGCTCCGGCGGATCAAGCCGTCGGCCGTCGTGGGCTTCGGCGGCTATCCGAGCCTTCCCGTGCTCGCCGCCGCGCTGATGGAGGGACTGCCCACCGCGATCCACGAACAGAACGCGGTGCTCGGCCGCGTCAACCGGCAATTCGCCGATCGCGTGAAAGCGGTTGCGGCTTCTCTCCCCATTGCGCGCTTCGCGCCGCGAGACACGTCGCGCATTGTGTACACCGGCAATCCCGTGCGGCCGGAAGCCGTCAAACATGCCGCCGCTGCTTATGCGGCGCCCCGCGAAGGCGAAACCATACGCCTCCTCATTTTCGGCGGGAGCCAGGGCGCCCGCGCCCTGAGCGAACTCGTGCCCGCAGCGATCGCCTCACTTGCCGCGGACCTGCGCACGCGGCTCGACGTCGTGCAGCAGTGCCGCCCCGAAGATCTCGAAGCGGTGCGCGCCGCCTATTCGGCGGCGCAGGTGAAAGCGGAATTGGCGGCGTTCTTCGACGACCTGCCGGCGCGCATGGCGGCGGCGCATCTCGTCATCGCGCGGAGCGGCGCTTCAACGGTGAGCGAACTTGCGGTGATCGGCCGGCCGGCGATTCTCATTCCATTTCCCTTCGCGACCGACGATCACCAGACCGCCAATGCCGCGGTGTTCGCCGACGCCGGCGCGGCGTGGCTGGTGCCGCAGCGCGATCTTTCGGCCCCTGCGCTGGCGCGCCTGCTCGACACCATCTTGCGCTCGCCGGACGAGCTTCAACGCCGGGCCGCGGCGGCGCTGTCGCTCGCGAGACCCGATGCCGCGTCGCGTCTTGCCGACCTGGTCGAGGCGATCGCCGGGAGAGCGGCGGCATGAGCGCGCCGGTTCCCCTGCGCGTCCCCTTCGACGGCACGATCCATTTCATCGGTATCGGCGGCATCGGCATGAGCGGAATTGCCGAGATCATGTACAATATGGGCTACGCGGTGCAGGGTTCCGACACCGCCGAGAACGCCAATGTCAGGCGCCTGGGCGCGCTCGGCATTCCGGTGGCGCTCGGCCATGACCCCGCCAATCTCGGCGCTGCCGTGGTGGTGGTTTATTCCTCGGCCGTGAAACCCGGCAATATCGAGTTCGAGGCGGCGCGCGCGCGCAAACTGCCGCTCGTCCGCCGCGCCGAAATGCTGGCCGAAATCATGCGGCTCAAACGCTGCGTGGCGGTTGCCGGCACCAACGGAAAGACCACCACGACGACCCTCATCGCCGCACTCCTCGATGCCGGCGGTTTCGATCCCACCGTCGTCAACGGCGGCATCATCAACGCCTACGGCACCAACGCGCGGCTTGGCGCGGGCGACTGGGTCGTGGTCGAGGCCGACGAGAGCGACGGCACGTTCCTGCGCCTTCCTGCCACGGCCGCCGTCGTCACCAATGTCGATCCCGATCACCTCGATTATTACGGCACTTTCGAGCGCATGCGTGATGCCTTCCAACGCTTTGTGGAGAACGTACCGTTCTACGGCTTCGCCGTGATGTGCCTCGATCATCCGGAAGTCCAGGGCATGGTCGGCCGCATCATGGACCGGCGCCTGATTACGTACGGCTTCAATCCGCAGGCCGATGTGCGGGCGAGCAACGTCTCCTTCTCGCAAGGGGCAGCCCATTTCGACGCGACCGTTCTCGACCGGCGTACAACAGCGGAGATCTGTCTCGCCGGCCTGACGCTTCCCATGCCGGGCGAGCACAATGTACAGAATGCGTTGGCGGCGATCGCCGTCGCGCACACCCTGGGAATCAGTTCCGCAACCATCCGCGACGGCCTGGCGCGGTTCGAGGGCGTCAATCGACGCTTCACGCGCGTCGGCGAATGGAACGGCACCGCCATCATCGACGACTATGCGCACAACCCTTTCAAGATCGCCGCGGCGCTCAAGGCGGCGCGCCAGGCCTATGCCGGGCCCCTGATCGCGATCGTTCAGCCGCACCGCTACACGCGCCTGCGCGACACTTTCGAACAGTTCTCGACCTGCCTGCACGATGCCGACACGGCCATCGTGGCGCCGGTCTATCCGGCCGGAGAACAGCCGATTTCCGGTATCGATCGCGACTCCTATGCGCAGTCGCTGCGCGCACACGGCCATCGGCATGTGCTGACGATCGACGGTCCCGACGACCTGCCCAGGCTTGTTGCGACGCTTGCCAGGCCGGACGGTGCCATCGTGTTTCTCGGTGCCGGTTCGATCACGCAATGGGCGGCCGGTCTCGAAGCGGCGCTGCAGCGCATGGAGACTGCTGCGTGATGAGCGCCCGCTTTCGCGACGCCTTGCCGGCCGTCCGCGGCTCGTACACCGAAAGTGCCGCGCTCAAGGATTTCGTCTGGTTTCGCGCGGGCGGCCCGGCCGAATTTCTGTTCCGTCCCGCCGACGAAGAGGATCTGCAGATCTTTCTCGCCCGCAAACCGCGAAACATGCCGCTGAGCGTGATCGGCGTCGGCTCCAATCTCATGGTGCGTGACGGCGGCATCCGGGGCGTGGTGGTCCGGCTTCCGGCAAGTTTCGGGCGCATTACCGCGGAAGGCGATCGCGTGCGGGCGGGCGCCGCGGCGCTCGACGCAGCGGTGGCGCGCGCGGCGGCCGAGGCGGGCATCGGCGGTCTCGAATTCCTGCGCGGCATTCCCGGAACGATCGGCGGCGCCCTGCGCATGAACGCCGGCTGCTACGGGCGCGAAATCAAGGACGTGTTCGTCGAAGCCGTCGCCATCGATGAGAGCGGCACGCGGATCGTGTTCGATCGCGACGACATTTCGTTCGCCTATCGCAGCAGCAGCGCGCCCGAGGGGCTGATCTTCATCGAAGCGGTGCTGCAAGGCGTTCCGGAATCGCGCGACGAGGTGCGGGCGCGGATGGAAGCGCTTGTCGCCAGACGGGAAGCGACGCAGCCGATCCGCGCCAAGACCGGCGGTTCGACGTTCAAGAATCCGCCGGGCGACAGGAAAGCCTGGCAGCTGATCGACGAAGCCGGTTGCCGCGGCCTCTCCCGGGGCGACGCGCAGGTTTCGGAAAAGCATTGCAACTTCCTGATCAACACGGGCGAGGCGACCGCCTCCGATCTCGAAACGCTGGGTGAAGAGGTGCGCGCCTGCGTACGCGCGCGTTCGGGCGTCATCCTCGAATGGGAAATCAAGCGGGTGGGCGTCGCGTGAGCGCTTTTCGCAAAATCGCGGTGCTACTGGGCGGGCGTTCCGCGGAGCGCGCGGTGAGCCTTGTTTCGGGGCGCGCCTGCGCCGAAGCGTTGCGCGCCGAAGGTTTCGAGGCGATCGAAATCGATGCAGAGGGCGACGTGCCGCGCGATCTCGCCGCCGCCGCACCGGACGCGGTGTTCAACGCGCTCCATGGCCGCTGGGGCGAAGACGGTTGCGTACAGGGCCTGCTCGAGCTGCTGCGCCTTCCCTACACGCATTCCGGCGTCCTGGCCTCGGCGCTCGCCATGCACAAGGAGCGCGCGAAAGACGTATTCCGCGCGGCCGGGTTGCCCGTTGCGAAGAGCATCGTCGTCGACCGCCGCGACGCCAGTGCGCGTCACGCGATGGAACCGCCTTACGTCATCAAGCCCGTCAACGAGGGCTCCAGCGTCGGCGTTTTCATCATCCGCCAGGGCGACAATCGTCCGCCGGGCGAACTCGGGAGCGAATCCTGGTCGCTCGGCGAAACCGTCATGGTCGAGGAGTTCATTCCGGGACGCGAACTCACCGTCGCCGTCATGGGCGAGCGCGCGCTCGGCGTGACCGAGATTCTGCCGCACACCGCCTTCTACGATTACGAAGCGAAATATGCGCCCGGCGGCTCCGAGCATGTGTTGCCGGCGCGAGTCCCGGCGCCGGTTGCGAAAGAAACGATGGAGTTTGCGGTGCGCGCCCACAAGGCGCTCGGCTGCCGCGGGGTCAGCCGCGCCGATTTTCGCTTCGACGATACCGCGAATCGGCACAAACTGGTTCTTCTCGAAGTGAACACGCAGCCCGGCATGACTCCCACCTCGCTGGTCCCGGAACAGGCGCGGGCCGCCGGCATGGATTTTCGCGCGCTGGTGCGCTGGATCGTGGAGGATGCCTCGTGCGATCGCTGAGCGCGAAGGCGCGGCGCGGCCACGCCAAAAAGCTGTCGCGAAGCCGCGGCCGCAGCACCACGGCGATCGTGCGCAGCTCGCCCGCGCAGCGCAAAGGGCGCCGCCGGCCCGCGCTGTTGGCGCGCGCCTGGCAAGGCCTGCGCGCGTGTTTTTCCCTCACCCATCCGGTGATGTGGATTCTCGTGATTGCCGTCATGGGGGTGCTGATCGCCGGCGGCATTGTTTCGCGTGCCGGCGATGTCACGCGGCGCGCCATCAACACCGTCATGGCCGATGCGGGATTCGGGATCGGCGCCATCAATATCACCGGCAACAGGCGGACCGATCCGCACGATATTCTGGCGGCGCTCGGTTTTGCACCAGGGCAGTCCATCTTTGCCGCCGACATTCACGCGGCGCGGCGCCGGCTTCTCTCGCTCGAATGGGTCGCCGACGCCGAAGTGCGCCGGCAATATCCGGGCACCATCACGATCTCCATTGTCGAGAGAGTGCCGTTCGCCCTGTGGGAAACGAACAACGGGACCTATCTCATCGAGCGCTCGGGACGTACCATCGGCCTGTTCGATCCGAAATCCTTTCCGCGCCTTCCCGTGCTACTCGGCGATCATGCGCCGCGGCCGGCGGCGGAGCTTGTCGACGCCGTCGCCAGGCATCGCGCCACCGCCGCACGCGTCGAGGCCTATCAGCGCGTCTCCGACCGGCGGTGGAATCTTCTCCTCGACGGCGGTGTCATCGTCGAGCTGCCGGAAGAAGACTGGCAGAAGCAACTCGACGTGCTCGAGCATCTGATCGTCGACCGGGGAATCCTGGAACGCGACATCGCCGAAATCGATCTGCGCATGCACGACAACTATTTCTTTCTGCTGCGCAACGGCCAAAAGCAGCAGATGCGGGGGAACGCAGCCTGATGGGTGAAACAATTCGCATGCGCACGAGCGAGGCCGAGGGGCCGGCCTATCGTTCGGGACTTGTCGCGGCGCTCGACATCGGCTCGTCCAAGATCGTGTGCCTGATCGGGCGTGCGGAACCCGCGCAGCTGCGCGTCGTTGGCGTGGGTCCGCGCGAATCGCGCGGCATCCGGGCTGCCACGATCACAAGTCTCGAACACGCGATCGAATCCATTCGCGAAGCGAAGGAAGCCGCGGAAAATCTCGCCGACCTGAAAGTGCACAGCGTCCTCATTTCGGTAAATTGCGGCGCGCCGCGCAGCGTCAGCGGCCGCGCCGCCATGACCCTCGACGGTACGTTGGTATCCGACGCGCATCTTCTCGATCTCCTGGGCGAGGGCCGCGCCGAGTGCCATGCCGACGGTGCAGAGATCATCCAGTGCGCGCCCGTGTCCTATGTGGTGGACGAAGCGCGGGGCGTGCGCGACCCGAGCGGCATGTTCTGCCAGCGCATCGGCGTACAGATGCATGGCGTGGCCGTCAAACCGTCGCCCTTGCAAAATCTGAAGCTCGCCGTGGAGCACTGCCGGCTCACTGTCGCGGGCACGCTCTTTGCCGGTTATGCCAGCGGCCTTGCCGTGCTGACGCCGGACGAGATGCAGCTTGGCGCCACCCTCATCGACATGGGCGGCGGCGTGACGTCCATCGCGGTGTTTCTCGAAGGCGCGCTGGTGCACGCCGATGTCGTGCCGATGGGCGGCCTCAATGTCACGGTGGATCTGGCGAAGGTGCTCGGAGCGCCGCTCTCGGCCGCCGAACGCATCAAGGCGCTTTATGGCGCAGCGCTCGGCGATATTGAAACCGGGACCGATGTGGTCGCCGTCCCGCAGACGGGCGAGAGCGGCGACGACGCGGCGATGCGCGTTCCGCGCTCGATGCTCACCCGCATCATCCAGCCGCGGCTCGAGGAGATTTTCGGCCATGTGCAGACGCAGTTGCGCGAGAGCGGTTACGACGTCGCTGCGGGACGCCGCGCCGTTCTGACGGGCGGTGCTTCGCAGCTGGCCGGCGCGCGCGAACTTGCACAACGCGTACTCAACAAGAATGTGCGCATCGGCAGGCCGCAGGGTCTGCCCGGATTGCCGGCGGCTTCGGCCGGTCCCGATTACGCAACGGCGATTGGCCTTTTGATGGCGGGCGCCACCATGCCGCCCGAAATGATCAATCCGGAGCTGGCGCCGTCACAGCCGGTCCGCCGCGGCTTGTTCAGCCGTCTAACGGGAGGGCTGTTGGGATGAGGCTGAACACCGGCAAGGGTTGTACACAAGATTTGCGCGTGCCCCCTCCACCGCTTCCGCCTTCGCGCTGCGCGCTTCGGCGGACACGTCGCGGTCCCCCTCCCCCACGCGTGCCGCGCGGGGGAGGAAAACCTCGTTGCCGCGCCGGGGAGGAAAACCATGCATGCGCGGGAATGACAAGAAAAAGGGAATGAAGATCGCGCTAGGCGCGAATCGAGCAAAGTGATTCAACAATAACAGAATGATTCGTTGGGCAACGTCGGGACGGAACCAGGATTGGGAGAGCAGATATGACGATCAAACTGAAAGTGCCGGAAGTCACCGAATTGAGGCCGCGCATCACCGTGCTCGGCGTCGGCGGCGCCGGCGGCAACGCCGTCAACAACATGATCTCGTCCAAGCTCGAGGGCGTCGAGTTCATCGTTGCCAACACCGACGCGCAATCGCTGGCGCAATCGAAAGCCCAGCGCCGCATCCAGATCGGTGCCCGCGTCACCGAAGGATTGGGCGCCGGAGCCAGGCCCGATGTGGGCCGCGCCGGAGCGGAAGAATCGCTCGACGAGATTCTCGATCAGCTCGCCGGTTCGCACATGGTGTTCATTACCGCGGGCATGGGCGGCGGCACGGGAACGGGGGCTGCCCCCGTCATCGCGCGCGCGGTGCGCGAACAGGGCGTCCTGACCGTCGGCGTAGTGACAAAGCCCTTTGCCTTTGAAGGCAACAAACGCCTCAGGGTCGCCGAGCGCGGCATCGAAGAACTGCAGGCCTATGTCGACACGCTGATCATCATTCCCAACCAGAATCTGTTCCGCGTCGCCAACGACCGCACGACGTTCAGCCAGGCCTTTGCCATGGCCGACGACGTGCTGCATTCCGGCGTGCGCGGCGTGACCGATCTGATCGTGATGCCGGGACTGATCAATCTCGATTTCGCCGACATCAAGACGGTGATGTCGGAAATGGGCAAAGCGATGATGGGTACGGGCGAAGCCGAAGGCGAGGAGCGGGCGATGAAGGCGGCCGAAGCCGCGATTTCCAATCCGCTGCTCGACGATGTTTCGATGAAAGGCGCGCGCGGCGTGCTGATCAACATCACCGGCGGGCCGGATCTCACGCTTCTCGAGGTCGACCAGGCGGCAAACCGCATCCGCGCGGAAGTCGATCCCGACGCCAACATCATCTTCGGCGGTACAATTCTGGAGAACATGGAAGGCCGCGTGCGCGTGTCGGTGGTCGCCACCGGCATCGAAGCCGACGAGGCGCGGATGCCGACCAATGTCGAACAATTCCGTCCGCGAACAAAAGCTCCGCCGTTGCCGGCGCGGCCGGGCGCGCATCCCGTACACAGCCAGGTGGAGATCATCGCGCAGGAACTGAACGCGGCGATGGCGAAACCCACACCAGGGGCGCCACCTTTCGCCGCGGCGGCTGTCGCCATGGAACAGGCACCGGCAGCCATTGCCGAACCGGCCGCTGCCGTCGAACCGGAAGCCGCGCGCCTGCACACGTTGCCGTCGCCGCCCATGCGGCCGGTGGAAGTGGAAGAGCCGCGCCGCCGCCGCGGCCTGTTCGGTCTGCGCTGGGAGAAGAAGCCGGAGTCCGTGCGTGCCGAGCCGCAGATCGGGGCCCGAGAACCGGCCGCGGCGCGGGCGGCCGTACAGGTCATGAATCCCTCGCAGCCGCAACGCGCCACGACGGGGCAACCGGGCAATGCCGACGATCTGTTCCCGGATTTCAAGAAGGAGGACCAGTTCGAAATTCCGGCTTTCCTCCGCCGCCAGACCAATTGAAGGAGAAATTTTGGCGCAGAGGAGCCGCAGAGGACGCAGAGAGAAAATTTCACAATGAGGCGGTGAGACAGTGAGGGGGAAAGCGCGCGCTTTGCGCGCGCAAAAGAAATCTCACTGCCTCACTGTCTCATTGTAAATCATCTCTTTTGCGCCGCGTCGCCTTGCAACGCCCCTTTCTTCTCCGTGACCTCTGTGTCTCTGTGGCGCTATGAGAAAGACCATAGCGCGGGCGGTGACGGCCGAGGGCGTGGCGCTGCATGCGGGCACGCCTGTACGCGCCGAGCTCCTGCCCGCGCCGCGTGATACGGGAATTGTTTTTCGCCGCGACGATCAGGGCGTCGAAATTCCGGCGCGCCATGATCGGGTCGTCGAAACACGCCTCGGCACCACGATTGCCGGCGGCGGCGCAACCATCGCCGTCATCGAACACCTGATGGCGGCGGTGTTCGCCGCCGGCATCGACGATCTGGTGATTGCGCTCGACGGTCCCGAGCCGCCGCTCCTCGATGGCGATGCGATTTCCTGGCTCGATGTCATCGACAGCGCGGGCGTGCGCGACCAGGAAGGCGAACGCCCGGCGATCAAGGTGATGACGCGCGTCGAGGTGGAGCATGGCAACGCGTCGGCGGCGCTTTCGCCCGCGGACGCGCTCGCCTTCGACTTCGCAATTCAATTCGACTCGGCCGCCATCGGCGCGCAGCAGCTCTCCTGGACGTTTTCGCCGGCGGCGTTCCGGCGCGACATTGCGCCGGCGCGCACCTTCGGCTTTGTACAGGAGCTGGCGGGTTTGCGCGCCGCCGGGCTTGCCAACGGCGCCTCGCTCGAAAACACGCTGTCGATCGAGGGCGACGGCCTGCGCAATCCCGGGCTGCAGCGCTTTGCGGACGAATTCGTACGCCACAAGATCCTCGATGCGATCGGCGACCTGGCGCTCGCGGGCGCCCCGCTGATCGGCCGCTTCGAGGGCCGCCGCTCCGGCCACGCGCTCAACAACGCGCTGCTGCGCGCGCTCTTCGCCGACCCGGCGAATTACGAAATGACCCGGTGAACTAGGAAATAAAGTGTCATTCCCGCGCAAGCGGGTGGCGGGACCGTGATCAAGAAGCGGGGAGCAGGACCTGTATTAATAAGAGTGTCATCCCCGCGCAAGCGGGGACCCAGATGTTTGAAAGTCAAGGATGCGCACCTGTGGTCGGCATAGGTCTTCGCGAAAAACCAGGACGATATTCGTGCCGATTTTTCCCGCTCTACGCATCTGGGTTCCCGCTTGCGCGGGAATGACACTCTTTTTTTGGCCGCTTTCGCGGGGATGACACTCTTGAGGGATTGGGCACCGAGGGATGACAATACGGGGCGGGGATGGCATAAAGCGCGCGGGCGGCCGCCCGCGAAGGGGGCCCACGCACCCTCCCGGAGACGCAAGGACACATGGCCTTTCAGACCTCGGCGCCGCTTGCGAACAAGGCAATCCCCGGAGCGGCGGGCGGCCTTCTAGCCGCGCTTGCCGGCGCCTTTCTGCTCGCCGGCTGTTCGTGGCTCGGCCTCGGCGACACGTCGAGCGACGACGAGAACGCCAATTACGTCGAGCGGCCGGTCGAGCAGATCTACAACGACGCCTGGAAGCAGATCGCCGACAAGAACTGGGAAAAGGCCGCCAAGCAGTTCGACGAGGTCGAGCGCCAGCATCCCTATTCGGCGTGGGCGCGGCGCGCCATGCTGATGAGCGCCTTCTGTTATTACCAGGCCAACAAGTACACCGACGCGATCAGCACCGCGGATTCGTACATCGAGCTGCACCCGGGCAGTCCCGAAGTGGCGTACGCCTTCTATCTGAAAGCGATGTCGCTCTATGAGCAGATCACCGACACCGGCCGCGACCAGACGGACACCGAAGCCGCGCTGACCGCGCTGCAGGACGTGGTCCAGCGGTTTCCCGAAACCGAGTATGCGCGCGACGCGAGCCTGAAGGTCGATCTCACCCTCGATCACCTGGCCGGCAAGGAGATGGAGGTCGGCCGCTATTATCTGCTCCGCCACGACTATATCGGCGCGATCAACCGCTTCCGCGTGGTGGTCGAGCGCTATCAGAAAACGTCGCAGATCTCCGAAGCGCTCGAGCGCCTGACCGAAGCCTATTATGCGCTGGGTGTGTACGACGAGGCGAAGACCGCGGCCGCCGTGCTCGGCGCCAATTATCCCGGCAGCCCGTGGTATCAGGACGCCTACGACCTTCTGGTCGCCAACAACATGAAGCCCGAAGTGAAGAAGGGCTCGTGGATCGAACGCGCCTTCGAGAGCCCGCTGTAGCTTCAAAAAACCGCTGTAGCAGCAAATGTCATGCTGCGCGAATGCGCAGCATCCAGACGAAATCTGGTACGACGACGATTGTTAGGAAGGACCGGTCCAGGTGATCACGGGTCCGTCGCTTCCGACTGGATGCTGCGCCTTCGCGCAGCATGACAATCAGCCCGCTGTAGCGTCAGCGGCGCTCGGGAAAGCTGTCCATTTTATGCATCTCGAGCCACGCCCTGGCGCGCTCGGGAAACACCGTCCAGACTTCGCCGGCCCTCTCCTTGGGACGATAGAACAGGGCGTCTTCGGCCCGGCAGGAACCGGGCAGGGATTCGTCCGTACAGTTCCTGCGAAACACGCGCTCGGCCTCGTCTTCGAGTTTGAAGGAAGGCTCCTCGCCCGCGATCATCCGGCGCTTGCGGATGGCGCGCATGACCGACCAGCGCCGCAACCCGCCGGGCGACGCCAGCAGAATGCAAACGAGATCGTGCAGATAGGCCTGGCCGGAATCGGGCCGGTCAGGGGCCGCGTAGCGATTGCGCAGCGCATCACGATCGTGTCGGAGTTCCTGGTACATCGGTTTGCCGCCGGCAAATAAGGACGCGGCGAAGTTTCCTCCGCCGCGCCCCAGCCGTTGATTCTCCTTACGCGGACTTCAGATTGACGGCCTTGCTGCCCCTCGCATCCGGCTGGATGTCGAACGACACGCGCTGGCCTTCGCTCAGGTTGCGCAGTCCCGAGGCCTCGACGGCTGTGGCATGGACGAAAACGTCCTTGCCGCCGCCTTCCGGCGCGATGAAGCCGAAGCCCTTGGAAGTATTGAAGAATTTTACTGTTCCGATCGTCATTTTGTCTCCTTAAGAATCGGAATTCCCGCCCCGGCACTGCGCCGGAACGGTGCGATTGGAAACCATCGATCGGAAGTCTGGCTGTCAGGTCCTGGCGCGCACATAGGCGAGTCGGATTGGTAACAGTGCGCTTCAGGTGACGGGCGCCGTCGCAGGCTCCATATAAGGCTTCCCCGTTCCGGATGCAAATCAGGGAAAAGGGGTGGTCGGTCAGTTTGAAATTTCGACCGCTTCGATACCTTCGGTCCCGTCTGCAAATTTGCGGGGCCGCGACCTGACCACGGAGCCGGGAGCAAAGCGCCAAACTTCGCCTTCGGGCATCGGTCCGCGGATGCAAAATCTTCCGCCGCCGAGACTCTCTGCCTCAACGGATTTCCAAACGTCCGTGCCTTCATTGTCGAGCGGCATATAGATTGCGGTCATACCGGCTTCTCCTTGTACAGCGCGCGCTTTCGGGCTTTGCGGTCGAGCTCATCGAACAGCGTTTTGGCGATCGTGAAACGCGCGTTGTGTTTGTTCATGAGGCGGCGCGATTCGTCCATCGCCGACGTTGTTTCGCCGTTTGGAACTTTCAAACTTTTGTCCGTGCGCGCGCGGACGAAGGTCGGTGAACGTTTGTGCATTCGTGTGTCCCCCTCTCCCTAACCCTCTCCCCGCGTCCCGCGGGGGCGAGGGAATTAGCTACCGAGATTTCAAACCGGACCACGACCGATCCGTCCTGCGGAGCGCTCTTGCTAGTCGGCTGCGGGTCTTGTGAGCGCCCTGTCGTAGAGATTATGAGCGCGTTCCCGGGACAGCGACTCATACCACGCCTGAAACTCTGGTGAGAGCCAATGGTGGCGCGCGGCCCAATAAGCCTTGTAGCCGGATGTGGCCGCAAAATCGATCGCGGTCTTCTCAACGTTGTGCCAATGTTCCTTGTCAAGTTGTCCGTGTCGCCATTGAAGCCGGGCACCTTCAAAGAAGCGCAACGTCGCCCCGGCAAACGCGTAAAATCGAATGCGCTCGTCGTCTGTCAGGCTTTCAATGTCGTCGAGGCCAACCCTCCAAATTCGCGCAAAATCTCCGCTTTCGATGACGGGCAGCGTTATTTGCTGCCAATTTTGTGAATGCGCCTGAGACGCTCCCGTTCTTACGGCCTGTGTGTTTTGCCGCAACTGCAATCCGACAAAAATCAGCGAGGCGAGGACCGCCAGGCCGCTGACAAAACCGCCGACGGCTGCAAGATCTGAGAGAGTCACACGGTTCCCCTTCTTCTCAAGCGGCTCTTTCCTTGTACGGTCTCCGCTTCGTGATAGACGCTTTCTGGGCGGCGACAAGCGCGGCCGCGCCCGTCATATCCCACACGCGATCTGTCACGCCAGCGGCCGGGAGTGACGCATTTTGAATTTTGGCGCCTCTCGATTCGGCCAAGCAGGCAGCTTTTGCTTTTCCAATTGTGGCAAATGCGCCCGAGCCAGCGCCAGCTTCGCTCGCACGCGAGCCGCTGGCGCCCGTCAGCAATTTGAGCGTGCTAATCTGAAATTACGTTCGATTGCTGCGCGTCTCCAGCGGCACCCATTGTCCGGCCTTGTTCTCCTCGACCGCTACCTGGCTGGCGGTCCCACGGTGAATCGCATCGGCGGCATTGCCACGCGCTTCCTTTTCGCTGTTGCACAGCCGGTACTTGACGTTTTCTCCCGTTCCCAACACCACGCGGAAATGCTCGCCTGACACTTTGGTAACTCCTGCTGCGAGGTCTGCTCGACCGATTCCTCAAGTGTTCACAGCCTATCAGATATCCCGGCCGCCATAGGAGGGGTAATCCGCCGCCTCGAATGCACGAATGTGGAAAGACCCGCCTCGTTCTTGAGATTCTCCTCGAGGCGCGCGCGAACGAACGCTGCCGAAGGTTTGTGCATTCTTGTGTCCCCCTCTCCCTGACCCGCTCCCCCGCGTTCCGCTGGGGCGAGGGAATGCTATCCCCAGGGGCCGTGGTGATCGGGGGCAGGGGAGTCGCCCCACGGGCCCGGATGAGCCGCGGCAGGAGCCGTTACCGGTGCGCTTGAGGCAGCCGGCTCGGCCGGCAAACGCCCACCCAAGCCCTGCAGAATCTGTACGCGCTTTTCGATCGATGGGTGGGTGGAGAAGAGGCCGCCGAAGTCGAAGGCCGACGGTGGGTTCTCGAACATCATCTGTTTCACTTCGCTCGGCACGTGGGGCAGTTCGGGGTTTTTCGAGATCTTCAACAGCGCCGCGATCAGCGCGTCGGGATTCTTGGTGAGTTCGACCGAGCCCGCGTCGGCCAGAAGCTCGCGCCGGCGCGAAATCGCAAAGCGCAGCAGCAACGCCAGGAGATAGCCGACGAACATGACGACGGCCGCGATCACCACCATCAGGATGACACCGCCGCCGCCGCGCCTCCGGCTGCGGGTGAAGGCGGCGATGCGAATGCTGCGCCACAGAAGCTGCGCCAGAAACGAAATCATGCCGACGAAGACGACGGTGATGATCAGGAGCCGCGTGTCGCGGTCGATAATGTGGGTCAGCTCGTGGGCGAGAACCGCCTCCAGTTCCTCGCGGTTCAGCGCCTGAAGCAGGCCGCTGGTGACGGTGATGGCGTAGCTCTTGTCGTCGATGCCGCTCGCATAGGCGTTCATCACGTCGGTATCGATGATGTAGAGCTTCGGCATCCTGAGGCCGCGGCTGATGCAGAGATTCTCGACCAGGTTGTACAGCTCCGGCTGGTCGGCGCGCGCAACCGGTTTGGCGCCGGTCGCCAGATGAATGATCGCATCGTTGAAGACATAGCCCAGCATCACCCAGATGGCGGCGATGCCGAGCACCACGGGCCACCAGGTGGCCACCACCGAGAGCGCGAAATCGAGCGGCGTCCCCGTTCCAAGCACCGAGTGAAGGCCAAATTCCTGCCACGGACCGGTGCCGTATCCATAGCGGCCGCTTCCCATCGCGGCGTCGAAAATGAGCGCCATCACGCCAAGGAGCAGCAGAAGCAGCGCCGGAAACGCTGCGAGCATCAGGATCGATTTGGTGTTGTTGCTCGACCGCCAGGCGGTCAGGCCGAGCGTCGCAACCGGGTCAGCCGCGGACATCAGGTGCCGAAGGAGACTTTCGGCGGCGTGATTTCGACAGCCTTCTCCGCCTCGGTCAGCTGGAACATTTCGGCCGGCTGGAAGCCCATGGCGCCGGCAAACAGCGCGGCCGGAAACTTCTGGATGGCGGCGTTGTACTCGGCGACGGCGTTGTTGAGGAAGCGCCGGGCGGCGGCGATCTTGTTCTCGAGATCGGCCAGTTCATCCTGCAGCTGGAGGAAGTTCTGGTTGGCCTTGAGCTGCGGATAGTTCTCGGCGACGGCCAGGAGGTTGCCGAGCGCGCCGGTCAGCGCGCCTTCGGCGGCGCTCCGCTCGCCCACGGTGCGGGCGCTCATGGCGCTGGCGCGCGCCTCGGTGACGGCCGTGAACACGCCGCTTTCATGCGCGGCATAGCCTTTCACCGTTTCGACCAGGTTCGGCACGAGATCGTGCCGCTGCCGGAGCTGCACGTCGATATCGGCATAGGCCTGTTTCCAAGCCTGCCGGAGCGAGACGAGCCGGTTGTAGGTGAAGATGGCAAGAACGACGACGAGCGCGATGACCGCGAGAAGGATCAGCATGGGACGTCTTTCCGGTACGCGGCGGCCAGCCTACCGCATTTGGCCTTCGAAATGAAAATGGGGGGCTCGCTGTGCATTTTCAAATCGCCCCCTCTCCCGCTCGCCGCTGCGCGGGCTCGCATCCCTCTCCCCCTTTGCGGGGGAGAGGGTCGTTCGATCAATGCCGGTCTTTCTTTTCGCCGTCCCAGCGCTGCACGGCGGCGGTTTCGATTCCGAAGAGATCGAGCAGACGTCCGGCGGCATGATCGACGATCTCGCCGACCGATTGGGGCCGCGTGTAGAACGCCGGCGCCAGCGGCGCGACCACAGCGCCCATTTCGGCCAGCGCCGTCATGGTGCGCAAATGGCCGAGATGCAGCGGCGTCTCGCGGATGGCGAGCACGAGCCGCCGCTTCTCCTTCAGCACCACGTCGGCAGCGCGCGAGACGAGGGTGCTGGTGACGCCGGTCGCGATTTCGCTCATCGTGCGGATCGAGCACGGCGCGATCACCATGCCCATCGTGGGAAACGAGCCCGAGGAAATCGATGCCCCGAGTGCCATGACGCCGTGATTGACGCTCGCAAGCGCGCGCACATCCTTCGGCTGCAGATCGGTCTCATAGCCGAGCGCCATCTCGGCCGCCTTGCTCATGACGAGATGCGTCTCGACGCCGGTGTGTTTGAGGAGTTCGAGCAGCCGCACGCCGACGATCGCGCCCGAGGCGCCGGTGATCCCCACAATGATGCGTCGGGGCGTCTCGCCCATGCCGTTTGCCCGTTCCAGCTCACATCTTTCATACAGGCTTGCTCTCACGGCGCCTATCCGGCGGAATGCGCGGCTGGTGTCCGGTTATTGAAATTCGCATCCGCTGAGGAGGAGCCGCTGCCGTGACCGATGTCGCTACGCTGAACAGCTATTCGCTGCCGCTCGCACGCCTTATGGGAATCGCATTCTGCGAGGCCGGAGCCGATCGCATCGTGGCGGCGATGACGGTCCGCGCCGACCTCTGCACCGCCGGAGAGCGCGCCCATGGCGGCGCGCTGATGGCGCTCGCCGATACGGCGGCTGCGATGGGTACGGCCATCAGCCTCCCGGCCGGCGCCACGGGGACGACGACGATCGAAAGCAAGACGAATTTTCTTGGCGCTGCCGCGGTCGGCACGCGGCTCATCGCCATCGCGACGCCGGTGCACCGGGGACGGCAGACGCAGGTCTGGCAAACGCGGATCGAGACCGAGGCGGGCAAGCTCGTCGCGCTGATGAGCCAGACGCAAATGGTTCTTTATCCGAGGAGCTGACGGGAGAGGGCGCGATGCGCGAAAACGGGAACAAGGCTGCGGTCCATCCGGAACTGCAACGGCTCCGCGACAGCATCGACAACATCGACGCCGCGCTCGTGCATCTGCTTGCGGAACGATTCAAATTCACCAAGGCGGTCGGCGAATTGAAAGCGGCCCACGGCCTGCCGCCTGCCGATCCGGCGCGGGAAGCGCAACAGATCGCGCGTCTGCGCGCGCTGGCGGCAAGCGCGAAGCTCGATCCCGATTTCGCGGAAAAGTTTCTCGCCTTTATCGTGCGCGAGGTGATCCGCCACCACGAAGCAATCAACGGGCGGGACGGGCCCTAGTGTCACGGTTTCGAAGTTCGTATAACCCCCGCGACCACAACAACACCAAGAAGGAACGGGAAATGACCCTGAAGATCGGCGACACGGCCCCGGATTTTGAAGCGGACACCACCCAGGGCCGCATCCGGTTTCACGAATGGCTCGGCGACGGCTGGGGCGTTCTGTTCTCGCATCCCAAGGATTTCACGCCGGTCTGCACCACAGAACTCGGGTACATGGCGCGGATCAAACCCGAGTTCGACAAGCGCAACGTGAAGATCATCGGGCTTTCCGTCGATCCGGTGGACGATCACAGCAGGTGGGCGGAAGACATCCGCGAGACGCAGGGTCACGCGCCGAACTATCCGCTGATCGGCGACGCCGATTACAAGGTATCGAAATTGTACGAGATGCTTCCCGCCTCCGCGAGCGGAGATCCGTCCCAACGCACCGCCGCCGACAATCTGACGGTGCGCAACGTCTTCGTGGTCGGTCCGGACAAGAAGCTGAAGCTCATCCTCGTCTATCCCATGACCACGGGACGGAATTTCGACGAGGTGCTGCGCGTGATCGACTCGCTCCAATTGACGGCGAAGCATCGCGTCGCCACGCCGGCCAACTGGAAACCCGGCGAAGACGTGATCATCGCCGGTTCGGTTTCGGACGAGGAGGCGAAGAAAATCTATCCGGACGGCTGGAAGGCGCCGAGGCCCTATCTCCGCATCGTCCCCGAGCCGCGCGCAAATTAGAGCGAGCTTCGTCCGCAACGGATTCAGCCTCACCCTTCGACAGGCTCAGGGTGAAGCTTTTTCTTTTGCCCTCATCCTGAGCTTGTCGAAGGATGAAGGCGATACCCCCTCTCCCGCGCTTCCCTCCCCCCTTGCGGGGGAGAGGGCGGCGGTAATTAGGGACAGGAAACCATTTCCCTCTCCATCCGCGCGTACTTTCAAGGCGCGCAAAAGGGAAATGGTTTCCTGTCCCTAATTACCGGGGGAGGAAAATATCAGGTCGCCAAAAGGACGATGGCGCCGTCCCATTTGCCGAGCACGTTGGCGACGGTCTGGCCGAGATAGAGCGCCTCGCCGGTGCGCTTCGCCGCGCCAATGACGATCATGTCAGCGCGGCCGCGCTCCGCTTCCGCGAGAATGGCCGCGTCGGGCGCCTCACCTGTACGGATTGGGGTTGCGATATTCTTGTGCCCGTAGCGTTCCGCGAGGGTCGACAGGTCCTTGATCAGTGATTTTTCCGCCCGCCGGCGACCCAGTTGCGATCGCGTTGCGAGCCGTTCGGCCACGCGAAGCGCCGTCACGCTGGCGGACTCTGCCGGCGCAAGCGCAAAGGCCAGCTCGGCGCCCCGGCGCGACGGCTCGGTGCCGGTGACAGGCACAAGGATGCGCGCAATCGGTCGACTGGCCGCGTCCCCGGAATCGGCGCCAACCCGGCCGGCAATCACGAGCGCAATCGCACCATCGAATCCCGCCGCCGCCTTGTCGACATTGCGCGTAAATGTCCCGTCGGCATTGCGCATCTTTTCGACGCCGACGAACAGCAGATCGTATCCTTTGCGGCCCTCCTTGGTGACGGCCTCATGCACCTGCGCGGTTTCAGCCCGCGCCAGGACCTCGACCCGATCGGGTTTGCCTTCGTCGGGCGTCTGCCGCGTCGAGCGGTGTCCCTCCTTCGCGCCTTCCGTCGCGACGGCGGCAAGTTCCGCGGTTTTCTGTTCCGCCTCAGCGCCGCTGTGCTTTTCGGGAACATGAAGAACTGTGATCGGAAGTCCGCGATGGCCGGCTATGTATCCGGCGATGCGGGTTGCCAGCCTGCCGTTGGCGCTGTCATCGGCCGCAATCAACAGCCGCTCGAAGCGGCTCACGAACCCCCTCGCATCAATCCCTTCGCGTTCGAGCCGTTGCCGTTCCTCGGTGCGCATCGGCAGGCGGGCGAGCGACCAGCGCAGCAGCGGCGGCATGGACATCGTCGTGATCACCGCCATGGTGACGATCATGGTGTACAGATTGTGGGTCAGCATGCCCATGCCGAGACCGATGCTGGCGACGATCACTTCGGTGCTGCCGCGCGCATTCATGGCGCAGCCAAGCGCGAGCGATTCGCGCTTCGTCAGTCCGCTGGCGATGCCGCCGAGAAATGCGCCGCCGAACTTGCCGACGCTCGCAATCGCAACGAGGCCGATCGTGAGGAGCGCAATCTCGGGATTGGCGAGGATGGTGAGATTGGCCGAGAGTCCCGAAAGCCCGAAGAAGATCGGCATCATGAAAGCCGTGATGAGCCCGCGCAACTGATCCTGGATGTGCTGTGTCAGGATCGGCGAGCCGCCGACGAGCACGCCGGCGACAAAGGCGCCGAGCACCGTGTTGACGCCGATCGCCTGGGTGATGAGGGCGAGAACGCACATGACGATCAGGATCGCGGTCACCACCGCGTATTCGCTGACGAAATTGTCGTTGACGAAGCGGATCAGCCGGTAAACCCAACGGCGGCCAAAGGTGTAGCTCAGGACGAGAAAAGCCGCGGTTCCGATCAACGGCTTGGCGAGCGCGGCCGTACTCTCTCCGCCAATTCCGGCGACCGCGAGCGTGATGGAGATGATCACCCAGCCCGTCGTATCCTCCATGATCGCCGAGGCGACGATGATCTGGCCCAGATTGCGGCGCATGAAGTTCATCTCGCGCACGATCATCGCCACGATCTTGATCGACGAGATGGAGAGCGCGGTGCCGAGAAAGAGTGCGGCGACGAGGCGGTGCTGCGGATCGGGCAGGAGGGACATGGGCAGAAACCATCCGAGGGCAAAGCCGCACAGAAAGGGAACCGCTACGCCGGCCGCGGCCACGAGCACCGCCGGCCTGCCGACTTTGCGTGCCAGCTTCAGATCGGTCTCCATGCCGGTGAGCAGAAGAAGGAGCATCACGCCCACATTGGAAATTCCGGCGATCAGGCTTTTCTGTGCGGGCGTATCGGGAAAGATGGCGTGATGCGCGGCGGGCATGAGCCAGCCGAAGAGCGAAGGTCCGAGAATGAGGCCGGCGAGCAGTTGTCCGATCACCGCCGGCTGGCCGAAGCGCTGCATCCACTCGCCGAGGCCGCGCCCGACGAAGAGGAGCAGCGCGATCTCGGCGATCAGGATCGCCTCGCCGCTGCCGCCGAGCCCGGCGCCTTCGGCAGGTTTGGCGCCTGCGGCCAGCGACGCCGAGGTGAGGAGAAGAAAGAGGATCACGAACGCGGCAGCACCGCTGTAATTGGGGACAGGATACCATTTCCCGTTTTTCATCGGCGCCGATTTACATGAGATGTTGAAGGGAGATGGGTTCCTGTCCCCAATTACCGCGCCTCATGCGGCGGCCTCGGAAAGCGCCCGGCCGGGGCTGGTTTGTACATCCTTGCCGGAGGCATCGGGAGGCGATGAATCGATGGCCGCCATGATGCGCGCAACGGCGTCGTGGAAGTTTGTCACGACCTCGGCTTCGGTGGTGCCGAAGGCATCCAGGAACCCGCTGTTGTCGTCGGACAAGCCCCAACAGCCGGCGATCGCCTCGGCATCGGGAATGCGCCGCCTGAGCCGCCGCATCAGATAATGCGCATGCGCGCCGCTGGTCGACTCAAGATAGGAGAGACAGATCAAGCGGACTCCGGTCACGTCGAGATCCACAATGCGCGCCGCAGACGCCTGCTCCGCGGAAATCATCCGCGCGCCGATGCCACGCTTTTCGAGCAGATGTACGAGCAGGAGCGCGGCCGCCTCGTCGAGCGGTCCGCGTCCGGCGACGCACAGCACCGGCCGATCTCTCCACGTGGGCGGCAGCGTTTCATCGGTGTACGTCTTCTCGGGCGGGCAGCGTTCAGAAGCCGCGTCGCCGCGGGCCGGCACGACTTCCTCGTGATCCGCGAGATTCTGTATCAGCCCATGGATCATGAGCTTGAATTCGGCGCTGCGGCCGTCGTCCAGCGCGCCGCTTTCGAGATCGCCCTGTGCCAGCACCAGCGCCTTCAATGCCACATCGTAATAGTCGCAGAGCGTGTGGTCCTTCAGATAAATCTCGGCCAGCCGCGCGGCGTCGTCGGGATCGCCCGAGAGAATGCGCAGGTAAACGCTCTCCTCATGCGCGAGCGGCGGGCGGTTCCCGAGCAGCACATCGAGAAACCGCAGACGCTCGACGTGACGGCCGAGGACGGCAAAGCAGAGTGTCAGCGGAGTCGATAGCAGGAGGCCGACGGGACCCCACGCCCAGGTCCAGAACGTCGCCGCGACGACGACCGCAACGGGTGACAGGCCCACGCTTTGGCCGTAGGCGAACGGCTCGACGAATTGGCCCATGATGGGTTCGAGGATGAAATAGAGCGCGGCCGTCCACAGCACCATCGACCAGCCGCTGCCGACCGCGAGCGAAAGCACGAGCGGTGTGATCGCGGCGAGCGGTACGCCGACATAAGGGATGAAGCGGAGAATGCCTGCGACGAGTCCCCACAACCATGGCTGTGGGACGCCGATCAGCCAAAGGCCGGTGCCGATAAACGTGCCGAAGGTCGTGTTTAGGGCCGTCTGGGTGAGAAGGTAGCGGCTCAACCGTTGCGCGCCGTCGTCGAGCGCGGTCTTGGCGCGCTGCAGGTCGCCGGCGCCCGCCATCCAGATGAAGCGGTCGCGCAGATCCTCCTTCTGCAGAAGAATGAAGACGACAAAGATCATGGCAATGCCGATGGTTGCCAACGGCTCGAGCAGCGGCCTGACGATGTTTCCGATGATCTGGAGCGGCGTCGCGTTCTGCGGCCTGATCACCACGGGAACGGGCGTAAGCTCACGCTCGTGTGGTGCGAGCGCATGGAGCGCGCCCTTGACGGCCGGCGCGGTCTCCGGCGGGTTGGCGGAAAATTCGTTGTTCACATTTTCCAGGAGTGCGGAAGCGCGCGCGATGGCGCCGTTCGACTTCGCCGATTGTTCCAGGGCGTGAATCTTCTGCGAGATTGTGTGCTGGTAGCGCGGCAGATCGGCGGCGAGATGCGCGAGTTGCGAGCCAATAAAGATAATGATGACGCCGATCACCGCGACGGCAAAAAGCGCCGTCAGAAGGACCGACACCGCGTGTCCGACATGGAACCGGCGAAGCGTGGAGACAATGGGTGCAAGCGCGAAAGCGAGCACAATGGCAAGCGCAAGCGGGATGAGCACCGGCCGCGCCAGATAGATCGTCGCCGCAACGATGGCGGCAATAACGACCGAGGCCGCAAACCGCAGCTGCGCGTCGGGTGCGGCGGGCTTTTCGGAAATGCGGGCTGGCGTCTCGGCCATGACGTTCCTTGCGGCGAGGCAGCCAAGGAAACGCGCCGGCGTCTCAATAAGTTCGGTTTCGCGCGGTAACGCTGCCGAATCCGGTAAAGTTTGAGTCGAATGCGTCCGCGCATTTGCATCGCTTTCTATCGATAATCCGGGGTTTTCGTTGCCTTCGCGCGGCCGTGCGCGCCAGCTGTTGCGAGCGCGCGAGACGCATGATCCGCGCCGGAAAACATCGAAGGAAGCTCCATGAAAACCGTTTCACGCGGCCCTGCTGCGGCCGTGCTCGCTATCGCTTTGGCCGGCTGCGCCGCGTCCCCCGAAAGCATCAAGCCGGCAAGCATCGGCACCGCGCAATACGCCTATCTGAACTGCGCACAATTGGCGGATTACAAAGTTACCCTGACAAACGCCTACACCAAGGCGGCAGATTCGGAAGACAACGCGCGCATGCTCGATGCCGCCACAAGCCTGACGCTTGGATTTCCGGTCGGTTCGATGACCCACGAGTCGGTGCCGTATCAGATCTCGGATCTGAAGGGCCGGATTGTGGCCGTCAACAAGCTCCAGGTACAGGGCAACTGCAATCCGCAGCGCCAGGTCGCCGCCGCGCAGTAACCAACATCGTCGTTCCATCCTGAAAATGCGGGCCGCCACCGGCCCGCATTTTTTCGTTTCGACCAGGTAGCCACCACAGAGAGACACAGAGAGCACAGAGGAAACAAATGGCGCGCGAGAGCGCGCCGAATGATTCTTCGTGTTCTCTGTGTCTCTGTGGTTACCAGATCCCAGGCTTCCTGCAGTGATAGGCTGCGCGCGAAGCAAGACGATTCGACAACGACCGTTCATGCCGTTGGTTATTCTTTTTTTTGCCGCGATCTGGGCGGGGGCGCAGAACGCGCTAGCCGGCGGCGGCTCCTTCGTCACGCTGCCGGCGCTGATGTTCACCGGCATGGATGCGCGGGCGGCAAATATTACCTCCACCATTGCGCTTTTTCCCGGACAGATTGCGACCGCCTGGACGGGGCGAACTCTCGTTGCCGGCGCCGAGGCGCTGTCGTTTCGCGCGCTGGCCTTCATCAGTCTCGTCGGCGGCGCACTCGGCGCGGTTCTTCTCCTGGTCACACCGGCCTCCGTTTTTGCGCGGCTCGTCCCGTGGCTGGTCCTGTTTGCGACAGGCGTCTTCGCCTGGGGCAGCTTCGCCCGGAACACACATGGCGGCACCAGGCTTGGCCGCAGAGGGACGGCGATCGCACAATTCCTGATCGCGGTTTACGGCGGCTATTTCGGCGGCGGAATCGGCATTCTGATGCTTGCGGCGCTGACCGCCGCCGGATTTTTGATCCGCGCCGCCGGCGCGACGAAGAACGTGCTCGCCGCCGTCATGAATGCGTCTGCCTTCGTGATTTTCCTGTTCTCGCCCGAGGTCCGCTGGTTTCAGGCGGCCATCTGTGGCGCAGGGGCCGTCGCCGGCGGCATCATCGGCGCGCGTCTGCTCTCCCGCATCGACGAAAGACTCTTGCGCGCTTTCGTCATCCTTGTCGGTGTCGCGCTGACGATCGGGTTGTTTCTGCGGTCGCCGTAACGGCGCGTCCCGGTCTATGCTCGCGATTCATGGGCGCGACGCGCAAGATCATCCATGTCGACATGGACGCGTTCTATGCGTCGGTCGAGCAGCGCGACAATCCGGAGCTGCGAGGAAAACCGGTGGCCGTGGGGCACGGTTCGAAACGCGGCGTGGTTACGGCGGCGAGCTACGAGGCGCGCGTGTACGGGGTGCGTTCGGCCATGGCCTGCAGCACCGCGCGGCGGCTTTGTGCCGACCTGATCTTTGCGCCGCCGCGTTTCGAGGTGTATCGCGCGGTTTCCAACCGGATTCGGGCAATTTTCGCCGAATACACCGATATGGTCGAGCCGCTCTCGCTCGACGAAGCCTATCTCGACGTGACGGAGAATCGGTGCGCCTTTCCGTCGGCCTCAGCGACCGCCTCGGACATTCGCGCGCGCATTCTCGCCGAAACGGGGCTGACCGCCTCGGCCGGAATTTCGTACAACAAGTTTCTCGCGAAGCTCGCCTCCGATCACAGAAAACCCAATGGGCAGTTCGTAGTGACGCCCGCCATGGGCGAAGCCTTCATCGAAGTCTTGCCGGTGCGCAAGTTTCACGGCGTCGGGCCGGTGACAGCCGAGAAAATGACCCGGCTTGGCATCTTGACCGGCGCGGATCTGAAGCGTCAGCCGCTCGCCTTCCTGAAACAGCATTTCGGCAAATCCGGTGCCTGGTATTACGCCATCGCACGCGGACAGGACGACCGCGAGGTTTCGCCCAACCGCGAACGGAAATCCGCGGGTTCCGAAACGACCTTTTACGAGGACCTGACCGACCCGGCGGCGATCGAAGCGAAAGTGGAAGCGATGGCCGATGATGTTTGGCGCTGGTGCGAGAAAACCAGGAGCTTCGGCCGCACGATCACGGTGAAGATCAAATATGCGGATTTCCGTCAGGCGACGCGCAGCCGTACGCTGCCGACGCCTGTCGCCTCGCGCGCGCTGTTACACGCCGTGAGCCGCACGCTGGTGCGTTCGGTGTTTCCGCCCGCGATCGGCATCCGCCTTGTCGGGGTAACGATGTCGGGCTTCGATCATCCTGCGGCGGCGACAGGCGCGCAGTTGGGCTTCGATTTGTAATCGCCAATGGCTATCGCAAAATCTCATGATCCATTGCCACAAACGGCATTCAGGATTTCGCGGCCCGTCCCCCCGCTCTGCACGTCAGTGCCACGAAGCGCGCCGGTCGACCGTTCGAAAACGTAACGATTCGCCGTATGGCCTCTGCGGGAGTCGAACTTCGTCCCACGTCACGTCCTTGTCGCTCACAACGGCCGCCCAACGTCTCGCCGCGTAGCCGGCTTCGTTGAAGACCAGTCCGGCCGCCAAGTCGATCTCGATACGGTAGGTGCGGGACCCGTCCGCTGTGGTGCAGGCAAGAGCGACGGTTTCCGCGTGTGCAAAGGGCGCTCCCCCGGTCGGGCGAGAATGGCAAACGTCAAGCAGCTTAAACTGCGCCACCGCATGGAATTCCCCCGCTAACGTTTGGTCATATTATAGCGCAGGCACATCCGGCGGATTGAAGGGGCGTTCATCGAGCGAGCGCGTTCTTCCTGGCAATGTCGCCGAGCCACCAGGCGGAGGGTTTGGGACGGCGCGCCTGGGTGTCGCGATCGACGCCGACAAGGCCGAATTTCGGACGATAGCCCTCCAGCCACTCAAAATTGTCGAGCAGCGACCAGTGGATATAGCCGCGAACGTCGATCCCGTCGGCGATTGCCGCGAGCACGCCGTCGAGCGCGCGCCGGGTAAATTCCGTACGTCGTGAATCATCTTCCGTGCCGATCCCGTTTTCGGTAACGAGCACGGGGCAGCCGGAAATCCGCGCCGCCTTCCGGATCGCGGCTTCCAGCGCCTCGGGATAGAACTCATAGCCCATCTGCGTGCGTTCGGCATTTGCGGGCGGCGGCAGATGGCCGTTTGGACCAAAGCGGATGCGCGTGTAGGTCTGTACGCCAACGAAATCGTCGCCGCGAATGCTTTCCAGAAACTGTCCGTCGATCACCTGTTCCGCCGCATCGCGCAACGCCTCGCCGCCCGGTTCCGCCTGCATGTCGAGGAGGGCGAGGGTGATGCCGATGGGACCGGCAAGACCCGCCGATTTGAGCGCCTGATAGGCTTTGCGGTGCGCGGCAATGAGTTGCGGCGTCGCCGCGTAGCCGTCACAGACGAGATACGGCGCCCATCGATCGGCATCGCCTCCGCAACGCCGCGCAATTTCGGCAAAATTCTTCGGCGGCGACCAGGGCCGCTGTTCGTCGGCCGCCCGGCTCGCGCTGATCATGATGGGGACGTTGGCTTCATTGATGGTACAGGCATAAGTCACGAGATCGCCGAGCGCGCGGCCGGCTTTCTCGCAATAGCGCGCGAAGCGATCGACGGATTGCCGCTCTGTCCAGCCGCCGTCCCGCGTGAACCAGACGGGCGCGGTGAAATGATGGAAGGTAACTATGGGGACCAGGTCGAGCGCGCGGACGGCCGCGATCATGCGCCGGTAGTGATCGAGCGCCGCGCGCGAAAAAAACCCTTCCTCCGGTTCGATTCGCGCCCATTCGATGGAGAAGCGATAGGCGGCGAAGCCGAGGCCCTTCAGGAGCACGAGATCGTGCGGATAGAGATGATAGTGATCACAGGCGTCGCCCGAAGGCTCGGCGAAGAGACTCTCCGGCACGTTCTCCATCAGCCAGAAGTCGCTCGCGGCGTTGCCGCCTTCAACCTGATGCGCCGCCGTCGCCGCGCCCCAGAGGAAATTTTTTGGAAATGGCTTGTTCATCCTGGTCATCGCGGCAGCGACAGATGCAGGCCCCCGTCGACGACAAGCATCACGCCGGTGATATGACGTGCGGCGGGGCCTGCGAGAAACAGCACGGCGCTCGAGACATCCTGCGGTTCGCCGGCGCGTTTGAGCGGCGTTGTGGCGGCCTGTTCGGCCGTGATCTGCGCGAAGCGTTCTTCACCGAAGCGCTTGCTGAACCACGCCGTCGCGACATAACCGGGACATACGGCATTGACGCGAATTTCCGGCGCCAGCGCACGGGCGAGCGAAAGCGTCATGGTGTTGAGCGCGCCTTTCGACGCGGCGTATGCCACCGACGAACCGACGCCGGCGATTCCGGCAATCGAGGACACATTCACGACGGCGCCTGCAGCTTCCTTTAGCGCGTCGCGGCAGGCACGGATCATCTGAAACGCACCGGTGACGTTGACGGCATAGATATGCGCGAAATCCTCGGTCGTGAGTGCGTCGAGATCGGCGTGCGCGGCGAACCGCGTCGTGCCGGCGTTGTTCACCAGGATGTCCAGGCGGCCCCACGCATCGTGCGCCGTTTGCGCAAGCGTACGGCAATCGGCGTCATTGGACACATCGCCACGCGCTAGGCGCACCTCGCCGCCGGTGCGTTCGGCGAGCGCCGCTGTTTCGCGAGCCTCGGCCTCGCTCTTTGTATAATTTATGACGACGCGCGCGCCGGCTTGCGCAAGTGCAAGCGCGACCGCGGCACCGATGCCGCTCGAAGAACCCGTGACGATCGCGACTTTTCCGGCAAATCCGCCCTGTTGCATGTGAGGGTCGAGCCCCTATTGTCTCAAGATGCAGGCCGCGCGTTCCTATCCTGAGACTTTGCGCATGACGGCACAACGGTCCGCGACACACCCGGCCGGCGATTTCTCTCCCGACGCGCCCGACGCCGTTGCGGGCGCAGGGAGCGAACGCGCCGAGCGCATCATTCTCATCCGTCACGGGCAGCCCGATATTCCTGTCGCGCCGCGTACCTCCCACCACGAGTTCCGCAGCTACATCGATGCCTACGAAGAATCGGGACTCGATCCGCAAAGCGCGCCGCCCGAAGAGTTGCAAGACCTCGTCGGCGAACTGGCGGCGGTCTTCACCAGCGGAAAAAAACGCGCCGACGACAGCGCGCGCGCGCTGGCGCCGCATGCCGAGTTGATCGCCGATCCGCTCTTCGTGGAAGCGCCGCTGGCCGCGCCGCGCATTCCGTTGCTAAAGATGCGCATCCCGAAATGGGCGGTGGTCGCGCGCATCTTCTGGCACGCCGGCTATCATCCTGAAATCGAGAACTATCGCCGCGCCAAACACCGCGCGACCGAAGCGGCAGACATTCTCGTTGCGCGCGCGCGGAGCGATGGCGCCGCTGCGCTCGTCGCGCACGGCTATTTCAATTTCCTGATTGGCCGCGAACTCCGCCGCCGCGGTTTTGCGAAATCCGGCTCCCACCGCGCGCGCTTCTGGAATGCCGTGATCTACGACCGGAAGACGGAGTAGAGAATACGGGGATCCGATACCTGATTTCAGTATTCTGTATTCCGAATCACAGCATCGCCGGAATGACGCGATCGGGCGGCTTGTGGCCGTCGGCGAAGGTCTTGATGTTGACGATCACCTTCTCGCCCATGTCGACGCGGCCTTCGAGGGTCGCCGATCCCATATGCGGGAGCAGCACCACGTTCTTCAACTTGAGCAGCTTCGGATTGACCGCCGGTTCGCGCTCGAAGACATCGAGCCCGGCGCCGGAAAGCTCGCCCGCCTGCAGCATGCGCGCGAGCGCGTTCTCGTCGATGACTTCGCCGCGCGCCGTGTTCACGATGTACGCCGATGGCTTCATCAGCTTGAGCCGACGCGCCGATAGGAGGTGGTAGGTCGCCGGCGTGTGCGGGCAGTTGATCGAAACGATGTCCATGCGCGCGAGCATCTGGTCGAGACTGTCCCAGTAGGTGGCGGAGAGCTCCCGCTCGATCTGCGGATGAACGGGTTTGCGGTTGTGATAATGGATTTGCAGCCCGAAGGCCTTGGCGCGCCGCGCCACTGCCTGGCCGATGCGCCCCATGCCGATGATGCCGAGCCGCTTGCCCCAGATGCGGTGCCCCAGCATCCAGTTTGGCGACCAGCCCTGGAAGTGCTCGGCTTTCAGTTCTTCAGCGCCTTCCACGAGCCGCCGCGGCACCGCAAGAATGAGCGCCATCGTCATGTCGGCGGTGTCTTCGGTCAAAACGCCGGGCGTGTTGGTGACGGTGATGCCGCGCTCGAGCGCGGTTTTGACATCGATGTTGTCGACGCCATTGCCGAAATTGGCCACGAGCTTGAGACCTGGCCCGGCGCGCACCAGCACTTTCGAATCGATGCGATCGGTAACCGTGGGCACCAGCACGTCGGCGCGCTGCACGGCCGCGATCAGCTGCGCCTGATCCATGGGCGTGTCGTCGAGATTGAGCTCGGTATCGAACAGCTCGCGCATGCGCGTTTCGATCGCATCGGGCAGCTTGCGCGTGACGATTACGCGCGGTCTGTTCGCGGGCATTGCCGGTCCCCTCACGGGCCTGTTTTTAAGTGCCTCCATGCGTCTTAGCAGATGCGGGAAAGAGGGCAAATGGAAAGCCCGCGTGCTTTTTGCAGCGGCGTTTGCTTCCCGCTAGAAGAGTCGCGTGCACCCTGTTGGAGCCGTCGATGGAGGCAATGCCCGCCGAAACACCAGCAGGTCCGGCCGCCTCAGCCGCCATCGAACCGTCGGGACTGGCTCAGTTCTTCCGGCGCCCGCACGCACCCTCGAGCACCGGCGAACGCGTCGCGAGCCCGATCGGGCAGGTCGCCTGGGCGATGTTCGATTTCGCCCGAATCCCCTTTATCCTGCTGGTCACGATCTACGTTTTCGCGCCGTATTTCGCCAATGTCGTGGTGGTGAACGATCCCGTGCGTGGGCAGGCGCTCTGGGGCGATATCCAGGCCATCGCCGGACTGATCATTGCGCTGTTCGCGCCTTTTATTGGCGCGATGTCGGACGCCGGCGGCCGGCGCAAGCCGTGGATCGCTCTGTTCGCTTTGCTGATTGCAATTCCATCGGCGCTGTTGTGGTACGCGCGGCCCGCGGGGCAGGGGTTCACGATCGTCGAAATCGGCGCGCTGGTCGCGATTGCAAGCGTCGCCTACGAGTTCGCGAGCGTCTTCTACAACGCAATGCTGCCGTCCATCGCGACGCACGCCCGCATCGGCGGGCTCTCCGGTCTCAGTCTCGCGCTCGGAAACGTTTCCGGACTTCTGCTGCTGATCTTCGTGCTTGTCGCCTTCGTGCTTCCCGGGGCGGTCCATTGGAGCTTCATCCCGTCGCATCCGCTGTTCGGCATCAATCAGGCGGCGCACGAGCCGGAACGGCTGACCGGCCCGATCTCGGCGCTGTGCATTTTCCTTTTCACGCTGCCGCTCCTGATCTGGACGCCGGACCGGACCAAACGCGGTCTGCCGCTGCGGCGTGCGACCATCGAAGGCATCCGCTCCGTCCTGCGGACCATTCGCGGCCTCAGGCATTATCGAAACGTCGCGACCTATCTTCTAGCGCGGCTTTTCTTCAACGACGGGATGACGGCGCTGCTCACCTTCGGTGGGGTCTATGCCGCGGGTACGTTCCACTGGGGCGCCCTCGCGATGACGATGTACGGCATCACGCTCAGCATCTTCGCGATCTTCGGCGGGTTTTTCGGCGGCTGGCTTGACGACCGTTTCGGCTCGAAGGCGGCACTTTTTGTGTCGGTGGGCGGCACGCTCGTGACTGGCGTTCTCTCCATCTCGATGGGACCGGACCGCATCTTCTGGTTCATTCCTTACGACCCACACGCGCCGCCGGTGCACAGCCTGCCGTTCTTCAAGAGCTGGCCCGAACTGATCTATGTCGGCATTGTCGTCCTGATCGCGATCTTCGTCACCGCGTCCTATGCCAATGCGCGCACGATGATGGCGCGCATTGCGCCTGCCGAACGGATGACGGAATTCTTCGGGTTGTTTTCGCTCTCCGGTCAGGCGACGTCGTTTCTCGCCACCTCGAGCGCGACGCTTTTCACCGTTTGGACGGCAAGTCAGCGCGGCGGCATGATTGCCGTCATGCTGTTCCTGACCCTTGGGCTCATCGGCATGCTGTGGGTCAGGGAAGAGCGCGCCAGAGCGGTGTGACGCCAGGGCGTTAACCGCACCGGGAGCGGGGTCGCGCACTTTGCGTTGTGCTGTGCAATGATGTCCGCGGATAAGGCGCCGGCGTGGTCAATGCGCACCTTGCGTTCCCTGCTCTTTGTCTTCTGCACCGCTGGCGTGGCCGGCTGTACGACGGCGCCAGAGGCGGTCAATAACAACGACCCGCTCGAGCCGATGAACCGCGCCGTCTACAATTTCGACGAGAAGGTCGATCAATATGCGCTGCTGCCGATCGCCGGCCTCTACCTGAACAATGTACCGAAGGGCGTGCGCGGGGCCATTCACAACGTCTTCGCGAATGCCGAAGAGCCGGTCACCATTATTAATGACACTCTCCAGCTGAAGCTTCTCGAGGCGGGGCGCATGACCGTTCGGCTGGCCCTCAACAGCACGATCGGTATCGGTGGCATCGTCGACGTGGCGGCAAAACACGACCTCGACGACAAGCAGGCCGATTTCGGCCAGACTCTCGACCGCTACGGCATCGGCGAGGGGCCATTTCTGGTTTTGCCGGTGATCGGCCCGGATCCGCCGCGCGACCTCATAGGGGATGCCGCCGACCTGTTCATCGATCCGCTGACATGGCTTCCCGACGGTTGGCCGTTGCTCGATCGTGTAGGCCTGACGGCCGGCGTTCACGTGTGGGATCCTTACGTCACCCACGCACGCGACATCTTCCTCCGGCGCGAGCTGGAAAAAGGTTCGCTTGACCCCTATGCCACGATGCGCAGCACCTACCGGCAAATCCGGGCTGACGAAATCAATGGCGGCGCTCCGGTGATCAGCGATAAATAGTTCAGCGCAGAACCGGTTTTTTGCTATCGTAGGACGGCGCCTAACCCAAAGTCGAAGCCATGGAAATGATCCGTGACGACGATGCAGCCATCCGCGCGGCCATCGCCGACGCGCATTTTCCTTCGCTTGCGGGAGCGATTGCACATCTGACCGGCAACGCAGACGTGCTGCGCGCCGGCCGGCCCGTGTACGATTTTTTCGGGGACGGGCAGGGCGGGTTCTCCGCGCAGCGCAAAGCGCAAATTGCCGACGCTGCTTTGGCGGTGCTGCGCACGCTCCGCGACGGCGGCCCGGACGCATTCGCCGCCGCACCGGTCCTGTCGACCCACGACATCATGAATTTCGTCGGCGGTGCCGATATTCCGGCTCGTTACGTGCCGTTCCTGCGCGAACAACTCGGCGTCGAAAGCGCGGACCCGATTACCGTCGCGATGGATGCCCCGGAATTACGCCGGCGCGGGTTCCATGTCCTGATCGTCGGCGCCGGCATGTCCGGCATTCTCGCCGCCATCCATCTGACGAAAGCGGGTATATCGTTCACCATAGTCGACAAAAACGCTGATGTCGGCGGTACATGGTTCGAAAACGATTATCCCGGCTGCCGCGTCGACAATCCCAATCACATGTATTCCTATTCCTTCGCCCCCAATCACGATTGGCCGCACCATTATTCGACGCAGGACGCGCTGCTCGCCTATTTCCGCGAGGTCGCCGACAGATATGGCGTGCGCGAGAAAGTGCGATTCAACACCGAGATTCTCGAATGCGCGTACGACGAGAACCGGCGCGTGTGGGTGTCGCGCGCGCGGGCTTCCGACGGAGGCGAAGCGCTGATCGAAAGCAATGCCGTCATCACCGCGGTCGGCCAGCTCAACCGTCCGAAATTGCCGGACATCAAAGGCATCGAGTCGTTTGCGGGTGCGTCCTTTCACTCCGCGCAGTGGGATCATTCGGTCGAACTCGACGGCCGACGCGTGCTCGTAATCGGCACGGGCGCAAGCGCCTTCCAGTTCGTGCCGGCAATCGCGCCGAATGTAAGCGAGATGTTTGTGTTCCAGCGAACGCCGCCATGGCTTGCGGCCACCGCCAATTATCACGACAAGGTGCCGTCGGGGCAGAAATGGCTCTTGAAACACGCGCCCTGGTACGCGCAATGGTACCGGTTCTGGCTGTTCTGGATGTTGACCGACGGCCTCCTTCCCTATGTTTCCGTCGATCCCGGGTGGGCCGGTTCGCCAGGTGCAGTCAGCGAAGGCAACGCGCAGTTGCGCGAGCTCTTGACGCAATATGTGCGCGCCCAGACAGTCGGTGATGACGAGCTGTTCCGGAAGGCCGTTCCCGCCTATCCCTTCGGCGGCAAGCGCACGCTGCGCGACAACGGCGTGTGGCTCGCCGCCTTCAGGCGGGAAAACGTGCATCTGATCGACGACCCGATCGCCGAAATCACGGCCACAGGCGTACGCACGAAAAACGGCAGGGAATACGCCGGCGATGTCCTGATCTACGGCACCGGTTTCCAGGCGAGCCGCTTTCTCGCGCCGATCACGATCAAAGGCCGAGGCGGGCGCGATCTTCATGCCGAGTGGAACGGCGATGCGCGCGCCTATCTGGGCATCACGGTTCCCGGTTTTCCCAATCTCTTCATGATGTACGGCCCCAACACGAACATCGTGGTGAACGGCAGCATCATCTTCTTCTCGGAATGCGAAATTCGCTACATCCTGGGCTGCATCGATCTTTTGCTGCGCAACGGCGACGCCGCGCTCGAGCCGAGAGAGAACGTACACGAAGCGTTCAACCGGAAAGTGGACGAGGGCAATCGCACGATGGCATGGGGCCTTCCCGGCGTGTCGAGCTGGTACAAGAGCGCGTCGGGCCGCGTGTCGCAGAACTGGCCTTTTGCGCTGGTCGATTACTGGGAGGCGACGCGTGTTCCCGACCCAGCCGACTTCGAATTTTGGCCGGCGCGAACACGCGCAGCCGCCGAATAGCTTAGGTTTGTCCACAGCAACGAAGGAGGGAAGAATGACGAAATCAGCTCTTGTTATCGCTAGCGCCGCCGTTCTGTTTTTTGCTTCGCCGGCGCTCGCGGGAGATGCGAGCGGCGAGATCAGCAACGCCGCAATGCATGCCGGACTGGCCGCGCAGGCGGGCGACATCGCGGGCGTGCACACGCATCTGCATCATGCGGTCAATTGTCTTGTCGGACCGGCGGGGCCCGGATACGACGGCAAGGAGATGAACCCGTGCGCCAATAGCGGCGGCGGTGCAATCCCGGACTCGACCAGCGCCGCAACGAAACGCGCACTTGAGGGGGCGCTCGCCAAGGCCAATGACGGCATCGCCGCGAGCGACCTTGCAACGGCGCAGAAGGATGCTTCCGCCGCGGCAGCCATGCTGAAATCCGCGAAATAGTCGATCTAAGGGGCAACAGGGCTCGTGGCGGCACGCCGCCGCCACAGCCCCTGCATCCTTCCGCTTTCGAGAGAGTTTCTTTGGAGGCCGTGAACCGCGCGCTCGAGACGCGAAGCGCGCGCGCCTTTTGAGGTGGCTTTCATGAAACTTCTCGCGGTTCATCCGAGCGGATTGATGTTCACGCGCGTGTTTCTGCGGCTGGAACCCCTGGGACTGGAACTGGTCGCGGCGGCAGCGCGTCGTGCGGGACACGAGGTGCGCATCTGCGATCTTCAGGCGCATCCGAAAACTCTCTTTTTCCGGATGGTTGATGCCTGGCGGCCTGACGCCATCTGCTTTTCGGGCAATTATCTCGCCAATATCCCCGAGATCATCGATCTCGCGAAAGCTGCCAGAGCACGGTTGCCGCGCTGCTTCATTTTCGCGGGCGGCCACAGCGTTTCGTTTACGGCTGAGGAACTTCTCGAACATGGCGAAGGCGCGATCGATTGCGTGCTGAAGGGCGAGGGCGAGGCAAGCGTGGCGGCGCTGCTTGATGGCGTTGCCGACCATGATTTCAGCCACGTTCCGGGCGCGGTGACGCGCGACGGCCACGGTCCGGCACCGGCATTCGTCACCAGCCTCGACAATCTTTCTCCCGCGCGCGACCTTTTGCCCAATCGCCGGCGCTACTTCATCGGCACGCTCGACCCCTGCGCCTCGGTCGAGTTCGCGCGGGGCTGCCCATGGGATTGTACGTTCTGCAGTGCCTGGACGTTTTATGGCCGCTCGTACCGCACCGCCTCGCCCGAATTCATCGCCGAAGATCTCGCGCGCATCAGAGAGCGCGGCATATTCATCGTCGACGATGTCGCCTTCGTACACCAGAAGCACGGCATGGCGATTGCGGAAGCGCTGCTCGCGCGCGGCATACGCAAGGAATACTATCTCGAGACCCGGTGCGACGTGCTGTTGCGTAACAAGGAAGTGTTTCGCACCTGGCGCAAACTTGGGCTCCAGTACATGTTTCTCGGTATCGAGGCGACGGACGAAGAGACGCTCCGGCGCTATCGCAAACGCAGTTCCATGGACACCAATATGGAGGCCGTTGAATTCGCGCGCTCGTTGGGGCTCGTCGTCGCCATCAACATCATCGCGGACCCGGGTTGGGATCACGCCCGCTTTGCGGCGTTGCGTGCCTGGTGCATGGAAATTCCCGAAATCGTGAATGTAAGCGTGGCCACCCCCTATCCAGGCACCGAGATATGGCAAACCGATGCGGCGAAGCTCACCAGCCGGGACTACCGCCTGTTCGACATCCAGCACGCGGTGATGCCGACTGCCTTGCCGCTTGAAGAATTCTACGAGGAGCTCGTCAACACCCAACGCGTGCTGAACCTGAAGCATTTGGGCTGGCACGCGCTTCGCCAGGTCGGGTCGATTTCGGCGAGGCTTTTGATGCGCGGCCAGACGAACTTCATCCGCTCGATCTGGAAATTCAATTCGGTGTTCGACCCCGCCATCCAGATGGCCGATCACGCGCGCCCGGCAAAATATGAGCTGAGGCTGCCGTCGGCGCAGAAGCGTGCGCCGTATATTCACGCGCCGATGGGTCGCTCCAAACGCGCGCTTGATTCCCCCACGGAGTCCTTTGTCGAGGCCACCCGCATGCCCTCGGCGGCATAGTCCGCGACAACCACAGATACGCCCCCTGTTGCGCGCGGCGCGCGTCAGCGGAAGTCGCACGCCCGCCCGGCGCTGCCGCGAAACATTTTTCAAAGAGAGACGTTGCACGTTTACGGGGAGGCAAACGCTTATGGCGTGCGCCGGTTTTTTGTTGGCGACTGTGCTTGCGGCGGTAACGCCGGCGATACCGGATGCCGCTCGTTTCGATGTGCAGAGATCACCATCGTCTTCCGCCGCTCCGCGCGGAGTGCTTGCGAAACCGATCGATTTGTCTGTAGCCGGAGCAATTCGAGATCCGGCAATCCTGCGTTCACGAGAACCATTTTTTCCGCCGGAAATGTCCCCTCCGGGAGAGGGCGGCACAGGTTTGGGCATAAATCTCGGACCGCTGCACACGCAGTTCGGTGGCACCACGGGCCGGCACCTCCATGTTGCGACGGTAAAACTGGAGGGAGTCAGCGTTTTCGGCGGCAGCATTGGCGGCAGCATCGACAGCCGCTCCGCACGGATCACTTTGAGCTGGCCAACCACCCATTGAAGACCCGCAGTCAAAGCCGTGGAGATTTGCACCCGAATGCAAAGTTTTGCATTTTGTTAAGGCTAACCTCGGCGGAGACGGCAAATGAAGAGATTGCTTTCGGCAACAGCCCTCGCGGCGGTGTTAACTATAAGCCTGTACGCTCCCGGCCATGCCCACGGGGGAGGAATGGGCGGAGCGCGCGCATCGGCTGCGGCCTCCGCTCGCGCAAGCTTCCATGGCCGAGGGTTCGGCTTCCATCACCGCTTCCTGGCGGCCTTCCCCTTTCGGCAGCGGAAATTTGATTTCGGCGAAGGCTTCCGCTCGCACCAACTCGTTGAAGCGACCGGCGGTTACGGCGACTACGATTATGCCAGCGACGACGACTACGGTCCCTATCCGGGGGACGACATCGACAACCTGCACTTTCGCGTCCAGGAGCCGTTCGGTCCCGGTGATATCGGTCGGCGGCCGCCGGTGCGCGCCGAACAGGAAGCGCCCTACGTTTCGGATCGTATGGATCCCTGGCACGGTTACGCAGAATAACAGGGGTGAGACGGACTAGCGTTGCAGCGATTCGGCTCAGTGCGGGACAGAGTCCCGCAACGAGGTGGCAAATACCCAGCCGTCGACTGCGTCCTTGCCGTCGACGCCGTCGATATGCACCCGGGCCCAGTTCCCCTGGCGATCGAGCAGGGATACCTGCGCGCGGCGTTTCAAGGTCGTGACAACGCTCGCGTTCGTGGACGGTGCCGATCGAAGGCGCGCATAGGACGTACCGATCATCATCGGCAGCGTCGGGTGTCGAGCCGTTGAGGCAATCTTCTGCTGTACAGGTTTCGGAGGTAGCGCGGCGGAGGCATTGGACAGACCCTCCACCGGACTGTACCAATAGAATGTAAGGCCCAGCATGACGACGGCTGCGAGACCGATGGCCAGTGCGCCGTCAAGCAGCAGACGGTTCGCGCGTTTTGCCGTCATCGTTGCTGTCTCTGTAATCCCTGCCGGGGCCGCGCTCATTTCGGTCGTCCAGCGGGCCTGCCGCTCCCAATCCAGTTTCGCAGCCTCAAGTCGCTTCGCCTCCTCGCGGCGCCACTCGTCCTCCGACTTCAGCATGGCGGCTCTGATCTGGTCGGCCGAGCGTTCCCGTGCCTTGCGGGTCGTAACCTGTGCAACGGCGAGTTCGGCCTCGCGGTCGGTATAGGCAATCTGAAGATTGGCGAGTTCGTTGCGGAGCCGCCGCACTTCCGATTCGTTCGCCGGGTCGCGCATTGTCTCGATGCGTTCGTTTGCCTCGGTAAGAGCAGTTTCCATCCGCTCGGCACGCGCGTGCGCTTCCGCGACCTGTACGGCGGCGCGCTCGCGCTCCGATTCCAGATCGCTGCGAGACTGCTCGAGTGCCGCTTCCGTACGTTCGAGGCGCGCCATAGCTTCGGCAAGCGAACGGGCGGCGCGCTCCCGCTCCCGTGTTGCCATTTCGGACTCGCGGAGCGCCTCGTTCGCTTTCCAGGCTTCTTCCGCCTTGGCGATGGCGGCCTCCACTTCCTCGCGCGTGCGTTCTCTCGCGCGCGCGGCGGCGAGTTGCGCTTCAGCAAGCCGGGCTTCGCAGTCGGCGAGCTTTGCGCTCACCGCGGAAAACTCTGATCGCAGGCGCTTGAATTCCGCGCCGTCGCGCCGGTCGCGCGATGCGCTCGCTTCGGCGCGCGCTTCAGCCAGCGCCGCTTCTGCCGCCTCCAGCCGCAGCTGCGCTTTCTTGAAAACACGGCTTGAGTTTCGCTCCCACTCGGCTTTGGCTTCGGCGAAACGTGCCGCCTCGGCGGCTTCCCATTCCCTTTTTGTTTCCGTCAGCGCGGCGTTCGCGTCCTGCTTCGCGCTTTCGCGTAGCTGGTTTGCCTCGGCTAGCGCTTCGGCGAGCTCGAGTTCGCGCTTGCCCCATGTAACCTTCAGCGCCTTGAGCTCGTCGACGACACGTCGCGTTTCACCGCTGTCACGCTTTTCCTGCGCAAGCTTCGCGTCGGCGCGCGCCTCCTGCAGCGCCATCTCCGCCTTCCGGAGTTTGACGGAGATGTCCGCGACAGCACGCTCCGTCTCCTTGCGCCATTTGGTTTCCCACGCTGTCTTGCTCGCGTTCAGCCGCGATGCTTCCGCCTCCTTCCACTCCTCTTCCGCGGTCCCGAGCAGCGCGTGAGATGCCTCTGCGCGATTGCGCGCGTTGGCAATCTCGGTTCGGAGCCCGGCGAGTTCGGCGTTGCGTTCCGACAATTTGACCTCCGCGGCCGCCACTTCGGCGCGGAGGCGCTTTGTCTCTTCGCCATCGCCACGTTGCCGCGAAGCTCTTGCATCCGCGAGCTTTGCCTCGATCTGCTGGACCTGAACCGCGAACTCCTTCCGTTCGCGCTCGGCCTGCTGCTTTTCCCTGGCAGCCTTGTCGCGCGCGGCCGCTGCCGCGGCTTCCGTCTCCGCGACTTTCGCGTCCCGCTCTGCCAGCGTGACTTGCAGCCGCTCGATTTTTTCCCGCAGCTCGCGCGCTCTTGGATCGGGAGAGGCGGCTTTTCGGGCCGCCTCGAGAGCGGCCTCGGTCTTTGCGTGTGCCGCTTTCTCTTCGGCGAGTGTGCGCGCCGCTTCTTCGCGCCATTGCGCTTCGGCGGCAGCGAGGCGCTCTCGCGCGCCGCTCTTCCAGACATCTTCCGCCTTGGCTATTTCGGCTGCGATTTCGCGGCGCCAGTTTTCGCGGGCCTGCGCGAGCCGTTCTTCGGCGCGCGCGTCGTGCTTTGCCAGCCGCTCTTTGGCCTCGGCCTGCCATTTGGCTCGCAATTTCTCGAGTTCGGTTGCCGCTTCTGCCGCGGCATCGGCATGGGCCTCGGCAACGCGCTCGTCCAATTCGGCTTCGAAAGTTTTTCTGGCTGCAGCGAGATCCGACTGCGTGGTACGCAGCGATGCTTTTGCCCTCGAAAGTTCGGCACGCAGCTTCTTGAGTTCGGATTCGAACTGCGGAGGAGGCAATGCCGATTCGTCCTCGGCGAGGTCTTCGCCGGGAAGAGCGTCGACGACGGCCAGGGTTGCACCGTTGTCGCTGTCAAGTCCGATAATACGAATCACCAGCGTAGGAACATGAGTCGAATCGCGTGGCGGGAAATAGAAGAGCCCGTCCAGTTCGTCGCGGGTCAGCGACCACGAACCATCGCCGTTGTTTCGGCCGCGCGAGAGGCGCGCCCGGCTCGGCATACGTTCGACGCGAAGCGCTACGCGGCGGTCGCGTCCATATGGCGCAACCAGTCTGCCCAGTTCGAGCGGAACGCCATTATCGATACTGGTCGCGTGAGCCCGAGCGGCCATCCTGTGCTCCACGCCGTCCGCTTCCGCCAAAACGCGGGTGTGGTTCGACCGGCCTCTCGATTATTCAGCAACCTTGGTAAAGCAATCGTTGGGAATGGCGCCGCAACCTCGGCAAAACCCCGAATGCACGTGCGATTTTCGCGAAAACCGCTAAGGTAAGCGAAAGGTAAAAATCGCCGGACGGGGATTGTCGAGTTTATGCAAAAGACAATTATTCTTGCCGGGTTAGTGCTGCTGCTTTCCGGCTGCGGATATTTCGACCAGCACCCGGCCAATGTGCGTCCGGAATCCGAGGCTGTTACTGCCGTATTTGCGCACCAGCGGACCACCCTCAGCGGTCAATCCGGTTCTGCGCCCGAGTCCGTTCCTGTTCCACCCCCGGCACACGTGGCGGAGAGCACTTCGCCCGCGCCTACGCCGAACATCACCCCTCCCGCAGCCCCGGTCATCTCGAGAGCACCGGCTGCGGCACCTGGATTGCCGGGGCCGCCGGCCGTTGCTGTCGCGCGCGTGCCGCCACTGCAACGGATGGGAGTGGGTTCGGAAAAATTGCCGCCGGCCACGACAGTGGCTCCCGCCGCGGTCGCGCCATCCGTTCCCGAAAGCACACAATCGGTGGCCCCTGCAGCGCGGATCGTGAACGCTGCGCCCGAAGCATCACCGGCAATCGAAATGTCGCCTTCACCACCGCCCCCTGCCGTACCGCCTACGGCTCCGGCGGTCGTTATGCAAGCTGTCCCCGAAATACCGCCTGTGCCGCCCTCTGCTGCCGTACCTCTGCCGCCGCCGGCGCCGACGATCGCCATGCAAGCTGTCCCCGAAACACCGGCTGTCACTTCCGCTCCCGCTGCTGTGCCTGCAGGCGACGCGCATTGCACGGCGATTGCGCGGCAGCGCGCGGAGGATACCGCCGCAGCCGGTCTCGATCGTGAAACCCAGGAGATCGTTCGTCGCGGTGCCTATGCCGACTGCCTTGCGTGGTCAACCGCGCATCCGGCATCGCCCTAAAGCGCAATCCGTCTGAACTGATCGCCCTCATCCTTCGACAGGCTCAGGATGAGGGCAGAAAAAGAGCCTCACCCTGAGCTTGTCGAAGGGCGCACCCGGCGCTCCTCGCACGGGAAGCCGAAGTTGCTTTCATCACCAAAAGGGCTTGGCGTCGGCGAGTTTCTTCCCCGTCTTCTTCGCGTCGGCAATGCAGGTGGCGGCTAGTTTGTGTTCGCCGCCGGAGAGGAGCCCCATCGCATAGACTTTCTGCAACTCTTTTTTTGTGCATCGGCCGAGCTGTACCATCTGGCCTGCAAGTCTGTCATGAACGGCAATGTCGTTGAGTTTGCCGAGTGAATCCTGTAGCCCTTTCAAAATCTCCTCGAAGTCCTTGCGCGTTTTCCTCTCTTTTTTCTTTGCGAACAGGCTCGCAAAAAAGTCCGTCGAATAGCGCAGCTTTTTCACCGCGATGCGCAGCTTGTGGCGGCTGCGCGCGTCCAGTTCACCCGCCTTGCGGCTCTTTTTTACGATTTTTTTTGTGCGCTTGCGCAGCACGCCCGATGTGAAAGCGTCGATCGGCTTTTGCAGTGCCGCCTGCTTCGGTGGATATTCCTTTCGCGACCAGGGGCCTGCGATCAACCACAGCGCCGTATCGATCACCAGTTTGCGATAGCGCGGGCTCTCCACGGCGGCTTTTGCCTGCGTGAAACCCTCTTTGCGCTGGTCCTGCACATCGGACTTGAGAATTTCGATGTCGCGGTTCCGCGGATGCTCATCGTGGAGCGGGCGCAACGCATCTTCGACCAGCACGTCGAGATCGCGGGCAGGACCAAGCTGCTCGGTAAGCCATTTCAGTTCGTTCTTTATAGCCTCGGTTTTCTCGCCCTCGGTGATCTCCTTGAATACCGATATTGCAGCGCGAAGACGCCGCAACCCCACGCGCATCTGATGAACGCCCTCCGGATCGCCCTTCCGTACCGCAGCTTGGTTGCCGGCAAGATGATGAAGACATGAGAGGCCGATCGCGGAGAACGCGCTCCCGACGGATTGCGCCGCATCGAGACGAATGTCGCCTGCTTGGACCGGCTGACCCCGCCGGCCGCTTCTTAGTGCATAGCCGCGTTCGGCCTTCGTCAGCGCGCCGTACGAAACCGGCCAGGTATCGCTAAATCGCTCTGCGAGCGCAGCCAGGTCGCGGGGATCCCCATCTTTCAGTTCCAGCTCGATCTCGTGAAGTGTCTCGCGCCGTTTGCCGGCCCGAATGAAGCCCCGGTCGAGCGCAAGTTCGACGTCGCTTTGACCGGTCTGCAGGGGAATCGTGATCCGCTCCACATGCGTTTCGAAAACCGCACGGATGTCCTTCTCCGCACCATTCTTGAGAACCCGTTCGAGCGGCGTTCCTTTGGCGGCGCCGAGATCCGGCCGATCGCCGTTGATCTCCTTGTCCCATTCGCCGCGTGACAGCGCGCCGGCGCTGCCGTTGCCGGTTTTGATGGTTTGTATTCGCTTGCCGGCCTCGCGCCGGAGGCGAAGCGCCACGCCTTTCTGCTGCAATTTGCAATCGGGCGTATCGAAATAGCGCGATACCAGCTTGTCCCTTTTTGTGCGGCCGCACGCCATCTCGCGCAGCCACGGCGAACGCGGCAACGCCTGCAGCACGCGTGCCGGCGCGGTCAGTTTCAGTTCCGTTTCGGTGTTCATTTGCGTTTCCGATCGCCCTCAACGCTAAACGATTGGAGAGCGATTTGGGCTATTCGACCGGGCGGGGCCGGCGTGGAACGCCAGGCTCACACTCAAGCGCCGCGCGATTCCAATTCCCCAATTCCGCGGCCGCGGCATAGGTGCTTTGCAGGAATTCGAGCAGTTTTCGTTCCGGATCGTCGGCGCTGCGAACTGCGTCGTAAGGCAAGAGGAACTCGCCCAGTTCCTTGCTGAAGCAAGCCTCCGGAGGACCGATCGTTGCCTCGGAAAAGCCTTCCGGCACGGGATAGGCGTAGGAGTAGTAGGCCGGGAAATCAACGCCGCCACCGCCCGGCCAGAAACCGGCGCTCGAAACTTCATGCGAATAGGCTTCGCGCACCACGGCATCCGGAATGTGCGGGAATCCGCCCGAATGCAACGGCGCCCGGCGGCCGGAAAAGCGCGTCACCGCAAGATCAAAGCTTCCCCAGAAAAAGTGAACGGGGCTCGCCTTGCCGAGAAAACTGCTGCGGAAATCCGAGAACACCGCGTGCGAGCGCAGGAGCACACGCCAGAAACGGTTGGCGTAAACCGGATCGTACGACCCGTGCGAACGGTCCTCGGCAAAAGGTATCGCTTCGATCACCTCGTTTGGCGTGCCGCTGATTTCCACCGCGATGCCGAGGCCGGCAAGCGCATCAAGATAACTTTTGTAGAAGTCCCCGACCGTCATCGGTCGGAGGGCGAGCGACTGCGAGCGACCGTCAGCCGCGCGAATGAGAACGGCATGATCGAGGAAATCGAAGGCGATTTCGAAATCGAAATCCTTGCCGCTGATGAGCGATGTCGTAAGTCCGCGCGCGGTTACGTAGAGCGTTACATGCCATGAGTGATTGAGCCAGGGCGTGAGCGCGAGGCGCGTCTTGCCCACAATCTGCGTCCACAATTGAAGCGTGGCGCAGGTGTCCTTCCACGCCGTATAGGGCAATTCCGGCCAGCGCTCCAAGGGTGTCCTCCTCCGCGCCTGCGCGTCCCGATCAGGAGTTTACCTGCGGAATTTCGCGGGGGCCATACGCATCAAATGCCGGTGCTCTGCTCCGGCCGGCAACGATCGCAGCTCATCCAGGAGACCCGCGGCAGAAACGTGCAGCTGTCAGCTTTTGTGGCCAAGCTGCGCGGCAAACGACACAATGGCCTTGGCGATGAAATCTGCGTCTGCCGCGTCGAGCGTCAGGGTGGCATGCGTGGAATGGGGAACTTCGACAAGTCCCGAACCACGCGTCGACTTGGCCGCAAGCGAGCGGAGAAACGCCAGATACCGTACGCGCCATCTCTGTACGTCGGCAATGGTTTCGCTGCCCTCGGGCGATCGCAGTTCGCTCGAGTTGAACAGCAGTACCGCCGTATTGCCAAAGCTCTTCACGTCCCGGTCCTGATACGCCGTCTTCGGCAGCGCTCCATAGTAGGCGACAGTATTTTCCGAATGAGATGGCCGCCCAAGGCCGGCGCGATATTGACCCTTCATGGCGCCGGGGAAATGTCTTCCCGGGGTTGCCGCAGCCATCGCCCGCGTCAGGCCGGAATAGCCAAGGATCTTCGCCACAAAGCACATTGTGGCGCACTCGGGAGCACGCATCGCTTCCGCGCGCGTTCCATGAAAATCCTCGAGCAGATCCGTTGGATCACCCGGCTCAAGCAAGACGAGTGCGGCAATATCCGAAGGATGTGCTTTGAAGTAGATTTCTGCGAAATTTGCTCCCTGCAAATGCCCAACATACATGAACGGCCGTGGAATCCTGGCGGCGCGAACGATCGCGGCAAGCTCGTCAGCGGCAGACAACCCGTCATGAGCATGCGGGAAAGCGTCGCTCCAACCCTCGCCGGCGCGATCAAAGACGCATGCTCGACCTGCCTGGGCAAGCAACGGTTGAACACGCCACCAGAAGATCGACCATCCCCCGAGGCTGCAGCTGACGTAATAGGCGTGACCGCCCACAACCAACATGTCGCTCCGTGGTGGAGCAAGCGCGGCATCTTCGCGATGAGCGACCTGGCCGTAGACACATCCGATCGCAAGGAGGACGGCTACAGCGATTCCGACCCATTTGAAAATCTTGCCGACAAGCCGCATGTGCGTCCTACCTGTGCATTCGTCGTTGGCAAGCGAGGTTTCGAGTCGATCCCTCTAACGGAGGAGAATTGAACTCGGGACCGAATTCAATGCCCAGCCGCTCAATCGCTGGTCAACTTCCGAGTATCGCGGTATTCCCGCGTTCGCTCGAAGGCCCGACATAAGGGAAGATGCTATGCTGCTGTGCTGTGCGAGGCAGGGGCATTCCTCGACCTTCTGTTACCGCCGAATTGTCCTGGAGATCGGTATTAAATGACCAATGAATCGCAACCGCGATCAAAGGCTTGGCCCACCCAGGTCGCGCGAAATGCCGTCTGCCCGTGTGGAAGCGGACAGAAATACAAGCGGTGCTGTGGTGCGCCTTCCGGTTCACGCGAGATTGTGGCGGAACGATCTGTCGATTTGGCGGCGAGCGTTCGAGGTTTGGGCGATCCGTCGGGCGCGGGACAATCGAATCGGCAGGCTGCCGAAATGCAATTTCGGCGTGCCGTACAACTGTTGCGGTCCGGGCGGCCGTTGGAGGCGATTCCCCTCCTGCACGACGCGATGCGGTTGGATCCCCGATTCTTTGAAGCCCACCACGCGCTCGGTTCGGCGCTGTTGCAGACCGGACGGCTCGCGGAGGCAAGCGCGGCATTTTTGCAGGCGCTGAAGTTGCGGCCCGACTCTGCCGCGGCCTGGCGCGATATCGCCGCGTCCTATGACCGTCAAAATGCGCATGAACCGGCCATCGAGGCCTATAAAAATGCGTTGCAGCTGGCCCCGCAGCTATCGGACGTGCTCCTTCGCCTTGCACAACTTTACACTATGTACAGCAGGATGGACGACGCGAGCGACTGCTTCGAGCGCGCGGCTGATATCAAACCGGATACAATCCAGGCGCGGCTGTACCGCTCGGATGCCCGCCTGCTCAGGGGCGACATCTCCGGCGCTGAAGGATGGGCCCGCGAGGCCGTCGCGCTCGACCCCGAGAGCAGCCCGGCGCATGGGACCCTTGCGGGTCTCCTGTACGCTCAAGGCCGCTTTGACGAAGCGGCGATGTCTTTCGAACAGGCTTTGCGACTCAATCCCAAGGAAGGCCGCTGCTGGTTGGGGCTTGCCGATTGCCGGACGTACACCGCGGCGGACAATTCCATTCTCGATCGGATGCACGCGATCCTGCAGAGCGGTGATCTCAGCGGCTTCGACCGGATGGCCATGCATTTTGCAAGCGGAAAGATATGCGACAACCGCGGTGACTATGCCCGGGCCATGGAACATTTCGATGCGGCCAACGCGCTGCGGGCGCGGGACCTCAACTTCGATCGCGAGCGATTCGAAGCCATGGTCGATCAGACCATTCGGCGGTATACCCGGGACTTCATTGTGGCCAGCGCCCGCTCCGGAACGCCGGATACAAGGCCGCTTTTCGTTGTCGGTATGTACCGTTCGGGCACCACCCTGGTGGAGCAGATACTTTCCGGCCATCCGGAGATCGCCGCCGGCGGCGAACTGACCGTGTGGACGCCGGCCGACATCGAGGTCGAGCCGGCCACCGGCGAATTCCATCCGGACCGCTCGCGTGCAGCGGTTGCGAAATATCTGTCCGTCCTGCAAAAAATCGGACCGTCCGCGGCGCGGGTTACCGACAAGCTGCCGTTCAATTGCTTTCGGCTCGGAGCGATCCATGCGCTGTTGCCGAACGCCAGAATTGTCCATTGCCGGCGCGACCCCATCGATACCTGTCTTTCGATCTATTCCAATTTGCTCAAGAGCCGCGTGGCTTTCGCGGCCAGAAAAGCCGATCTGGCGTTTTGCTATCGACAGTACCAGCGGTTAATGGAGCACTGGCGAAACGTGCTGCCGGCAGACGTTTTCCTGGAGATCGAGTACGAGCGGCTGATTGCCGACCGCGAAGCGGAAACCAGGCGGCTGATTGCATTCACCGGTCTTGGCTGGAACGACAGCTGCCTCCGACCCGACGAGAACAAGCGTGCCATAAACACCGCCAGCGCCTGGCAGGCGCGCCAACCGATGTACACGACGTCGATAGAGCGTTGGCGGCATTACGAGCCGTGGCTCGGCGAATTGCGCGAGCTTCTTTCACCGGAGATACAGGGCGAACGTCGCTGAGGCGCCCGCGTCCGTCATCGCAGGCCGCGCGGATTACGCGGGCGAGCCGCGAAATACCGCGGCGACAGCTTCGGTTTCGGCATGTCTGCGCGCCTCGTTCCATTGGGCTTCCCGCGCCATGATGGCCGCAGCTTTCTCAAGCACGGCCGCGCCCGGATCGCCTTCCTGTCCGATGCCGGTGCGGCGCATGACGACGTCTTCGAGGGTTACCGCCATTTCCTCCCGGACGGCGAGCACGATCTGGGCAGCGATGGTGCCATCGGCTGAGAGCGTTTCGCTGAGCTCCGGACGCGCGGCGGCGAGTGCGAGAAGCCGCGAGAGGCGCGCGCCGTAGAGCCGCGCCAGCATCTCCGGATTCGGAAAGCGGCCGGCGAGGCCTTGCGACTCGCGCAAGAAACTTGAGAGGCTGTCGATGGCGCCTCCCGGCAAAGGCCGCGAGGCGGTGCTGCAGTCGCCGGCGCGGCGGTCGAGTCGTTCCAGGACAGCATCGACGGTTTGCTGCGCGAGGTGTCGGGACGTCGTCCACTTGCCGCCAATCACGGATAGAAGACCCGCTACGCCATCCCGCCTGGCGTGGTCGATCCGCTCCGCGCGGCGGCTTGTGTCGTAGGTCGTTTGCGCGCCGCGACGGGTGAGCGCGCGCAGGCCCGCATAGGAATGGCGCACATCGGCGGGGCGGAGCTGTACGCCGGGGAGATGGGCGTTGACCAAACCGAGAAAAGCTTCGATGTCCGCAGGCGTTGCAGCGACCGAGTCGGGATCGCCGGCGAACGGCGTATCCGTGGTGCCCAGGAGCGTGCCTCTGCGCCATGGCAGGACGAAGAAATGCGAGCGGCTGCTGGCGATCGTCAGCGCGTGGGTGCCGGTCAAGGGCCGCACCAGGACATGAATCCCCTTGGAGAGACGCATGTTGTGCGCGGGCCGGTCGAGCGCTTGGGCGAGAAACACATCCGACCAGGCGCCGAGCGCTAGAACCGTTACTTGCGCGCGCACGTCGAAGCTGCTGCCGGTCTCTTTGTCGCGCATGCGCGCCCCTTCGACGCGACCGCTTCGCAGCAGAAGCGAGTCCGCTTCCACGTGATTGGCCGCAACCGCGCCATTTTCCGCCGTATCGAGCACGCATTCGAGCGCGAGCCGCTCGGGCGAATCCATCTGCGCATCGAAATAGCGGAAGGCGCCCGCGAGCGGCAGCGCGCGAAGGCAGGGTTCGAGCGCGCCGGCGGCGCGCGCGTCAAGCCAGGTATGCGCGGGCAGGCGTTGATCGGAATTGACGGACGCATTGCCGGCGAGCGAGAGGAAATCATAAAGCGAAAGCCCGGCGCCCAGCACCGCGCGCCTTCCACGTCTTGTACGTGTAAGCGGAAACAGGAAGGGCAGCGGCCGCACCAGATGCGGCGCGATTCTGAGCCAGATTTGCCGTTCGCGCAGCGACTCGCGTACGAGGCTCAGTTCGAAATTTCGCAGATAACGCAAGCCGCCATGGATCAGTCTGGAATTGCGCGCGCTCGTCGCATTGGCAAAATCGCCGCGCTCGACCAGCGCCACCGAGAGACCGCGTAGGCTCGCGTCGCGCGCAATCGCCGCGCCGACGATCCCGCCGCCGATGACGAGAAGGTGGAAAGACTCATTGGCCAGCCGGTTCAGGTCGCGGCGCATGGCTTGCGAGGACAAGTTGCTGGTGCCGGAGGTGAGAATCGAACTCACGACCTACCCCTTACCAAGGGGTTGCGCTACCACTACGCTACTCCGGCGACCGAACGGCACGCGCGCCGAGCGCGGCCTTAAGAAGCGCGCTGCTATAACCCAAGGGTAGGGCGAGGAAAAGAGTGGCCAAATCCGGGGCCGACACGCGGCGCGAGCGCCTCGCGGCAGCGCTCCGCGAAAACCTCAAACGACGCAAGGCGCAGAAGCGCGGCCCGTTGGAGCGTGCCGAGAACGCCGCGGATGCGCCGCCGGCAACCTCGGGCAAAGGCCTATCCCCGCCAAAATCGCCGCGCTAAGACTGCCTTTGTTACGGCAGCGAAATCGAAGCGTCGCAAAGAGAAATTCATGGATCGTATTCGTATCGAGGGAGGCGCCCGGCTCTCCGGCGCCATTCCCATCAGCGGCGCGAAGAACGCGGCGTTGCCGCTCATGGCCGCTGCGCTTCTCACGGAATCGCCGCTCGTGCTTTCGAATGTACCGAAGCTCGTGGACATCGCCTTCATGGCAGAGCTGCTGACAAGCTTCGGGGTCCGTGTGGAGCGAGAGCACGATACCCTCAGGATCTCCGCCGCAACCATCCGCAGCACCATCGCCAGCTACGATCTCGTGCGCAAAATGCGCGCGAGCTTCTGGGTCTTGGGGCCGCTCGTTGCGCGGATGGGCGAGGCCAAGGTTTCGCTCCCGGGCGGCTGTGCGATTGGTGCCCGCCCCGTCGATCTGCACATTCGCGCGCTGCTTGCGCTGGGCGCCGCAATCGAGTTGCGCGAAGGCTATGTCATTGCGACGGCGCCGAAAGGCTTGCGCGGCGCGCGCATCGAATTTCCCACCGTCTCCGTGGGTGCAACCGAGCACGCTCTGATGGCCGCGGCGCTCGCCAGGGGGGAAAGCGTGCTCGTGAATGCCGCGCGGGAACCGGAGGTTGTCGATCTCGGGCGCTGCCTGCGCGCGATGGGGGCGCAGGTCGCGGGACTTGGTACATCGGAGATCGTCGTCCAGGGCGCCAAATTCCTGCGCGGCGCCGAGCATCGCGTGCTCCCGGACAGGATAGAGACCGGTACGTACGCCTTTGCAGCGGCGATAGCCGGTGGCGATGTCGAGCTTTGCGACACGAACTGCGAATTGATCGATGGCGTTCTGCGGCTCCTGCGGGCGACCGGATCCGACATCGAAACCACGCCGCGCGGAATACGCATTCGCCGCGACGGAGACCGTCCGGCGGCGGCCGATGTATCAACCGCGCCCTATCCGGGATTTCCCACCGACCTGCAGGCGCAATATATGGCGCTGATGACGATGGCGAACGGCACGTCGCGCATCCGCGAGACGATTTTCGAAAACCGTTTTATGCACGTTCCGGAGCTTGGGCGGATGGGTGCGGACATCCATATAGACGGGGACACCGCCACCGTGACGGGAGTCCGGCGGCTGAAGGGAGCGCCGGTTATGGCAACGGATTTGCGCGCCAGCGTCGGCCTCGTCCTTGCCGGTCTGGCCGCGGAGGGTGAAACGATCGTGAACCGCGTCTATCATCTCGACCGCGGTTTCGAACGGCTGGAAGAAAAACTTTCTGGCGTGGGCGCGCAGATCGAAAGGCTCTCCTCATGACCCCGCAACAGCTCGTGCTCGCTGCCGCCGACGCCGAGGATCTGGAAACCATCTCGGCGCGTCTCCAGGACGCGGTAGCGCAGGTGAAGGATCTCGTCTATCTGCCGAAATCGCGCCGCTTCGCGGGACTGTTCAATCGCTTTAAATGGGAGAGCGCGGGCGCGCATTCCGGGACGCGCGTGCGCGCAGGCCTTCACATCGAAGGCGTGTTGTCCGCCAAGGCGTCCAGATTGCGCACGGCGAATCCCGAGGCCGTCGCGTCGCTGCTCGCCGTGCGCTTTCAGCCGAATGGCGGCGAGGATCCGGGCGGCGTCATCGAACTCATCTTTTCTGGTGGCGGCGTTCTGAAGCTCGAGGTCGAATGCATCGACGCCGAACTCGCCGACCTCTCCGGCGAATGGGCCGCCCGCGGCCGCCCCGTCCACGAACTCGAATCCTGATGATTCAAAAGGCGCGCGAAGACGCGGCGACGCGGAAAAAAAGAGAGAACCGCCAAGGCGCCGCCGCGTGAATCGTTCTTGAGCGACGCTCCGCGATTTCGCCTGATTTCGGTGGAGCTGGATGAGCGCACCCTGGTGCGCCGTACACGCGAGATCGAGCAGGAGCGCGAGATCGCGATTTACGATCTGCTCGAGAGCAACAGTTTCGCGCCACGGGACTCGGAAGGCGGTCCGTACAGGCTCGTCCTGGCGCTGGAAGAGAACCGCCTTGTCTTCGATATCAGGCTGGAGAGCGGCGAGCCGCACGGCCGCATCATGCTTTCGCTGACGCCGTTCCGCCGGGTGATCAAGGATTATTTTCTCGTCTGCGACAGCTATTTCAAGGCGATCCGGAACGCACCTCCGCATCAGATCGAAGCGCTCGATATGGGGCGCCGCGGCCTTCATGACGAAGGATCGACGCTCCTGAAGGAGCGGCTCGAAGGCAAGGTCGAGGTCGATTTCGACACGGCGCGCCGGCTGTTTACGCTTTTGTGCGTGCTTCATCTGAAAGGCTGAGACGCTTTGCGCGGGCCCAATGGCGAAGAGCTTCCCGGCGCGGTGCTCTTCGCCTGCACGCTCAACGCCGTCCGAAGCCCGATGGCGGCTGCCATCATGGGGCACCTTTACGGCCGCTTCGTCTACATTGATTCCGTGGGTGCGCGGCCGGGCGAAGCCGATCCCTTTGCCGTCGAAACGATGGAGGAGATAGGTATCGAAATCGGCCGTCATAAGCCCAAGCGTTTCGAGGACCTGGAAGACACGTCTTTCGATCTTATCGTGACGCTATCGCCGGAAGCCAATCACAAGGCGATGGAGATGACGCGCACGATGGCTGTCGAGGTGGAATACTGGCCGACGATGGACGCGACGGCCGTGGAAGGCTCGCGTGCGCAACGGCTGGACGCATACCGCGCCGTCAGGGACGAGTTGATGCGCCACATCGAACGGCGTTTCGCGGCGCGATAACGGATGATGTTTTTCCTCCCCCGTGCAAGCGAATGCGAAGCATGGGGGAGGGGGACCGCGAAGCGGTGGAGGGGGCTAGAACACGGGGCGTGCCAAGTGCCCCCTCCGGTGCTTCGCACCACCTCCCCCGCGCTGTGCATGCGTAGGGAGGAAAACTCTAACGTAGTGCGCACAAGGTGTGTGAATGTCGCTTGCCTTGCTTTTCCGCGTTTTCGGTGCATTCTCCCGCCGCCCGCAACACCTTAGAGGATGGATGGCAAAGGAAGAGCTTCTCGAATTTCCGGGAACGGTCAGTGAGCTTCTGCCCAACGCGACCTTTCGCGTGAAGCTCGAGAATGGTCACGAGATCATCGCCCACACCGCCGGCAAGATGCGCAAGAACCGCATCCGTGTGCTGACCGGCGACAAGGTGCTGGTGGAAATGACGCCCTATGACCTTACCAAGGGGCGCATCACCTATCGCTTCAAGTAGCAGGCGCCTTCACCTCGTTCTGGCGAGCGAGAGCCCGCGCCGGAAGGCGCTGCTTGCGCAGGCCGGCGTTTTTCCCGATGTGATTGTCCCTGCACACATCGACGAGGCGCTCTTGAAACACGAGTCGCCGCGGAGCCACGCGTCGCGGCTGGCCATCGCCAAAGCAACAGCGGTTGCGCAACAATGGTCCGGCAATCCGGCCGTCGTCCTTGCGGCCGACACGGTTGTCGCCTGCGGGCGCCGCATTCTTCCCAAAGCCGCGACGCGCGACGCGGTCCGCCAGTGTTTGCAACGGCTGTCCGGCCGGCGCCATCAGGTGCTGACGGCCATCGCGGTCGCAAGCAGCAGCGATCCGGCGAAGGCGCGTTCGCGCGTCGTCGTGACGCGCGTGTCATTCAAACGGCTTTCGCAGGCCGAGATCGAGGCTTATCTCGAAAGCGGCGAGGGTGAAGGAAAAGCAGGCGGTTACGCCATTCAGGGACGCGCGGAAGCGTTCGTCCGCCAGCTTAACGGCTCGTGGTCGAATGTCGTTGGACTGCCGCTCTATGAAACATTGGGTCTTCTCGCCGGCAGCGAATTCAAATCTTTGTAGGTTCATGGTATTGTCACGCCACAGACGCAATTCGATGCCGTGACGATGAAAAAGGAAATCCTGATCAACGCCGGAGCGGGGGAGATTCGCACCGCCGTCGTTGAAGATGGCCGTCTGCAGGAACTCTTCGTTGACCGCACACTCGGCGTCGAACAGCGCGCGGCGCGGCGCCGCGGCAGTCTGTCGGGACAGAGCCTGATCGGCAACATCATTCTCGGCCGCGTGCAGCGCGTGCTGTCCGGGATGCAGGCGGCGTTCGTCGATATCGGCTTCGACCGCGCGGGATTCCTCGGCGCGCGCGAGGCACGATGCCTTGCCGACATTCCCGGGTTCGATTGGTTGAACCCGCTGCGCGCCGCCGGGTTTCGCGGCCCCGATCCTGCTGTACAGGTGAGGACGCCGGCCCAGAACGCCGGCGAAGAACGCGCGCCGCGCATCAGCGACTGCGTGCGGGAAGGCGATGAGGTTGTTGTACAGGTCGTGAAGGATCCGATCGGCGACAAGGGCGCGCGTCTTTCCGCCAATGTCACGCTGCCGGGGCGTCTGCTCGTGCTGGTGCCCAACCAGCAGGGCGTGGCGCTGTCGCGGCGCATCGACGACGAGACCGAGCGCGCGCGGCTTGCGGCGCTTTGCGAACAGATGCTGGCGGAGGATCAGGGCCGCCTTGCTGGCGGCGCCGGTTACATCGTGCGCAGCGCCGCGATCGGCGCGGAATTCGCAGACCTGCGCGAGGATGCCGAGCGTCTTGCCGAGAGCTGGGCGCCTGTGGTCGAGAAGCGTGCGCGGGGGCGCGCGCCAGCGTTGCTCCACCAGGATCTCGATCCCATCGAGCGCATCATGCGCGACGAAGTCGACGCCGTGACGGCACGCGTCATTGTCGATGACGCCGAAGCGATGGCTGCGGCCGGCAGCTATTGCCGCCGCGCGATGCCGGCAGCCGAGGCGAAGCTTGAGCTGTTCGATGGCCGGGGTCTGCTGTTCGATGCCTATGGACTCGAGGACGAGATCGAGCGGTTGCTCGGTCCGCGCGTGCCGCTCCCGTCCGGCGGCTGGATCACCATCGAAGGCACCGAAGCTCTAACCGCGATCGACGTGAATTCCGGCAGCTTCACCGAATCGACGGGACTCGAAGAGACGAGCCTCAGGGTCAATCTCGAGGCCGCCGACGAAATCGGGCGGCAATTGCGGCTCAGGGGCATCGGCGGACTGATCGTCATCGATTTCATTCATGTGAGCGAAGCGGCGAATATCGAATGCATTCTCGCGCAGCTCACGCAAAGCCTCGCGCACGATCGTACGCCCACGCAGATTTCGCCGATGTCGGAGTTTGGCCTCGTCGAGATTACGCGCAAGCGCACGCGCGATCCGCTCGCACGCTTGATGACCGAGAGCTGCCGCGCCTGTCGCGGTCGCGGTCGCGCGCGCTCGGTCGAAAGCGTTGCGATGGAGATTCTGCGCGCCGCCGAGCGCGAAGGGCTGACTGTCCCGGGCCGGCCGATCCACATCCGCGCTGCGCCGGACGTGATCTACTGGCTCGATTGCCACGGCGGCGAGCTTCATGACGCGCTCGCACGCCGGCATGTGCCGCGCGTCGTGTTCGAACCGCGTAGCGAATTCACCCGCGAAGGCTTCGATGTCTCCGCCGCGCCGTAAGACGGCTCTCGGCAAATGCCCGATCTGCGGACGGCCGCGCCACGAAACCTTCAAGCCGTTCTGTTCGAAACGATGCGCGGATATCGATCTCGCGCGCTGGCTCGATGGCCGCTACGCGATCGCAGGTAAGGAAAGCGATGATGCGGGCGAGGCCGAAGCTTCGCCGAAGCAACCCGATGACGAGGGATAACGCGCCCGCAGATTTGAGGTCTGCGGCCGGTAGCGTCCTAATTTGACGGTTTGCTCCAGTCGGAGAGGTCTACCGCTGAGCTGAGCGGTAAGTCTTTTTCTCCAATCAGGCCGCGACTGTCGAAACAATCGGCGTAAATCCCGTTGACCAACTGTGACTGCGATGGGATCGGTCAAACCCAAATCTCATTTGGACCAGGCTGGCTTTGACGCGTTGCGATTCCGAGGGGGTATGGCGACACGCCTGTTCCGGTGGGCCATGCATGCAGTTCAACGCTGGCCAAATATGAGCCATGCACGACCAGGTTTGGTCGTTGCAGTTCGACACTGAAAACCGCCGAAGCCTGAGATGGTCCTGCGATGCTCGGGGTTCCCGTTGCAAACAGACAGCAAGCGAAAGTCGCCGCAATTGGCCGAATGATCACTTTGCCTTCCCCTCTGCCACGAATAGGACACTATCCGGCGGCGTGGCGGCTGGACAGCGCGCACCCCCTCTTCTAAAAAGCCCGGCTTTCCGACCCCTTCCCGGAATGCCCAGGTAGCTCAGTCGGTAGAGCAGCGGACTGAAAATCCGCGTGTCGGTGGTTCAATTCCGCCCCTGGGCACCACTAAAATCCATGAAATCAGCGTTTCTTCCGGCCAATTTAGGCGGGAGCGCTCCGGGTAGCCGAAGGACCTGCGATTATCTCATTACGATCGTACAGCGAGCAGCTGAAGACTGTAGCGAGCAGCTTCCGCGGCGAATATCGCAAATGAATCCAAAAGTCTGGCGCCTCACGCGACGGAAACGCGAATGCGCGGTTTTGGCTTGGGGTTAGGCGGGTTACGACCCGCCAGCCTTCCCGCGCTCCTCGATCAGGGCTTGCCAAAACAGCGTGTGCTGGAAGACAAAGCGGGGGCGAAATGGAGGAGGTTTGCCGGCGAGAAAATCTTCCATTCGCTGTACCATTTCCAGCGCATCCAGACGCTTCTGCTCGACGCGATTGTGGGCCAGCCATCCTGGGAAATCGGTTAAGTCCTTTCCCATCAGCCGATGTTTGCCCGCCAGCTCGAGGATCCCGGGCCAGATCCTGTCCTTGAAAAACATCCTCTTGGCAATGTGAATCAAAAGATCTCCGGTGCGCTGCGCAATTCTGCCGGAGGTCACCCCGTGCACGATGGTAGCGCGGATGTCCACCATGGCCTCAGTCAGCGGCCGGTATCCGAGTTCCACAGGTGCATGCATAACCGCGACCTCGTCATCATCCTGCAGAGCGCCGGTGCGAAAGGCCTCATAAACGGCGCCCACACCGCGCATCCCGAACGAGTCGAGCTCTGCAGCGCGTAGAGCACCCATGCTGGCCGCGCCGAACACGTGAATGCCCTGCGTCAGCGCCCAGAGAACTTCCTTGTGCCAGACTGCGGGGCCGGCTTCGAAGCAGCCGTCAATGATTCCGATCACCTTCGGCCACCTGCTTGTCACCCGGACGACATCGCCGCTGGATGCGGGCGGAAACCAGCAAAATGGCGACTCCCGAGGCACATGATGACCCGACAGTGTCGGCCCGGCGAATATCGCGCCAATCAATGGAGTGACCTCATCATCGCTCGTGCCCGCGGGCCATCGAGATAGCGGGCGTGGTCGTCGTCGCCCTCGAGTCCGGGAACAATAACGCGAACGACAGGGATGTCGAAGGGCGGTCGCGTGAGATTGACGGTTATGGCCTGATGCAGGTCGCAGGCGCATAGCCGTTCCAGCAAATAGAGCAAATCTTGCTCAAAACTGCTTTGAAGGGCGGTCGGTACCTCATCGAATCTGCGACCCCCAACCTTTGTTTCCCAGGCGTCACGCGCAAGATCGAGCAGCGCCTGCGATGAAGGCTCACTGTACGAACTGCTGCGCAAATCGTCGCGCGCGCCCGCGATATAGGTCAGACGCGATTGCGCGGCTTCGGCAATTGCGCGAATCAGCGCGACATCGGAAGTCACGTGACAACCGCTGCCCCAGAAGGATCCCAGCCGAGACCGCGTGTTGGCCGGTGTTTCTCGGATTCGGCAGATGAAGCACGCGATCCCGATATCCGTTGTTGCGTCCCACACGGCGATCGTCATATCGCGCGCCTGAAGCCGGCCGACGAGTTCGCGGCATGACTCGGCCGTGACACTGTCCAGGTCGAGCCGGCGCATGGCGCGCTCCGTCGCGGTTCTGAGGCGCCAGAGCCTTGTCGCATCGCGCTCGATGACTTCGCACAGTGCTGCGCAGATCGCTTCCAGCTCGTGATTGCCGGATGCCAGGCCGTTGCTGATCGGAAGAAAGCAGCCGCTCCCTTCATGTTGAGGAACCGTGTGATCTGAATGTACAACTTCGAAGGGAACCCAGATGCTGTTTCCGCCTCCAAGCTCAGTTCCTTCGACCCAGGGAATCGGCAGGCCAGCATGAAAACGCGAACGCCGGATCCGCGGCAGCCGTGCCGGATTGACGACCCGGGCTTCGGATTTCAGTGCATTGTACGAACAAAACCGGCGCGGAAACGCCACGCATTCCGCGTGTTCAAGTTCCACCGCTTCCATGAACGCCGACGCAGCAGCGGATGCGTCATCAAGCCCCTTTCCCTGCGAGACAGAGAGCGTGCGCGCGTTGGGCCGCACCGCCATGCATACCGGAACGCCAAGATAGTCGAGTCCGGTAATGTTGTGCAGGCGGGTAATACCGAGCGCGGCAGCATGCGGACGGAACCGGCGCAGCGTCTCGGACGGAGCTACCGTTCGATGTGTACCGCGCCAGTACGATTTAGCGACCTGTGGCGAATCTGCCACGTCATCAGTATTTTGACGGCGGTGGTGGATTTTGTCGAAGAACTTTCACGAGCGTGTCGACATCCTTGACCAGAGCGGCAAAATCGACGCCGTCGACCGTCGCGTCCAGTTTTTTCTTCCAGGCGTCGATGACTTTGTTCAGTTCGGGACTTCGCAGCGGTACAAGCTGCTCCGGCGGTATCAGATATACATCTCCGCGGGATCGAACAATGAGATACCGGGCTTCCGCGGCGTGCGCTCTCCTTGGCATTGTCTCTTGCTCCCTCGCCACTATTTGATCGTATCCGCTTTCGTCTGCGAGGCAATATCCTCCCCGACCGCGACTGGCCCGGAGGCCGACCGTCCCGCGGCAATCGCCGGGGAGGCATCCAAGCCTGCCGAACGCAATCCGGCGACAAGATGCTCGAGGTCGGCTTCGCGGCGAAACGGGCAGAAGCCCAATAGCCATGCAACGTACTCTCCTGGTCCTGCGGCGGGATCGCCAGCCCAGATCGAAGCGACGTTTGCGATGAAGGTGCGAGCGTGCTTTCGGGCTTCCGCCTCGTGCCCGGCGTGGGCGCAGGCGGCAGCTTTCCACGCGGAGAATTGGGGGGTGGGGTCGGAAATTGTGTCGGCGATACGGATCATCTCGTCATAGCGTCTGGCCGCGAAGAAGGCTTCCGCAAGATCGGCGAGATAGGAATCCGGATGGAACGGGTTGAGACGAATGCCCGCCTCCATCACCTCGATCGCCTTTTCCGGTTCTCCCAGGTACATCAGCGTCGTTCCGCGATCCAATGCGCGGTCGGCGTCGTTGGGGTTGAGCTGCGTCGCCAGGTCGAGATGTTTTCGCGCGGGCTCGAATTCGCGCCGCCACAGATGACACCATGCGAGCGTAATGTGCGTGTGGGGATCGCTGTCGTCAAGTTCCTCCGCCTTCCGCGCGAAATCCCAGGCGCGCTGCCGAAACGGAGCGAGTGGCGTACCGGCCAGGCTGTACTTGGTCATCGTATTTTCGATCGCCGCGAGATAGCAATAAGCTGCGGCGAATCGTGGATCGATCGCGACCGCCTTTTCGAAGTGCGTTCGGGCTTGTTCAATCCCCGATCCGTCGGTTGCGGCAAAATAAGTGGCCTTCCCCCGCAGGTAGCAATCATACGCGCTGGGATGTCCGGTGGGATGACGCCGCCTGAGCTCCAGCTCGGCGATTTCGATTTTGGGCACCAATGTCGCGACTATGCGGCGGGTCACGTCGTCTTGGACATCGAAAATTGCGGAATGATCGACGTCGTATCGATCGGCCCAGACGTGATGCTGTGTACTGCAGTTGATCAGCTGAACGGTAATCCGGACGCGGTTATCAAGCCTGCGGACGCTGCCCTCCACCAGGAATTGTACGTTCAGCTGTTGCCCAATGCGGTGGACATCTGCCGTCTGGTTTCGCCAGGCAAAGGAAGACGTCCGCGCAATTACCGAGATCGTACGAAATCGCGACAGTTCGGTGATGATGTCCTCGGTTATGCCATCGCTGTAATATTGCTGATCCTGGTCCTCGCTCAAATTGACAAACGGAAGAATAGCGATCGACGGGCGGTCCGGTACTGAGGCTTCGGTGGCCGCTCGGGTCGCGCGCGGACCGCTGTTGGCGTCGATCACGCGGAAAATATGAATAGGCTCGCCGATATTCTTGACGTACCGCTCTCCGCAATCCTCGAAGGTAACGGGCACTTTGCCCCTGACGTGCTGGACGACGGTTTGGGAGATCATGATCCCGCCGGGATCGGCCAGTCCCTGAATTCTTTTCGCAATATTTACGCCGTCCCCGAAGACATCGTCGTTCTCGAGCATCACGTCGCCGAGGTTGATGCCGATCCGAAACCAGAGCTGGCGCGAAGGCGCGAGACGTTTGTTTCGTTTGGCGAAGCCCTTTTGCAGCGCTACTGCGCACATCACGGCATCGACTGCGCTGTTGAATTCCACTAACACGCCATCGCCGAGATTCTTGATCAGCCGGCCGTGATGTTCCTTCACGCCGGGGCGAATCTGTTCCTTGAGGAGACGGTTGAACGCGGCCTGTGTCGTCCCCTCGTCTGCACTCATGAGGCTGCTATAGCCCGCAACATCCGCAATCAGGATCGCCGCTAGCTTGCGCCGCAAATTCTACCCTCCCTCACGACTGGGCACGCCCGGAGGCAAGGATACTACCGGGAATTTGCGAACAACGTCAGACTGGCCGATCGGGAAATACTACCCCCCGCGGTCCCTCTCGAAAATGCTGCTCCTTACTTCAGCACGCGGATGAGTTCTGCGCCGACGACGGCGACGAAGGCAATTTCACCCGAACGGATCGAGTATCTCATGTTGGCAAACTTGCGCCGGCAGACATCCGCGAGAACATGGAGATGTTGGCGCATGGCGTTGTCTAAGGCATCGGGTGCCAACGACGGCATTTTCGAAACAAATTCCGATTCCGACAGACGGAAAAGTTTTGAATCCCAATATATCAGGTCATCGTCGTTTCGGTGAAGCCGCGGCCTTATGACCCGAAGCGAAAAATACGCGGCGAAGAAAAAACCCGCTGTCCCGAGCAGATAAAGGCCGTGAAGCAAACTCCGCCACAGCGGGTCCAAAGCGTCAGCGGTCGCCGAAGGGATCGCCTGCAGACAAAATACGACCATCGCTGCGCTGAACGCCAGCAGGATCCCGGATTTCTGGTCGCAAAGCGCGATGTTGTCGTGCAGAACCTCGCGCTCGAAACTCACGTACAAGGATAATCCGCGGTCGCCAGAGGCGCGATATGCATCGTCGGACAAAGACTCCTCCCCGCGCGAATGGATTCGATTCGTGTGCCTCAGCATATCTGATAAGCCTTGGGGAGTGCGGAACCGGAAGAACGGAACGCGAGTGGTCCCGGGGTATTCGGGGGTAACGCTGGCGTCCGAGGTCACGCGAGGGTGGGTGAATTGGGTTGAGCCAGGCCGACAGCAAAAACCACGCTCACTCAACCTGTTAGTGCATTAGAGTGAGAGGTTTTGGGGGAATTCGCGAGCCCACCCGGCACCACTGAAAATCCGCGTGTCGGTGGTTCGATTCCGCCCCTGGGCACCACTTCCGTAAGTTTCCGGCCGAGGTCACCTTGCGTCCGCATCGAGCCGAACGGGATCGATCACTTCCACAAAGGGAAATCGCGCAAAATCCGTATCGCGGGTGCAGATGCGTGCAATCCCGTGCTCGCGCATGAGTATCGCTGTATGCGCGTCGTGAACGAGATTACCGGAAAGATGCGGCAGTTCCCGAAGAACCTCGCCGACCACCGCGCCGTGCCGTTCGGTCTCGACGAGAACGGCAACCCCGGGCGAATCGAGGAGCGCCCTCACGAACGTCCACGCACCCGGGGCGTCCCAGGGTGTTCGCATTACGCGCGAGTGCGTGGTTATGCGAACGAATTCGTACAGGATGGACCACGTCAGATACCACGCGTCGGGCCGGGTGCGCTGGCGTTCCAGCCACGTGCGGCAGGGCCGGTGAAGGGTGGAATTGGCGTCCGCCGCATAGACGAGCACATTGGTATCCACCACCAGCATCAAGGGCCATCAATCGCGTTATAGAGTGCATCCCGGTCGGAGATGTCCACGAGCATGCCGCCACTCCGAAACGATGGGAGCCGTGCGCGCTTCCGGGGTTTGGCGGGCGACTGCAGAAGGAGGCGCAAAGCGCTCTCCACCAGTTCCGACATGGTTCGTCCCTGTCGCGCCGCCTCGCGCCGGAGGCTTCGCATGACGGAGTCGTCGATGTTCAGCGTGGTCTTCATATGGCAAACCATATCGTAGGTATGGCAGTATGGCAAGGGTCCGTCAGGATTGGGGTCTCCCCCTGACCTAATTTGCGCTTGGGCTCTCGCTCGCGACGGCAATTCGCAGTTCTGGTCTTTCGGGCGCCACCACGTCTCGGCGAAATTGGAAAACTGTGATCTGGTGAATTCGGAGATTCGCGGGTTGGCTGCGTGAGTACAGGCAGTGGTTCAGGTTCGAGGGGCGTCAAGCCGCATCTCTCGTTTCTCGATGCCGTCCTCGCCATCATCGTGATGAATGTCGGCCTAAGATGGCTGCCCGTCGCAGCGGCGGTCGGTCCGGCATCTTTGCCGCTTTGGGCAGTCGCTCTTGTCACGTTCTTCGTGCCGCTGGCCGCCGCGAGCGCGGCCCTCACGGCACGCTTCAAGGACGAAGGCGGAATCTATCTGTGGACGCGCGACAGCTTCGGCCCGTTGGCGGGATTTCTCTGCGGCTGGTTCTATTGGTTCGCGCTCGTGCCCTTTTCAGTTCGCTAGGACAAAGTTGATTGCCGTCCTATCTATCTCGGGGTCGCCAGCCGATCTAGCGATCTGTGCATTCCCTACTGAGCCGTCGTCAAGCACGAGGACGCGAAGCATGATGGAAGGATCGACTGCCTTTCCCGAGAAGGAACCTATGAGAGCAGGACGCACATTTTAAATGCGCGGGATCAATTCGTGGTGCGAGCCTCTGTACGATAATACCGGCAACGATTCCTTCGCCGGCTTCCTGATCCGGAGTGACTGTAATGTCCGGCATGGGAACAACAACATCCTTCGGCTGTTGAAACTGCCATCGAGCGGCGGCGCAAGTACCTCCTTTGCCCCTAGATTTGGACTCAGGATATTTACCTGCAACTCATATGCCGTTGAGGCCACGGCTCCAGACCTGACGGTCGTCAGCGTCCAGAATAGGATGATGTGGACCTAGGACACATGTGATCGCAGCGAGATGGCGTCTAATCCACCGCGGCCCAGCCGGATAAGAACGCACCGGTTGGATATAGGCCGTTTGTAGATGTGTTGATGGATCAGCGTCGGAGAGTGGCATGGCTTCAGTACAGCCGTGCACCGCAACCTCAATTCGGCGCGCAAGTACCTTCAAGAATATCGTGCGACCCACTAGCTAGAATACCGCCCATTCGTAATTGCCCAGTGTGTTTTTCCAGTACGATCACGTTTGCCCCAAAGGGAAAACCCAGCGTTTCATCTGTAACGCTGTCGGAAGCGGCCGCAGCTAAGCCTCTCTTATTGTTGACTAGTACCTTATATTCGTACCGCGCATTGCCAATTTCCATTCCATGCTGCCTAGGCAACGGTTGAACAACTAGCCAAGCTAAACGTGGTCCATCTACCTGAATTTCCGCGATATGTCGTCCATGGGGGCTCAAAACATTCCTGAATGTGCAGGCGTATGATTGCTTCGCCTGCGCGCTGCCGCACGCGGCGACAGCCGCACCAAAAATAAAACAGGTGAGTTGTATTGAAGCCGGGCGGATCAATGATTTTCTCCATTGTCGCTTTTATGAGAGGTCATAGCACAGAACGATCCACAGTCGGACGCATTTTTTAGAGTTCGTTTTCCGGCCAATGATCTGACTGTGGTGGTTGGGGATACTTCGAGTACATGTCACTACTCCAACTTTGAGTCGAAGGTCGAATTAGAGCCGAAATTGTTTCACGAAAACGTCGATTCGGATTGCACGAACTCAAAGTCGATCGAGGCGAAGCGGCTGTGGAAAGGCTGCGTGGCCCGTTCCTGCTGTACACCCGATACCGCGAGAGCGCAAAAGTTCGTCGAGCATTCGCCGGCGTCATTCATGTGAACGACCGCGCGGAGTGGATACAATTCGACGTTGGCTCAAGCCTTGGCAGAAAGATCGATCCAACCGGGCAGCGGGGACCGTACGGCAACAGACGAAGAAATGATCTCCTTGGCCAGTGAAGCATAGCGGACGCGTGAGAATTCAAGTGACCAGCGCCTCGGCGCGGCGTCTTCATGCGCAGGGTAGTTCCCGCTTTTGCGTTCAACGGAACGGTAGACGTAAGGGAGAAAGTCCTCTCATATGTCATCGAATTTTGAAAAAAGGGGGTTCCTATGCCGCGCCTGATCAGAAAACCAATATTCGCCCATCGGCCGGTCAGAATTGTTTCGGCCGCCCTTGTAGTGGCGATCGCCGGCTTCAGCGCCGGTTCGGCCGCTTCGACCACCAGGGAAGTCGTTCTGGCGACGCCCGATCAGGCATTGGCGTATTGCCAATCCGGCAAAATGCCCTCGGGTGACATCGCCTATGTAGCCGGCGGACCGGGGCTCGTGCAGTACGGGCCCGACCAGAGCTGTGCACAGCAGGTCGCGAGCAAAATCAGGGTCACGAAGGCCATAAAGGCCGTCGGCAACCGCGTTGGGGAATGCAGGCTTGCCGGCGCCACGACGGCAATTCCGTTTTGCCAGAGCGGCACCATGGGCGAATGGGACATTGATTATATTGCAGGCAAGGTCGGCAAGACACTGTCCGGGCCCGGCTATGGCTGCGTCGTGAACTTCTCAACGAGCAGCATCGGTACCGCCGTCTGCAGATAGCGCTGAGTGCGCTCGCCGGACAAAAGCGGACAAGCGTGTTCCGGAAACGAAGAGACCCGCCTCGGCGGGCCTCTTCGCCAGCGTACGGGGTGCGCTCCCTACATCTTTCTGCATGCTCTCGAATTCGGTAAAGCGTGCCGTCAGCCAGTGCCGGATCGCTTCCGTCAGGATCAAAATTTGAGGCAGGCCGAAGATTTCTTCGCCCGCCTCGTCTTTCCACGTGATTGGCTCAGCGGCAGGTATTGAACCTGAAGGATTGATTGTCTTCTGGCCTTGACGGCATACCGACTGGTTGGTATGGCCTCGCCATGGACTCGCATTCTATCGAGCCGTCACGATCGGGTGGTGCCCGCAGGAGGCTTGTCGACGCGGCCACATCGGTGATCCGCGAGAAAGGCTATGCCGCAACCTCCGTTGATGAACTCTGCGCCAAGGCCGGCGTAACCAAGGGTGCATTCTTTCATCATTTTCCCAGCAAGGGCTCGCTCGCGGTCGCTGCCGCGGATCATTGGTCGGCAATATCAGACGCGCTTTTCGCTGCCGCTCCCTACCAGCAATTGGACGATCCGCTCGATCGCGTCTTCGGCTACCTCGATTTTCGCAGGGCGTTGCTCCGCGGTCGTGTTGAAGAGTTCACGTGTCTCGTTGGCACGATGGTTCAGGAGGTCTACGGCACACACCCGGACATTCGACGCGCCTGCGATGCATCCATCAGCGGTCATGCGGTCAAGTTGGAAGCCGACATTGCCGATGCAATGAAGCGCTATCGCATTCGCGCGTCATGGACGCCCGAAAGCCTCGCGCTGCACACGCAGGCCGTGCTGCAGGGCGCGTTCATCCTTGCGAAAGCGAAGAACAAGGCTGGGGTCGCCGAAGCGAGCATCGATCACCTGCGCCGCTATATTGAATTGCTGTTCCGTCGTCTCAAGACAGGGGCCAGACGGAAGAGCTGACCCTGCGGAATACCGGCTACGTACACAGTATTGTCGCGATCACGCCGGTGCCGATCGGACCCGGCATTCCGTCATCGATCCGAAGGTAACGCATACAAGGGGAGAAACCAGTCATGACAGCGATAGCAATGTCTCGCCGGACGCTTTTCGAGTCAGGAATCTTCGTAATGGCTGCGGTAGCGGGCATTCCGGAGTCTGCCAACGCGCAGGCAGGTAAAGGGTTGGACCCGGAGACGGAAGCGATTATCTGGAAACATTACAAGGCGTGGGTTGATAAGGACTGGCATACGGAAGACATGCTGCTGGCGGACAATTTCACGTTTTCGAGCGCAGCCGGTGACGACCACATCAGCAAGAGTGTTTTCAAAACGCGATGTTGGGACAACAATGCCAAGGATATAAAGCGGTTCGATCTGCTGCGGATATTCGGAAGCGGAAACGAAGCGTTCGTGAAGTACGATTGTCTCACCATGGACGATAAGACATTCCGCAACGTGGAGTATTTCCGGCTGAGAGACGGAAAATTGGTGGCGCTCGAGTGCTACTTTGGCGCACCATCCAATTACCCATCCGCAGTAAGCGCTGGCCGGAAGTAGTCTGGTTCCAGCTACCGAGTTTATCTCATGGGCGAATTGAACAGCGAAGCAAGGTTTGGGCTGTTCGTACCTTTTAGCTTTGCCGCGGTGATGATCTATTACTTTGTACTGAGATCGTTTACTGCGAGTATAACGACTGGTCCGCTTCTCGAGTTGCAAATGATTCGCGAGACTCTTTTGTACGGAGTTCCGCTGGTGATCAGCGCTGTAATTGGCGCGATGCTCCACCTCTGGTTCAAAGAGGTCCCGCGGCGCTATCGAATTTGCGGCGCGATTTTGCGGGGCGATAGTGTGTGTCGCGTTGCCTTTGCCGTGCATACTGCTGTTTTTTTACATATCGTGCGTCACATCGAGTTGCCTTTGATCGCTTCGAGGATGGTCGCTTGCCGTTTGACCATCTGGATCAACGGGACGCTGGCTGTGTAGGCCTCATTTCAGAAAGTGGTGGTGAAACAAGGCGTTGACTAAGCGCCGCGGCGGACGGAAAATCCGCGTGTCTTCAATTCCGCTCCTGGGCACCACGTGGGCTGTGGTCCTCCATGCCGGGCAGATGGTAACGGTTCATACCGGAGACATGGCTGACTGGGAGCACACAAGCCCTGATGCAAGCTCGTCCGCATCTGCTCCCGCAGGCACACTGCGACCTCCGCCGGGTCGGGACGCATCCTGACTTCTGGTATCCGCTGGCGTGGTCGCACCAGGTCAAGCCGGGCCGGACGCTGGGCGCGCATTTTGCCGGCGAGCCCGTGGTGCTCTATCGCGGCACGAGCGGCAGCATATTCGCGCTGGAAGATCGTTGCGCGCATCGCCAGGTGCCACTGCATCTGGGCGCGGTCGCAGGCGACACGTTGCGCTGCGGCTATCACGGCTGGACCTACGATTGCGCAGGCCGCTGCATCGACGTGCCTTATCTGGGGCGCGAGCGGCTTCCCAACGGCGTGCGACGCTATCCCGCGCACGAGATTGACGGGATGATCTTCATTTTCCCCGGAAATCCCGATCTGGCGGAGGCGCGCAAACCGGCAGGGCTGGGCTCGAAGGGCGACCGGCGCTATCTGACGCGGCGGCTGAACCGTGAAGTCGCCTGTCACTATACGTTCATGCACGAAAACCTGTTCGACATGAACCATCAGTTTCTGCATCGCCGGCAGATGGGAATGATCCGCGCCAGATGCCTCGGGCGCCGTCAGGGTGAGAACTGGTGCGACGTGGATTACGCCTTTAGCCGCACGGCAGGACGCGGCTCCATCGGGGAATCGGCGATCCTCAATGCGATGGAGAAAAAACGCGAAGCCGGACGCCACGACCTGATGACGATCCGCACCGAATATCCTTATCAGCGCCTGAAGTTCTGGGTCGCCGGCGGCGATCCCGTGCTCGATGTATGGCTTTCCTATACGCCGCTCGACGCGGAGCAGCGAACCAACCGCACGTTCGGCTATCTATCGGTCAAGAAGCCGCGCCTTGTGCCGCTCCTCTATCTGGCGTGGCCTTTTATCACCTGGTTCACGGAGAACATCTTCCGAGAGGACAAGGACATCGTCGAGCGGGAACAGGCGGCGCACGACGCGCAAGGCGCCGACTGGAACAATGAGATATTTCCGGCGATCCGTGATTTGCGCGAACTGCTCGCCCGCTGCGGCGTCCCCAGGTCAACGCAAATCCAGTAGCGCCCGCGCACTCGGCATCAGGCGCGAGGACCTGTCAATGGCGCCGCCACGGTCAAGCGGCGTGCCTCGAATATTTGCCAGATCAGCAGGATCGGGATGCCGATGGCGATATCCCGCGCCCGCCGGATCAGCGATGCGCCCAGCGAGACCTCGGGCGGCACGCCAAAAAGTGTACCGAGTACAACGTAGCCCGCCTCCTGTACGCCTGCGCTGGCCGGCACCAGGATGGCGGCTGCGAGCATGACATGCAGCAGCCCTTCGATGGCCATTGCGCCCGCAAGACTGATGTGCGACCCAAGCAGCCGAAAGGCGATCCAGTTGCCGACCCCCTTGCCGATCCACCCCAACAGGTGGAGCGCCGCGCCTGACGCAAGCCGGCCCGTGTGGCCGTACATCGCCGCCAGTTCGGCCTCGGAAGCCGGCGCGTCGGCGCTTCCGTCGTTCACCCAACGTCCGAGGATCCGCCGGCTCAATCGCATCAGGATCGGCGCGACGCCGCGTTGCAGCCAAAGAACCGCGGCGGCGGAAACAAACGCAAGTGCGAGACCGATCTCCGCCGGCAGAACAATGGCGGCATTCGGGGGGCGAATCACGAGAATCAGCAATCCGCCCGCCGCGAACAATATCTCGGTGGCGAACTCGGCGGTGATGTCGACCACCGTCGAGATTGTTGCCACCGACAGAGAAATGCCATGCAGCGTGACGGCGCGAGCGCCGAGCACGAAGCCCCCCAACTGCGAAAAAGGCAGGCAGCTGGCGGCGGAGTCGCGGACCATTCGGCCCCACACGAATATGGCAAGCAAACGCATCTGCGTCACCGGCGCGATGACACGCCAGGCAATGCCAAGTATCCCGATGACCAGAAGCTGCCAGACGCAAAACAGCACAAACCCGCGCACGCCGACCGACAGGATGGCGTTCGCGATACGGCCGAATCCGTAGACGCCGACCAGCAACGTGCCCAGAACGAGGCCCGCGAGCGCCAGCGCAATCGAAAGTTTCTTTAACTGTCTCACGGCGAAAGTGAAGCTTTCGTGATTGAGCGTTTGGGATTCGATGAAGTGACTCGAGCGATGCGAAGTGTAAACTCATTCCCGGACAATCCCGAATTTTTCCGCGGAGCAAAGCAATGACCTGGCTTTTCGCTGCGGCCGTGCTGCTCGCCGGCACGGGCTTGCTGCTGTCGCTTGCGGGGCTGATCGCCGTCAGGCGTTTCGCCGTGCACCCAAAGCCGCCATTGCAACAGCATCCCCCGGTAACGATTCTGAGGCCGCTTTGCGGCGACGAACCCTTGCTGGAAGAGGCCCTGGTCTCTTGCTGCCGTCAGGCTTATCCGGTTTTTCAGATCGTCGTCGGTGTGCGGGACCCTGCCGATGCAGCGCTCGCCGTCGTGCGGCGCGTGCGCGACCGGTTTCCCGATTGTGACATCGCCGTCGTCGTCGATTCCGCGCCGCACGGCCCCAATCCCAAGGTTGCCAATCTGATCAACATGCTGCCGTCGGCGCGTCATCCGATTCTGGTCATCTCCGACAGCGACTTGCAACTTTCGCCCGATTATCTCGAACGGCTGTTGGTACAATTTGAAACGCCCGGCACAGGTCTGGTCACTGCGCTTTCTGTAGGCCTTCTGCCGCCGGAGCGCAGTTGGCTGTCGCGACTGGGTGCGACGCAGATCAATCATAATTTTGTTCCCAGCGTGCTGATGTCGCGCATGCTCGGACGGCAGGATTGTCTCGGTAGCACGGTGATGCTGAGTCGCGAGACGCTGGATCGTACCGGCGGCCTGCAGGCACTGTCTCATTTTCTCGCCGAGGACAATGTGCTTGGCCGGCGTGTGCGCGGCCTCGGATTGCGAGTCGCGCTTGCCGACACCGTTGCACTGGCCACCGTTTCTGAATCCTCTTTTCGCGCGCTATGGCTTCACGAGATTCGATGGGCGCGGACCATCCGCACAGTGGCGCCGCTGTCGCTTGCTGCATCTCCGATTCAACACCCGTTGTTCTGGACTCTGGTCGCCGTGGTGCTTTCCGGAGCTGCGTTCTGGTCCGTCGCGCTCTTCGCGGCGAGTTGGGTGGTGCGGGCATTGCTCGCGAGCGGGGTCGACCGTGCCCTTGGACGCGGCACGCTGCAGCCGATGGCGCGCGTGCCGGTGTGGTTGTTGCCGCTGCGCGACTTGCTGTCGGTGGCCGAAATCGCTGCGAGCTTCTGGATCAACGATGTCGTCTGGCGCGGGCATCTGTTGGCCGCCAAAGCCGCACCAAACGCACCAATCAAAGCAGGAGATCGCCGGACGGCGACAAGCTGACGGGGATAACGTTGTGTGCTGGAGCGGGATGCAGAACAACGGCGGGCCCGACCCGAACCCAGGCCTTGCGCGCTGGAAGCCCCGCGATTGATTCAGGCAATCCCGGCGTTTGCCACTGCAGGTGTATCGCAGGCGGTAATCATGCGATGGCCCGGGCGGGAACGCGTACTATGTCCCGCGCGCGCATTCGCTCTTGTGGAATTCGTATGGTCGCGACGGTTCCAGCTTCCACTTCGCTGTAGATGTCCAGTCTCCCACCGTGGAGTTCGACCAGGATTTTTGTCAGCGGCAGGCCAAGACCGACGCCATCATATTTGCGCGACAGGCGGCTGTCCACCTGCCCAAAAGGTGCAAGCGCGAGTTCGAGCTTGTCGGCGGGAATGCCGATCCCGGTGTCTTCAATCCGGAGCATCAGATCGCCACTTGCATCCAGATCGATCGTCAAGGTCACCGTACCGGCAGGCGGCGTGAACTTGACCGCGTTCGAGAGCAGATTGATCAAAATCTGTTGCAGCTTGATTGGATCAGCGAAGACGCGTGGAAGCGCGTCTTCAATGTCGAGCACGAAGGCAACGTCCGCCTTCTGCGCCATTGCGCAGATAATTTTTTCGCAGAAGGCGACGACATCCGCAATTTCGACCTCCTGCTCGTTTAGCGTCAACTGGCCGACTTCGGCCCTCGCCAGATCGAGGATGCTGTTGATGATCGCGAGAAGATGAGTTCCGCTTTCCTCGATCACCTTCGAATATTCGAGGTATTTGTCGGGCATCGGTCCAAACATCTGCCGGTGCATGATGTTCGAGAAGCCGATGACGGCGTTGAGCGGCGTGCGCAGCTCGTGGCTCATATTGGCAAGAAACTCGTCCTTGGCGCGGTTCGCGCTTTCAGCCGCTTCCTTGGCCGACAGGAGCCGCAACTGGTTTTCGCGCAACTCCTGCGCCGCGCGGCTGGCGCGCAGCATGTATTGGACGCGATAGTTCAGGATGATCCATTTGATCGGTTTGTTGATGAAGTCGGTCGCCCCCACATCAAATGCCTTAACGATCGAGGGGGCGTCATCAAGGCCCGTCGCGACAAGAATGGGAATATATCCGGTCTCCGGACGCTGCCGGAGCTCCTGGCACAGTTGAAAGCCATCCATCCCCGGCATGAGAACATCCGCGATCAGCAAGTCCGGAGGATTCTCCATGCAGAGTTTGAGTGCGGTTTGGCCGTCGGCGGCCGTCGCAACATTGAATCCCGCGTCTTCGAGCGTGGCCGACATGAATTCGCGCACAACCTCGTCGTCATCGACAATGAGGATGGAGGTCATTGCCGGGCATTCAGGCTGCGACATCGGCGGTGTCCATGAATATCTGTAACCCCCTGATTGCGGCGGCAAGATCGGCGTCGAGGGACGGAAGGTGGGGCATCACGGGCTCCAGTCCATTCTCGCGGGCCAGCAGCTCAATGGTGGCGCAGCGCGACGAGAGTTGCAGGGCTCCCAGCGCCGCGGCGCTGGATTTGAGGCTGTGCGCCGTACGCCATACGGCGTCCCGGTTTCCTTCCGCATGCGTCGAGCAAATGGTTTTCACAAGTGTGGGTGCCTCGACAACGAAACGGGACATTATCTGTCTGAGGCGCGCCGCGCCCTTGGCGCCCTGGAAGGCGCGAATCCCGGCGAAGACGCTCGTATCGATTGCCGGTGCGGCTGGCGGAAGGGCATTTGTTTCGAACGCCGGCTCGGTCGTCGCCGGCGGCCGGTCGACCGGCGTCAACCAGCGGCGCAACGCCTCGCCCATCTGCATTTCGTTGAACGGCTTGGTGAGAAAATCATCCATGCCCGCCCTCAGGCATTTTTCGCGAACCTCGATCAGGGCGTGCGCGGTCAGCGCTATGATGGGCGTCCGCTTTGCTTCGTTCCCCGGGGCTTTGCGCAATTCAAATGCGCGAATGCGCCTGGCGGCTTCCAGGCCGTCGATGACAGGCATCTCGCAATCCATCAGTACGACATCGAAATTGTCCTGCGTGAACAGATCGAACGCCGCGCGACCGTTCGGCGCCGTCACGACCGCCAATCCCATGGATTCGAGAATGCCGGTCACGACTTCCCGATTCACGAGATTGTCTTCCGCGACCAATATGCGTCCGTCAAACGACAGGCGCTTTTCGCGCCGTTTCCGTTTAGCCTGGAAGACTCGAAGGTCGCCCCCTTCACTTGTCGCGTCCAGATGCGCGAGATAATTGTACAATTCTGAAGGACGAGCCGGTTTTGCGAGGGTGGCGACCGCGCCAAGGCCGCCAATCCGTTCGTCCGCGATTGCGGCTTCGATGCCGACGAGCAGGATCAACTTCGACGGCCGATGGCCGGCCGCAATCGTTCTCGCAAGATCAAGGCCGGCGCGTTCGAAGCCTTTGACATCGATGATGGCAACTTTGAAATCGGTACCCTCGCTCGCAGCCTCCCGCCACCTCGTTTCTGCCTCCGCCGTGGCGGTAACGACGTCCGCATTGATGTTCCAGCTTTCGAGATATCGCGACAGGACTCGTGCGCTGGCCGCGCTGCTGTCTGCTACCAGCACACGGAACGCGTCCGGGAATGCATGCTTCGCCCGTGCGTCGCGTTCGGCGCAAGTCGGACACCCCATTTGCACTGTAAAATGGAACCGCGACCCGCGACCGCGTTCGCTCTCGAACCCGATATGGCCGCCCATCAGTTCGACCATCTGCTTTGTAATGGCGAGACCAAGTCCCGACCCGCCCCGTGCGCGAGTCATTGAACCATCCAGTTGCTGGAATGATTGAAAGACCCTGTCATGGTCGACCGGAGCGATTCCAATGCCCGTATCCTCGACCGAGCAGGCGAGGACGGCCCGATCGGCCTCGCGCAACTCGGCTGTGACCTTCAGAAATATCTCGCCGCGTTCAGTGAACTTGATGGCATTGCTGACGAGATTGACCAAAATCTGGCGCAGGCGAACGGGATCGCCGCGCAGATGCGAAGGTACGTCTTCGGCTATCTCATAGATGAATTCGAGCCCGGCGCTCGCGCAGCGCTCCGAAAAAAGGTCGATCACGTCGCCGATTGTGTCGCGCAAATCGAATTCGACCTCGAACAGTTCGAACCGTCCGGCCTCGATCTTGGAGAAATCGAGAATGTCGTTGATGACGCCCAGCAGCGCCTGTCCCGACCGGTTCAAATTCTCGACCAGCCGTTCCTGGCGCTCGTTCAACGATGTTGACGTGAGCAGGTTCGCGATGCCGAGTATGCCGTTCATCGGCGTGCGAATTTCGTGGCTCATCGTCGCAAGGAACTGCGATTTTGCTGCGTTCGCCGCTTCTGCTTCTTTGCGCGCCCTGTCACCGCGCGCAATTTCCTCCTTCAGGTTCTGGGCGAGTTCGTTCTGCTGGCCCGCAAAACTTGCCACCATCGTGCACGCCGCGATCAGTCCCACAAACAACGTGATAAGCATCGCGAGCAGCGTCGGAGGAAAGACCATTCCGTTGTGGACCAGCGCGTTGTCGAGCGGATAAAACAACGACGCCTGCATCGCTGTGTAGTGCATCCCGGCGACGGCGAAGCCCATCACCGATGCTGCTATGAGCGTTGAGAGAAAATTCGATGCCTGCGGCCGCAATATCCAGAACCGGATGCTGAGCGACAGGAACGCCAATGCAATCGCGACCGCGACGGACACTACGATCAAAACCGGATCGTACCTGAGTAAGGCATCGGCTTCGACCGCGGCCATGCCGGAGTAATGCATGGCGCCGATCCCGCCGCCCATGAGGATGGCCGCTGTCGTCATGGTCGCGAGTGTGGGCGTGCGCAATCGCCCGACGATATTTAACGCCACGCCGCTCCCGATCATCCCGGGAATCATCGATAGCATTGTGCCGAACGGGTTGTACGTTATGCCGCAGGGCAGCGAGAAAGCGAGCATGCCGATGAAGTGCATCGCCCAGATCCCGCCGCCCATGCTGATCGCGCCGGCGCCCGTCCATGCCAGCCGTCCGCGCTGGGTGGTGGCGGCGCAGACACGCGCCGAAATTGAGAGGGCCACGAACGATGCGAGGATCGCAACGAAAACCGACGTTGCGACCAGGCTCACCGAATACACGCCCGAATAGGCTCGTGTTGAGCTCACGTGATCGAGAACTGGCAACAGACGCCAGTCGAGATGCCAGATGGAATGGATCGGTCCCGCTCCTCAACGCCGGCCGGTATTCTCGCCTCCCGGGCCTGAACAACTGCTTAAACTGATGCTTAGAGAGGCGAATAACCGCCATCCCGGCTTCGATAGGTTTGCCGTTCACCGACGCTGGTAGAAACCGCCAGTTCGCGGTGCTCCCGGTTTTGTGGGTACCGAATTAAGGTGGGACCATGGAACTGGAGGCGTGGCAAGGGGACGACGGAAACAGAGGCGGGAGTACAAGCTTGAGGCGATCGGGCCGATCAGGGAGAGCGATATTCGCAGGTATTGACCGAACCTGATGGCGCCTGAAAGCGCGGATCCTGTTTGGATTTGACCATTGTTTAAGGGGAAAGCAAATTTCTGGGATGCCGTCGCAAGGATTTGCGCCACCTCAACAATTCGCCTTCTTCGGGATCCATTCGGCTTCCAATCCGTACAAAGCCATTCTTTTGCAAGACACGCTGGGAATCGACGTTGGAACGGGCTGTTTCGGCTATGACGTCGTGTATGGTTGCATCCTCCGCTATTTCGATCAGAACCGCAGCGATCGCGCGTGTCGCGTGCCCGAGTCTTCGGTGGTTCACGGCAATGCCATAGCCGATTTCGACAACGCCGTCTCGAGGAAGGTCTTTATAGCCGCAGAGTCCGACGACTTCGTTTCCCGAAACGATCAACCAGCTGCCGATTGCGCAGTGTGAGCGAACGCTGGTTGCAAGGACTCGTAGTTTGGCGATGACATCTCGAGCATCAACGCCTCCGGGCGGGAGTACAAGATCGTCTGGAGACGCTGTTACGCCAAGCATCCACGAGAAATGGGAATCAGTGGCAGCTCTCAGACGTGTGTCCATGGTCCATAATTTTGAGACCTGTCTCGGCCAAACCGCCAGTTGCGGGAAGTCGAAATCGTGCAAATTCCCCAAAATTTCATGTCTTTGGCCGCACCGGCACCGCGCGCAGGGGTTGCGAATGTGGCCGAGCACCAGCCTTCGCAGTTGCGCAATAAAGCACCCACCCCGGCCGTTCCGCGGGCCAAATGCCGGGATAACATCGAAAGGCTGCCACGTTATGGATTGAGGAGCCCTTGGGCCGGTCGGCGGCCCGGGCGGAAGAATTGGCAGCCACGATGTCGTCACATTTGCTTTCCGGCCGCAAACATGACGTCGCGCCCGATACGGGCGCCGCGGCGCGGGTGCCCGTCGTTCACAATCTGCTCATCATGCGCCGCGATG
>DATAQZ010000015.1:0-19559 GCA_036264415.1 Rhizomicrobium sp. | reverse complement strand
CGAGGAAGCCCGTGCGTGGGGACACCGCGCGATCCTCTTGGTGGGCGACGTGCCCTATTATTCGCGCGTCGGCTTTGCCGCCGTGCCGGAAGGACGGCTGACGTTTCCCGGTCCCGTCGATCCTCAGCGCATTCTCGCGCTCGGCCTCGCCGACGGGGCCTTCGAGTCGCTTCAAGGCTCCATACGCCGCGCGCGCATCGACGATCCGGTCTGCGCCGACAGCGCGCCGGTGGCTTAGGTTTCCTCCCCCGCGCATGCATTGCGTTGGGGAGGTGGTGCGAAGCACCGGAGGGGGCAATTGAATGCGTGTCGCATGCTTGCCCCCTCCACCGCTTCGCGGTCCCCCTCCCCCATGCTCGCTTCGCTTGCATGGGGGAGGAAAGTGTACAGCGGTCTGCGCCGACGGCGCGCCGGTGGCTTAAAAGCGTCTCCGCAAAATAGAATTGTCATTCCCGCGCAAGCGGGAACCCAGATGCGTAGAGCGTGAAAAAACATACGCAATACCGTCATGCGTTTCTGGAACGTGTGCTCGCTATTGATGCTCCTCCATCACCTTCAAACATCTGGGTTCCCGCTTGCGCGGGAATGACACTTTGTTGTTGCGAAAAATCGGGGTACACCCCCTCCCCCATGCTCGCTTCGCTTGCACGGGGGAGGAAAGTGTACAGTGGTCAGCGCGATTCCATTCGCCAGGCGAGGAGGATGGAGCCGAGCACAAGAAGGAGCGAGAGCCAGACCGGCAGGAGCGGCTCCTGCTCGACATCGGTGACACGATAGGCGCCATTGGCGCGCAGCCCGATCCAGCCCGAACCCAAGGCCTTCTCCCCCGGTTTCACCCGCCTGATCTGCGGCACGCCGCCGTCGACAAGCCAGTGCACCGAGCCACCGGTGGCCCGCGCAATCGGCGCGAGAATCGCCCCGCTTGCGCGCATGTCGGCCACTTCCTTCGGATTGAGCGGGCCGCTCGCCGCCACCGCGTTCAGCGTGCCGTCGGTGACGCGATAGAGACCGAGTTCACCGGCCTTCGCCGCCGCGCGCCAGAGCCCGGGCTCGCCTTCCGTCAATTTCAGGGACAGCTTGCGGCCCGATGGATACGTCACCATCACCGGCTTCGCCGTTTTCGCCAGCGTCTGCCGTTCAATGGCGATCGAACCATTGGCGATCGTCGCCGACAGCCGCTCGTCCTCGAGTTCGGGCTCCTTCATCAGCCAGTGGGCGAGCCGGCGCAGCAACTCCGCCTGCGGACCGCCGCCTTCGTAGCCGCGCGCCCACAGCCAGCCCTGATCGGAGAGAATTTCGGCGACGCGGCCCCTGCCTTCGCGATCAAGCACCAGAAGCGGCCGATCCTCGGGCCCCGACATCAGCGTCTCGCCTGCCACATTGTTCGCGGCAATCGCGCGAAACCAGCGGCCCCAGGTCGCGGGCCTGCCGGCCAGATTGGCGCCCTCCAGCCCGCGCGTCACCGGATGGGCTTCGCCCGCCGCGGTCAGCGCCGGGCGGAACGGCTGGTCGATCACCTCGCCCGTCGGCTGCGCCGGCAAGACCGCGGCGAGCGGTGTACGGAAGATGCTGTTGGGCGAGGCGAATTCCGGTCCCGAGGAGACGAGCAGGGCGCCGCCATTCTGTACGTAGCGGGCGATGTTCTCGAAATAGGCCATCGGCAGGATGCCGAGCTCGCCGTAGCGGTCGAAGATCACGAGGTCGAAATTGTCGAGCTTCTCCTCGAACAGTTCATGGGTCGGAAAGGCGATCAGCGACAACTGGTCGATCGGCGTCGAATCCTGCTTGTCCGGCGGCCTGAGGATGGTGAAATGCACGAGATCGACCGACGGGTCGGCCTTGAGAAGCGATCGCCAGACGCGCTCACCGGCGTGCGGCTGGCCGGAGACGAGGAGCACGCGCAGCCGGTCGCGCACTCCGTACACCGTCACCACCGCGCGGTTGTTTGCAAGCGTGAGTTCGGCGGGGCCGGGCCGCGCCGCGATCTCGAGCACGTTCTCGCCTTCGTGCGCGACGGGAATGTGGAGCGTGATGTTGCGCCCGGTCGGCACCACCCGGCTTCCCGCCTCCACGCCGCCGACGCGAAGTCCCACCTGCGCGGCACCGCTCGCGGCCGCGCCGAAATCGTCGACGCGGATCACCACGTCGGCGGTCTGGCCGACGATGGCATAGCGCGCGGCGCTGACGACGGTAAGCTTGCGGTCGCGTTCGTCGTGACGGCCGACAATCAAGGCATGAAATGGCGCGTGGAGCGCGGCCGCGTTCGTGCTGTCGGCATCATGGACCTCGCCATCGGTGACGGCGATGGCGCCGGCGACGCGGTCGGGCGGCGCATCGGCGAGCGCGCCCGTGACGCTCGCCATCAACCGTGTCCCCGAATCTTCGTCGAGCGGCGAGGTCACCGCGGCGCGGCGGATTTCGAGCGTCCGGTCGGCCGCGATGGTCTTTGCAAGATCGTCGGCCGCCTTGTCGGCATCGCCGCGGCGGTGGTCGAGAGTCATGCTCGCGGAGTGATCGACGACGAGTGCCACGATGTCCGGCAGGGGCTCGCGCTTTTCGCGCACGATCAAGGGATTGGCGAGCACGATCAAGGCAATCGCGAACGCCGCGGCGCGCGCTATGGCGCCCCGGGCGCGTTGCCACAGCCCATAACCAGTCAAGAGCGCCGCGGCGGCGGCGATCAGGATGATCCAGCCAACGGCCACATGCGGCGCGAAATCGATGGAGATGTGCATCAGCTAATCAGCGCAGGTTGCACGCGCGCGGAACCCAAAAAGGGCAATTAACGCACCGCGGCTGTTCCCCTTCCACCGCTTCCGCCTTCGCGCTGCGCGCTTCGGCGGACACGTCGCGGTCCCCCTCCCCCACATCGCTTCGCTCGCGGAGGAGGAAAGCGTCTCCGCGGCTCCGGGTGCACCACTCCTTTGTCCGCGCAGCTTGCCGCGTACCACTTCAATGGCCCAGGCGTTCGAGCAGCGCCGGCGCGTGGACCTGGTCCGTCTTGTAGTTGCCGGTCAGCGCGTACATCACGACATTGATGCCGAAGCGGAAGGCCATCTCGCGCTGGTCGTCGCCGCCGGGCGAAACATCGGCAAGCTGCCGACCCTGGGGATCGATGGCCCACGCCGCCGCCCAGTCGTTGCCGCCGATGATGACCGGCGAAACACCGTCCCCACCGCGCGCCGGACCCGAATTCGGTCCGGCCGGCGGCAGGGCTTCGATCCAGACTTTGCCGCCGTCCCAGCGGCCGGGAAAATCCTGGATCAGGTAAAACGTCTTGGTGAGCACGTGATCCGGCGGTACCGCTTCGAGCGGCGGCATGTCGAGCTTGCCGATCAGCCTTCTGAGCGTCTGCTCGCCGGGCGACGAAGGCCCGCGCACACTGCCGAGCGTCAGATCGCGCGTGTCGAACAGAATGGTGCCGCCGTTGCGCATGTAATCGGCGATTTTGCTGAGGGCGCGCGGCGAGAGAGCGTGTTCGCGCGGGTCCATCGGCCAGTAGAGGAGCGGAAAGAAACTGAGATTGTCGGTGTCGAGATCGACGCCCACGGGATCCTGCGGCTCGTAGGACGTGCGCGCCTTGAGCGCGAGACCCAATCCGTAGAGGCCCGCCCGGCTCATCGCGTCGAGATCGGGAAGTCCGGTCTCGACATAGGCGAGCCGGGTGTCGAGCGCCGCTTTCATGTCGGACGCATCGTCTGCGCGTGTGGGCACCGCGTGTACAATCGCGAACGCCACAACGAAAACGCCTGCGCGCGACAATGCCGGCGAAGGTGCGAGCCCGCGCAGCCACAGCGAAATGCACACATCCGCCAGAAGCAGCAACAGCGCGATCACGAGCAGCGGCGCTTCCAGCGCCAGCGCGGGCGAGGCGGCGTAGGCGTTGAGCGGCGCGTGGGCGAGGCGGAGCGGCGTCAGCACGGTCCGATCATTGGCGGCATTGAGCGCGACCTCCGCGCCGGCGCGGCCATAGAGGCCCGGCGGATGCTCGGGCGAGGGCGCGATGCGGCCGATATCGGCGCCGCGCAGCGCAAGCGCGTCGGCGGAAGGTTTGACAAGATGGCCGAAGCCGTCGAGCGCAGCCGAGATCGGCAGGATCGCGCCGGCATCGCTCGCGAGCTGAACGGGACGAGCGCCGCCCGCGAGATCGACGAGGCGGTGCAGCATGTCGACGTACAGGCCGGAAAGCGGCAGCGTCGACCACACGGGATTTGCGGTGACATGAAACAGCACGATCCAGCCCTTGCCGCGCGGCGCGCCGGTAACAAGGGGCGTACCGTCGGCAAGCCGCGCCCAGCTGCGCTCGGCGAGTTCGATGGAGGGCTCGGCGAGAATCTGCCGCGACACCGTCACTTCCGACGGCACGCCAAGACCGCGGAACGGACTGCCTTCGGGAAAGCCCGCGAGATGCTGGGGCTTGCTCCAGGCCAGCGCGCCGCCGAGATAGCGGCCGCCGACGCGCAGCTTGACGGGGATGAGGTCGTCGACGGCCTGGGTCATGCGCTCGCCCGCGAAGCGCACGAGGATGCCGCCCTGTTCCACGAATCGGGCGACGCGGTCGCGATCGGCGCCGGCGATCATCCCGATATCGGCGAGCACGAGCACCGAGACATTGCGGGCGAGACCATCGCCGATCGTGCCCTTCTGTACATCGGCGTACGGCGTCAGGGCCCGCGAAAGATAATAGGTTTGCGAAAGCAGCGGCTGCTCGTCTTCGGCGCTGCGCGCCGAGACGATCTCGACCGCACGCCGTTTGGCGCGGTCGCCGAGGAGCTGCACGGCGCCTGCCGAATCCGCGTTTTCGACGACGACGCGCTTCGTCTCGTTGCGGATTTCGACCGGCAGCGGAATCTTCGCCACGGTGTCGAGCGCGTCGGGGGCGAAGCGGAAATGCGCGGTTGCCAAGGTCTCGCCCTGGGCGCCGAGCGCGGCAACGTCACCCTCCCGTGCGCCAACCGCGGCAAGACGCGCCACATGCGCCGCAAAACCATCGGTCTCGTTGTCGAGCGCGCGAAGCCAAAGCGGCGCCTTGCCCGCGGGATCGGCAAGCACGGTGAGCCGGCCGATGCTGCCGAGCGCGCGTTCGGTTTCTTCGCTGTCCCCGTAATCAATGCCGTCGCTCAGCCAGACGATTCGCGGCGTACCGCGAAACTTCATCTTCTTGAGCGCGGCGAGCGCGCGTTTGCGATCGGGCAGCCATGGCGCCGGCTCGAGGTCGCCTACCTGACGCTCGGCCGCGCCGGCCGACAGCAGGGTTGCATCCGGGCGCGGCGATGCCGTCGGCACGATGGCGACCGCGCGGCCGGTGCGGGCGGCCTGTTCGAGCGCATCGGACATCGCCGCGCGCCGCGCGTCCCAGTTTTCGGCCGCGGTCCAGCCGTTGTCGACGAAGAGGACCAAGGGACCGTTGCCGGCGGCCGCTTTCGGTTCGCCCCATTCCGGTTCTGCCAGCGCCAAAATGACAAGCGCGGCGGCAACGAGCCGGAGCAGAAGCAGCCATGGCGGGGTGCGCGCCGGCGTTTCCTCGCGCGTCGCCAAGTCCTTCAGCAGGCGCAACGGGGGAAAGGCGATGCGGCGCGGCGCGGGCGGCGTTACCCGCAACAGCCACCAGATCACCGGCAAGGCGGCCAGCGCGGCGAGAATCCAGGGTGCGCCGAAGGTAAGCGAGGAGAGCCAATTCATCGCAATTGCGTCGAAACCCGGCCCATCTCCCGCTCGCCCACCTGCGCGTGCAGTGCGATCAGCGCCGCCTCGGGCCGCGCATCCGTGCGGTGCAGGAGAAAGCTCCAGCCGAACCGGCGCGCGAGTTCGCGCACGCCCTCGCTATGCGCCTCGAACCGGCGGCGGTATGCCTCGCGTGCGGTCTCGGCGCGGCCGAAGATTTCGCCGTCGCGCGCATTTCGCCACTCGAAGCGCGTGCGTCCGCTGAACGGAAAATCCTGCTCCGCCGGATCGACGATCTGTACGAGGTGACCGCCGAGGCCTCTTCCCGCCAGCTTGCCGAGCGCGCCCTCGATTGCATCAAGCGGCGACAGAAAATCCGACAGCCAGATCACCTGCGCGCGTTTTCCCACCGCCATCTCCGGCGGCAGCGCGGCGCGGTTGGCCTCATTCTCGGCAAGCGCGCGCGCCATGTGCCGCAGGGCCGGACGGCCGCCGACAGGTCCTTCGCGGTCGCCGAAAATCGCCACACGTTCGCCGCCGCGGACAAGCAGTGACGCCAGCGCCAGCGCGAGCAGATTCGCGCGCCCGCCTTTTGTACAGAGATCGCCGCCGCTCGAAAAACCCATGCTGGACGAGCCGTCGCACCAGAACCAAACGGTTTCGGCCGCTTCCCATTCGCGTTCGCGCACGAAGAGATGCTGCGATTTCGCCGATTGCCGCCAGTCGATGGCGCCGCGCGCGTCGCCCTGCGCATAGCGGCGGAATTGCCAGAAGGTTTCGCCCATGCCGGATTTGCGCCGGCCGTGCACGCCGAGCGCCACCGTCGAAGCGAGGCGTTCGGCCGCGACCAGGAGCGGCGGCAGCGCCGCTCCCAAGGCGTCGGCTTCGGCGCCGAGAACCGCGGCCCTGTTTTCTTTCGCGACCGAAAAGCTTTCGCTCACAGATGCGTTTGGCAAAGACGGTCGATCACATCCGCCAAGGTGGCGCCCTCGGCGCGCGCAGAGAACGAGAGCGCCATGCGATGGCGCAGCACCGGTTGTGCCAGCGCCACGACATCATCGGCCGACGGCGCAAACCGGCCTTCGAGGAGCGCGCGGGCACGCGCCGCCAGCATGAAGGCCTGGCTCGCGCGCGGGCCGGGCCCCCAGGCAATCTTGCCGCGCAGCTTGGGATCGCCGCCCGAATCCGGACGCGCCGCGCGCACGAGCCGCAGGATCGCTTCCACCACTTTTTCACCGACCGGCAAATGGCGCACGATGCGCTGCGCGCCGATCAGCGCGTCGGCTCCGCAGATCGGCTGAACCGGTTGTTCCTCGCCGAAGGTCGTGGCGAGCAGCATTGTACGTTCGGCCGCGGCGTCCGGATAGCCGATGTCAATCTGCAGCAGGAATCGATCGAGCTGCGCTTCGGGCAAGGGATAGGTGCCTTCCTGCTCCAGCGGATTTTGCGTCGCGAGCACGTGGAACGGGTGCGGCAGGTCGTGACGCTCGCCCGCGACGGTCACGTGCTTCTCCTGCATGGATTGGAGGAGCGCCGACTGTGTGCGCGGGCTGGCGCGATTGATCTCGTCGGCCATCAGAAGCTGGGTGAAGACCGGGCCGCGCAGAAAACGGAAGAAGCGCTTGCCGGCATCGCTTTCTTCGAGAATCTCCGAACCGATGATGTCGGCGGGCATCAGATCGGGCGTGAATTGAATTCGTTTCCAGTCGAGACCGAGCACGATGCCGAGGGTTTCGACCAGGCGGGTTTTTGCCAAACCCGGGACGCCGATGAGAAGTCCGTGACCGCCGGCAAGCAATGTCACCAGCACTTCGTCGATGACTTCGTTCTGGCCGAAGATCACGCGTGCGGTGGCGGCGCGCACCTTGCCGAAAATATCGGCATACATTTCCGCCTGCGCCACCGGTGAGCCCGGCGCCGCTGCTTCAGTCAGATTCACCGGAACGTCATTCATGCGTTCAGTTTTGTTTTGACAATACCCTCACCCTGAGCTTGTCGAAGGGTGAGAGCCAGCCTCAAGCTTCGACAGGCTCAGCATGAGGCTATTGGTTCGCAATCGCCAACGTTTGTTGCATTCCGGGGGCTCGTGTGCAACTGCACAAATGCGTGCGTCAAATGACCGGAACCGCACAAGCCCGTGAGCCTGTCGATTGCAAGCCAACGATCCGGAAAATATTACACGAATGATAGCCGAGGGCGGCGCGGAACATTTGCGCGCATTCCTGCCGCAGAGGCAGCCTGATTTGCCGCTGAAGCCGCTGCGCAGCGACTACGATCTCAATCCCCATTACGACCGCGTTGCGCAGGATCTCGTGCCCGCCGCGGTGCTGTTGCCGATCGTGCGGCGAAGCGACCCCACGCTCCTGTTCACGCGACGTACGGCGCATCTTGCGCGCCACGCGGGTCAGGTGAGTTTCCCCGGCGGACGATGGCATCCGCAGGATTCCTCACTCAGCGGAACCGCTTTGCGCGAAACACAGGAGGAAACCGGAATAGAGAACGACAGAGTCTCGGTGGCCGGATTCCTCGATCCGTATGAGACGGGCACCGGCTTCGCAATTCTGCCGGTTGTCGCGGTGATCGACGAGGGATTCTCGCTTCGGCCGAATGCACAGGAAGTGGCGGAGATTTTCGAAGCGCCGCTCGCCTTTCTGCTCGACCCGGCGAATTGCGAGAAAAAGAGCGGCGAATGGCGCGGGCGAAGACGGGAGTTCTACGCCTTCGCCTGGCGCGGCCACACCATTTGGGGCGCCACCGCCGCCATTCTGGTAAACTTGTGCGAGCGGCTCTCGGCCCACGATTCGTCTCGATGAAGACAAAACTCGATCCCGCGCGCGAAGCATGGATGCGCACGAAAGACGTGTGCGCCGTCATGGAGGCGCTCTCTTCCGATGGCGGCGAGGCGCGCTTCGTCGGCGGCGCGGTGCGCAACGCGCTCATTGGCCGCCAGGTCGACGACATCGACATCGCCACACCCCTTGTGCCGGCCGCGGTGACGCAACGGCTCGCGCGGGCGAAGATCGCCGCCCTGCCGACAGGGATCGAGCACGGCACGATCACGGCGATGCTCAACGGCCGCGCCTTCGAAGTGACGACGCTCAGACGCGACGTTTCGACGGACGGCCGACGCGCGGTGGTGGCATTCTCGAAAATCTGGGAAGAGGACGCGGCGCGGCGCGATTTCACGATCAATGCGCTTTACGCGTCATTCGACGGCGAACTGTTCGATTACAACGGCGGCATCGGGGATCTCGCGGCCGGCCGTATCCGTTTCATCGGCGATCCGGTTCAGCGCATCCGCGAAGATTATCTCCGCGTCTTGCGGCTTTTCCGCTTCCACGCCTGGTATGGAAAAGGGGACATCGACGCGGCGGCGCTCCGCGCGGCGACGGCAGAACGCGAAGGCCTGCGCATTCTCTCCGGCGAACGCATCCGCAAGGAGCTGCTGCGTCTCCTGGAAGCAGAGGAGCCATTACCGGTGTTGCGCGCCATGCAGCACCACGCGATTCTGGCGGAGATTCTACCCGGCAAGACAAGTCTCAAGCGGCTCGAGCGTCTTGTCGCCATCGATGTAGCGAATTTCTTCCGACCCGATCCCCTGCTGCGCCTGATTGCAATTGCCCCGGCGGATCCGTCAGCGCAAGGGTTGAGCGAGCGGCTCAAGCTTTCGAATGACGAGCGTGACCGTCTGCTCGATCTCGCGGGCACGAAGGAGACGCTGACGCCGTACCTGCCGGTGCGCGAGGTGCGCCGGATGCTTTATCGCCTCGGCAAACAGCGTTTCCGGGACCGCGTGCTCCTCGCCTGGGCGGACGATACGAAACAGTCGGACACGATCGCCTGGCGCGCGCTCCTCGCGCTCTGTGACGCCTGGGTTTGCCCGCGCTTTCCGCTCAGCGGCCGCGATGTGATGGCGGCGGGCGTCCCCGAAGGACCCCTTGTCGGACGCATTCTCTCCGATATCGAAGCGTGGTGGATCGACAGCGATTTCACCGACGATACCTTCTCGCTCGCCGAACGTCTCAAAGCGGCGGTACAGGCTGTACGACGTTAACTCAGGTTCCTTTTAGCGCCAGCGCCTGACAAACGGGCACGTGCTCGGTGGCGCAAAAATCGGGCCGCGTGTGGGTTGTCTTCCAGTAGGCAAGGAGGCCGTGGTTCCTGGCGAGCTGAAGGAACCGTGGATCAGCGCGCAACGGCGCCAGCTGCGGAAAGAACAGTGTCATATCCAACGCCGGATCCAGCGGCAGGCGGAACGCGTCGTCGATCCTGCCGAGGATGACAAGCGCGATCATGCAGAGCTGCTGGTGAGGCCAGTGGCCGGCGTCGACATGCGCGCAAGCGCGCGAAACCGACTCGATATCCGCGGCGCTGCGCGTCCGCAAGGCCTGTACAATTCCTTTGTTTGCTGGCTTTCCCAGGTTCGGTCCGATCACCGGATCGTTCAACAATGCCTCGGCCGCGGCAACATCGTGTTCGAGCACGGCGGTTTCAAACTGCATCAGTACAAACTGGCCCCGATCGGGCCACAGTTTGTGCCCATGCCGGGCGATCTCAAGCGCATCGTCTGCCTCGCCGAGTTGCAGCAGCGCCCAAATTTGTGTCAGCGGAACAAATTGCAGGAAGTCGTATCGGGCCGCGATCTTCTGAATGACGGTGAATGCTTCCTGGCTGCGGCCGGTCCCTATCAAAAATCCGCTCATGTATCCCGCCAGACTCGGCGAATCAGGAGAGATCGACAATCCACGTCGTAGATACGCCTCGGTTGCGGCCATACTGGACGCCAGGACGCCAAGCGCAATGTACGGATCGCCGAAATGGGGATCGAGCCGGATCGCCGTCCACGCCGCCTTTCGCGCCGTCGCGATCGCCGCCGGCTTTTCGCGCTCCGGCAGAAGATCCAACACGTTGGTGGTCGCGATCGCAAGCGTCGTTTGCGCGATCGCATTGTCGGGTGCCGTGCGCACCAGGTTTTGCCCGATTTCATACGTACAAAGGGGATCCTGACGGTACGGGCATTGGAACAAAGCGCGCAAAATCTCACCGCGCACCTGGGGGTTTCCGCCCGAATTGAGAGCCCCTATCGTGACATCCGAGCCGACGGCGTCGGCGACGAACGTCGCGACCTGGTCGGGCAGATCCGCCGCCTCTGACGCCGGGCGCCGTATTTCCTTGCTCAGCAGAACGAGGCCACTCGCGACATCTTCCACCCGCACGGCAACGACGAGGTTCTCGCCCGCTCGCTTGACATCGCCATCGACGAGAATATCGGCGTGCAGCGCACGCGCGGCGCGGGCTTTGGCGTCTCCCCGAAACTGGAAACTCTGGGCGGGAGAAATCATGCTGAATTCCGTTCGCCCCAAGGTGTCGGCGACATCCGCCGAGATTTCGTCGGCAAAAGCCCGCGCGTGCGCATCCGAGTCGAGCGGCGTGAAGGGCAGGACGGCAGCGATCTGCGCCGTGTGCGTTGGCGGTTGGCTGTGATTCCGTCCTGCCGCCAAAAAGCCGGCGAGGAGCACCACGGCCATTATCAAAGCGGCAACACCCGCCGGCATTGCGATCTTGCGCCATGCCGGCGCAGGTCGAGATGCAGCGCGCTCGGCCGTGCCGCCAAGCGTTGCGTCTCCGGGCAGTGCGAGGGCTTTGGGTGGTGTCGATGGCGGAGTGTCGCCCAGCGGCGACGCCAGCAGCCGATAGCCGACGCGCGGGATGGTCTCGATCTCGAAGGCCTTGCGGCCGGAAAGATCGGCGAGCCGGCGTATCCGGGCCACGCACCGATTGATCGCGTCCTCGCCGACAATCCGGCCGCCCCAACACTCGCGGATCAGCTCGTCGCGTGAAACCACCATGCCGTTTGCCCCTGCAAGCGCCACCAGCACCTGCATGACCCGTGGCTCGAGCGTTTCGCGCACGTCGCCGGCCCGGACCTCGAGCAGCGATGGCCGAACGGCAATGTCGCCCAGCCGGAAGTCGCCTTCGTTGGCGAGACTTTCCGGTCCGACCGGCTTCAACAGGTTTGGCCGCTCGTTCATGGACCAATTATCGTCCGTCTCGGCAAATCATCGTCGATTCATCAGGCGCGCGTCCTTTCGGATCGCATAGGAACCGGCTGCAATCGTCGCGACGAGCCGGCAATCTCGGCACGATCTCAAGGCGGGCAGGACAGCCCCCATAGCCATGGCAGGACACCCCAAACGGCCTTCGGCGCCGGGCGGCATCCTACATTGGCTTGGGAGAACGGGGAATGATGCGCCGTTTTTCCGGATCGTAGCCGAGGTGCCTGCGGAGCGGCGCCGATGGTCGGGGCCGCCAAACACAGGGGAGTTTCAAAAATGAAGTACCTGGTTACGACAGCAGCGGCCGCAATCGCGCTGGCCGTCAGCGGAGTGTCTGCGCAGGCCGCGTGCGGCAGCTTCTCGCATTCCAATCTTTTCGCCGGACAGCACGTCAAACTACCGCCGGCGCCCTCGCGCGGCAGCATGGCGAATCTGCAGCGCTATTCCTCGATCGTCGGCATGTGGCACGTCCAGTACCTTGTCAGCGGCAATCTCGCTTTCCAGTCATTCCAGCAATGGCATGTCGACAACACGGAATTCGAGTTTGCCGACATCCCCACCATCACCGGCGACATCTGCATGGGTGTCTGGAACAACGTCGGCAGGGCGTACAATCTCTATCACACCGCCTGGACGTTCGACGACAACGGCAATCCGAATGGTACAATGGTACTCACGCATGTCGACAGGCTGAACAGGCGAGGCGATGCCTTTGCCGGCACGTTCGATCTCAAGTTCTACGACAGCAACGGAAATCTCATCAACGAGATCACCGGCGACACGCAGGCCGACCGGATCACGGGCCAGTGAAATCTGCTACTCACGCGCCCTCATGGCCGCCCCCCGCGGGCGGCCATGACTTTTTGGTATCCGCTTTTGACGAGCCCCCTCGGGCCGCTTAGGATTTGGACTGCGGGGGAGATTGGCGCGGAGGGGCCGCGCCGGCGCTTGGCCCGCATGCCGGAAATGTCGGGGCAGACCATTCCGGCGACCGTGGGGCGTTGTGTTCACATCCGTTTCGCGCAGACCGGTGCTGCGCCGCTCACTGCTGCTCGGCGTCGCTTCGATCGCCGCGCTCGCCGGCGCGCGTTCGGTGTCCGCGCAAACGGATCAGAGCATTGAAACTGTGGTCGTCACCGGCTCGCGCCTGCCCCAGCAAAACCTGTACAGCTCGCGTCCGGTCACGGCGATCAGTCCCGAGGAAATCAAATTCGAAGGAACGACGGATGTCGCCACGCTTCTGAACAATCTCCCCGAAGCGTTTGCCGACCAGACCTCGACCCTTTCGGCCACTTCGCGCGGAATTGCGACGGTCGACCTGCGCGGACTGGGTGCCAAGCGCACGCTCGTGACCATTAACGGTTCGCGCCTGATGCCGGGAGATCCCGGCGATCCCGTCGCCGATCTCGATGACATTCCGGCAGCGCTTGTGGACCACATCGAGGTGCTGACCGGAGGAGCTTCCACGGTGTACGGCTCCGATGCGCTGGCGGGCGTGGTGAATTTCATCCTGCGCAAGGACTTCGAAGGCGTCGAACTCGACGGCACCGCCAGCATCGAACAAGCGCCGAACGACAACAGCGTCCAGCGCGCACGCCTCGCCGCGGCCGGTTACCCAGAGGTGCCGGAGAATGTCTGGGATGGCGAAGCCGGGGAGGCCACCCTCCTCCTGGGCTCGAACACGGACAATGGACGAGGCAATGTGACCGCCTATCTCGGTTATCGGTCGGAACAGCCCGTCACCGAACGCGACTTTTCCGCGTGCGCGCTTGCGACGACCTTCAAGGTTTTCAATCCGAATGATCCGCTGCACACCGGACTAATCTGTGGCGGATCGAGCGCCTACAACCGGTGGATTTCGCTCGACGATTATCTCCGCGTCCAGTCATATGATTTCTTCCAGACCGGCAACGGAACGCCGGGGAGCGGCCGCTTCGAACCGTTCACGCGCGCTCCCGACCAGAAATACAACTACGGACCCGGCAACTATCTTCGCCGACCCGACACGCGATATGTCGGCGGCTTTTTTGCGCACTACACCGTCAACCGGCAGCTCGAGCCGTATGCGAGCTTCATGTTTTCGGACGACGATACTGTGGCGCAAATTGCCCCATCGGCGCTGTTCGCCGGATTCGGCGAGGTCGGGGGATTCGTGGAGGTCAACTGTGGAAATCCGCTGATGACGGCGCAGGAGCGCGCTTTGCTTTGCGGCGCGGATGGCTCAGGTTCATCCAATGTGGTTCCCGGCGAAGCCCTTCTCTTGATCGGGCGCCGTGCCGTCGAGGTCGGCGATCGCCTGACCGATTTTCGACATACCGCCTATCGGATGCAGGTCGGCGCGAAGGGCGATCTGGGATCGGGCTGGACCTATGATGTGTACAGCCAGTATGGCCTGACGCTCTACTCCCAGAGCCTCCGGAACGACCTTTCGGTCGATCGCGTGCAGAAGGCCTTGCAGGTCGATCCCCTTACCGGCGCCTGCTATGCGGCCGAGCCGAATGCGTTCGGCATTGTCGTTGATCCCGCCTGTGTTCCGCTCGACGTATTCAACGGTATCGGGTCGATAACACCGACAATGGCAAAGTACATCCGGGCGAACGGGTTTCAGGAAGGCGCAACGGTGGAGCAAATCCTCAGCGGCTCGGTGACAGGCGATTTTGGCCAGTGGGGCGTCCGGTCCCCGCTGGCGAAAGGGCCGGTACAGGCGTCGTTCGGCGCGGAATGGCGATCCGAATCTTTGGGACTTAAGACAGACAACGAATTCGCGAGCGGCGATCTTTATGGCAGCGGCGGGCCGGCGCCGGGCCTCCCGCTCTCAGGATTTGATACTTCTGAAGCGTTCGGCGAAATCAATGTGCCGCTGATCGAGGAACAGCCGTTCGCCAAGAATCTGGCGATCAATGGCGGTTACCGTTACGCATCCTACAGTTCGGCAGGGCCGGTGACGTCATACAAATACGGGATCGAATGGCAGCCGGTCGACGACCTGCGCGTTCGCGGCCTGTACGAACGGGCCGTCCGGGCGCCCAACGTGCTCGAGCTGTTTACCCCCACCGGGTTCGGCGGTTTCGTTGCGAGCGATCCATGCGCGATGTCGACAATCGGCGAATGCGCCGGCGTCCCGAATGCCGGCACAAAGCTGCTCACTTGCCCCGGCGGAGCCGGTAATACGGTCTGCATCGACGAGACCGGCGGCAACATCCTGCTCAAACCGGAAAAAGGACGCACCGCAACCGTCGGCGTGGTGCTGACGCCGCAGTTCCTCGATGGATTTGCGGCGACGGTCGATTATTTCGACATCCACGTCGACGGATTTATCGGCACGGTCGATCCCCTCATAACGCTCGCGGAATGCTACGGTGCAAACGCGACGCGGGCGTCGGAGTCCTTCTACTGTCCCCTCGTCCATCGCAATGCGGCGGGCCAGCTCTTCGGCGGCGGCTACGTAAGCAACCAAAACACCAACACCGGATTCCTTTCGACCACCGGCGTGGATGTACAGCTGGACTATTCGCTGAATTTCGAAGACTGGAACCTGCATGGTATCGGGTCGGTCTCGCTCGACCTGATCGGCACGATTCTCGACACGCTCGTCACCGAGCCCGCTCCCGGTTTGGGATCTTACGATTGCGCCGGGCTTTACGGCCTCATCTGCGGCGGCCCCGCGCCTCGCTGGCGGCACCGGCTGCGTGTGACCTGGAACACGCCGTGGGACGATGTCTCGCTGTCGTTTGGCTGGCGCCACATGGGCTCGGTCAGTCTCGACGCAAACGAGAACAACCCGTTTTTCACGGTTTGCGGCGGGAAACCCTGCAACGACATTCCCGACGCTAAAATCAGTTCGTTCGATTACCTCGATCTCGCAATCGACTGGCCGGTGCGCAAAGGCGTGGAATTGCGCGCCGGGGTGAACAACATCTTTGCCAAGGAGCCGCCGATGGTGGACAGCCTGAACCTTGGCGTTGCCTCATCGACAGACGTGAGCAACGTCAATGCGTATCCGGGCAGCTACGACGCGCTCGGGCGCACGATTTTCGTCGCCGTGACGCTCAAGGATTGAGTCCAATTCCGGTCCGAAACAGGAAGATCGCCGGAGCTGCTGGAACGCAGCCCCGGCGACCCTTCTCGCGCCGGCGTGGTGAGCGCCGGGCGAATGTTTGTCCTATTTTCCCGTAAAACGTTCGGCCGACATGTCGCCGGTGACCTCTGTGAGAAGGTTCCCGTTGGTGTCGTAAAATTTCTGGTCGAAGGGGCCCGTATAGCTCAGCCCGTCGCGGCTCAGCTTCAGGGTCTGCTCCAGCGTGAAATAGCCGCTCGGGTTGCTGTTCTGATCAAAGGTCCAGCCAAAATGGTGTTCTTCGACTTTGCCGACGCCTTTGCTTTCCCAAACGCCCTGGCAGACATTGCCGTTGATCGGGGGCGCGTCGATATTGTCGTACTCGGTGCCATCGCTATGCCAGGTGGAAATGCTGGTCGCGACAACATTGCCGTCGACGATGATGGAGTTTGTCCACATGCCCACGATCGAGCCGTAGCCCTGCGGAGCTGCTTCCGTGCGGGATATATTTAGGTGCGGAATTTTGTTGAGCACGCCCGCTTTGCCTCCCAGGGGAGCGCCGCACGAGGCTTGAGCCGAGATGCTGCCGGCCATCCAGGCGATGGCTGCAGCGGATAACAGAATTGAACGGTACATCACCAATGCTCCTGTCGTTGAAGCGCCGCCGATCGGCGCCTTTCTTGCGAGCCGTGCGCTCGGTCGGCATTCCGGCAAAAAGCTCCCCGTTGGCGTTTCCGTAAGGGACGCCTTGGCTTAGGATGATCCGGCCGTCACAGATGGCCGAAGGTGAAGTTGGGGATGTCTACGCCGTTCTTTTTGCTCCTGTTTGCCGCTCCGATACACGCCGGTTCGTGGCGCAATTGGAGCCTCCTTTCGCGCGACCCGAAAGGATGGCGGGCCGACGGCATGCTCACCGTTCGCCGAGGAAGCCACTGAATCGCCGATGAACTACGCGTCGCGCAACGTGAAGGCCGCTCCCGCGATCAGTCTCGCCGAGGAGGAGGACTTTTCGCTCGGCCCGCTGCGCGTCTGCCCCTCGGCCAGGCAGGTCTCTGTCGGTGAGCGGAGGGAAATCGTCGAGCCGCGGGTCATGCAGGTGCTGGTGGTGCTGGCGCGCGCCGCCGGCGCAGTGGTGTCGCGCGAACACCTCGTGGAGCGCTGCTGGGGCGGGCGCATCGTCGGCGACGATGCCGTCAACAATGCCATCGTCAAAGTGCGCGCGCTGGCCGGCCTTTCAGAGAAGCCGGCCTTCGAAATCGAGACCATTCCAAGGGTCGGATATCGCTTGCGCGCTGCTGCAAAGGCGACAACGGAGACCAAAGCACCAGAAACATCAAGCCGTTTTCCGCGGTCGCCAAGTACCTATGCCGCCATCGCATCCGGAGCGTTTCTGCTGGCCGCACTTGTTTTTGCAGGTTGGGAATTCACCAGGTCTGGCGCGCGTGAGCCCTCGATTGCGGTTCTTCCGTTCAGAAATTTGAGTTCGGACACGAATGCCGGCTATCTCGCCGCGGGCGTACAGGACGAAATCCTGACGCGGCTGGCGAAGATCGGTTCGCTGAAGGTCATATCCCGTACGTCCGCCGATCAGTTCGCCAACAGGTCTCCAAATATCCAGCAGATCGCAAAGGAGCTCGGTGTTGCAAATGTGCTCGAAGGCAATGTGCAGAAATCGGGCAACAACATTCGCATCAATGTGCAATTAATCCGGGCGGCGACCGATGAGCATCTGTGGGCCGAGGATTATGACCGCAAAGTCGGCGACCTGTTAACCGTGGAGAGCGACGTCGCCGGCACGATCGCGCGCGTGCTGGCCGCAAAGATCACACCGCAAGAGCGTGCAGAGATCGCGGCGAAACCGACAAACAATCCTCGAGCTTACGATCTTTATCTTCGGGCGCTGGTGTTCGCCAACAAGAATGAGCCCACGAGTCTGCAGACGGCCTGCCAGTTGCTGACGGAAGCAACCCGCCTCGATCCAAAATTCGCGTTGGCCTGGTCAAAGCTCGTGCGCAACGAGGCCTACCGGCACTTTGGCGACAATCTTGCTACCGTGCGCAAGGGGGCTGCGCACGCGGCCCTCGCAAAGGCCCTCGCGTTGCAACCCGAACTTCCCGAGGCGCAGGCCGCCAAAGGTTTCTATCTGTACTACGGCGAGATGAACTATCTGGCCGCGGAGCGCCAACTGAGATTCGTCAATTCCCGCTGGCCGAACAATACTGAAGCAATGGAAGGGCTGGCGCTGGTCCTGCGCCGTCTCGGCAAATGGAAGGAAAGCGCGGATGTTTTCGAAAGGCTTATCCGTCTTGATCCGCTGTCGAAGAGCGACCGCCTTTACCTGGCTATCGACTACCAATTTCAGAATGATTCCGCGCGCAGCCTCGCAGTCATCGACAGGGCATTGCAAATCTGGCCGGACGATGGACCGCTTCTATCTGAAAAGGCAGGCTTGCTCTCAAATTTGGGACAGCTCGATGCGGCCGGCGACGTCCTGAAGAATGTGCATCCGGCTCCGGATGACGGGGATGAGTTAGGTGTTTTCGGGCAGTATTTCTGGTTTAGACGACAATATGCGAAAGGCGCGGCGTTCTATCGTGGCCTTCTTGCTCTCGAACAGCAGGGGGAAAATCGAGACAGTGTCACTACTAGGCTTAGGTCAACCATCGGTGATTTCCTGCAGAAGCAAGGTGACGAGGTGGGCGCACGCGAAAACTTCTCTGCCGCTCTTGCGTCTATCCAGAGGGAGCTGAAAGCGGATCCCGGCAACACGGATCTTCTTAATTCGCTGCCTGGCATTTACGCGGGCCTGGGCCAGAATGGCAAAGCGCTCGCACTTGCTAGAGAGAATGTTCGAAAGGCCCGCGCTTTAAAAGATGAGTTCGCGCTTGGTGGCGCTGAAGCCGCGGTCTCGGACCTGCAGATGCGTTTCGGCAATCGCTCGGAGGTCATCACCCAGATTGCGCGTCAAAGAGTCTCGCCCGAGCTCCTGCGCCTCGACCCCTCATTCGACCGACTGCGCGGCGATCCGCGCTTCGAAGCGCTGGCCCATAGCGATCGCCGATGAACTACGCGTCACGGAACCTGAGGATCGCGCCGGCGATCAGCCTCGCCGAGGAAGAGGACTTTTCACTCGGCCCGCTGCGCGTGCAGCCCTCCGCGAGGCAAATCTCTGTCGGTCATCGGACCGAGACCGTCGAGCCCCGTGTCATGCAGGTGCTGGTTATACTGGCGCGCGCCGCTGGCGCCGTCGTCTCGCGCGAGCAGCTCATCGAGCGGTGTTGGGGCGGCCGCATCGTCGGCGACGACGCCGTCAACAATGCGATCGTCAAAGTGCGCGCGCTGGCCGGACTCTCAGAGCAGCCGGCCTTCGAAATCGAGACCATTCCGCGGGTGGGCTATCGATTGCGGCAACGTGGGCGCGAAGCAGCGACTGCCATTTCGCTTCCTGCCGCTTCGCCGATTGCATCTTCGCTATCCTGGCGCTGGATCGGCCTGGCCGCCGCCGCGATCGCGATTGCCGGGGGCTTGATTGCAGCTCTTTACGATTTCTTTCGTCCTGAGCCCAAATGGATTGTCGCCGAATCGCAGCTGCCGTTCATTGCATCGCCCGCAATGGAACGCTATCCCGCTCTGGCGCCAGATGGGACGATGATCGCCTATTCCGCTGGTCCGACCGTGCACAATCGTCACATTTTTCTGCGGTTGGTGAAGGGCGGCGATCCGATCCAGCTCACACACGACGCGAACGACGCGAGTTCGCCAGCGTGGTCGCCTGACGGTGG
>DATAQZ010000007.1:0-861065 GCA_036264415.1 Rhizomicrobium sp. | reverse complement strand
GAATCGATGGAGCCCTGATCTCGAGCACGACCGCATCGGCAGCCGCTCTTGCCGCCCGCCCCGATCCGCTGTCCCCTGCCATGACCGCGACAAGCACATGCCCAAGGTATGCGGGTTACAGCTCTTGGCAGCATCGGTTGCGCTTCGCAACGCGCCTGCGATCAGGTCCCGCGACATGCTGCACATGCCCGGGCAGCAGGAGCTGGTCGCCCATGTACAGCACCAGCAGAGTCGGCATGCCGTAGAAGGAGAACCGCTCCCACCCCTCGGCGAAAGCCATATAGTACAGTCCCTTGGGATGGGCGAAACGCTCGGCATCGGCGCGCCGCGTGACGGAGGCTACGGATGCGGCCTCGCGAACGGCCATGTCAGGGCGCTGAGAAAAAGGAGCCGCAGAACGCCGCCTGCAGTTTTGGGTCGATACTTGCCAATTTCTCGGGCTTGAGTCCGAGCGCAGCGGCTTGCCGGTCCAGAAGGGGCAGATTGTAGGCCACGCCGCGGTTCTCCCTGCCAAGTCCCGCAACCAGCCCACGGAGGCGCATCAGGTCGTGCCGGTCGAGCTGATCGGCATCGTTGTAATCGGCAAGTTCATGCCAGATACCATGCTCGCGCTGCGCGAAAACATCCAACGCGCGAATCTGCCCATAAATCTGTGCGTATTTAATCCGCTCGTCGAGTGGAATGTGCGCGGCAACCTGGCCTGTTTCCGCCACACTCCAGGCGTCGGTGTAATAGCTGTAGAACGACGGCCCTCCAATCGGCACCACCGGCTTCAACGGCGCGCCGCGCTTCCAGCTGTCCTCCCAGCGGTGCAGGTCCGCCACCCGACGCGAGACGCAGTTCGATTCATCGGCACGATAGTGAAACACCCCCAGATCGTGCGCGAGCTCGGCCCTGATTGCCTGGCGCGTTTCCGCCACGTCATGACGCCAGTTCATCCACACGATGGCCTGTTCGAGCGCGAGCGCGATCAGGATGCCGCAGATGATCGTCCCCATCTCGACGAGGAATTCGCGGAGACTATGCGCCGCCTTCGGTTTGTGAATGTCCATTAATCCCCTTCGCGTGGCCTGCCGACCCTTGCCGAACCTAGCAGTGGAGAGCGTGCCGGTGAAGAATCGCCATCGGTCCGGTTGGCATCCGACGGCGTTTTCGTGTGATCCCCATCTCTGGCTCCGTTACTTCGGTCGCTCCGGTTCGCCCGGAGTCGGTTGAAGTAGCCCTCGCGTGAATATCAGCCGTGTTTCCTTGGGGCTGTGGCATTCTGCCGTCCGGTGCTCCGACCGTGAGGCGGAGCCTCCTCGCCGATATAGTGCGGGCTACAAACGCACGGAGCGTCGGAGATGGAAGTTCATCACAAGCGGAACGTTTTTCAGGGGTGGCGCGAATTCCTGAAAGAGGTCGGTATTATTGTTTTGGGCGTTTTGATCGCGCTGGGGGCGGAACAGGCGGCAGTAGCAGTGCAAGAGGCCGGGAAGGCTTCTCGCTCTGAAGCGCTCGTTCGTGACGAGTTCGCGTTGAATGTTGCCTTCGCCCAGGAGCGATTGGCGGCAACACCATGCATTCTGTCGCGCCTCGACGAGCTGCGTCGGGTTCTGCTCAAGACTTCCGACAGAACGACGCTCCCGGACCTGGGCGAGATCGGAACAATTCCAGCGAGGCCCTTTGAGTGGGGAGCATGGGAAGCCATGGTCTCCGCGGGTCTGGTCGACCATCTCGCAGACCAACGCCGCTGGAGCTATCAACATATCTATCTCAACGGAGATGCAAACGACGCATATCAGCAGGAAGAGCAGCGAGACTGGGCTACACTGTACAGCCTCTCAGGTGCTTCGAGATTGATAGACACCAGGACCAGAGAGCAAATGCTACAGGTAATCGAACAGGCCCGGAACATTGCGAGATTCATGAAGGTAGTAGCGCAGCATATGGTCGACTTCGCGCGGCCATTAAACCTTCCTGCGGCCCGCACCGGCCACAGAATGGACCTTCGCTCTATCACACAGCATTCCATCTGCAAGAAACTGACCGGCGCAGGCTAGTCTAGTACGCCAGGCTGTCCAGCGGCCGAGAAGGGGTAGCCTGATGCGGGCTACAATCGCCAACTGCACCAAAATGCACACCTCTTCGCAGGTGAACCTCAGACTGCTTTTGTAACAGACGACCCGCGTCTCAGCAAAAACCAACCCAGGAAAACTGGCGCACCGGAAGGGATCCCCTGACCCCCAGATTCGTAGTCTGGTGACGAATCGAGGATTGCTGCGGGTTTTTGCGGGCTCGATTGTAACAGTCTCGCATGGGCTACCTGCCCGTGGGGCACGCGTTACACACCCTCAGGCCTCCGAAAAAGCTGCATTACTGTCGTACCGAAAGCGGCGGTTGCGTAGTCCGGGTGGGATTCAGCCTCCGAGGGAGTGTCTCGCGAAGCGCCACAAACCGGCTCAGGCGCGAACCGGCGCGCTCGACGTTCCCGCGTGCGCCGTGAATGCAACGCCGATGAACACCGCCACGCCCAGCACGCCCAGGGCCGCATCGGTAAAAAGCAGGCCGCTTGCGCCCCAGCGGTCGTGCGCCCAGCCGTCGAAGATTCCCCCATAAATCAGCGGCACGTTCGATATGCCGCTCAAAATATTGTACTTGGTGGCGGCCGCGCCTTTGCCGATGGTTTCGAAGACCACGGCCCCGAAGGCGGCATAGCAGAAACCCAGCAGCAACGCGTAAAGCAGCACGAAGCTGACGAACATTGCCTGCGTGCGCGGCGACACGGCCATCGCCACGGCTGCGGCGGCGATGACAAGACCAAACAGGAGGAAGGCCGTCTTGCGGTCGATGAGATCGCTGATCCATCCGCCGATCAGACAGCCCACAATCGATACCACGCCGCTCAGCACGCCGTTGGCCAGCGCGACCGCGTCGGCGCTTGCGTGCCAGTCGTTGGCGACGGCCGACCACAGATTTGACGCCGCCCCCACACCGATGGGCAGCAGCATCAGGAAGAAGACAAGCCCGCCGCGCAGGGTTGTGAGCAGCGCCCAGCAATCGCGTCCGACATTTGCGAGGCTTCCCAGGAAGGTCGAAGTGCGATGCTTCGCCGACGGTTCCTTCAGAAAGCAAAGCACAACGACTGTGGCGAGACAGACGAGGCCTAGTGCCGTGCCCGCGATCCAGACCGGTGCGTGCTGTGCGAGCCAAAGGCCCAGGCCTCCGCCGAGCCCGGTGCCGCCGAGATTGCCTGCTTGGCTCCATCCGCCCAAGCGGCCCTTTTCTTCGTCCGACGTGCCATGCGCCATCAGGCTCGAACCGGAAATGGTGGTCAGTGTCGCAGCCAGCGAGAAGCCGAACACGAGCACCTCTAACCATCCGAAATTGGCCCGGCTTACGGGAATGAACCCTGTGATCGCCAGCAACAGGCCACTCGCCGATGCGGAGATCAGATACCAGCCGCGCACGGAGAGCGTCGTGTCCACCAGCGGTGCCCAGATCGCGCGCCACGTCGATGGCAGAAGGCTCAATCCGGCAAACCCCGCAATCAGACCAACGCTGACACCGGCCTGCGACAGGAGATAGGCGAGCGCAACGAGCGCGTAGCCATTGGTGATGCCCATGGGCACGAACAGCATGCCGTACTGAACCGGCCGCAGTTTCGCGCCCGACATGAAACGCTCGGCCATGTGAGTTGGCAGCCCCTCTGCCAGCAGACGTTTTCCTGCAGAATCGTGCAGGGACTATAGCGCGCCCCAGCGCGCACCGTTGATGCAACCTAACAGATCGCAAACACACCGCAAATCGGCGCTGAATTTGCAAGAGGACGGGGCTTGCCCGCGCGGTGCCTGTCCTTCGTCCTTCTTGCACCGCAGAACGGCGGCAGGTCCTGAAACCAACCCCCGCCCAAGTCACGCTTTCTGTGCTTGTCCATCACCGACGCTCTCGCCGAGCACCGTGATCCGCTAGGCGCGGGGCCAAGGTCAGGCTGCGGCGCGCTTCGACAGGCGTGCTGCCGGTTTGGGCGCCGGAATGAGAAGATCGGCAGGCACACGGAATCGGGCGAGTCCGCTGTACCATCGCCATGCTCAGTTCCTTCTTGCCTTTCAGGACTTCGGTGACGCGGCTGGGCGTGCCGAGAACCTGAGCCATATCGGCGCGCGTAAGAGCGTGCTGATCCATCAAATTGGAATGCTCACCTACGCGGAACATGGTGGCCTCGCGCCGCACACGGAGGGCTGCTGTCACTCCCCGGATGGGTGATAGGACGCAGTGAGCCCCAGAAAGCAATTGCGCCAACCAGAAATTCTAGCCAGTAATTCCGTGAAAAAAACCTAGCGCCAGCAACTGAAACCCAGATGCGATTGTACAACCTCGGTTCGATTTCAGCAAAAATCCAGGAAAATGGCGCACCGGAAGGGATTCGAACCCCTGACCCCCAGATTCGTAGTCTGGCGAGAAATCGAGGGTTTCCACGGGTTTTTCACCAGGCAGATTGTAACATTTTTGCGTGTGAACCGTACCTGAGGGGCACAGGTTACAGCGATCTGCGGTCTGTGCGTCAGCGATGTAAGCGCATCTTACAACGCCGATCACGGTCGAATCATGACCTTCAACGCCTTGCGTTCGTTCATCGCGCGATATCCGTCGGGCACGCCACCCAGGTCGACGGTCCGGTCGAATACTCTACCCGGCTCGATGACACCCTCCATGACATCGGGGAGCAGCTCTTCGATGTAGGCACGGGTTGGCGCCGGGCCGCCGGCGACGACGATGTTGCGGTAAAACATTGTCTTCGCATCATTGATGGTTTCGTAGTGCGGGACGCCAACGCGGCCGATAGCCCCGCCGCGACGGACGATTGCCAACGCCGTTTCCATCGCCTGTTCGGTGCCAACACATTCAAGGACAGACTGAACGCCGAAACCGCCAGTCAACCCGCGCACGCGCTCGATCGCTTCATCACCGCGCTCGCTCACCACGTGGGTCGCCCCGAAATCCTTGGCGAGCGCGATACGGTCAGAGTGGCGGCCCATGATGACGATCTGCTCCGCCCCGATGCGCTTGGCGGCGATTACTCCACAAAGCCCGACCGCGCCATCGCCCACGACGGCTACAGTCCCGCCGTGGCGAACGCGCGCAGAAACGGCGGCGTGGTGGCCGGTGCCCATCACGTCTGAAAGTGTTAGAAGCGACGACATCAGCGCGTCATCTTCGCCGACATCCAGCGGGTACAGCGTGCCGTCGGCACTCGGGACGCGCAGCGCTTCGGCCTGCGCGCCGTCGAGGCCGGTCCCGTTGCCAAAGAAGCCGACGCGTACGCACGCGGTATTCAGTCCTTCTTCGCAGAACATGCAGGTGCCGTCGGAATCGGCGAACGGCATGATGACCACCTGGCCGCGCTTGATGCGCTGCACTTCGCCGCCCACATCCTCGACCACTCCAATCGCCTCGTGCCCCATGCGCTGACCTTCGACGTTCGGGCCGCCATTGTAGGGCCACAGATCGCTGCCGCAGATGCAGGCGCGGCTTATCCGGATCACCGCGTCGGTGGGGTTCTGAATTGCCGCGTCGGGAACGGCGTCGATCCGTACGTCGCGGGCCTTGGGCATGATGGTTGCGCGCATTTCGATATCCTTTCAGGAATTCTTCGTTAGTGGCATGCCGGTCGCAGGAGTCGATCCACGATTTCTCACATTCGGTATCCCGGTTTTTTGTAGAGTTTGCCCGGATCGGCCATGATGGGTCGGTAGACCCGCTCGGCCCATTCCTCCGCCGGGATTTCTTCCATGGCGACCGAAACCGACTCTTCACCGTAATGGAAAATATCCATCACATCTTTCGTAATGCGCTCGGCGAGGTCACGCTTCTGCGCTTTCGATTTGCCCGGCCAGAGTTTCACGACGACATGCGGCATGTGCGTTCTCTCTTTAGGCGGCTTCCTCAAACATCTTGCGCGCGATGCCGACAGCGGTGCTGGCCGGCGGCCAACCCGCATAGAATGCGAGGTGCGTGATCACTTCGGCGATCTCGTCGCGTGTGAGTCCATTCTCCATCGCTCGCTTGAGATGGAATGGCAATTCGTTGGTGCGATAGAGCGAGACGAGACATGCCACGGTAATGAGACTGCGATCACGTGGCGACAGTCCCGGCCGTTTCCAAACATCACCGAACAGAACGTCGTCTGTATATTTTGCGAGCGCGGGCGCTACGTCCGCGAACGGGCTCTTGTGAGCAGATTTCTCGGCCATATTGCTCTCCTTCAATCCAGGTATTGGTCGTCGGTGACCTTCTCCAGCCAATCTACGGCCTTGCCGTCCTTCGATTCCTGAATGGCGATGTGGCTCATTGCCGTGGTGGCGGTTGCGCCGTGCCAGTGCTTTTTGTCTGCGGGACAGGTGACGACATCCCCGGGGCGGATCTCGACCTTCGGTTCGCCCCAGCATTGGGTCCAGCCCAAGCCAGCTGTGACGATCAGCGTTTGACCGCAGGGGTGTGTGTGCCAGGCAGAGCGTGCACCGGGTTCGAATGTGACGCTGGCGCCATTGAATTGCGCTGGTCCGGGCGATTGGAAGAGCGGGTCGATGCGCACGCTGCCGGTGAAATACTCCGCAGGTCCTCTGCTGGAAGCCTGTGAGCCGTTTCGCTTCAGTTCCATGATCGCAATCCTTCACTCTGGCTTGGGCACCGCCAAGAGATAACGCACGACCGTGGACGGGATTAGGGCGTAAAATCGGCAAGCGGTTATGAAAAGGGCTCATCAATGCATCGAAGCGATCTCCCCGACCTTCTCGCATTCCTCGCCGTTGCGCGGGAACGAAGCTTCACAAAAGCCGCCAAGAAACTCGGCGTTTCCCAATCCGCGCTCAGCCACATTATGCGTGCTCTGGAGTCACGCTTGGGCGCTCGTTTGCTCAGCAGAACCACACGCAGCGTCGCTCCAACCGAGGTTGGAGAACGGCTGCTTCGTTCGCTCGGGCCGCGCTTCGACGAGATTGATGCCGAACTTAAAGCCTTGAGCGATGTGCGCAAAAAACCGGCCGGCAACATTCGGATTACTGCAACCGAACACGCCGCGGAGTCGGTTCTGCTGCCAAAACTGATAAAATTTTTGCGTGCCTATCCCGATATCAGGGTCGAAGTCGGTATCGACTACGGCCTGACCGATATCGTCGCCAAGCAATATGACGCGGGCGTCCGAAGCGGAGAGCAGGTCGCCAAGGACATGATTGCTGTACGAATCGGCCCCGATATGCGCATGGCTATCGTGGGAACTTCCTCGTATTTCATAAATCGACCGGCGCCCAGAAGGCCGCAGGACCTTGTCCAACATAACTGTATCAATCTGCGCCTGCCGGGCAACGCGCTGTACGCATGGGAATTTGAAAGGGGGGGCCGCGAATTGCGCGTGCGCGTTGAGGGGCAGCTCACATACAACACGACTGTTCAGATGCTGAATGCTGCCTTAGCAGGCATGGGTCTGGCATTCTTGCCTGAGGGAATGGTGCTTTCCCACCTCGCAAAGAATCGTCTGAATCGCGTTTTGGAAGACTGGTGTCCGCCGTTTTCCGGCTATCACCTTTACTACCCGAGCCGTCACCAATCCTCGCAAGCATTCACACTGCTCGTGGATGCTTTGCGACATCGAACTTGATGACTGATCCGTGCAGCTGAACCCCCGACTCCGGTTGTATGCCAACAAGAGGTTCTGGCCAGGAATTCCGCGATTAACGCCTGCTGTCAGCAACGCAAACGCGGGCTGCGTTTGTAACAACGCGGGCCTGTCTCAGCAAAAACCCAGGAAAACTGGCGCACCGGAAGGGATTCGAACCCCTCACCCCCAGATTCGTAGTCTGGCGAGAAATGGAGGATTTCCTCGGATTTTGGCGCCTCCAATTGTAACATTCTCGTATGCACCAATTGCCGTGATAACAAGTGTTACACGACACCGGCCTCGGGCAATCGGTCGGAATACGGCCGAGGTGAGGATGGCTTCCAAAGGGAGGCATGTCGAAACACCGGTCAGACGGCGTCGTTGATAGCTGTGTTGGCAAGCGTGTTTAAGCGATAACATTGATTGATTCGGGTCTGTTGGCGCAATGATGTGCATGAGGCGAGCACAGGTAGCGGTTCTCATCGCGGCGTGGGCGGCGAATTCGGCCGCAGCCCTGCCTGTTCAGCAACCCCCGCCCTGGGCCTTTCCGATTACTCCTCCTGGCTCCGCAATGGTGCGGGATGACGGCAAGCCTAAACGTCTCCCGGATAGCTCGGAAAGATTCACTGTCGCGCAGCTTCGCGACCTATTCAGTGCGCCCGATTGGCATCCTGAGGCTCATCCGCCGATGCCGGCGGTCGTCGGATATGGCCGGAAGCCGGATGTGTTGGCCTGCGGGTACTGTCATTTGCCGACGGGCAACGGTCGACCAGAGAATGCCAACATCGCCGGACTCTCGCCCGAGTACATAATAGAGCAGGTTGGAGATTTTAAAACGGGTGCGCGGAGTTCGGCGCTGCCTGAACGCGTTCCGTTTGCCTACATGAGAATGGAAGCACTCTCGTTGGGCAAAGCTGACCTGACAGCGGCTGCTCGTTACTTCACACACTTAAGGCCGAAATCGTTCCTGCGCGTCGTCGAAGCCGCGACAGTTCCAAAAACGTACATTAGCGGCTGGATTCTCGCCAAAGTCAGGGGCACTGCGACAGAGCCAATTGGCGAGCGGATCGTTGAGGTGCCCGACAATCTGGACCAGTTCGAGCTGCGTGACGACCGAACAAGTTACACGGCTTATGTACCGCCCGGAAGCATTGGGCAGGGCAAAACGCTTGTACTGACGGGCGGCGAAAAGACTCTTCCCTGCACGAGCTGCCACGGGCCTGATCTAAAGGGTGTCGGAACTGCGCCACCTATCGTCGGTCGTTCACCCAGCTACATTGCACGCCAGCTCTTTGATTTTAAATCGGGCGCGCGCGGTGGCACGCACAACGCGCTAATGAAACCGGTAGTCGCAACGCTGAATGGACCCGACATGATTGCAATCGCTGCATATCTTGCATCCAATGGCCCATGACACGGCAGCGACGTAAATACCAATCCGACAGCATGCAATTGCCGAACTGCCAATAACGCCCGATGTTCAAAGCATGGCAGGCCGAGCACGACCGCATCGCCGCCGTTTTCGCCTCCCATCGCGACCCGCTGAATTGAACAGTACGTGGCTGGAGGTGAGCCCCAGACAGCAATTGCGCCAACCAGAGATTCTAGCCAGTAATTCCGTGAAAAAAGCCTAGCGCCAGCAACTGAAACCCAGATGCGATTGTACAACCTCGGTTCGATTTCAGCAAAAATCCAGGAAAATGGCGCACCGGAAGGGATTCGAACCCCTGACCCCCAGATTCGTAGTCTGGTGCTCTATCCAGCTGAGCTACCGGTGCGGCGGGGCGCCCGCCTACGCTAGAGCTTTCGGCGGGCAGTACCTAACGTTGCGTCCGCCGGAGCCTCGGCGAAGGCGGGCGAAACCTAGTGAGCGCGGGCCGCACGCGCAAGCGCATCAAGAGGCCCAGTTCGTTGACGTGCAGACCCGCGCCGGCCGCTCCCTTGTCCCTTCGGCCCGTCATGGTTAAGAGTGACCGGGCGAGGGAAACGGGTGGTCGCGACGGGCTGCAGGGCTGACACAGAGCCCGCCCAAACACGCGCCCGTCCGAGCGGAGACAAAGCGCCTATGACAGGTTCGGGTGGGGCGCGAACGCGCCTTCTTGTCCTTTGCCTATTGGCCGGGGTCGCAGGACTCGCCGGCTGCAGCAGCATCGATCAGAGTCTGGGCGGCGGACCGGCACAACCGCCGGCGAACGCCACCGCCGAGGCCGCGCCTCCCATGGCGCCGGCCGCGCCGGAAGCCGGCCCACCCGGCACCGCGGCTCCGCCCCCGCCAGCCGTAACGGCCGCTCCGGCACCGCCGCCGGCGGCGGCCGCGATGGCGCCCGTCACCATTCAGCCCGGCACGGATACAGGCACCACCGTCGGACGCACGCTTGCGGGTTTACGTACAGAACTGCAGGCCGTGGCGAGCAAGGTCGCCGCCGACGCGCAGCGCCTCGCCGACCTGAAGACCAACTCGGCGCAGGCAACGGCCACCTATCAGCAGACGACGGGTAACATCCAGACGCGCCTCGCCGCCGGTACATCGCCCGGAAATCCGGAGCTGATCGGTCAGTGGAATACGGCGCAAAGCGCGCTCGATACGATCACCGGCAACATCAATGCGCTGTCGAAACTCGCCGGCGAGATCGCCGGCGATTCCTCGAACGCGCACGGCACGTATGACCGGATACAGGCTGCGTACAACCTGTCCGGCGGCGTGGACGAGGACCAGCGGCAACTCAATCTGCTCTCCGACGAAGCAAGCCAAACCATGATCGTCAGCGACCGGCTAAAGAGGGACGCGACGCAATCGATCCCGCGGCAGACGGCCTATGTTGCGAACGAACGCGGCGGCCTCACCACGCTCGCGAGTGCGATCAGGACCGGCGATTACACCGGGGCGGTGACGGGCGCTCCCGCTGCGACCGTTGCCACAGCAGATTCTGTTCCGCCGCCCGCGGGCACGCCGATCGTCACCATCAAATTCGGCCGCGCGCGCGCGGCGTACGAAAAGACGCTCTATGCGGCGCTGTCGCAGGCGTTGACGTCGCAGCCCAAGGCGTCGTTCAGCGTGGTCGGCATCGCGCGTGAACCGACGCGCGTGGCCGAGAACGGTGCGGAGCGCGATGCCAAGGCGGTGATGCACACCATGGGCGAGATGGGCGTGCCGGCAACGCGCATGGAAGTGTCGGCGGCGACCGATCCCGCCGTCAGCGCAAGCGAAGTCCGCGTCTACCTGAAATAAAAAAGCCGCTGAGACTTTTTTTGCGTCACACGCCGTGCTGCCGGAACCAGGCGAGAGTTTTCGCCCAGGCGAGCTTTGCATCGGCCTCATTGTAGGACGGCCGGTAGTCGGCGAAAAAGCCGTGGCCGGCGTCCATGTACACAGTGATTTCGCAGTTGCGCTTGCCGGCGCGCGCGAGCGCCGCCCGCATCGCTTCGATGTCGGAAACCGGAATGCCTTCGTCCTTGCCGCCGTAGAAACCGATCACCGGCGCGTCGATTTCTGCCGCGAGATCGAGCGGATAGAGCGGCCGCAGCGGATTGCGCGGGGTCGGCGTCCGCAAGGCTCCGTAGAAAGCCGCGCCGGCCTTGAGCGCCGGATTGTGTGCAGCGTACAGCCAGACGATGCGTCCGCCCCAGCAGAAGCCGGTGATCGCGAGCCGTCCCGCATCGGCGCCGTCGCCTGCGGCGAATTTCACCGATGAATCGAGATCGCTCATGACCTCCGCGTCCGGCACTTTCGACACGACGTCGGCGACGAGCTTCTTGATGTCGGTATAGTTGGCGGGGTCGCCGTAGCGCGCATAAAGCGACGGCGCGATGGCGTAATAGCCCTGCTTGGCAAAGCGGCGGCAGATGTCCTTGATGTGTTCGTGAATGCCGAAGATCTCCTGCGTCACCAGCACCACCGGCCAGCGCGAGTCCCTTGCCGGGTGCGCGCGATAGGCGGGAATGACGCCGTCGCCGACCGGCACACGCACTTCGCCCGCAACGAGGCCGTTTGCATCCGTGACGACCGCGTCCGCCCGGAGCGGCCCGGCGGCAAGCGTAAAGCCGGCAACCAGCGACGTCGCGGCAAAGGTCCTGCGCGTCAAGATCGGGTTATCCATCGCATCATTCTTCCTTCTTCTCCCTGAACACGTCGCGATAGCACTTCAGCTCGCCCAGAGTCGCCGCTTCGTACACGCCGCGGGCGATGGCGCGCGCAAGGCAATCCGCCGCCGCGTTGCCGAGTTCCATCAGCCGATAGGCACGGGGTTCCGCGAGCGTGCGCTTCGCAGTCGCAATCGCAAAGACCGTGTCGCCATCGAATGGCGTGTGTACAGGTCGCAGGGCGCGCGCAAAGCCGTCGGCCGCCATGATGGCGAGACGCTTAAGCTCGACGCCCGAGAGATCGGCGTCGGTGGCAACGACCGCGATGGTTGTGTTCGCGCCCGCGAGCGCGGCTCCCTTGACGTCCTTGGGGAGCGCGGCATCGACAGGCGGGAAATCCGCCGCCGGACGCCTGCCGCCAAACTCGTTCTCCTGTTCGAACGGAAAGGCCCAGAACACATCCGTGTACGGAATGAGCGGCGAGCCAACGGAATTGACGATTGCGAACGCGCCGACGGTCGCTCCGCTGTCGCCAATTGCCGAGGCGCTGCCGGTGCCGCCTTTGTAGATGCCGGCCATCGCTCCCGTTCCGGCGCCCGTATTGCCAAGCACAAATTCGGCCGCTGCACGCCTGGCGGCCTGGAGCGCCAACGCCCGATAGGGGGGCGCCTCGCCCCAATCCTTGTCGCCGCCGTTCGCCAGATCGAAAATGATCGCACCGGGCACGATCGGCGCCGCGGGCATTTCGGGCGCGAAGCGAAAGCCGCGGCCGCGCGCGCCAAGCCACGCCATCACCGCCGATGCCGCTTCGAGACCATACGAGGATCCGCCGGAGAGCACGACGCCATCAACCGCGCCGACCAGATTCACGGGATCAAGCGCGTCCGTTCCAACCGTCCCCGGTGCACCGCCGCGCACGTCCACCGCCGCGGCAAACGCCTTCTCCGTCAGAATCACCGTGACGCCGGTGCGCACGGCCTGATCTTCCGCCTGACCGACGAGAACACCGTCGACATCGGTGATCAGATTGCGCTTGCCCGCCCGTGTCATCACAGGCAAGCGTAGCGCGGGCGCCCCCCGCGCGAAAAGGAAAGAAACATTGACGTCACGCCAAGGGTTTTTTGCTCTCGCACGTTGTTTTTCCTCCCCCGCGCGCCGCGTGGGGGAGGGGGACCGCGAAGCGGTGGAGGGGGCATGCAGCTGTCGCGGTCAAGTGCCCCCTCCGGTGCTTCGCACCACCTCCCCCACGCAATGCATGCACGGGGGAGGAGAAACAAAACCTCAATCGATTGCGCTCATTGCACTTTCGATAGTGTCGTTCGTGTTCTTCGCGCCGGCAGCACACGCGCGCGTGGAGACGCCAGCGAAACACGACATGATCGCCGCCGCAAATCCCCTCGCGGTCGATGCGGGTTTGGAGATGCTGCGCGCCGGCGGCTCGGCCGTCGATGCCGCGATCGCGGTGCAGATGGTGTTGACGCTGGTCGAGCCGGAATCCTCCGGCATCGGCGGCGGCGCCTTTATGCTTCTCTACGACCCGGCGGCGAAACAGGTGTCGAGTTTCGACGGCCGTGAAACCGCGCCGGCATCGGCAACGCCGACCATGTTCCTCGATGCGAGCGGCAATCCGCGTCCCAAAGGGAGCGTGATTCCCGGCGGGCTCTCGGTCGGCGTTCCCGGCGATCTCGCCATGCTCGAGCTGGTGCACAAGCGTTATGGGCGTCTTGCCTGGGCAAAGCTGTTCGAACCGGCAATCGCGCTTGCGGACAAAGGTTTCCCGGTCGGGCGCAAGCTCGCCGCCACCATTGCCGCGCAAACGCGCATGGCGCGCATGCCGGACATCAAGGCCTACTTCTACAAAGCGGACGGCACCCCGCTGAAACAGGGGGACACCTTAAAGAATCCCGAACTTGCGAAGACATTCCGCATGATTGCGGCAGGCGGCGCGCACGCATTCTATACCGGCCCCATTGCCGAGGCGATCGTGGACAAGGTGGACCATGCGCCGGTCAATCCCGGGCGCATGACGCTTGCCGATCTTGCGTCCTACCAGGCGAAGGATCGCCCGCCGGTTTGCGGCAGCTATCGTGTCTATCGGCTTTGTTCGATGGGACCGCCAAGTTCCGGCGGCGTCTCCGTTCTGCAGATCCTGGGCATGCTGGAGCGATTCCCATCGCGCGATCTGCAGCCGAACACGCTTTCCGAGATCCATCTCTTTTCGGAAGCGAGCCGCCTTGCCTTCGCCGACCGCGCCATGTGGCTCGCCGATCCCGATGTCGTGCGCGTGCCGGTGGCGGGCCTCCTCGACAGAAGCTATCTCGCGGCGCGTTCGAAGCTGATCGATCCTCGGCACGACATGGGAATGGCGAGCGCGGGCGAGCCGCCGATGAGACACGCCGAACTGGACTTCGCGCCGCAACGCGATGCGCAGCTCCCCGGAACGAGTCACATGTCGCTTGTCGACGACCGCGGCGAAGTGGTCACGATGACGACCACGATCGAGTACGTGTTCGGCTCGGAGACCATGGCCCGCGGGTTTTTCCTCAACAACCAGCTCACGGATTTCTCATTCGAGCCGGTGCGCGACGGAAAACCGGTGGCAAATGCGCCGGCGCCGGGCAAGCGGCCGATGAGCGCGATGTCGCCCACGATCGTCTTCGATGCCGACGGAAAATTCCGCATTGCGATCGGCTCGCCGGGCGGTCCGGCGATCATTCCGTACACGGCGGAATCGCTCGTCGCGATGCTCGATGGCGGCCTCGATCCGCAGGCGACCGCCGCGCTGCCGCATCACGTCAATCCCAACGGTCCGACGATTCTCGAAGCCGGCACGCCGATTGTCGAATACGCCTCCGCGCTTGCCGCCATGGGCCATCGCGTGGGCACCTCCGAACTGGAAAGCGGATTGAACATCGTCGAACGCGTGCCGGGCGGTTACGTCGGCGGCTCCGATCCCCGCCGCGACGGCATCGCCAAAGGCGATTAACTAAGCGCTCTTTTTCGCGACGCAGAACAGGCGTTGAAAGGGAAACAACGTGACGCCGCTCGCCCGGCGCGGGTAGGCGCACGCCACGCGCGCGCGATATTCCTTGAGAAATTCCTCGCGATCTGCGCCTTCGAGCGCCTCGGCATAGGGCCGTAGGCCGGTGCCGAGCACCCAGCGATAGACGGCATCCTCGCCCTCGAGCCGCTGCAGATATCGCGTTTCCCAGATGTCAACGGACGCGCAGTGCGGTTCGAGAATCGCGTAATACTGTTCGGGCTCAAGCACATTCCACCAATCGCCGACGCCATTGAGCCTCGCCGACCAGCGCGGGTCCGTCGCAAGCGCCTGCATGATTGCATGACTCGGCTCACGAAAGTTCCGCGGCACCTGAAAGGCGAGAACGCCGCCGGACGTAACATCTGAAAGAAGGCGGGGCAGCAGCGTTGCGTGCGCAGGCAGCCAATGCAACGTCGCATTGGCGTAGATCACATTGTACGGCGCGTCCGCCGCCCACTGCTCCACGTCCGCTTCGATCCAGCGCGCGCGCACATTCGCCTCGCGTGCCTCGCGAAGCATGGCAGGCGAATTGTCGATGCCGTCGATGGCCGCCTCCGGCCAGCGTGCCGCGAGCAAGGCCGTCGAATTGCCCGGACCGCAGCCGAGATCGGCGACAGTCCGTGGATCGTCGCAATCAATTCTTGCCAGCAGCTCCGCCGCCGCGCGCGTGCGCTCGCCGCCAAAGGCGAGATAGATTTTCGGGTCCCAGGTCACCGGGTTTTCGCTCTGTCGGGAAGGTCGATGCGGAAACAGGTGCCCGACGGCTCCGTTGATTCGAGCAGCACATCGCCGCCATGCGCATGGGCGAGATCGCGCGCGATTGCCAATCCGAGACCGGTGCCCGCCGACCGCGTCGATGCGGCGAAAGGCTGAAACAGTTTCGCCTGCACGGCAGCGGGAATGCCCCGGCCATTGTCGCAGATGCGGATCGCAACGCCTGCTTCGTCGCGCGACGCTTTCACCGTCACGTTACCAAGCTCACGATCCTTCACTGCGTCGGCTGCGTTGCGGATGACGTTCAGCAATATGCGGTAAAGCTGCTCGCGGTCGGCATCGACGATGAGTGCGGCAGGAATCGCATTATCGAAGACCACCGTTTTGTCGGCCGGTTCGCCGGCGAGCGCGGTTTCGCCGATCTCGTCGACAAGTGGAGCCAGAGGAAACAGCGCGCGCTGCGGCGGATGCTTGTCGGCACGGCCGAAGCGCAGCGTGCGCGTAGCGAGATTCACCGCATGGTCGAGCGAAGTGACGATGCGCGGCGCCAGACGCTTGACCACCGGATCGTCGCTGTCGGCGAGACGATCGGAAGCAAGTTGCGCGCTTGCGAGAATGTTCCTGAGGTCGTGCTGGATCTTGGCGACGGCGCTCCCGAGCGCGGCAAGCCGCGCCTTCTGCTGCAGAAATCCCAGAATGTCGCGCTGCATCGAGGCAAGCTCGCGCTCGGCCTGGCCGATTTCGTCTCTGCGCTCCGAGGGCTGCACAATGCGGCTCGCGTCCTCCGGGTTGTCACGGAAGCGCACCATGGCGCGGGTGAGCCGGCCCATCGGCCGAACGAGAACGGCATAGAGACTGAGGAACACGAGCACGCCGGTTGCAAGCGAGATCGCAAGCGCAACAAGCACCAGCCGTCCCGCATAGGAGAGCAGGTCGGCACGGATCGGCGCTTCGTTGGTAATTTCCTCGATCGCATCGGCATGCAGGATGCGCGTTGCGGAAACCACGTGAAGAATACGGTTGCCGCCATCGAACAGGCAGTCGAGCCCGGCCGCGATTTGCGCGAGCGGATTGGCCTCCCTGAGATCGATCGTCAGATCGAAATGACTGGGCTCCTCGTTGGCGAGGAACAGCTCCTTTTGATCCGGCCGCTGCAGCATCACCGCGGTCGCGCCTGCCCGCTCCAGCAGCTGTGTACGCAAGCCCTGCGATAACTTAGCGCCACTCGCCTCGGTGAATGGCAGGATGGCGATTTCAGCGTTGGCGATGTGGGACTCAAGCAAGCTGCGGTGGTAGCGGCCGAGTGTCGGCAACAGGATCACCACTTCGGTCAAAAGCACGTAGACGATCGTCAGCAGCAACAGACGGCCGGAGAGGCTGTGCGCAACCAGCGCCCATCCCGCGGCCACGCGCCTGCGCAGGCCTTCAGCAATCGACTCTCTCGTCTCTGCGGGGGGAGGGGGCGAGACGGACGGCTCTGACGGCGCAGATGAAGAGGGCTTCCGCGCCTCAGCGGATGCCGCGCCACCAGGAATGACTCTCAAGGCAACCAACCGATTCGCCTCGTCTCCTACGCCTCATCCTACATCTAATCACTCTGACGTTTTCGCCTCGCAAATTCCTCCAATCTGGCTTCCACGCCGTCGAAGCACCGAGGGGGTGGGAAGGCAGCGGCTGGTTGACAGCTTTCGGCCCCGTCCCTAGAAGCTCGGCTCCTTCCGGGGCAAGCGGATCGAGACGGAGCCTGAGCCATGAAGCGCACCTATCAGCCGAGCAAAATCGTGCGGAAACGCCGCCACGGTTTCCGGGCGCGAATGGCCACCGTCGGCGGCCGCAAAGTGCTGGCGCGCCGCCGCGCCCATGGCCGCAAGAAACTGTCCGCCTGATCGATACGACAGCCGCGCCGCAAGCCGCCAGACAGCCGACGCTCGAGCGCCTGAAGAAGCGCGCCGATTTTCTCCGCGCCGCCAAGGGAGTTCGCCGCGTTATGACCGGATTGACGCTGGAACTGTGCCCAATGCCTGAAGTGGGGAACGGAGGAATTCGCGTCGGCTTCACCGCCAGCCGCAAGATCGGCGGCGCCGTCGAGCGAAATCGCGCCCGCAGGCGACTCCGCGCCGCGGCGCAGACGGTGCTTCCCCTTTGTGGTCTGCCGGGCAACGACTATGTTCTGGTCGCGCGGCGGGAGACTTTGAGCCGGCCATTTGAGGATCTCATCTCGGACCTCAAATCCGCGCTTGCCGCGGCCCATGCGAGGCTCGGCCGGTCTCAGCCAGGAGATGTTCGGTGACGGATCGCCACGACCATCCTCTCCGCGCGGCGGTGCTCGGGCTCTTTCTCGTGCCGCTTTATTTCTACCGCTGGGTCGTCTCGCCCCTGCTCCCGCATGTCTGCCGGTTTACGCCGAGCTGTTCGGTTTATGCGCTCGAGGCTCTGAAGATCCATGGACCGTGGAAAGGTGTCGGCCTCGCGGCGCGCCGGCTCCTGCGCTGCCATCCCATCACTGTGCTCGGCGGCTCGTCGGGCTTCGATCCGGTGCCCCCCCGCCAGTAAAACCCATGACCGACAATCGCAATCTCATCATCGCCTTGGTGCTTTCGGCGCTCGTGCTGCTCGGCTGGAATTATTTCGTGGCGCGACCGCAGATGCAGGCCGAACACGCGCGCCAGGTTTATGCGCACAAAGAGAATGCGCACACCGTCGCGCAACCGACGCATGCGCCCTCGCCCTTGGGGTCGGGCTCGCTTTCCAGGGGCCAGGCGCTTGCGGAATCGGGCGCGCGCATTCGCATCGATACGCCGACACTCGATGGCACGCTGAGGCTCTCTGGCGCGCGCTTCGACGACCTCAGGCTCAAGCGCTATCACGAAACGATCAATCCGAAGAGTCCGGAGATCGTGCTCTTTGCGCCGGAACGCACGCGTTATCCGTACTACGCGGTGTTCGGTTTCGTCGGCGCCTCCGCTGCGCATGTCAGCGTGCCGGGCGATTCGACGCCGTGGAAGCTCGTGCACGGAAGCACTTTGGGTCCGCGCGCGCCGGTGACGCTCGCATGGGACAACGGCCAGGGGCTGACATTCACGCGCATGATCGCGGTCGACGATCAGTACATGTTCACCGTGACCGACAGCGTCACCAACCAATCCCGCAAACCGGTTGAACTCTATCCCTATGGCTACGTGGCGCGCGACGGCTATCCGGCGACCCAGCATTTCTGGGTGCTGCATGAAGGATTTGTGGGTGCGGCGGACGGGGCGCTGAAAGACGCGAAGTACGACGATTTCAAGGACAACAAGCCGCCCGAGACGTTCCATTCCACCGGGGGCTGGGTCGGCATTACCGACAAATACTGGATGGCTGCGGCGATCCCGCCGCAGAATCAGCCCTTTGACGGCGCCTATCGCGCGACACCGCTCGGCGGCACCAAAACGTATCAGGCCGATTATCGGCTCGACGGCCGCGCGGTTGCGCCGGGCGCGACGCTTCAGCTGACCCAGCATCTCTTTGCCGGCGCCAAGATCGTCAGCATCATCCGTCACTACGAGGACACGCTCGGAATCGAACGCTTCGATCTCGCGATCGACTGGGGCTGGTTCATCTTTCTGACCAAGCCGATCTTCTGGCTGCTCGATTTCTTCTACCGCTATATCGGCAATTTCGGCATCGCCATCCTTTTGCTCACCGTCGTCATCAAGCTCCTGTTCTTCCCCCTCGCCGATGCCTCCTATCGCTCGATGAGCAAGATGAAGAAGCTGCAGCCCGAGGTTGAACGCGTCCGCGAGCGCTTTGCCGACGACAAGCTGCGTCAGCAACAAGAGATGATGGAGCTTTACAAGCGGGAAAAGGTGAATCCGCTCTCCGGCTGCCTGCCAATGCTGATCCAGATTCCGGTGTTCTTCTCACTGTACAAGGTGCTGGTGATCTCGATCGAGATGCGGCAGGCGCCGTTCTTCGGCTGGATCCACGACCTTTCCGCCGCGGATCCGACGAACTTCCTCAATCTTTTCGGGCTCCTGCCCTACGCCATTCCGTCCTTTGTGCCGGCGTTCCTGCACATCGGCATCTGGCCCGTGCTGATGGGGCTCACGCAATGGCTGCAGACGAAAATGAATCCGGCGCCTGCCGATCCTGTGCAGGCGCGGATGTTCAGTTTCATGCCGATCATCTTCACCTTCATGCTGGCGACCTTGCCGGCAGGCCTCGTGATCTACTGGACCTGGAACAATCTTCTTTCGGTGGCGCAGCAATATGTGATGATGCGCCGGCAGGGCGTGGAGGTGCATCTGTTCAGCGGGATGAAGCCGCCCGCTTTCCTGCGCCGCCTTGCCGCGCCAGCGCGCCCGCAGGCAGGGGAATAGGCAGAGCGGCGCAACAGTTTTTATGAGCGCGTTTAGATTCCTCTTTTCACCATGGGCGGCCAAGAGCCGCCCATCCAGTTGATTTGGTGACCTTATCTGGATGACCGGGTCTTGCCCGGCCATGGAGAAAATCGGGGAAAGCGCAAGTGACCGCTTCGCGGTACAAGTGAAAATCAGATGAGACTTACGCGGCCTGTTCGACGGCCGGGTCGCGCAGTACGTAGCCGCGACCCCAGACGGTCTCGATGTAATTGTCGCCGTGGGTGGCGGCGGCGAGCTTCTTCCTGAGCTTGCAGATGAAGACGTCGATGATCTTCAGCTCCGGCTCGTCCATGCCGCCGTAGAGATGATTGAGGAACATCTCTTTGGTCAGCGTGGTGCCCTTTCGCAGCGAGAGCAGTTCCAGCATCTGATATTCCTTGCCGGTCAGATGCACGCGGCTGCCGTCCACTTCGACCGTCTTGGCGTCGAGATTGACCGTCAGCTTGCCCGTCGTGATCACCGACTGCGAATGGCCCTTGGAGCGGCGAACCACCGCCTGGATGCGCGCCACCAGCTCGTCCTTGTGGAAAGGCTTGGTCATATAGTCATCGGCGCCGAAGCCCAGCGCCTTGACCTTCGCCTCGACGATGGCGTTGCCGGAAAGGATAAGGACCGGCGTCTGCACCTTGGCGAGGCGCAGCGACTTCAGCACCTCGAAACCGCTCATGTCCGGCAACTGCAGATCGAGCACGATGATGTCGTAGTCGTAAAGCTTGCCGAGATCGACGCCCTCTTCCCCGAGGTCGGTGGTATAGACATTGAAACCCTCGGAGCGGAGCATCAGCTCGATGCTTCGCGCCATGGCGCTGTCATCTTCGATCAAAAGCACGCGCATCGTCTTACGCCCCTTGGACGGCCCGTTCCCCGGGGCCGTGGTTAACTCGCGGTTGGGGAAGGTAAGCGAAATTGGTTAACAACCGCTTGCGCGCCTTCCCGCTGTGTCATCCCGGACCAGAGCCATGAAGCGAAAGTGAATCGCCCGGCCCCGAACCATCCTATTGATTCGCTTTGTTAAGTTTACCGCGACTTAAACCCTTCGGTTCAAGATATCGCGGTTCGAAGCGGGGATTTCCCCCGGAAAGAGGCGGCGGATGCAGGCGATGATGCTGGGGCGGAGAGCCCGCCCGGTCGAGACCTCCGATTCCGGCAACGCCCGGCGCCCGGGACCAGGCTGCCCATGAAGCGTCGCGAAAACCAGTTGCGGCTCCGGCGCTTTCGCGTCGACGATCTTCAGCGGCGACTGACGACTCTGGACGCCATCGAGGTCGATTTGGTGCGCAAGCTCGCCGATCTCGAAGAAACGGTCGCACGCGAGCGGCAACGGGCCAACGAGACGGATCTTGGCCGCGTTGCGTTTCCGAGTTTTCTCAAGGCCACGGACTCCCGGCGGGAAAATCTGAAAGCGACGCTGAAGGAGATCGAGCGCGAGCGTGCGCAGACGAGTGTGGAGCACACGGTCGCCTCGCAGGAGCTGAAGAGCATCGAGGGTGCCGCGGAGCAGGAAGCCCGCCGCGCCGCCGAGGCACCATTGCACAAGAGCGGTATCCGGCTCGGCGAAATTGCGCTCGCCCGCCAGTTGCGCAAGCAGGCCCTCCGCCAGATCTAGGGCGTAACGCAGAGGACGCGTACTCAACTTTGATTTTAAGCGAGTGAGCGTCCCCCAATTCCCGCTACTCAGAAGACATCGAGCGTGGGAAAACGGGCGCGAGCCCGAATGCAGTCTCACAAAAAGATTGCCAGCCCCGGATCGCCGGTCCACAGCGAATAGCGTCCGCGGTTGTGGATTTGTTGTGCCTCGTGCCATTGCGCGATCGCGCTCGTCGCGAAGGACCGCGCGCGTGCGAGCCACAATTCGTCCTGCGTCAGGTCGAAAAGCTTCAACAAGGCGTAGCCGTTCCCAGCCGTGCCGTGACAAAGATTGCCGCCCTTCGCAAGGGCGCCCGTTTGCCAAACGCATTCGCCTGCTTCGCACAGAAGGTCCTGAAGCTGCGGCCCAAGCACGCGCGAATCGGCGCAGGCGACAATCATCCCCGGCGCGCCGTGGCAGATCTGAACGAGCCTGGCCTCCATCGGTCCCAATGCATCGGCGCGCCAGTTCAACCCTTTATCGGTGCGGACGATATTGGCGGGCAGCGTGCGCGCGAGCGCGTCCCGGACCTTCGCCTGTTGTGTCTCGTCGAGCCACGCCCAGCCCCGCAGCAAGGCAAGCACATTTCCGGCGAAACCATGTACCAGTCCGAGAAAGCGGAACTTACGATCGTACAGCAATTGCGTCCATATCGGCCCGCTTTCCGTCTCTTCGAGTTCGGCCAATAGTTTCGTCGCCTGGAATTCGTACAACTGGATCCAGCGCGGTTCGCGCGTCATCGCGTGCAGAAAGACGCAGGCGAGCATCGTGCCGGGAACACCCCACATCAGCTCCGCGGCGGGAAACGCAAGATTGGCGGATATGCGGGCGTGCAACGCGTCGGCGGTCTCTGCCGTAGGGGCAAGCCGCATGGTGAGAAGCAGCGGCCCGGCATCGCCGAGCAGAAAGGACGATTGCTTTGGGTCCACGCCTGCCAATGGCGCCAGTCGCGCGAAAGCTTCGGCATTGCGCGCGAGCACGCCGGCAAGAAATTCCGCGAAATTTCGACCGGGAGCCGCGGCATCTTCGCCCGCAAGATAGTCGAGCGCCCAGATATTGCCTGTTGCGCCCCAGTAAAGACTTGTGTCGCCTTGGCGAACCCATTCGTCGGATGGATGCGGCGGCCAAAAATTCTGTGCGTCAAAATTCGCGTGAGTGTCGGACGCAATAGCTTCGATTGTTGCGCGCGCGGCGCTCTCGTCCCAGGCGAGCATCAATTGCCGACGATGGCGAAGCGGTCGGGCAGGAAGCCGTTGAAATTGGTGCGCACCGCGTAGGAATAGGCGCCGATCGAATCGAAGACGATGAAATCGCCGGGCGCGACTGTTTCCGGCAGCATCTGCGGCCGCGGCAGGACATCGAGCGTGTCGCAGGTGGGACCGTACACGCGGAATGGGGTATCCCCAGCCGGCTCGAGAATGGCGCGGCCCTTTGAATCCAGGCGAAAGACACGCGTGTGGTAATCGGTCGTCCAGCCCGGCAGCGTCAGCTCGTCGAAACTGCCATAGATGCCGTCATTGAGATAAAGCTTGTCGCCCTTTCGCAGCACCACCTGGGTGACGAGGGACACGCCTTCGGCAATCAGCGCCCGCCCCGGCTCGCAAAGAAGGGACAGTTTGTCGGCCTTCGGCAGCGTCGCCAGCGCCTCGCGAATGGTATCGAAATACCAGTGATAGGGTGGCACGTCCTGTCCCCGATAGGGACCGGGAAAACCGCCGCCGATGTCGAGGGCCACAATCTCTATTCCGGCAAGCGCGGCGGCGCGGCGCGCCATTTCGATCGCCTGTGCATAGGAAAAGGGGCTGAGGCATTGTGAGCCGACGTGAAAAGTAATCGCCGGCGCGGCACCCGCGTCCGCGACGCGCCGCAAAAGCCGCGCAGCCTCTTCAGGGGTCGTTCCGAACTTGCTCGAGAGTTCGAGAACCGCGCCGCCGAGCGGCGTCGATAGACGTACAAAGATTCGGCAGTCCTGTCCGCCGTTCGTTTCCGCCAACAACTTGTCGAGCTCGAAATCACAATCGACCACGAAGTCGCGGATGTCGTGCTCGGCATGGGCGATGCGCGCGGTTCCGGGGAGACGCACCGGCGCCATGAAGTGGCAGATGGCATCGGGAAAGCGGCCGCGCACGAGCTCGATTTCCGGAAGTGACGCGGTATCGAAGTGGCGGATGCCTGCAGCATGGACAAGGTCAAGCACGGGCGGCGCGGGATTGGCCTTGATCGCGTAAAGCGTGTCGCCCGGAAAGGCGTCGACAAAACGGTGCGCCGCGATGCGAAATCTCTCCGGATAGAGCACATAGACGGGCTCGACCGGACGCGCCGTTTCGATCAGTTCTTCGACGGTGCCGAAACGGGGCAGCGCCGCCTCTGTTACGCGGAGATTCAAGAGCGGCAGGCCCCAAAAACACCCGCGCGGGTGTAGGGGTGAGGAGTCGCGGGGTCAAGGCCGGCCGGGGCAACACTCGCGCGATGGCGAAGAACCTCATAACTTGACCATGCGTGTTGAAGGAGCGTCGATGACCGCCTTCGCTTCCCGTGGCCATCTCCTGCGACTCCTCGGCGCGACCTTCGGCGTCGCCGTCGGCGTCGGTGAGATGATCGGTTCGGGCATTCTGCGTTCGCCGAGCGCGATCGCCGCGAGCCTGCACGAATCCGGGATCATTATCGCCCTGTGGTCCTTCGGCGCTCTGCACGCGCTTTTGGGCGCCAATGTGCTTGCCGAGCTCGGCACGGCGCTGCCACAGGCCGGCGGACCTTACGTTTATGCGCGCCGCGCCTTCGGCGACCTCGCGGGCCTCGTCGTCGGCTGGACGACATTTGCATCGCATCTGGCCGGTATCGCCGCCGCCTCGGTGGTCTTCGCCGATTTCCTCGCGCTCCTTTGGCCGCCCGCCGCAGCCCATACGGGACTCTTCGCCGTGTCGGTACAGTTGCTCCTCTACGCATTGAACGCGGCGGGATTGCGCGAAGGCCGCGCGATCCAGGAAGCAACGAGCTTCGCGAAGGGGCTTCTGCTTGCCGCATTCATTGCGGCCGCGATCTGGGTTGGCGTGAGGCACGGCATTGCCCCGCGGCCGGCGATGGTCCATGTCGCGCCGATCGGGTTTTTTGCCTATATCAGCGCCTATCAGCTGATTGCCGGCGCCTATGCGGGCTGGGCGGCGCCGACCGTTTTCACCGAAGAAAACGTCGAGCCGTCGCGCAGCCTGCCGCGCGCGCTCTTCTATGGTCTGCTGATCACGGCCGCGTTGTACATATTTGTCAACGCCTCCCTGCTCTATGCGCTCGGAACGGAAGGGACCGCGGCGTCCAATCTTCCCTTTGCCACCGTTCTTGCCCGCGTCGGTGGCGCTTCGGTTTCCATTGTTTTCGTCATCGGCGCGATGGTCACGGTCACCAGCTGTGCCAACGCCAACATCATGGTCGCTCCACGGATTCTCTTTGCCATGTCTCGCGACCGTCTGCTTCCCGCCTCGCTTCAGGAAGTGAATGACGGCGGCAGCCCGTTTTTCGGATTTGTGCTGACGGCGGCGATCTCGCTGGCACTCGCCGCGACGGGTGCCTTCCGTACCGTTTTTGGCCTGATCGGCACGCTCAACGCGCTCTCCGGCGTGATTACCGACGTGGCCTTCTTCGGCGTTCGCCGGCGCGAGCCCGGTCTTGCCCGCCCGTTCCGCGCGCTCCTCTCTCCCTGGCTGCCGGCGTTGCTGGTTCTGATCGACGGAGCATTGTTTGTGCTCTTTGCCGCAAGCGACCTCAAAGGCGCCATTGTGGCTGCCGCGCTTTGCGCGCTTTGCATCCCGTTTGCCTTGTTTGCGCATCGCACGCGGTTCCGCGCAGCGGCATGAACCCTCGCCTTGCCTCGCAAAGCCCAAGCGGCTACCTAGCCCGCGGCCAAATCCCGGAAGGATGTCCATGCCCCGCAGGAAAATCGCGCTGATCGGCGGCGGCCAGATCGGCGGCACGCTCGCTCACCTCGTCGCCATCAAGGACCTGGGCGATGTGGTGCTGTTCGACGTGATCGAAGGGCTGCCGCAGGGCAAGAGCCTCGACATCGCGCAGGCCGGCCCGATCGAAGGTCACGACGCGCGGCTCAAGGGCACCAACTCCTATGCCGATATCGCCGGCGCCGATGTGGTGATCGTGACCGCGGGCGTACCGCGCAAACCCGGCATGAGCCGCGATGATCTCCTCGGCATTAATTTGAAAGTGATGGCGGCGGTGGGCGACGGCATCAAGACGCACGCGCCGAGGGCTTTCGTCATCTGCATCACCAATCCGCTCGACGCGATGGTCTGGGCGCTGCGGCAATTGTCGGGTCTGCCGCATCGGATGGTGGTTGGCATGGCAGGCGTGCTCGACAGCGCGCGCTTCCGCCATTTCATTGCGGACGAGCTGAACGTCAGCGTCGAGGATGTTTCGGCGTTTGTGCTTGGCGGTCATGGGGACACCATGGTTCCGATGCCGCGTTTCTCGACGGTCGCCGGAATCCCGCTGCCCGAAATCGTCCGGATGGGCTGGCTGAACGAGGAGCGGCTGAAGCAAATCGTACAGCGCACGCGCGACGGCGGCGCCGAAATCGTCGGCATGCTCAAGACCGGTTCGGCTTTTTACGCGCCTGCAACCGCGGCGATTGCGATGGCGGAAAGTTATCTCAAGGACCGCAGGCGCGTGCTGCCCTGCGCGGCGCATCTCGACGGCCCCTATGGCATCAAGGATCTCTATGTCGGCATGCCGGTTGTTATCGGCGAAAAGGGCGTCGAGCGGGTTGTGGAGCTGGACCTCACCGCCGAAGAAAAGGCGGCGCTCGCCAAATCCACCGACGCGGTGCGAACCCTGATCGACGCCTGCCGCAAGCTCGAGCCGAAACTCGCATAGAACAGTCGCGGGTGCGACCAAGGAATATCGACTGATGTCCATCCTCGTCGACAAAGACACGCGCGTCATTTGCCATGGCTTCACCGGCAACCAGGGCACGTTTCATTCCGAGCAGGCGATCGCCTACGGCACCAAGATGGTCGGGGGCACCTCGCCGGGCAAAGGCGGGACGACGCATCTCGGCCTCCCCGTGTTCGATACGGTACAGGAAGCGAAGCGCGCGACGGATTGCACGGCGAGCGTGATCTATGTGCCGCCACCATTTGCGGCGGATGCGATTCTGGAAGCGATCGACGCGGAGATTCCGCTGGTCGTCTGCATTACCGAAGGCATTCCCGTTCTCGACATGGTGAAGGTGAAACGTGCGCTTTGCGGGTCGAAGACGCGCCTGATCGGGCCCAATTGTCCCGGCGTGATCACGCCCGGCGAATGCAAGATCGGCATCATGCCGGGTCATATCCACCGCCGCGGCAAGATCGGCATCGTCTCGCGCTCGGGCACGCTCACTTATGAGGCGGTTTGGCAGACCACGGCCGTGGGGCTTGGACAATCCACCTGCGTGGGCATCGGCGGCGATCCGGTGAAAGGGACCGAGCACATCGAGGTGCTGGAGATGTTTCTCGGCGATCCGGAGACCGAAGCCATCATCATGATCGGCGAGATCGGCGGCTCGGCGGAAGAGGAAGCGGCGGATTTCATCGCCCACGCCAGGACAAATAAACCGATGGTCGGTTTCATCGCCGGCGTCACTGCGCCCCCGGGCCGGCGCATGGGACATGCCGGCGCGATTATTTCCGGTGGCAGGGGCGGCGCGGACTCGAAGATCGCGGCCATGAAGGCCGCCGGCATTCGCGTCTCCCCCAACCCGGCCGCGCTCGGCACCACGATGCTCGAACTCCTGAACGGCCGCTGATTGCCCCTCATCCGGCGCGCAACAAGCGCGCGCCGGATGAGGGGCAATTATGGTTTTGCGACTGCGCGGCGCGCGAAGCCGCGGATGAGCGCCTGCAATGGACGTTCGAGACATTCATAGGAAAGCCAGCCGAGCATAATGAGCACGGCGTAGAAACCGAGCATCACCCAGCTGTGCATGAAATCGGTCGGCATCCAACCGAACGAAAGCGCGAGCAGCGCCAGCGCGAGCTGCATGGGGAAATGGATCATGTAGGTCGAGTAGCTGATGTCGCCCAGAAAGCTGAGCCGCGCGTACGGACCTTCGAACAGCTGTTCGTGCAGGGCAAGGGCGGCGAGCGTCAGCGGTACGACAATAAAAATGTACGCCTGAAGAAAGATCGGATATTCGTGCGCCGCGAAGAACTTCGCGAACGGCGTTACCGCGAAGAGCGCCTGAATTGGTCCGAGATAGATTTCGACGATGCAGACTATCCAGGTGGCAATGGCTGCGAGGATCACCCCTGTCGCGATCATCCTCGCGCGAGGATGTGAAACAGCCGCGCTGACGGCGTAGAAAGTCGCCGCGCCCCAGAAGAATCCCATGATGCCGCGGCCGATCTGTCCGTCCCAGAAGAACACGATCGCGCCAAGGACCGCGAGAAAGATCGCGCCGATGGGTCCGCGCAGGCCGAGGCGAACCGCGGCAAAGAACACAATGTACAGAAATACCTCGATCGACACCGCCCAGGCCGGACCGTTGAAGGATTGCAGCTCGTCGGGCGGCAGCCAGTTCTGCACGAGAAAAATGCTCTTCACGAAATGCGGCCAGTCGTTGGCATCGAAAATGAAGAAATTTCCCGTGCGGCTGTGAAACGCGAACTGCATCGCCGTAGCGGCGAGGAGCGTGACGAAATAAAGCGGATAAAGCCGCGACAGACGCTGCAGCGCGAATTTGCCGGCGCCGATCTCGCGCTTCGCAACGGGCTCGAGATAGAGCCAGAAGAAGACGAAACCCGAGACGGCGAAGAAGATGTCGACCGCCGCCCAACCCTGGTCGTAGAGCGGCTTGAACGTCCAATAGAAGGGCTCCTCGGCACGGCTCCAGACCGCCTGCCAGGTGCCGCGAACGGCCCAGAAATGCTGCCAATGCCAGAAGACGATGGCGAGCGCGCCCAAGCCCCGCAGCGCATCGATCGAGTAGAGCCGTTTTGCGATCACCGACGGTGATCCCCTGCTCGCCGCCTCGGAATCACCGGCAGCCGATCCCATATTAAGGCTTGGTTGGCGGCAAGGCGAACGAAAGGTTTGCCTCTCCCGCGCGTTGGGCTAGGAAAAGCGCGTGAACGTCTTCGCAACACATCCTACTTCTCTCCATGGCCGGCCAAGAGCCGGCCATCCAGTTGGGCCGAATCATTTTTCTGGGTTGCCGGGTCACGCCCGGCCTGGTGAGCAATAAGGCAGGCATCGGATGACGGGACCGGATTCACAGAAGAGGCTGCGCGACTCGAACGCCATTCTCGAATCGACGTCGTTTCTCTCAGGCGCCAACTCAGGCTTCATCGAAGAGCTGTACGCGCGGTTTCTGGAGAACCCCGAGTCCGTCGATCCGAGCTGGCGCCAGTTCTTCGCCGAATTGGGCGAACGTCCCGCGAGCGCGTACCGCGCAAGCGCCGAGCATCGGCCGCGCCTGCGCCCACGCGTCGCCCGCGACGATGCCGATCTTCTCGGCGCACTGACCGGCTACTGGCCCGCCGACGGTGCGGCGGCTTCGATCGCCGATTCCCGCGCCGCCGCGCGCGAATCCATCCGCGCCATTCAGCTCGTACGCGCCTATCGCGTCATCGGCCATCTCGCGGCCGATCTCGATCCCTTGAAGCTTGCGCCGAAACCGGCGCTGCCGCAGCTCGATCCGGAGTTCTACGGTTTTCACGCGAGCGATATCCACCGTCCCGTTTATATCAACGGCGTGCTCGGGCTCGAAACGGCGACGCCGCGGCAGATGGTGGAGCTTTTAAGGCGCACCTATTGCGGCCGCATCGGCTACGAGTTCATGCACATCATCGATCCGGCCGAGAAGGACTGGCTGCAGCGGCGGATCGAAGGCCCCGACAAGGAGATCAGCTTCACACCGGAAGGCAAGCGCTCGATCCTGAACAAGCTCGTCGAAGCGGAAAGCTTCGAGAAATTCTCCGCGCTGCGATTTGTCGGCACCAAGCGCTTCGGGATCGACGGCGGCGAGGCGATGATCCCGGCCCTCGAGCAGATCATCAAGCGCGGCGGGCAGCTCGGCGTGAAAGAGATCGTGCTCGGCATGTCCCATCGCGGGCGGCTCAACGTGCTCGCGAATGTGATGGCGAAGCCGTACCGGCAGATCTTCCATGAATTTCAGGGCGGCAGTGCCAATCCGAGCGACATCGAAGGCTCGGGCGATGTGAAGTATCATCTCGGCGCGTCATCGGACCGTGAATTCGACAACCGCAGCGTCCATCTTTCGCTGACACCCAACCCATCGCATCTCGAAGCAGTCGATCCGGTGGTGCTCGGCAAGGCGCGCGCGAAACAGCAGCAGCTGAACGATAACGATGCACGCGCGAGCGTGCTGCCGCTGCTCATCCACGGCGACGCGGCCTTCGCGGGGCAGGGAATCGTCGCCGAATGCTTCGCCATGTCGGGAACCAAAGGTTTCCGTACCGGCGGCACAATTCATTTCATTGTCAACAACCAGATCGGATTCACCACCACGCCTGCGTATGCGCGGTCCTCGCCCTATCCGTCCGATGTGGCGCTGATGGTTCAGGCACCCATCTTTCATGTGAACGGCGACGATCCCGAAGCGGTGGTGCATTGCGCGCGCATCGCCACCGAATTCCGTCAGCTGTTTCACAAGGATGTTGTCATCGACATGTTCTGCTACCGGCGCTTCGGCCACAACGAGACCGACGAGCCATCGTTCACCCAGCCGCTCATGTACCGCGCCATCAAGGACCACCCCTCCACACTTGCGCTTTACGCGGCGCGGCTCATCGCCGAAGGCACGCTCAACGAGAGCGATGTGCAGGCGATGCTGCAGACGTTCAACACGCACCTCGCTGCCGAATTCGAAGCGGCGAAGACGCACCGTCCCGACCGCGCAGACTGGCTCGACGGCCGCTGGACGGGTTTCGCCACCGCGCCGGAAGGCGATCGCCGCGGCGAAACGGCCGTGCCGATCGAAAAACTTCGCGCGGTCGGACGCGCGCTCACCACAGTTCCGCAGGATTTCCATCTGCATCGCACGATTGCCCGCCAGCTCGAGGCCAAAGCGCGCATGCTCGAGGCGGGCGAAGGCATCGACTGGTCGACGGCGGAGGCGCTCGCCTTCGGGACGCTGCTCGACGAAGGCTGTCCGGTCCGGCTTTCCGGGCAGGATTCCACGCGCGGCACGTTCTCGCAGCGCCATGCCGTGCTGGTCGATCAGGAGACCGAAGCACGTTACCTGCCGCTCTGTCATGTGCGCGAAGGTCAGGCGCCGTTCGAAGCCATCGATTCGCTGCTTTCGGAACAGGCGGTGGTCGGCTTCGAATACGGTTTCAGCTCGGCCGAGCCGCGCGCGCTTGTCCTCTGGGAGGCGCAGTTCGGCGACTTCGCAAACGGCGCGCAGGTCATCATCGACCAGTTCATCGCCTCGGGCGAGATGAAGTGGCTCAGGATGTGCGGCCTCGTGCTCTTGTTGCCGCACGGCTACGAAGGCCAGGGACCGGAACATTCCTCTGCCCGGATCGAGCGATTCCTGCAGCTTTGCGCGCAGGACAACATGCAGGTGGCGTACTGCACCACGCCGGCCAATTACTTCCACGTCCTGCGCCGCCAGGTGCATCGGCCGTTCCGCAAGCCGCTCGTGCTGATGACGCCGAAATCACTGCTGCGGCACAAACGGGTGGTCTCGCATCTCGCCGATTTCGCCACCGGGTCCGGTTTTCACCGCATTCTGTGGGACGGTGCAGAGGCCGAGCCGGGATCGTCGCTGGCGTTGGCGGCCGACAATGCCATCGCGCGGGTCGTTCTGTGCACCGGGAAGGTCTATTACGATCTCTTCGAGGAGCGCGAGAAGCGGCGGCTTGATCGCATCCAGCTCCTGCGCATCGAGCAGCTCTATCCTTTCCCGCAGAAAGCGATCGCGAGCGAACTAGCGCGTTTTCCGAAAGCGGAGATCGTCTGGTGTCAGGAAGAGCCGAGGAACCAGGGCGCGTGGACGTTCGTCGCGCCGTACATTCACGCGGCATCGGCAATGGGCGGCAAACCGGCATGGCCACGCTACATCGGCCGGCCGGAATTCGCCTCGACCGCCTCAGGCCTCTTCAGCCAGCACACCGGCGAACTGCACACCCTCCTCGACGAAGCTCTGACGCTGTGAACATGACACGTTTTTTGCGCGGAGACGTTTTTGTTTTCCTCCTCCCGCGCACGCACTGGGCGGTGGCGGAGAAACTGTACGGATTTGAAAAATGACGATCGAAATCAAAGTGCCGGCGATGGGCGAGTCGGTGACCGAAGCGACCGTCGGGAAGTGGTTCAAGGCCCAGGGCGAATCCGTCGCGCGCGACGAACCGCTGCTCGAGCTCGAAACCGACAAGGTGACGGTCGAAGTGCCGGCCCCTGCCGACGGCGCGCTACAATCGATCGCGGTGAAAACCGGCGACACGGTACAGGTCGGCGCGCTTCTGGGCACGATCGCGGAAGGTGCCCCGGCCAAAACCGCAGAAAGGCCCCCTCCGTCTCGCACTGCTGTGCAGCCTTCAACGCCGCCCTCGCGTGCTGCGGGGGAGGAAACACCGCCTCCGCCAGGACTGGCCGTACAGGCAACCGCGCTGATGCCGTCGGTTCGGCGCATCGCCGAGGAAACGGGCCTGCGCCCCGCCGATGTTTCGGGAAGCGGCAAGGATGGCCGAGTCACCAAGGGCGACATGCTGGCGGCGCTCGAAGCGCGTGCGGCGGAACGCGCCGGCCCTGTCGAAGTCGCGGCCCCGGGACCCCGGCTGCGCGCCGACCGCGAGGAGCGCGTGCCGATGTCGCGGCTGAAGCGCACCATGGCGCTCCGCCTCAAGGAATCGCAAAACATCGCCGCGCAGCTCACGACCTTCAACGAAGTCGATATGAGCCACGTGATGGCGCTTCGCGGCGAGTACAAGGAGACCTTCGAGAAGAAACATCATGTGCGCCTCGGCTTCATGAGCTTCTTCGTCAAGGCTTGCGTCGCCGCGCTCAAAGAGCTGCCCGGCATCAACGGCGAGATCGAAGGCAATGACATCATCTACAAGAACTACTATGACATCGGCGTGGCGGTGGCGACGGAGCGCGGGCTTGTGGTTCCCGTTGTACGGGATGCCGATCGCCTGAGCCTCGCGCAGATCGAGGGAACGATCGCCGATTTCGGCGCGCGCGCGCGCGACGGTAAGCTGAAGCTCGAAGAATTGCAGGGCGGCACCTTCACGATTTCGAACGGCGGCGTCTTCGGCTCGTTGATGTCGACGCCGATTCTGAACGCGCCGCAATCGGGCATCCTCGGCATGCACAAGATCCAGCCGCGCCCCGTGGCGATCGACGACAAGGTCGAGATCCGTCCGATGATGTATCTGGCGCTCTCCTACGATCACCGGCTCGTCGACGGCCGCGAGGCGGTCACCTTTCTCGTGCGGGTGAAGGAAAATCTCGAAGACCCGCAGCGCCTGCTGCTGGACGTGTGATGTTCGTGCACGTCTCCCTTAATTGTCATCCCCGCGCCCGGGTCCGCGCGAAGCGCGGCCCAAGCGTAAACTCCAGCGGGGACCCAGATGATTGCAGAAGAAAAAGAGAACCAACGATTGGCACACGTTTCCAGAAACGCGTGACGCTGTTCGTACCTTGCCTTCCCGTTCTACGCATCTGGGTTCCCGCTTGCGCGGGAATGACTATGAAAAATGGCTGATACGTACGATGTCGTTGTCATTGGTGGCGGCCCGGGGGGCTACAACGGCGCCATCCGCGCGGGCCAGCTGGGGCTCAGCGTCGCCTGCATCGACAGTCGCGGCAGTTTCGGCGGCACCTGTCTCAACATCGGCTGCATCCCGTCGAAGGCGCTGCTTTACACCAGCGAACTGTACGAGCTCGCGACCAAGGATTTTGCAAAGCTCGGGATAAAAGGCACGGCAGCGGTCGATCTCGCCGGCATGATGGCGCACAAGACCAAGGTCGTGGGCGAACTGACGCGCGGCGTCGAATATCTGTTCCGGAAATACAAAGCGGAAGGGATCGTGGGCGAGGCGCGCATCACCGCGCCCGGCAAAGTTGCGGTGAAGACGCGTGACGGCAACACGCGAACGCTCGCGGCGAAACATATCGTCATCGCCACGGGCTCCGATGTTGCGCCGCTGCCCGGCGTTGCGATCGACGAAAAGCAGATCGTGTCCTCGACCGGCGCCCTCGCGCTGGAAACCGTGCCCAAACGCCTTCTGGTAGTCGGCGCCGGCTATATCGGGCTCGAGCTCGGCTCGGTGTGGCGCCGATTGGGCAGCGATGTGACGGTCGTCGAATTCCTCGACCGCATCACTCCGGGGCTGGACGCGGAAATCGCCAAACAGTTCCAGCGTATCCTGCAGCGCCAGGGCATGCGCTTCCTCCTGTCGAGCAAGGTCGCCGGGATCGAGCGCAAGGCGGGTGCGCTCAGCGTGCAGGTGGAAGACGGGAACGGTGCGCGCTCGGTGCTCGACGCCGATGTCGTGCTGGTGGCGATCGGGCGAAAGCCGTTCACCGACAGACTCGGATTGGAGGAAATCGGCGTGAAACGCGACGCCAAAGGCCGCGTGATCACGGATTCCGAATTCCGCACCAATGTGGAGGGCATCCGCGCCATCGGCGATTGCCGCGAAGGCGCAATGCTCGCGCACAAGGCAGAAGACGAGGCGATCGCCTGCACCGAACGCATCTCCGGCCGCGCCGGACACGTCAATTACGACGCGATTCCGGCGGTGGTGTACACCGCGCCCCAGGTGGCAAGTGTCGGCAAGACCGAGGATGAGCTGAAAGCCGCGGGGATCGCCTACAAGACCGGCAAGTTCCCGTTCACCGCCAATCCACGCGCGAAGACGCTCGCCGCCACGGACGGCTTCGTGAAGATGCTCGCCGAGGCGAAGACTGATCGCGTTCTTGGCGTACATATTCTCGGCCACGAAGCCGGCGATCTGATCGCCGAAGCCGCGCTTGCCGTCGAATTCGGCGCCGCCTCCGAAGACATCGCGCGCACCAGCCACGCCCACCCCACCCTCAGCGAAGCGGTCCGTCAGGCCGCCATGGGCGTCGAAGGCTGGACCATGCAGATGTAACACGCGGGACTGGTCGCCCTCATCCTTCGACGGGCTCAGGATGAGGGCAAAAAAATTAGCCTCACGCTGAGCTTGTCGCAGGGTGAGACTGAGTCGTTCACGCGAATCGCGCGCTAGGGCAGTTCCAGCGTCATGAAGATGCTGTTGCGGTCGGGCCGGTAATCGCCGAAGGGCGCACATTCGACAAAGCCGTGGTTTTTGTACAGCGCCTGCGCCGCCCGAAAGTAATCCCACGATCCGGTCTCGAGGCTGAGCCGCTGCATGCCCTTCGCGCGGGCTCTCTCGATCAGGTGATCAAGCAAAGCCTTGCCGGTCCCGCGGCGCCGTTGGGTCTGCACGACATGCATCGATTTGATTTCGCCGTGCCCTGGCAAAAGCTGCTTCAGTGCTGCAAATCCCAACAGTTCTGCGTCGTCCCAGGCCGCCCAGAACTCGATATCCGGCGAGGAGAGGCCGTCCGCATCCAGAGCATGCGCGCTGCCGGGTTCGGTTTGGGCGGCCGCTGTCGTGGCGTGAAACCGCAGAAGCGCGACAATCTTCGGATCGCGAAGATCGCCCTCGACGATCTTCATGAAGCGGGAGGCTTCACGTCCACGATGCGGATCTCCACGCGCTGGCGGCCCGTCTTGTCGTTCGCCAGGGTGTCGAGCGTCGGTTCGGTGCGGAATTGCCGCTCGGCGGGGACGCCATCCGAAATCAGCGTCTGCTCGACGATGCGCATGCGCGCCTCGGCGAGCGAGGGGTCGTAGCCGGCGGCGGCCTTGGTGCTCGGCCCGGTGATCTGCACATATTCCACCGGATTCTTTTTCGCCTCCGCGGCCGCGTCGTCTACGATCGTCCGCGCGTCGGCGGTCAGCGTCACGTTCCTGTCGTCGAAGAAGACGACATAGGCCGGCGGCGCCCCGCTTAAGCTGCGAAAAACGCTGCATCCGGCAAGGCACACGAACGCCAAAACCGCAACCACCCGTCGCATGTCTCTCTCCCACGCCGCGAACTGCCGATCATGCTATCACATCCCGCGCGCAAGAGGAGTTGTCCCATGATCATCGGCGCCCATGTAATGCTGCAGAGCAGGAACCCCTCGGCCGACAAGGCCTTTTTCGGTGGGGTGCTCAATTTCCCTGCGGTGGATGCAGGCGGGGGATTTCTGATTTTCCGCGTTCCCGCGGCCGAGGTGGCCATCCATGACTCCGATCGGAATGACGTTCACCAGCTCTATCTCATGTGCAGCGACGCCCGGCGTTTCGTCGCCGAGATGCAGCGGCTGGGCATCGCCTGCACGGAACCGCGGCAGCAGCGCTGGGGTACCGTGGTCGAAATCACGCTTCCCGGCGGCGGCAGGCTCGGCGTGTACGAACCCAACCACCCGCGCCCCGAAGGCGCTGCGGCGGGAAAGGCGCGCGCTTCGAAAGCAAAGCGCCGCGCGCCGGCGAAGCGAAAGCCTGCCGCGACGCGCAGAGCCAAGCCACGCCGAAAGACGAAACCGCGCCGCTAGAGGGAAATTGGGGACAGGATTCGTGTCCCGGCCGCCGTGTTCCAAGGGTCACGGTGGGACGATTTCCTGTCCCTAATTTCCCGGGATGAGGGCCAAAGAAAGATCTCACCCTGAGCCTGTCGAAGGGCGCACCGCCGTTTGCGGCAGGGCGGTGAGCAGCACGTTGTCCGGGCCGTCGCGGTCCGTCAGATGAATCGCGAGCCCCGTGGGCGTCGGCGTGACGTACAGCACATAATCATCGATCCGTGCGACGGTATTGTAGTCGAGATCGAAACCGTTGACGCGCCACCACCCCGTCATCGCCACCCGATGGGCAGATGCCGCGTCGAAGGTGAGACGCGGCACGCCGTCGAGGCCGATCGCATATTCGCTGCGCGCGCCGTTCGCGAATACGAATTGCACCGACGCCTGCGTGGCGCTGAAAAAAGCAAATCGGATGGTTCGCAGCTTCAGCGGATTGTCGCTGACGACGAAGGTCACGCCGGAGATCGCCGCGGCCCAGGCCGGAATGGCGGCGGGCGCGATCGCAGCCGGCGGGGCTGATGCGGCGCTCACGGCTGCCGCCAGCCGCGCCTCGCCCTCGGGATCGGCCGGCAGGGCCGCGCTCGCGCTCACCGCCGCCGCGATATAGGGCGCGACGACGTTTGCGTCGGCGCCGCCGCCGGTCTCCACTACAACCATGTTTTCGCTCGGTATTACGGTGATGCGTTGGCCGCCGCGGCCATTGGCTTCGAAATCGTACGGCGTGTGGGAAGGATAGAGCCAAAAACCGTAACCGTATTGGATCCCCGCCTCGACGATTGCGCGCCCGGTGAGCGCCGCTCGGAGATATTCGCTGGGGACGATCTGCGAATTCTCCCAACGGCCATAATGCAGCCAGAGATAGCCGAGCTTGGCGGCGTCTCGGGGGCTGAGTTCGAGATCGGCGAACCCGTGCGAATTTCCGTACAGATCCGCGGGCCACGCCACCCGCGTGATGCCGAGCGGCGCAAAGAGTTCCCGCTGCGCCAGCGAGAAGGCGCTTTCCCCGGTCGCGGCGCTGAGAACGGCGGAGACGATGTGCAGGCCGCCCGCGCAATAGGCGAAATTCGTTCCGGGAGCCCAGGTCTGCGGCAGGTTCCAGGTGAACCCCACCCAGTCGGAGCTTTGCTCCATCTGGCGAAGCAGATTGACGCCTGCCGGCGCGCGGCAATCGAGACCGGACGTCATGCTGAGAAGGTTCGCGAGGGTGATGCGGCTCTTGCCCGGATCGCCGCCGAGATTCTCGGCCGGCAGCAGCGTGGAGACGGGCTGGTCGAGACTGCCCAGACGATGATCGCGCTCGGCGATGCCGACAAGAGTCGAGATAACGCTCTTCGTCACCGACGCGACGTCGTGCGTCTCATCGCTGTGAAACGGAAAGAAGGTGGCATCGAGAACGATGGTGCCGTTGCGTTCGACAACCAGACTGTGCACCGGCAGATGACGCGCGCGAATGATCTCGATCGCCTGGGCCAGCCTGTTCGAATCGATGCCCTGCGATTCGGGCGAGGCGCTCAGCCATCCCGCCGTCGGCCAGATCTCCGCCGCCGGCGGAGGTGGCGGCGGTGGCGGCGCCTTGCAGCCGTACAAGGCAAGTCCGGAAGAAAGTGCGATCGCGACACGCTTTATCAAACGCCTATGAAGCTGCTTACACGCGTGAACGGCCACTATCCGCCTCGCCAAACATTTCGCCGCCCGACATTAGCACGCGGAGACGCAGAGGCGCGGAACACGAGTTGAAATTATTTGCTCGCATTTAAAAAGAGTGTGATTCCCGCGCCCGGCTCCGGGGGAAGCGCGGCCCAAGCGCAAACCTATGCGGGGCCGAACTTCGCATCCAAAACAACAGTGTCATTCCCGCGAAAGCGGGAACCCAGATGCGTAGCGCGCGAAAACAGACCCAGGAGTTCGTCACCGGTGTTTCGAGCACTTATGCCGACTATCTCGGTGCCCTCTTCTCGTTCAAACATCTGGGTTCCCCGCTTGCGCGGGGATGATAATTTATTTTTTGGAGCAAATTGTTTTCTGGGTTCGCTAAGCGGGTCCGCGTGAAGCAATTTTGCGGTGGAAATATTATCTTGTCGGGACGGGGTGTTCGCCGCGGTAATCGTAGAAGCCGCGTCCGGTCTTGCGGCCGAGCCAGCCCGCCTCGACGTATTTAACCAGGAGCGGACAGGGGCGGTATTTGGAATCGGCGAGGCCTTCATAAAGCACCTGCATCACCGACAGGCAGGTATCGAGACCGATGAAATCGGCAAGCTGCAAGGGACCCATGGGATGGTTGGCGCCGAGCCGCATCGCGGTGTCGATCGCTTCAACATTGCCGACCCCTTCGTACAATGTGTACACCGCTTCGTTGATCATCGGCAAAAGAATGCGGTTGACGATAAAGGCCGGGAAATCCTCGGCGTAAGCGGCGGTCTTGCCGACCCGCTTCACGATGTCGAGCGCCGCCTGGAAGGTGGTATCGTCGGTGGCGATGCCGCGGATGACTTCGACGAGTTGCATCATCGGGACGGGGTTCATGAAATGGAGGCCGATGAAATGCTCGGGCCGGTCCGTCGACGCCGCGAGCCGTGTCACCGAAATCGACGAGGTGTTGGTGGCGATGAGGGTGCCGCTGTTGAGGCGCGGACACAGGTCCTGGAAGATCTTTCGCTTGACCGCTTCGTCTTCTGTCGCCGCTTCGATCACGACGTCGCGATCCTTCATGTCGTCGAGCGTGAGCGTCGTGTGTATATGCTTGAGCGCCGGCGCAACCGACTCATCCCTGATCAGCCCGCGCGCCGCCTGGCGGTGCAAATTGTGCTCGATGGTGCCCACCGCGCGCGACAGGGCGTCCTTGTCGACGTCCTCGAGAAGAACGTCAAAGCCGGCCAGCGCGCAGACATGGGCGATGCCCCCGCCCATTTGTCCCGCGCCGATGATTCCCACCCGTTCGATATTCATGTTTCCGTTCGATCTCCGTTTGGCGCGGCTGCCCTCCACGTCCCTCTCGCGAGGAGAGCCACGCCCGATGTTTTCAATAACCCAGACGGGTTAACTCCTCTTCCATTTCCGGTATCGCCTTGAACAGGTCGCCGACGAGGCCGTAATCCGCGATCTGGAAGATCGGTGCCTCTTCGTCCTTGTTGATGGCGGCGATGACTTTCGAATCTTTCATGCCGGCGAGATGCTGGATGGCGCCGGAAATTCCGACCGCAATGTACAGCTCCGGCGCGACCACCTTTCCCGTTTGGCCGACCTGATAGTCGTTGGGAACGAAGCCGGCATCGACGGCGGCACGGCTCGCGCCGAGCGCCGCGTTGAGCTTGTCCGCGATTTTTTCGAGCAGGCGGAAATTTTCGCCGGATTGAAGGCCGCGACCACCGGAAATGATCACCCGCGCAGATGTAAGTTCGGGACGCTCGGATTTCGAGAGCTCTTCGGAGACAAAGCGCGAGAGACCACGGGCGGCCGGCGCGTCGACGCGCTCGACCGGCGCCGCGCCTTTTTCCTCGACCGGCTTGAACGTTGTCGTGCGCACGGTGATGACTTTTTTCCCGGCCGGCGCTTCGACGGTTTCGATGGCGTTGCCGGCATAGATCGGGCGGCGGAACACATTGGCCGATTCCACCCCGAGGATTTCCGAAATCTGCGGCACGTCCAGTTTTGCCGCCACGCGCGGCATATAGTTCTTGCCGTCGGTGGTTGCCGGCGCGAGGAAGGCATCGTAACCGGAAGCGACCGAGAGGATCAGCGCCTCCATCTCTTCGGCAAGCATCTTCTCGTACACATCCGCATCGGCGAGGAGGATTTTTTCAACGCCCGAAAGCCGCGCCGCCGCATCGGCGACACTGGCGCAGTTTTTCCCGGCGACGAGAACGTGCACCGGTGCGGCGAGTTGCGCGGCAGCCGCCACGGTTTTCGCCGTCGAATCCTTCAGGACACGGTTGTCGTGTTCGGCGATGACGAGCGTGGTCATCAGATGACCCCCGCCTCGTTTTTCAGCTTATCGATCAGCTCGGCCGCAGTCTTGACCTTCACGCCGCCCTGGCGCTTCGGCGGCTCCGTCACCTTCAACACCTTCAGCCTCGGCGTGGTGTCGACGCGGTAATCGGCAGGCGATTTTTCCGCGATCGGCTTTTTCTTCGCCTTCATGATGTTGGGCAGCGAGGCGTAGCGCGGCTCATTGAGCCGCAAATCGGTGGTCACGATCGCCGGCAATTTCAGCTCAACGGTCTGCAGCCCGCCGTCGATCTCCCGCTCGACGCGCACGGTCTCGTTGTCGATCTCGACCCTGTGCGCAAAGGTGCCTTGTCCCCAGCCGAGCAGCGCCGCGAGCATCTGGCCGGTCTGGTTGGAATCATCGTCGATCGCCTGCTTGCCGAGGATGACGAGGCCCGGACTCTCTTCGGTTGAGACGGCTTGTAGAATTTTCGCGACGGCGAGCGGCTCGACCGGGCCGTCGACCTTCACCAGGATACCGCGGTCGGCGCCCATGGCGAGTGCCGTGCGGATGGTCTCCTGCGCCGCCTGCGGGCCAATCGAGACGACGACGACTTCGCTCGCTTTGCCTTTTTCCTTCAGCCGCAGCGCTTCCTCGACGGCGATCTCGTCGAAGGGATTCATCGCCATCTTGACGTTGGCGAGATCGACCCCGCTCTGATCGGCCTTCACCCGCGGTTTGACGTTGAAATCGATGACCCGCTTCACGGGCACGAGAATCTTCATGGCCTCAAGCGACCCGATCGCGGCACGGCGCGCCGTCCGAAAAACTGTCTGTTGTGCGGCGCAAAAACTAGGCGCCCCCCGCTCCAAGTGTCAATCATAGGCAAACTGCGGACCATGGCCAATGATTAACGGCCAAGGTCGTCCGTTTTGCTGCGCTGCACAAAGGCTGTCGGTCGCGGCATTCTGCCGCACGGGAGGCTATTTCAAGGTGGCGAGATAGGCGACGATGTGCGCCCGCTGCCCGGCGTCCGGAATTCCGGCGAAGGGCATATCGTTGCCCGGCACGACCTTTTGCGGGTTTGCGAGGTAGTCGTTCAGTTTCGCTGCCGTCCACGCGAAGCCTGCGTGCTGCATCGCCGCGGAATAAGAAAACCCGGGGTAGGTCCCGGCCTTGCGCCCGACCACGCCGAAAAGGTTGGGCCCGAGCTTGTTGGGCCCGCCCTTGCTGTTGCTGTGGCAGATCGCACAGCGGCTGAAGAGTCCGACGCCCGCCCCTGCATTCCCCGCCGCGTGTGCGGTAGTCGTCGTGACGAGAATGGCTGCGATCGCACAGAGCCGAACAATCAACTGCTTCATCCTTCTAATCGCACACACTTTCCCCCGCGCATGCATTGCGTGGGGCACCAGAGGGGCAATTGGTGGCGCGATTTCGTTGCCCCTCCCCTGCTTCGCAGGACCTCCCCCACGCTACGCGCGGGGAAGGAAAATGAAAGTGCGCCTCCGCCCCCGTAAGCCGGGGCGTGCGCTTCACTCGTTGTCGTGGTCCGGGAGGAGAACTTCACGTTTGCCTTGGTGATTGGGCTTGGAAATCACGCCTTCGTCTTCCATGCGTTCGATCAGCCGCGCGGCGCGGTTATAGCCGATGACGAGCCGCCGCTGGATATAGCTCGTGGTGGCGCGGCGTTCGCGCGCGACGATGGCGAGCGCCTTGTCGTACAATTCGTCGCCGCTCTGGCTGCCGCCGCCGTCGCCGAAGATGCCGTACGGATCGTCGCTGTCGTCGTCCTGTTCTTCGGTCACGGCATCGAGATAGTCGGGCCTCCCTTGAGTCTTGAGGAACCGCACCACGTCCTCGACTTCACGATCGGTGACGAAGGGACCGTGGATGCGGCTGATGCGGCCGCCGGCCATCATGTACAGCATGTCGCCCTGGCCGAGCAGCTGCTCCGCGCCCTGTTCGCCCAGGATGGTGCGGCTGTCGATCTTCGAAGTGACCTGGAAACTGATGCGCGTCGGGAAATTCGCCTTGATGGTGCCGGTGATCACATCGACCGACGGCCGTTGCGTAGCAGCGATCAGGTGAATGCCCGCGGCGCGCGCCATCTGGGCGAGGCGCTGCACCGCGCCTTCGATCTCCTTGCCCGAGATCATCATCAGGTCGGCCATTTCGTCGACCACCACCACGATGTACGGCATGTGCTCGAGGTCGAGCGTTTCGTCCTCGTAGATCGGCTTGCCGGACTCGCGATCAAATCCCGTCTGGACCGTGCGCTTCAGCGTCTCGCCTTTTTCCTTCGCCTTGTTCACGCGCTCGTTGAAGGCTTCGACGCCGCGCACGCCGAGCTTCGACATCTTGCGATAGCGCTCTTCCATTTCGCGCACCGCCCATTTGAGCGCCACCACCGCCTTGCGCGGGTCGGTGACGACCGGCGCCAGGAGATGCGGAATCCCCTCATACACCGACAGTTCCAGCATCTTGGGATCGATCAGGATCATCCGTCCCTGATCGGGCGAGAGCCGGTAGAGCAGCGACAGGATCATCGTGTTGAGCGCTACGGATTTGCCTGATCCCGTGGTGCCGGCGATCAGGAGATGGGGCATCTTGGCGAGATCGGCCATTACCGGTTCGCCGCCGATCGTCTTGCCGAGCGCCAGCACCAGCGGCGCACGCGCACGTTCGTATTCGCCGCTCGCGATCAGGTCGCGCAGGAACACGGTTTCGCGCGTCAGGTTGGGCAGTTCGATGCCAAGCACGTTGCGGCCGGGAATGACGGCGATGCGCGCCGCGACCGCGCTCATCGATCGCGCCACGTCGTCGGAGAGGCTGACGACGCGCGACGATTTTACTCCGGCCGCCGGCTCGAACTCGTACAGTGTGACGACCGGTCCGGGTCGTACCGCGACGATGCGCCCGCGCACGCCGAAATCGCCCAGCACCGCTTCGAGCATGCGCGCATTCTCTTCCAGCGCTTCGTCGCTCTGCGCCGTGCGGTCCTGAATGCGCACCGGTTCGGCGAGAAGGCCGAGCGCCGGCAGCTGATATTCGCCTTCCCCGAGATCGAGCGCGGGCTGCGAGGCGGATTTGGGACGCGGTGAGGGGCGCTTCGCCTGCTCGCGCCGCACGCGCGTGCCGCGCAGATCGCCGGTAGCGGCGGCAACGGGCTCGGGCGCGAGGTCGAGCGAGGAATCCGCAACATCCGCGTCTTCCTCTTGGTCCTCTTCGGTGCGGCTGCGTGAAAAAATCCGGCCTACAAACCGCACACCGCTCCGCGCGCCGAACACCCCGGCGGCAAGCGCTCTCAGGAGCGGTTGGAGGCGCAGGCCCGTCGCGAAGAAGGAAACCGGCGACCCGACGAGGAGAAGGAGCGCCGGAATGGCATAGAGAAGCCAGCGCGATTCCTGCCATTGCGCCGCGTGACGGACGAGACCGAAGACGGCAATCCCGACAAGCCCGCCGGCACCGGCCGGCAGCACGAAAGGTGGCGAGAGGCCGCCCAGGGCGGCAGCGACAATCAGTGTGCCCGACGGCCAAGCGAGAGCCCGCAGGTTCGCCCGCCGAAGGCCCCGGCCGCAGAGCGCCATGGTCCCCCACACGGCGGGCACCGCCAATGCGACAAACGCGGCCAGCCCCAAGAGCTGGAGGAGCAGATCGGCGGCGGTCGCCCCAGGACCTTGAAGCCAGTTGAGCGAATCGCGGGCCGTCGCATTGTTGAGGCTGCTGTCTTGGGGGTTGTAGGTCGCAAGCGCGAGGAGCCCGGCAACCGAGCCCAGGAGAAGCAGGAGTCCTGAGCCGCGGAACAGAACCGAGCTGACGAAATGCGCCACCGCGCGGCGGAAATCCTCGAGACGGTCCGTAAATGCCGCGCGGCGGGTGCGCGGCTGATAGGCTCCCATCGTTCGTGTTCGGCTCAAAGCTTGCCCTCGTGCGCGCGCCGCGCCCCCAAAAAACCGGCCATCCAGTTTGCCCCGAAAGGTTTACAATTCGTAAATCGATGCGCGCGCGCCGCAAGCAAAACTTTACGCGGACGTTCTCGGCAATAGACAATGTGAGAAGGATGCGCGGTGGCGCGACCGAATCGTGGTGACCCGAGTGCTCAAAGTTGATTTTCCTCTCCCGCGCGCAGCGTGGGGGAGGGGGACCGCGAAGCGGTGGAGTGGGCGACGCGCGCCAGTAGCCCCCTCCGGTGCTTCGCACCACCTCCCCCACGCAATGCATGCGCGGGCGAGGGAAACGCTCATTCGCGCGACCCGGGTACACTCATGATTCTTCTCACCGGAGCGGCGGGATTCATCGGCTTCCATGTGGCCCGTGCGCTTCTCGCGCGCGGCGACGCCGTCCTCGGCGTCGACAATCTGAACCCGTATTACGACGTCACGCTGAAGGAGGCGCGACTGACGCTTCTTCGGGAGAGCAGCCGCTTCGCTTTCCGGAAAGCCGACATCGCCGACCGCGAAGCCATGAAGGAGATTGCGGCGGAGTTCTCCGAAATCACGGTCATCGTGCATCTGGCCGCCCAGGCCGGCGTGCGCCACTCGCTCGTCGATCCTTACATATACGTACAATCAAACGTGATGGGCCAGGTGGTGATGCTGGAGATGGCGCGCGCCATCCCGGACCTCAGGCACTTCGTCTATGCGAGTTCGTCATCGGTCTATGGCGGCAACGAGAAGCTGCCGTTTGCCGTCGGGGATCCGGTGACGCGACCCGATTCGCTTTACGCCGCGACCAAGCGGAGCGGCGAGCTGATCGCGCGCACCTACGCGCATCTTTACGGGATCCCGGCGACGGGCCTGCGTTTCTTTACGGTGTACGGGCCCTTCGGCCGCCCCGACATGGCGCTCTTCATCTTCACCCGCGCCATACTTGCCGGCGAACCGATCCGGGTTTTCAACCGCGGCGAGATGTGGCGGGACTTCACCTATATCGACGATATCGTGGCTGGCGTCGTGCGCGCGATCGACCGGCCGCCGGGAGGCTCGCCGCCGCGTGTGCTGTACAATCTCGGCAACCATCGCTCCGAGAAACTGACGGACTTCATCGCCGTCCTCGAGGGGGCGCTGGGGCGGAAGGCGGAAGTCCGGCTCGAGCCGATGCAGCCCGGCGACGTGCCCGCGACCTATGCCGACATCGAAACGAGCCGCCGCGATCTCGGCTTCGAACCCAGGACCACCATCCGCGACGGCATCCCCCGCTTCGTCCGGTGGTACAGAGAGTACTACCGGATTTAATTTTCCTCCCCGCGTCGCAAAGCGATGTGTGGGAGAGGGACCGCGAAGCGGTGGAGGGGGCAAGCACTGCGCCGCGCGCCAATTGCCCCCTCCGGTGCTTCGCACCACCTCGCCCACGTAATGCATGCGCGGGGGAGGAAAGCGCGTCATGCGGTAGTCGCCTCAGCCCTCGCCAGGTGGCTCTTGCGCATGCCGTAGGCGAGATAAACGACCAATCCGATCGCGTTCCAGAACACGAACCAGATCTGCGTGAAACGCGGCAGTCCGCTGAGAAAAAGATAGACGCAGCCGGCGACGCAGAGGAGCGCGACGGCTTCGCCGAACGGCACGCGGAACACGCGGCGGCGGGACGGTTCGCGCAAGCGCAGCACGAAGAGCGAGAGGGCAACGGCGATAAACGCCGCCAGCGTACCGGCATTCGCAAGGAGCGCGATGCGCGCCAGCGGAAGCGTTGTCGCGAGCACGATGACAGTCGCTCCCGCGACGAGCGTCATGGCGACCGGCGTGCCGCGCGTCTTGTGCAGGGCGGCGAGCGATTCCGGCAGCAAACCGTCGCGCGCCATCACGTACCAGATGCGGCTCTGGCCGTACATCAAGACCAGGATGACGGTGGGCAGTGCCACGATCGCCACCGCCGCCACCAGCTGTGACGCCAGCGGATGCCGCAGCAGTTCGAGGACGTGCACCAGCGGAGCGCCGGTGCTGGCAAGCGCGGTGTACGTACTGGCGCCCAGCGCCGCCGCGGCGACGGCAATGTAGATCGCGGTGCACAGAACCATCGAGCCAAGGATGCCGATGGTCAGGTCGCGTGCGGGATTGATGGTCTCTTCGGCAGCGGTGGAGACCGCATCGAAGCCGTAAAAGGCGAAAAAGATCAGCGCCGCCGCCGCCAGCACGCCGCGCTTGACGCCGTCGGCATCGACATGCGCGCCCAGACCGTACGGCGCGAAGGGATGAAAGCGCGCAGGATCGAAGGCGGTGGACGCCAACACCACGAAGAGCACCAGCGCCGCCAGTTTGATCGCCACCAGAACGATATTCACGGTGGCGCTCTCCCGCGTGCCGATGATGAGAAGCGCCGTCACGACGGCCCCGATCACGATCGCCGGCAGATCGAGCACGCCGCCGGCGAAGAGGCCGTGCGCCAGCGCGTTCGGCAGCGACCATCCCGCCGCGGCGAGAAACGCCGAGACATGCGCCGACCATCCGACCGCCACGGCCGCCGCGGCCACGGTGTATTCGAGCACCAGACTCCAGCCGATGATCCAGGCGACGAGCTCGCCCAGCACCGCATAGCTGTAGGTGTAGGCGCTGCCGGCGACGGGCATCATCGTCGCCATTTCCGCGTAGCAGAGGGCGGCACAGGCGCAGATGACGCCGCAAAGCGCGAAGGACAGAATGACCGCCGGCCCCGCGAGCCCCGCGCCGATCCCGGTCAGCGTGTAGATGCCGGTGCCGACGATGGCGCCGACACCCAAGGCAACGAGATGCGGCCAACTGAGACTCGGCTTCAGCTTCCGGGCCGATGCGCCCAGCGCCTCGACGGGCTTCCTGCGCGTCACGAAATTCATCGATCTCCCCGCGCCCCCTGTCAGCCGAAGCTTAGAGACTTGTACCAACAGAGCGCAATCGAGCTTTCCTCCCTCGTGCGCGCATTGCGTGGGGGAGGTGGTGCGAAGCACCGGAGGGGTTCCTAGTGGCGACGCAGCGCTTGCCCCCTCCACCGCTTCGCGGTCCCCCTCCCCCACGTCGCTTCGCTCCGCGGGGGAGGAAAACGAAAGTGGGAGAAGGAAAATTACAGTGCGAAGGGCCTGCCGCGCACCAGCATGCCGAGGCGCACGAGCCCGACGATCACCATCGAAAGCGCGTTCATGTCCGGCGGCATGCCATGGCGCCAGATGTCGAGCAGCAGCGCGATGCGATACCGATCGGTCCGGTTGTGGACTTCGTGCGTGTAGGTGTCGTCCCAGACGAGATATTCGCCGTCGCCAAGGCGATGCTCCTTGCCGTCGATCCAGAGGATCGCGCCGACTCGGCCGTCATCCTCCTTGGGCATGCTGAGGCCCAGGTGGCAGCGCACCACGCCGCGAAACGGTCCGCGATGCGGCGGAATGTGTTTCCCCGGCGCGAGAAAGGAAAACGAGGCGGACAGCACGTTGGGACAGGCATGGACGAGCGCGGCGGTCGCCGGACAGCGCGCAATGTTCTCCGCGATGTCCACGCCATAGGCCCTGAGCACGAAGACTCGCCAGTCGCGGCCGTCATTCGCCGAGATCGGCGCCTGCTCGGCCATGAGCTCATGGAACCGTGGCACGTTGGCGATAGTGCGCGTGACTTCCATGGCTTCGTCGCGAATGGCTTCCCACGCCCGCTGAAAATCTGCGACCTGAGGGAAATAGCGGGTTTCGTCGAGGATAGGCGGCGCGGCGATCCGCCGGTCATACATCCAGCGCACCGCATCCGCCGTCCGGTCGTAAAGTTGAGACATGAACCTGCCCGTCCGCTCGGGGCTTTCTTACGCGTTCCGCCCGCGATCACACAATCCATGGGCGGGTTCGGCGGCGCCCCTCGCGTGTCGCGATGACGCATGGGAAGCGTTTCGTCCTGTCATCCGGCGCCCTACAGCTTTCCCTCCCCCGGCAACGCTCCCTTTCCTCCCCCACGCGTTCCGCGCGGGGGAGGAAAGCCAAAAGGCGGGTAAGAGCTAGCTTGCTCTCGCCAGCTGCTCAGCGAGGACGCTCTTCAGCACCTTGCCGGCGGGCGTCAGCGGCAGCTGATCCACGAGCACGTAGCGCGACGGCCGTTTGTACGCCGTCAGCAACCGCGCGGCATGTTCGCCAAGTTCGCCCGGCGTCACGTCTTCGCCGCGGCGGACCTCCACGAAGGCGATGATGTCGTCGCCGCCCATTGCCGCCCGGCCCAGCACCGCCGATCGCGCGACCTTGGGATGGCCGTTCAACACCGCTTCGATCTCGGCCGGATAGACGTTGAAGCCGAAGCGGATGAGCATCTCCCTGGCGCGGCCAACAATGGAGAAATTTCCCTCTACCTCGCGCGCCAGATCTCCGGTCTTGTACCAACCGTCGGCATCGATCGCCTGCGCGGTCTCACCCGGCGCGCGGTAATAACCCTTCATCACGCCGGGACCGCGCACCCACAGCTCGCCAATCGCACCCTTGCCGGCGTCCGCCCCCGACGCGTCCACCAGCCGCGCTTCGATACCCGTCAGGGGCGCGCCGACGCTGCAGTCGGAGCGTGGCGCATCCATCGCGGTCAGGGTTATAGTCGGAGAGCATTCGGTAATGCCATAGCCGTTGTACAGAGCATGGCCGAACACCCGTTCCGCCCTTTCCTTGGTCGCGGAATCGAGCGGCGCACCGGCGGTGGCGATGATGCGGAGCGCCGGCGCGGGAACCGGCGCGATCCCCTTTCGTTCCGCGTATTCCGCAATCATTCCGTACATCGCCGGCGTGCCGATGAGCACGGTGGTGCCGGCGTGTTCGAGCCTGGCGAGCAGCGATCCCGGATCGAAGCGGGCGAGGAGCTGGACCTCGGCGCCGCTCGCGAGAGAGCCAACGAGCACGCCCGAAAGGCCCAGAATATGCGAGATGGGCAACACGGAGAGCATGCGATCGCCGGGCGCCATGCGCCGGACGGCCGCCGCGCCGGTTGCCGCGAACAGCAGATTCCTGTGCGAGAGCATGACCCCCTTGGGCCGGCCCGTAGTGCCCGAGGTGTAGATCAGCGCCGCGACATCGTCCGCCGGATCCGTTTCGCCGGGTTCGGGAGCACTCTCGTCATCGACGGGTCCCAGCATGATGCCGGCGAGATCGGCGAAAGAAATTTCCGCGGCGTGGGTCTTCTGCGCGTGGCGCAGCGCATGGAGCGAATTTTCGGTGACGAAAATCGAGAGCCGCGGGCGCGCATGGTGGCGGATGTCCTCCAGCTCGTGATCGGAAACCCGCGCGTTCGCGAGCACCGGCCAGGCGCGACGCGCGAGGCAGGCGAAGTACAGAACAACGGCCGCGCTCGCGTTTTCGCAAACGAGCAGCACGCGATCACCGCTCCGCACGCCCATGTCGTCCAGCGTCTCCGCGGCTGCACGGATCGCAGCGTTCAGCTCGCCATAGGTCCAGGTGCGGACGGCATCGCTCAGTGCCGGCGCTTGCGGCGTTCGCTCCGCCCAAAACGGAATAAGTTCGCTGACGAGGTGAGGATTTCTTTCCTCCCTCGCGCGAAGCGTGGGGGAGGTGGTGCGAAGCACCGGAGGGGGCATTGATCCCGGCGCGTCTGCCCCGTCCACCGCTTCGCGGTCCCCCTGCCCCCCGCTTCGCGCGGGGGAGGAATGTGAAGGGCACGGGGGAGAAGATTTCGTCAAGGTCATCACACCGCCTCGCGGAGCAGAGGCGAAGGCGTGACATCGAATGACTGCGCAAGCGCATCATCATGGCGCTGCTGCGGGGCCGCGCCGGCGCGGAGGCTGTGAAGACATGCCGTCAGGGCGGCGGCGGCGGTGTCGGCGTGATCGGTCACGATGGTTCGATGGCCGCCGGCGATGGTGCGAAAGACGGCGCGAGGCGCGAGACGGCGCCAGATGCGCTCTGCATCATCGGGAAATTCGCTGTCCCGCTCGCGGGCTTTGAGGAATGTGACGGGACCCGCGTAAGGCGCCGGACGATAGGCGCGCAAGGCTGCGCCGCCCGCTTCGCGCACGCGCAACAGCGGCAACGGCAGCGACGGATTCTCGTCGAGCAGCCATTCGTACAGCCGACGCGAGTAGCCGCGCGTTTTCAGGTACCGCAGGGCTTGCGCGAACGTTTCGACCGGTGAGCGGCCCCGCGCCCGCCACAGAAGATGAAGCGCGCGGCGCACCCGCATTTTTCTTCGCGACAGGATGGGCCAGGTGGCCGGATGGGCATAAGCGTCAATCAGGATCAGCGCGGCGATGCCGTGACCGGCGGCTTTCAACCGTGTCGCCATTTCCATGGCGACGAGGCCGCCGAAGGAATAGCCGCACAGCCGGTAGGGGCCGCTCGGCTGCACGCTCCGGATGGCAGTAACGTACAGATCGGCAATCTCCCCGATGGTCGCGAGCGGCGCGGCTTTGCCATCAAGTCCCTGCGCCTGGATGGCATAGACGGGTTCCGGAACCCGGATGTGGCGGCCGAGCTTCTCGAATTCCATCACGGTGCCGCCGATGCCGTGCACGATGTACAGGGGATCGCCGGTGCCGGGCTTCAACAGCACGAGCAGGGAGGATTGCGGCGCCGCTTCCTCCCGCAACAGGCGCGCCATTTCTTCGACGGTGGGCGCGTCATAGATGGCGGTGATGGGCAGATCGACGCCGGTCGCGCGCTCGATCTCCAGGAACAGATGGACCGCCAGGAGCGAATCGCCGCCGAGATCGAAGAAATTGTCGTCGCGGCCGATCTCCGCGACGCGCAACACCCGCCGCCAAATGTCGAGGAGCGTCTGCTCAAGCGCCGCCGTTGTACAGGGCCCCTCTCCCATTCGCGATGCTGACGCATCGCTCATCCCCCTCTCCCCCTTTGAGGGGGAGAGGGTTGCGAGCCGCGAAGCGGCGGGCGGGAGAGGGGGCGCTTCCGTATTGAGCGAAGCGACGCGAAAGGCCGCGCTCATGCGGCGACCGTGGCGAAATCGGGTTGCGCCGCGGCGTCGCGAAAGCGCGTTCCGCTACGCTTCTTCTCGACAATGCTCTCGAGCCACGCGCGGACGATCTGCGCACCGGCGGGATTGGCTCGACCCTCTGGCTTCCGCGCCAGGGCGGGAAATTCCATCATCAGCGCTTCGCTGCGTTCGAACGCGGCGCGGGCGCGGAACTGCTCGAACGTCACCGTCTCCGCCGACGAGAAATAGTTCTTCGGCAGTTGCGGATAGGCGCTCGCCGCACCCGCGAGCCAGCGCCGCACGTCGCGGCGGTATTCGCGCGCGAGCGTACCGCGGTCGTATTCGAGATGGCCCTGGCAGAACAGGAAATCTGCATGCTCGCGCCTCACGAACAGTTCGACGCCCGCTTCTTGCGACCAGGTCAGGATGCGATAACCACCGGCTGCAAGATCGCGCTCCGCCAGTTCGTTCCAGCGCGAATGCGCAACGGTAAAGGGCGGAGACAGATTGTGCGTGAGCGGGTCGCGCCGCGCGACGGCGTGGTCGAAATTCCCGAAGCGCTTCTCGGCGAGAGGCCGGCGCGGGATCCCGTCGTAGTGCAGGACGGCTGCGTGCGCGGCCAGGCAGGAAAACAGCGTCGATGGACCTTCGTATTGAAGCCAGTCGAAAAGCTGCGCGAGCTCCGGCCAGTATGGTTCCCGTCTGAGGTCGCTCTCGCGCGGCTCGGTGCCGGTGACGATCAGCGCGTCGAGATCGCGGTCCGGAATTGCGCCCGCGCGCGCGTAAGCATGGCGGTGCAACAGCGCGCGGACCGAATCGTCTCGCTCTATCGTGTCGAGGGAAAAGAAATGCACCCGGACCAGCAGGTCGTGCGCCGCCGCGGCGACAACCGCGAAGAACTGCCGTTCGGTGCGCTCCAGCGCCGGGCCTGGCATGTTGTTCAGGATCCCAAGCTCGATGCAGTATTCGCTTCGCGAATGACGCTTCGTTTCGGACCGCGCGGCAACCACAGCCATGGCTCAGCACCCGAACTTCAGCAAAGGAACGCTCAACGTGGAGGACGCGGCGGTCCCGCAGTGGGCCCGGAAGGAATTCTGCAAACAAAAAAACGTGTCATTCCCGCGCACGCGGGAACCCAGAGGATGGAGCGTGGACAACAAGTACGGCCGCCGATCGAATCCTTCTCGTCGCCGTCTACGCATCTGGGTCCCCGCTTTCGCGGGGATGACACTATTATTTTGGTCAGAGGAGATTGAGATGCGCATTGATTACGAAGCTCCGCCGGCCGCCAGGCGAAGGCGCGCCGGTTTCGCCGGACTTTCCGTCTGTACGCCCGCCGTCGCAAGCGCCTGCGCGAGATCGGCAGTGATGTCGTCGATATGCTCGATGCCGATCGACAGCCGGATCATTTCCGGCGTCACGCCGACGCGCGCCAGTTCATCAGACGTCAGCTGGCGGTGCGTGGTCGAAGCGGGATGGCAGGCGAGCGATTTCGCGTCGCCGATATTGACCAGTCGCTTGAACAGCTTCAGCGCATCGTAGAAACGCTTGCCGACTTCGAAGCCGCCCTTGACGCCGAAGGTGAGGAACGGCGCGCCGCGGCCGCCCAGATATTTCCGCACTAAGGGATATTGCGCTGCCTGTACGTCGCCGTTGTAGTTGCACCAGGCGACGCGCGGATGATCGGCGATGTACAAGGCGACGCGCGCGGCGTTCTCGACATGACGCTCCATGCGGAGCGGCAGCGTTTCCGTTCCCTGCAGCAGCAGGAAGGCCGAGAGCGGCGCCAGCACCGCGCCGGTGTTGCGTTGGCAGACCGTGCGACAGCGCGCGACATAGGCGCTCGCCCCGTATTGCTTCGTATAAACGACGTCGTGATAGGCGGCTTCCGGTTCGGTGAGCATCGGAAAGCGCCGGCGCTGCTCGTCCCAGGGAAAGCGGCCGCTGTCGACGATGGCGCCACCCATGGTCGTGCCGTGGCCACCGAAAAACTTCGTCAGCGAATGAACGACGATGTCGGCGCCGAAGCCGATCGGCTTCACCAGAAGCGGCGCCAGCGTATTGTCAACGATCAGCGGGACGCCGCGGCCATGCGCGACCAGCGCCAGCGCTTCGATGTCGGCGACGTTGCCCGCCGGATTGCCGATGCTCTCGCAATAAACCGCCTTCGTCTGATCGTCGATCAGCGGCGCGATGTCGTTCGCGTTGTCGCTCGCCGCGAGGCGAATGCCGATCCCCTGTTTCCTGAGCACATGTTCGAAGAGCGTGAAGGTGGCGCCGTAGAGCTGCGGCGTCGACACGATGTTCGATCCCGCCTCGGCGATGTTGACGATCGCGTAATGGATCGCGGCCATGCCGGATCCGACGCAGAGCGCGGCGCAGCCGCCTTCGAGCGCGGCGATGCGTTCCTCGAGCACGCCGACTGTCGGGTTGCCGAGGCGCGAATAGATGTTGCCCGGCACTTCGAGATCGAAAAGTGCGGCGCCGTGATCGGCGCTATCGAACTCATAGGCGACGGTCTGATAGATTGGCACCGCGACCGCTTTCGTTTCGGGGTCGGTCGTGTAGCCGCCGTGAATGGCGATCGTTTCGTCACGCATGGGTGGCGTCTGTAACGATGCGGCCTGGGACCGCGGCCGTCCCGGCCGCATCGCGAAGCGACAAGGCGTGCGGGCGAGACGCCCGCGGTTCCAGGAGAAGGAGACGTCCGTGAACGGGGCTGAGAGCCTGCTTCGCACGCTGGTGGCGTGCGGCGTCGATCACTGCTTCATGAATCCGGGCACGAGCGAGATCCATCTCGTCGAGGCGCTCGACCGCGAGCCGCGCATGAAGGCCGTGCCGGTTCTGTTCGAAGGCGTAGCGACGGGCGCAGCCGACGGCTATGCGCGGATGACCGGAAGGCCCGCGTGCACGCTGTTCCATCTGGGACCAGGCCTATCCAATGCGCTGGCCAACCTGCACAATGCATGCCGGGCCGAGGTTCCGATGGTTAACCTCGTCGGCGACCATGCGACCTTTCACCGGCCGCTCGATCCGCCGCTCGCGGCCGACATCGAAGCGATCGCTAAACCGTTCTCGCGCTGGCTGGCGAGCGCGCGGCACACCGAACAGCTGGGCTATGACGGCGCGACGGCCGTTGCGGCGGCGCGCACCGCGCCGGGACGGATCGCGACCCTCGTCGTCCCGGCCGATATCGCCTGGAGCGACGGCGGACGGATTGCCGAACCGGAGGCTCCGCCCGCGCCGCCGCTGCCCGATGCGGCGCGGATCGAGGAGGCGGCGCAGCTTCTGAAGAATGGCGCACGCACGGCGCTCGTGCTCGGCGCGCATACGACTGAAGGCGCGGGGCTGGAAGCGGCGGCCCGGATCGCGGCGAAGACCGGCGCCAGGCTGCTGGCGCCATTTACGTTTGCCCGCATGGAACGCGGCGGCGGACGGCCGGTGGTCGAGCGCATCGCCTACATCACCGACCAGGCGCTGGCGCAGCTCGCCGAATTTCGCCAGATGATTCTGGTCGGCGCGCCGCCGCCGGTGTCGTTCTTCGGCAGCCCTACGCGGCCGAGCACGCTCACGCCGAAAGATTGTACGATCATGTCGCTTGCAAGCAGGGACGAAGATTGCGCCGGCGCGCTCGATCAGCTTGCTGCTGCGCTCGGCGCGCAGAATGTCGAACCGGACCTGCAGAAACGCGAACCGCCGCGCGCACCGTCAGGCGCATCGCTGCTCGACGGAATCCCCGCGGCAGTCGCCTCGCTCCTGCCGGAGAACGCGATCGTGGTGGACGAATCCATCACCTCCGGTCGCGGATTGATGGCGGCGACGCAAAGCGCCGCACCGCACGACTGGCTGGTCAACACCGGCGGCTCCATCGGCATCGGCACGCCGCTCGCGGTGGGCGCGGCGATGGCGGCTCCCGGCCGCCCGGTCCTCTGCTTCGAAGGCGACGGGAGCTTCATGTATACGCTACAGGCCCTATGGACGGCGGCGCGCGAAGACCTGCCGATCACCACCGTGATCTTCGCCAACCGCAACTACGCGATCCTGAAATACGAGCTCATGTCACTCGGCGGCAATCCCGGCCCGCGCGCGCTGAGCGCGCTCGATATCGCGCCGCCGGACATCGATTTCATCGCGCTGTCGAAAAGCCTCGGCGTGCCGGCCTGCCGCGTTACCACGGCGGAAGAATTCTCGACTGCGCTGAGCGGCGGATTCGAAAGCAAGGGGCCGAACGTGATAGAGGTCCCGCTGTGAAAGTCACGCCCCTTCATCTCGTCAAGGTTCCTCGCGAAACCGTCGTGGAGGATGAGCTCCTTTGCGCGCTAAATCTTTTCAAGCATGGAGTTGAGCCGGTGGCGATGTACGATCTGCTCGCCGACCGCTTAGACCTTACAGTCCAACGGCGCAGCGCACCATTGGCGGGAACCGAAGAGAAACGCCTGGCGTTCGCCAAGCCCGACGCAAATTGGTGAACAAGGGCTATCTGGATGATTCGCAGCGCGACTTATGGATTCTCACCCGAGCCGGAAGCGCCAAGGCTCAGGAACGTGAATTCCAGAAAAGCTGTAGCGCAGACGAACTAGGACTCTGGCGCAAACTCGGCTCAGGGAACATGCTAACGTGCTCCAATAGGAGGGGAACTATGGCGCTAGCCCGATGTGAAAAGCACACGCACGAGGGCATTAAGCACATCTATCGTGGCTAACTGTACGCGGACTGGGCAAACGTTTGCACGCGCGCTGCAGTCACCTGTTTGCGCATGGCCGCGCCCGCTGGCGCGAAGCGATACACAGCGATGAGAATAAAAATTGCGACAAACGCCGTGACGGCTGCGAGCGGGCTGCCAGCGGCGGCGATCGCGCCCGTGGCCGCCCAGGTGATGGAGGAGAAGGCTTCCGCAAAAGTGGCGAAGCGCGACGAGGTTTGACGGCGACGGAAATGGCTGCGCTTCGCCTGTGAGCGGAACCACAACTGGATGGCGGTCGCGCCCGCCGCCGATGCGGCGATTCCGGCCGCCGCGATAACGGCAGTACCAAGCGAGGCAAAAGCCAGCGCCGCGACGAACGGCGCGAAGACGAGCGCGACGGCGCCGAGCACCGCTTCGATTCTCGCGCGCAAGAGGCGTGCGGCATCTACCGGCGCCGAGGCGATGAGATCGGGCGCGTCTTCGCCGGAAATGGCGAGCCAGGCGAGCCCGCCGGCGAGTTGTCCCGCCGCCATGATCAAGATCGGCACGCAGATCTGGGAGACGTGACCTGCGAAGCCGAAGTTTCGCGACAGCAGCAACGCCGGCGGCAGGAGATAAAGGAGCTGCATCAAGGATTGCGACATCAGCCAGGGATCGCGCAGGAGCAGCAGCCATTCCTTGCGCCGGAGCGCGGCGCCTTGCGTGCGCGCCTGGCCGTGGACCCTGTGGAGAAGCCGCAGGGTGTCCTTCGACGGGATCAGGCCCTTTGGCAAACTCAGGGTGAGGCGGCCCTTCGACGGGCTCAGGGCGGGGGGGCCCTTCGCGATGCTGCCGGCGGCGAGCGCGCAACCGGCAAAGCGCGGCGCGGCGAAGAGCGTTACCAGACCAAAGAGCGCGATGCCCGCGGCGCTGAGCACGGCGAGACAGGAACCATCGCCGAGGACAGCGCGCGCGGGCCACCAGAAGACGCTGTACAGGCCGGGAGCATGCGCGGTGACGAAGGCGGAATGGAGAAAGGCGCCGCGCGACAGCGTGCCGGTCGACAGCATCGCCGCGACCTGGATGCCGATCACGAAGGCGGCGCCGACCAGCGCGGCGGCGACCTGGGCGGCAAAGCGCGTCCGTTTGGGGCCGATGGCGCGGAAGAGCGCGAGCGTGAAGACGACGGCAAGCGCGGTTGCGAGCAACGCCACCGCGCCGATCGCGCCATAGCTGCCGAGCCAGAACCAGCCGTCGCGCCAGGCGAGCACGTCGATGAACGGCCCCGCGATCAGGAGCGACATGGCGCCGACGGAAAGGGCGGTGGCGCCGAGGCGGACCGCGAACAGTCGCTGTACAGGCGCGGGCGACGATAGGATGAGTTCGAGATCGGAGCGCGAATAGAAGGCGCGCGTCACGTTTTCCATCGCCTGCGACAGCATGGCGGAACCGGAGAGGAGCATGGCCGAGGTCACGGCGATCAGGGTGCCGAGATCGGGATGAGGGCCCGGCGCCGGCATGTTTCTGAGGATCAGCCAGGCGATGCCGTGCATGACGGCGACGAAGACCGCGGCGCCGAAGACGGCCGTCTTTTCGCGCGCGCGCCGGCCGGCGGTGAGCATGGCGACGAGATCACGCCAGGCGAGCCGCATCTCATGGCGCGCGAACCAGGCGAGCGTCGCCGTCATTCGGCGGCGATGCCCTGAGGCACCATGGCGAGAAAGAGCTCTTCGAGGCTCGCCGCGCCGCGGCCGGCGAGCCCGCGCAATTGGGCCAGCGTGCCTTCGGCGATCAGCCGGCCATTGGCGATGACGCCGATGCGGTCGGCCATGCGTTCGGCGATCTCGAGAATGTGCGTCGTCATGATGACGGTGTTGCCGGCGCGCACACGCTCCTTCAGCACATCCTTGACGAGCCGCGCGGAGCCGGCGTCGAGGCCGGTCAAGGGTTCGTCGAGAATGATCAGCCTCGGCTCGTGTACAAGCGCGCCCGCCAGCGCCACCTTCTGGCGCATGCCGCGCGAGAAGCCTTCGCAGCGTTCATGCGCGTGGGTTTCGAGCCCGAGCCAGCGGAGGAGATCGCGCGCGCGGGCGTCGGCGAGCGCCGGCTCGACGCGCCACAAACCGGCGACGAAGGCCAGATATTCGAGCGGGGTCAGCTTGTCGTAGATCATCGGTTCGTCGGACAGCCAGCCCATGATCTGTTTGGCGGCAATGGGATCGCTGAGCGCATCGATGCCGAACACGGCGATGGCGCCGGCGTCGGGCGCGAGGAGAGCGCTCACCATGCGGAGCGTGGTGGTTTTTCCGGCGCCGTTCGGACCGAGCAGCATGTAGAACTCGCCGGCGCGGATCGTCAGATCGAGCTCGTTCACCGCCGGCCGCGCAAAGCGCTTGCAAAGCCCGCGAATTTCGAGCGCCGGCGGCGAAATTGGCGTGTGCGGTTCGTTCATGCCGGAGAGGCTAAGTCCCGACAGGTTTCAAACCGCTAAAGGCAAAGAAAACGGGCTGCGTCCGAGTTTTCCTCCCCCGCGCATGCACTGCGCGGGGGAGGTGGTGCACCCGCGTCCGGCCGAAGGCCAGCGCGAGGATAAACTCAGCACCGGAGGGGGCCATTGAAATGTCCCGTTGCGTGCCCCCTCCACCGCTACGTTTACACTCGGGCCGCGCTTCGCGCGGACCCGGGGGGCGGTCCCCCTCCCCCACGCTCCGCGCGGGAGAGGAAAATAGCAGTGTCAGGCGGGGGCGGCGGCACGGGAGCGGATCGCCTGGACGACCGCGTGACGTATCATCACGTATTGCAGAAGGAACAGCGAGAGCTGCACGGTAAGCGGCACTACGGCGGTGTACATCGCCCAGGTTTTCGGACCGAAGGTGAAGGCGACGATCAGGTTGGCGAGGCCAAGCGCAAACACGGCGGCCGACCAGACATAGCCCCAGACAAGCGGCAGGCGCGGCGAAATGTTCTCGGTCACAATCGCCGGCAGGTAACGCGCCATCCAGCCGGGACGGAGCATGACGGCCGCGATTGCGAAGGCGGCGATGGTCGGCTTCACCATGATGAAATGTGCATTGCGTGTGAGGAGCGTCGCGGAGCCGAGCACCAGCACAAGCGCGAGGCTCGCCCACTGCATGGTCTCGATCTTCCGCCCGCGCCATTTCAGCCACGCGGTCTGTACAACCGCGGTACCGATGCCGGCGCCGACGCCCGCCGCGAGGCTCCCCGTCGCGTTGTAGGCGACGATGAAGATGATCGTGGACAGGAAGTCCGACGCGATCGGGCGGAAGGCGCGCAGGAGGTTCAGCACGACGGAACCCAGTTGCCGTGAAAGCCGAACGGGACACGGCGCGGCAGGCGCGCGAGCCCGACCGGACCCCGCGCAATGTCACGCGCTTCGAAGACGCAAACGTCGCTTCGGTCTTCCGCGCTGCGATAGACGACCGACAGAATCCAGCCGTCGCCCTCTTCGCTCCCGCGCGGAACGAACACGGGTTCGCCCGGAACGTCCCCGGCAGCGAATTCGTGCAGGTTTCGCGCGCCGCTCGCGAAATCGATATGCGCCAGCGCGTCGAAGCCGGTCAAAGTCCGGTCGCGCGTGCCGGCGGCGAACCAGCCGTGGCGATAGGGAAGCCCGGCGCGCCGCTCGTCGAAGCGCGGGAATTCGCCTGCGAGATCGTCGATGGTTTCGCGCTTGACCGTGCCGCTTGCGCCCGCCGGATCGCCATCGAGATCCATCGTCCAGTGCGCAAGCCGTGCCGGTGCGGCGGGGACCTGCTTCCCTTGCGCGTCGGGAAAGAGTGGCGCGCGCTCATATTGCATCGCGTGTACATGCAAGCGGCCGCCCTCCTCCCACATGTTCATCGGATGAAACACGTAACAGGGATCGGTGGTGAACCAGCGCATCGATTCGACGCCGGCATCGCGCCGCATGACGCCCACATGCGAGCCCTTCTCCGGCTCCCAGGCGAACGCCGGACCGCCGTGCATGGCGCGCGCCAGGTTGCCGGCCAGCGGCAGCACCGGAAAGGCGACGTAATTCTTCGTCACGAAGAAGTCATGAATCATGCTCGGGAACGGCGCCGCGAACGTATCGAGCCGCGTGACCTTCCCCGCCGCATTGGCGACGCCATAGGCGACCTGGTCGGAAAAAAATCCTTCGCCCGCCATATAGCCGAAGAACACGAGTTCGACGGTTTCGGGATCGGTCTTCGGATGCGCGGTGAAGCGGTTGGCGCGCCCCGCATAGGGAATGGCGCCGCGCGGCGCGAGGGTCTCGGGATCGAGCTCGAAAGGCTGATGCGCTTCCTCAAGCGCGAGAAGCCGGTTGGCATGCCAGACGATGTTGGTGTTGGCGACGCCCGAATCCTGCCCCCCAACGGACGGATCGCTGGTCAAGGGATTGCCGAAGGTGCCGAACAGCGATCGGCCGGCCGCGTGTTCCAGCTCCCATCTCGGCGTGCGCACATAACGATTGAAATAGGAGACCTTGCCGTCGACGAAGCGGAAGGCGTGGATCATGCCGTCACCGGCAAACCAGTGATGGCCGGGATCGCGGGGCTCGAATTGCGGATTGGGACCATTTCTGTACAGCGTTCCCAGGAGCGCGCGCGGCATCTCGCCCGTTATGGGCAGCTCGGCGAATGCGTCTTCGCTGCGGACGGGCGCGTAATTGCCGTCGAGAAAAGCATTGGTTCGCAGGGGCGCGTTCATCGGTAGCCTCCAAGGGTATTGCTTACAATGTAAATTTATGCTGTAAGTAACCAGCTGTCAACCGGGTCTCGGCAACTTTGCCCCGCGCGCTCACCAAAACAGAAGTTGAAACCTTCCGCGACCGCCTCTGCGATGCGGCGGCGGCCCTCTTCGCCAAGCGCGGCCGCGAAGGCTTCACCATGCGCGATGTCGCCGCCAAGCTCGGCGTCAGCCCGATGACGCCCTACCGCTATTTCAAGGACAAGGATGCGATTCTGGCGGCGATCCGCGCCCGCGCCTACAACCGCTTCGCGACGGCGCTTGAAGAAGCCTGCGCCCGGCCGGGCGATGCGCCCAGCCGCGCGGCCGCAGCCGGCGAGGCCTATATCCGCTTCGCGCTAGACGATCCGACCGCCTACAAGCTGATGTTCGACCTGTCGCAGGACGACGCGAAATATCCCGCGCTGGCGAAAGCGGCCGAGCGGGCCCGCCTGACGCTGACGCGCCATATCCGCCCGCTGGTCGAACAGGGCCTGCTGGCAGGCGATCCCGACCTGATCGGGCATGTGTACTGGACCGTGCTGCACGGCGCGCTGATGCTGAAATTCGCCGGCAAGCTCGACAGGAATTTCCGCGCCGTCATCAATGAGGCTTTCCGCGCGCTCGTCGCCGGCTTTCAACCGAAGCCGACGCGACCGGCTTAAATTGCGCGTACAGTGAACGTTCGATCACTTTGATTGTCATCCTCATGAGCTTATATGCCTCAGACGCGTTCGGCGATAACGCGAAAGGACGTTCGTGGCACATGGGAAGGCTCCGGGATTTTGCGTGTACAGGAAAATTCCCTGCTTCAGGGAATTTCTCAGGGAATTTTGTAAAATGTTGAGGCCGCAGATGAACGCTTTTCTATCCTCGCCCACGCGGCAGGGGTGGGAGGAGGAGGATCGCTTGGGCGGAGAGGGTTTTCGCATGTACGGGGAAATTCCCTGCTTCAGGGATTTCTCAGGGAATTTTGTAAAATGTTGGATGGTTTTTCCAAGGGTAATTGGGGACAGGAAGCCATTTCCCTTCAGCGCGTGCTTTGCAAAGCCGCGACGGTGAAAAGGGGGAAATGGTATCCTGTCCCCAATTACTTCGGGTGATGGACACCAAACGTTCACAACAAATGGCCGGATTTCTCCGCCTTGGTGCGGAGATAATCGCGATTGTGCGCGGTCGCGGGAAAGGCGTGCGGCACGCGTTCGGCGACAGCGATGCCAGCCGCTTTCAGCGCCTCCACTTTCTTCGGATTGTTGGTCATCAGGCGCACGGCGTGGAATCCGAGAAGTTCGAGCATGCGCGCGGCGATGCCGTACAGCCGCTCGTCGCCCTCGAAGCCGAGCCGCTCGTTCGCTTCGATCGTGTCGAATCCCTGATCCTGCAGGCGATAGGCGCGGAGTTTGTTGATGAGGCCAATGCCGCGGCCCTCCTGCGCGAGATAAAGGAGAACGCCGCCGCCCGCTTTGGCGATCGCGGCGAGCGCCTCGCGGAGCTGCGTGCCGCAATCGCAACGGAGCGAGCCCAAGAGATCGCCGGTGAAGCATTCCGAATGGAGCCGCGCGAGAACCGGCTTATCGCGCGGCGGATCGCCGATCACGATCGCAAGGTGCTCGGGTTCGCCGCTGCCGGCGCGAAAGGCGACCAGCTCCGCGCGCTCGGCCGCTTCAAGCGGCACGCGAGCGCGGGTGACGAGCGTCAACGAAGCGACGGCGACGCTGTCATAGGCGCGAATGTCGCTGAGCGAAATTGCTGTTGTGCCCCTTGGTGCCGCATCGGCCGCGGCGACGATGACCGCCGGCAACAAGCCGCCGAGCTTTGCGAGCCGGACCGCCGCGGCATAGGCAGGCGGCAGCGTCTCGCGAACGGGCGCAAACGGCCCTTTCAGCGGCGCGGCGAGATCGGCGGTCGGATCGGCGATGGCGCGCAACTGCCGGGCGTCGAGCGGCGGGCGAAGCGGGAGCGCGACCACGTCGGGGGTGTACAGCCGGATTTTCAGCGTGCGGGCGCGCTCATGGGTGAGGAGAAGGCGCGGTTCAATTGCGCGTGAGGTCTCGAAGCGCTCGAGGCTTGCCGGGAGAGCCGTCTCCACCGCGAGCATCGCGATTGATGGACCTTCAGGATGGCCGATAACCACGATTCCCCCGGCGCGGAGCGCATCCGTGGCACATGCCACCGCCGCAAGCGTCGCTTCCGGCGCAGGCATCGAAGCGCTCGCGGATTCTTGCTGCTCGGGCGGGGCCATTCGGGCTGACATACACCGCGACCGCGAATCCGGGTAGAGTCGACCCCTGTACCAGGGAAAGAGCCGATGCCCAGCACCAGACGCGTTCTCCTCGTCGACGACGATGACATGTTGCGCAGTTCGCTCGCCGAGCAGCTGGCGCAGGACGACGGCTTTCAGCCGGTCGAAGCGCCGAGCGCAGCGCAAGCGCGCGAACGCGCGCAGGAAGGCCTCTACGAATTCATGATCCTCGACGTCGGACTTCCCGATGGCGACGGGCGCGAACTCTGCCGCGAATTCCGCGGGCAAGGCATCACCTGCCCGATCCTGCTCCTGACCGCCAAGGACAGCGATGAAGACGTGATCAAGGGATTGCAAGCCGGCGCGAACGACCACATCGCCAAGCCGTTCCGCTTCGCCGTTCTGGCGGCGCGCATCCACGCGCATCTCAGAAGCCACGAACAAAGCGAAGAGGCCGTCTACCGCATCGGCCCCTACACCTTTCGGCCGAGCGCCAAGCTGCTGCTGGATCCCAAGGGGAAGAAGATCCGTCTGACCGAGAAGGAGACCAACATCCTCAAGCACCTCCACCGTTCGGGGCAGACGGTGGCGCGGGAAACGCTCTTGCACGAGGTGTGGGGCTATAATCCGGCGGTCACTACGCACACGCTGGAGACCCATATTTACCGGCTGCGCCAGAAGATCGAGAACAACCCCGGCGCTGCCCAGATTCTGGTGACCGAAAGCGGCGGTTACCGGCTGGTGGCGTGATCCTGGGCCGGTTCGCTGCTACTTCTTTGCCATGCGTGAACGGCATGCTCGCCACGCGTTTTTTGCGCTCTGTGCGTATCAGTAGCGCCGTGCCTATCTAGACTTTGTGCGTCAGAGGAGGCGCTCGTCATGATGAACCGGGGCAAATCGTTTCTGATCGGCGCGTCCGTGGCTGCGCTTCTGATCCTTCCCGCCGCGGCCTCGAGCGGCGACTGGACGGTGTGGCCGACCAAGACCTTCAGCGCCAATGCGGTGAAGATCACCGATGTCGTCGGCACCGTCACCGTCAACGTACGCAACGGCGGCCCGGTGACCGTCGATGTCGCCGGCGCCAAGCCCCGGGTCGACGGCGTCACCATCGACCAGGAGGACGGGAAGGTCGTGGTCGACGGATCGAATTCGAGCGACACGGATTCGGTGTGGAACTGGCGCAAGTGGTTCAATTTCTCCTCCGACTGGAGCCCCAGGACCAACAATCTCTCGATCCGCGTGACGGTGCCGCGCGGCGCCGACGTGGAGGTGAGCGATCTCGTCGGCGATGCGACCATCGGCGATACGCAGGGCGAGCTGCATTTCGACGCCGCCGCGACAAAGGCGCGAATCGGACGCGTCGGCCCCGCGCATGTTTCGCTGGCCGGCGCAGGTCGGCTTGATATAGCGCAGGTGAACGGACCCCTGCATCTGGAAATGGGCGGATCGGGGCGAGTGACGGTCGGCCCGGTGCGGGACGTCTCTGCGGATATCGGCGGCTCGGGCGAGGCGCAATTCGGCGCCATTGCCGGGGGCCTCAAGCTCGACATTGCCGGTTCGGGCGACGTTTCAGCCGCGAGCGTCAACGGGCCGACGCATATCGACATCGCGGGGTCGGGTTCGGTGAAAATCGCTGACGGGACCGCCAATCCGCTGCATGTCGACATCATGGGCGCGGGCAACTTCATCTTCGGCGGCGTGGCGGTGGATCCACATATCGATGCGGTGGGATCAGGGAACGTGAAGCTCAAATCCTACCGGGGACATCTCGACAGCGAAGGCATGGCCGACGTCAAAATCGGACCTTGATTACCGAGGTTGACGTACGCCTCAATGTGTCATTCCCGCGCAAGCGGGAAACATTGATCTGTTTTCTCTGCTCCTTTGGCGCCGGCGCTACAGCTGCCGGCCCGCTCCGATGAACTCCAACACCACCCCTCGCGCACGCGCGCAGTCCTGCTCCCTTGCAAGCGGGACCGTGTCGCGCCAAACCAACGCGGAGATTGGAGGGTCTTTTCGATGCGCATCGCCATGGTGGGAACGGGGTATGTGGGCCTCGTCTCGGCCGCCTGTCTGTCTGAGTTTGGCCACCACGTCGCATGCGTCGATTCCGATACCGGAAAAATCTCCGATCTCAATGCCGGACGCGTTCCGATTTTCGAACCGGGCCTCGAGGAGATGATCGGCGCCAATGTGAAGGCGCGAAGACTTTCCTTCACGTCGCATCTGGCTGTGGCGGTCGCGGGCGCCGAAGCGATCTTTATCGCTGTTGGTACACCGAGCCGCCGCGGCGATGGCCATGCCGATTTAAGTTTCGTCTTCGCCGCCGCGGAGGAGATCGCCCGATCGGTGGACCGGCACGCCATGATCGTCACCAAGTCGACGGTACCGGTGGGGACGAGCCGGGAAGTCGAGAAAATCGTACGCCGAATTCGTCCCGAACTCGCATTCGATTTTGCGTCGAATCCGGAGTTTCTTCGCGAAGGCTCGGCGATTGAGGATTTCCTGCGGCCCGACCGGGTCGTCGTCGGCTGCGATACCGAGACCGCAAGAAGCGTTCTCAAGGAAGTGTATCGGCCGCTTTACCTCAACGAAACGCCCATCCTGTTCACCGGCCGGGAAACCGCCGAACTGATCAAGTATGCGGCCAACGCCTTTCTTGCGACGAAGATCACCTTCATCAACGAAATTGCCGACCTGTGCGAGAAGCTGGGCGGCGATGTTCAGGATGTGGCGCGGGGCATCGGGCTCGACGGCCGAATCGGTCCAAAATTCCTGCACGCCGGTCCTGGCTTCGGCGGCTCGTGTTTTCCGAAAGACACGGTTGCGCTGCTCCGGACATCGCAGGAAGCCGGAGCGCCCACGCGCATTGTCGAAACCGTCGTTGCCGTCAACGAATCGCGCAAACGCGAAATGACGAGCCGGATCGTCGCTGCGTTCGGGGGAGTCGCAGGAAAAACCTTGGCGGTGCTCGGACTGACGTTCAAGCCCAACACGGACGACATGCGCGAAGCGCCAAGCCTCGTCATCATTCCCGCGTTGAGAGCGGAAGGCGCGCAGATCCGCGCCTACGATCCGGAGGGAGCGCGGGAGGCCGCGCGACTTCTCGACCTCGAGGTTTGCAGCGATGCTTACGAGGCCATCTCGGGAGCGGATGGCGTGGTGATTCTGACGGAATGGAACGAGTTTCGCGCGCTCGACCTGACCCGCATGAAGACACTTCTGAAGCGGCCGCTCATGGTCGACCTGCGGAACATCTACCGTCCGCAGCAAATGGCCGAGGCGGGGTTCGACTATTTCAGCGTGGGCCGCCCCCCGGATCGAGGAAGAGCAACCTGACCGTTCCCGGTTTGACGCTGTAGCGGTGGCGCGGGTCCGATTGCGCGGCGTTGGGGTTCACGGTGAAATCGGCAGTTACGAGAAAAATGCGTCCGCTTTGCGGATCGACCGCCATGGTGCGCGCACCGAATTCCGTCGTGACCGGCGGGAGCGGCACGTAACGGGTGGGAGACTGTTCCTCGATAACCGACAGCGTTCCTTCACGGTTGGAGCTGAAAATCAGGTGCCGATCGGGATCGAAAGCTGCGGCATCGGTGCCTTCACCGATTGGAAGCGTCGCGACGACGGCGCCATTGTCGGCATTCACCACCACGAGAACCTTGTTTCTGCAGCTTGAAAAGAGCCGATGAGCCGTATGGTCCATGGCAAGTCCGGCCGGGCTCTTGCATCCGGCGAGCGGCCAATGCGCATCGGCCTTGTTGGTGGTGGTATCGATGCGGACAATTTCGTTTTTCTCGGCGCCGTCGACATAGACCTTGTTCGCGTCGCCAACGGTGCCGAACTCCAGTCCTCCACCGGCGTCGATGTTTGTAACAACCTGGTCGGTTTTCGGATCGATAACCGTTACTTTCGCGGAATCGCCGTCGATCACGAAGATGTGGCCGCTGGGCGGATCGAAAAGGACCCCGTCTGCATCCGGGGCGGCGGTGATCCGGTGTACCACCTTGAAATCGTTCAGATTGAACGACGCGGCAATTCCTGCGCGCCCATCGTCTGTGTATCCGCGGTTGAGCGCATGCACTATGGCAATACCATGCGTACCGCCCGGGAGTCCTTCGACCTGACCAAGAATGTCACCGCTCTTTCCGTCGACGACGGTAACGCGATCGCCGTGAGAAACGTACAGGCGTTCGCTTGCGGGATCGAATGTGAGATAATCCCACCGGTCCGGCGCACCCAGAGGGATCGATTTCGTAATATGATAAGCCGGCGCGCCGGCAGGTTCGCCGAGCGCGAACGCCGCCGGAGCTACGATGATTGCCGTCAGGAACAACAGGCCTTGGAGAAGCACCCGCAGGGTCATTTCATCCTCAAACTTTTGCGTTGCATAGATTGTGAATGGCTTCTCTCTTATAGAAACCGCAGTCGAACAGCCAATCAAAGTTGCGATAGATTGCTTCCGCGGCCCTCGACCGTTCGATATTCCAGAAAGGACCGTCGGCACATATTGCATCGAAATTTGCGGTCAGCTATAGGCGTGCACACAATAAAGTCACAATCAAGGGCGCCAGGCAGTGAAGATTGTCCTGCATGCGGGATTCCCCAAAACAGGTTCCACTGCACTCCAGAAATATCTGGCCACCCATCGTCGTGAACTCGAGCAACACGGAATTATCTACCCGAAATTCGATTCGAAATCCGACAAGTTCGGCAGCCACTGGATATTGGCCGCGGCTTTTCACGACTCCCCGGAGGATATGCATCATCACGTGCAGCGCCGGCTTGGAACAGAAGACGTTTCCCATCGGTTAGATGCTGCAAAAAAAACGCTGCGCTCTTTGCTTGCCACTGTCGACGACGACAGCGTTGTTCTGCTCTCGCATGAAGGCTTCGGTCTGCGAGTAATTTCAAAGCTCCGTGAGACGCTGCTCGGGTTTACCGATCACGTGCAAGTCATGGCCTATGCGCGAAATCCGGTAGAGCTGTATCCGTCCAGCATCCAGCAACGGCTTAAAAGTCTGGAAAATGAGATCAGACCACCAGACGACTGGGTCAGCAATCATGCGGAGCGCGCCGAAGATCTGAGGGGCATCTTTGGCGAGGAAAGCAGCGAAATACAGATTTATTCCTCTTCAACCCTGCTCAACGGCGACGTTATCGACGACTTTGCGCATTACCTATTCAGGACGACAGGGAAACAGCTTCCCATTTCCTTGAGTCGAGAGCGACGCAATGTCTCTCATTCCGGTCCCGCCTGCGCGATTCTGTTTGCGCTGAGATTGCCGATTGCAGGTGCCGTGGATAAAAAGATTTTTGCACGGGTACGCGGCCAATTGAAACGTTTCGGCGCCACACGGACGGCTCCCAAACTCGAGATCCCCAGAGAATGGATCGCAATCATTGCTGCCAATCATGCCGACGCGTGGAACGGGCTCGTCAAGAAGACATCCTACTCGCCCGAGCAAAAGGCGGCGCACAGGTTGCCGAGCGTCACCGATCGCAGCCCGTTGTCATCCGAACAATTTCAGGCATGGCTCCTCGGATCCGGAAGCCAGGAGTATACGCTCGCGTTTGCCGACTTTTGCGAGAGTAAGGAACGAGCCCAGGATTTGGCTGACATGCTTCGCCGCCTTGCCCTCCATTTCCCAAATATCAAAACGTTGGAACGCGCCGCAGAGTGAACGTAAGCCTTCTGGTCTCACGCGTTGCGGTCATCAGCGGCGTCACGCAGCATCGCTGTAGCCAAAAAGATCCATCACCTCGCGCAATTGCGTGTTCAGTTCCGCGATTGCGCGGCTGGATAGTTTTTCCCGATGGTCGCCGGGTGTCACCTTGCGAATGAACGCTGTCGGATCCTCCTCCACGGGACGGACATCCACCTTGTCGAGAAGCTTGGTGATGGCGGGGCCGGCACATTCCCAGCGAAAATGTTTCAGAATCGCGTCGATCATTTCGCGTTTGCGGAAAACGACCTCTTCGTACTTGAGAATGAGAGCGTTTGGATCCGTCGTGATCGGCCGGTACTCGAGGAAGGTGCGGCGCATGAGGGGAACCCGACTGAAGACGTACTCTTCAATGGTGCTCTGGAGCGCTTTTCTCCGTTCCAGCATGATGTTGGCGGTTGCGCCCATCTCAAACGCCTGCTTGGCCGGCATCGAATGCGAATAGGCGTTGGAAAAAAACTCGCTCACGAGCGCATCACGCGGGTCGCGCACTAGAAGCACCTTCTTCGCGTTGGTGAAAATTCCCGTTCCGGTGAAGCACATGGGCATATTGCGGAACCCGCCGTAGGCGTTCCCGGGACGCAGAACCTTTCTGAGCGCCCTCTCGTTGACCCATTCGGACACGGGAATGTTGTTCTGAAAGAAGGTTCCGGCGATATCGACGTAATTGACCGAACTGTTCCTCGCCAGGGCAGCGCATGTCCGGTTGAGAAGCGTGCTCCCCGATTTGCGGATGCCGAGAACGAAAAAAGCGCGCCCGTGACCGTGCGCCTCGATCTCGAACTGGACGGCACCGATGGCCGGCAAATTGACTCTTATCTGCATCAGCTTGCCCATCGCCCCCGGGCGACGCCGCACGAAGCATGGTCATCAAGGGGCTTCATGTGATCAGGCTTTTGTCTGTGTCAAGCTCGTCCCCGGCTTCGGTCGCGGACTGGCGGCGCGGTGCTTTCTGCGCGATTCTTTGTTTCTGTTCACGCCACAAAGCCGCTGAGATTCGGATGCACGCGTCCACAGAGAGAGTGTCGCCCGGTTCGTCGTCCTGGCGGACGCGCGATGACGGCGGGAAAAGAGGATCGAATCTGGATCCGAAATACTTTTCGTTCACCTCGCGATTGGATTCGCGGAAGCGCTCCTCGATTTCCGCAGCCTTGGCTCGGGAAACGCGAAACGCTTCGCCACCCTGGCGGGCGAGCAGAACGTCGACGACGCCTGCCCGTTCCGGATTGGCCGGTTCTCCCTTCAGGGTCGGGAAATACGCATTGAAACGCATGAGGAATTCTAGAGCCTCGGCATCCAGAGATTGGTTCAACCGCTCCGCGCGGATAAGACCGTTCGTCTCAAAGCCGACGATCGAAGCGAAATCGTCAATGATGTCCCCGCCCTTCATATCCTGCGCTTCGAATCTGCAGACTCGCATGTTTTCTAGGCCAAAAACACGCGACCACGGCGCGAGCATCCAGGCGTAGTCAACCTGACGTTCGATGCGTTGAACACTGAAAGCGTCGAATAGCTTGTGCTTGCCGCCTATGATGAGCGTGCTGTACCAACTCACAAGGTAATCGATCTGGTTTCTGAGATATACGATTACCGTCACCTGGTCCGCAAAAGACCGGCACAGCTGTTCCACTCTCCTGATCTCGGCATGCGCGTGGAGACGCGCGCTAAGATGCTCATTCGAAAGGATGATCGTCTGCGGGCGGTAGGCCTCAATTTCATGGCGCAGTTGCCGAGCGAGTTTGCGCCGATAAGCTTTCACGTCAGCGCTGCTCTCGATTCCGCAGCGTTTGCGGATTAGATCGATTTCTTCGTCATCACGGCTATAGGCGGTAAGGCCGACATGGTTAACGCCACCGGGTGCGGTCGGGTAAAGAAACCCGCGTTCCAGCAGCCGCTCACGATTCGCCGAAAGAAAATTTTGCAGCGACGTCGTGCCGGTCTTCTGGGTCCCTATGTGCAGCCAGCAATGCAAAGCTTGATCGGCATGCGCCGTCCTTGGTCAGACGCGCCGGTTATCGCGGCGCGGCGCGCACGCCTTTTCCGGTTTCCTGTTTTCCCGCTTCCTGCATCTTGAATTCCCTAAGGGCTTGGAGAACGGTCTTGCGCTCGTCCTCCAGAGACTGCAGCTCTTTGCGTAGCGCAACCAGGTGCTGATTGCTGTAGATTCGCTCTTCGATCATCTCCTTCGACGCTTCACCACCAGAGTCGTTCATGGCTTTTTTTCGCGTCGCAACGGCCGTAATCTCGGCCTTCACGCGGGGGATGCGAAGCTGGATGTAAACCTTTCGCAGCCGCAGTCGCCGCATCTGTTCTTCTGCGGATGGGTCCTGCGGGGAGGCTTGCGCTGGCATGGCTACTCCTGTAATTTTGGGGCTGCAGCTAGAGTGGCGGTCTAGTGGCTGGCGGTGGCATTGTCGACAGAGCAGATATACGGCAGGGGCTTCTTTTTAAACAAGTAGGACATCGCGTTTTCCCCCTTCACCTCCGACCATCAGCCGTGGCAAGAAGCAGCTTGGCTAGACGAAGGGCCGACGAGGCGAGTTGGTGGGTGGGGCATGCAAGCGGTACAAAATCTCGTCGAAGTCGGCAATGCGATCGCGTTACGCCACGACAAGTCTGCCGCCTCCAACCTGCTCATCACCTATCCGCCGCCGCCCGACCTGAATGGGCTCGATGCACCCGCTCTTCGCGCCTGGGGTGACATCGCGTACACCGCGGATGCCGACGATCTCGCGGTATCCTTCTACCTGCGCCTGGCCGAAGCCGATCCAGCATCCCACTGGCCCACGTTTCAGATCGGAAGGGTCATGCTTCGGTCGGACGACTATGCGGGGGCTGCGGAACATCTTTCACGGGCCGCGACGCTGGAGCCGAGTTTCGGCTGGACCTGGTTCGAACTCTGCCGATGCTACTTCAACCTCAAGGATGTAGCCAAACTTGCGTATGCGGCGCTGGGTTTTGCGGCAGCCGAAAGAGTTCAGCTTCTTCCACCCCATATCCGTCTGCTGGCAGACGCCGCCAACTTTCTGTTCGAGCGGAAGCTTCGTGAAGAACCCTTCGGCATCTATTCCATCCTGCTCGAGCAGGGCTGCACCGACGATATCGTCAGAACGCGCCATGCCGAATATTTCATCTGGAAGCAGGACTTTCAGACCGCGATCGATCTGCTCAGACCGCATTGGGAAGCAAAGACGCTTGGCGATTGGGGCGTACGCGCGCTGGCGCAGGCCTATCGCGAAATCGGGGATTTCGGCTCGGCCGCGTCCCTGCTGGCGGAGATCGTCCGGAAGAATCCCCGCAATCTCGCGTACGCGCGGGACAATCTCAAGCTGCTTTGCCAGCAGAACAAATTCGATGAAGCCGCGGATTTCTTTTCGCAGGCACGTTCTCAGCTTCCCGATCGAGCGCACGTTGAACTGAAAATCATCTACCTCTCTGAGACAGCCCAATTCGAGGAGCTGCTGAACACGCTCGATGCAAGCCCGCAAGTCTCCGGGCACGGCATGATTGAGTCGCTCGACCGGGCCATTGGTCAATGTGCTTACCGCGAAAGAAATTTCGCTGTTGCCGCCCGCCTGATCGAACATCGGATAGCGCGATTTGGCACGAACGACCACGTTGCGCTGTGCCGGCTCAACGTGGCGTTCGGCAGTCGGAACTGGAACCAGGTCGAACGGTGTTTTGCGGAAATCCCGCCGGAATCATTTGCGCGAAACATCGAGTTTCGCATGCGGCAGTTTGAGTATTTTTGTCATTCGGGCCGCATCTCCGACGCGCAAAAAGCCCTTGCAGCGCTGGGTCCGGTGTCGCAGTTGCCGCGAAAGTTTCTTCTGCCTGTCCTGAGATTCTATGGCGAGCTCGGCGACTGGTCGTCCGTCGCCCGCGTCGGGCTCGAAACGCTAGACTATGCTTTCGATTTCGGAGAGATGGGTCACCTGCTGACCCGCGCAATCCGGAAGACTGGTTCCTGCGATGCGGCCGCGCGGCGGATCGATGGCCTTCTTACGAAAAGGGATTCACCATCGCTCGTGAAGCTTCGTCTCGCCATAGCCGAGGACCGGGAAATCGAGGCTCTCGCTCCGCGGCTGGCGCCGGGAATCGGCACCGACGATTTCGCCCCGCTCTGCCAGCGGGCGATATTCAAGAGACTCGTTGAGGGACTGGAAATTCCGGATATCGCGGCGTCGAAAAAGTTCGCGATCTATTATTGCACGGATGCGGGCTACCTCGGCCCCTCGCTGGTTTCCCTGCTTTCGCTGCTCGAATCGAACCCTGATCTTACCGCGGAAGCCGATCTGTTCATGCTGGTCGACGGCGCTGAAGCAATGGCGCTGGCGCGCCGCGCCATTGAACGGATTTGCGCCTCGGGCAATGGGGCTGCGGTCTCCGTCCTTGCCCGCGAAGATATTTTGGACAGCAAGGAATCGCTGAAGACGGCATATGGAATGTTCACTGGTGGCGAAACGTTGGCTGAGGCGTGTTACTACCGAATATTCTTCGCCAAATATCTGCGCCAGCAGCAACGCCACCAGACGGCGCTTTACATCGATTCCGATACCATCGTTCAGGGAGACATAAGTCCGCTGTTCCACCGGCGGCCGTCGGGGGCTCTGCTCGCCAGACTTGAAGTGACGCGACCGGAAGTCACTGCAGCCATTGCAAGACATCAGCTCGAGGCGGGAAAATACTTCAACTCGGGCATCCTGTCCTTTGATCTGACCCATGCTTATCTTGACGAGGCACTCGACAGTACGCTGTCGACGGTGCGCGACCGCAAGGAACAGCTCATGTTCCAGGACCAGTGCGCGCTAAACATCGGCTTTCGTGGCGCATTTTGCGAGCTGGACCCAAAATATAATCATTTCATCTCGCCCTTTGATGCAAGTCCCAGCGCATCGGGCGCCGTCCTGCATTTTCTCGACCGCCCCAAGCCTTGGGACACCGCCTACGGCGGCAACTTGTGCAGGATATGGTTCTTGCATTGGTACAAGCTTGCACGTCGGATAGGGCGCGATGACGCGATGGCGCTCCTGCGATTGACGTCGTAAGAGGGGCAAATGCCCACCGTGGTTTACCGCGATACTGCGGAATTCATGATTGCGGACAATAAAGAGCAGGAATCCTACTTCGTTTTCGGCGTCCGCAAATCAGGCAGCTCGATCCTGAACAGCATTGTCGGCGCGCTCGCCGGAATGAACGACGTGCAATTCATCGATGTTGCGGGAACACTGTTCAAGAGCGGCTTGCGTGTATCCGACTGGCAAAACGACACAGGCCTCCGTGAACTGCTGCGGCCCGGCAACGTGTACGGCGGCTTTCGAAACTTTCCAGTCGGGCTGGTCGCCGACCCGCGATTCCGCAAGTGGCGCAAAATTCTCATGGTACGCGATCCGCGCGACGCGCTCGTAAGCGAATATTTTTCCAACTCCTACTCCCACTCCATTCCGCAGAGCGGCAGCGGGCGCTCGGCGATGCTGGCGGAGCGCGATGCGGCGCTCCGCTCCGACATCCAGCCATATGTGCTCAAAATGGCCCCCTCGCTACGGCGGTCCTTGAGGGAATATCTGCCGCTGATCGACGATCCCACGGTCCGGGTCATTCGTTACGAAAACCGGATCATGAACAAGCGCGCGCTGATCGACGAGATCTGCGCATTTTTTTCCTGGTCCGTCAGCGAGGTAAATGTCGGACACATTCTGGGCTGGTCCGATATCATTCCCGACGCCGAACGCCCCACCGAGTTCATCCGACGGGTGCGGCCGGGCGATTACGTGGAGAAACTCGCTCCGGAGACAATCAGAGAACTGGACGTACTCTTCCAGGAGGAACTATCGCGGTTGGGGTATCAGAAGACCGGCTGAGCGTATGACCTCGGCCCAACAATCAATGTGATATCCTCTCCCGAGATTCTGTGCCTGTCGTTCCGCGGCCGCCAAGCTCCTGCTCGATGCGCGCGAACAATGGCTCCGAAGCGTAACCGTCGGGAATGAGCCCCCGTGATTTTTGATAGGCACGCACGGCCTTGCGCGTCTGCGAACCAAGAAGCCCGTCGGCAGAACCGGAAGCGAAACCGAGCCTGGCGAGATCGGACTGCAAGGCAATGGTTTCGGAGCGGGAGAGCGGCAACATGTCCGTCGGCCATCGCGCGGCAATCGGCGCGTAGCCTCTCAGGCCATCAGCCAGAAGGCATACGGCCAGAGCATAGGATGCGGCATTGTTGTACTTGAGCAATGTCCTGAAATTGTCGAAGACGATGAAGGCTGGACCACCGGCGCCGGCTGGGAGATAAATGGATGCGCGCGCATCGCTCACTGGCAGTTTCCACCCCACTGTGGCGCGAACGCCGAGATTGCGCCAGAACGTTATGGTCTGCACATTCCCAAGGTCCGCATCCTCGTACGGAAAGCTTTCGGGAACACTGACCTGGTATCCCCAAGGTGCGCCCCGCTCCCACGACGATTGGGCGAGTAGATTTGCAGCGGAGGCGAGCGCATCCGCCGGCGAATGCCACAGATCGCGTCGACCGTCACCGTCGCCATCCACGGCATAATGCAAAAAAGCAGACGGCACGAACTGTGTCTGCCCGAACGCTCCGGCCCAGGACGATGTCATCTCGTCGGGCCGGAAGTGCTCCTGCTGGGCGATGCGCAAAGCGTCGAGCAATTCGCGGCGGCCGAAATCCGCGCGGGGTCCATCATAGGCGAGCGTTGCCAAGGCCTCGAAAATATTGAACCCGCCCATCTCCCTGCCATAGTCGCTTTCGATCCCCCAAATGGCGACGAGAATTTCGCGCTGCACGCCAAAGCGGGCTTCGACGGCATCGAGCATAGCTCTGTCACTCGTGAGACGCTGCTGACCCGTTGCAACGCGCTCCGGCGATATCGCCGATGCCAAATATACCCATATCGGTTTGACAAACTCGGGCTGTTCAAGGTTCAGCTCTTCCACCCTGGGATTTCTCGCGATTGGGGCCATGGCAGCGTCATACAATTGCGAATCGATGCCTGCCTGAATGGCGCTCGTTCGAAATCCGCCGACAAAATCCCGGAATTTCGAGTCCTGGATCTGCGCTTGCGAGTATGTGTTTATCGGTCCCTGCGCGACGGCGGGAGCCTGACCCCAAGCGAGCAAGGGCGCGCCGGCAAACACCGCTGTCGCCAAGGCAATTCGCATAAGCAAGCGCGCTACTCCCTGTCCCAGGCCGTTAACATACGCTCCGGATCGGTTGACAGTCCGAAATCTCGCCACTAGTTTCCGCGCCTCTTTTGGCTCAACTGCCCGGTTTTCAAAGGCAAGTCATGAAAATTCGCAATTCTCTGCGCTCGCTGAAAAAACGCGACAAGGATTGCCGGATCATCCGGCGGCGCGGGCGCACCTACGTCATCAACAAGAAAAATCCTCGCTTCAAGGCCCGCCAAGGCTAAACTACTCGCAAATACCGTTCGCTCTTCAGTCTTGGTGTGATGCTCAATTGCTTGATGGAACCCTGGGGGCACGCCGTACGTAATCCAGTGTGAGGCAGTGCCCGGCTCTTGAGCGTCGCATGAGGTCTGTTCTTTTCGCCCTTTCCGTCGCCGCCCTTTCGGTTGCCGGCGCCTCTCCACAGCCGAATCCCGCGAAAAACCTCGTGCCGCGCCCGCCGTCCGAGTTGGAAGCGCTTTTTGGCCAGCTCGCGAAAGCCACATCGCCCGACGAAGCAAGGCCAATCGAAGAAAAAATCCTTACGCTCTTCCTGGAATCGGGAAGCGCAAGCGTCGACCTGCTGATGACGAGAGCCGCCGCGGCGCTGGCCGATGGTGATTCGGATACCGCACGGAAAATCCTCGGGGTCGTAACGCAGGTCGCCCCCAATTATGCCGAAGGATGGCACCAGCGGGGACGGCTTCAGGCTGTCGCCGGGGACGACGAGGGAGCAATCGTCAGCCTTCAGAAGGCGGTTACCCTTAATCCGCGCCAGTTCGCCGCATTGGCAGAGCTGGGCGCCATTCTCTCGGAATATGGCGACAAGCGCGATGCACTGACGATCCTGCGAAAAGCAATCACGCTTGACCGTCACTTTGTCGGTCTGGACCAGGAAGTGCAAAAACTCTCGCGCGATGTGGAAGGCGAGCGGATTTAACGCCCGCCCACAAAGGCAACCCTCAACAGATTCGTTGCTCCTGGCGTTCCCAAAGGTACGCCCGCGGTCACGACTATACGTTCGCCGGATTTGGCAAAGCCCTCGGACTCGGCGATTCCCACCGCGCGCTCCACAACGTCGTCAAGATCATGGGCGTCGTCCGTCAGCACGCAGTGCAAGCCCCAGGCCAGCGAGAGCCGGCGTGCCGTTTCGATGCTCGGCGTTAGCGCAATGATCGGAGCTTCCGGGCGTTCGCGCGAGGCGCGCAAACCTGTCGACCCTGACTTGGTCCAGCTTACAATCGCGCGCGCATGCATGGTATGCGTCACTTGGTGGACCGCGGCCATAATGGCGTCTGGCGTGGTTTCTTCCGGCTCGCTTCGCTGTGCGTCCATGAATGTCTGAAACAGCGGCGCGGCTTCAACCGCCGACACGATCCGGTCCATCATCGCCACTGATTCCACTGGATATTTCCCGGCTGCGGTCTCCGCCGAAAGCATAACGGCATCGGCACCGTCGAATACCGCCGTAGCGACGTCGGAAACTTCCGCGCGGGTTGGAGCGGCGGATTGAATCATCGATTCCAGCATTTGCGTGGCAACCACGGCAGGTTTGCCGGCACGACGTGCGGCGCGCGTAATCTCCTTTTGGCGGATCGGTACGGATTCGAGCGGCAGTTCGACGCCCAGATCGCCGCGCGCCACCATCAACGCATCCGTCAAATCGAGAATTTCCGGCAGCCAGTCCAACGCCTTGGGTTTTTCAATTTTCGCGAGCACAGCCGCTTTACCAACCACGAGCTTTCTGAGTTCAGCGACATCGTCCGGCCGCTGCACAAACGAGAGCGCCATCCAATCCACGCCAAGATTCAAGGCTGCATCGAGGTCACTGCGGTCCTTTTCCGTCAGCGCCGGGATCGGGAGAACGGTGTCGGGCAAATTCACGCCTTTCCGATCCCTAGCGACGCCTCCGGTCATAACAAGTGCGGTTGCGGAACCGCCGCTGACACTCTCGATCTGCAGAGCGATCTTTCCGTCGTCGATCAGGAGCTTGTCACCCGGTTTCAGCGCCGCGAAAATTTCGGGGTGCGGAACGGGAATAACCGCTTTTTCCGCGGCCGCTTTATCCAGCACGAGCTTCGCACGCGATCCGGCTTCCAGCTCCGCCGCACCTCCGTTCAGCACACCCAGACGAATCTTCGGCCCCTGCAGGTCGACAAGGATGCCGATAGGCCGTCCATCCTCGCGCTCAAGGGCGCGAACGCGACCGTGCAGCTCGGCGAGCAGCTGACGCGGTGTGTGGCTCATATTGATGCGGAACACATCAGCACCTGCTTCAAACAGGGCTTTGATCTGGTCCGGCGTGCATGATGCCGGCCCAAGTGTCGCCAAGATCTTGGTTTTTCGGCTTCTGCGCATCAGCTTCGTTTCGCGGCTGCGGCGTTCGCCGAGACCACAGCGACCATGCCATCAGGCGCGGAATTGGCAAAATCGTCGGCCATCGGAGTGATGACGATTTCTCCCATTGTGGCTATTCTGTCAAACAGACCATTTGCCGATGGGCGGGCCAGGAGCAACGTCGATGGACGATGAGACCAGAACACAAATCGAGGCGGCGGTGTTTCGCCGGCTCGTCAACCATTTGCGAGAGCGAACCGACGTGCAAAACATCGACATGATGATTCTCGCCGGCTTCTGCCGGAACTGTCTTGGAGACTGGTTTCGAGAGGCGGCGGAAGAACAAGGCGTCTCGCTCGCAAAGGACGAGGCACGTCAAAGAGTGTACGGCATGCCTCCGGACGAATGGAAGAGGCGGTTTCAGAAAGAGGCGAGCGCGGAAAAGAAAGCGTCTTTCGAACACGAGCAGAAGATTCATCACGGCAGGTAGCAAAATTTCTTTGCAACGTGCGACAACAAAACCCGGACTATACAATCCGCTCTGGAAAAAATGGCGAAAGCATTTGCTAAGGATCAGTTGAGATCCCTGATTGAAAGGATCGAGCGGCTGGAAGACGAAAAAGCGGCGCTCACCGCCGATATTCGCGAGATCTATTCCGAAGCCAAGGGGGTCGGCTTCGATACCAGAATCATGCGCCAGGTTCTGCGCCTGAGAAAGATGGACCGTGCCGACCGGCAGGAGCGGGAAGCCATTCTAGACCTTTATCTGGCTGCCCTGGGCATGCGCAGCTGAAAGAGATCAGGTCGCCGCCAGCATGACAGGCTCGCTGGCAAGCCCTTCATCGCGATCAAGGGATTCAAGTCCGAATTCCTTCAGCTTGCGATAAAGAGTCGAACGCCCAATTCCGAGTCGCCGCGCCACCTCTGACATGTGGCCATCGTAGTGCTCAATGGCCAAGCGGATCACCTGCGCCTCGATATCTTCCAGCCGGTGCATGTGGCCTGCTTCGTTCACCGCCTCGATTGAATACAAATCCCGCGACAGCGCGCCTTCCAATCCGCTGTTCGGCTCAGCCGTCGGAATGGCTTGACCGATGGAGATGACTGTACGGGACCTGACCTCCACGCCGGCCGCGGCAGCGATCTGCGGGAAATCGCAAATATCGAGAATATCTCCATCGCATAATACCACGGCACGGAATATTGTATTTTCGAGCTGCCGCACATTCCCGGGCCAGTCGAAATTCTTGATCAGCGCAGCGGCTTCGTCTGTCAAGCCGCAAATCGGTTTGTTTTCCTCGGCAGAAAACCTCGCAGCGAAATGCCGTGTCAATTCGGCGATGTCGTCACGGCGTTGTCGCAGCGCAGGGACGTAAATGGGAAACACGTTCAGACGATAATAAAGATCTTCGCGGAACAGCCCTTCGCGCGTGCGTTCCGCGAGATTGCGATTGGTGGCCGAAATGATGCGCACGTCGACCTTGACGGAGCGCTTCGACCCAACGGGATCGATGTCGCCGTGCTGGAGAGCCCTGAGCAGCTTGACCTGCATATCAAGACGAAGTTCCCCGATCTCGTCCAGGAACAGTGTGCCGCTGTGCGCCTCCTGAAATTTCCCGAGGTGTTTGTCCGTAGCGCCCGTAAATGAGCCCTTCTCATGTCCGAACAGAATCGATTCAACGAGGTTTTCGGGGATTGCACCACAGTTGACCGTCACAAAAGGTTTGCCGGAACGATCGGATGACCCTTGGATGGCACGGGCGATGAGTTCCTTGCCGACACCCGACTCGCCTTCAATCAGAATGGGAATGTTGGACTGCGCCGCCCGCTGACCAAGCCGAATGACCTGCCGCATCTCGGCGCTGATCCCAACCAAATCCTTGAAATCAAGTCTGTTGTCGACACGCTTCTTGAGCCTGTTCACCTCGCCGGCGAGCGTGCCGATCTTGAGAGCGTTTCGAATGGAGACCGTGATGCGCTCGGGGCTTGCGGGTTTCACCAGAAAATCGCTTGCGCCGCCCCGCATCGCCTCGACCGCAGAATCAATTCCGCCCTTTGCGGTGAGGACGATCACGGGAAGGGCCGGATTGCTGGTCTTGATCTTGCCCAGAACGGTCAATCCGTCGACATCCGGCATGACGAGATCCAGGAGAACCAGGGCAAAATGGTCTGCCTTGGGACCGCCGAGGAGATCAAGCGCCGGTTGTCCACCGGGCGCGCTTGCCGCCGCCATTCCGGCGCGTGTAATCGCCGCTTCCAGAAGGCGCCGCTGCACGGGATCGTCATCGACAATGAGGATGGTGTGGGTCATAAGGCGGCGATCTTCGCATTGGAAAGGTAAAAAGCAGGTTTCACGGTCTCGCTTTGCGACAGTGCGGTTCGTCCGCGCGGTTCGCAGGCCAATAGAAATTTGCTTAAGCGATGGTGAATGAGAATTGAGCGCCTCATCCGTGCAAAATGATCGCGAGAACGGACTGGCGCGGCGTTTGACGCGATTTGCGCGGGTGTCGGCGGGACTTACAGGTGTTGCCGCCCGCGGCGCGGGCCGCGCGCTCGGCGGCACCAGAATTTTCAGCGCCTCCAATGCCGCCGATCTGACAGAGGTGCTGGGTAACCTGCGCGGGCCGGTGATGAAGGTGGCGCAGTTCATAGCGACGGTACCGGGCGCGCTGCCCAAGGAAGTTGCCGCGCCGCTGCTCAGTTTGCAGACCAATGCACCACCGATGGGTGCGAGCTTTGTAAGCCGTCGCATGGCGGCCGAACTCGGAGCCGATTGGGAAAAGAAATTCCGTTCGTTCGATCGTAACGCCGCTGCAGCCGCTTCGCTCGGCCAGGTGCATCGCGCGGTTGCCAAGGACGGGCGAAGTCTTGCGTGCAAGCTGCAATATCCCAACATGTCCGCCGCGGTGGATTCCGATGTCCGGCAGCTGAAAACTGCGCTCGGAATCCAGCGAAGCCTCGATGGCACTATCGATACGCGCGAAATTGCCGATGAGATTGAGGCCCGCCTGAAGGAAGAACTTGATTATCTGCGCGAGGCTGCGCACATGCGCCTCTACAGAAGCATGCTTGCCGATTGCGCGGATATCGCCGTGCCCGAGCCGTTCGCGAAGCTGACAACGAAGCGTCTGCTCACCATGACCTGGCTCCAAGGCCAGCCCATACTGGACATCGTAACTGCACCGCTGTCCGTCAGAAACAGGGTTGCGACGGCACTTTTCAGAGCCTGGTGGCGACCCTTTGCGCGTTATGGCGTCATTCACGGCGATCCGCATCTCGGCAATTACTCCATACGCGCAGACCGCGGCATCAATCTCCTCGACTTCGGTTGTGTCCGTACGTTTCCTGCCTCATTCGTGCGAGGCGTGGTCAATCTCTATCGCGCCCTGCAGCGCAAGGACGACGCACTCGCGACAAAGGCGTATCGGGGATGGGGTTTCCGGGCGGTCACGCCGGAACTCGTGGGCGTCATGAACATGTGGGCCCGATTTATTTTCACGCCGCTGCTCGATGATCGTACACGTCTCGTGGATGACGGCGTTCCCGCGGCCGAATACGGCCTCAAGCAGGCGAATGAGGTTCACGCGAAGCTCAGGGAATTGGGCGGCATACGGCCACCCAGAGAGTTCGTGTTCATGGACCGCGCGGCGATCGGGCTCGGCGGCGCTCTCATCCGGTTGGAGGCAAGGGTCAATTTTCACAAACTCTTCGAGGAGGAAATCGCAAATTTCGACAGCGATGCCGTCGCCGCCCGACAGCGCGCCGCTTTTGCGGCGGCCGGCGTGCCGCTTCCGGAAGACCGGTGAGCGAAGCATTTGATTACTGGGAATTCTTCCTTGCGGAAACGCGCCGCAGCAACGCTCCTCTTTACGAAGCTTTCACCCGCGGCGTCGCGAAAGACGAGGGATTAAAGCAACTGGCGTACACAGTGCGGGCCGGTCAACCGCCGGCAAACGTGCTGTATGCGGCGGTGCAATACCTGCTCTTGCGCGGCAACGGTCATGAATTGCGCAGCTTCTATCCGAACCTCAACGGCGACAATGCCAGGCGCGATTTGGCAAACGCTTTCCCGCTTTTTCTGGACTTTGTTGCCCTCCATCGCGAACAGCTTGCGCCGCTCGTCTCCTCGCGTGTGACAAACACGAATGAAGTTGGACGATCCGCCGTATTGCACGCAGGTTTCCGGGCGCTGGCTCGAGAGAAGCAGGGGCCGCTGCACCTGATCGAGCTGGGACCAAGCGCCGGGCTCAATCTCATTTGGGACCGTTACGCGATCGAATATCGCCAGAACGGAAATACTTTTGTGTCCGGACCCGCCGACGCGCCGCTTGTGATCGAGACGCAGTTGCGCGGAAAGCAGGTGCCTCCTCACGGACTTGCGCCGCAGATCGCATCGCGGCTGGGGCTGGAACGCAGTCCCGTCGATCTGACGAGCAGCGACGAGCGCGATTGGCTGAGGGCGCTCGTTTGGCCGGATCATGTCGCGCGGTTTGCAAAATTGGATCGGGCGGTCGCCATAGCATCGCAGGAGGAACTCCCGATACGCCGCGGCGACGCGCTCGAATTGCTTCCGGATGCGCTCAGCGAAGCACCGCCGGACGCGACCGTCTGCGTATATCATAGCTTCGTGACGTATCAGTTCTCACAGCAGCAACGCGCCGCGCTGGACGATCTGCTCGTCGCCGCGAGTGTCCGTCGGCCGGTATCGCGGCTTGCATTCGAGGGCACGCTTTCGGGCGAAGCTCCACTCGTCCTTTACGATTATGATGGTGGTCTGAAGACGAAACGGGTGCTTGCGCAATGCCAACCGCACGGTACCTGGATGGAGTGGATGGGCTGAGCTTTGCCCCGCGCGCTAAGGCCGCGTTTTCTTGCGTTGCGGGGCAGTCGCGGATTGATATATTCCCCGCACCACGAACCCGCGCTTTGGGATTTGCCGCAAATGGCCGCACATTCTAACCAGGAGCCGGAGTCCGGCCAGACCGAAATGGCCGAACATCTGAGGACTTGGCGCGGGTTCATCAGCTTCATGAAATGGCAGGCGATCGGCGCCGCCGCAATTCTCGCCCTTCTCGCAATCTTCCGGACCCACGACTGAGTCTCTCTTCGCATCCATGAACCTCGCAGTGATCAAAGAGCGCCGCGCTGGCGAAGCGCGAGTCGCCGCTACGCCCGAGACTGTGCGAAAGCTGAAGGCGCTAGGACTTAGCGTCATCGTTGAAACCGGGGCAGGCGAGCGCGCCCGGATAGCCGACTCCGATTACATGGACGCCGGGGCCGAAGTCGTCGGCGATGCAGCGTCAGCGCTTCGCAATGCGCAAATCGTCCTCAAAGTTCGTGCGCCAACACCTGCGGAAATTCAGGCGATGCCTCGGGGCGCCGTTCTGATCGGCTTGCTCGCCCCGTACACGGAAACAGCAACCGTCGCGGCGCTGGCGGCAAAGGGCGTCAACGCTTTCGCCATGGAGTTCCTCCCACGCATATCGCGGGCGCAGAGCATGGATGTGCTTTCCAGCCAGGCCAATCTCGCCGGCTATAAGGCCGTGATCGATGCGGCGGCCCATTTCGGCCGAGCCATGCCGATGATGATGACTGCCGCGGGTACTATTGCGCCGGCGCGTGTGTTCATCATGGGCGTCGGCGTTGCCGGTCTTCAGGCAATTGCCACCGCACGTCGCCTGGGTGCGATCGTCTCGGCGACAGATGTCCGTCCCGCCACCAAAGAGCAGGTTGAATCCCTCGGCGCCACTTTCGTTGCCGTGGTCGACGAGGAATTCCGGCAGGCCGAAACGGCTGCCGGTTATGCCAAGGAGATGTCGAAGGAATACCAGGCCAAGCAGGCGGCACTGATTGCGGAAACCATCCGAAAACAGGACATCGTCATCACCACCGCGCTCGTACCTGGCAGGCGCGCCCCCACGCTCGTCAGCGAAGAGATGGTGAAGTCGATGAAGCGAGGCTCGATCATCGTCGATCTTGCGGTGGAACAGGGCGGCAATTGTCCGCTGTCGCAACCCGACGAGGTCGTGGAAGCGTATGGAGTGTCGATTTTGGGTTATACCAATCTGCCGGCACGGTTGGCGATTGACACTTCCAACCTGTACGCGCGGAACCTGTTCAATTTTCTGACCCTTCTCGTCGACAAGAAGAGCGGCGCGCTCGCCATCGACTGGAATGACGAGATCGTAAGAGGCGCAGGGCTCACGCGGGACGGCGAGATCGTGCACCCGGCGCTGAAAGGCTGACACAATGGAAGCGATCGATCCCTTCGTTTTTCGACTTTCAATCTTCGTGCTGGCAATTTGTGTGGGCTACTACGTCGTCTGGAGCGTGACCCCGGCGCTGCACACGCCGCTGATGAGCGTCACCAACGCGATCTCGTCGGTGATTGTGGTCGGCGCATTGATCGCCGTTTCTGTCGCGGCGCTTAACGGCACATCCTGGGCATCGAAAGCGCTTGGGTTCGTTGCCCTGATTCTTGCCTGTGTGAACATCTTTGGCGGGTTCCTCGTCACCAACCGCATGCTCTCCATGTACAAAAAGAAGGACAAGTGATGAGGGCAGACATCGCGGCCCTCGCCTATCTCGCATCGGGGGTTCTTTTCATCCTCGCGCTAAGGGGCCTCTCCAGCCCGGAGACGTCGCGTACCGGAAACCTGCGGGGAATGGCGGGCATGGCGCTCGCCATCGTCACGACATTGTGGGTGGCGCGGGTCACTGACGCGCTAACCTGGGGTCTGATTGTGGCCGGAATCGCCGTCGGTGGCGGCATCGGGGCCGTAATTGCTCGCCGCATCGCCATGACCCAGATGCCGCAACTGGTGGCGGCGTTTCACAGTCTGGTCGGCCTCGCCGCCGTCCTCGTCGCCGCCGCCGCAATGTACAGCCCCGAGGCATATGGAATCGGAAGCGAAGGGGTGATCCGGACCCAGAGCCTGATCGAAATGAGTCTCGGCGTCGCAATCGGCGCAATTACTTTTGCCGGTTCCCTGATTGCATTCGCCAAACTCAACGGAAACATGAGCGGCGCGCCGATCCTGCTGCCGGGGCGCCATGTGCTCAACCTCGCCATCGCCGCGGCGGTCATCGGGCTCATCGTCTACTTCGCGATGACACAGCCCCATTGGGCGTTCTGGGCGATCGCGGCGCTTTCCTTTGTTTTCGGCATCACCCTCATCATTCCGATCGGCGGCGCGGACATGCCGGTCGTGGTATCGATGCTCAACTCATATTCCGGCTGGGCCGCCGCCGGGATCGGCTTCACGCTGGAAAACACCGCACTCATCATTACCGGCGCGCTGGTGGGCTCGTCGGGCGCAATTCTGTCGTACATCATGTGCAAGGGAATGAACCGTTCGTTCGTTTCCGTCATTCTCGGCGGCTTCGGCGGAGAAGTGGCGGCGAGCGGTACCGCGGAAACCCGTCCTGTAAAACAGGGCGCGGCGGACGACGCCGCGTTCATCATGAAAAATGCCGGCTCAGTCATCATCGTTCCGGGATACGGCATGGCGGTCGCGCAGGCGCAGCACGCCGTACGGGAGATGGCCGACCTCCTCAAGAACGAAGGCGTGAAGGTCTCCTACGCCATTCACCCCGTCGCAGGCCGAATGCCTGGTCACATGAATGTGCTCCTGGCGGAAGCCAACGTTCCCTATGACGAAGTGTTCGAGCTGGAAGACATCAACAGTCAGTTCGCAACGACCGACGTCGCTTATGTCATTGGCGCCAACGATGTGACAAACCCGGCTGCCAAATCGAACCCGCAATCGCCGATCTTCGGCATGCCGATTCTCGATGTCGAAAAGGCAAAGACGGTCCTGTTTGTCAAGCGCGGCATGGGATCGGGATATGCCGGGATCGAAAACGAGCTGTTCTTTCGCGACAATACGATGATGTTGTTCGGCGATGCCAAGAAGATGACGGAAGGGATCGTCAAGGCGCTCGGCTAGTGGTGTACTAACTTTCGTTTGAAACAAAGTCCAGCGCCTGCGCGGCGGTTCGCAATCCGTGATGACGCTTCATCGGAGTATGAAGATAACGATTCACGGCGGCGCACATTGTGGCCGCCCATGGCGCGCCGGTCGCAGCCGTCAGCTCGTCCTCAAGCGCGAACAGCACCTTCAGCCGATGACAGGCGATGATCGGTTCGACAATTCCGTGATCGTACAACAACGCCTGCTGCGCGGAGACAAACGCCGCAGGGTCTGCGACCATCCACTGATCAGACGCTTGGCCGCTTTCCACGTATTTTCGATTGCGTCCGACAAACAATGCCATCTGCAATGCCACGCGCGGCCAAAGATCCGGACGTTCCTTGCACAAATGGCGACAGGCGTTCGCAAACGTCAGTGCGTGCGTAAAGTCGAGCCAGCCGACGTTGTCCGCGATGCCGTTCGTCGATTCATTATCGAACGTGGTATCGTAGTGCAGCAAATTGAAGGCTGCGGCGCCGAGCAGCGCGTCATAGAGTTCGCGCGGGAGCGCGCCCGAGCAAACGAGCGCCCGGCGCATGGCACCTTCGACGGATTGCCCGACGAAGGCTTGCGGCCGCGGCGCGTCCGTTCCGCAGTTGTCCCACGCCTCCAGGGCCCTTCCATAGCCGCGAAACTCCGGCAACCGCTCTTCGCGCGTGGCACGGGCGAGCATTCGCGTCAGGGAGAGAAGAACGGGCTCGCGTACGGGCTTGCCGAGACGGTCGATCAATTGTTCTGCCTTGAACACATAAATCGCGCAGTGGCCGAAATCCGCATAATGCGCGAGCGCCGCCTCGGCGAAAACCGGCTGCAATTGGGCGTACGGAATGTCGTCAGCGAGCGCGCCGCGAACACAGGCGACTGCCGAAGCTTCATCCTCGGCCTCGATCGCGGCGAGAAATGCCTCGCCGCGCCAGCGTGTTGTGCCTGAGGCATAGGGAAATTCCCCTGCTCCCTCGGTATCCCACGCAATATGCCCAAGCGGCTCGAGGATTGCCGTCAATTTCTTCTCCGAAGAATCGGCGCGATCTGCGAGAACGAGCCAATCCGCGGCGGCGGCATGCGCGTGCGTCATCCCGTCCTCGAGTCGAACGTTGCGCGCTTTGAACGCGTATACGATCGCTTCCCTGGCGTCGAACCCCGCGCGCACCAGACGCGCCGTTTCGCGTGCCATGCGTTGCCGGTCGTTGTCGGCGAGCGCCGCGTCGAGCCCCTGCATCGCCCGTGTCCGCTGCGCCTCCGCCGGCGGGTCGGCCAGGTCCACGCAGATCTCGCCGTTGCAAATCGCCGTTGGATAGGTGCGTACCGGATCGCGGCCGTAGAGTGCAGCACCGCTTTCCAGATCAAATTTCCAATTGTGCCAGTTGCAGGTGAGCACGCAATCCGGTCCAAGCGTACCTTCGCTCAGAGGATAACCTTCATGCGGACAACGGTTGGCGATTGCGAAGATACGTTCGCCCCGCGCGATCAGGAGAATCTGCTTGCCGTCCCGGCGGAAGATTTTTCGGCCGTCTACCGGCAATGCATTTCGGTGAATTCCCGTCGGCGTCAGCATTCCCTTCTCTTTTCTCAAGCTTTGTCTTTAAAAAAGCTAACGCGGCTGATTGCTTATTGCAAGCTCGTGCTTTAGAAAACAAGGCATGGTTCGAACAGTGGTCAAATCCGTCGGCGGACGTGCCGCCGTGCTGGAGCTGGTCAAACGCCAGGCCCCGGTAACGGCTGAAGAGCTTGCGGTAAAGCTTGGCGTTACGGGTATGGCGGTCCGGCAGCACCTCGAAGTTTTGGAGAAAGACGGGTTTGTAGCGCACGAAACCCGGGCGGCGGGGCGCGGCCGGCCGTCCAAGCGATGGCGGGCAACTGCAAAAGCGGATTCGTGCTTTGCCGATGCTCATGCAGCGCTCACTGTCGATCTGATTGCCAACGTGCGAGAAATTTTCGGGGAAGAAGGGCTTCAGCGGGTTGTGACTCTGCGAACCGCTGAACAGGAACGCAGCTATCGCCCACAAATCACCGGCGGAAAATCACTCAGAGCGCGGCTTGAGCAGCTTGCCCGCATTCGCAGTCGGGAAGGCTATATGGCGCAGGTGCGGAGGGACGGCCCGGACACATGGCTCCTGCTGGAGCACCACTGTCCGATCTGTTCGGCCGCGCGGGCCTGCAGCGGCATATGTCGCGAAGAACTCCAGCTCTTTCAGCGCATCTTGGGGGAGGATGTGCGCGTCGAACGGGTGTCGCACATTCTGACCGGTGCAGCGCGCTGCGCCTATCGAATCTCGGCCGCCTAGCGGGGCAGAACGCCTTCTCGCTGCAGTCGTTTGCGCTGGAGCTTGCGGTAACGGCGTACGGCTTCCGCCCGTTCGCGCGCCCTCTTCTCCGAAGGTTTTTCGTAATGTCCCCTGAGCTTCATCTCGCGGAAAATGCCTTCACGCTGCATCTTCTTTTTGAGCGCCTTCAGCGCCTGGTCAATGTTGTTGTCGCGGACGATGATCTGCAAGGGCTTCTCCGGTTCGCCTGATTCCAAAAATGGCGGGGCTAGATATCAGAAGGTGGTCCGGGTGTCTATCCCGGGGCCGCTTTTGACCCGCGGCGTTGCCGCTCCCATATTCCTCTTATGGCTATCCTGAAAATCGCCCGCATGGGACATCCCGTGCTTTCCCGACGCGCCGAACCCGTGGCCGACGCCACGGCCCCACAGGTTCGCCGCCTGGTCGCGAGCATGATCGAAACCATGGTGGACGCAAATGGCGCAGGACTTGCCGCGCCGCAGGTCCATGTGTCACTGCGCGTCGTGGTGTTCCAGGCGCCGGACGACAGAACCCGCGGTGGCATCGAGGAAGGCGAGCGGTTCGATCATACCGCGCCGCTGACAGTGCTTATAAATCCGGAAATCGAAATCCTTGACAGGGAAACCCAGGCCGGCTGGGAGGGCTGCCTTTCGGTGCCGGGCATAAGAGGCCTCGTCGAACGCCCGCAGCATATTCGCTATCGCGGGCTCGATCTGGATGGACAAGAGGTGGTGCGCACGGCCAGAGGTTTCCACGCCAGGGTTGTACAACATGAAGCCGATCACCTCGACGGCATTCTCTACCCGCAGCGAATGAAGGACCTCAGGAATCTCATCTTTGAATCCGAAGCGCGCCACTGGGCGCAGGAGGAGGCGCCATGATCGCGAAAACAGCCAGAAGCGGCTCGCGGTCGCGGAGAAAAGCAGCAGAACCGAGAGACGCAGTGCTTGCGGCGGCGCTCGCACATGTTCCTTTTGACGGCTTCACCCATTCAGTGCTTGCCCACGCCGCGAAAGAAGCCGGTATATCGGGCGCGGACCTCAAGCGGCTGTTCCCCGATGGACCGGTGAGCCTTGTCGCAGCCTTTTCCGAATGGGCGGATGCGGAGATGGTGCGCGAACTTGGCCGGCGCCATCTCGGCTCTTTGAAAATCCGGGAACGGATCACGCTCGCGGTCGAAACTCGCCTAGCCGTGATAAAACCGTACAAAGAGGCAGCGCGCCGGGCTGCTGCTTTTCTTATGCTTCCGCCGCACGCGACAACCGGCGTGAAGCTGCTCTACCACACCGTCGATACAATTTGGCGCGCCGTCGGCGATGCATCGACTGACTTCAACTTCTACACCAAGCGCGCAATCCTCGCCGGCGTCTACTCCACAACGCTGATGCGGTGGTTTTCCGATACGAGCGCCGGTGAACGGGACACAAGCGAATTTTTGCGGCACCGCATCGACAACGTGATGACTTTCGAAAAATTCAAGGCGAAGGTTCGCGAGCGCCTCAGCGCTCTGCCATCGCTCGCCGAGATTCTCAATCCTGATCGTCGCGCAGAAACTCCGCGGGGGTCAAAGGCAAAAGGCGTGTAACATGGCCCATTTTGCGCCCGGGCCGGACTTCCGTCTTACCGTATAGGTGTAAAGCGCCAGGTTCGCGCGCAAGAGTCTTCCAGGCTTCCGCTTCCACGCCGATCAGATTCTCCATTACTGCATCGGAATGCCGCGAGGGATCGCCCAGCGGCCAGCCCGCGATCGCACGGATGTGCTGCTCGAATTGGCTGACAACGCAAGCTTCGAGCGTCCAGTGTCCGGAATTGTGTACGCGCGGCGCGATTTCGTTCACGAGAAGCGAACTGTCGCGCGTCACAAAGAATTCGACCGCCAACACGCCGACATAGTCGAGGGCTTCGGCGATATGCGCGACTATCGCTTTGGCTTCTTCGGCCTTTCTCGCGGTGAGTGGCGCGGGCACAACGGCGCGGCGAAGGATCTGCTCGCCGTGAATATTTTGAGGCAGATCGTACGGGGCGAAGACGCCGTCTCTGCTCCTCGCGGCGATCACCGAACATTCAAACGAAAAATCGACGCGCCGCTCAAGAATGGCGGGAGCGCCATTCAGGCCTGCAAATGCCACTTCCAGATCATTGGCGCCTGCGATCGCCCACTGGCCCTTGCCGTCATACCCAAACCGTCTGGTTTTCAGGATGGCTGGAATGCCAACGCGCGCGAGCGCCTCTCGCGCCTCTTCCCATGTCTGAAAGGGCCTGTAGGCTGTCGTCGGAATGCCAAGGCCCGAAAGAAAGTCCTTTTCCGTCAGTCTGTCCTGGGCCGGAGCAAGGCACTGCTCGCCGGGATATGTCGGCTTTTCCTGCGTGAGAATTGCCAAGGTCGCGCTCGGGACGTTTTCAAACTCGAAGGTGATGGCATCGACGCGCTGCGCAAAAGCCGCCAGCGATCCCTCGTCATTGTATTTCGCGCAGGTCCGTTCCGGCGCCACATCGAAGGCCGGCGCATCGGCCGCGTCGGAATATATGTGAGTCTTCAATGCCAGCCGTGCGGCTGCGAGCGCTAGCATTCTGCCCAGTTGGCCGCCTCCAAGAATGCCGATGGTGCCGCCGGGCGGTACCGGATAACGCGAGGTCGAATTCATTTTCCGGGTGATTGCACCGGCCGTTCGGCAACAGTTTCGGTTTGCCGGCGACGCCAGGAATCGAGCTTGCCCGCCAAATCACTGTCGAAAAGCGCGAGAATGGCAACTGCCTGAAGCGCGGCGTTCTTCGCACCGCTCTCACCGATGGCGAATGTTCCCACAGGTACGCCTCCCGGCATCTGAACGATCGACAGCAAGCTATCCATTCCCTTCAGCGCTGCCGTTTCTATCGGAACTCCAAGCACCGGCAGGCGCGTCATCGACGCAGTCATTCCGGGTAGATGGGCAGCACCACCTGCCGCTGCGATAATGATTTTGAGGCCGCGACTCTCGGCTTGCGTCGCGAAGGCGTAGAGCCGGTCCGGTGTGCGGTGCGCGGACACGATGCGCGCTTCATATGGGACGCCGAATTCGTCGAGGATGATTTTTGCGGCGCTGAGGGTCTGCCAGTCGGATTGGCTTCCCATGACGAGTGCGACGAGCGGCTGTGTGCTCTGCATGCTTCCTGCGTTCCCGGACAAGCGCGCCCGAAAGTCGAGAAGCGGCCCATTATAGGGCCGGCAGGGCGCAAGGGAAGCCGGACGTGGTTACCAGTTTCTTAACCTAAAGAGTTCGTTAACGCTCTCGGGCGAGATTGGTTAAGCTGCCAATCGGTTTGGGGACGTGCTTCCATGACATTCGCCCGCCTTTTGCGCCTCTCCTCATCCGCTGCGCAGGAACGCCCGCTCGCGGAACACGCGGACGGAGACGTCGCATGGCCCTACGACAATCCCATGCTCCTTGGCATACCCCAAAACGAATTCACCGCCAGCGTCAGGCGGGCCATCTGGGTATTGCTTGGAGAGGCACGAAACCTCAGGAGCGATCTCGAGCGAACACGCGCCTTGCTGAAAGTGGTGGAGCAGACGATCGATCGCGATCATCTGCTGCCGGTTTTGAATCGGCGCGCATTTGTTCGCGAACTCGACCGCCAGATCGCGTCTGCCGCGCGTTACGCCACGGCCGCGTCGCTGGTTTATCTCGATATCGATGAGCTGAAGCGCACGAACGATTCGCACGGCCATGCCTGCGGCGATGCCATCCTTGCCCATTTCTCATCCATTCTACTCTCAGTTCTGCGTAGCAGCGACATTGTAGGACGCTTGGGTGGCGACGAGTTCGCAATCCTCCTGTTGCGCGCAACCGAGAAACAGGCGGAATCCACCTGCATTCGAATAAGAGAGGCCATGGCAGGCAAACCGCTTGCATGGTGTGGTGCGGCGATTTCCATTCGTTTCACGTTCGGTGTGGTCGAGCTTGCTTCAGGCATGGACGCCGAGGCGGCAATCGCCGCTGCCGATGCGGCGATGTACCAGAACAAATCCCTCAGGCAATGATGTTGGGAAGCAGCTGGTCCTCAAGCCGCGCGATGACGTCCTTGAGCTGAAGCTTGCGTTTCTTCAGCCTCGTCACCTGTAACTGGTCGCGGGCTCCTTGTTCGGCCATGGCCGCAATGGCGGCGTCCAGATCACGGTGCTCCTGGATAAGCGCCGCCAGCGCCAGGCGCAGGCTTTGTTCTTCCGCATCTGTCATATGAAGCCATTATAACCCAGATCGGACCGGCGCGCGCCGTCAGCCGCGCGCTCTTCTGGCGGGTTGACCCTTGGGGGCCCATAAGTATATTGCGCGCCTCGCTTTGGCCCCCGCACCCAAGATCGGCAGGGCGCCTGGCAAATCAGGGATTTCGGAATGTTTGCGGTTATCCGCAGCGGCGGAAAACAATATCGGGTTGCGCAGGACGAGGTGATCACCGTCGAGCGATTGAGCGGGGACATCGGCGATACTCTCAAACTCGAGCAGGTGCTGCTTCTCGGTGGCGAATCGCCGAAACCTGGCGCGCCCCTCGTCGTCGGTGCCGCGGTCGAGGCGACGATTCTCGAGCACGGCCGTGGCGAGAAAGTCGTGGCATTCAAGAAGAAGCGGCGGAAGAATACACACAGGAAACGCGGACATCGTCAGCCGTACACAAAGCTCAAGATCACCGCAATTCATGCAGGCGAATAAAAGGCTGTAACATGGCGCACAAAAAAGCAGGCGGCTCGTCGCGCAACGGCCGCGACTCGGCAGGACAACGCCTCGGCGTAAAAAGGTTCGGCGGCGAAGCCATTGGCGCCGGCAACATCATCGTACGCCAGCGGGGAACGAAGTTCTTTGCCGGCGAGAATGTCGGCATGGGCAAGGACCACACCCTGTTCGCGCTCTGCGACGGCAAAGTGGAATTTCGCAAAGGTTTCAAGCGTCGCACCTACGTTTCCATTCAGGCGGCCGGTGCCACGGAAGGCACGGCCTAAGGACGTCGCGTCAGGTTCCGAATTATTGGAGGAGACGGCTCAACCGTCTCCTTTTGTATTTCCGAATGATCGCTCCGGGGCCATATTGGATGCATAGGCTCCAGCCATGAAGTTTCTCGACACGGCCAGGGTACACATTGCAAGCGGCGCGGGCGGAAACGGCTGCATCTCCTTTCGGCGCGAGAAGTTCATCGAATTCGGCGGCCCCAATGGCGGTGATGGGGGGCGCGGCGGCGACGTGTGGGCCGAAGCCGTGGAAAATCTGAACACCCTGATCGATTACCGCTTTCGGCAGCATGTGAGCGCCAGGAATGGCCAGCACGGCATGGGCCGCGAGATGACCGGCGCGAACGGCGCCGACGCCGTGCTGCCTGTGCCGGTTGGCACCGCCATTTACGAGGAGGACGGAGCGACGCTCATCTGCGATCTGGATGAAGCGGGGAAACGCGTGCTCTTGCTCGAAGGTGGACGGGGGGGATTCGGCAACGCGCATTTCAAGAGTTCGACGAATCGCGCACCGCGCCGAGCCAATCCGGGCCAGCCGTCGCAGGAAAAGACGATTGTGCTCCGGCTCAGACTGATTGCCGATGTGGGCCTCATCGGACTTCCAAACGCCGGCAAGTCGACGTTCCTTTCCCGCGTTTCGCAGGCGCGGCCGAAAATTGCCGATTACCCCTTCACAACTCTTGCACCTCAGCTCGGCATGGTGCGTACGGGCGACACCGATTTCGTTCTCGCGGATCTGCCAGGATTGATCGAAGGCGCGCACGAAGGTGTCGGACTGGGCGACCACTTTCTGGGTCACGCGGAGCGCTGCAGCGTTCTTTTGCACGTTGTGGACGGAACCCAGAAAGAGATCGCGCGCGCCTATCGTGCCATTCGAAAGGAACTCTCCGCCTATGGCCATGGACTCGAGCACAAAACGGAAATCGTGGCCCTGAACAAAATCGATGCGCTTGCGAAATCGCTGGCTTCCCGCAAACACAAGGCGCTCGAAACGGCCAGTGGGAAGCCCGTGTTCCTCATCTCCGGCGTCAGCGGCGAAGGTATCGCGAAATTGCTGCATGCGCTGGCGCGCGAAGTTGCGCGGCAAAGAGAACGCTCACAAAAACCCGAACGGGCAAACGCCTGGGCGCCATGACGGCGTGCGCAACCTGGATCAAGCCGCCGGGCCCGGTTGCCTCCGGGTTGCGGATCGGATTGTTGGGCGGATCCTTCAATCCCGCGCACGAAGGACATCTGCATGTCAGCGAGGTGGCACTGAAGCGTCTCGGCCTGGATTATGTGTGGTGGCTCGTGTCGCCGCAGAATCCGCTGAAGGCGCCAGCATCGATGGCGCCTTTCGGTCAGCGGATCGCATCCGCGCGTGCAATTGCCGGGCGGCATCCACGCCTCTGCGTGAGCGATATCGAAAGTGAGATGGGAACGCGGTACACGATCGACACCGTCATCCGCTTGAAACAGCGATTTCCCCAGCTGCATTTCGTCTGGCTCATGGGTAGCGACAATCTTTTGACATTCCATCGCTGGCGCCATTGGCTGCGTCTTGCCGAGACGGTACCGATCGCGATCATCATGCGGCCGGGTACGACAATGGCGCCTCTCAGCGCGGTCGCGCCTCGGCGTTTCGCCGCTTTGCGAAAGGTGCGCTCGGAACGCGCGCTCGCCACCTCGCATCCGCCTGCGCTTGCGGTGCTCGATGCCAAACGCAGCGAAGCCAGCGCCACGGCCCTTCGCGGGCAAGGGCTTGGTTGGTTCAAGCAGCGCGTGTTACATTGAGTCTCGACGCGCGGCGCGCAAGGAAAAATGCCGGCTCCCGCGTGTTGACGAGTATGATTGAGAACGGAGGACACGCATTCTCACCCGCAGAACCGGCGCATCCCAAGCGCCGAAGAAGGCCGCGCCGCATCGTGCGCGCCGTACGGAGCAGCCGCTCCTGTCGCGCATTCTTGTTTCCCTTGATGACGATAAGGCAGAAGACGTGGTTACCATCGACCTGGCAGGCCGTTCGTCGCTCGCGGACTTCGTCGTCATTGCCAACGGACGTTCGCAACGGCATGTCAGCGCCATTGCCGAACACCTCGCGCGGCGGCTGAAGGAAGCCGGCTATGGCACACGACCGGTAGACGGCATGGAATCCGGAGATTGGGTTCTCGTCGATGCGGGGGACGTCATCGTCCACATCTTCCGTCCAGAAGTTCGCGCCTATTACGACCTCGAGGGTATGTGGTCGGTCAACGAATCGGCGCGGGCGACCGCGCACTGACGAGCGCTCCGCCGGAAAATCGACCACAAAAGCGGCTGAGACGATGCGGATTGCGATTTTCGCAGTAGGGCTTGCACGCGGTACACCGCAAAATGCGCTCGTTGAAGAATATGTGACGCGCGGAGGGGCAATCGGGCGTCGACTGGGATTCGTATCCTTGAGCGTCGAAGAAGTGTCGCTATCGAAATTGCGCGAAGCGCACGCCCGGATTTCTGAGGAAGGGGAAAAGCTCGCATCACGGATTCCGGTGGGCGCACATGTGATTTCGCTCGATGCGCGCGGCAAGGGGATGACGAGCGAAGCCTTCTCGGAGATGTTGGGCGCGATGCGGGATGCGGGCGCGCGCGATCTCGTGTTTCTCATCGGCGGACCGGATGGCCTTGATCCGGGCCCCGCGGTGAAGCCGGGCCGCCGGCTCGCCTTCGGCCCGCAAACTTGGCCCCATCTTCTCGTGCGGGTGATGCTCGCCGAGCAGATTTATCGCGCGCTCACAATACTGGGGAATCACCCCTATCACCGCGGCTAGCGCCCCAGAATTTCATTTGCTGGATCGATTCCGCCTCTGTATAACCCCGCGCGCTCGTCGAGAGGGGCGATCGGTTTAGGGGAGTACGCATGGGTATTGAGCTTCCGGCCGGCTATCGGCCGTCGGAAAGTGAGCCCTTCATGAATGAGCGGCAACGCGAGTATTTCCGGCGCAAATTGCTGCGCTGGAAAGACGACATTCTTCGTGAGAGCCGGGCGACGATTCAGAATCTCCAGGCGGAAACGGTGCCGAATGCGGATCTCGCGGACCGTGCCGCAACGGAATCGGAGCGCCAACTCGAACTGCGCACCCGCGACCGCCAGAGGAAGCTCATCGCCAAAATCGACGCGGCGCTAAGGCGGCTGGAGGACGGATCCTACGGTTTCTGCGAAGAAACGGGAGAGCCGATCTCGCTCAAGCGGCTGGACGCGCGTCCCATCGCGACGCTTTCCATCGAAGCACAGGAGCGACATGAAAGGCGCGAGCGGGTTTATCGCGACGATTAACGGGTACCTCTATCCGGCGACTCGTACGAATTGATCAGCGCCGGCGGCTGCCGAAGGTTTTGGGTAGATTGGGGCGGCCGGCCCGGCGCATCTTGCGATGGCGCGGCGTTCCTTCCCGCGATGTCGTGCTTGACGGCGCGGTTTCAGTGGAGATCGTTCGCGTGGCGTCCTCAACAGCGATCTCTACCTGGGACTGACGCGCAAACGGATCGTCGGCAATTGCGAGCTCCGTGGCTGTGAGCCGCTTGATCTCGTCGCGCAGTCTTGCCGCTTTTTCAAATTCGAGATCGCCGGCAGCGTCGCGCATCTGCTTTTCGAGTGCCGCAATGTGTGCCCGAATGTTGTGGCCGATGAAGGGCGCGTCCTCTTCGGCAACGCCCGCATCCACCATGACGTGATCACGCTCGTAAATTGACCCCATAATGTCGGCGATGTTTTTGCGAATGCTCGCGGGCGTGATCGCGTTCGCCCGGTTGAACGCATGCTGCTTCTCGCGCCGGCGCGCAGTCTCCGCCATCGCCCGCTCCATGGAACCTGTCACACTGTCGGCGTACAGAACAACTTTACCATCAACGTTCCGTGCCGCGCGGCCTATGGTCTGTATAAGCGACGTTTCGCTGCGCAGAAATCCTTCCTTGTCTGCGTCGAGAATGGCCACCAGCGCGCACTCCGGGATATCGAGCCCTTCGCGCAACAGATTGATGCCGACCAGCACGTCAAAGGCGCCGAGCCGCAGATCGCGAATAATCTCTATGCGCTCGAGCGTCTCCACATCGGAATGCATGTAGCGCACGCGGATGCCCTGTTCGTGCATATATTCGGTGAGGTCTTCGGCCATTTTTTTCGTCAGTGTTGTCACCAGCGCGCGATAGCCGCGACGCGCCACCTCGCGACACTCGGCAATGAGATCATCTACTTGGTGTTCGACCGGGCGCACCTCGACGGGCGGATCGATGAGGCCCGTTGGCCGGATCACCTGCTCGGTGAAAACACCACCGGTCCGCTCGAGCTCCCACGGACCCGGCGTCGCCGAGACGTAGACCGTCTGCGGCCGCATGACGTCCCATTCCTCAAATTTCAGCGGCCGGTTGTCGATGCAGGAGGCCAGCCGAAATCCGTATTCGGCAAGGGTCGCCTTGCGGCGGTAATCGCCCCTGTACATGCCACCGATCTGCGGCACGGTGACGTGGCTTTCGTCCACGAACACGAGCGCCTCATCGGGAAGGTATTCGAACAAAGTAGGCGGCGGCTCGCCGGGCTTTCGTCCCGTCAACCAGCGCGAATAGTTTTCGATACCGGCGCAGGAACCGGTGGCCTCGATCATTTCGAGATCGAACTGCGTACGCTGCTCAAGCCGTTGTGCTTCCAGGAGCTTGCCGTTGGCACGAAACCATTCCAGCCGCTCGACCAGCTCCTGCTTGATGCCCCTGATCGCTTGCGCGAGTGTCGGCCGCGGCGTCACGTAGTGCGAGTTCGCATATATCTTGATCGTCTCCAGCGTTCCCGCCGAGCGGCCGATCAAAGGATCGAATTCCGAAATGGAATCGATCTCGTCTCCGAACAGCGCGATGCGCCAGGCGCGGTCTTCGTAATGCGCCGGAAAAAGGTCGATCGTATCGCCCCGCGCGCGGAAAGCGCCGCGCACGAAATTATCGTCGTTCCGCCGGTATTGAAGCTGCGACAGCTGCCGCATCAGATCGCCGCGATCGACGCGCTGGTGCTTTTTCAACGTGATGGCCGTGCCGGAATAGGTTTCGACCGCGCCGATGCCGTAGATGCAGGAGACCGATGCCACGATGATAACGTCGTCACGCTCGAGAATGGCACGCGTCGCCGAATGGCGCATCCGGTCGATTTCCTCGTTTATCGAGGAATCCTTCTCGATGTACGTGTCGCTGCGCGGGATGTAGGCTTCCGGCTGATAGTAGTCGTAATAGGAGACGAAATATTCCACCGCGTTTTCGGGAAAAAACCCTTTCATTTCCGCGAAGAGCTGCGCCGCAAGCGTCTTGTTGGGCGCGAGGATGAGCGCCGGACGCTGCAGCGTTTCGATCACCTGCGCCATTGTGAACGTCTTGCCCGAACCGGTGACGCCGAGCAGCACGAGGTCGCGTTCACCGGCGTTTGGCCGCACACCCAGATTTTCGACAAGTTCGGCTATCGCGGTCGGCTGATCGCCGGCGGGCTTGTAGTCGCTGAAGAGCCTGAAGCGCTTTCCGCCTTCCGATTTTTCGGGTCGCGCCGGACGGTGCGGCACGAATGCCGCGACTTCCGCGCCTGTCATCGCAAGCGGAGCGGGGCCGAACTGGGCAGGCGCTTCGCCGACGCCGCGCGGCACCATGCCGTTGTTATGGGCCATCTACGGCAATATAGGCCGCGATGACGATGCGTTCCAGCTGTGCAAGAGGCCGCCGGAGTTCCGGATTAGCCGCTTCGGCGCAAACGAAACCGATGTCGCGTCAGAGAGTGGCGAGAGCGCGCCGCAGCGGCAAGGTCGCGGCGTTTGGTCCGGCCATGCTCAGGATCTGTGGCACCGAAAGGGCGCGACCATAGAACTGTGCGTTCGCGTCGTTCTTCGGCGCCAACACCGAACCCTGCAACGTCAAGCCGCCATAGGCCCCTTTTGTCGACGCCCACACGATTATGTCGCCGGTGAGGTTGGTACTGGTCGCGGCTTGCGCGTTCGCCCCCAGCGTAATCACGGTCAGTCCTGCTTCGCCACCGAAGGTGAACTTGCTCTGCTCGATCGCGCGCAACGCGCGTTCGCTCATGATGAACATCACGAAACGCGCTTCTTCCAGACCAATCTGCAGACCAAAGGACGCCGAGCCGATCGTGTAGAACGCCGGTGCGCTCCATCCCCGCCCGAGCCGCTGCAATAACACGCCGTCGCCGCCCTCGGCGCCAAAGATGAAACCACCCTTGATGAGCTGCGGCACGATCAGGATGGCCCTGGCGTTGCGCAGAATTTGGCGGGACGGTCCGAAGGTCGGATCGACCTTCATCTTATCCACCGTGATCACGGATTGGTTCAGTACGGTCATCTGGTCGGCGGCTCTTGCCGGCGCGTTCGCCAGCAGCACACCGAACGCCAGTGCCAGACCACGCAACGCCTTGGACATTCCGGACATTGCAATTTTCCCGTGTTATTCGCGCAGCCCTACAACGCATGCCGCGCCCGGACGGTTGCCTTTTGCTAGGGCGTCAGACCGGTTATGAGGGCTCCCCGAGGTACCGAAGTGTCCAGAAAGTCCGCGCCGCTCCCCCTCGACCGCAGCTTCGACGCGCCATATGGCGAATGCCTGCCGGTCGCCCCGCGGATCGCGCGCTTGCTCGCTCCGAACCCCGGCCCTTTCACCTTCAAAGGCACGGGCGTCTACATTCTCGGCGACCGCGATGTGGCTATCATTGATCCCGGTCCCGATATTCCCGCTCATATCGACGCGCTGCAGCGTGTCCTCGCGGGGAGGCGAGTGACCCATGTCCTCGTGACCCATACCCACCGCGACCATTCGCCGGCGGCGGCCGCGGTCAAGCGCTTTTGCTGCACGCAGACTTACGCGTACGGACCACATGGCGACGAGGCCGAAAGCAGCACGAAAGTCGAAGAAGGCACCGATCGAGATTTTCTCCCGGACGTCCGTCTGAACGACGGCGACGTCCTTTCGTGCGACGGCTTCAATATCGAGTGCGTCTTCACACCTGGCCACACCTCGAACCACATGTGCTATGCGCTCATAGAAGAAAAAACGCTCTTTTCCGGCGACCACGTCATGGGCTGGTCCACGACGGTGGTGGCGCCTCCGGACGGGGATATGGCAGCCTATCGCTCAAGTTTGGAAAAGCTGCTTGCGCGCGACGATCGTGTGTTATGGCCAACGCATGGCGGCCCGGTTCGGGATCCCAAGCTCCTGTTACGGGCTTACCGCGACCATCGGGCGGAACGCGAGGAACAGATACTGTCGTGCTTGCACGATGGTCTGACCACGATCCCGCAAATCGTCGCCCGGCTCTATGCCGATGTGGACAGACGGCTTCACCCGGCGGCGGCACGTACGATTCTCGCACATCTCATTCAACTGCAGAACGAATGCCGCGTGTTCCAGAACGGTGGTCATTTCGAACTGAGGTAATTGTCGGACAAGCTTGGCTACTCGCGAAAGCGAGAGCGGGAATGAGGTTTTTGTCTCGCAAAATCAGCTTGAGCGGAGTCGCTTTATATAAGCGCGGATCCTCGCAGCGTTGCGGCCGAGATCGGGAATAGGTTCCCGGCTTCGCGAACGGATGTCGAGCCGCGCGCCTATGCCGGCGGGTTCGACCCGGAGGACGACGTCGTCTGTCAGCCCGAACAGGGTTGTCGTGTCGCTTGCCTGAATTCGCCCGCCATGCCTGTCCGGCGCTACGGCCACGATTCTCCAGCCCATCCGCCGTGCGGTAGAAAGCGCTCGGTTGTACAGCTTGCTGGCGGTTGTGCCGAGTTGCCCCTCAGGCTTGATATCGCCATAGTATAGGCGCTGCAGCGCCTCTTCGGCGTAGCTTTTTCCTTCGAAAGCGATCCGCCGCAATCCATCGTAGGTAGGCGGAGCGCCACTCCTGGCAATTCCGTCGAGAACGAGGAATTCCGGGGCGTGCGCTGTGTCGGTGGAAATATCGTGAATGGGCGGAAACGCATGTACGACTTCAGTCATCCAGAAATCGCGCAGTGGAACCCAGAACAGCGCGACCACGCCCACTATCGCCACCACGCCATAGCGCGCGCCGGCGCCCGAACCGGAAGCAAATGCAACAACGGCCCAGACGATGCCCGCGAAAACGGCCGCCATTGCGCAGCAAATCGCGTAGGGGAAAATGCCGAATTGGCCAAGAGCCGCGTTCCAGAAGCCCAATCGCGTTCCTATTCCGGCGGTAAGCGCGACCGCGATGGCGAGCAGAAGCAAAGCGCATGCAGCTCGCGCTGCGACATTCTGAAACCGTGCCACGCTCCCCCGTGCTTTCTCGCGACTCAGCCTGCGGGACGGTGATTGCCGTAACGTTCGCGCAGCATCGTTTTCTGGATCTTGCCGGTTGCGGTATGCGGAATTTCCTGGGCGAAGACCACGTCATCGGGCATCCACCACTTCGCGATTTTACCGTTCAGATAATCGAGGATCTGGTGCTTTTCGGCGCTTTGTCCGGGTTTCGTGACCACGATCAGGAGTGGCCGCTCGTCCCATTTAGGGTGCGGTATGCCAATAACGGCAGCTTCCGCAACCGCGGGATGCCCGACGGCGACGTTCTCGATTTCGATCGAAGAAATCCATTCGCCGCCCGATTTGATCACGTCCTTCGCGCGGTCGGTGATGGTGAGATAACCGGTTGGATCGATCGTCGCGACATCGCCGGTGTCGAACCAGCCCTCGTTATCGAACGCATCGTTTCCTTCGCCGCGAAAATAGGCTTTGGCGACGGCGGGCCCGCGCACCTTGAGCCGCCCGAACGCTTTGCCGTCACGCGGGAGCTCGCGTCCACCATCATCGACGATTTTCATCTCGACCCCGAAGAGGGGCCGTCCCTGCTTCAGCTTGTGCGCAATCTTTTCCTCGCAGGGCCGTTCCGCAATTTCCGCTGTCAGCGACCCGAGCGTTCCCAAGGGACTCATTTCCGTCATTCCCCAGGCATGTACAACGTCCACTCCGTATTTCTGCTCGAAACATTCGATGATTCGTCTGGGACAAGCGGAGCCGCCAATCAGCACCCGCTGGAGGTGCGGCAGCATCTTGCCGGTCGACTCCAGGTATTGCAGCAGACCGAGCCACACCGTGGGGACGGCCGCGGTCACTGTCACCTTTTCCGAATCGAGGAGTTCATAGACCGATGCGCCGTCGAGTTTCGGTCCCGGCATCACCAGTTTTGCCCCCGTCATAGGGGCAACAAATGCAATCGCCCAGGCGTTGGCATGATACATTGGCGCGACCGGCATCACCGTATCGGCATTGCGGATCGCCATGGCATCCGCCTGACAGGCCATGAAGGCGTGAATGACGTTCGAGCGATGGCTGTAAAGCACGCCTTTGGGCTTTCCTGTAGTGCCGGAGGTGTAACACAGTCCACACGCTGCGTTTTCGTCCAGCTCTTTCCAGACGAAATTCTCATCGGCCGCAGCGATGAATTCCCCGTAGGCAATGGCGCGCGGGAATTCGGGCGTCACCTCGTCTGCAAGTACAATATAGTGTTCGACCGTCTCGAGGCGCGACGCCACGGTATTCACCAACATCGCGAACTGCGGATCAAAAAACAGCACGCGGTCTTGTGCGTGATTGGCGATATAGACGAGCTGGTCTGCAAAGAGCCGCGGATTGAGCGTGTGATACACGCCGCCCATTCCCGAAATTCCGTACCACGCCTCGAGATGGCGCCACGTGTTCGATCCGAGCGTGCCCACGCGATCGCCGGAGCCCACCCCTAACCGTTCGAGGCCATGGGCGACGCGCTTTGCCCGCCGTGCGAGCTCGGCATAGCTCGTTCGGTGGATCGGCCCTTCGGAGCTGCGCGTCACCACTTCGCGCGCGCCGTGATAGAGCGCCGCGTGATCAATGATCTTGTGGACCAGCAACGGCCAGTCCTGCATCAGCCCCTGCATTTTCACGGGTCCAGCTGTCCGGCGCGCATCATAGAAATGCTCGGGCGCGAGGGCAATCCGGAGCGCGCGTTGACGCGGGGAGTCTGCCGGGCATTACATTGTCTTGAACGCGCTTTCCGCAAACAGGAGACGCCCGACATGCCGCTCAGCAACGCACAGATGCGCGATGTGGAATGCCTGCTTCATCCTTACACGAATCTCGTGAAATTCCGCGAAACCGGCCCCCTGATCATCGAACGGGGGCAAGGCGTTCGCGTTTATGACGATCGCGGCAAGGATTACATCGAGGGGCTCGCGGGTCTCTGGTGCACCGCACTCGGCTGGGGGGAGGAAGCGCTCGTCGAAGTCGCCGCCGGGCAGATGCGAAAGCTCGCATTTGGACATCTCTTTGCCGGCAAAAGCCACGAACCGGCGATCGCTCTTGCAGAAAAATTAAAGGAGATCGCGCCTTTTCCGGTGGGCAAGGTGTTCTTCGCCAATTCCGGCTCCGAAGCCAACGATACGCAGATCAAACTGTTCTGGTATGCAAACAATGCGCGCGGCGAGACGAAGCGAAAGAAAATCATCAGCCGCATAAAGGCCTACCATGGCGTCACGATTGCGGCCGCGAGTCTGACCAACCTGCCGGCAAATCACCGTAGTTTCGATTTGCCGCTCGATTTCGCTCGTTTTGCGGAATGCCCGCACCACTATCGTGCGGCCGAAGAGGGCGAGAGCGAAGAGGCATTTGCAGAGAGACTCGCCGAAAATCTGGACAGACTGATCCAGGATGAGGGGCCGCAGACCATTGCGGCCATGATCGTCGAACCGATTCAGGGCGCGGGTGGCGTTATCCTGCCGCCCAAAGGCTATTTCGGGCGAATAAAGGAAATTCTCGACCGTTACGGAATCCCGCTGATCGACGACGAGGTCATCACCGGGTTCGGCCGCACCGGCAATTGGTTCGGCTGCACCACTTACGGTTTTGAACCTGCCACGATGACACTGGCGAAAGCGCTGTCCTCGGCCTACCTGCCGATTTCGGCAGTGCTGATTTCTTCCGAGATGAGTCAGGCGATCGAGGAGGAATCAGGCCATATCGGCACCTTCGGACACGGATACACCTACACCGGGCATCCAGTCGCCGCGGCGGTGGCGCTCAAGACGATCGAGCTTTTTCAGGAGCGGGACATCATCGGCCATGTGCGCAGCGTGTCGCCGCGGTTTCTCGACCGCCTCGCCAAGCTGCGGGAGCATCCGCTCGTTGGTGAGGCAAGGGGCATCGGGTTGATCGGAGCCATCGAAATCGTTGCGGATAAAATCGGCAAAACGAATTTTCCACCAGCGAAATTCGCCGCCGCCACGATCTGCCGGTTCGTCGAAGAGGAAGGCGTAATCTCGCGACCCATGCTGGGCGACCGTATTGCGCTTTGCCCGCCGCTGGTCATCACCGAGCTGGAGATCGACGAGATGTTCGATCGTTTCGAGCGCGGGCTGGCGCGCGGACTTGACTGGGCCTGGAGCGAAGCCAAGGCGTGAGCGGAGTGTCGAGGGACCAGGTTTTAGCAGCGTTTTTTCGTCGGGCGATGCAAAAGACACCAGTTTTGCACCGTTTTTTGCGTGTTCGTGCTGTTGCGGCCTGCAAAATAGGCTAAAAGTCCCGATCCGATTCGTTTTCTCGAAGGGTGAAACTCATGGACAAACCTGCCGCCGCCAGCAAGGCCCCCGCCGCGCCGAAAGCCAAAGTCGAAAACATTTCGACGAAGCAGATCGCGACGGAACTGGCGAAGAAGCACGACCTTTCCAACAAGGCCGCGGGCCAGATTCTCGATGATTTCGTCGCATTGACCACAAGGCATCTCAAGAAAGGAGCCCGGATCCGCATCAACGGTCTCGGCATTCTTTCGGTCCGCAAGCGCGCCGCGCGCATGGGACGCAATCCCGCCACCGGCGAGCAGATCAAGATCAAGGCGAGCAAGAAAGTGGCCTTCCGGCCTTCCAAGGAGCTGAAGGAAGCCGTCTGAAGCCGTCTACGTGAAAAGGCGCAGCCCCGGAGGCGGCGCCTTTTCAGCCTAACCGGAAACCGCACGCACGCGTTGCTTCGGCGGTGTTTCGGGCCCGGCGAGAACAACGCCCACCCAGTTCAGACCCTCGACATGCCGGCAAGCGATCGCGAGCGCGCCGGTTATCGGAACTGCGAGAAATAGACCGCCCACGCCCCAGATCAATCCCCAGAATGTCAGGGACAGTATGAGGGCGAGCGGACTTAAGTTGAGCGTGCGACCGAGCATGATCGTGGCGACTACGTTGGCCAGCACGAAGTGCAGCACGCCGAGCGAAATTGCGATGAACAGGAACGGACCGAATTCACCGAACTGAAGTAGTGCCATGAGCGCGGGGAGCACGACCGCCACGGCGCCGAGCGTCGGTATGTACGTCGCAAGAAACAGCACTAGCGCCCAGAACCCCGCGAAGCTGACATGCATTACCAGCAGCAGCAGGTAGGTCGCGATCCCCATAATGGCGCTCAACAACGTACAGACACCGAGGTAGGCCCGAACCTGATGCGCGACGGCCTGAATGACCTGCCCGGCTTCGTCGCGGCGCGCCGGATTTTGCTGCAGACGCCGGAGTTTTTCAGGCAGATGCTGCTGCTCGGCCAGCAGAAAACCGACGTACACAATGATCATTGCGAGAGTGAAGAGAAAGGCGCCGGCCGACGCGGCCACCTGTCCGATCAGAGAAGCCACGCTCGCGGTGCTGAAAATATCGCTAAACCGCGCGCCGCGCCCGATGTGCAGGAATGTGAGAGCGGAGGTGGCGAGATGCTGCAGCTTGGCGAAGTAAGCCGGCGCCTGGGCGGCCACGGCATCTGTTTCGTTGCCGAGCACGCGCGCGATCGAATATAGCACAGCGGCGATGATGATTACGGAAACCGCCCACGCGAGGGTGCGGGGAAGATGCAGCGTCTCGAGAAAATCCGTGATCGCGTTGAGAATCGCCCAAATCAGGATCGCAAACGCCAGCGGTGAAAGCAGCGGACGTCCGACCACGAGAATAGCAAGCACGATAATGGCGCTAATGAGCCAGCTCGCCAGCTGTCTTGCATCAACGGCAATCATTCGATTCTTACCGCACGTTCGCGCAACAGGGCAGCGCCTCTTCAGAATCGGGTGCCAGCTTGCCTCTGAAATTGCGCAAAATCGACGGGTTTGTTTATATCCAGGCGACGTTCGGATTCGGGCAAGGGGTACTTTAGGCCGCTGGCGCAATTGAAGATCACGGCACGCTCGCTTTTATCCACCCGTCCTTCACGCAACGATTTGCACCAGGCTGCATGCGCGGCAGCGCCTTCGGGACAAAGCAGCAGCCCGGAGCGGGAGGCGACCTCGTCGCGACTTGCGAGGATTTCTTCGTCTTCGACCGCGATTGCAAGCCCGCGACTCTCCCGCACAGCCTTGAGAATCAGAAAGTCGCCCACCGCTGCGGGGACGCGAATTCCCGATGCAATGGTATGCGCATTCTCCCAGCGCTCGGCATGGTCCTCGCCACGCTCGAAGGCGCGGACCATCGGTGCGCACCCCGCCGCCTGAACCGCCACCATGCGCGGACGTTTTCTGCCGATGAAGCCTATTGCCTCAAGCTCGTCGAAGGCCTTCCACATCCCGATCAGCCCCGTCCCGCCGCCGGTGGGATAGAAGATGACATCTGGCAGTTCCCAGCCCAGCTGCTCGGCCAATTCGAAGCCCATCGTTTTCTTGCCTTCGAGCCGGTACGGTTCTTTCAGCGTCGACATGTCGAACCAGCCCACCGTCTCCCGGCCGGCCGCGACGAGCCTGCCGCACTCGTCGATGAGACCCTCGACGCGATAAACGTCGGCCCCTTGTGCGGCGGTTTCGCGGACATTGATTTCGGGCGTGTCATCCGGGCAGAAGACGGTGGTGCGAATTCCGGCGCGCGATGCGTAGGCCGCAAGCGCCGCGCCGGCGTTGCCGTTCGTCGGCGCGGCCAGGTGTTCGATCCCGAATTCCTTCGCCATCGAAACCGCGACCGCCATGCCGCGAGCCTTGAAGGAACCTGTTGGCAACCGGCTCTCATCCTTAATGAGGACATGACTCCCGGTACCCGCCTGCAGCCGGACGAGAGGCGTGATGGCTTCGCCAAGGCTGATGACATTCCGAGCCTCAGTCACAGGGAGGAGTTCCCGGTAGCGCCACATGTCAGGAGGGCGCGCCGCGAGCACATCCTTGGTCAGTGCGCCGCGCACTTCATCGAGTGCATAGCGCACGAGCAGCGGCTTTCCTGCTCGCGAAACACCCTGCGGCCGGTCCGGCGCGTAACGCTCGCCGGTGGCCGAGCATTCCAGATGCGACACAAATGTGGGCCGCGCCGCGTCGAGGTTGGCAAATGGCATGGTCAGGCTGAGACCGATTCCGGAATGCCCAATGCAGCACGAGCCCTTACGTAGTGTCGTTCCTTCAGGTGTTTACGGATCATGCGGACAACAATCGCGGTTACCGCGATATCGTCTGTGAAGCCAACCACAATCAGGAATTCCGGCATCACCGCTGCCGGAAGCGCGAACCACGCGAGAGCGGCAAGGACTACGCCTCTCACACGCCCCGGCGTCTCGGGATCTGTGACGCAAAACCAGGCAGCCGCCAGATCTTCCGCAAAGGGAATGCGTCCGGCCAGTTTGAGCAGCCTCGGCCAGAATCTCTGCTCCACGATTCGCGCATGCCTTACGTTCACTGCGGGAAGATGAATTGTTTGACTGTCCGCGAGCATTTCTTGCCTTGCCCTTTTTGCGCGGATATTGAACACGCGATTTTGCAATGCCGCAACGCGCGCCCGGTGATGATGCCTCGTCGTTGAGGCTTCGCGGTGTTTGCCGCGAGATTCAAATTGCACCTTCAAAAAAAGCCCGGCCTGACGGCCGGGCTCGACGCGGGCGCTTGGCCCGCCATTTGGCGGAGTTCTGTCAGTCGACGATCTGGACGACTTTCCGCGTGTCCGGATCCACAAACACGACGCGACCGTCCCAATCGAAATACTGATAGCGCCGCACCTCGGGCACACGGGCATAGATTTGCTCGGGTACAGGCTGCAGCGTAACATCCGTGGGCACCGGCGCGCCGATCGTGACTTCTTCCTTGATCCGCTCCGGCCGGATCTTCTCCTTCACGACGTAATCCTTGATGACGGTCCGCTCTTCCGGCTTCACCGTCCAGGTGGTCGTCGTCGTTTCGGTGGACATTTGAGCAAATGCGCTGCCGCCGGCCAAAAGACCCGCCGCCGCCAATCCCACTAGCAAGGTTCGCTTCATCGGTAACTCCTCGTTGGTCGCCCCTTCGACCATGAAATGAAAAATGGACACTCCTAGTGCACGTTCCCGAAATAACAAATGATGGCCGACCTAACCGCAGCGCCAGCTCCTGCAACCGAGTTCCAAAGCTGACCCGATAGGTCCGCTACGTCCGTTTGCGGGCCTTGCTCGTGCGGCTGCGTTTCTGTTTGCGCATGGCGGGACTGCTCTCGCGGCGGCCGCGCGCCCCGACGTGGGATTTCCCCTCCGTCTCCTGCTGATAAGTCTTGCCCTCGGCCTCTTTTTTCTCGCTCCGTGCGCGCGATTTTCTGTTCTCGCCTTTGCTTTGGTACTTCGATGCGCCGGCCTCACTGAGGGCGATCGCGATCGCCTGCTTCCGGCCTTTCACCTTTCCCGCTTTTCCTGAACGGCCGCTCTTCAGCTCGCCATGTTCATATTCGTGCATGACACGGCCGATTGTTTTTCGCTGGCGTGACGTGGTCTTCGCCATCTGACGCTCCTCGCGGTTTATCCGGCAACGCCGCCGAATCATGGCAGTTCCACTTCGCACTGAAATGGACAGGCGGTCGGCCGACGGTGCGAGATTGAAATCTCGCTCAGGGGCCGGTCTTTTCACCCGCCCCGTTTGCGGTCGTTTTCCAAGCCTTGCCGTCTTCCGATTGCTGGAACGAGACGGTCACCTTCTTGTCGGACGCGAATTTGTAGACGATCCGCTGGCGAACCGTCTTGCCATGATGGCTTTCCGTCCATTCTTCGATGCGCTTGGGGCCGTCGATCTTCATTTTCGAGGCAAAGGGCTTGCCGGGTGCATCGCCGCCTTCGAAAATTTCGTAATGCCAGAATCCTTTGTCGCGAGTGTTGAAGGTGTCGACCACCAGCGAGTTTATGTGTTGCTTACCCCAGATGTTGGAGAAGCTGCACATCATGAAAGCCCGATTGGCAGACCAGCGACAATCAGAATGCCAGACAAAGTCCGCCGGACGAGATCCTGCATCACCAGAGACGTGACCGTGATAGACCCAGCTGCCCTCGGAGATCGCAAGCTGTTCGAGCCCGGTAGCGCGCGCGGCGAATGTTGCCGATGAGACGCACGCTGCGGGCAAGGCTAAGAGGCCAGCCACAAAATAACAGCCTTTCATCCCGGTATTCCTTTCGGAAGGCATCCTGAGCTTCTACACTGTCGCGACCCGTCGGCTTCTACAGTGGAAACACGTGTCCGGCACGGCGGCCTGTTGGTGCGGGCGGCCGGACTTGAACCGGCACAGGCCTTTCGGCCCTACGGATTTTAAGTCCGTTGCGTCTACCGATTTCGCCACGCCCGCGAATACGTGAGGCAAGGCATAGCCCAGTGGCCGAAAAGCGCAAAGGTGGCCTGGATGGGCAGGTTTGACACCGATCCACCCCTGACTATATTGCGCGCCTTCGCTGGCCCCTTGGGCTGGCGGATGCTGCCGATTTCCCTAAATCCGGATACCGCATGACGAAGCGCACGACCTCGAAATACAAGCTTGACCGCCGCATGGGCGAAAGCGTGTGGGGCCGCAACAAGAGTCCCGTGAACAAGCGTTCCTATGGGCCTGGGCAACATGGACAGAGGCGCGCGCGCAAGCTCTCCGATTTCGGTACCCAGCTGCAGGCCAAGCAGAAGCTGAAGGGCTACTACGCCAACATCACAGAGCGGCAGTTCCGCCGGTATTACGAGGAAGCCGCACGGCGCACCGGCGACACGGGAGAGAACATGATCGGCCTGCTCGAGCGTCGTCTCGATGCGGTGGTCTATCGCGCGAAGTTCGTCCCGACCATTTTTTCCGCCCGCCAGGTGGTGAGCCACGGCCATGTGAAGGTGAACGGCCGGCGCGTGACCGTGGCCAGCTATCTCGTGAAAGAAGGCGACACGATCGAACTGGGATCCAAGGCGAAGGAGATGGCGCTGGTGCTCGAAGGCGTAAAAAGCACCGAGCGCGACGTGCCGGATTACCTTAATGCCGACCACGGCAAGATGGCGGCAAAATTCCTGCGCACGCCCAAACTTTCCGATGTGCCCTATCCGGTGCAGATGCAGCCGCATCTGATCGTGGAATTCTATTCCCGCTGACGTGGACTTCGTTCTCTACGGCGACAGGGGTTCGGGCGCTTTTTCCGTTGAAGCGGCGCTCGCGGAAGCAGGCGTGCAATACGAGTTCCGTACCGTCTCCTTGAAAGAGAATGCGCAGCGCGCGCCGGATTTTCTTGCCATCAACCCGTCAGGCAAGATGCCGGCGCTGAAGCTGCCCGAGGGCGGCATTGTCACTGAAAGCCTCGCAATTCTTCTTACCCTGGCGGAGCGGTTTCCCGACGCGCATCTCTTGCCGCCGCACGGAAGCTTCGCTCGCGCGCAAGCGCTTCGCTGGCTCGCCTTCATGGCGACGGAACTGTATCCGATGGTCGAAATCGTGGATTATCCGGCGCGGTTCGTGCCCGAAGGCGCGGAAAGCGACGCCCTGCGCGAAAGTGCGCGGGAGAAACTTCGCGAACGCTTTCTGATCATCGAGGGTGCCGTCGCGGGACCATGGTTGCTCGGGGAAGGATTTTCCGTCGCCGACATTTATGCCGCCATGTTCAGCCGCTGGGATATCGGCAGCAACTTTCGCGTAGAAAAACTGCCGAAAATCAGCGCGCTTGCGAATGCCGTCGCTGCACGCCCGCGCATCGCGCCCATCTGGCAGTGCCATTTTCCGCCGCGGACTTCGACAGCTTCAGTCTGAGCAAAAAAATCTCATGCCGAGTTTGTCGACGCTCGCGAGCCAAGCAACTCCTTAGCCTTCGCAACGAGCTCCGTCCGGGGTACGGAAATCTGCGCCGGGCGGTCCTTCACCCATTCGGCACGGCTATCCACGGATTTTGCCAATTCCGCCCCGGCAGCGAGATCCTTGATTGTAATCTCGCCTCTCGCGCGCTCGTCCGCGCCCTCGATAATGGCAAGCGCGGCATTTCGGCGGTCGGCGTAACGGAACTGTGCCTTCATGCCGCCCTCACCAACATAGGCCTCCGAACGAATTCCCGCGCCGCGCAATTCCGATGCGAGTGCGAAACTCCGGCCGCGATCCTCCTTGTCGAGCGCAAGCACCACGACAAGCGGCGAAAGCGCGCTGCCGTTCCGCTGGCGCAAGGCATTCAACAGACGGCTTACACCGATCGATATGCCAGTAGCCGGCACCCGCTCGCCCGTGAAGCGCGCGACCAGATCGTCGTAACGACCGCCGCCGGCGACCGAACCCATGACGACCGGATCGCCTTCGTCGTTCTTCACCGGAAACGTCAGCTGCGCCTCGAACACGGCGCCGGTGTAATATTCGAGACCGCGCACGATGGAGGGATCGAATCGAACGCGCCCGTGCGACATTGTGAGCAGCTCGATCGCGGCAAGTTCCGCGAGCCCCTGTTCTCCCACCGGAATTCCAGCGACAAGCGCGCGCAGCGACTCAAGATTGTGCTCGCTGTCTTGCGTGCTCACGACGAACGATTCAATTTTTTGGATTTGCGCCGACGATAGGTGCGCGCCTTGGGTGAAGTCGCCGGATTCATCCTTGCGTCCCTCGCCAAGAAGCGCACGGACGCCGGAGATTCCCAGCCGGTCAAGCTTGTCGATGGCGCGCAGCACAACCCCGCGCTTGAGTTGCGCCTCGCGTGAACCGTCGAGCGCAAGCCCACAGGATTCGAGAACACCGTCAAGAAGCCTGCGGCTGTTGAATTTCAGAATAAATTCGTCGCGGCCGAGGCCAAGCGCCTCGAGCGCATCCGAAGCCATCAAGAGAAGTTCGGCATCCGCGGCCGGTGAAGCGGAGCCGACCGTGTCAGCGTCGAACTGGGTGAATTCGCGGTAGCGGCCGGGTCCTGGCTTTTCATTGCGCCAGACTGAGCCCACTTGATAGCGCCGAAAAGGTTTCGGCAAGATCTGAAAATTCTCTGCAACATAGCGCGCGAGCGGCGCGGTCAGATCATAGCGGAGCGACAGCCACTGCCCGTCGTCGTCCAGCAGGGAAAACACACCTTCATTTGGCCGATCCAGATCGGGAAGGAATTTGCCCAGCGCCTCGGTGTATTCGAACGCAGGCGTCTCCAGCGCTTCGAAACCCCAGGCTTCGAAGACGCGACGGAGGGTATCGAGGCATGCGCGTTCGGCGGCGATTTCCGCCGCGCCGCGGTCTCTGAAGCCGCGCGGCACCCGCGCTTTCGGACGATCAGTACGTTTTTCGGGCATGGCTGAGCCTGAATTAAGTATCGGTCGGTCATCACCGAAGCAAGAAACCGCGCGAGCGCCACAACGGCTACCTGCTCCCGTTAATGCACTGGCCTCGTTTGTACCTGCCTTGACGCATCCCACAAGGCGTGCGCCTGCGAAAGCACGTAGGCGCGTGTGGCGGCCACGTCGTCTTTCGATAGTATGTCCTTGAATGACGCCATGCCGCCGTCGGCGAGGACGCCTCCGAGCACAATCGTTTCATAACTGTCCCAAACGGCGCGCGGCACGATGCGCAGATCGGGAACGACGCCTTCGGATTGCGCGTAGAAGCCGTGGCAAACGAGGCAATTGCGATGATAGACGTCGAACCCTTTCTGCACCGTCCCTGCATCGGCCTCGAGCGGCGGCGGCGCTTCGCGCATTGAGCCTTCTTCGCGCGGCAGTGCCGCCACGTGCTGTCGGCCGCCCAACTTAAAGACGAACAGCCGTCCCTGGTTCGTGCCGTATTTGCTGAGCGCGGATTTGGAATCTTTAAACCCCGACAGTCCACCGGCGCCGCCCCAACCGGCCAGCACGGCAATGTACTGCTCGCCGTCAACCGCGTAGCTCACGGGGGGCGCGAGAATGCCGGTCGTAAGATCCAGCTTCCAGAGCTGCGCGCCGGTCTCGGCATCATAGGCGGCGAAGATTCCATCGGCACCACCCCCGAAAACGAGACCGCCCGCGGTCGCGAGGAGTCCGCCGTTCCAGCTGCCGGCCATCGGCGCGTGCCAGATTTCCTTCTGCGCAACGGGATCCCAGGCCTTGATATAGCCGAGCGATGGCGGCGGCGGCTTGCCGCTTTTTATTGCGGCGAGCACCGCGGCCGAGATCGCCGCGAAATCGTTGCCCGTGTTCCAGGCGCGCGGTTTGTAAACGGGCGGATTTTGCGGCAGGAATATCGCTGTACCGTCCATCACCGGAATGTACACAAGCCCCGTCTCCGGGTCGAAGGCCATCGGCTGCCAATTGTGCCCGCCGGTTTCCGGCGGCATAACGACAGCCATTTTGTTCCCGTACCGCGCGGCCGGGCTTTCAATCGGCCGTCCGCTTTTCGCATCGATTCCCTTCGCCCAGGTCACAATCGCATACGGCTTTGCGGAGATGAGCTTTCCGGTCGCGCGGTCGAGCACGTAGAAGAAGCCGTTCTTCGGCGCCTGGATAAGCACCTTGCGTGTCGCTCCGCCGATCGACAGATCAGCCAGAATCATGTGTGAGGTGGAATCAAAATCCCAAGTATCGCCCGGTGTGGTCTGGTAATGCCAGACGAGTTCGCCTGTTTCGGGCCGGAGCGCGAGAATGGACGAGAGATAGAGATTATCGCCGCCTTTCGGCGATCGCATGACGCGATTCCATGGCGCGCCGTTGCCGGTGCCGACGTACAACAGATCCAGATCAGGGTCATAGGCGATGGAATCCCACGGCCCCCCGCCGCCGCCCATTTTCCACCACGGCAGTTTGCCGCGCTGATCGGACCAGGTCTTCAACGCCGAGGCCATCGCCGCATTTTCCGGTGGCTTTCCGGGATCGCCCGGCACGGTGTAGAAACGCCAGCGAAGCTTTCCTGTCCCCGCATCATAGGCGCCGAGATATCCCCGCACATCGTATTCCGCGCCGCCATTGCCGATCAGAACCAGGCCTTTGACGATTCGCGGCGCGCCGGTGATCGTGTACGCCTTGCTGCGGTCGATCGTGTTCACCTCCCACAACGGCTTGCCGGTTGCGGCATCGAGCTTGATGAGACGGCCGTCAAGGGTTGCGACGAAAACCGCGCCTTTCCAGATCGCCACGCCCCGGTTGGGCACATCGCAGCAGGCGTAGCGGCCCCAGGCCCCAGGCACATGCGGATCGTAGGTCCAGATTTGTGTTCCAGTCTTCGCATCGAGCGCGAACACCTTGCTCCATGGCGCGGTAATGAACATCACACCATTGGCGACGATGGGCGACGCTTCGAGGGCGCGCGTGGAGAATGTGCGAAATTCCCAGGCGACTCCGAGCTTCGCCACGTTGTTTGTGTTGATCTGATAAAGCGGGGAAAACCGCTGCTCGCGGTAGTCGCGTCCATTGGAAAGCCAGTCGGATGCCGATGGTTGCGCAATTTGTGTGCCGCCAATCGAGGCGAGCGTCTTCAGCCGGGCAGCGAGACCGGGCGCGGCCGCAGGCGCGGAACTCATGGAAGAAAGAAGAACGACGGCACCGAGCGCGCAAAGTCGCTGATAAAATTCCATTTCCGCCCCGGTGCCTCGCGGAAGGCGAAGCAGACAGCGCTGAGGTTAGGGCGGAAATGCGGTCGTATTCAACAGTCGGCCGGTCAGGCGTTGGCGAAAGTGACGCCGTGCTGGCGAAACAGCGATTCGAGTTCGTCATTGGCATGCATTTCGCGAATGATGTCGCAGCCACCGACGAACTCGCCTTTGATGTAAAGCTGCGGAATGGTCGGCCAGTTGGAGAATTCCTTGATGCCCTGGCGCAACTCCGGATCCTTCAGCACGTCGAAGCTTTTGAACCTGACGCCCAGCTCGGTAAGAATCTGCACGACGGCCGCGGAGAATCCGCATTGCGGAAAAACAGGCGTGCCCTTCATGAAGAGCACAACGTCATTGGACCTGATGTCGCTGGCGATACGGTCCGTAACGGTTTCAGCCATGGGAACCTCGATAGAACAGAATAACGGGACTTAGGAACCGTCGCTCGGGGCGTCAAGCCCCGCTAATCCTTTGCTGCGGTCTGCAGCGATAGCGCATGAAGGACGCCACCCATGCGGCCCTTGAGCGCGTCGTAGACCATCTGGTGCTGCTGGACGCGGCTTTTCCCCTTAAAAGCGCTCGTTGTGACCATGGCGGCGTAGTGATCGTTGTCGCCGACGAGATCATTAATCGAGACCTCCGCATCCGGAAATGCGTCCTTGATCAGCCTTTCGATCTCGCTTGCTTGCATGGGCATGGCGGCACTCTGTCAGTTTGTCGGCGGCAGTTCGTCGGCACGCATATAGCGGGGAAACCAGCCTTCATGCGCGCGTCTCAGAGCGGCGAGGGTAATGGAACCCACTCCCTGGACCTCGATCCTATCGCCGCGCGTGGTTCCCACAAAACCGGGCCTTAGACCGGCGTTCAGCGCATCCTTCATCAGTTGCTCCGATCTACTGCCAGGAACGCTAATTAGATATCGGCCCTGATCTTCCCCGAAGAGAAACGGTATCGGATCGCGATCGAGATTCGGAATGAAAGCGCCGATTCCCCCTGCCATCGCCATTTCGGCCAGCGCGACGAGGAGCCCGCCGTCGGAAATGTCGTGGGCGGTGTCGACTTGCCCGGTCTCGATCAGGGTACGGACGAAGTCGCCGTTCCTGCGTTCGCTCTCAAGATTGACAGCCGGCGCGGCGCCGGATTCGGACCTCTCGATTTCGCGCAGGTAAAGCGATTGGCCGAGATGGCCTTTGGTTTCGCCGATCAGAATGATCGCGTCGCCCTCGCGCCTGAAGGCGATCGTCGCCATCCGATGAATATTTTCGAGCAGTCCCACGCCACCAATTGCGGGTGTCGGCAGAATCGCTTCGCCGCTCGTCTCGTTGTACAGAGAACAGTTCCCCGAGACTACGGGAAATTCCAGCACGCGGCTTGCTTCGGCAATGCCGTCGATACAGGCCGAGATCTCGCCCATGATTTCCGGCTTCTCCGGATTCCCGAAGTTGAGATTGTCGGTGATCGCGAGCGGCCGCGCGCCTACCGCCGAAAGATTACGCCAGGCTTCCGCGACAGCCTGCTTTGCGCCTTCGAACGGGTCGGCTTTGCAATATCGCGGTGTGACGTCCGTGGTAATCGCAAGCGCCTTGTTCGCGCCATGCACGCGGACGACGGCGGCGTCGCCACCCGGCCATTGCACGGTATCGGCCATCACGCTCCAGTCGTATTGCTCCCAAATCCAGCGGCGCGAACAAAGATCGGGCGAGCCGATCAACTTGAGGAGCGAATCGAAGAGGGGGCGCGCTGGATCAAACGAAGTATCGTCTGACCGCGCGAGAGGATGAATGACGGGCCTTTGGTAAACCGGCGCTTCTTCGGACAGCGCGTGGACGGGAATGTCGGCCACGATGCGCCCTTGGTGCCGCACGAGCATGCGGCCTGTATTGGTTGTGGTGCCGATCACCGCAAAATCGAGTTCCCATTTGCCAAAGATGCGTTCGGCTTCGGCTTCGCGGCCGGGTTTGAGCACCGCGAGCATGCGTTCCTGCGATTCCGAAAGCAACATCTCGTACGCGGTCATTCCTGTTTCGCGCTGCGGCACGCGGTCGAGATCTAGCTCGATTCCCGAACCGCCTTTGGAGGCCATTTCAGCCGAGGAAGAGGTAAGTCCCGCTGCACCCATGTCCTGGATGGCGATGATCGCATCGGTTGCCATGAGTTCGAGGCAGGCTTCGAGCAGAAGCTTTTCGGTGAAAGGGTCGCCGACCTGAACCGTCGGGCGCTTCTCCCCGGAATCCTCGCTGAATTCGGCCGAGGCCATGGTGGCGCCATGGATCCCGTCGCGGCCGGTCTTCGAACCGATGTACACGACCGGATTGCCGGCTCCTTTGGCCGCGGATTTGAAAATTCTGTCTGCGCGCGCGAGGCCCACACACATGGCATTGACCAGAATGTTGCCATTGTAGGAAGGATGGAAATTCACCTCGCCGCCGACCGTAGGCACGCCCATGCAATTGCCGTAGCCACCAATACCGGCGACGACGCCGGCAACGAGATGCCGCGTCTTCTCGTGCTCCGGCGCGCCGAAGCGCAGCGCGTTCATCATTGCAACTGGCCGCGCGCCCATGGTGAAGACATCGCGCATGATGCCGCCCACGCCAGTCGCGGCGCCCTGATAGGGTTCGATGAAAGACGGATGGTTGTGACTTTCCATCTTGAACACCGCGACATCGCCGTCGCCGATGTCGATCACGCCCGCATTTTCTCCGGGCCCCTGCAGCACCCAGGGTGCTTTGGTCGGCAGGCGGCGCAAATGGGCGCGCGTCGATTTGTAGGAGCAGTGCTCGCTCCACATTACCGAGAAGACGCCAAGCTCGACGAGATTCGGCGCATGCCCCAGCAGCTTTCGGATGCGCGCGTATTCTTCCTCCGAAATTCCGTGTTCGCGGACGATTTCGGGCGTGACGGTGCTTTGGGCAGTCACGACAGCGATTCGAAAAGGCTTTCGAACAGCGCGCGGCCGTCAGTGCCGCCGAGGAGCGGATCGCAGACGCGTTCGGGATGGGGCATCAGTCCCAGCACATTGCGTTTTTCATTGAGAATGCCCGCGATGTTTCGCAGTGATCCGTTTGGGTTATCGTCGTCGGCATAACGAAAGACCACGCGCCCCTCACCTTCCAGGCGATCGAGTGTCTCTGCGTCCGCAAAGTAGTTGCCGATGCCGTTGGCGACGGGAAAGCTGATGCGCTGGCCGCTTTCGTATTTGCGCGAGAACACCGACTGCGATTCCTGTACGTCAATCCCGACCGGTCTGCACACGAATTTCAGCCTGGCATTGCGCATGAGGGCGCCGGGCAGCATCCCCGCCTCGGTCAGCACCTGAAAGCCGTTGCAGATGCCGAGCACCGTCAAGCCCTTCTCCGCCTTTGCCTTGATGTCACGCATGACAGCCGAAAGAGCTGCCATCGCGCCGCAACGCAGATAATCGCCATGGGCGAAACCACCCGGAAGCACGACAACATCCACATCGGGTAGCTCCGATTCGCCATGCCAGACCATCGCCGGTTTTTGTCCCGTAACCTGCTCGAGCGCCACCGCCGCGTCGCGGTCGCAATTCGAAGCGGGAAACACGACAACGGCCGATTTCATGGCGAAATCTCGATCTCGTATTTTTCGATGACGGTGTTGGCCAGCAGTTTTTCGCACATTTGCTCGACGCTCGCGCGCGCTTTTGACTCATCGCGTTCCGCGATTTCGAGGTCGATCACCTTGCCCTGGCGAACCTCGCCCACCCCCGGAAAACCGAGGCTGTTCAAGGCATGGCCGATAGCCTTGCCCTGTGGATCGAGAACGCCATTCTTCAGCGTGACGAAAACGCGCGCCTTCATGGGCGGCTTCTAGTCTGATTCGGGGCCGGCAGTCTGCGATTCATTTCAGTGTGATGATCTGCTTCGCAAATCATTTCACCAGAACCGGGCCCTTCTGCTCGCTTTGAACCGACTCCGGCATGATGCCGAGCCGCCGCGCCACTTCGGAATAGGCTTCCACAACGCCGCCCAGATCGCGCCGGAAACGATCCTTGTCCATCTTTTCGTTGCTCGACACGTCCCACAGTCGACAGGAGTCGGGACTGATCTCGTCGGCGAGAACGATGCGCATGTAATCGTTCTCCCACAACCGGCCAAACTCGACCTTAAAGTCCACGAGGCGGATGCCGGCGCCGAGGAACAGGCCAGACAGGAAATCGTTGATGCGGATCGTCAGGTTGACGATGTCGTCCAGGTCCTGCGGCGTCGCCCAGCCGAAGGCCGTGATGTGCTCCTCCGAAACCCAGGGATCGTGAAGCTTATCGTTCTTATAATAGTATTCGATGATCGAGCGCGGGAGCACATGGCCCTCCTCGAGCCCGAGCCGGGTGGCCAGCGATCCCGCCGCAACGTTCCGCACAACGACTTCAAGCGGGATGATCTCGACCTCCCGCACCAGCTGCTCGCGCATGTTGAGCCTGCGTACGAAGTGCGTGGGGACGCCGATCGCTGCGAGCTGTGTCATCAGATATTCGGAAATTCTGTTGTTGAGCACGCCCTTGCCTTCGATGGTGGCGCGTTTGGTGGCGTCGAAGGCCGTGGTGTCGTCCTTAAAATACTGGACGAGCGTGCCGGGCTCGGGACCTTCGTACAGGATCTTGGCTTTGCCTTCGTAGATCATGCGGCGGCGTTTCATGGGGTCGTCCTTCAAGGAGGGCCGCTCGAAGCGATGCGGGGGTTTGGCCGCGTTCCCCGCCCCGCCAACTTAGCGGAACGCGAGAGGCCGCGGCAACGCTTAGCCGTTACCCGGCGCGCGGCCAGTCGCATGGCGCGTTCGCTTCCGCTAATGTCGCCGCGGGTGGCTGTTGGGCCGACGACGTTCATGCTGGAATTCCAAGAGGTTAGCTGATGTCAGGCGTATTCGGGGATCGCGAGAAGAACTATGAGGCGAAATGGGCACATGACGAAGACCTGCGGTTCCGCACCATCGCCCGCCGCAACAAGCTCTTGGGGCTATGGGCGGCGGAACAGTTCGGCTTGGCAGGCCCTGCCGCGGAATCCTACGCGCATGAGCTGCTGAGCCTCGAAGTGAGGGGCGCTCGGGATGAGGATATCATGCGAAAGCTCTATGAGGACTTCGCGGCGCGTGGAATAGCGATTTCCGACCATGCCATCGCGCGCAGGATGGAACAGCTCCTGGCCGAGGCGGGCGAGCAGGTGATGCGCGAAACGAAATAGACCTGAGTATCCGTAAGGCACCGGCAACGTTCAGGGGTGCACGGGGGGGGGTGGCGCGCGGATAGGAGTGCGCGGTGAATTATCTTGCGATTGTCGAATCCGCAGCGCGGGCACTTTTTCGCAACAAGTTGCGAAGTGCGCTCACGGTACTCGGAATTACGATTGGCATCGCGGCCGTCATTTGCGTCGTCGCGATTGGCGAAGCGGGGCAGGCCCAGGTCGAGCGCCAGCTGAACAATCTCGGTGACAACCTCGTGTGGATTGAGGCCGGCGGCCGCGCGGTAAACGGCATTCGCACCGGCTCCGACTCCAGCCCCACGTTGACTGTCGCCGATGCCATGGCGATCAGGGATCAGGTCCCGTTGATCAAGACTGTTTCGCCAAACCTCGATGACCACGTTCAAATGGTCTACGGACGGCAGAACTGGTTTTCCAGCTATCATGGGGTCGGTCCGGACTATTTCGATATCCGACGCTGGGATGTCGAGGAGGGAGCGCCGTTCTCCCGGGACGACGTGGATAATGCGACGGGCGTTTGCGCGCTTGGGAACACGGTGCGTACGCAGCTGTTTGGACCCGAAGATCCGATCGGGAAGGTGATCCGGGTGGGCGGAATGCCCTGCAAGGTCATCGCAACTCTCAAGGCCAAAGGTCTTTCGGTATCGGGCCAGGACCAGGACGACCAGATATTGCTGCCGTACACCACGGCGCAAAAAAAACTCAAGGGAACAACCTGGCTGGATGACATACTCTGTTCGGCCGTTTCCCAAGACGTGGTCAAGCTGGCCGGCCGTCAGGCCGCGGCCATCCTGCGCGACCGGCATCATCTGCGCGTCGACGAGCCCGATGATTTCAACATCCGCAATCCGGAAGACATCATCAAGGCACAGCTTGAGACGAGCCGCACGCTGAAGCTTCTGCTCATAGCCGTCGCTTCGGTGTCGCTGATCGTCGGCGGAATAGGAATCATGAACGTGATGCTGGTATCAGTCACCGAGCGGACGCGGGAGATCGGCGTGCGAGTCGCGGTTGGTGCAAGCGAAGAAGCGATCCAGCTTCAGTTCCTTTCCGAATCGGTCTTTCTGAGCCTGATCGGTGGGTCAGCAGGCGTCATCATCGGCATCGCAGGTTCGTTTCTGATCGGCCAAACCCTCGGCTGGACAATGCAGGTCTCTCCACTATCCATCGTCATTGCCGCCTTCTTTTCCGTCGCAGTTGGCATGTTCTTCGGCTATTACCCGGCCCGAAAGGCGTCCCTGCTCAATCCCATCGAGGCATTACGATACGAATGAATCAGTCTCTTGCGGCCGTCTGGCGCGGGATGCTTCGCCACAAAAGTGTGGCAATTTTGCTTGGGCTTTTCGCAGCGGTTGCGGTTACGTTCGTTGGTTTTTCCCGAGGGGGAAGCGTACAGTATGTAACGGCCAAGATTGTCCGGGGGGACATTCGCGATGTCGTGGAAGCAAACGGCACCGTCAGCGCGGTAACGACGGTGCTGGTGGGCTCTCAGGTTTCCGGAACCATCGCCAAACTTTACGCCGACTTTAATTCACGGGTCCACAAAGGACAGGTCATCGCGCTCATCGATCCCGCCCTGTTTCAGGGTGCTCTCCAGGGTGCCCTTGCCGATTTCGCGAATGCGACGGCCAACGTGGCCGCCAGCGAAGCCAATCTCGCCAAGGCACAGGCTACTCTCGAACAGACGAAGGCGGACTTTGTACGTGCCGGGACCCTCATTCGGGGAGGCGCAGAATCGCAGCAGGCGTTTGATCTCGCCAAGGCGAACTATCGGATCGCCGCCGGCTCCGTTGGAGCGGCCGAAGCCACGCTCACCCAAGCGCGGGCCCAGGTGCAGCAAAAGCGGGCTGCCGTCCAGGTCGCGCAAACGAACCTGAATTACACAACGATTCACTCGCCGATCGATGGCACCATCGTCGCCCGCAACGTCGATGTGGGACAGACCGTCGAAGCCTCACTTCAGGCGCCCACGATTTTCACCATCGCACAGGATCTTACGAAGATGCAGGTCTACGTAAAGACCGATGAATCCGATGAAGGACGAATTCGCGTCGGCAGCAAGGTTACCTTCAAGGTCGATGCGTTTCCGAAAGACGTGTTCGAAGGCCGCGTCAGCCAGAAGCGCATGAACGCCACGACCGTTCAGAATGTCGTGACCTACGACACGATCGTCGACTTCAACAATCCGGGCCAGAAACTCTTTCCGGGAATGACCGCGTTCGTAACCATTCCGGTCGCGACGGTCACGAATGTTCTCGAGATTCCGAATACGGCGCTCAGGTATATGCCGCCGCTTGCGCCCGAAAAGATTAGGAATCTTTACGCCCAATTCGGCATTGATGCCGAAGCGAGCGAAAACGCGACTCGGCAGGCCGGATCCGGTGGACGCCACGAAACTGCCGTCATCTGGAAGCTCGGTGGCTCCGGAACAATAGAGCCCGTCCAGATCGAAACCGGCATTACCGATCACGCCTATACTCAGATCGTTGGGGTGGACAGGGGAACCCTTGGAGAAGGCAATCAGGTGGTGACGGCGTCGATCGACCAAAAAATCGCGCGCCCATAACAAAGGTGTCGGAGCACGCGCTGGATCCTGCCGTCGTCCTGCTCAACGGCATTCACAAGTTCTACGACATGGGCGAATCGCGTCTTCACGCGCTTCGCGGCATCTCCTTGCGTGTGGGCGCGGGGGAGTTTCTCGGGGTCATGGGGGCGAGCGGCAGCGGCAAATCCACCCTGATGAACATCATCGGCTGTCTGGACCAGCAGAGTTCGGGCGAGTACTTCCTCGAACAGACAAACGTCGCTGGCCTGGACAAGCGGATGCTTGCGACGGTGCGGAACAAAAAAATCGGCTTTATCTTTCAGGGCTTCAATCTGATTGCGCGCACCACGGCGCTGGACAATGTCGCTCTTCCGATGCTGTACACTCAAGCGACCAAAGCAGAGCGCATGCAGCGCGCGGCGGAAGCGCTGTCCGCCGTCGGCCTTGCCAATCGCGCGAATTCGCTCCCATCGCAGCTTTCGGGTGGCCAGCAGCAACGCGTGGCCATCGCAAGGGCGCTCGTCAACCGGCCATCGCTGCTCATTGCGGACGAGCCGACGGGCAATCTCGATTCGCGCACATCGATCGAGGTCATGGATGTGCTGCAGCGGCTGAACGGCAAGGGGCTCACGATCGTGATGGTCACGCATGAGCCCGACATCGCCAAGTTCGCGACCCGCATCATCGACATACGCGACGGCAGGATCCGAAAGGATGAACCTGTGCCGCAACAATCGTCGGCCGCCGAGATTTTGAAGACACTCCCGCCACCCGAGGAAGAATAGGCAAGAGCCGTGTTCACAAACTGGAAAAGTCCGCGCTTTTTGCGTCCTAACCCATCGGAAAACCAACCGTACACCCGGGCAACGCAGCGATGCTGCTTGGTGCAGGGCGTTTGGTTTGCGCTGCCGCGACGAAGCTCTCAGCGCGCAAACACGCGCGCGAAGATCGTATCGACGTGCTTCAGATGATAATCGTAATCAGACAGCCTCCCGAGTGTCCGCTCGTCCAGTGCGCGGGCGACATCGGGATCGGACTTTAGCAGCTCAAGCAGGCTTTTGTCTCCCTGCCATGCTGCCATTGCGTGCTTTTGCACGATCCGGTACGCGTCTTCCCGACTGAGGCCGGCCTGGGTAAGCGCGAGCAGGACCCGCTGGCTATGCACGAGACCCCTTGTACGTTCCAGGTTTGCCTTCATCTGTTCGGGATAGACGACCAGCCGGTCGACGATATCGATTGCGCGTCCCAGCGCAAAATCAAGCGTAACCGTGGCATCGGGGGCGATGAATCGTTCCACGGAAGAATGGGAGATGTCCCGCTCGTGCCATAGCGCCACGTCTTCCAGGGCCGGATTTACATAACCGCGAACGACGCGCGCGAGACCGGTCAAATTCTCCGATAAGACAGGGTTGCGTTTGTGTGGCATGGCGGAAGAGCCTTTCTGGCCTTCCGAAAAGAACTCCTCCGCTTCGAGCACTTCCGTGCGCTGCAGGTGACGAATTTCCGTCGCCAGCCGCTCGAGCGAACTTGCCACCACGCCAAGCGCGGCGAAAAAAGCGGCATGACGATCGCGCGGAATCACCTGGCTGGAAACCGGCTCGACGTTCAGGCCGAGGGCATGCGCGACATATTCCTCCACGCGCGGATCGACGTTCGCAAAGGTGCCGACCGCGCCGGAAATGGCGCAGACGGAAATCTCCTCGCGCGCCGCAACCAGACGCGCGCGCGCGCGCCGAAACTCCGCGTAGAAACCTGCGAGTTTGAGGCCGAACGTGGTTGGTTCCGCGTGAACCCCGTGACTCCTCCCGATCGTCGGCGTGAATTTGAATTCCAATGCGCGGCGCTTGAGCACCGCAAGCAGCGCATCGACATCGCCGATCAGAATGTCGGCCGCGCGTTTGAGCTGGACCGACAGGCAGGTATCTAGGACGTCCGAGGACGTCAAACCCTGATGGAGATAACGCGCCTCGGGCCCGACGATCTCCGCCACATGAGTCAGAAAGGCGATGACGTCGTGCTTGACCTCGCGCTCGATTGCGTCGATGCGCGCCGCATCGAAGTTGGCCTGCGATCCCTTTTCGCGAATGATGCGGGCGGCCTCTTTGGGAATCGTGCCCGCTTCCGCCATAGCGTCCGCGGCGTGCGTCTCGATATCGAGCCAGATTCGATAGCGCGTCTCGGGCGCCCAAAGCGACGCCATTTCGGCGCGGGCATAACGCGGGATCATTCAGCCTCCGACCCTTCGGTGCCGTGCTTCGAGAAGCTCGGCAGTAGGAAGAAACAAAAAGAAGGCCGCGCGCTGAGCCCGTAGAAATAAGATGGCTTCGTTCCGAACAGCGCGCGCTCAGCGGCCGCGATCAAAACCCGTCTCTTCGCCCGGAATGTCGAGATGCCATCCCTTGAGACGCGCCGCAAAGTCGACGATCCCTGCCGTGCCCCATTGCCATGACGGGTCACCGCACAAATGCCAATTGCCGTTGCGGTTGTCCTCGCACCAATAGGCGCCGTCATGATCGTGCATGGTGACCGACTCGATCCAGCGCTCTGCGTCGGCCGCGCCGTTCCGATAGGCCGGAGCGCCGGTGACGCCGTAGAGATCGTAAAGGAACACGCCGATTCCAGGAGCGCCGCCATCGAGACTCGTGTGCACAATCTGTCGGCCCTGACCCTCGGGCCAATACGCCTTCTCGTGGGCCTGATAGCCGGCGCAGGACGACAACAGCCAATCGCCCGCGGCACGCGCGAGCTGCAAATCCTTGATCGCGAGCGCAGGCTCCCGGCGGATGAGAAGCTTGTACGCCTGTATTGCAACCCAGCCGATGCCGGCGCTCCCATCCTCAAAGCCGGTCGCGTAAAGATGATGACCGAGGCCTTGTGCCGCCACCGGCCATTTCAGTCCCGCGCAAGACGAGTCCGATTCTGCCTGCGCGCGCACCCACGCGAACAGAAGGTCGGCGTCGCGGCGGTATTGCGCGCGTCCCGTGCTCGCATAAAGCTGATAAAACAGGAATGCGTCGCCCGCTGCGCCCGACATGAACCCTGTATTGTAAACGGGCTTTCCCGATTCTTCCGCCACGACCGCGCCGTCCTGCCCGTCCGGCAGTTTGACTCGGACCATCTGCGATTCGAGCCACGAGGCGGCGCCCTGGGCAAAGCGCGCGAACCGAGCGGCGCCGGCAGGATCGATTCCGGCGCGCCGCTGCGCAAATGCATTGAGTGTCCAGGCTATGCCGGCCACCCCCTCGCCCATACCGGTGTAAACCTGCGCCCCGGCCGGGTCCTGCCAGTGCCACAGGCACATGGCGGGACAGGTTCTTCCCCTTGGCGCCTCGGCTCTCGAGATGATCCAGTTCATCCCCGCAAGCGCCGTCGTTTGGTAGCGGGCGTCTCCCGTTCGTTCAAACAGACGCCACAGAAAATCGCTGATGCCGGCCGCCCCGTCGTCAAAGGAGGTAAATCCATAGGGTGCCGGACCGGACGGATCGTAATAATCGGGCCAGCGGCCACTCTCATTTGGCAGCTGTGCGGCGATCAGAAAATCGCCCGCCGCGTTCGCGGCCTTCAGATAGGCCTCGCTTCCGGTTGTGTCGTAAGCCGCCAGGAAACCCATGCCGACGCTCGCGGCGCCTACGTCGCGGTCGGTCTGATAATGCGGCGTCTGGATTACACTTTTCCAGGCGGAGCCCGTGCGGTGTCCTTCGATCCATGTGACCGGCTCGGCGCGCGCCGCGAGCGACTGCGCCGCTTCGTCAACGAGCGAGCCGGCGACCGCCGCGCCGGAACCCGCGCAAAACAGAAGCGCGAGCGGCAGTAAGCGCATCAGGGCGAATTTCATCGGACGGTACCCCGCTTCCGGCGGCCAGGCTCGCCGCGCCGAGCGGGCTGATCATGCCACAGCCCGACGCAATGGGAAATGGGGGAAGGAATCGGGTTTTTTGATGGAGTGCGAACCACTTGCCGGGCTTATCCGACACCAGCTCACGCAACCCCGGCGCGACGCCGAAGACCACCAACCCACCAGATACCAGGAGAACAACGGCCTCCGTGGCAATCGTCAAACCTCCGAGGAATTGCGCGAGACGTTGAACGAGCGGCGCCAGCTTAATCTCTAGCAGAATCAAGCAGCCGAATTCGTGCTTCGATCACGATCTGCTGAAAGCGCGCCGAATTTCCCGCCGCGCGTGATAGGCTTTCCCGAAAACAGCGGAGCCGCGGATGACGAGCTGGGTTGCTCTCTTGCTGGTATGCCTTGTCGCGCCGGATACCGAATCCCCCGGTCCTCCCGACAAACTGCAGCAGCCTCTGGCAGCCTGCCAAAGCGCGCAAGTTGCGCCGGACGCCACGATCTCCGCCTGCCGTGCGCTGCTGCGATTTCGCGGCCTCGATCGCGGGGATTTGGCCGCCACATTTTTCGATCTTGGTCGCGGTTACGATCTGAAAGGCGATATCGACCACGCGATCGAGAACTACAGCGCGGCGATAAAGTTGGAGCCGCAGTTTGCGTGGGCCTACTACAATCGCGGGCGGCTCTATTATGCCCGAGGCGACTATGCGCTTGCCGTGGCCGATAACGATGCCGCCTTGCGGTTCGGGCCCGACGATGCGTCCGCCCTCAACAACCGGGGGATTGCATGGCTCGGCGAAGGAAATCTCGGGCGCGCCATCGCGGATTTCGATGGCGCGATCCGGCTCAGTCCGGGCCTTCCCGCCGCACGGTACAACCGCGGCTTCGCTTACTTCCGCCAGAGCCGGTTCGATGCTGCCGTTGCCGATTTCAGCGAAGCCCTCAGGCTTGCGCCGGAAGATGCCGGCGCCTTGGGCGCGCGCGGTGCAGCGCGATTGCAGGAGCGGGAGGACCGCGACGCGATTGAAGATTTCGATCGGGCGATTGCAATCGAACCCGGCAACGCCGCGCTGTATGCGCTCAGGGGCGCAGCCTGGTTCGACTCCGGCGACAGTGCGCGGGCGATTGCGGATTTCGATCACGCGATCGCCCTCGATCCGAACGACAACGATGCGTTCGACCGGCGCGGCGTCGCATTCGAAACGCAAGGCGATCACCAGCGCGCCATCGCGGATTTCGATCGCGCGATTCGACTGAGACCGGATGATACGCGCGCGCTGAACGATCGCGCCGTGGCTTGGGACGAAGCGGCTAGAGCAAGCCCAGTGCCTTGAAACTGGCGGTCCCGCCCCGGCCGATCACGATGTGGTCGTGAACGGCGATCCGGAGCGCACGCGCCGCTTCGACGATTTCGCGAGTCATTTCGATGTCGGCGCGGCTGGGCGTTGGGTCGCCGCTTGGGTGATTGTGCACGAGGATCAACGCCGAGGCGTTGAGCGCGAGTGCCCGTTTCATGATCTCGCGCGGATAGACGGGCGCGTGATCGACCGTGCCCTCGCTTTGCACTTCGTCGGCAACGAGCACGTTCTTGCGGTCGAGGAAGAGCACGCGGAATTCCTCCGTTTCGCTGCGCGCCATCGCCGCGCTGCAATACTCGAGCAGCGCAGACCACGAGCTGAGCGCGGGTTTTCCGAGCAGCCGGGTGCGCAACAGGCGAAGCGCGGCAGTTTCCACGATCTTCAGCTGGATGATTGCGGCATCACCGAGAAATTCGGAAAGCCTTTCGGGCGACGCGGCAACAACATCGGCGAAGCTTCCGAATTTCGCGAGCAGCTGTTTTGCGAGCGGCTTCACGTCACGCCGCGGGATGGCGGCGAACAGCACGACCTCGAGGAGTTCGTAGTCGGACAGCGCTGCGGCGCCCGCTTCGCGAAAGCGCGCGCGCAGCCGCTGGCGGTGGCCGCTATAGTGCGGCCTGCCGAGCTCCGGCAATGGCGCTTCGGAGACCTGCTCGCGCTTCATGGACGCCTCGATCGCGGCGGACGGGCAGGAGTTTAGGCGCTCCTTTGTCTCAGAAGCTCATCGCCAACCGGCGAATTTGTACCGGCTTGTCGCGAAGTGCGGGCTCTGCGAACGTTTGTGCACCGTTGTCAGCGCGCAACACAGGACGACTTTACACGCGGCCGTCAGCATAACAGCGAATTTATCAGCGAATATCAGCGATCTGCGGCCAATGCGCGCATGGTGCTGTTGCATGCGCATGGATGGTACATACCGCGTCCGATTCTGAACGCGCAAAGATATTACCGGGCAGATTCCAGAAACACAAACCGCGCCCACGCAGCTTTAATTGTATGGCGGCTTGTCCAGGCCCTTTGGCGAGCGCGTGAAGATTTCAACACCGGTGTCCGTCACGCCCACCGTGTGCTCGAATTGCGCCGAGAGGGCGCGGTCGCGCGTGACCGCCGTCCAGCCGTCGTTCAGAATCTTCACCCCGAAACCGCCCAGATTGATCATCGGCTCGACGGTGAAGAACATGCCGGGCCGCAGGGCAAGGCCGTGGCCGGGCTTGCCGTAATGCACGATATTGGGCAGTGCGTGGAACACGCGCCCGACGCCATGCCCGCAAAAGTCGCGCACGACCGCGCAGCGCTCCTCTCCTTCGGCGTAGCTCTGGATGGCGTGGCCGATATCGCCGGTCGTGGCACCCGGACGGACCACCCGAATGCCGCGTATCATGGACTCATAAGTGACATCGACAAGGCGCATCGCCTTGCGTTTCACCTCGCCCACGAGAAACATGCGGCTGGTATCGCCGTGCCAGCCGTCCACGATCACCGTCACGTCGATGTTGACGATGTCGCCCTCGCGCAAAGTCTTTTCATTGGGAATGCCGTGGCAGACGACGTGATTGACGGAGGTGCAGAGCGTGTGGCGATAGCCGCGATAACCGAGGCAGGCGGGAATGGCCTGATGATCGCAAACATATTCGTAGGCGAGCTTGTCGAGTGCCGCCGTCGTCGCGCCCGGGGCCACTTCGGGGACCAGGAGGTCAAGCACTTCCGCCGCCAATCGCCCGGCACGGCGCATGCCTTCGAAGGCTTCCGCGCCATAGAGCGGAACAGTGGACGCTGCCGGGCGCGGCGCGCCGGAAATGACCTCGGACTGCGATGGTGTGCCCAACATCTGTCCAATCTAGGCATTTTTTCCGGCACGCCAAGCAAAAGCCGACGCTTGGCACCATGAGTCACTCCGGTCAAAACGAACCGACGGCTGCGGTGCTCCTCATCGGCGACGAGATACTTTCCGGGCGCACGCAGGACACGAACCTCGCCTACATCGCGAAATTCCTGGGTCCGTATGGCATCGAGGTTCGCGAGGCCCGGACCGTGCGGGATGTCGAGGCCGAAATCGTCTCGGCGCTGAACGCCCTGCGGGCGCGGTACACCTATGTGTTCACGACCGGCGGCATCGGCCCGACGCATGACGACATCACCACCGACGCCGTCGGAAAGGCCTTCGCGGTGGCGGTGGATTATCACTCCGAGGCGCTCGCGCTCCTCGAACCGCGCTACAAACCGGGCGAGTTCAACGAAATGCGCCGCCGCATGGCGCGGCTTCCCGAAGGCGCCATGCTCATCCGCAACAGCGTTTCCACTGCGCCCGGATTCCAGATCGGCAATGTTTTCGTGCTCGCCGGGATTCCCATGATCATGCGGGCCATGCTGGAAGATGTGGGTCCGCGGCTGGAAAAAGGCCGGCCGGTACAGACGGCGACGCTGGCTGCACGAGTGGGAGAAGGGCGTATCGCAGCGGCTCTCGGGAAAATTCAGCGCGAGCATCCGACGGTCGCGATCGGTTCCTATCCGATGTTCTCAGAATCGGGGCCGCTCGTGCATCTGGTGATCCGTGGCCGCGATGCCTCCGCGGTGGAGGTGGCGGCGTCGGCCATAGAGGGGGCACTTGCCGCAGACGCAATCACATCGAGTCGACTTTTCGGGTGACTCGCAATCATTTGCTAAGTCTCTGGAATGAAAAGAAAAACAGGTGACAATCGCTGTGGCAGGCTGTATACATGCCGTGCTGGAGCGATCCCGCGAACGAGTGCGCCGGCCGATTGAAGCCCGCGCCCAGGTTGAGAGGCGATGGCCTCTCGCCGGTGATCGATCGAGCGCAGTCGGCGCACAAGGAGAAAATAATGAAGATTCGGCGGATTTGGCCCGCAGTGATGGGTTGCGCGGCCATGGTGGGCGCAAGCATCGCGGCAGCCGGCAATTTCACCACCGCTGCGCATTCCGATTTCTATTCGCCGGGCAGGCACCAGTTCTTTGTCTGGTGCGGCGGCGCCGGCGATCACATGGCGATCGAATCTGGCAAGGATGCCGAGGACGCCCAGCTGCGCCTGTACGATGCAGAAAAAGCAGCAGGGCAGACCGCCTGCTGGCCCGTCTGGCAGGGGCGCGTCGCGGGCTAGTCTAGCATCCAAAAAAAGCCGTCCCTACGCCGGACGCTTTCGTGCGTGAAAAAGCGCTCGAGAGCCGGCACTGTTCTCTTCATTTCTAGCATCTGGGTTCCCGCCCGCCGGTCCGCGCAAAGCGCGGCCGGAGGACACGCTTCACGCGCGGGAATGACAATTTGCCTGTAGGATCGCTTCGCTTCTGCAGGCGTCGTCGATGATCCCTTTTACCGGCAACAACCTCGACCGCGCGAGCCACCGCCGGAACGATGCGGAATGGATCACCGCCCAGCGAAGCGATCCCCACACGCTCATCCATCCCATGTGGCGGCTGCAGCCGTTCGCGATCGGCGGCGACGATGGACCGCTCGAAGCGGCGTTCTTTGCGCCGGGACTTTGCGAGGCCCTCGCTGCACCGGATGCGCCCTCGATTTTTCTCGGGCTCGACGGCGCTCGCGCGGTATTCGCGCTCGATGTTTCGGCGGCTGAGAATCCGGAAGAGTACGGGCCGCTGGCCGGGCTTGGAAAATTCCGCGAATTGCGCGGCGTAGCTGCGCTTCTGCCGCACAGGGACGTCGCCATCCTCGGTCAGGCAAAATCGCTGATCGACTGGCACCAGCGCCACGGCTTCTGTGCGCGCTGCGGATCGCACACGGATTTCATGGATGGAGGGCACCGCCGGTTGTGCCGAAGCTGCGGAGCCGAACACTTTCCGCGGACCGATCCCGTCGTCATCATGCTGGCGGCGCGCGGCGATTTCTGCCTCGTGGGACGCGGACGCAATTTTCCAGGGGTCATGTATTCTGCGCTCGCCGGATTCATCGAGCCCGGCGAAACGATCGAAGAAGCGGTTCGCAGGGAAATTCTCGAAGAAGCCGGCATCCGGATCGGCAATGTGCGTTACGTCACAACGCAACCGTGGCCGTTTCCATCGTCGCTGATGATCGGGTGCCTGGCCGAAGCGATGGACGGCGAAATTCGCATCGATGAAGCCGAACTGGCCGATGCGCGCTGGCTCGGCCGCGAAACGGCGCGCACCCTCATTGCCGGAGAACACGTCGAAGGCATTCGCATTCCGCCGCCGATCGCCATTGCTCACCACCTGATCAAGCTCTGGGTGGAAGGCGCGTGACAATGGCTGCGAGGCTCACCGCCGTACAGAGCGATATCAGCGCTCTTGCCGTTGAAGCCATCGTGAACGCCGCCAACGAGGCGCTGATCATGGGCGGCGGCGTCGATGGTGCGATCCGCCGCAAAGCCGGTCCGCAGATGGAAATAGAACTTCGCGGGATCGGCCGCTGTCCGACCGGCGAGGCGGTGCTTACGCGCGGATACGCGCTGCCGGCGAAATTCGTGGTCCACACGGTCGCGCCGATCTGGAGCCGGGACGAGAGGAGCCGCGACGACGATATCCGTCTTCTCTCGCGCTGCTACGAGAACGCGCTCGCCGTCGCGCGCGCAAACGGCATTTCGGAAATCGCATTTCCCTGTCTCGGGACCGGCATCTACGGCTGGCCCGCCGATCTCGCGGCGCACATCGCGTTCGAAAGTGTCTGTGAATCCGTTCAGACCCATGATGGCATCGCGCAGGTGATCTTCTGCTGCTTCAGCCGCGCCGACCTCGAGCGGTACAACACGATGGTCCGACGTTAACCTTGAAGAATGTTGGGTGCCGTGCTCCTGCACCTTTGGTCGGCCCGTTCCTTGCAGGTGCATAGCCTGCAGTCCCAGGACGGAACGACCATGAAAAGGTGCTGTTTCTCTCTCAGTCCCGCGTATTCGGCGCACGGCGCCGCGGCGGCTGCAAAGCCGCAGCAGGCCCTGTTGGGAACCTTTCTCTTCGCCATCACCATTGCCACCGCGCTGACTGGCGCGATCTGGTTCACCTAAGGCCAATCTGCAGCGCAAAAGCACGGATGGGGCCTATAGTCGAGCGGCCTGGCTCCGGAACGGATGCGCGGGATAGACGCCAAGCACCGTGAAGCTCGAGGCGAAGAACTGGATCTCTTCGAGAGCCAGCCGCACGTTCCTGTGTTCGGGATGTCCCTCGATATCGGCATAGAATTGCGTCGCCTGAAACGAGCCGCCGGACTGGTAGCTTTCGAGCTTGGTCATGTTGACGCCATTGGTGGCGAATCCGCCGAGCGCTTTGTACAGCGCGGCCGGCACGTTTCTCACGCGGAACACAAAGGTCGTGATCACCGCCTCCGCATCCGGTGAACGCTCCTGTGGCTCGCGCGCCATGATCAGAAACCGCGTGACATTGTGCGGTTCGTCCTCGATATCGGCAGCCAACACGTCGAGCCCGTACAGTTCCGCCGCGCGCGACGAGGCGATTGCCGCAATGGAAGGATCGCCCAGCTCGGCAATGTGACGCGCGGCGCCGGCCGTGTCGTTCCAGCTGCGCGCGGTCAGTTTTCTTTGCCGGATGAGCTTGCGGCATTGCCCCAGCGCCGGCTCCTGGCTGAATACGGTTTTCACGCCGGCGAAGCTTGCGCCTTTGATGCCCAGAAGCTGATGCCGCACGCGCTGAAAATGCTCCGCCACAATGTGAAGCCCCGCTTCGGGCAGAAGATGGTGAATGTCGGCAATGCGTCCGTGGAGCGAATTCTCGACCGGAATGATGGTCAGATCCGCTTCGCCTTCGCGTACGGCCAGAAGTGCATCGTCGAACGTCGTACGCGGCAAGGCCAGCGCCTGCGGAAGCGCTTCGCGCGCGGCGAGATTGGCATAGGCGCCGGGTTCGCCCTGGAACGTCACGATCGGCGTTCCGGTCGGCAGCGGCCGGGTCATCTGGAGCCGGATTGTTGCCGCGCCGCCGCACGCACCTTCTCGAGATCAGCCGGCGTGTCGACGGATAGCGGCGGTTTGTCGACCATGCCAACTGCGATGGTCATTCCATCTTCCAGGGCCCGCAGCTGCTCGAGATTTTCGCGCTTCTCCAGCGCCGACGGCCGCAGCGATACGAAACGTGCAAGCGCCTCGCGACAAAACGCATAGATTCCGATGTGGTGATAAAGATCGCCGACGCCGGACGGTACGCGGCCGCGGCTGAAATAGAGCGCGCGTCCGTACGATTTTCCGCTTTGCCAGGCGACCACCGGTTTTACGACGCTCGGATTGTCGAAATCCGCCGCGTCGTCGATTCGCGCGGCCAGTGTCGCAATGTCGGCGCCGCTCTCCGCAAGAACCCGCTTCACCGCGCGCAGGGAATCCGGATCGAGCAACGGCAAATCACCCTGCAGATTGATGACTGCATCATGCGCATTCTCCGCATCGAATTGTTGGAGCGCCGCAAAGACGCGATCCGTTCCCGACGGCAGCGCCGGATCGGTGAGCACGGCGGTGCCGCCCGCGGACCGCATCGCTGTTGCTATCTCCGCATCGCCCGCGGCCACCACGACAGGACCGATGCCGGCGGCAACGGCCGCGCGCCAGACGCGCACGATCATTGGCATGCCGCAGATGTCGGCGAGCGGCTTCCCGGGAAGCCGCGTTGCAGCCATGCGCGCGGGAATGATGACGACGCAATTCACTGGCGGCGCTCCTCAGTTCCAAATTTGTGCGACGCTTCGCCGCAATGACGCTAAAAGACCGAACGGTAATGTCGCGCGCCGGTTCTCGGGGGACCGGATGCGCGGCCCTCGCGCCTCAAGTTGCATTCCCGGCACACGGCGCCTCACCGCCGGAGCTTTAAGCGAAGGCGGAAACAGGAGCCCGGACCTTATGGATTCCTTCGAGTGGAACAAGATCGTCGGCGCCGTTCTGGGCACGCTTTTGTTCGTCGTCGCAGTCAAGATCGCTACGGAAATGTTCTTCGAAGTCCCCATGCCGCTCAAGCCGGGTTATGTGGTGCAGGGCGTACCACTGGCGACCACCAGTGGCGCGCCTGCGCAGCCCGCGGAGGAGCCGGTGCCGGATTTCGGCACCGTTTTGCCAAAGGCCGATGTTGCCAAGGGGCAGCAGATTTCGCAGCGCTGTCAGCAGTGCCACGATTTGAGCAAAGGCGGCCCGGACAAGATCGGCCCCAATCTCTGGGGCATTGTCGGACGGTCACGGGCCTCACGATCAAGCTTCAGCTACTCGAGCGCGATGTCCTCCAGTCACGCGCCGTGGACGTTCGAGGCGCTGTTCAAATATCTCAAATCGCCGCAGGCCGTGGTTCCCGGAACCAAGATGACGTTTGCCGGCCTGCCGAGCGCGCAGGATCGCATCGATTTGATCGCCTGGCTCAGGACACAATCGGATTCGCCCGTGCCGATCCCGCCACCCGCACCTGCAGCGGCGAACAAGGCACCGGCCGGCGCCGGAAAACCCGCGGCCGGAGCCGCGGCCGGCGGAAAACCCGCAGGGGCGCAGCCGGCCACACCAGGAAAGGCGGCTGCGCCCGCAGCACCCGGCAAAACGCCCGCATCCGCCAAACCCGCAGCACCGGCAAAGCCGGGCTAGGGATCAAAATTGTTTATTTTGACCTTCGCTTCGCACGGCGATCCACTGCCGGGTAGCGGACGGAGAGAAAAGCGTACAGCGCGCGGGCGGCGTTGGCTTCGGCGCCCCGTGGGCGTCCCGGACGCGGCCGATCGGTCCATGCGGGAATGTCGATGTGGACCCATGAGCGCGCGCGGCTCACAAAACGGTTGAGGAACAAGGCCGCGGTGATTGCCCCGGCGAGGTTGTAATCGGGATTGTTGTTCAGATCCGCGATGGGGCTGGCAAGCGTCTTCTCGTAGCCGCGCCACAACGGCAGCCGCCATAACGGATCGTGTACATGCGCCGCGCAGCGGGCGAGATCGGTCGCAAGCGTCTCATCGTCGGTGAAGAACGGCGGCACTTCCATTCCCGTGGCCGAGCGCGCCGCACCGGTGAGCGTCGCGACATCGATCAGAAGGTCGAGGTCTTCGCTGTCGGCCTCAGCCAGTGCATCGGCCAGCACCAGCCGTCCCTCCGCATCCGTATTGCCGATTTCGACGGTCAATCCTTTGCGGCTGCGCAACACATCGCCGGGCCGGTAGGCGCGGCCGGAAACGGCATTCTCGACGGCGGGAATCAGCAACCGCAGGCGCAGCGGCAATTTCGCGTCCATGATCATGTGCGCGAGTCCAAGGACGACCGCTGCCCCGCCCATGTCTTTCTTCATCGTGAGCATGCCGGCGGAGGTTTTGAGATCGAGGCCGCCCGAATCGAAACAGACGCCCTTGCCGACGAGTGTCAGCTTCGGCGCTTTCGCGTCACCCCATCGGATGTCGATGAGCCGCGGCGCGCGTTCGGAGGCCCGGCCTACGGCATGGATCAGCGGGTAGTTGGCATCGAGAAGGCGATCGCCTTCCACCACCTCGATTTTGGCGACGTGCCTGCGCGCCAGATCCGATGCGGCACGCGCAAGCTCCGCCGGTCCCATGTCGTTCGACGGCGTATTGATGAGATCGCGCGCGAGGAACACGCCTTCGGCAATCCTGGACACATTCGCGGCATTCACGTTTTCCGGCAGAGCGAGCTTTGCCTGGCGCTTCTCGCGCTTGCGATAGCGGTCAAACGCGTAGATACCGAGGAGCCATGCAAGGACGGCGTTTGCGCCAGAACACGCCTCCGGCACATCGCGGATGCTGTACACACCTTCCGGCAGCGATTCCGAAAATGCGGCGAGCGCCAGAGGATCGCGCTCGTCGCCGAGTCCGAGGACCGCCAGGCCGATGCCGTTTCCCCGCGACGGTACCAGCCGTATCTCTCCCGCTTTCGCCGTGAAATTCGTTTGCCTGAGCCATTTTGCGTCGCGCGCATCCTGCCTGGCCAGCCACGCCTTCACTTGTGACGGCCGGACGGCATCGAGCGGAATTTCACGTTTTCCACGTTTCACAAGGCTGGCATGCATTGTTTTGCTTCCCATGAGGGCGGGGCGGGCGTGTTCGTACCATCTTATTTGCGGCGAAGAGGCCTGGTTAATCACCTGCCGACCTGAGGGCGTAAAGCCCCCTTGGCCTCCACGGTTTTAAGGGAAAATTGACCAGAACGGCGCATTGTTGCCCGGAAACAACCCCCGAGGCGATCCATGACACGCGCCGCCGCGATGACAGCTGTTTCCGCGCTCTGTCTCCTCTGGACGGCAGGATGCGCGAGCACGAACCACTCCGGCGCACAGGCGGCTACGGCACCGGCCAAGGCTCTCGACGGCGCGCCAGCCGATGCTGCACCTGACGTGCAGGCCGATGCAATGCCCGACGCGCATGCCGATCTCGCGACGCTGGCCAGGAACCTCCCAAGCACGCTCAACGGCGAGATCCGCCGCGCCCAACTGCTCCGCGCCAAAGGCGATTACGATGAAGCCGCGCGCTCGCTGGCCCAACTGATGCTGATTGATCCCGATGACAGCCGCGTCGTCGGCGAATACGGAAAAGTGCTGGAGCAACAGGGCCACTCGCGGGAAGCGCTGCCGTTCCTGAAGCGCGCGGCCGAGCTCGGGCCGAACGAATGGTCGGTACAGTCGGCGCTCGGCGTCGCCTACGACCAGCTCGATGATCACGCGAAAGCGCGCGCGGCCTACGAACGCGCGCTGGCGCTCAAGCCGGGAGACGCTTCAGTCCTCAACAATTACGCCGTATCGCGAATGCTGGCTGGCGACTATGCCGGAGCAAAGCGCTTGTTCGCCCAGGCTGCCGCGAACGGCGCGGCCGATCCCAAGATCGCGGGCAACCTCGCAAAACTCGCCACGCTGGCCCCGCAACCGGCCGCCCAGCCGGTTTCGGCAACCACGGCAACACCGGCACCGGCGAGACCGCAGGCGGCCCCGCCGCCAGCCGCGCAGGCGTCAGCCTCGCCTGGTCCTGCAAAATCGAATGTGACGGTCGCCGCTGCGCCGCCGCGCCCCCACCCTTCCGCACCGCCGGTCGCGCAGGCGTCAGCCTCGCTTGGTCCTGCAAAATCGAATGTGACGGTCGCCGCTGCGCCGCCGCTCCCCCACGCTTCCGCACCGCCGGTTGTAAAGGACAGCCGTTCTCTTCCGGCAGCGCGCCTCGCAGTCCAGGCCCCCAAAGCGCTCGGGGTACAGGTGGTGATGCAACGTGTTCCCCACGATCCGCTGGCGGGACCTGTACATCCCGCCGCGCCGAAGCTGGCGAGCGTCGTCAAGAAACCGCAACCTGGCGCCAAAAAACCGCCGCCGCCGCCGCAGATGCCTTCGCTCCGTACCGCGGCGGACAGCAACTAGCTGCCCTCTTCACCCTTTTCAGCGCGCATCGGCCGGTCGGATCTCCCGACCGGCGGTCTTGTTTTTGTGCGGAATGTGCGAAGAGGCGGTCATACCGCTTAGCCCAACCACGGGCCAAGGTCCCTGTTTATCAGGCAATTTACAGGGCAAATCGCGTGCCGCAGGGCCTCCAACGCATTCTGACGTGAAATAACCCTGTCGATTCAATAAGATGTACGAGATTTGCCCCCGCAAGATAACAGGACGGAACAGGCGGTTTATCAGGAAAACAGGAATGTTGCGCGGAAACCTTGGGCCGGAGCGCCGGACGCACGGTGTGACCTGTTTCACGTGCAACAACTGTGACCGCGCCTTTCGAAAGACGAGCGTCTTCATCAGCGCAACGCCGCCCGTAGACGCGATCGTTGAATGCTTCCACCCGCATGCCGGGTTCGAGAGCGAGAGAATCGAGCGGCCGCCACACGGTTGTGGCGAAAACCTCGCCGTGATCTCCCAACGATCATCACGCACATTCGTAATGCGTGACGCCGCAACGTGAGAACTCCGGCGGAATCGATCATGGGTTCCTCCGCTCACCGACGCCACGGCGTCCGGACTAAACGCGGGAATAAGCGGGCGCGCGTAAGCGTCAGAATGTGTGGGCGACCGGCCCGCAGGTGGAGAAATCGATGACGCGGGGACGCTGTCTCCTGAAAGGTCTCCTGATCTGCGCGCTGGCCGTGCCGATGCCGGGCGCCGCGCACGCCAGGAATTTTCGGGTGCTTCACGTTTTCAAGGACACGCCCGACGGCGCGACGCCGTGGTCGGAACTGCTCTTCAATGGCGGCAAGTTCTACGGCACAACGCTCGAGGGAGGGACGGCCAACGATGGCACCGTGTACAAAATGGACGCGAAGGGCCGCGTAACGCTCCTCTATTCGTTTCAGGGTGGCAACGATGGCCGCCGGCCGCTCGCCAACGTGATCGCCGACGGCGCCGGCAACCTTTACGGCGTTACGGACAGTGGCGGCTCCTATGACCAGGGGACCGCGTATCGGCTGGCGCCGGACGGCACCGAAACCGTGATCCACACCTTTACGGGAGGCAGCGACGGCGGCAATTCCGATGCGGGGCTGGTTCTTGACAACTCCGGCAATCTGTTCGGCACCACGCCGGTTGGAGGTCCGTATCAGGCCGGCGTCGCCTTCGAGATTTCGGCCAACGGTACGTTCAGCGTGCTGCACTCTTTCGCGGACGGAAGCGATGGCGGCTTTCCGGAAGACTCGCTGATGCTGGACAACCGGGGCAACCTTTACGGCACCGCGGTTACCGGCGGGGCGTACGGCTTCGGTGCAGTGTACAGGATTTCCGCAGACGGCAAATTCAAGGTGGTTTATTCCTTCGCCGGCGGCACCGATGGCACCTATCCCCAAGCGCGGGTGATACAAGACAAGGCGGGCAATCTTTATGGCACAACCGATTTCGGCGGCGGCGTCGGCTGCAGCGACTCCGGTGGTTGCGGCACGATTTTCAAGCTGGCGCCAGACGGTACCGAGACGGTGCTCCACGCTTTCACCGGAGGAAGCGACGGCGCCGCCGCCTATAACGGCGTGGTGCCCGACAAAGAAGGCAACCTGTACGCCGCGACGAAAGCCGGCGGGAATGCTAACGGCTATGGCGCCTTGGACAAGCTGGCCGCGGATGGGACGTTCTCGGTGCTGCACGTTTTTCGGGAACTATCAGACGGCGAATATCCGGACCGCGGCGTGATCGACCCCCGCACCGGGAATTTCTATGGCGCGGCATATACCGGCGGCGGCGATGGCTGGGGGACGGTGTTCGAGTTCAGGAATGCCGTTCCTGAACCGCCGTAACGCCTGGCGCCGCAGCACTGTTCGGGGCAGGCTGCCGGTGTTGTGCTGCTTAAGTCTGATGCGCATGTTCCAATGCGAGGCAAAAACCGGAGAAACCCTCGATTTCTCGCCAGACTGCGAATCTGGTGTGCACGGGTTCGAATCCTGTCCGGTGCGCCACCCATTTCCGCGAAATCCGCTCCGCGGCTGGGCGTCTCAGAAACTCGCGTCTTTCGGCGCATGTCAGAGCGTTCTTATTTCTGAGCACGGACCGAATGTAGATATCCTCATTTTCTCCCGGGAGAACTAAGCGCATTTTCGCGCTGCAGCCGCTTGCGCTGAAGCTTGCGATAGCGACGAACAGCCTCCGCCCGCTCGCGCGTCCGTCTTTCCGATGGTTTTTCGTAATAGCTCCTTAGCTTCATCTCGCGGAAAATGCCCTCACGTTGCATTCTCTTCTTCAGCACCTTCAGCGCCTGGTCGACGTTGTTATCCCGAACGGTGACTAGCAATTGCGTTTCCTTCTCCAAGGGCCGTGTACCTATCATAGAGATAGGTGAGACGGCTATATAATTCGTCAGCAGATAAGCGCACCCGCCTGTGCAGGCCTCGGAAAAAAAGCCCCGCCGAAGCGGGGCTGTCCGCAAAAGGAAGGCCCACGCCATTTCCAGCGGGGCCTCCGTCGTATCAGCGCGGAATAGGTGGCGGCCAACGTCTTCCAGCACTGCGCGCATCAGTACGCTCGCGGATACCGAACGGCTTTCAGCTGTCCACGTTCGGGGCGTGTCGAAAGGAAAACGGTAGAGAAGCAGAAAAACCAGTGGTGGAAATACCAAATGCGCGAGCAAAGGATGACGGGGTAGGCGATAGAGGAGCTGCTGCGCGTTTACATTTCATCGGCGGACGCTCCAAAAAAGCGCGCGACAGCCGCTTGCGCGTCTCGTTGAATCTGTTCCAGGTGATCCTGGCTGTGAAAACTCTCTGCGTAGATCTTGTAGACCTCTTCGGTTCCTGACGGCCGCGCGGCAAACCAGCCGCCGGGGGCTATAACCTTGATGCCGCCTATCGGTTCGTGATTGCCCGGGGCGCGCGTCAGTATTGCGCCGACCGGCTCGCCGGCGAGTTCCGCAACCCCGAATTCTCCGACGTCTGCACCGGCGAGCCGCTTTTTCTGTTCGGGAGACGCGGGTGCATCGATGCGCTGATAGAACGAAGTCCCGAGATCCTGTGTAACGGAATCGTAGAGTTGGCCCGGATCGCGACCGGTAGTCGCTGTTATTTCTGCCGCCAGAAGCCCCAGAACGATGCCGTCCTTGTCGGTCGTCCAGACGGATCCGTCGCGCCTGAGGAATGAAGCACCGGCGCTTTCCTCGCCGCCGAAGCAGAGCGAACCATCTATCAGTCCGGCGCTGAACCATTTGAAACCCACCGGCACTTCCATGAGCTTGCGTCCGAGCTTCGCCGTCACGCGGTCGATCATGCCGCTGGAGACCACAGTCTTCCCGACGGCGCTGTCGCCGCGCCATGCGGGACGGCGCGCATGCAGGTGAGCAATCGCGGCGGCAAGATAATGGTTCGGATTCATCAAGCCGCTGGATGGACAGACGATGCCGTGGCGATCCGCGTCCGTATCATTGGCGAACGCAATGTCGAAGCGGTCGCGCATCGCGATCAGCCGCGCCATCGCATAGGGCGACGAACAATCCATGCGGATTTTCCCGTCCCAGTCGACGGTCATGAATCGAAAGGTCGGATCGACCGCATCGTTCACGACTGTCGCCGCGATTTGATAGCGTTCGATGACAGGTCGCCAATAATGAACCGCAGCCCCGCCCAAAGGGTCGATGCCGATCTTCACACCCGCTGCGCGAATGGCCTCCATATCAACAACATTCGCCAGATCGCTCACGTAGGGCCCGATGTAATCATGAGCACGAATACAGGATTGCTTCAGCGCGCGCGCGAAAGGAATTCGCTTTACGCCTGCCAGTTTCGCCGCAAGAAGTTCGTTTGCGACCTTCTCGATTGTGCCGGTGATGCCAATATCGGCGGGTCCGCCGTTCGGCGGATTGTACTTGAACCCGCCCTCGTCCGGCGGATTGTGCGACGGCGTGATGACGATACCGTCGGCGAATCCGGCCTTGCGGCCACGGTTGTACGTGAGGATTGCGTGCGACACGACGGGGGTCGGCGTGTAACCGCGATGCTCGTCGATCATCGTCGTGATGCCGTTGGCGGCGAGCACTTCGACCGCGCTCGCGAACGCCGGCTCCGAAAGCGCATGCGTATCGACGCCGAGAAAGAGCGGTCCGTCGATTCCCGCCCCGCGGCGGTGGTCGCAAACGGCCTGGCTTATCGCGACAATGTGCGCCTCGTTGAATGATCGGGTGAAAGCGGAGCCGCGATGTCCCGAGGTACCGAACATGACGCGCTCAGCTGCCTCCGTGGCGTCGGGCACGTCCGTGAAGTAGGCCGTCACGAGCCTCGGTACGTTGACCAGCATCGATGGCGTGGTCGGCTTTCCCGCGTGGGGACTGACGTTTACAGCCATCGCTTTGTCGCTCTACCCCAAAATGATCTGGATGCGGTGATCCGCGTTGTCGTCTTTCATCGAAATGGGCAGATTCCTGTTGCCGGTTATCACCTCGCCGTCGATTTTGGTGGCGAGAATGCCGCGACAGACGCCGAGCGGGTTTTCTACCACGATCGCATAGCGCGAGGAGCGGTAACGGAAGGAGATTTCGAAGCCTGGCCAGTTTCGCGGGATGCATGGATCAAGTGTAAGATTTCCACCATTCAGGCGGAAACCCAGGAGCCTCTCCAGCCCCACGCGGTACATCCATGCCGCCGAGCCGGTGTACCATGTCCAGCCGCCGCGTCCGACATGGGGCGGCATCGCGTAAATGTCGGCGCACACCACGTAAGGTTCCACCCTGTAGCGGTGTACGCCGGGCTGATCGCCGGCATGATTGACGGGATTGAGCATGGACAGGATTTCGCCGATCCGGTCTCCATCACCCTGCATGGCCCAGGCCATCGCCGACCACAACGCGGCATGCGTATATTGGCCGCCGTTCTCGCGAATGCCCGGCGGATAACCCTTGATGTACCCGGGATCGTGCGCGGGATTGTCGAAAGGCGGCGCGAGCAGCAGCAACAGCTGTTCCTCCCGGCGCACCAGATATTTGTCGAGCGCGGCCATGGCGCGCGCGGCGCGCGCGGGCTGGCCGGCCCGCGAGATGACGGCCCATGATTGGGCGATGGCATCGATCCGGCATTCATTGTTGGCGATTGAGCCGAGCGGCGTGCCATCGTCGAAATAGGCGCGGCGATACCAGTCTCCGTCCCATGCCTGACGCTCAATGGAATCTCGCAGGGTGTCGGCAAACTGCCGCCACTCCGCTGCACGCTCCGCGTTGTTGTGCGCGTCGGCAAGGCGCGCAAACGCGGTAAGCGTCGAGAAAAGAAACCAGGCGAGCCATACGCTTTCGCCTTTCCCGCCCTCGCCGACGCGATCCATGCCGTCGTTCCAGTCGCCCGTCCCCATCAGCGGGAGACTGTGCGCGCCCGTCGCGAGGCTCTTGTCCAGCGCAAGCGCGCAATGTTCGAACAGACTGGCCTGTTTGCCGGAGACCGCGGGCTGAAAGAAGCGGTCACGTTCGCCTTCATGAAGAACCGGCGCTTCAAGAAAGGGTACGTTTTCGTCGAGGACGGCACGATCGCCCGTGACGTTGACGTAGTGCGCCACGGCATGCGCGAGCCAGCAGCGATCGTCGGAGATTCGCGTGCGAATGCCGCGGCCCGATTCGGCCAGCCACCAGTGCTGGACGTCGCCTTCGACGAATTGGCGCGCGGCGGCGCGCAGCAGATGGGCACGCGCCAGATCCGGCCGTGACACGCAAAGCGCCATGACATCCTGCAACTGGTCCCGGAAACCATACGCGCCGCTCGCCTGGTAGAACCCTGCACGAGCCCAGACGCGGCATGCGAGCGTCTGATAGAGCAGCCAGCGGTTCAAAAGAATGTCGAGCGCGCGATCGGGCGTTTTCACCTGCACGACGCCGAGAATGGAATCCCATTGCCCGGTGATTTCGGTCAGCACCGCATCGAGATCGGCCTTCCGGTATTTCGCGATCAGCGCCTGCGCTTCCACTTTCGTTGCAGTTTCACCGAGAAAGAAGACGATTTCGGTTGTACCGACGGCGGCAAGGGTGACCAGCGTCTGCAGCGCGGCGCAAGGATCGAGTCCCGCACCGGCGCGGCCCGACAAAGGCGCCGCCCCGGACAACGCCAGTGGTCGGTCGAGCGCGCCGTCGCGGCCGATGAATTCCGTGCGATCGGCCGTCCACGATGTCTGCCGTCCATTGAGATCGGCGAAAGCGACGCGCTCACCGAACTCATCGCTCCACGGATTCCGCGCAAAGATCGCGCGCGTTTCCGGATCCCCCTCCGTCACCACAAATGGCGCCGCCACGGAGCGGTTGGTGCCGAGCACCCATTCCACATACGCGGTAACGGAGAGACGGCGCGCACGACCGGAATGATTGACAATCTTCAGCCGCGAAATCTTTATCGGGTCTCCCGCCGGTACATATTGCAGCAGCTCCAGCGATATGCCGTGCGAGTCGTGTTCAAAGCGACTGTAGCCCTGTCCATGGCTCGACAGATAGGAATTCTTCTCCCGGATCGGGAGCGCCGTCGGGCCCCACATGTCGCCGCTCTCTTCGTCGCGTACGTAGATCGCCTCGCCGGGTGCATCGCCGACGGGATCGTTCGACCATGGTGTCAGCTGATTCTGCTGACTGTTGATGGACCAGGTAAATCCGCTGCCGTCCGTCGATACCTGGAAGCCGAAATCGGGATTGGCAACAACGTTCACCCACGGCGCCGGCGTGCGCGCGTTGCCTTCGAGAATGGTGACGTATTCGCGGCCATCCTGCGCGAAGCCGCCGAGCCCGTTCCAGAAATTCATCTCCGGCCGCGGCGGAGGGATCTCCGGTTCGGCTGAGGCGGACGGGCGTCTGGCAGGCGGTGCGCCGGCCGGCTTGAGATCGCGCGCCCGATTGATCTGTTCGGCCAGCGTGCCTGCGCTGCCGATGAGCGTCGCCCGCGCGCAGGCGTGAAGAAGACCGCGAACCTCCGCCGAAATCAGATCGGCGCGAAGCACGAACACGCTGCCCCGCGCGTCTTCGCCCGCAAGTTTGGGCATCGACTGATTCATGCGGACCAGGGCGTCGAGTGCGGCCTGGAGATCCTGCACATACGATGCCGCGCGCTCGTTCAGGATCACGAGATCGACCGGCAATTGTTTCAGACGCCAATATTCGTGCGCGTTCAGAAGCTGGCGTACAAGTTCCAGATCCTCTTCCCCGCTGATACGGACGAGCACGATCGGCAGGTCGCCCGAGATTCCGTGCGGCCAAAGCGTGGACACCTTGCGCATGCCGCCCGCGATCGCAGCGGATGACGGTCTCAGCGTGGGATCGGAATAGAGGACATGATTGGCGAGCCGCTGGAACAGGTACGCTTCGCTGGTGCCGATGCCGAGATGGCGAAGCTGCATCTGTGCCTGGGTCCAGGCGAGGGTCGTCGCCCGTTCGAACGCCATCGGATCGCGATGCTTGTCGGCGAGGTCGAGGACGTCTTCGCGCGTAGAGGCCGCGACGGTCCAGAACGCCACGCGCGCCGTGGCGCCGCGCGGGATGCGTACACGCCGTCTGAGGCTGAAGATCGCATCGAGCACCGCACCGCTCGTGTTGGTCAATGGCCAGCCATCGACAATGGCGGCAGGCGACCGGATCGTCTGGCCGCGCCCGAGAAAGCGCGCCCGATCGGTCTCGAATTGCACGTCGCCAGAACTCTCGCCCTCGACCACGGCGAGGTGCGCAGCCCACACCAGGGGATCGCCATCCGACCGGCGCCGCCGCGTCGCCACGATGGCGCCGAGATTCGGTTCGAATTCGGTTTCGACGAACAGCTTTGCAAAGGCCGGATGCGCGATGTCGTCCGCCTGCCGTGCGAGTGCGATTTCGGCGTACGAGGTCACTTCGATTTCGCGGGCGCGGATGCCGTGGTTGGTGATCGACACGCGGCGAACCTCGGCGTCGTCCTCCGGCGAGACGGTGACGTCGAGTGTGGTTGTGAGCGTGGAGTCGCGGCGGATGATTTCCGCGCGGTCCTCGAAGAACGTCACTTCATAGGCGTCGGGCTCGGCGACGCTGGGCTGGTATCCCGCCGAGAAGATTTCCCCGCTGTCGACATCACGCAGGAACACATAGGCGCCCCAGCTATCGCAGGTGACATCCTCCCGCCAGCGCGTGAGCGCAATATCGCGCCAGCGGCTGTAGCCTGACCCGGCCGCCGTGATCATGGTCGAGTAGCGGCCGTTCGACAGGATGTGCGAGCGCGGCATGCGGGAGTGCGCCGAGGTGTAACGTCGCTGAACTTCGGGCGTGAGGCTCGCGATCGCGGCAGCTTCCAGCGTTTGTTCCGGCGGCGGCCGTGCGATGGCGACTTCCCGCGGGACGCGTTCCTGCAGTAGAAGCTCGGCCGCCTGAACGATGGGCTCCGCATGAAAGCGTGTGCGCATGGCGCCGTCGTGGACGGCGTTCGCGATGCCCACGATGGTCATCGCCTGGTGATGGGCCATGTACGCCTGAACGATGGCGAGTTTCGCGCCTTCGGGCAGGCGGGACCGCGTGTAATCGAGCGCCTCATACCAGCCGTAGGCGCCCCGCGCGCCATGACCCGCCATGCGGTTGAAATTCCGTACTACCGCCGCGGGATCGACCATCGCGGCGAGTCCGCTTGCGTAGGGCGCGATGACGGTGCTTTCCGCGAGGCCGCGCTTGTAACCGAGATCGGGAACGCCGAAGCTGGAATATTGATAATTGTGCTCCATGTCGCGCGCGTTGTACGCCGATTCCGAGATGCCCCAGGGCACGTGCAGCGCGGCGCCATATTCTTCCTGGCGGCGAACCACGAGCCGGTTGGTCTGTTCGAGCAGACTGCCGGATGGTGCGCGCATGACCAGCGACGGCATCAGATATTCGAACATCGATCCGGACCACGAAATCAGTCCGGAGCCGCTGTCGATCGGCGTCAGCGTGCGGCCGAGCCGAAACCAGTGCTTGGCCGGAACGTCTCCCTTGGCGATGGCGATAAAGCTGGCAAGCCGCGCCTCCGAAGCAAGGAGATCGTAGAAATTGGAATCGAGACTGCCGTCGGATTCGCGATAGCCGATCGAGAGGAGCTGGCGGCCGGGATCGAACAGAAATCCGAACTCCATTTCGGTGGACAGGCGCGTTGCCAGATCGGCCAGCTTTTCGAGGCGCTCTTTTGCCGATCGCGCCGTGTCCGCGGATTTGTCGTCCCCGGGCTCTGCCCGCGGCATGAGCAGGTCGTTGTCGCGACGATGAGAACGGAGACAGGCGCTGAGCGCTTCCGCCCAGACGACAACGTTTGGTTCATTGCCGCCGGGGTTCGCGGATTCGATCGTCCGTGCCCGTTGGCATAGTGCGTCGGCCTCCACTTCAAGTTTGGCGAGGTGGTGCGGCGTCTCGGCCGCGTCAGCAGGGGCCTCACGAAGCAGTTCCGCCAGACGCTCAACCGCCGCATCCAATTCGGGCGATGTCGCGCGATGGGCGCGCGGCTCCTTCGCCGCAATCGGCAGGGATTCGCGGAAGAGGGCGAGGGTATCGGACAGTCCGGGCAGCCAATGCGCATTCACCAGCGGTTGAGACGCGATTTCCCGGCAAGCGTTGCCGAGTGCGATCAGGTGTCCCGCAAGATTGCCGCTGTCCACCGACGAGACATATCTGGGCTCGAGCGCGCGAAGATCGCGTGTGTCGTACCAGTTGTACAGGTGACCGCGGTACCGCTCCAATTTCTGCATGGTCACGAGCGTCGTTTCCAACCGCTCCAGGGCGTCCATTGTCCCCAGCCAGCCGAAATCGCGGGCGGCGATAACCGACAGGAGATAAAGGCCGATATTTGTTGGAGACGTACGGTGCGCGATTACCGGTTTCGGATCTTCCTGAAAGTTGTCCGGCGGCAGCGCGTTGTCTTCCTGGGTGACGAATTGTTCGAAGAAGCGCCAGGTTCGCCGCGCGATCATCCGCAAAGCGGTCGCGTCGTTCGGCGCGATCGCCAGATGCCCGGACTCGGGCGGGGGCAGGCTCGCCCAGCGCGCGGCCAGCGGCGAAAGCACCCAAAGGGCTGCGAACGGCACGGCGATCGGCCAGGCATGATGGCCCGTGAAAGCCATGGCGAACGCCATGACGGCCGCAAACGCGGCGCCCGCCGCAATCTGCGCGATCAAGGAGCGCGGATCGAACTGCGAATCATCGTTGGTCTGGGAGGTCGTAACCCATTCGAGCAGTCGGCGGCGATGGACGAAGAGACGAAACAGCGTTCGCGCCATGGCATCGACCATCAGCCACGCCTGATGCGCGAGAAAGGTGAGAAGGAACGCGCTCTGCAACATTCCGCGCACGGCATCGCCGCCGAGATTTCGCAAATGTGTACGCAAGGGAATTCCCGGGCTTCGCGGCAGCACAGCGGTGATTACCGGAAGAAAGGGCGGCAAGACGATCGTCAGCACAATGAAGACGGTCCATGTCCCCGCTGCCGTGAGCGGCAGGAAGAGCCACGCGATCAGCAGGGAAAGAAGAGCCGCGGGCGCCGACAGCGAGCGCCGCAGATTGTCCAGCATTTTCCAGCGACCCATCAACGGGATCGCGGTTTCCGGTGACGCCGAGTGCGCCTTGCGGCCTCGCCCGAAAATCCACGGCAGCAACTGCCAGTCTCCCCGAACCCAGCGATGCTGGCGGGCGGCGGCGACGTTGTACTTTGTCGGAAATTCCTCCACGAACTCGATATCGGAGACGAGACCTGCGCGGGCGAGGATTCCCTCCAGCAGATCATGGCTGAGCACGGTGCTGTCGGGAATTTTGCCGGCGATCGCCGCTTCGAAAGCGTCGACCTCATAGATGCCCTTGCCGCTGTACGTGCCTTCTTCGAAGAGGTCCTGGTACACATCGGAGACGACCACCGCATAGGGATCGAGGCCGTTCGGGCCGGAAAAAACGCGCTGGAAGAGCGAACCTTCGCTGCCAATCGGCAGCGAAGGCGTAACGCGCGGTTGCAGGACGGCATGCCCTTCCGTGACGAGACCGGCGCGCGGATCGAAGCGGGGGCGATTGAGCGGATGCGCCATCTTTCCGACCAGGCGTTTCGCGACACCGATCGGCATGCGTGTATCGGCGTCGAGCGTGATGACGTAACGGATACCGGTGGGGGGCGACGGCACCCGGCCGTCTATGGGCAGAAAATTCGTGTCGGAGGCGCCCCGCAGAAGGCGATCGAGTTCATGCAGCTTGCCGCGCTTTCGCTCCCAGCCGATCCATTTCTGTTCGCCGTCGTTCCAGACCCTTCGGCGGTGCAGGAGAAAAAAGCGCGGCGCGCCGCCGGCGCGCGGATAACGCGCATTCAATTCGGCAATTCCACGGACGGCTTCAGCGACAAGCGCATCGTCGCCGGCCGCATGCTCGCTTGGCGAATCTCCCCAATCCGACAGGAGCGCAAACGAAAGATTTTCGTCCGCGTTCGAGAGGTAGTGCACTTCCAGACGCTCGATATGCCCGATGACTTCCGGATGCGCGGTCAGAAGCGTCGGCACGACAACGATGGTGCGCATGTCCGGCGGCACGCCGTCGCGCAGTTCCAGTCCCGGCAGGAATGCTGCACCCACCAGATGGGTGATCGCACGGTTCACCACCGCGATGGCGACATCGGAGGCCGGAACGAGGCCCGCGAGTCCGAGCGCAATCAGCACCCGGTCACCGGCCCCGGCGTGCGCGACGCCGAAAAGTGCGGCGGCGAGAACGATAGCGGTCACCACCGCGATCATTCCGACATAGCTCATCACGCCGAGCGCGGTGTTGAGACGGAAGAGCTTTGTACGAAACGGAATGCGGCAGCCGAGTTGCCGTTCGAAGGCGACGCGTCCATCGCCGATCAGTAGGTACCCCGGATCGCTTTCGCGGGCCGATCGCGCCGGTGCCGCCATGGCCGCGCGCTTCGCCGAAGCAATCACGCGCGCGGCGACGTCGCTTTCGTCGTGACCCGAGGTGCGCGCGAGACTCTCGATTTCGCGCCGGTAAAGATCGCGCGTCGGGAAATCCATCGCCGCGAAGTCGCTGCCGCCCCGCAGAATAGCATCGATCGGGCTGACGCTTTCGACGAACTCCGACCAGTTGATCATCGACACCAGGCGCATGCTGGTGATCACGTTGCGCACCGTGACGTTCATCGCGCTCTGAAACTGAAATTCCTCGCGAACAATCTGGTCGGTGGTCGTGCCCTCCGCCGCCAACCTTTCATTCAGCCACCGCAATGCCGGCGTGGTGCTGGGATCGCGATCGCGCAGGCGCTGGGAGAGTTGAACGGCGAAGGCTGGGGACCATTGCACGAGAGCGAGACTTCGCGGGACGAGGACCGAGGACTCCGGATCGTGGTCGGCAGTTCCGAGGATTCGATCGGCAAGTTCATCGGCCATCCGGCTGGCCGAAAGCCGCTCGACGATGGCTTCGGCGAGACGCCGCAGATTTTCCACAAGCGTGATCCGGAGCGTGATCGCGATCGCCCACAATTCGCCGATGGTGAGCGGCTGTACACGCTGATAGGCCTCGACAAAGCGCGTGAGCTTCTCGATATCGAAGGCGCTGTCGGTGTGGGCGACAATGGCCCAGGCCACGCCGAAGACGCGCGGATAACCTTCGAGCGGACCGTCGGCGAGTTTCGGCAGTCTTCGATAGAATCCGGGCGGCAAGTCTTGCTTGATTTCGCGGACCTGTTCGTCGATGACGTGAAAGTTGTCGAGCAGCCATTCCGCCGCCGGCGTGATCGCCTGTTGCGCGCGCGTCGCGCTGACGATCTTGCGATAGGTCTCCTCAATAACGGTGGAATTTTCGCGGAGCCGAGGGGCCAACAGGCGCGCGGTTCCGCGCGAAGGCGCAACGGTCTGCGCCCTGGCAAGACTCTCGGCGTGCTGTTCGAGCCGTTCGACGCTGAACAACTCCGCCCGAATCGCCGGTTCTGGCTTGCCGGGATTTGTGCGACGACCTGGAAAACGGGTCAGGCGTGAAATATCCAATCGGTCGCGCCTCGCAAGAATTTGGTTGTTGGCGATCCAATGTGACGGTTCGCCACCTGGATGGCCATCCCCTCGATGAGCGCCAGGTTCGAAGCGGTTCCGGCGTGACTGCTGCAATAGCCTTCGCCATTCAAACTCGATCACTACATCGCCCGGCCGGCTTGCCGTGCGAACGGCAACCCCGGCTTGCGAGCGGCTGGCGGAAATAGGCGCCGAATGCGCTCCTCGCGCGTGATCAGGTTCCGCAGAAGGTCTGATGGACCACCTGGTCCGGCCGGGGCGGATCGGCGTAGCGGGCGAAGCCGGGTTGATCGTCAAACGGCCGCGACAGCACGGCGAGCAGGCTGTCGAAAGGCATGAAATCACCATTGTTCACGGCGCTCGCAATCGTTTCCTCGACCAGATGGTTGCGCGGAATGAAGAGGGGATTAGCCGCCCGCATGATCGCCCCGCGCGCCGTCGCATCCACGTTTTCTTCGCCGAGACGATGGCGCCAGCGCGATGCCCAATCGTCGAATGCGGCCGGTTCGGCGAACAGATCACGTACCGTGTCGGATGCTTCAACGTTATCGGTGGCGTCGCAAAGCCTGCGGAAGGTTAAGGTGAAATCAGCGCGGTTGTCGGCCATGCGCTTCAGCAGATCCTGCGCCAGCGCCATATCATCCGGCAAAGCTGTCAACAGACCGAACTTTCGTCTCAATCCCGACGCGTAAGCCGTCTCAAACTTGCCGGCGAACGCGGCGATTGTTTCTTCTGCGGATTTGAGCGCCGTCGTTTCGTTGTCGCCAAGCAGCGGCAAAATCGTTTCGGCAAAACGCGCGAGGTTCCACTGCGCGATGCGCGGCTGGTTGCCGTAGGCGTAGCGCCCCATTGTGTCGATGGAGCTGTACACCGTCTGCGGGTGATAGGAATCCATGAAGGCGCAGGGCCCGAAGTCGATGGCCTCGCCCGCGATCGACATGTTGTCGGTATTCATCACCCCGTGAATGAAACCGACGAGCAGCCATTGCGCGACAAGTTCGGCTTGCCGCGAGCTCACGCTTTCGGCCAGCGCCAGATAGGGGTTTTCGCTCTCCAGCGCTTCCGGGTAATGACGCGCAATGACATAATCCGCGAGTTGACGGACTGCCTCGCGATCACCCCGGCTTGCGAAGAACTGAAATGTGCCGACGCGAACGTGGCTTAAAGCGACGCGCGTGAGAATGGCGCCGGGCAACGGCGTTTCGCGCCAGATTGTCTCGCCCGTCATGACGGCCGCAAGTGCTCTGGTGGTCGGGATCCCGAGGGCCGCCATCGCTTCGCTGACGATGTATTCGCGCAGGACCGGTCCCAGTGCGGCGCGGCCGTCGCCGGCCCGCGAGAACGGCGTTCGCCCCGCGCCTTTCAGCTGGATGTCGCGGCGCACGCCGTCGCGATCGATCACTTCTCCGAGCAGGATCGCGCGGCCGTCGCCGAGTTGCGGCACGAAACCGCCGAACTGGTGGCCAGCATAAGCCATGGCAAGCGGCTCGCCGCCTTCCGGCACGCGGTTACCCGCAAGAAACGCCACGCCTTCCGCCGTCGCGAGTCGATCTGCATTGAGGCCGAGTTGCCGGGCGAGCGCACGATTCAGCCGAATGAGACGCGGTGTGCCAACGGGAACCGGCGGCTGCCGCACGAAAAACCGATCCGGCAGGCGTGCGTAGCTGTTGTCGAATGCGAAGGGCGATCTGTCTGCGATGTCTACAGTCATGCGAGTCCTGGTGAGAAGATCATTGATCGTTAGCCGATCGCTGGAGAAAGCCACATCAGTTTGCCAACCGGCAACAAGCGAACCCATGTTGCTGCGTCTTTGTCACGGAAGTCGCAGAACGGTAATCCCCAAAGCGATGATTCGTTGTGATTGGTCCGTTGCTTCAGACTGGTTGCCCGCGCATTTCGCGCGAGCCATGACAATTCGTTTTCTGCGGTAGAACGATCCAATCTAGCGCGTGATCCGTTCAAACGCGATCGCCCTCGTCCTTCGATCCGCCTTCGCCGAGGGCTTCGGCGGACACGATTCAGCTTACCGACCCGGCGAAGCTTTAGCTTAGACGGGCAAGCTCTGGATGAGGACTAAAAGAAAGCCTCACCCTGAACTGGTCCCCGCGTACGCGGGGAAGGGTGAGGCTGATTCCAGAGCGGAATCCGAACAGATGTGAGCGCCCTTTCCGATTGTCATCATGCGCGAATGCGCATGATCCATGCTTCGACAGGCTCAGCATGAGGGGATTCCTCACCCTGAGCTAGTCGAAAGGTGGATGCTGCGCATTCGCGCGAGCCATGACAGCCAATAGGTGATTCGATTCGAACGAATTGCGCTCTAGCTGAGCGCATCCCGCTCTAATGCACGACGTGCATCATGTTCATGACCGCCGGGCCCATAATGACCACGAACAGACAGGGCAGGAAGAAGATGAGCATGGGGACCGTGAGCTTGGGCGACAGCGCCGCGGCCTTTTTCTCGGCCTCCATCATCCGCTGTTCGCGATTCTCCTGGGCGGCGATGCGCAGCGCCTGGCCCACCGGCGTGCCGTATTTCTCCGCCTGATTGACCGCAGCGGCGACCGCGCGCACGCCCGAATGACCGCAGCGTTTGGCAAGGTTGTCGTACGCCAACCGACGCTCCTGCAGGTATGAAAGCTCGGCCGTGGTGAGCGCGAGTTCCTCGGCCAGCTCCGGCGACTGGGCGCCGACTTCGGAGGAGACGCGGGTAAATGCCGCTTCGACCGACATTCCGGCTTCGACGCAGATCAGCATCAGGTCAAGCGCGTCCGGAAAGGCACGCATGATCGAGGTCTGCCGCTTCGTCGTCCGGTTCGAAAGGAAAAGGTCCGGCAGATAGAAACCGGCGAGGCCGGCGCCCAGCGCCGCGTTCACCTTCAGGAAGGGCGACCAGGTGAAGCGCGAGATCAGGAAAAGGAAAATCAGGGCCAGCACGAAGACGATGAACGGCATCACGAAGCGGAAGAACACGAAAGTGACGAGCGCTCCCTGTCCGCGATAGCCGGCGCGGGCGAGCTTCTCACGCGTTTCCTCAGCCTCGACGATATTCGAGAGCTTCAGTTTTTCCACTGTCTGCCTGATGATCGTCAACGGTTCGGAACGCAGCCCGCGCTGCTTCAACGCCTCATGGTGCTTGCGTCTTAATTCTTCGCGCCGTTCGGCGACCGCCTTCATGCGGGAACCGAGCATGTTGCGCTCGAGGTAGGGAACGCCGAGCGTGACGATGGTGGCGAAGGCGATGATCGCCGAAATCGCCGTGATGTCGAAGCGCGCGTCGAAAAGGAGATTAAAGATGCCGACGTCCATCGTTTCCGCCTAGTGCTTGAAGGAGATCATCTTCTTCATGATGAAAGTGCCGATGCCCATCCACACTGCGCAGCCCGCGAGCATCAGATTGCCGGCGCGCGTCGTGAACAGCGGCATGATGTAGGTGGGCGTCGAGAAATAGACCATCGTCATCACGCCCGGAGGCAGAAAGCCGATGATCATCGCAGAAGCCTTGGCTTCGGCGGAAAGCGCCTTGATTTTTCCCTGCAGCCGCTTGCGGTCGCGCAGGACCGCGGAGAGGTTTCCGAGGGCTTCAGACAGATTGCCGCCCGATTTGAGCTGCACCGTCATGACGATCGCGAAGAAATTCACTTCGGGCGTCGGCATGTTGTCGTACATGCGTTTCAAACCCTGGTCCATGCTGACGCCGACCTTCAGGCCCTCGCAGAGCTTGGTAAACTCGCCCTGTACCGGTTCCGGAATTTCCTTGGCGACGATCTTCAGGGCCTCATTGACCGGCAGACCGGATTTGACGCTGCGCACGATCACGTCGATGGCATTGGCGAATTCGTTGGTGAACTTCTTCTGCCGGCGCTTTTTCAGGTAATGGATCGCCCATCGGGGGATGCCGAAGCCCACGCCGAAGGCCGCCATGAGTCCGACGATCAGCGATTGCCTGGTGACAAGACAGACAACCGCAGTAAGCACCGCAACTGCCCCGCAAACGATCCAGAAGATGCGCGGAGAAATCTGCAGCCCGGCCTGGGCAAGGCGCTTCTGAAGACTGGGCCGTTGCTTGCGCTCGGTCTGCTGCTTTTCCAGATCCTTCAGGAGCTGCTGTACCGATTTTCGGCGCTGCTGTCCCTGCGCGGCCGTCGCGCGTGCCGCCTGGGCCGCGCCGGGCCCAATGGGCCGCGCCACCGCCGCCATGCGTTTTTTCGAGGCAGCCGACGGACCGGTGAACGCCAGAGCAAATCCGCCGAGACCGGCAAAAACCAGGACCGCGGTGAGGAGAACGTAAAACGAGCTCATTCTCCCCTCTTATACTTGAATCGCATCGAGCGCTTCGGCCAGTTCGCGTTCCATTCCGAAATAGCGTGCCCGCTCCCAGAAGGTCGGCCGTACAATGCCCGTACCGGTGTGGCGGCCGTTGATGCGGCCGGCTTCGTCTTCTCCGGCAATTTCGTAGATGAGAAGATCCTGGGTGATGATGACTTCGCCTTCGGTACCGACCACTTCGGTGACTTTGGTGATGCGCCGCGAACCATCGCGCATGCGCTCGGCCTGGATGATCACGTCGATGGAACCAACGATCATTTCGCGGATGGTCTTCACGGGCAATTGAAAGCCACCCATGGTGATCATCGATTCGAGGCGCGACATCGCCTCGCGCGGCGAGTTCGCGTGCAGCGTGCCCATCGATCCGTCGTGGCCCGTGTTCATGGCCTGAAGCAGGTCGAAGGCTTCCGGGCCGCGCACTTCGCCGACGATGATCCGCTCGGGACGCATACGCAGGCAGTTGCGCACCAGATCGCGCATCGTGATCTGCCCCTGTCCTTCGAGATTCGGCGGACGGGTTTCGAGGCGCACGACGTGCGGCTGCTGCAGCTGAAGTTCGGCCGCGTCTTCGCAGGTGATGATGCGTTCGTCGGTGTCGATGTAGGCCGTCATGCAGTTGAGCAGCGTCGTCTTGCCGGAGCCCGTGCCGCCGGAAATCAACACGTTGCAGCGCGAGCGGCCGATCACGCCCAATAGCCGCGCACCGGCGGGGTTGATCGAGCCGAAGCGCACCAGATCTTCGAGTGTCAGCTTGTCCTTGCGGAATTTGCGGATGGTGAGCGTGGGCCCGTCGAGCGACAGGGGCGGCGCGATCACGTTGACACGGCTGCCGTCGAGGAGGCGCGCGTCGCAGATCGGCGAGCTTTCGTCGACACGCCGGCCCACCTGGCTGACGATGCGCTGGCAGATGTTCATCAACTGCGCATTGTCGCGGAAGCGGACGGGCGTCAGCTGCACCCTGCCGCCGACCTCGATGAAGACGCGACCCGCGCCGTTCACCATGATGTCGGCAATGTCGTCGCGCGCGAGCAGCGGCTCGAGTGGTCCGTAGCCCAAAACGTCGTTGCAGATGTCCTGGAGCAGCGCTTCCTGCTCGGCAATGGACATCACCACCGCCTTGATCGAGATGATTTCGTTGACGATGTCGCGAATTTCTTCGCGCGCCGAATCGGGGTCGAGCTGGGCGAGCTGCGCGAGATCGATCGTATCGATCAGGGCGCCGAAGATGGTGCTCTTGATCTGATAATAATCGTCAGAACGCGTGTCAGACACCGGCGGCGGCTTGGCGGCGGCGCTCGGCATGAGACCGGCCCGGGGCGGCGCCTGGCCTGTTCCGATTTCACTGATCGCCAGAGCGGATCCGTTGGAACGAATCGGCGCAGGCTCCGCGCGTTCGCTTGCCCCGGGAGGTATGCGGTTTTCGGCGACGTTGCTCCGTTTTCCGAACATGGATCAGGATCTCGGGTTAGGCCGACTTTCGCCCCGACAGAAGCGAGAGAAACGGCAGTACGCTTTTCTGGGAATTTTCCTGTGGCCTTCGCCCGGTTACGATCTCCGCGAGCTGCAGCATGCTGTGGGCCGCGTGCGATTTCGGATGCAGCTCGGCGAGCATCTGGCCGTGATTGGCGGACGCGCCGAACAGTTGCGGCTCGAACGGCACCGTAACCGCCGGATCGACGCCGATCGCGGAGGCGAATTCCCTGGCTGGAATTTCCGGCCGCTTCGGGATGCCGACCTGGTTCAGCACCAGGCGGGGCGGCGCGTCATTGGGTCGGTGCTGTTTCAGCAGGTCCATGAAGGCTTTGCCGTTGCGCAGGCTGCCGAGACACGGCGCGGCGACGATGACAACGTCGTCGGCGGCAAGCAGCGTCTGCCGCACCCAGGGCGACCATAGATGCGGCAGATCGACGATGACGCATGGCGACATCTGCCGTACGGCGTCGACCACAGCTTCGTACGCCACGGGATCGGCGTCGTAACCGCGCTCCAGCATGGTCGGCGAAGGGAACAGCGACAGCCGGTCGCTTACCTTGACCAGCACGCGATCGAGAAACACGTCGTCGAGCCGTTCGGGAGCTCCCAACGCATCCGCCACGCTTTGTGTCGGGTCTTCGTTGAAATCCAGTGCCAGCGTGCCGAACGGCAGGTCGAAATCGATGATCGTGGTATGGATCTTCAGCTGCTCGGCGATGCACCAGCCCACATTGTGCGCGAGCGTCGACGAGCCCGCGCCGCCCCGCGCGCTGACGAACGCGATGACCCGCCCGATCGGCTGCGTTTCACGATCGCCGTAAAGGCCGGAGATGGTCTCGATCAAATGCAGCGGGTCGACCGGCGCCACGAGATATTCGCTGACGCCCCGCCGCGTCAATTCGCGATAGAGTTCCACATCGTTGATGCGGCCGATGACGACCACCTTCGTGGCGGGATCGCAAACATCGGCCAAGCGGTCGACGTCTTCGACGGCGGCTTTTCCCTGCAGCTTGGTTTCGATGATGAGGAGGTTCGGTGTGACGTGTCCGGAAAAGTGATCGATTGCCCCCTGCAAGCCGCCGAGCTGTACATCGACATGCGCCTTGGCAAGACGCCGGTCGGAGGAGGCGCGTTGCAGCGCCGCCCCGGTGTCCGGAAACTCGCAGAAAGCCGCGATCGAGATTCGCGGGACGGGCCGCTCGTGCGGCGCCGCCCCGAACGGCTCCTCGGCTTTGCCGGCTTTTCCGATCGCCATCGCCTGAGACATGAAAATCTCCAATCCTTTATTGGCTGCCGCCGCCGATGGCGCTGAGGTTTGCGGACTGCTCCGTATTTTTTTGCGAACCCGTGCTCTGCGCCTTTTCGTAGGTTCCGACGACCGTCTGGCGCCGCGTCGCGTCGCTCGGTCCCATTCCGCGTGGCGCGACCAGGTCGCGCGGATCCGCAACCATCGCCGCGACGTTGTGCTGAACCGAGCAGCCGAAATCCGGCATCGGCAGGTTCTGGGCGGTATCGCTCGCGTCTTCGCTCCAGTTTCCGCAACCGTCCGTGCGGGCTGCATAAGCGATGTAGCCGATTTCCACGCGCGTTTCGCCGTTGGAGGGATCGTGCGTGCCGACGAGAATGCGCGAACGGGGCACGCCCATATGCACAAGGTCTTCACCGAGCCAGGCGAGTGCTGCCGAAGAATTCGGGCCGCGCGGCGCGGAAATGCTGATCTGACCGTCGCCGCGTGCCAGATACTCGTCCACGAAGACGGACAGCTGTGCGCCGTCTTCCGGACTGAGCCCCGTAGCGGGATCGGAGAACGCCACCTGGACCGTCTGGTAATGCGGCGCGACGGTAATCGGGTGATTGCGCAACCCGTCGGCAAACACGCTTCCATCGTTGGTCGGAGAAGCGCAGCTGCCCGCGAGCAGAACCGCGGCCACGGAAGCCGCCCGCAGAAGATTCTTTCGCAATGCGGACCGCATGGTCTCTTGCTGAGTGCCGAAGCTGGTCATTGGCTGTTACTCCACGATGAAGCCGGCTTTGCCGTCGGCTGCCGATTTGAGACCGTTGGGATCGTTCGCATAGTGCGTGTTCATGTTGCCAAGCACGTCCTGTTGCAGATCGGTCGCCGGAATGTATCCGTCGGTTGGTGCGGCAAGCCTGGACTCATGCGTGGGATCGACGAGATACGCGCTCGCGATCACCACGAGCTCGGTCTCGTTGTTCTGGAAATCGCGGCTGCGAAAAAGCGCGCCGAGCACGGGCATGCTGCCAAGGCCGGGGAACTGCGCGAGGGCCTGCTTGGTCGTGTGCTGCAGCAAGCCGGCAATGGCGAAGCTTCCGCCTGACGGCAATTCAACGGTCGTTTCGGCGCGGCGCACTGCGAGCGCGGGCACCGTCAGCGAGGCGATCTGTACGGTCTGGCCGTTGACGGTCTGGGTGCCGGCCGCCTGCACGAACGCCCCTTCGTTCGTCAATTCGCTGACTTCCGTCGACACCTGAAGCGAAATGCGGTTCTCGCTGAGCACCACAGGGGTGAAGGCGAGGGAGACGCCGAACTGCTTGAACTCGACGGTTACGTTTCCGTACAGGTCGCGCGACACCGGAACCGGAAATTCGCCGCCCGCCAGAAACTTGGCGGTCTCGCCGGAAACGGCGGTCAGGTTGGGTTCGGCCAGCGTGTGATCGAGACCGACCTGGTCAAGCGCATTGAGGACGCCCTGGATGTTGTTGGGTCCGGGATTGCTTGGCGTGCCCACCTGGCCGATCTGTGCGCCCGAGGCCGCCGAGAGCACCTGTCCGAGGCCAAACGGATTGGAGGTGGCCAAGATGAGCGGGACACCGGCCGAGCCGCCGAGGCTGGGAACGGCCGTCAGATTGATGCCGAGCTGCTTGGCGATATTGCGCTGAATTTCGGAGACGCGAACCTTGATCAGGACCTGCTCGCGGCCCTTGACCTTGAGCATGTTCACGACCCTGGTCGGGTCGGCGGTTTTGCCCGCTTCGGTAGCGAAGCGGGCCGCCATATCCTGGGCGCGGGCCGCGTCCTGCGCGCTGGCGACCGTGCCGCTGAGCACCAGGTTGTCGTTCAGCGCGGTGAGCTTGATGTCCGATCCGGGAAAGTTGGCATGCATGAGTGAAGTGATCCCCGCGACGTCGCGCTCAACGGTTATGTCGAGGGAAAGGACCTGCTTGCCGGCCGCATCGAAGAAGAACGCATTCGTCTGGCCCGTTTTCATGCCGAGGAGATAGACGCGCCGGGACGTACGCACGACCGCGTCGACTATCCCGGGATTGGAGACGAGGACGTCGCGCGCGTCGGTGTCGAGCTGCACGATCGCGGCCTTGTCGAGCGCGAGCGTTAAATGCTGATGCGCCGCCCCTGAACCGCGCGCGGACACGCTGATGATCCGTGCGTCCGCCTGCGGCTCGGGACGCGCTCCCGCCCCCGCCGAAGTTGCACAAAGGGCTGTCGCAATGATCGCCAAACTCAGTACGAGGCTGCGCATGGGCTACTCCCTGGAACCGACGACGCTCGGCCGCTCGATGCTGTAGCGGATCACGGCGATTTCGTTCGAAGTGGATTGAGCGGGCTTGGCTTTGGTCGCACTCTTCGCGTCGGCTTCTGCGCCGCTGTCGCCCAGCGCCCGCAACGCAAGCGACAGACTGCCGCCGGCCTTCGCGCGCTCGATCGTTTCGACCTGGTCGGGTGACAGCTCAACTGTTGCCGTGCGTCCCACGACCGTCTTGCTATCCTTGCTTTCAAACGTCTGATCGACCGCAAGGACACGCACGTCGCTCAGGATCGTGCTCGTACGATAACGGTGCGTCTCGCCGATCGGTTGTGTGGAAAGAATATCGACACGGTCGTTGGGAAGGATGAAGCCTCCTGCGCCGGTGTCGACGGTGATAGGGAAGGAAATCGCGCGCATGCCCGGCATCAGCTGGGCTGCCATGAAGCCGGCGGCGTCAGCGTGTACGATCTTGGTCGTCGTGAATGGCTCTCCGGGCATCATCGGCGCACGCACGACGGCGCCCTTTACCACCTTGGAAATATCGGGTGCGGATGCGCGCGTGATGAAACTTGAATCGACCGACGTGCTCGGCCAGTTCTGCCAGCGCACCGAGGCCGGTGTCAGCTGCGATCCGGGCGTGAGTTCACCGGCGGCAACCAGCACGTCGCTCATCACGATGTGTGGGCCAGGCGCGGCGACCGTCTGCGGGGTGCCGCCGCCCAGAAGGCTGCGCGCGAGCAATGCCACTGCTCCGGCCGCGACCGCGGCAACGGCCAGTACGATGATACGTGTTCTGTCCATGGGATAGAGCTCCTCGACGCCCCATCCCAACACACAACCTTTTAGAGAATGCTTAACGACGCGCTGCCGGAAACAGAACCGCAGCGGCGATCGCCGTAACCATATGTACGGAAGCGCCAATTTGTGCCCAGCGGCTGTTTCTGCGTGCGATCATTAACGCACGGTCAACAAAATTCGGGGTAATTTGTGCATGCGCCTCCGGCTAGCTCAGCATGCCCCCAAGAAAAGACACCGCTCTCTCTGCCGCAAAGACTTCGGCTGCCGCCGCTGCCGGTCTGGCGTTCGCCTGGCTTGCCTGCCTGATCATGATGTATCGGCAGCACGCGTGGATTCTGGACAAAACGGGAAGGCCGCTCGTCACCGATTTTCTGGAAGTTTGGGTAGCGGGCCGTACAGCGCTCAGCGGTACCGCGGCGGCCGCTTACGATCCGAGGCTCCATCACGCGGCACAGGCCGTAGCGGTGGGCCACGATTTTCATGGTTACCTGTGGTGGCACTACCCCCCTGTCGTTCTCTTCCTCGCCGCGGCGTTGGCGCTCCTTCCTTACCTGGCCGCGTTCCTGGTGTGGGTTGCGAGCACGCTCGCGTTTTATTCAGCGAGCATCAGCCAAATCGCGGGTACCAGATTCGCCGGGCTGCTCGCCTGCGCCATGCCGGCCGTATTCGTTAACGCCATGATCGGCCAGAACGGCTTCCTGACGGCAACCCTTATCGGGTTGGCCCTGGTCAATCTCGAGATGCGGCCCGTGCTCGCGGGCGTGTTCGTCGGGCTGCTTACGTACAAGCCGCAATTCGGCATTCTCTTCCCTCTCGTTCTTGTGGCGAGCGGAGACTGGAAGGCATTTTGCTCGGCAACAGCGGTTGCTGTCGCCGCCGTGGTCGTACCCTCGCTGGTGTTCGGCGGCGAAACAATTCGCGCCTTCCTGCATTTCTTGCCCCAGGCAAACGATTCCCTGCTGGTCCACGGCGCTGCAGGCTGGAACAAGCTGCAAACCGTCTACGGCCTCCTCCGCTGGTTGGGTTACGACCATTTTGTCGCAAGCGCCGACCAGGCAATGCTGTGCGTGACGGTGGCTGCCGCGCTCGCGTGGCTCTGGCGTACCAAGGTTCCCTTCGAACTGAAAGCCGCGGCGCTCGCAACCGCCGTGCTCTTCGCAACGCCGTACACGTACATGTACGACCTTCCCATTCTCGCCGTTCCGCTCGCCTTTCTCTATCGCCAGCGGCACTTCGAGACGGTTGAGCTTGCTGCGATCGCATTCGCGACTGTGTGCATGCTCGGGTTCGTCTTCAACCTGCTTGTCATCCCCATCGGATGCGTTTCGGCCGCAATCGTCGGAATGATTGTCATTCGCCGTATCTGGAAGCTCCAGCCCATCACCATCCCGCAGCTGGTTGGCGTGCAGGTGCCTGAGGTCGTGTAATGGCCAATGCGATCGAGCCAATAGCGGGCGACGCCGGCGTCTCTGTCGATCTCGCACATCTCGCCTCGCTCGATGGCATCAGCGGTGCCGTAGAACCGGCGCGAACGCCAGCCGTCATTCCGCTGAATGTGACGACAATCGTCTCCATGGCCGCCTGCGGACTGGCGCTCGCTTACTGGGTGTACCTCGGCCTGATGTATCGCTCCCATGACTGGATCCTGGACTCTCATGGGCGGCCGCTGGTCACGGATTTTCTGGTGTTCTGGCTCGCCGGCAAGGCCGCCCTGCACGGGGCGGCCGCGGCCGCCTACGATCCACATATCCATCACGCGCTGGAAGCCGCCACCGCCGGCCGCCAATTCTCGGGCCAGCTTCCGTGGCGGTATTCGCCGCTGTTCTTCTTCATCGTCGCGCCGCTGGCGCTGCTTCCGTACGTTCCGGCCTTCATTCTTTGGGTCGGTTCCGCGGTCGCAGGCCTGGCGCTGACGCTTTCCCGCATCGCCGCCTCGCGGGCCGGCGTGTTGCTTGCCTGTTCGACGCCCGCCGTGTTCATCAATGCGATATGCGGCCAGAACGGTCCGCTTACGGCTGCACTCATCGGCGGCGCCCTCGTTTGGCTGGAAGAATGGCCGGTGGCGAGCGGCGTCTGTCTCGCGCTGCTCACGTACAAGCCTCAATTCGGAATTCTTTTCCCCATCGTGCTGGTTGCGGGCGGCTACTGGCGCGTCCTGATATCCGCCGCGATCGCCTGCGCCGCAGGGCATCTCGTCAGCTCCTTTGTGTTCGGCTTCGATACCCTGCCGGCCTTCCTGCACTTCCTGCCCATTACCTCGAATGCGCTGCTCGTGCACGGCGCCAACGGCTTCAACAAGCTGCAGACGGTGTACGGCATGGTGCGCTGGATGGGCTTCGGCAATGCCGCCGGATGGTTGTTCCAGGCACTCGTGATCCTTTCGTCGGCTGCCGCGGTGCTCTGGCTGTGGAAGCGCGATGTGCCTTATGGGCTCAAGGCCGCGGCGCTCGCCTCAGCCATCCTGCTCGCGACGCCGCACCTCTTCGCCTACGACTTTGCCGTGCTGATGGTGGCGTTCGCCTTTCTCTATCGCGAACGCGCCTTCGACACGCTGGAAGTCCTCGCCGTCGTGGCGGCGAATTTCTGTATCGGCGCGTTCCTGTTCTTTCCGACACCGATCGGATTGGTGGCGATCGTCATCGCCACCGGCATCATCGCCCGTCGTGTTTGGCAAGCCTTGGCGAGCAACGCAAAAGGCGTCGCGCACGCTCTCTAGCCGGCACGCGAGGCGCCGCGGAGGAAAACAAACCGCCAAGACCCCAAAGGGCCAAGGTGCTAGCTCGCTACTCCTGCCCCCATGCGCTGTGAGCTCTACACCGCGGCTCGATGCGCAAAAGAATTCACACAGAGACACAGAGGCACGGAGAAGAAGGTTGTTGCGCGCCTGAGGCGCGCATGCTTCGACGGGCTCAGCATGAGGCATTTTCCTCATCCTGAGCTTGCCGAAGGACTCCGTGATCTCCGTGGCTCCGTGTGATATTTTTCTTAATGGGTGCGGCGGTGGCGAATAATTCACGCGGAGACGCGCAGGAAAATAAATAAGCTCCGTACCGGAGGGCGCTTAATCGGAGCGCGCAAATGCCCCCTCCACCGCTTCGCGGTCCCCCTCCCCCACGCTCGCACGGCACGCGCGGGGGAGGAAAACTGCTCCGCCGCTCCGCGCGCCTAACCGCGACGCAAAAGCGCGCTGTGAATGCCGTAGCCGTTTCGCGTCAGAACAATTATGATGCGAAGAATGAATCGTTCCGATGCTCTCGAAATGCTACGCCGGCTGAGGGCTGCCCTTGAAGCTCGCGGAATCGCGCATGCGGCGATATTTGGATCTGTGGCAAGAAATGAGGCGAGCGAGCGAAGCGACATCGATGTCCTGATTGAACCGGCACCAGGAAAGCGCCTGGATTTGATCGATCTCGGCGGCGTGCAAACAGTTCTGGATGATGCATTCGGAACAAATGTCGATGTGATACTTGGCCCTGTGAGAAATCCCGGCCTATCTCTTTCCATTGAACGGGATCGGGCCGATGCATTCTGATCGCATCGGGAAATGCTTCAACGACATAATCGCTGCAATCGACTTGATCCGGCGGTGGGTTTCCGAAGCCGGAGGCCTTGAAGCTGCGATTCACCACAATGAACTGGTAAGAAGCGCGATCGAACGCCAGCTGCTCGTGATTAGCGAGGCGGCGATCAGGCTGGACAGTCTTGACGTGACCTGTGCGCCAACTCTCGCTCCAACCATTGATTGGCCAGGGATCCGCGGAATTGGAAATTTCATCCGTCACAAATACGACGAGCTGGATACGGCCATAATCGCTGACGCAATCGCAAATCGCCTAATGGAACTCCGCTCCGCGGCCGAGAAAGCGCTCAAACAACTTCCCCGGGAATGACAATCTAAAGAGAGCGCGAGCAACATGCTCGCCGCTGGAGTTTACGCTTGGGGCCCGCGCTTCTCGCTGACCCGGGCGCGGGAGCCGCGTTTGTTGCCCCCTCCACCGCTTCGCGGTCCCCCTCCCCCGCGCTCGCACGGCTCGCGCGGGGGAGGAAAACTGCTCCGCGGCTCCATGTGCAAAAGGATTCACCACGGAGACGCAGAGGGCACGGAGAAGAAGGTTTCCGACGCGCCTGAGGCGCGCATGCTTCGACGGGCTCAGCATGAGGCATTTTCCTCATCCTGAGCTTGCCGAAGGACTCCGTGATCTCCGTGGCTCCGTGTGATATTTTTTTTAATGGGTGTGGTGGTGGCGAATAATTCACGCGGAGACACGGAGGAAAATAAATAAGCTCCGTACCGGAGGGCGCTTTAATCGGAGCGCGCAATGCCCCCTCCACCGCTTCGCGGTCCCCCTCCCCCACGCTCGCACGGCTCGCGCGGGGAGGAAAACTGCTCTGCCGCTCAGCGTGTCCTAAACTGAATGAGAACATCAATGCAGGTTAGCGCGGCGATGAACGATTCACGCGCGGGCGCGGAGGAAAAGAAATAAAACGTGTCTGGTTAGCCGGCGAGGCCGGCGCGGAAGACGTCGGTGTAGGGAAGCACGGCAAAGGCGCCGGACGCGAGCGCGACGCCGTAGGGAACGCCGGATCTGGGATCGTGCAGTCGCGTGAGCCATGCCTGGCTTTCGAGGAATTTCGGCAACGGCAGATGACGAAAGCCGAGAATGAACAGCGTCAGGAAGCCGCCAAAAACCGAGGCGATGACGGCATATTGGAGAAGGTCCGGAAAGCCGAACCAGAGCGCCACACAGGCAAAGAGCTTGGCGTCACCGCCCCCCACCAGACCCATGGCAAATAGGGCAAATCCGATGGCCAGGCCGATTGCGGCGGCGACAAAGTGCCAGCCGAGCGCAGCCAAGGGCATACCGGTGGCGAACACGAACAGGACAAAGCCCGCAAGCAGCACCGCCTGAAGAAAATTCGGAATCGTGAAGCTTGCGATGTCCCAGCCGGCGGCCGCGATCAAAACAGCCGGTAGCAGCACGAGAACGAGAAATTCCTGGACCATGCTTTTCCCTCACAATCCGCCGTCCGGAAACACAGCGGCCGCCACAAAGGGCGGCCGCTGCTTTGTCATCAGTACTGCTGCAACTTGTATTACAGCGAGGCCGCGACCGAGCTGAAGGTCGTCGACAGGTTTTTGCCGACGGTCGAAACCGCAGCGATAATCACAACCGCGATGAGCGCGGCGATCAGGCCATATTCGATGGCGGTCACGCCGGACTCGTCACTGACGAAACGAGAAACAAGGTTCTTCATGAGAGGTCTCCGTTAGATTGACACCCGTCCAGCCAGTGCCGATCTTCGCAGCGGCCCCAACGCATGGACACAGTCGCACTCTACTGACCGCTTCCTAACAACGGTTTAATGTGCGGCCAGATAGATGGTGCCGATTTGTGTACAATCGGAACACAATGGGCGGTTTGAAGCGCAAATGCGCGTGGTGTTTTCCATTTCTTTACCACGTTGGCCGATAAGGCGATTTCCGTAGCGGCGCGACTCGCATTGTCGCCAACGATTTTCGGGTCGAGACATGACGGTCCCCACCACAACTGCCGGCACTGCATTTTCCGGATCGTCCCAAACCACGCAGGCGCGGCGCCTGTTTGCTCTGCCGGATTTCATGCCGGCTATCACCTGGCAGATCGCAGCGCTGGCCGGTGTGGCGGCGCTCGCGGTTTATGCGATCGCCCTGTACGCGCCGGCAATCTTCAACGATGGCGACACGTTCTGGCATATCCGCGCGGGCCAATGGATGCTCGCCCATCGCGCGCTTCTCGATCACGACGTCTTTTCACGTGCGTTCTACGGCAAGCCCTGGATAACCCAGGAATGGCTCTCCGAAATTGTGATGGCGGGCTCTTACCAGCTCGCCGGCTGGAGCGGCGTTGCCATTCTCACCGGATGCGCCATGGCGGCAACCGCGATGTTGCTTGCCCTGTATCTCGGACGGAAGCTCGATCCTCTTCCCTGCGCCATCGTGCTGGTTCTGAGCATCGCCTGCCTGATGCCCAATTACCTGGCGCGCCCTCATATTCTGGCGCTGCCCTTTCTGACCGCGTGGATGATCGGCGTTGCCGACGCCGCAGCGTCCCGGCGGCGGCCGTCGTGGTTCCTGCTGCCGATCATGACCGTCTGGGCCAATCTCCATGGGGGATTCATCTTTGGGCTCGCGCTGCTTGGTCCCATGGCCTGCGAGGCAATCTGGCAAAGCGAAAGCAACCGCACACGCATGGCGCTGCAGTGGGGGCTATTTTCGGCGGCCGCGGTTGCGGCCGCCCTGCTCAATCCGCACGGCGTGACGGGCCTGCTTTATCCATTCGAACTCATGCGCGTTCAAAGCCTCGCGGCCGTGGGCGAATGGCAGCCGATCGATCTGCATCAATTCAATACGGTCGAAATTTCGGCGCTGGCGGCGGCGTTCTTCTTCATCTGGCGCGGCATCCGCGTCAGCCCGATGCGTTTGCTGGTGTTGATCGCGCTCTTTCATCAATCCCTTGTGCATGCGCGTTACGGGCTGCTTCTCGGCATTGCTGCGCCTGTCCTTCTCGCCGACAGCCTCGCCGCGGCGATGCCGCGCGAAGGTGGTGCGACGGGACCCGTTAAGCCTCAGGGTTACGTTCTGGCCGTTTTCGCCGCCGTCGTTCTCGTTTGCACAGGTCTTCGTGTGGCCTATCCGCTCGCGAGAAACGACAGCGAAGTTGCTCCGACGAGGGCCGTTGCATCAGTACCCGCACCGCTCGCAAGCAAACCGGTGTTCAACAATTATGCGTTCGGCGGCTTCCTGATCTTCCACGGCGTCCGGCCGCTGGTCGACAGCCGTGCCGATTTTTATGGCGACGCATGGCTTTCCGATTACTCGCGCGTGGTGAACGGCGACCCATCAGCCGTCGATCGCATGTTTCGAAAATATCGCGTCGCCTGGACGCTGCTTCACCCCGGTGATCGGCTGGTCGCGACCCTCGACCACCGCCCAGGTTGGCATCGCCTCTTTGCCGATCGCTACGCGGTGATCCAGGCCGGTCCGGTGTACTGAACTTCGGCCACAGCCGTCTTTTTGATTGTCATGCTGCGCGAATGCGCAGCATCCACCCTTCCCGCGGTTTAACCGGGGGATCAAGCTCAGGGTGAGGAAATGCCCTCTGCCTGTCGAAGCATGGATGCTGCGCATTCGCGCAGCATGACAAGAATAAGGGGCGAAATGACAGAGTGCGGGAAGCCGTCGCTCAGACTTGGGTAACCATTTCTCCTTAATTTTGGCGGGCGTTTGGATTGTCCTCCGGGGCGCTTGAGCATGCACGTTCAGTCTGCCCTCCGAAGGCACGAGATCGACGCCGCGCCTGTTGCGCCGGACGTTTCGATCATCATGCCTTGCCTGAACGAAAGCCAGAGCCTTCCCCATTGCATCAAGAATGCGCGGCAGGCGCTCGCCTGGATCGAAGCGAGCTACGGCCTTTCCGGAGAGATTGTCATCGCCGACAACGGCTCGACCGACGGCAGTCAGGCGCTGGCACGAAATCTTGGAGCGCGCGTGATCGACGTACCGACGCGCGGTTATGGCGCGGCGCTGATCGGCGGCTGCAGGAGCGCGTACGGCCGTTATATGCTAATGGGCGACGCCGACGGCAGCTATGATTTCACCGACGGCGTGGCAATGATCGGCCGTCTCCTAAACGGCGCGGGACTGTGCATGGGATCGCGGTTCCAGGGCGGCATCGCGCCGGGAGCCATGCCGTGGAAAAACCGGTACATCGGCAATCCGGCGCTTACCGGCATCCTCAACCTGTTCTTTCGCTCGCGGATCGACGACGCACATTGCGGCTTGCGCGCCATCACCAGACAAGCATTCTGCGAGCTCGGCCTCTCCGGCGAAGGCATGGAATTCGCGAGCGAGATGATCGTCAAGGCATCGCTCAAGAAAATCCGCATCGATCAGACGCCGGCGACGCTCTCGGTGGACCTTCGGGACCGCGCGCCGCACCTGCGGCCATGGCGCGACGGGTGGCGCCATCTGCGCTACCTCCTCATGCTGAGCCCGACGTGGCTGTTCGGCGTGCCCGCGCTGCTCGCGATGGCTTGTGCGACGTACATACTGGGCGTCGCGAGTCTTTTCCAGCTGGGCGTACTGCACGGCATGTCAATGTTCGGCACGAGTTGGACGATCGTCGCCGGCTTTCTTTTCACGGTCGGGCATTTCTGCCTGATAATGGCCGTCTCGACCCATTTCTACGGCGTGCGCCGCGGCTACCGACATCTTCATCCCTGGCTTGGCAGATTGGGCGAGACTCTCACTCTGGAAGGCGCGCTCTTCGCCGGCGTTGCGATGATGATTGTCTCGCTGGCAGCGTTGGCGACAATTACGGTCAGGTGGTCGTCGCACGGCTTCATGGCGCTCCCCTCGATCCTGCCGCTCACGCTTGCGTCCGTCGTGGGGACCGTTGGCATCCAAACAGCTCTTGGCGGTTTCCTGCTGGCGATTATTGCCGACAATAATGCACGCCTTGCACCCCTCGACTCTACCGGGCGGGACATAAACGCCCAGCAGATATGAAGCAGAATCGCGATCATGAAATCTGTATCGGCAAACCCGCCGGTGCCGCATCCTGGCTCTCCGTCGTTATGCCGACGTGGTGCGGTGAACGATGGATCGGAGCGGCGCTGGAATCGATCACGGCGGAAGAGGCATCAGGTGTCGAGGTTCTGGTGCTGGACAGCAGCCCAACGCCTGCCACTGTCGATATTGCTCGCGGCTATGCTGGCCGCTTGAACCTTCATATCGTTTCGCGCCCCGACCTTCCTACTTGGCAAGCCAAGACGAACCTGGGCGTAGCCATGGCGGCGGCGGACCACGTTTGCTGGTTGCATCAGGACGATCTGTGGCTTCCCGGGCGCACAGGTGCAGTACGTTCATGGATCGCCGCTGCGCCCAACGCGACGCTGCACCTTGCGCCAAGCACAATCATCGATCGAAACGGTCGCACGCTGGGTCTCTGGCGGTGTCCCCTGCCTGTTGGGCGGAAGCTCGATTCGACCTTCGTTATCCGGCGACTACTGGTTCAAAACTTCATCGCCGCACCAGCACCGGTCTTTCGCAAGCAGGCATGGCTGGACTGCGGGGGAATGGATGAGCAGCTTTGGTATACGGGCGACTGGGACGTATGGTTGAAGCTGGCAGCGACCGGACCCGTCATCTATCACGATCAAGTCACGACAAGCTTCCGCATCCATCCGGACTCACAAACGATCACGGGCAGCCGCGACCTTCCGGACTTCGCATTACAAATGCGAACCGTGCTCGAGAGGCATCTGCCTCGGCTGGGTGAAGACAGGAACACTGATCGCGTCGCCCGAGCTTCCATTGCCATCAATACGGCTTTGGCGGCATCAGCGGCAGGACGCGCGAGTGCCTTTTTGCGGCCGGTGACGGAGCTGCTTGGTCTTGGTCCGGCGGGGGTGTGCCGTTACCTGCGCGACTCACGGATCGTCGAGCGGGTGACCCCGCGAGTTCGCGCCAGCCTGAGGGGGTCTTTTTGACGATGGCAACTGGTCCGGGGGTCCGCGCCATATTCGGCACGCTCGTGCGCACGCTCGCAAAGCTGTACAGTGTTGCTGGCCGTGGCACTCTTAACCGCACAACACGTTACACGCTCGTCGGCGGGCTCTGTGCGGCTATCCACAATGGGATCATGATCTTCGGAAGCAGAGAGGGTGGCGACTATGTCAGCCTGTCTGTGCTCGCGTTCCTCGTTGTGACACCGATTGGATATCTATTGCACGCGCGGTTCACATTCGGCACGCCTCGATCATGGCAGGACTTTGCTCGCTTCGCCTCCTCAATTGCAGCGAGCTTCCCAATTTATTTTGGCGTGATGGCTGTTCTTTGCTCCGGGCTCCACCTGATTATTCCCGTAGCGGCACCGATCGCCACCATCGCTATGTACCTTTGGAACTACGGTTCGGCGCACTGGGCGCTACGAAGTTGGGTTCTGGCGCGACGACGATAACGTTGTTGAAGTTACGCGGAAGGGAACCGGCCATTGTCTCTGCGCATTGAATGTCTCAAATAATCGCGTTCACTAAGAATCCAAAACTAACAAGCGGAAAGACTGTCTCTAGAAGATTGATCGCAATCTCGCCGGTCATAACAAATCTTTTTCGGATACCGTCATTCCGTTGTTGCATTTCAGCAAATTCCGCATGATACGGGATAATTTCCCAGCTCTCGTATCCTGCGCGAGACAAAAGCGTGTTAAGTGTCTTGAAGGAAAGAATGCAAAGGTGGTCCGCATGTGTGGATTCGCGGTTCGCAAGCGCAATCAGGCAATTGTGAATAGCAGTCGCGTTCGGGGTCGAAAGCAACAAAGTCGAGCCCTTTAGTCGCGCAATGTTCCTCAGCGATTCGAGGAAATCTAGTGGATTGGCAAGGTGCTCAATCAGCTCACCCGCGAGGACTACCTCCGGATTAAAGTCGTTCTCGTGAAGAAAGTTCTCGACCTTCAGCACATCTCCCCTAATGATTTTTCCATTGCGAGCGGTAACTAATCCGTCATCCGGAATAAGCACCGACGAGTCGAGGCCAATCACCGTATCCGCAAACTTGGTGATTTCCTCGTGCAACCAGGTACCGTGACTAGTTTTCTGCGCGAAAGCAGTCTCGTCCAGTGCGCCGAGATCAAGAACCTTCTTGTTGTTGCACGCGGCGCAAATGTAGGCGATGCGATCAACAGGACGGCGGACGTTCACGTACTCGAGAGGTGTATATCTGAGAGCGCTCCTCGGCGTTCCGTGCATGGAGAATTTCCTTTTCAGACCATTTGTTCCGAGACCGGAGTCGTCTTTTGGCATCGCCGGATGGGAGCGCGGCATCCTGGTTATTTCCTTCTACCTTCGTCCAGACGATCCACGCTGCAACCAGCTGCCACTAGCTCGGGTGAGAGAGCCGTCACGCGTGCGTCGGCGGCGGTCGAAAGCGGCATTGAATAGTAGCTGTCGATCGGACGCAGAAAGTCACCGGCCGGCATTGCCACCCGCACACCGGGCCGACAGATACCTCGGATAAGCGTGTCGTTTACTTCATCGGCGAGCAGGCGAATGGGCCGGTTGGAAAGATCCGGCCGATTGATCACGAGGTTGAAAGCAAGAAGGGCGTCGTCTCTGCCGATAATGAAGTAATCGGCGCCGCTCTCGCTTATCCGGCGATCGATCCTGGCAAACGGCGCGTACATGCTGTACGCCATCCACGCCTGCAGAGGCAGCAACACGATGGTGCCGACTATGGTTGTACGCACGGCAAGAGCCCTCAGCCAGGCGTGATCGGCATCGAGCCGGCGCCAGCCGTAGACGGCGAGCAGAATCCCGGCGCCGATTGCGCCGTGCAGATAGCGATAGCCGAAGCCGTTGCCCTGGAACGGCAATATCAGGAACATCACGCAAACCGGAAGTATGACGGCAGCGGCGAAGGCGGCCGCCAGGCGTTCGCGTCGCGCGGCGGCGATGCCGCACGCCATAAGCGGCAGGAGCAACACGTTTTGCCAGGCGAAAAAGCGAAGCAGATTGGCGCCCGTTTGCTGCCATCGGAATGGCTGCGGTTGCGAAAGCACCTGCAGAAGGCGGCTCAGGTAGCCTGTACCGGCCGAGCCCACGGCTGCGGCCGGCCCAGCCGCCAGGATGTGCATCCAATGGGGCCATTCCAGCCAAAACGCGCAGATAGCGCCGTAGCCAATCGCGTACAATGTAGCGCGCGGCCAGTTGCGATCGAACAGCAGCGTGGCGAGAATTGGCGCGGCGAAGAGCGGGTGAAAGAGCGGCTGATGCAGCCCGGTGGCAGCAAACGCGACCAGCAGCGCGGCGAGGTCACAACTCCTGCGGTTCAGCAGAAAAAGCCAAAGCCACAGGAGATTGAACGCGAGATGCGCCGGCATCGCAAAAGCCGTCATGCCGGCGAACAACACTTGCCCGGAGCCAATGTAGAGCAACACGGCAACGACGGCCGCTTCGGGATCATCCGGCCAGAGCAGGCGCGCGCATTTCCACAGCGAAACGCCCCCTAAACCTACCATCAGCGGACCGGTGAGTGCGGGGTCGACGACAAATCCCACGAGTGTCCGCAATGCCGCATTGACCGGCAGGTAAGCGGAGATCCAGGCGAGCGGGTGAGCCCCGGGCAGAATGAACAGCCTATTCAGCGCGCTTTCGTGGGCGCGCCAAAACGGCGGCAGCGCCTGGACCAACCGGCCGGCGTGAAAAATCTGCGAGTCGAACACCGCCATCTGTTCGTCGCGGCTGTACGGATAATCGAACAGCAGCCATTTGCCGCCCACATAACACAGGACAACGAGCCCGGCGGCGACGAACAGCAACGTCTTTTCGGGCAGGTCGAGCGGACGTGCCCGGCCCGCCAAGCGACTGCCGGCGAAGGCCAACACACAGGTTTGAACGAGCAACAGCCAGCGGTCTTCGCGCTGCAGATAAATCGCCGAGAAGTCGCACACCGAAGAAAACGAGGAGCAAAACGCCGACAAGGAGAACGCAAAGAGCGTCATGATCAGCATGCCCAGCAGGATGGCATTCAACAGGGGCAGTCCACCCGCCCTGAGCTGCGATGCTTTGCTCCCGACAGAATCCAAGCTGTTGCCTCCAACGCTGTGGACCGTGTGCCCCACGCATTTGACGGAAAATGGTTAACCCGCGGTAGCGATCAGCGGGGCGGGGCGGCTCCGTCGCCGAATCGACGAGCGGGAGCATCACAGTCTCCGGCCCATCACACTTAAAGCTTCCTTTACGGGTGCACCCGTAGCCTCCGGCGCATAGGCTTGGGAGAGAATCCGTGATGAAAACCGCCACTTGTTGCCTGCTTTTCGCGGCCATTTTGCCGGTTGCGGCAGGTGCCGCCGCCGCACCGGTGTGCCCGGTCAAACCGCATCATTTGGTTCGCGTGCATAAGGCGGTCGTGCATCACGCGGTCGTGCATCACGCCGCAGGCGGCGTCGGGCTGGTTGTTGACCAGGCGCGCCTCGTCTCATTTCCCGAGCCGGTAAAGACCGTTTACGTCGGCAACCCGGTGATCGCAGACGTCAACATGCTCGATCCGCAACATGCGTTCCTGCTCGGCAAGACCTTTGGCATGACCAATATCATCGCGCTTTCCGCCGACGGGAAACAGGTTTCCAATCAGCAGGTCACGGTCCTCAACAACGGCGCAGCCGTGACCGTCAACCGGGGACCCGAGCAGTACAATTATATGTGTACGTTATCGCACTGCGAAACCGCGCCGCGGCCCGGCGATCCGCAGACGTTCGTTCAGACCACGGAGGGTGTGGCGACGACCCACGAGAGCGCGGCAATGACAGGCGCCGGCGCCGCGACGTCCACAACCGGCCAGACGGCGTCAAACCAGTAAAGCGGTGAAACACGAAGCTGCCGGCCGGCAGCAGCGATAGCGGAACACATTCCGGACTGACCTTTCCTCGCGAGCGGCCCCGATTCCATGACCGATGCGACGCTCGCGCTCCCTGTCTCGGCCCCAGCGCTCAAGCGGCAAGCCGACGCGGCGCGCATCCACTCGCGCGCGGGGCACGAAGCCGCGATTCTCCTGGCTGTTTCGGCACTTTTCATCGCGCTGACAGGCGTGTTGTTGTGGCCGTGGCTGGTGCATTTGCATTCTGCGCTCGCCGGTCCGCCCGAAGACAACATGAACGATTTGTGGAACACCTGGTACACGAGCGTCGCGTCCGTTCCCGGACATTTCTTTCATACAAGGCTGTTGCGCTTCCCGGAAGGCACGCCTCTCACCTACCAGTCGTTCAATTACCCGCAGATTTTCGTGGTAACGGCACTCAGCCGTTTCCTCGGCACCGATCTGCCCACGCTTGTCGCGCTGCAAAATCTTACGCTTCTCGCATCGTTTCCGCTTGCCGGACTCGGCGGGTTCTATCTCGTGCGCCACCTGACGGACAGCGCCGTCGCAGGCCTGGCCGGCGGATTCGTGTTTGCCTTCAGCCCTTTTCATGTGGCCCAGGCGAGCCATCACATCGGCGTCGGAGCAATCGAATTCCTACCCTTCTTCGCCCTTGCCTACCTGCTGGCGCTCGACAAGCGAAGTGCGTCGTGGCTCTGCGCTGCCGTCATCTGTTTCGCGCTCAGCGCGCTTTCGTGCTGGTATTACCTGTTTTACGGCGCGTATTTTCTCTCGTTTCAGGTGCTCTATCAGCGCTTCCGCACCGGTGCGTGGCCGCGCGGCTGGCCGCTCCTGGCGCCGGCGCTTTGCGTGGCCCTTACGATCGCAATCCTCCTGCCGTTCCTTGTGCCAATGATCATAGCAGGCGGCCAATCGCTGTACGCCGAAGGCGGAAATACCTTCTCGGCCGATCTGCTGGCATACGTCGCCTTTCCGCCGCAGCACTTCCTCTCCTTCATTTCGCGCGGCCTTTACGCCCGCTTTACCGGCAATCCGTGGGAAACGACGGTCTATCTCGGACTGATAAACCTGGCGCTTCTCCTGTGGCATTGGTCACGGACCGGATTCGCACGCGAATCGCTGAACGCTTATTGCGCGCTCGGAATCGTGGTTTTTGCGCTCCTGGCGGGCGGCGAAGCGCTGCACGTTGCCGGTGCGGTTACGATCATCCACCTTCCCGACGCAGTTCTGGATAAGTTGCCGTTTTTCGCCGATGTGCGCACGCCGGCCCGCGCCGCCGTATTTGTCTATCTGTTCATGAGCGTCGGTGTCGGCGCGGCGGTCGCGGCGTTATGGCGGCAATCCAATCCTGCAGCAAAATGGTTCGTCGCTGCCGTGTCGGTGCTTCTCATACTGGATTTCTTTCCTTGCCGTTTGCAGACGACGCCAATCGGGCTTTCCCCCGGGCTGCACCTTTTGCGCGCGGATAAGGACCCAGATTTTGGCGTGCTGAACCTGCCGTTCGGATATGCCGAAGAAGACAGCTACATGCTGGAACAGATTTCTCACCGGCGGCCGATGGTTGACGGAATGACGGCGCGTGAACAGAGCGTATCGCTGTTGAACCGGCTTTCGTTTCACGATCTCGGGAAGCAGCGTAACCAGCTTGTGCAGGCGCACGTGAAGTACATTCTGATCCATCACCGGTCCACCGGTTACTACAAGTGGAACGCGATCCTGGCCCCACTGCCGGAGTTTCTCCGTACTTACACCCCGGTCTACACGGATACCCGGCTGACGATTCTTCGCGTCTATTGAGCACGTAGCTTAGTGGGCGGTTCTGATTTCGTTAAATCAATCGCGTTAACGTTCGGGCCGGGATGACGACGAAGCGATTTCTCGGTCTCGACGGTTTGCGCGGCGTCTGCGCACTCACCATCCTTTTCTTTCATTGCGCGAATTTTTTTCACAAAGGACCCATCTTCCTGCACGGTTTTCTCGCCGTGGACATGTTCTTCATCCTGAGCGGTTTCGTAATCTCACTCACCTACGAAGAAAAGCTGCGGGGGGGATACTGCTTTCGGGAATTTCTGTTCAATCGCGGGCGACGGCTCTTTCCAACCTATTGGCTCGGCGCGGCGATCAACATCGTCTTGTTCATCGCGATGGCGACGACCGGATACATCGCTTCGAACGATGCGCCGTGGATGATCTGGATTTTCATCCCGCTCACCACGCTCCTGCTGATACCGGACTACATCACACCCGACGGCCTTATCTATCCGGCGATGGACAGCGTCGCCTGGTCGCTGTTTGCGGAATGGACAGCCTATTTCGCGTACGCCTTTGGTGCCTTCCGATGGAAAACATCAGCGCTGCTCCTCGTGGCGCTATCGGGATGGGGGACCATGGCGTTCATCGGGCTCCATTCCGGCGCGGGATGGGCCGGGGGCGGAGACCGCGCCACGCTTCTCACGATCGGAGTCCTGCGTTGCCTGCCGGCCTTTGCCGCGGGTGTGGTCATTTATCGCGTCCACCGCCACCCTCTGTTTGGGCGACTGCCCGTGATCGCAACGGAAATCCTTCTTGCGTTGTGGCTGGTCGCCGCCGTGCTGCCAAGGCCTGTGGCGACGCCGCTCCTCGACGATTTCATCGTCATCGTCATCTCACCGTTGCTCGTCTGCCTGCTCGTGCGCTCGGAACACAAAGCGCCGGCCTTCTGCAAAACGTTGGGCGAGATTTCCTATCCGTTGTACGTCGTGCACCCCGGACTGATCGTGCTGGCCACCTATACGCCTGTCTTTGGCCTGTGGCGCGGACCGCATCCCGCAAGTGCGGCGCTTGTGGTGGCGCTGTGCCTGTTGCTGGCGTGGCTCGTTCATCTTGCGGTCGGAAGGCTGCAGCTTCGGGCGCGCAATGCTGGCCCCCGCCCTAGACCGGCAGTTCGCGGTCCAATCCGTGCTGCCGAAATACGGGAACCTGGTTCGGAACCGGTTCCCACGAGCTGACCGGTGGGCGATCGCCCGATCGAATTCTCCCCGCGATCACGGGCCAGGCCTTCACAATCGTGAGCGAGGCAAGCGCGACCAGGGCACCTGCGAACATGTCAACAAGATAGTGTCCGCCGAAGAAGGGGATTGCCGGAAGCATCACGACATTCAGCGCCACCGCCGCCCAACCGATCGCCCCGGTCCGGCGGAATCCGACCATGTAAAGCAGCGCCATGGTGGTGTGAAACGACGGAAAACTTACCACGCCGGTGAGACTGGCGAGAGCAAAGTGCAGATTGGGACCGCGAAGCTGCTTCATTGCGGACAGAAATTCGGTGTTGATGCCGAAAGCCTTGTACGGACCGAAGGCGGGAAACAGCGCAGCGCCGGCAGAGGTCATTACGCCGGCGGCCGCGACAAGCCAGAACATCTCGCGCAGCTCCCGCCGCCTGGCCATCAGGCCGAACAGCACCCCGAAATAGAGCCCTTGGTAGACCAAACTGTTGTAGGCGACCTGCAGAATTTTCGCGATCGCGGGATGGTGCACGAGCCAGCCGTAATTCGCATGCCAATCGAAACCGATGGCGCGGTCGGCGGCCATCAGCGCCGTGTCGGCGAGCGGCCTGTCCGTTGTCATGCTGAGATAGGAGATCACGCCGAATGCCGCGGTCGCCATGATGGTGAGGAGAAAATACTCGGCGGCGAGGCTCCCACGTTCAGACCTGAGCAGGCGTGCGGACACGATCGCGAGCACGGCAAGGACGGGCAACAGGAAATCGTCCCATTTTACCGCAAGACCAAACCGGATGCCGTGCGCCCAGAACAGGGCGAACAATGCTACGATCGCAATCCCGATCCATTCCGCCGCAAAATCGCTGCGGAACACCTCGCGCCGCGCGAAACGGATGCGACTACCGGCATTGGGAGTCGTACGCAGAGGACAATCGATGGCGGGCACGCTTGCGCCTTCGGCCAAAGGGCGCGCAAATACCTTCGACGGCACGGAATCGGGAACGACGACCATGGGCGACCTTGAACCGGCTCGCCACTATGTCCCCTGCGGGATTAAGCGCTGGTTGACAGGACTGGGGACGGGAGGGCGGAACCTCCCTGGCCTATTTCTGCCCCGCCAATGCGCGATCCCGTGAGTTCGCCCAAGACCTTCCTGCTGCTGCCGGATCACATCTGGACCGCCGGTGGCAGCACAGAGCAACATGCCGTGCTCGTGGAGGGGAACCGCATCGCCGATGTGGGCCCGCGCGAGAAATTCGCGTCGCGCGGAGATGCGCAGCCTGTCGATCTGCCGGCTGTAGCACGATCAGTTCCCGCCTCGTCGTCCCTCACACATCGCCGACTTTGGTGATAGGCTGCGCGCATGCCGCCGACCGACCCAGTTCTGCAGCGCTTCCGGATGGCGATCGATCGCATCTATGGCGACCGCGTCGAACGGGTCGTGCTTTTCGGATCGCGGGCGCGTGGCGAAGCGCGTGCAGATTCAGACTACGACATCGCCGTGTTTCTCAAGGATCTCGGCGACCGCTGGAAGGAAGCGGATAAGATTGCCGATCTGGCAACCGACCTCATGGATGAAACGGGCGCATTCATTCACGCCATGCCCTACCCGGCCGGCTCTTATGCAGAGCGCACTCCGCTTATGCACGAAGTTCGCCGGGAGGGCCGCGATCTGTGACTCCCGAAACGCTGGGCCATCTGGAAAAGGCACGGGAGTGCCTTCGCTATGCACACGTCAATCTCGATGCCGGCCTGACCAACGACGCTGGACGGAACGCCTATCTGGCGGAGTTTCATGCGGCGCAGGCGTTGATATTTGAGCGTACCGGAAAAGTGGCGAAGACCCACAGCGGTGTGCACACCGAATTCAATAGGCTGGGGTTGCAGGAACCCGGCCTTGGTCCCGAATTACGGCGGATTCTTCCGCAGACCTACAATCTGAAGGCGGTTGCGGATTACGAGACAGGGCCGGACTCGCTCATTCCGTTCGAGCGCGCAGCGGCGGCTGTCAAAAGCGCGGGTCAATTTGTCGACTGCATTGCAAACGTTCTCCTGCGCCCGCGCTCCGAAAGCACATCGTGACGACGCGGCGGTAAGGTGCGTTCCTCGACACCACCCGTTCTTCTGCAGGCGGACCGCATGTGGACGCCGCCAGAGCGTGCGCCGCGGAGCGGCTGGGCGGTGATCGTTGAAGGGGACCGCATCGCCGATGTGGGCCCGCGCGAAAAATTCGCGTCGCGGGGAGATGTGGACTCAATCGATCTCCCGGGCGCCACGCTCATCCCGGGGCTGATCGACGCCCATTCGCACCTGTTCCTGCACCCGTACAACCAGGTTTCGTGGGACGATCAGGTGCTGAAGGAGTCGGAAGCCTACCGGACGCTTCGCGCCGTCCGTCACGCCGAGGCGACGCTCGCGGCCGGATTCACGGGCTTGCGCGATCTCGGAACCGAAGGCGCAGGCTACGCGGATGTGGCGCTGAAACGCGCAATTGCGGAGAAGATTGTACGCGGGCCGCGGCTGTTCGTGGCCACCCGCGCCATCGTCGCGGCGGGGTCGTACGGACCCGCGGCGCGCAACTACCGGCCCGATTGCTGCCTGCCGCAGGGTGCCGAGGAGGCAAACGGCATCGATGAGATCGTGCGGGTAGTGCGGCGGCAGGCAAGCCTCGGCGCCGACTGGATCAAATTGTACGCTGATTATCGCACCGGCCCCAAAGGCGAAGTCCGCCCCACCTTCTCGGAGGCCGAACTGCGCGCCGCGGTTTTGGCCGCGCACGATACGGGCAGGCCCGTCGCCGCGCATGCGATGGTGGATGAAGCCATGCGGCGTGCGGCGAACGCCGGCGTCGACACGATCGAACACGGGTATGCCGGATCGCGCGAGACCTTCATGCTGATGGCCGAACGCGGCATCGCCTATCTGCCGACGCTCACCGCGCCGGAAGCCATTGCGGAGTATTTTCACGGCCACGACCGCGAGTCCTCTCCGACCGAGCAGATGGAAACGGCCGCACGCGGATTTCGTCTCGCGCGCGCGGCGGGCGTCACGATCGGCTGCGGCAGCGATGTCGGCGTGTTTGCGCACGGCACGAATGTGCGCGAACTCGAATGGATGGTGCGTCTCGGAATGACTCCGGCCGAAGCCCTGGCGGCGGCAACGGCCGTGAATGCCAAGATTCTGGGCGTCGAGGACGAACTGGGCCGGATCGCTGCGGGTTTTCTGGCTGATCTCGTCGCGGTGAAAGACGATCCAACGAAGGACATTGCGGCGCTCCGCGACGTATGCTTCGTGATGAAAGACGGCAACGTCGTGCACAGGAACGGCTCGCTCTGACGCGCGGCCGGATTCCCGTCGCCATGGCGCTCGAAAGTCGCGCACCGACAGAAGATGAACCGCCAAGTCCCAGGCGCCAAGAAAATACACCACAGAGGCACGGAGGACACCGAGCAAAGCGGTGGCGCGCAAGGCGCGCAAAAAAAGGCCTCCGTGACCTCCGTGTCTCCGTGGTAACTCGACGTCTTGGCGGTTCAGTGGTACCGAAAGCAAGGAGCAGCAGCGTCTGATGCCGACGGTACAGAATATCGGGATTTCGGTTCTTCTTTTACAGCCTGGAAGGGGCCAAACCGCCGCATATCCACGTCGAGCGGCAACAATGCACGGCCAAGTATTGGCTGGAGCCCGTAAGGCTTGCGGCTTCGCGCGGCTTCCGGTCACACGAGTTGAATCGTATTCGTGCTTTGGTTATCGAGCATCGGACGGAGTTCATGGAGGCGTGGCATGGCCATTTTGGAACCGGCGATTGATTCCGACGCGATCGACGTAGAAACGACGGATGTTCATTTGAAAGTCGTGCTCGCCGACGGACGGCGGCGCCCCTTGAATGGTTTCCGCGCCTGAGAGATGCGACGCCGGAACAACGCCACAACTGGCGGCTGATCGGGGGCGGCCAGGGAATTCATTGGCCGGAACTGGACGAGGACATCGCGGTCTCGACCTTTCTCCGATCGCATTGATTCCCTGAGCGCCGGCTGCTGGGTGGCCGGGTCGAGCCCGGCCATGGTGCAGTAACACGCAGGTGAATGCGGTGACGAAAGAACGGCAAATCGCACGCGAACAGGATAAAACGATGGACACGCAGCGTCTCAGCAATTTCGTCGAACAGATTTGGGAAGATGCCGCGGTCCCGGCGCTCACCGAATATATTCGCATTCCCAACAAGTCGCCGGCTTTCGATCCCGACTGGGAACAGCACGGTTACATGCGCGACGCCGTCGCGCTGATGGAGCGCTGGGCACGGGCGCACCTGCCCGAAGGCGGCACGCTCGAAGTGGTGCGGCTGCCGGGGCGCACGCCGCTCATGTTCATGGATCTGCCCGGCGAGGGCAGCGAGACCATCCTGCTTTATGGGCACCTCGACAAGCAGCCGGAGATGGCGGGCTGGGCCGACGGAATGGGGCCATGGACGCCGCTCCGCAAAGGAGAAAAACTGTTCGGACGCGGCGGCGCCGACGACGGCTACGCCATGTTTTGCGCCCTTTCGGCCATTCTGGCTTTGCGCGATCAGGGCCTGCGGCGCGCACGCTGCGTCGTCATCATTGAGGCCTGCGAAGAGTCGGGGAGCCCCGACCTGCCCTTTTACGTGGATCACCTTGCCGATCGCATCGGTGAGCCGTCGCTGGTCGTCTGCCTCGATTCGGGTTGCGGCGATTACGACCGGCTGTGGCTCACGACATCATTGCGCGGGATCGCTTCGGGCACGCTGACCATTCGCGTGCTCGACGAGGGTGTTCACTCGGGCGACGCCTCCGGAATTGTGCCATCGAGCTTCCGCATTCTCGGGCAGATGCTCGGGCGCATCGAGAGCCAGGCAACGGGCGCCGTCGTGCCGCAAGACCTGTACGTTCCCATTCCGCGCGAGCGCATCGCGCAGGCGCACGATGCGGCGCGCGTGCTTGGCGCGAGCGTTTACACGAAGTTTCCCTTCGCCGGCGACACGCGGCCCGTGACCGACGATCTCGCCGAACTGGTGCTGAACCGGACCTGGCGGCCGCAGCTCGCGGTGATCGGGATCGACGGCCTGCCCCAGCCCCAGAACGCCGGCAATGTCATGCTGCCCTACACGAGCGCGCGGTTGAGCCTCAGACTGCCACCGACGCTCGCCGGCAGCGACGCGGGCGCGACGCTGCAGCGTCTCCTGGAAACCGATCCGCCCTATGCATGCGAGGTGACGTTTGCGGCAGGCGAAGCGGCGACAGGGTGGAACGCGCCGTCGCTGGCGCCGTGGCTCGACGAAGCCGTGACACGCGCCTCGAAACTCGCCTTCGGACCGCTCCCCGCTTTCATGGGCGAAGGCGGAAGCATTCCCTTCATGGGCATGCTGGGAGAAAAGTTTCCGCGCACCCAATTTGTCGTCACCGGCGTGCTCGGGCCGCATTCCAATGCGCACGGACCGAACGAGTTTCTTCACATCCCGACCGCGAAGCGCCTCACGATCGCGGTGGCGTCGATCGTCGCGGACCACCTTCGCTCGCGGTAATTGGTAATTGGGGACAGGATACCATTTCCCTTCGGATCACTTTGCAAACTGCGCCAGCGGAATGGGGGAAATGGTATCCTGTCCCCAATTATCCTCGAGCGGGATTCGTCCGGACTGAATCAGCCTCACCCTTCGACAGGCTCAGGGTGAGGTTTTTTCTTTTGGCCTCATCCTGAGCTTGTCGAAGGATGAGGGCGCGTGCGCGATCCAATTCAGATCATGCTCTCGCTATTTGGCGAGGGGCGCGGGTGTTGGGCGATGCGGCGCAGCCACGCGCCGGCCAAAAATGGCGCCGACCGAGCGGTCGCAATAGCCGAGCGTTGCGATGTCCGCTTCCGTCCGGCCGCTCACACTCTGAAAGGTGGCGTGGATGTACCATTCGTCGCGCGTCAGATGGTACGGAAACCGGGCTCCGTCGGGCAGAATGAGTTCGCGTCCGGCATCGTGCTTATGGTGATATGATACGTACAACATGGGACCTGCTCCGCATCCTGTATCGTCCCCGCCCGTAACAGAGATATAGGAAGCTGGTTAGCGGTTGGCTGGAAAATTCGGAGATTGCCTAAGGAAACGGTTTCCCTAACGCGCGGCAAACGAGTCAAAGATCGATAAAAGTTAGAGCGTGATGAATTCACGCGGCATGGTCCTCATCCTTTGACAAGCTCAGGATGAGGACAAAAAAAGGCCTCACCCTGAGCCTGCCCGCCTACGCTAATGCTTCGGCGGGTCAGTGCCCGGACGGTGTCCGCCGAAGCCTCGGCGAAGGCGGATCGAAGGGTGAGGCTGATTCTACCTGAGCGCAGCCCCCAATGCCCTTTGGTCCCCCAACTCATTGCTGGTCGTCGAACGGATCCGAGACAGCGTCGTTGTCCGCATCGTCTTCGCTCGCGTAACGGGCAAGCGGCCCCGCGTCCGGGAACATATAAGAAAGAGGATCGGCCGTGCTGTCGGTTGCTTCGGCCGCTGCCTGGAGGCGTGGCCCGGCCGCGAACACCGCGTCCTTGCCCGGGCCGACCCCCGGCGCGGTGACGGCGAGATCGCGCCAGAAAGTTGCCGCTGCAATTCCGAGAGCCACCACGAACGTTGCCGCCAGCGCGCGAAAGCGGCGGCGGCGCGCCCGATGGCGATCGGCAGCCTCCAGCACCCGCTTTGCAAAGTCGGCGCCGAGTTGCGGTTGGGTGAGCGGCGTTTGGCTCATTTCGAATCTCCGGCGGCGATCAAGGCACGCAGCTCCCTTCGGGCCCGATAAAGCCGTGACTTGATGGCGGCAACGCTGGTGTTCGAATCGCGCGCCAGCTCCTGCTGGGTTTTCTTCTCGTTCATCAGCCGCCGTAAAAGTGTGCGGTCCTTCGGCGCCAGGCTCGCGATCGCCTGCTCCAGATCATTTTCTGTCGGTTCGAACTCGGCGACGGCAACGCTGTCGTGAGCCGGCTCGTAGGAGACAAAGTAGCGCCGCCAGCCCAAAACGGCCCGCAAGTGGTCGCGGCAGACATTCCGCGCGATCTGGTACAACCACGGTTCGAAGCGGGCAGGGTCGCGCAGCCGCGGCAGACCGAGTACCATTTTCACAAAGATGGCCTGACAAAGATCTTCGAAAGCATTCCCGTCGCGGGTTTCGCCGATCACGAACCTCGCCATGCGAAGCTGATAGTGTTCGATCAGCAGTTTCAGCGCCTGCCGGTCGCCGCTTCGCCCACGCAGAATCAAGTCCGCAAGGGCGAGCGGCTCCGGTTGGCGGGCCGCACATGGGGCCTTTTCCATGGCAGCGGACGTATCCTTCGATTCACTCCGGCTGTTCAGAAGGCATCTCGGCGTCGGGCCCAAGCAGGTTTCGCATCTGCTGATGCAGGCTTTGGAGCTGCTGGTGAACCTGGCTGAGCCGGGCGATCTGTTCCGGGGTCAGGATGTTGCGAATGGCGACGGCGGTGTCGATCATGTTCCGGGTGATCTGCTGCTGGTAGCGCGTCGCCTTTTGCTCGAGCGGCGCGAGGTCGGCCGCTGTGAGTGGGCCAGGGGTGAGCAGTCTGGCAGCGATCTGTTCGTGCACGGCATGAAAGCCATCATGGACGGAGGCCATCTGGGCCTTTTCGTTCTTCATGATCTGCCGCACCTGCTCGTGCTGTTGGGGCGTCAGGTTGGCCGATCTGAGCAGCATCATAAAGTGCGAATCGCCGCCGCCCATCATATCCATATGGTGGCCCATCCCGCCGCCGTGCCCATGGGCGGGCATGGCATCCGCAGACGGCTGCGCCGACGCCGGCAGCACGAGCATGAGCCCGGCCGCAAGCGAGGCAACCATCAAGCCTGTCTTTTTCTGCATCGAAGTCTCTCCAGGAAGGTGGTGACACACAAAGGACGGCAGGTATCGCGGAAGGTCGCAACTTAGCACGGCTAATAATCTAGCGGCGATCGGTCAGTCCGCTGAATTGCGCGACGACCGGATCGCTCGTCAGGAGAGGGATTCGTTCGACGACCGATTGAGCGACAAGCATGCGGTCGAAAAGGTCGATCAGCTCGCCCGGCAGCTCCTTCATGGCGAGCACGTGGCGGCTGGTGACCGGCAATTCGCCATAGCCATTGTCGAGCGAGACGCGGCGAAAGACGCCAGGGTCGATCCGAAAATCGGTGCGGCCGAGCGCCGCCTTATCGGCAATCTCCCAGATGTTGGCCGGGCTGAAGAGAGGCTCGTTGTCGGGGCTTTCGAGCAGGTCACGGATCTCGCGCCCGAGACGCTTTGGCTCGGTGGCCGCCCACAGAAGAAGCTCCGTATCGAGGAGCAACCTCACCGCTGATCCCCTCTGCGATTGCCGCGCAGCTCGGACGACATGGTGTTGAAGTCGGCAGGCACAGCTGTCTGGCCGGGAAAAAAACCAAGCCGCTTCGGCGTTTCGTCATCCGCGGATGCCAATCGCACAACCTTTACGAGCGGCCGGCCAGCCTTGGCTATAATGAAGGGCTCACCTTCAACAGCGGCATCGATCAGCCGCGACAGGTGGGTCTTAGCCTCATGAATATTCACGATTTTCAAGGGAATTCGTCCCGATGGCCCTTCGGGTCAAAATTAAACTAAGTTTTATTGGTCTGGTCCAGCAATTTTTGACGGTTTTTCCTCTGCAAAGCCATGGAGCGCAACCGTGAATACTGTGTCGGCCGCTGCGGCGAGAGCCGACAGCTGAGGCTTGGAGAGGCGATTGAGCGACTCGACCAGACGGCTCAACCGTCGGCGCCGGCTCTCTTCGAGCAGCACGCGACCCTTTTTCGTCGGGAAGATACGCGACACGCGCCGGTCCGATGGATCGGCACTCCGCACGACCAACGCGCGCGACTCGAGCTCGGCCACGAGTTTGGAAACGGTGGGCAAGCGGACCTGCTCGGCGCTCGCCAACTGCGTCATCGTTTGCGGACCGTTGAACACGAGCACCGCGAGCGCGGAGAGTTGGGGCGCACTGATTCCGGCCGCGAGATCCGCTTTGCGCACGTGGCGAAGGAGCCGGATCGAGGCACTGTGAATCCGGTCCGCAACGTCGAACGGATCTGGTTCGGTGGCCCCAAGCGACAAGACGAAGGCTCCGGAAGCGAAGACGTTCCAACATACACATTTTCGGAAGCCTGACTCGAAAAAAGATATAGTTCGCCTTCCTAATATCTCGACGAGAGGTTTCCATGGAAAATCCCGGCAACAAGACCCTCGACGGACGGAAGCTCGTTCAGGTCGCTCTGACCGTGCGGGACCTCGACCGCAGCCGGCACTTTTATCGCGACATCCTCGGCCTGCGGTTTGTTTTCGAAGCCGGCAACATGATGTTCTTCGATCTGGGCGGAACGCGCCTGCTTATCGGGACGGAAAATGCGGGAGGTGAGCCCGGCGGCTCGATCCTGTATTTCGACGCGCCGGACATCGATGCTTTGGGACCCGCGCTGGAGTCTCGCGGCGTCACGTTCCTCGGGCCCGCACAGGTCGTCCAGCAAACCGAAACGCACGCGCTCAAAATCCGCGCCTTCCGGGACCCCGACGGCAATGTCCTGCAGCTGATGGGAAACGTCGCGCGCTAGACGCACACGCTATGGGATGAGCACCGCCGCTCCTGCCAACGTGCCCGACCTAAGCCCGGCAAGGGCGACGTTCGCCTGTTCCAGCGCATAGGCGCTCGTCTCGACGCGAAACTTCGTTCGAGCGGCGAGGGCGAGAAAGTCTTCAGCGTCCTTGCGGGTCAGGTTGGCCACCGACGACACGGATCGCTCCTGCCACAGGATGGCGTAGGGAAAGGCCGGAATGTCGCTCATATGGATGCCGCCGCAGACGACGCGTCCGCCCGGCCGGACCGCGCGCAAGGCTTGCGGCACCAGGTCGCCCACGGGCGCGAAAATCACGGCCGCATCGAGCGGCACGGGAGGCGCCGCGTCGGAGTAGCCCGCCCACACCGCGCCCATTGCGCGCGCGAAACTCCTACCCTTCTCGTCGCCCGGCCGCACGAACGCAAAGACCTGCTGATCGCGATGCTGCGCCGCCTGTACCGCCAAATGCGCAGCCGCACCGAAGCCGTAGAAGCCGACCCGCGGGCCCGTTCCTGCCGCATTCAGCGCCCGCCAACCGATCAGCCCGGCGCAGAGCAGCGGCGCCGCTTCGCGATCGTCATAGTTGCCGGGCAAAGGAAAAACGAAACGGGCATCGGCGATGGTCTCTTCGGCATAGCCGCCATCGATTTGGTACCCGGTGAAGCGCGCGTTGGGGCAGAGGTTTTCCTGGCCTCGCCGGCAGAATTCGCAAGCACCGCAGGTCCAGCCGAGCCATGGTATGCCGACGCGCTCACCCAGGGTGAAGCGTGCAACGCCGGCGCCAATCTCGATCACGCGACCGACGATTTCGTGCCCCGGCACGATCGGCAGCCTGGAGTCGGGCAACTCGCCATCAACGACATGCAGGTCGGTGCGGCAGACCGCGCAGGCGGCCACCCGCACGCGCACTTCGCCTGAGTCCAATGGCCGGCGTTCAAGTTGCTTCCCGATCAGCGGCGCCCGAGGCTTCTCGAGCACCATCGCGCGCATGTTCCGTTTTCTCCTGTACAGTCAGAACAGAACGCCGGCCTCGATCAGAAGCCGCGCCTGGGAGGTCTTGTCGAGATTTGGGCCGAACACATCTCCGGCTGTGGTGCTGCCGACCCCGACGTATGACGCCTCGGCGCGCGCGAAGAATATCCCGCGCTGATAGGTGGGCGTGATTGTGAACGACCACGCGTTGCTGCCCGGCCCGTACAGAAGATTGGGCGTAGCGGCCGCAGCGCTGCCGGACGAACTGATGTATTCGGCGCGGCCGGCGAGTTTCCAGTCGTCACTCAAGCCATAGCTGACGAGAATGGCCCCACCGGTCGTCGAGGCGCTGTGCACGAGTCCAAGACTGGCGTCCGCCGGCACGTTTGCATATTGAACGTAGGGACTTACCGTCCAAGAGCCTGACGTCCAGCTGTAGATCAAGTTGAAGATGTCTCCGTTGTTCTGCGCCAGCGGGGCTGTGAAACTCGAATAGCCGGTGTGGCCGGTATTCCCGCCGCCGACGAAGGTGACGCTGTTGGCGCTGTCGATGGTGTAGGCGGCCGATCCCGAAATCCAATTGAGCCGGCCGGAATAGAAGCCATCATTCCATGACAAGGCGAGACTGAACGGACCCGCGCTGTAATTGGCCTGTACGCCGCGGCTGACCGCCGGCTCCTGATTCCACAGGAGGCCACGCTCGATATCCATGTTCTCAAAGGTGAAGGTGTATTCGTCGCCGATGAGGGTCGGCAGCTTCCCGGCTTCCACGGAAAAGCTGTCGCTCGGTGCCACTTTCAGATAGGCGACCGGCACCGCGCCAAACGTGTCGCTGATGGCATCACCGGCCGTGAGATACGAAGTTCCGAGAGACGGCAGGGAATAGGCCCCCAGCTGCGCATAGAACTGGAACCAGCCGCTCGTCTTCTGGACGAAGAGCTGGCCGTTGCTGAGATCGGCGCGCCATTCCTGATCGCCCGGGACAGGATTGTCCTGCCAGAAGGTAACGCCACTCGCCACGCCATCGACGTAGATAGGTCCGAACGGGCCGGCATCGAGCGAAATGGGATTGGGGTTGGCGGCCAGCGGACCGCTCATCGAAGGCGTGCTCAGCGCCGCCGCCTCTGCGTTCCCGACTGCCAGGGCGAAAGCACCGAAATTCAGTAGCCATGAACGCATCGTTTTGGAACGCATCGTATTGCCCCTGTTGCCGCACCTTCGCCCCCGAGGCGCAACATCCCTGATTTCCACCGATTATTCTACTCGGCGATACGTACATGGACGCGGACGCGTATGAAATCGGGGTCCGGCAGGACCGACAGAAATATAAATCCCGTAACCGGGCCGCCGTCAGGTTATGTACAGGACGCCCAATACGATTTTAATGACGACGATAATTCCCCCGATAACAACCAGCACAAGGCCGATCTCGCCGACAGGTTTCAGCCAGCCGATTGCGCATCATTCCAGCGGATGGCTTCGCGCAGCAGCTCGGAGGCGTTGGCAAGCTGCAGCTTTTCTTTTATCCGCGCGCAATAGGCCTGGACCGTCTTGATGCTGACGTTCAGGGACTGCGCGACCCGGCGGGTTTCGTATCCCTGTCCCAAAAGGCGGAACACTTCGAGTTCGCGATCGCTGAGCTTCTTGACGGGCGCATGCAGGCTCTCCAGGTCGTCGTCGCCGAAGCGCTTCGAGAAGATGCTCTGCATTCGCGGACTGACGTACAGCCTGCCGGCGAGGACATCGCGAATGGCGGCGGCAATGCTGCTGGTGGATTCGCCCTTCATGACGTAACCGCGGGCACCGGCGCGAAAGGCGCGTTCGGCATAATAGCATTCGTCGTGCATCGACAGGACGACAACCGCGACGTCGGGCATTTCGGCGGTGATCCGCTTGACAAGCGCGAGCCCCGAACCTTCCGGGAGGGCAAGGTCGACGATCGCGATGTCGGGCCGGCTCGCCCGGATTCCGTCAAAGGCCTGCTCCGCGCCGGCCGCCTCGCCGCAGACGCGCAGATCCGGAAGCTGGTTGATCAATGTCGTAAGCCATTCGCGCACCAGCGGATGATCGTCGATGAGAAACACGGTTGAGGTGCGAGTGGTCATGAAGCCATCCTCTCATCAATTGTAACGGGCAGGCGGCAGATGACGATTGTCCCGCCTTCTGGCCCTGCGGTCACCTGAAAATGCGCGCCGATAGTTTGGGCCCGCTGCTCCATGATACGCAAGCCAAGTCCGCCATTCGCCGGCAGGGCTGCCGGCAGTCCCCTGCCGTCGTCCGCGATCCGGAGCTCGTGGCCCTCTTCCAATGTGTTCAGCTCGATATCGATATTGCGGGCGCCGCCGTGCTGAATGGCGTTTCGCGTTGCCTCCTGGGCAATGCGGAACAGGTGCTCGGCCGCGACCGCCGAATCCACAAGCACGGGGGATTCGCACAAGAACCGGCAATGGACGTCGAAGAGTCTTGTTGTGGTGAGCGCGAATTCCTCGAGCGCCAGCATCAGCCCTTCTGCCTGCATGTCGACGGGATAAAGACCCTTTGCGGAGCGCCGTGTCAGCACGACCCCTTCTTCGATAAGCTGTACGACCTTGGCGGCGTCCCTGGCTTCCTCCAGGCTGCGGCGCTCGAGCTTCTCGTGCAGAACCTGGCCCGCGATTGCCGTTCCGGCGAGGTGCTGGCCCAGCCCATCGTGCAGTTCCTGCCCGATCCGCCGCTGTTCCTTTTCGGAAGCCTGCAGCAGGAGATTTTGCAGGCGCTCGCGCTCGGCAATTTCCTTGGTGAGCGCCGCTGCGCGTTCGCGCACCCGCCGCTCGAGGTCGCGGGTGAGGTTGTGCAACTTGCCGACGACAAACACGACGACGCAAAACGAGGTGAGCTGAATGCTGGCATTCCACGCAATCAGAAATGGATTGGCAAAATTCGGGTCACCCGCGAGAAGATTTCCGGGCAGCCAAACCGCCACGCACAAGGCAGCAATGAAGAGGCCGAAGGCACTCCCGACGAACCACGCCGCAAGTGAGACCGGCAACAGATAGAAAGCGGAAAACGAAACCAGCGTGCCGGTCAGGTAATCGACGAACCCGGTGACCAGCACGAGAATGATGCATCCGGCCGCCACCACGCCTCGCGGTTGGTGTTCGACGAATCTCGTCCACGTGCGCATATTGGGGTTGGCGCCCGAGCCAAACGCATGGTGTGCCGCGTGCCTGTAAGAAACCATGCTCACGCCGTCTTGTCGTTCACGGGACCGCACCATCCCGGCAGATAATCTGCTTCCGCCAGCCTGGAAAGAAGAAGGGCCTCCGTCAGGGCCTTGTCAAAATCGCTCGCCAGCTGCCGCCGCTTGATGCGCCGCCGCAGGAAATCCGCCCATAAGAACTCGCTGAACGGCGCGGTTTCCTTGGAGTAGCCTCCGGCCCGCCGAAGCGCTCCGGCAAGCGAGCGGAAAGGGTCGTCGACAAGCTCGTCGACAGACTGCGGAATATCAGAATAACGGCGTCGCTGTCCGTCCGCATCGAAGGGATGCATCCAGCCCCGATTGTCAAGCACAATCCAGAATGCATCCTGTTCGAGCCGGTCGAGGCGCGCAACGACCGTCACCAGCACCTCTTTCACCCGTTCTTCGAGCAGGGCGCGCGCAAGATGATGATGATCGACCACATAATGCCGATTTTTCGGGCCGAGGATGACGGGAATCATGTGCATTCCGAGATACGCAGATTTCTTCTTCCCTTTCTTTTCCCGCCACTGCTCCCGGCGTTCCCCGACTTCGCGAAAGCCGATGGTGATTTGCGTCGGCCGCAGCTCTTTGATCGGTACCGGTTCCAGGATTGGTTCCCGTTCCGCGGTCATGCGCTAATCTCCTCGCTGAGACATGCTTCAGCAGGCTAACACGGCAGGAACGGCCGCGCCCGTCCGCTTCGGCGCGCGTTCGTGGACGGGCGATCTGCTGGCGGGCGTCACGGTCGCGGCGATCGCCGTTCCCGAACAGATGGCGACGGCGCGCCTGGGGCATTTTCCGCCGCAAGCCGGATTGCTGGCTTTCGTTGCGGCAAGTGTAGGCTTTTTCATTTTCGGCGCGGGGCGCCGCATTTCGGTGGGCGCGGATTCCACCATCACTCCCATTTTCGCCGGCGCGCTGATGCTCGCCGCTGCAGGCTCTGCGTCCTCGTTTCAGGACGCTTCAATTCTGGCGCTTATGGTCGGGGCGATTGTCGCGATTGCGGGATTCTTCCGCATGAGCTGGATTTCCAGCCTGCTGTCGGCACCCGTCACCTGCGGTTTTCTCGCCGGAATCGCGCTGCACATTGTCTCGTCGCAGCTGCCGGTGTTCTCTGGGCTGCCTTCCAGCGGCGGTGACGTGCCGTCGCGTTTCGTCTACATCGTTCAAAATCTTCGCCACGCAAACCTGTACGCCGTTCTGCTTGGTTGCGCCGTTCTCCTTGTGATCGGCGTCGTTGAAAGGTTCGATCGCCGATGGCCGGGCGCGCTGGTCGGCGTAGCGGCAGCCACGATCTGTACAGTACTGTTCGGATTGCAGCACCGGGGGGTTCAGGTGCTTGGCGCCGTTCCTCTCCCGCTGCCGCATTTTGTTTTTTTCTGGCCGAGCGCTGACGCCTTGGGACGGCTGGCACCGCTCTCCCTCTTGCTGGCGTTCATCGTGATGGTTCAGACGGCTGCGACCAGCCGGGCCGCATCGCCCCGGGACGGCCCCGTCGCAATCGATCGCAATTTCATCGGCGTCGGCGCCGCAAATCTGCTGTCCGGGTTGCTTGGCACCTTTCCTGTCAACGCAAGTCCGCCCCGCTCGGTAATTGCGGCCGAAGCAGGAGCGCAGTCGAGAGCGGCCGGCCTGATTGCGGCAGGAACGGTCGCGCTGCTGGCCACCGTTGGTGCGCGGTTCCTGGGGTTTGTGCCGAACGCGGCTCTTGCCGCCATCCTCCTCTTCGTCGCCTTTCGCATCGTGCAATTCGGCCTGGCCGCAGGCGTCTGGCGCGACAGCAAACCCGAATTCGCGCTCATCGTCGCGACGGCACTGGCGATCATCGTGTTGCCGATCCAGACCGGTGTCGCAACGGGAATCGTCCTGTCGCTGCTCCACGGCATCTGGACCACGACGCGCGCCCAGGTGATCGAACTGCGGCGTGTCGGCGGCACGTCGGTCTGGTGGCCCTCAACCGCCATCACCGCACAGGAAGCGAGCCGGCACGTTCTCGTCATCGGGTTCCAGGCGCCGCTTTCGTTTCTGAATGCCGATACTTTCCGCCAAGGCATCATGCAGCGCCTGGCCAACGCGCCTGGCGCTCTGCGGCTTGTCGTCCTCGAAGCGAGCAGTATTGTGGAAATCGATTTCACCGCGGCGCGCATGCTCTGCGACGTCGTAAGGTTCTGCCGCGACCGGGGTATCCGCTTCGCCGTTGCCCGGCTGGAGTCCCTGCGCGCGCAAGATTCATTCAGGCGTTTCGGCATCACGGACATGATCGGGAACGGGCACTTCTATCACAGCGTTTACCAAGCCGTAGAGGCGCTCGCCCCGGCCGAGGCACAACCCGAATGATTTTGCGCCCGCCGCCGCAAATTCGCATGCCGTATCGTTTTTGCCGGGGCGACGCCTGATGGGGGGGCGCATCACCTATCGATTCGATCTGCTCAACGACGAGGGATCGCGCAACTGCCTGTTCATTGCCGAATGTTTCGGCGACGAACACGCCGTGCTGCTTGCGCGGGCCCTGTTTGAAAGCCCCTTCGTGCGGATGAAATGCATCAAGGTCTGGCGCGAAGACACGCTGGTGCACGAGGCCGAAAAGCCCAAATTCCGCAACAGAAAAATCAACTGACCCTTCGACAAGCCCAAGGCGAGGAAATTTCCTCGGCCTTCCCGCGTACGCGGGGACCAGCTCAGGTTAAGTTATTTTTTTCTGCCCTCATCCTGAGCTTGTCGAAGGATGAGGGCGCATCTGTGATCAAATTCAGATCAACTTCTGGCCAAGCAGATAGTCCTCAACCGCTTTGGCGAATCCGTCATCGTCACAGGAAGCGGTCACGGCCATCGCCTGCTTCTGCACATCGGCGGAGGCATTGCCCATGGCAATCGAGAAACCGCTTTGCCGGAACATCAACACGTCGTTCGGCATGTCGCCGATCGTTGCGATTTCCTCGGGCGGGATCTCGAGCCGGTTCGCATGATAGCGCACCACGCCGGCCTTGTTTGCGACGGGATTGGTGACGTCGACATAGTAGGGTTGCGACCGCGACACCGACACGGAATCCGTTAGCGCGCGTGCCACGCTATCGTTCGCCGCGCGAACCCGATCGAAACCGTCGCTGACGCCAACCACCTTTACCGCCATCGCGTAGAGAGCATCGAAGCTGTCGACAACCTGCGGCGGGAAAGCCACCGTCCGCGTCTCGCGCGCGACGTGCGGAGCATTCGGGTCGCGCAGGTACCATTCGTTACCGGTGTAGAGCCAGGCATCGCAGCCGGATTGCAACACCAGTTCAACGGCGCTTTTCGCTGCGTCGTGCGAGAGAGCGTGGGTTTCGAGCAGACAAAGATCGGGCGCGACATAGGCGCCGCCGTTGAACCCTGCGATCGGTTCCGCCAGCCCAAGGGGATCGACGAACATGCGCATGCCGCGCGGCGGGCGCCCCGAGGTAATCGCGAAACGAATGTTCTTTTCCTGTAACCGCAATACCGCGCTGCGTGCACGCTCCGTCAGGACTTTCTCGGTCGTGACCAGTGTTCCGTCCACGTCGGACAGCAGGAGGGAAATCTTGGGCGGTGTCATCAGCGATCAATCCGTAGCAGGCGGTGAAGATAACGGATTCCCGGGAGACTTCGCCCGCGAGGTCCGGTCGGTCATTTGTCCCGCACGCCGTTGTGGATGGCCTCGGTGGTTGGCTGCGCCGCTGCGTGCGCCGGTGTCAAAGCCGCCGCGCAGGACTCAATTGCCGCGATAACCGCGTCCGCGACCGGCCTCGTTTTCGCTGCTGCGACGGTATCGGCCAGGATTTTTTGCCACGCCGCAGCGCCCACGCGGGCGTGTGCATCGCGGTCGGCGAGAATTTGCGCGTAGCGCTCGCCCAGCGAAACGAAGATCAGCACCCCACCCTTGCGTTCTTTGCTCGCAAGAACGCGCGCCGCGAACTCCCGATGCGCAAGCGCCTCGGCGCGATGGTGCCGGATCGTCGCCGGAACCAGTTTCAACCGCAGCGGCCACCATTCGAGCACGAGACTGAGAACGACGAACACGAGGGCTTCGACGGCAAAGGCTTCGCGCAGAGGAAAGCGCGGCCAGCCGATCGCGAGCACGCCGGCGGCTAAAAGCGCCACGACCGCGCTCCAGGCGACAGGATAGAGCAGATAACGGTCGCTCGCCGGAACGATCGACACGGCGACATGCGCCTGCGTGCGCGCTTCGGCATCGCCGACCGCTTGCTGGATGCGCGCTTTTTCCTGAGGGGTCAGATGCGTCACCAACTTCCCGAAGCGCCCCCGCCGCCAAAGGATCCGCCGCCACCCGAAAAACCGCCGCCGCCAAATCCGCCGCCGCCAAATCCACCAGAACCGCCACCGTAGCCGCGCGATCCAAACCCACCGAGAAACAGCAGCGGCCACAGAAAGCGGCCGAACACCAGCCAGAAGAGCACAAGAACAATGATGTTCCACGGGATGCCGCCGTGGCCGCTTTCCTGATCCCCGCCCGATGCCGATTGGCCTTGTTCGGGCGCGAGATGCACCCCGCCCAGCACTTTGATGATCGCCTGCGTACCGGCGAGGACACCGGAATTGTAATCGCCGCGCCGAAACGCCGGCCGGATGAACTGGTCGATGATGATCTTGCTTTGCGCGTCGGTCAGTTCACCTTCGAGCCCGTATCCGACCTCGATGCGCACGGCGTGCTCGCTAGGCACCACGATCAGCACGGCGCCGTTATTCTTGCCCTTCTGGCCGATGCCCCAGGCGCGGCCGAGCTGATAGCCGTACTGTTCGATCGTAGTGCCCTGCAGCGATTTGAGCGTGGCAACCACGACCTGATTGCCGGTCTCTTTCTCCTCTTCGGCCAAGAGTGTGGTCAGTTGTTCCTTTGTCTGCGGCGACAGGATTCCTGCCTCATCCACGACGCGTCCGCTGAGCGGCGGAAACGTCGGTGCGGCGCCGGCCAGCGTCGCCAGCGCAAGGAGCGCAAGCGCGAAAGAGAGTAGGCGCGGAATGGTGCGCCTCATCGCCGGATCAGAACTGAACTTTCGGCGCCTGCTGGGCCTGTTCGCTGATGGTGAAGGTCTGCTTCACCCTGGCGTCGGGATAAAAGATCGACGCGGTCCACCGATAGGGAATGGTGCGCAGCATGGTGTTGTACGCCTGTACGGCGTCGATGTAGTCGCGCCGCGCCACGGCGATGCGGTTTTCGGTGCCTTCCAGCTGCGACTGCAGCGCGAGGAAATTCTCGTTCGATTTGAGGTCGGGATAGCGTTCGCTGACCACCAGAAGCCGGCCAAGCGCATTGCCGAGATTGGATTGACTCTGCTCGAATTGCTGAAACGCCTGCGGGTTGGAGAGGACGTCCGGGGGTAGATTGATCTGGGTCTGGGTCGCCTTGGCGCGCGCCTGAATGACTTCGGTCAGGACCGTTTGTTCCTGATGGGCGTAACCCTTCACGGTGTTGACGAGATTGGGGATCAGGTCGCTGCGCCGCTGATATTCGTTCAGCACCTGGCTCCAGGCGGCTTTCACCTGCTCATCTTGCCGCGGTATCGCGTTGATGCCGCAGCCGGAAAGGCCAAACGCCAGAACCAGGATGGCGGACAAGCCCGCCAGCCGCGCGTGCAATCTGTTCATCTCAGCCCTTCCCCGAACCTTCGATCGTAATGACATATATGGTCCGGAAAGGCTGTGCCAAGTCTCACCGCCCGAAGCGCGGGCCGCAGAGGGCGCGAGTGGATTCGCGGTGAACGCTGATAAAAACTTGTCATGGCCCGGCGCGGGCGTAACCGCGTCCGGGCCTCCAGATCACGCGCGCGTCTGCGCGCGAATGACTGTGCGCTCAGGCAGCGGAAGCGACAGCGCCCCAAACTGAGTCCCGTCGGTGCGGCACCAACTGGGTGGCCCGCTCTCCGGCGGGCTATGACAACCTTGTGCTTTTTAGGAGCCGGCGAGGATGGCGGCGTAGCGGTCGAGATCGACATTCCCGCCGGAGAGAATGGCGACCGTGGTTTTCGGATCGAGAGGCAGCGCCAGCGCCCCTGCCGCTGCCACCGCGCCGCTCGGTTCCGCAACGAGCCGCGCTTCCCGCGCGATGCGCCGCATGGCTTCGGCAATCTCGTCTTCCGAAACGGTGACGATGTCGTCCACGAAGGCGCAAATCTGCGCGAAGGGAAGCGGGCCAAGCTCGGGCACCCGAAGCCCGTCCGCCATGGTGCGCATCGTCTGTTCCGGTTCGATGCGCACGATTTTTCCGGTGCGGAAACTCTCCCCCGCATCGGCGGCCAATTCGGGCTCGACGCCGATCACACGGACGTCGCGGCCGGACTGCGCGAGCGCCGCCGCGATGCCGCCGATCAGTCCGCCGCCCGATACGGGGACAGTAACGGCGCGAAGGTCTGGACATTGCTCGAGAATCTCGAGACCGATCGTCCCTGTTCCCGCCATGATGGCAGCCGAATCGAATGGCTCGACGACGGCATAGCCATGTTCGCGCGCGAGCGCGGCACAGGTTGCAGCGCGCTCGCGGCCCGCCGGATCGACCAGATGAATTTCGGCGCCCCAGTGCCGCGTGGCTTCGAGCTTGGTGCGCGACACCGCGCCCGGCATGACCACGACGGCTTTGATGCCGAGGATGTGGGCCGCATACGCGACCGCCTGCGCATGATTGCCGCTCGAATGGACAATGACGCCGCGACTGCGCTCATCGGCCCCGAGCGAGAGCAGCGCATTGAAGGCGCCGCGCAGCTTGAACGCGCCGACCGGATGAAGGCTCTCCGCTTTCAGGAGAAGGCCCGTCGGCGTCATCGGCACTACCGGCGTCTTGCGAACGTGGGGCGCGATGCGCGCGGCCGCCTCGCGGATCTGGTCGGGCGACACGAGCGGCGCGGCACTGGAATCGTTCATCTTTCTCTCAGAGCCCGCTTCGAAATGCAGCCATTGGGGCTTTTGCAACGTTTTTAGCTCACGGTCCCAGTCGATGGGGAGGAGATTCGAGGTCCGCCATGTCGAGAACACTGATTTCGCTCGCGACGGCCGCGGCTTTGGTCGCTGCCACGCTTTCGCCCGCGATGGCGCAGGAAACCACCCAGCCGGCAGCGCAACCCGTTCCGATCATGCTTGCCCAGAGCGGCGGCGCCGGTACCTCGGGCGGAACCAGCTCCGGCGGCGCCTCCGCCGAAGCGCCGGCCCCGCCTCCGCCGGCTGCGCCAGCCGCGGAACCGCTGCCCCCCGGACCACCGGCCGGGCCGCAACAGGCGGCGTTCTTTGCGAACCCGTGGGCCATCGGCGGCGCTGCCGCGGCGACCGCCATTATTGTCTGCGCCATCGTCTGTTTCAGCCGTTCGAGCACCACCACGACCTCCACAACCGTCACGCACTGACATCACTGTTGCAGGCGCACCAGCTTTTTACAAAATTCCCTGAGAAATTCCCTGACTGAGGGAATTCATATGTACAGAACGGTCTCCTCTGCGAGCCCTGGAACCGCCAAGACGCCAAAGCGCCAAGGGAGGCTGACGATCTCGGTGCCTGGCGTTCAAAGTCGCACCCAACTTTTTACAAAATTCCCTGCGAAATTCCCTGCACCAGGGAATTTGGCCCCTGTGTGCACTCCATACTGACCTTTTCCCTCCTTGGCGGCCTTGGCGTCTTGGCGGTTCAACGTTGCGCGCCAACTTTTTGCAAAATTCCCTGCGAAATTCCCTGCACCAGGGAATTTCGGCCTGAATTTCCGTCTCGTGCACGGACTGGTCCGCAAAAGCCGCAATTGGACCTGTACAGCCCTATTGTACGTGCGTCAACTGAACAGAATGTGTACGGAAAATGGCGGACGAAGAGGGCTGATACCAAATCGCTGCGGAAGCAGGTTTCTGCTCTGCCCCAGCTAGGGATTTACGAATCCCGTGCCGGTGAAGCGGGCGCGATTTTCGCCATGTGATCGCGGATTTCCGTGAGCAGTGTAATCATTTTCTCTGTTCGCGCCGCCGCCTCTTGCCAGCGTCCCGCCGTCTGGTCGAGCACCTCTGCATTCCGCTTGGCCAACGTGGCGAAACGCCGAGACAGGCGAATGCGATAGATCAGCAGGCCCGCTACCATCACGAAAGGCAGCAGCATGCCTGCTAAAAGAATGGGATCGGCAAGAATAAGGTTCAAAGGCGCGAGTGCTTGATCGGGAGGCATAGCTTCGCTCGGCGGTTTCTGAGAGCCTATTCCTGTCGGGTTACCTTAGCGTGAATGAAAAGTCCTGGGCGATTTGAATTCCGAGTCGGAAAGGACAAAACCCTCCACGTCCAGCGAACATGTCCCTGGCGAACAAGCGGCTCGCTGGTAAAGGCGGAGAGCTCCGCTACGGCGGGGCTCTCCGCGCCACTCGATTACGCGCCCGATCCAATTATGGAGAGATGAACCGACCGAACGAGTATGGGTAATTGCCCGTGACAACGTTCGCGATGACGGCAAAAGTCGCCGTGTCGACGACGGAAACCGTGGTACCCGAGCAGGCTGAACCGACATAGAGTTTGCTTCCGTCAGGCGTCACATCAATGCCGAAGGCGCATTGGAAAGCGCCGCCTAAACCTCCTATTTTGGTGTCGGTTGCAGTATCTATCACCTGTACTTCGTTGTTACCGTAGCTCGTGACATAGACTTTGCTGCTGTCAGGCGAGACCACCAAATCGTATGGTTCGAAAAAGCCACCGTAGATTTCGTCCACGACAGCCATGCTTGCAGTGTCATAGACCCAGGCGCCGTTCGCCCCTGGATCCGCAACGTACACTTTGGTGCCGTCCGGAGACGCCGCCACGCCCCAAGGATAGCCGTAGCCGAGGCCAACCGTGGTGATGAGCGTATTGGTGACCGTATCGACAACCGCTAGATAGCTTTGAGTGTAGGTGTTAGCGCCGTTGACCGAGACGTAAAGCTTGTTGCCGTCTGGCGATACCGCCAGACCTGTCGGCTCGCTCCCGCCAAGGGCTATCGAGCCTGTGACGGTGTCCGTTGTCGTATCGATCACGTAGACGCTCTTCCCCGCCGAAAGGCCGACATATAGCTTGCTACCATCGGGCGATATTGCGTCTTCGAACGGACTGGTAACTGCAATCGTCGTGGTGACGGTATTGTTGCTGGTGTCGATGACGGAGACGCTGTTTCCCCCCTGGTTCACAACATAAACTTTCCTGCCGTCGACAGTGGCGGCGATACCCGATGGATGATTGAATCCGGTAATCGTTGCGATAACGGTGTTGGTGATGGTGTCGATAACGGAAACCGTTCCGTCATTTTGGTTCGCTATGTAGGCTCGCGGCTCGGGCGGCGGTGGCGGCGCTTGAAATGCCCAGCCGTCATTGTTCCAGCCGGAAAAGCTGATGACGAAGTACGAACCAGCCGGGATGGTTGAGCCGTTCTGGCCGGTCCAGCTGTACGTCACGGAATTGGGTGCGAAGTCCGCAGCGACGCCGCCCGGACCTCCGGTGCAGGTTTGGCCATTGGTCGTGCCTTGCGTGCAGCGATCCCAATCGGTGCCGCTCAGTTCGGTGTTGAATTTGTAGCTGCCGATGCCGCCGTGCGCGGTGAAGTTGTCGCAGATGTTGCCGGCCTGCGCGCCGGAGCACTTATGCACGGAGGGGCCGCCGACGGTGAAATCGTCGGTAACCGTCAGCGAAAAACTCGACACGGCGCTTCCCGTATCATTGACAACGAGAAAACCGCCGGCCCCCTTGTCCGGCTCGGCCGGTTGTCCCGACAGCGCGCTCGTTCCATTTACATCGATCTGAAACCACTGGCTGATGGTGCTGAGATTGAATGCCTTGCCCGTGCCGTCGTTCGTGTAGCCGTGGGTGCCGTCGGTGCTGCACATCACGGCGCCGCCGCAGCTGTTGTTGTTGGAGCCAAAGGTGATCGTGTTGGCGGCGTTTGCCTGCAACGCTCCCAATGAAATCGCAGCGCCGATTGCAGCCGCGATTGTACGCGCCCCGTGAACACGGCGCGTGAACAGCAATTCTGACATGATTATTTCCCCATCGACCCGAGGGCGATCGACATGTGTCGGTCTTTACTGAACAGAAAGGCCCCCGGCCCGTGGAAGAATATATCCCCAAAGACCGCTCAGGACTAATCATCATCGCGTAGGGCGGCGTATTACAGCATCGATTTCCCAAGCCTCACGGCGAGCCTCGCAAGCCAGAAGAATAAGAGACGTAGCGACAAGTGGGTGTCTTGCGTTCACAAAACTTCCCCGGGTTAAGCGAACACGTTCCTGGCCAAGAAGCGGCTCGCTGGTAAAGGCGGAGAGCTCCGCTATGGCGGGGCTCTCCGCGCAACATTGATTACGGGCCCAATCCAATCATGGAGAGATGAACCGGCCGAGCGAGTATGGCACACTCTCGGGGACTGTCGCGGTGACTATGTCGCTCGAAGTATCGATAACCGAGACCGTGTTTGTCTGCAGACTTTCGACGAAGACCCTGCTCCCATCCGGAGTGATGTCCAAGCCATATGGCGCTGCGCCAACAGGAATGGTCGCCATCACCGCGTTGCTGGCCGTATCAACAACCGAGACTGTGTTGTCTCCCCCGTTCACGACGTAGAGTTTGCTGCTGTCGGGGCTCACCACCAAATCTTCGGGCCCGTAACCAACCGGGATTAAACTGACCGTATTACTCCCCGTATCGATCACTGAGATGTCATTATGATTGCGGGCGTCATCTCCGACGTAAACTTTGGTGCCGTCCGGGGACACCGCCACGTTCACGGGGTAAGTCGTACTGATCGGAATTGAGCCCCCGAGCGTACTGGTAGCGGTGTCGACGACTGCTAGATAATTTGGACCGGTGCCGTTAGAACCGTCAAAGTCATTGATCACGACGTAAAGTTTCGTGCCGTCTGGCGACACCGCCATGCCATATGGAGAGTACCCGACAGGGACGGTCCCGGTGATCGTGTTGGTCGACGTATCGATCACGTAGACGGTGTTGCTAGCGTCACTAGTTCCCCCGCTCAAGCCAACATAGAGCTTGCTGCCGTCCGGCGCGACGGCATCCCGATAGGGAGCCGTTACGGGAATCGTCGCTGCGATCGTATTGCTTGAGGTTTCGACCACGGAAACGCTGTTTCCGGCTTCATTGACAACGTAGACTTTCCTGCCGTCCGGAGTGGCCGCGACGCCAGACGGAAAGTTGAACCCCGGAATCGTCGCTGTTACGGTATTGGTCGACGTATCGATGACCGAGACAGTTCCGTCGTGGGCGTTTGCTATGTACGCTGCCGGCGCGCGCGGCGGCGGGGCCTGATAGGCCGCCCCATCGTTGTTCCAGCCGGAGAAGCTGATGACGAAGTACGAACCAGCCGGGATGGTCGAGCCGTTCTGGCCGGTCCAGCTGTACGTCACGGAATTCGGCGCGAAGTCCGCCGCAACGCCGCCGGGACTCCCGGTGCAGGTCTGGCTGCTTGTCGTGCCCTGCGTGCAACGATCCCAATCGGTCCCGCTCAGTTCGGTGTTGAACTTGTAGCTGCCGCTTCCGCCATGCGCAGTGAAGTTGTCGCAGATGTTGCCTGCCTGCGCGCCGAAGCATTTGTGCACGGTCGGACCGCCGGCGGTGAAATCGTCGGTGACGGTCAGCGAGAAACTCGAGACGGCGCTTCCCGTATCGTTGAGGACGAGAAAGCCGCCGGCCCCCTTGTCAGGCTCGACCGGTTGTCCCGGAATCTCGCTCGACCCATTCACATCGATCTGAAACCACTGGCTGATCGTGCTCAGATTGAAGGCCTGGCCGGTGCCGTTGTTCGTGTAGCCGTGCGTGCCGTCGGTGCTGCACATCACTGCGCCGCCGCAGCTGTTGTTGTTGGCGCCAAACGTGATGGTGTTGGCCGCGTTCGCCTGGAACGCGAATAGTGAAATCGCAGCGCCGATTGCAGCCGCAATTGTACGCGCGCCGTGAACACGGCGCGGCAACAGCAAATTCGACATGATTTATTCCCCATCGACCCGAGGGCGATCGACGTGTGTCGGTCGTTACTGAACAGAAAGGCCCCCGGCGCGAGGAAGACTATATCTCAAATGACGGCCCGGGCCTAATCATCACCACGTAGGACGGCATACTACAGCGCCAGCCAGGGCGCTTTCCATGGAGCGGATCAGGGACGAGAGAGAGGGCGCAAATAGCGCACACCGCCAAACTGTACAGGCGCAGGTCGCGGCGTTCGGTTGCGCGCAAACGTCCTCGCCCTGGAAGTGTCGCGCCCCCTCTCCCTGACCCTCTCCCCCGCGTGCCGCGGGGGGCGAGGGGAACTCGTGGACTTGCGCGGCATGCCTCTGGCGCTTGGTACTCTTTCTTATGAATCCTATTAATCGATGCGAAACCGGCCGTTCGCTACGTTGCGCACGACGCGGGAGATCAATCGTGCTGCCCAAAACCGAATCACCGGCCGCGGAGTCACGCCGCGCCGGGCGAAACCGCACGCTTTTCAGAGGAAAACTGGTATCGAGAGATGGCAGTTTCTCGTCGGAGTGCGTCATCCGCAATCTGAGTGCGGCTGGCGCCCGAATCGAAGTGCCGTCGGACACGCTCTTTCCGGTAAGATTGTACCTCATTGGGGCGCGGCTGCCGGTTGCCTATGACGCAGAAGTGGTCTGGAGACGCGGCGCGAAGGCCGGCCTGAAATTCAACTCCCGGATCGAACTTGGCGACGGGGAGAGCGCCGCACCGCTTTTTCTCAAGCGGCTCTATTCTGAACTGCGTCCGCGGGAATCGCGCGGCTTTTAGAACGTTTGCCAACCCTGCACCGCCAGCCCCGCGCTTTGAATGGCAACCCCCGTCCTATCCCCCGCTAACACCCGTTTTTCGTGCCGACCGTTGCCACACCCGTATCGTTCAAATAGCCGGAATAGTCTTGGAAGTACGGGCCTTTGGCGAGATTGCCGTTTGCCGCGCGAAGATCGAAGACCAATCCCTCGTTGAAACCCGATCCGGTGGGTTCTGCCGCACTCGCGATAAGTCTCGAGCCGATCACCTGGAAATTGCCTTCCGTCACGTTGAGGCCTCCCGGGCCGGTCAGCGAGACCGAGCCGCTGGTCGACCCGTTCAGAGTTAAACAGTAGCTGCCGTTGCTGACCTGCGAATGGGAGACGGTGAGCGGCCAGTTCCCATTATAACTAACAGTTCCTGCGATAACAGCGCCGGCCCAAATGGCTGCGGACAGAGCGGAGCAGATAAAGAGAGTCGCTTTCATGGTGGGCTTTCCCTCGACAAGGACCGTCGTTTGCAAGACGTTCATTGTCCAAGACGGCCATTCGCGCCTCTTTATTCCAGGAATCCGGTGACAAGAGCACCGTGCACTTTCCCGCGGTCACCTAGGCTTAGAAAGGTCCCGCGCCCTATGCTGTGGCGCTCCCAGGGGGCCTCTGAAGATCAGACGGTTAGCGGCAAGTGGGACAATCCGGGAGTGTTCCAATGTTTTCCAGACGATTGTCCCACCGCAATGGCCTGTTCATCGAAGACGACGCGCTCGAAAGCATGGCCTATAGAGTGACTGTCCTTTTCACCTTCGCTTTAATCCCTGAGCTCGAAAACCGCGCCACAGCCGAAACCGTTGTTGCAGTTCCCGCCGCCGCCGCTCTGAGTGGTGCCGTATAGGCGGCCTCTTTTGTCCATGAACAGGCCGCCGAGCGGCTGCCCACCGTCGGTTCCACCGGTGAAAGTGTACAGAAGCTTTTCCGTCCCGCTGGGAGAAAGCTTGAACACGCCGCCCGGGCTGAATCCGTAGGTTGTTCCGTACAGATTGCCCGCGCTGTCCATGACCAACGGCGCCATGGGGCTGGCGTTCGCGCCGGTGTCGGTGAAGGTGTAGAGCGTCGTCTCCGTACCGTCCGAAGCGATCTTGAAGACCGTCCCGCACCCTTCGCCATAGTCGCAATTGAGGTCGCCGTCATAAGGCGTAGTCCCGTAGAGATTGCCCGCCGCGTCGAGGATGACTCCCGCATAGGGACCGCCGCCGTCGCTTCCGCCCGTGAAAGAGTAGAGCACCGTCTCGGTGCCATCGCGGCTCAGCCTGAAAACGGTGCCGTAGCTGTGAGCCCCGCCTGACTGGGTGGTGCCGTAGATATTGCCGGCGCTGTCCCTCGCGAGCCTGACGGCGCCCGGCCATTCTCCGTCGCCCTGTCCAGGTCCCGCGAAGCCGTAGATCACTTTTTCCTTGCCGTCCGGGGCAACCCGGAAGACGGCGCCGCAGCCATAGCCGCTATCGCAACCGCCGCCCCCCTCGGCAGCCGACCCGTACAGATTGCCCTTTCCGTCGATGATCAGGCCGCCCAACGGCTCGCCGCCGTCATTTGCGCCCTTAAAGGCATGAAGCACGGTTTTGGTGCCGCTGGCCCCCATCTCGAACACGGTCCCGCACCCGGCATTGTCGAAGCAGCCACTTCCTCCGCCGGACGCGGTCGTGCCGTAAAGGTTGCCGGCCTTGTCCATGACAAGCCCTTGCGGATGGGAGCCATCGGTTCCGCCGGCGAAGGAATAAAGAATGGTCTTGGTGCCGTCGGGCGCAAGCTTGAAGACAGTGCCGCAACCGCCCTCGCAGCCGCCTGTCCCACCCTGTGACGTGGTTCCGTAGAGATTGCCCGACCTGCCCTTGATCAACCCGGCTAGCGGGTACGCACCGTCGCTCACGTTCTGGAAGCCGTAGAGCACGTGAACGGTCCTCGCCTGTACTGAGGAAGCAAGCAGGGCCAGCGCGGTTCCCGCGGCCAAGGCAGAATTGATCCCAAAATTCCGCGCGCGCATCGGTTCTCCCCCGGAGCATTCGCTTTATCATGATCTTTGCGGGAACGTTCCGCAAGATTTCGACTGATCCTACCGGAGCACCCATCCTACCACGATGAACAGCGCAGCGCCGGCCACGACGACGGCGCGCGCGGTCACCGCTGCCGAGAATCGCTTGCTATCTTTGGTAAAAGTGAAAGTGGCAACTTGGACGCGGCAAGCGAAAAACCGACATTGGCAGAGCGACAGCGTGCATGTGGAGGAACTTCTGTCGGGAGCTTGTGTGACCACATTCGATTCCGCGACTTGCCCCGTGGGAGCATTCGACGAAATTGTACAGCAAAGTCAACGAGTTCAGTTTTGCTCTGGCGCTCCCCGCCTTCTATCGAGATAGTGCGACCGGCTGCGCGACAAAGATCGCGCAGCCGGATCAAGCAGAATGTTGACCCTTGTACTAAGGCTGGATGAAAATACCGGGCTGGAGCCCGGTCCCTCCGACGGGAATCTGCGCGGTCACCGTATTATTCGCCGCATCGATCACTGAAACTGTTCCGGAACCGCCGGAACCGCCATTCACCGCATAGTCCTCCACATAGACCCTGCTGCCGTCAGGCGTTAGAGACACGCCGACGGTGCCGCTCCCGACGTTGATCGTGGCCGTGACAGTTTGGCTCGCCACGTTGATCACGGATACACCGCCACCTTGGTTGGCGACATAGACGTTGCTGCCGTTAGGGCTGAATGCGAGGCCGTATGGGCCCTGTCCGACAGGGATCGTCGCGATTACCGTGTTGCTCGCGACATTGATGACCGACACATCATTTTCGGCGCTATTACTGACATAAACTTGGGTTCCATCAGGCGAGATGGCAATGGCGTCTGGGGTTCCGCCGACAGAAATCGTCGCCGTCACCGAGTTGCTTGCCGTATTAATTACCGAGACGGTTCCGCTAAAAAGGTTTGGGACGTAAACCTTGCTCCCATCCGGAGAAACCGCAGGGTAATATGGCTCTACGCCGACTGGAATCATGGCCGTGACCGCTTGGGTTGCCGTATTGATCACGAAAACAGATCCGTTTATTCCGTTGCCGCCACAATAAACTGTTACATAAAGTGTGCTGCCGTCCGGACTGACCGCCACGCCATTCGGATAGCCGCCGTAATAGTTGCACGGAACGGCGGTATTGTAGGCATTGATTGGGATCGTGCTAATCAAAGTATTGCTTGCTGCACTGATCACCGCGATGGCGTTACAACTGCCGCAAAGACCGTTATTGCCAAAAAGACTCGTGACGTAAACGGTACTACCATCGGGGCTCACAGTCGCTCCCGCAACGTTGGCATAAGGCAACTGCACGGTGGTCGTTACAGTATTGGTGGCTGTGTCAAGCACCGCAACGTAGACGTCACCACAAGGTGGACATGGCGTTGCTAACGCGATGTAGGCGTCCCATGGGGTGAGCGGCGGTGCCGCGTCATTGTTCCAGCCGGTGAAGCTGATGACGAAGTACGAACCGGCAGGAATGGTCGATCCGTTCTGACCGGTCCAGGTGTAGGTAACGGAATTTGGTGCGAAATCAGCGGCTACTCCACCAGGAGCTCCCGTACAGGTTTGACCGCTGATCGTGCCTTGCGTGCAGCGGTCCCAATCGGTTCCGCTCAGTTCGGTATTGAATTTGTAAGTGCCACTTCCTCCGTGGGCGGTGAAGTTGTCGCAGATGTTGCCCTTCTGGGCGCCGGAGCATGTGTGCACGGACGCGGTGCTCGACGTGAAATCGTCCGTAATCGTCAGCGAGAAACTGGAGACCGCACTTCCGGTGTCGTTGAGAACGAGAAAACCCCCGACACCTTTGTCGGGTTCAGCCGGCTGTCCGGAAAGCTCGCTCGCACCATTCACGTCGATCTGAAACCACTGATTGATCGTGCTCAGATTGAAGGCCTGGCCCGAGCCATCCTTGGTGTAGCCGTGCGTACCGTCAGTGCTGCACATGACGGCGCCGCCGCAGCTGTTGTTGTTCGAGCCAAAGGTAATCGTATTGGCCGCGTTCGCATCAAACGCGAACACTGACATCGCAGCGCCTATTGCAGCCGCGATCGCGCGCGCGCCGTTGATACGGCGCGTGAACAGCAGAGTTGACATGATTTTTGCCCCATCGACCCGAGGGCGATCGACAAGTGTCGGTCTGTACTGAACAGAAAAAGCCCCCGGCCCGGAGGAGAGTGTACGCACAAATTACGGGCGGTGGCGAGTCATCGCCGCGTAGGGCTTGGCCCTACGGACGGGTTCTGCGCTCCGAAGTTGCTGAATCGTCCGATGGAGCAAATTCAAAGACTTGGCGCGGAGTGGGACAAGTCCGCGCTCCCACGGGGAATCGAACCCCGGTTTCAGCCTTGAGAGGGCCGCGTCCTGACCGCTAGACGATGGGAGCCGCCGCGGAGAGGCCGTTATAGGAGCGGCGTGGCAAAGCGATCAAGCGAACCCCGCTTTGCGAATGCGGCGTCCTCGCCCGCTGCGGGCTGGATGGCCCCGATCAAATCGGGCCATAGGTTCCCGCGATCCCCAAGGCGTAAAAATCTCCACGCGTTGCTGAACTTCATTGGGCAGAATCGGATGATGCCCTGAGAGGAGCGCCCCCCTCTCCCTAACCCGCTCCCCCGCTTTGCGGGGGCGAGGGAATCACTCCGCCGACATTGCACAATTTCCGTTTGCCTGCTCGATCCGCAACGATGAAAAACCTTGGCCGTCGCTCACGAAGGCGGCGATGTTCGTGCCTTCAAATTCAGGACCAACCGCACAGATCAGCCACAGAAAATCGGCTTCTACGGCGCTTTGGCGATCGCGTTCGGAAGGTTCGGCGCGGCCATTCGGGTGCGAGTGGTAGCAGCCGATGATCGCGCGTCCGCTGCCGCGCAGCTTGCGCAACAGCGCAATGTGGCCCGCCGGATCGATTTCGAAATGATCCATCTCCTCCGACACGTTGGGCATCGGGTGCAGCGCGGTAACACGGAACACACGGGTGGCCTCACCCTTCGACTGGCTCAGGGTGAGGCTTTCTTTTCTTTGATCCTCATCCTGAGCTTGTCGAAGGATGAGGTTTTCGCCTTCTATTAATCCGCAGCATTCGCGCGGGAAGGCGCCGCGCGCTTCGTCACGCAGCTGCCGTTCGAATGCGCGCGGCAATTCGACCGCGGTGATCATCATTGCTGCGGCGGCGGCGCCGAGCGGAGTTTCGCCACCAGCTGTCCCGTCTCCATATCGACGATGTCGATCTCGTCGCCGAAGCTGCCCTTCAGCCGCAGCACCAGGCGGTCGCCGCTCACATCCACCGAGATGACGCGGGCGCCAGGCGCCAGCTTGAATTGCGCCGGTGAAGTCTCATTGCGCGGCGTTCCGCGTCCGCCGAGACGCATCGAAAGGCCCACCACCAGCACGCCAAGCGCAATCACGATCAGAACGCCCAACAGGATGACGGCCGCGAGCAGGAAGCGATAGGCTGGGCCCCGCTCTACAGGAGTGGCCAGGGGCGCGATGCCTGATTCCGGGGACTGCGACACGACAAAACTCTCCGCCGGCGAAACCGTGCTGGAAGCGATCGCCGCCGGCGACGATGCCGGCGCACGGCTCGACCGCTTTCTCGCCGCGCGCTTTCCCGATTTGAGCCGCTCGCGGCTGAAGCAGCTGATCGAAGCCGGAAATCTCACCCGGCGCGGCGAAAAAATAGGAGACGCGAACACCCGGGTCAAACCGGGCGAGGTGTACGATCTCCGCCTCCCCGCGCCGCTCCCGGCCACCCCCCAGCCGCAGGCCATTCCGCTCGTCATTGTACACGAGGACAAGGATCTCATCGTCATCGACAAGCCGGCAGGCCTCGTCGTCCATCCCGCCGCGGGCAATCCCGACGGAACGCTGGTCAATGCGCTGATTGCCCATTGCGGCGCTTCGCTATCCGGCCTCGGTGGCGAAGCCCGGCCGGGCATTGTCCATCGCCTCGACAAGGACACTAGCGGCCTTCTGATCGCGGCGAAGAACGATCGTGCGATGCGCAGCCTCGCCCGCCAGTTCGAGCATCACACGATCGAGCGCGCGTACAACGCGGTCTTATGGGGCGCGCCGCGCACGCATGAGGGAACGATCGAGGGCGACATCGGGCGCAGTCCCTTCGACCGCAAGCGCATGGCGGTGCTCCGCGGCGGCGGCAAGCCCGCGCGCACGCGGTACAAGGTGATCGAGCGGTTCGGCGATCCCGAGCGTCCGTTCGCGAGCCTTCTCGAATGCCGGCTCGAGACGGGCCGCACCCACCAGATTCGCGTGCATCTCGCCCATATCGGCCATCCGCTGATCGGCGACAGGACTTACGGCCGCGCCCGCAGCGTGCCGCGGGCAAAATCGCCGGCGCAGGAAAAAGCCTTTGGCGCGGTGCAGGAATTTCCGCGCCAGGCGCTGCATGCGTATCTGCTCGGCTTCAAGCACCCGACGACGCAGCAGAAACTCAGGTTCGAGTCGCCATGGCCCGCCGATCTCGCGGAATTGATCGCGGCTTTGCGCGGCTTGCGCCCACGCTGATCCGACATACATAGTTTAAGTGGGGCGATAATCGGCTATACCGCTTGCGGACCAAACCGCATGGCCGGGCGTTCCTAATATACGGTCGGCTTCGAGGCCCGCGCTTGGGCGGGCGAAGCGCCAGACGGGGTCACGAGACTATGAGCAGTCGCGGCGTGCCGTCGCTCCAGGGCGAAGGCGGCCTCTCCCGATATCTGTCGGAAATCCGGAAGTTCCCGCTTCTGGATCCGAAGGAGGAGTACATGTTCGCCAAGCGCTGGCGCGAACATGAGGACCCCGAGTCTGCGCGGCGTTTGGTCACAAGCCATCTGCGCCTCGTTGCGAAAATTGCCATGGGCTATCGCGGCTATGGGCTGCCCCTTTCCGAGATCGTGGCGGAAGGCAATGTCGGGCTGATGCAGGCGGTGAAGCGGTTCGAGCCGGATCGCGGCTTCCGCCTCGCCACCTATGCGATGTGGTGGATCCGCGCCGCCATCCAGGAATACATCCTGCGCTCGTGGAGCCAGGTGAAGATGGGCACCACCGCGGCACAGAAAAAACTTTTCTTCAATCTCAGGAAGGCCAAGAGCCGCATCGGCGCGCTCGACGAAGGCGACATGCGGCCGGAGCAGGTGCGCGAAATCGCCGATAAGCTCGCCGTGCCCGAGGAAGAAGTGATCAACATGAACCGGCGTCTCGCCGCGCCGGATTCGTCCTTGAATGCGCCGCTGCGCTCGGATTCGGAATCGGAATGGCAGGACTGGCTGGTCGACGATACGCTCGACCAGGAGACGCGGCTCGCGGACGCGGAGGAAATGGGCGAGCGGCACGAGCTCTTGACCGGGGCGCTTGGCGAATTGAGCGAACGCGAGCGCGACATCATCGAGAACCGCCGCCTCAAAGACGAGCCGGCGACGCTCGAAGAACTGTCGCAGAAATACGGCGTGAGCCGCGAACGCGTGCGGCAGATCGAGGTGCGCGCCTTTGAGAAGCTGCAGCACCAGATGAAACGCGCCCTCGCCGAAAAGCGCAGCCACACTCTTGCCATGGCGGGGTGAGGCCAGCTTCTCACGGCGGCCCCTCTTGCTTCGAACCGCCTTCGCCAAGGCTTCGGCGGACAACCATAAGAGTACTGGCCCGCCGAAGCTTTAGCGTAGGCGGGCAGGCTCAGCATGAGGGCCTGGAATTCATTCGAGCGACACAAACCATCTTCCAGATGCGTAGAGCGGCAAGAAGATTTGTGTGTATTGTGCTATTCTTCGCGAACGCCTGTGCCGAGCAGCGACGCGTGTTCTTCACTTTCAAACATCTGGGTTCCCGCGTTCGCGGGAATGACAATCTTTTTCTACATAGGGCTTTTCACCCGCGCTTTCGCGGGAATGACACATCTTTTTTCTAAGCCGGGCTTTCGTGGGGATGACAATTTGTTTTCCCCGCCTGCGCGTGCGCGTGCAACGCTGTCATGTTCCGACCGTGCTTCACGGCAACGCATCGTCGCGATAAAATCCGAAGGTTTCCGAGGTAAGCGCAATGAAGCTCAGGCTCTGGCAGATCGATGCGTTTGCGGAGAAGCCGTTCGAAGGCAATCCCGCGGCGGTCGTGCCTCTCGAAAGCTGGCCAGCCGACACGCTGATGCAGCGGATCGCCAACGAGAACAATCTTGCCGAGACGGCTTTTATCGTGCGCGAGGGACACGGCCGCTACGGTTTGCGCTGGTTCACGCCGACGACGGAAGTCGACCTTTGCGGCCACGCCACCTTTGCCAGCGCCTGGCTGCTGTTCGCCGAACTCGAGCCCGCGCTCGATTCCGTTTCCTTCGAAACGCGGTCGGGAACGCTCACGGTCGAACGCGGCGCCGAGGCGCGGCATTCGATGTCGCTGCCATCCGACATGGTGGCGCCACTGAACGATCCGGAGCTGGCGGCGGAAATCGGCGACGCGTTTGGCATACAGCCGCCGGCGGAAGTTCACACCGGACGAAACCTGCTCGCGGTTTTCCGCGATGCATCCGAGATCCGGCGCATCAAGGGACCCGGCGTGGTTGCTCCGATCATTCCCAGCGACAAGGGACTGATCGTGACCGCAGCCGGCGACGACGGTTACGATTTCATCTCGCGCTACTTCGCGCCGCATCACGGTGTGGCGGAAGATCCGGTGACGGGATCGGCGCATTGCGCGCTGACGCCGTTCTGGGCGAAGCGTTTGGACAAGAAAACCCTGCGCGCGCGCCAGGTCAGCCCGCGCGGCGGCGACCTCACCTGCACCGACGCCGGCACGTGCACCATTCTGTCCGGCACCTGCGCGCTCTATCTGCGCGGCGAAATCGAGATTTAGAGATCGTCATGCTGCGCGAATGCGCAGCATCCAGAAGAAAACTGGCAGGCTTGCAGCCGTGTGTGGGACGGCTCCGGCTGGGCGACGCGGTCCCGTTGCTTCCAACTGGATGCTGCGCATTCGCGCAGCATGACAACGTCTTGTTAGGCTGGCGCTAAATCCTTGCGTTGAAGTCGGCGCAGCTGAGGTCGAAAGCGGCCAGACCCTCTTCGAGATAGTCGCCCAGGAGCGGCAGTCCCAACAAATATTCCGCCGTGCGGTTGGTGTGTTCGGTGCGTGCGGTGTCGAGCGCCTGCTGCCATTCTGAAACATCGTACGTTCCGCGCCCAACCCAGGCGAGGGCGACGAGCGCGATCTGCTCGTCGAGATCGAGCGCGCGGATGAAGGAAACAAGTTCGCTGTACACCGGATCGTCCGGCGTGCTTTCCAGCACATCGGTCATGCCGTCATCGGCGGCATTCGAGCCGGAGTCCGGGTCGGCGTCGGCCTCTTTCATGTCGAACTGCCTGGCCTTCCAGACGACGTGACAGACTTTGTCGGTGGCTATTCCCAGTTCCACCTCATCCGGATCGACAGGCGGATTTGTCTCTAGCGGCATGCGCGCAAAACTCCGGAACGATTTCATTCAAAACGATCCGGGCGGCGGTCACGTTCCGGTTTTGGGGGAGGGTGTTCCCGGTGCGGCATTTCCCGCTTTTGCCCGGATGAAAATCTCAAAGGTGCTGCGGATCTAACTCCACGTTGCGGTGGCTTTGGAGAGCGGCAATTGACGCGCGGGAGCCAATTCTCTAACACCGCGGTGGGCCACGCTTTCCCAACGAAGCGCAATCATTCTGGAAGGAATGAGCATGACGCCAAATCGTCCCGCCGTGCGCCCCGCACGGCCTTTTTTTTCCTCCGGCCCCTGTGCCAAACACCCCGGCTGGAGCCTCGAGCGGCTCTCGGGCGCGCTGCTCGGCCGCTCGCACCGTTCGAAACCCGGCATGGCAAAAATTCGCGACATGCTGGCGCGGACGAAAGCGCTGTTGCGCCTGCCGGCCGATTATCGCGTGGCCATGGTGCCGGCGTCAGACACCGGCGCGGTGGAACTGTCGATGTGGGCGCTCCTCGGGCCGCGTCCCGTCGATGTGCTGGTGTGGGAAAGCTTCGGCGCCGAATGGATGCGCGACGCGATCACGCAATTGAAGCTCGCCGATACGCGCGTGCTGAAAGCGGATTATGGCGAGCTGCCGGACCTGCGCGCGGTCGATCCGAAACACGACGTCGTCTTCGTCTGGAACGGAACGACCTCCGGCGTGCGCGTGCCCGACGGCGCGTGGATTGACGCCGATCGCGAGGGGGTCACGATCTGCGACGCGACCAGCGCCTGCTTCGCGATGGATTTGCCGTGGGAGAAGCTCGATGCGACCTGCTTCTCCTGGCAGAAAGTGCTCGGCGGCGAAGCCGCCCACGGCATGCTGGTGCTGTCGCCGCGCGCCGTCGAGCGGCTCGAGTCGCACGCGCCACCATGGCCGCTGCCCAAAATCTTCCGCCTGACCAAGGACGGAAAATTGCACGAAGGATTTTTCGAGGGCGAAACGCTCAATACGCCTTCGATGCTCGCGCTCGAAGATTATCTCGACACTCTTGCCTGGGCGGAATCGATCGGCGGATTGCCGGCGCTGATCGCCCGCACCAACGAAAACTTTGCGGCGCTGTCGCGCTGGGTGCGCACATCCGAATGGGCCGCGTTCACGGCGGCCGATGAGCGCGTCCGCTCGACGACATCGGTGTGCCTGAAGATCGTCGAGCGTTCGTTTGCGCGAATGCCGGTCGCCGAGCAGTTCACTGCCGTGCGCCGGTTCGCGGCCATTCTCGAACAGGAGGGCATCGCCTTCGACATCGCTTCGCATCGAACCGCGCCGCCGGGACTGCGCATCTGGTGCGGCGCGACGGTCGAGAAAGACGACGTGGCAAAGCTGACGCCGTGGCTCGACTGGGCCTGGGAAACGCTGAACGCCTGAGGCCCGCGTGCCCAAGGTCCTGATCGCCGACAAGCTCTCGCCGTCCGCGCTAGGCGTCTTTTCCGAACGCGGCATCGACGCCGAAGCGCGTCCGGGCATTTCCAGAGAGGCGCTGCTCGACATCGCCGGCGATTACGATGCGATCGCCGTGCGCTCGGCAACGAAACTGACCGCAGACATCATCCAGGCGGCGAAAAAGCTGAAGGTCATCGGCCGCGCCGGCATCGGCGTCGACAATATCGACGTCGATGCGGCGACGGCGGCGGGAGTGATCGTGATGAACGCGCCGTTCGGCAATTCCATCACCACGGCGGAACACACGATCGCGCTCCTGATGGCGCTGGCGCGCGATCTTCCCGCCGCGAACGCCTCGACCCATTCCGGCCGTTGGGAAAAGGAGCGCTTCGTCGGTACCGAACTGTACGGCAAGACGCTCGGCATCATCGGCGCGGGCAATATCGGCGGGATCGTCGCGGATCGCGCCAAAGGCCTGAAGATGAAGGTGATCGCCTACGATCCGTGGCTGCCACACGAGCGGGCCGCCCTTCTCGGCATCGAGAAGGTCGAATTGAACGATCTTCTCGCCCGCTCGGATTTCGTTTCGCTGCACGTGCCGCTTACGCCGGAGACGCGCAACATCCTCTCGGCGGAGGCCATCGCCCGGATGAAAAAAGGTGCCCGCCTCATCAACTGCGCGCGCGGCGGCCTGGTGGACGAGACGGCGCTGAAAAGGGCGCTCGAGTCGGGACATCTGAAAGGTGCGGCCCTCGACGTCTTCGAAGAAGAGCCGGCACGGAGTCACGCCCTTTTCGGCGACGAACGCGTGATCGCCACGCCCCATCTCGGCGCCTCGAGCAGCGAAGCACAGGAGAAGGTCGCGGTACAGATTGCCGAGCAGATTTCCGACTTTCTTCTCAGCGGCGCAGTCGTGAATGCGCTCAATTCGCCGGCGCTCAGCGCGGAAGAGGCAAACCGCGCGCGGCCATGGCTCCTGCTTGCGGAACGGCTCGGCGCCTTTGCCGGGCAGTTGACGGAAACCGGCATTCTCTCCGTGCATGTGGTGTACGAAGGAACGCCGAATTCGCTCAACCGGGCGGCACTCACCCAGGCCGCGCTGGCGGGGCTGCTCCATTGCACGCTCGCAGGCGTCAACATGGTCAATGCGCCGCTCAGGGCGCGCGAGCGCGGCATCGCGATCGAAGAGACGAGCCGCGACCGCCAGGGCGCTTATGAGGGCTACATCAAGCTTGCGATCTCGGCCGAGGGTCTCAGCCGGGATGTTGCAGGCACGGTGTTTTCGGACGGACGGCCGCGCCTCATTCAGGTCAAGGGAATCGATCTGGAGGCGGAGTTTGCGCCGCACATGTTGTACGTCACCAATGAGGACAAGCCGGGATTCATCGGCCGGCTTGGGACCGAGCTTGGCGATGCCGGGATCAACATCGCCGCGTTTGCGCTCGGGCGCAGAGCGCCGGGGGCCGATGCGATCGCGCTTGTCGAAGTGGATAGCGCTGTCGACGAACGGACTCTGATCAAAATCCGCAACCTGCCGCTTGTCGGGCAGGCCAAGGCGCTTGCCTTCTGAGCCGCGCGTCAGCGGTAATTAGGGACAGGAACCCATTTTCCCCCTTTTCACCGGCGGGGGTCCGCAATGTGGGCCGGAAGGGAGATGGTTTCCGGTCCCTAATTACCCCATTGCCCCTCCACCGCTTCGCGGTCCCCCTCCCCCGCGCTAAGCGTGAGGAGGAAAACCGCCACCACGCGCTCTGCGCTCTGGCCTTGTGCAGGCGGTCCGCTGACGCCATCTGCAGAAGCAATGACCCCGCAGCTCGCCATCAATTATCTGTGGTGTTTGTGGATTCTGACCTGGATCGCCGCTGCGTTCTGGTCCGACCGCTCCGCCAAACGGCCGGCGTTCGGCGCCGAGATTCTCTATCGCGTGGTCACGCTCGCCGGCGCCGTGCTGGTCTTCGCCATCCCGATCCGCTCCTACGACAGTCCCATGATTCTCTGGTCGCTCAGCCGCGAGGCGAACTGGGTGCTGTTCGGCCTGGCCGCCGCCGGGTTCCTCTTCACCTGGTGGGCACGCCTGATGCTTGGCCGCCTCTGGTCGGGATGGGTGTCGAAAAAGGAAGGCCACCGGATCGTGGATAAGGGGCCGTACGGGATCGTCCGGCACCCGATCTATACTGGCATCATCCTCGCGGTGTTCGCGACGGCTGCCATCAAGGGCACGGCCTTTGCCCTATTGGGGGCCGCCGTGATGACGCTCGGCTTCTGGATCAAGGCGCGGCTCGAGGAGCGCTTTCTTCGCGAGGAACTGGGCGCGGAGAGCTACGACGCCTACCGCCGCCGCGTTCCCATGCTCGTGCCGTTTGGACCCAAAGCGGCCTGACGCTTCGGCCGAATCCTCCCTATACTCGCTGAGGGTGCCCGGCGATCTTCAGAATCGGGACATTAGAGGGGCAAGCCGGGACGGATCATGGCGAATGTGGCGGTGATCGGCGCCCAGTGGGGCGACGAGGGCAAAGGCAAGATCGTCGACTGGCTGTCGGCGCGCGCCGATGTCGTGGTGCGCTTTCAGGGCGGCCACAACGCCGGCCACACGCTTGTCATCGACGGCAAGACATTCAAACTCAGTCTCTTGCCGTCCGGCGTGGTCAGGCCCGGCAAGCTCTCCATCATCGGCAACGGCGTCGTGGTGGATCCGTGGGCCTTTGCGGACGAGATCGACCGCCTTGCTGCCCAGGGCGTGCAGATCACACCGGAATCGTTGCTGGTGGCGGACAACGCGGCGCTCATTCTGCCGCTGCATCGCGATCTCGACGAAACCCGCGAAACCGCGAACAATGTACAACGCATCGGCACCACCATGCGCGGGATCGGTCCCGCCTACGAAGACAAGGTCGGCCGGCGTGCCTTGCGTGTCATCGATCTTGCGGATCCGGCCTCCCTGCCGGCGAAACTGGAACGGCTGCTCGCGCATCACAATGCGCTGAGGCGCGGGACCGGCGCAGGCGAAATCGAACCCGAACCGCTCCTGTCGGCGCTGGAAACGATCGCACCGCGCATCCTCCCGTATTCCGGCTCCGCCTGGCGCGCGCTCGACGAAGCGCGTCGCGACGGCAGACGCGTGCTGTTCGAAGGCGCGCAGGCCGTTCTTCTGGATGTCGACCACGGCACCTATCCGTTCGTCACCTCCTCGAACACCGTGGCCGGGCAGGCGGCGACCGGCAGCGGCTGCGGGCCGCGCGACGTGGGTTATGTTCTCGGCATCGCCAAGGCGTACACGACGCGGGTCGGCGAAGGTCCGTTCCCCACCGAACTGCGCGACGAAACCGGTGATCGTCTTGGAACGCGCGGCGCCGAATTCGGCACGGTGACGGGACGCAAGCGCCGCTGCGGCTGGTTCGACGCGGTGCTAGTCCGTCAGACGGTCATCACCGGCGGCATCGACGGCATTGCGCTCACCAAGCTCGACGTGCTGGACGGCATGGACGAGATCAAAATCTGTACTGCGTACAGGCTTGACGGCGGCGAAACCGATCACCTGCCCGCCGATTGCCGCGCGCAGGCGCGGGTCGAGCCGATCTACGAGACGCTGGAGGGCTGGAACGAATCGACGCGCGGCGCGCGCTCTTGGGCCGCGTTGCCCGCGACCGCGATCAAATATATCCGCCGCGTGGAAGAGCTGATCGGTGCGCCGGTTGCGCTCCTTTCCACCAGCCCCGAACGTGAAGACACGATTCTGGTCCGCGATCCGTTCGCGGATCGATAAGGACGGAATCCGAACACAGATGTGAGCGCCCCTTTCCGATTGTCATCATGCGCGAATGCGCATGATCCAGAAGAAATCTGGCAAGGATGTGAAGCAAGCCTGTGTAAACTGGTTGCCATGCGCCGCTCCCCATCTGGATGCTGCGCATTCGCGCAGCATGACAGCCAATAGGTGATTCGATTCGAACGAATTCCGCTCTAGTGTCCAGATTTTCAGCAGTTCAGATGGATCACGTTATAGGTAGGAGCATGAGATGCTGAAAACCCGATTTACCGAAATGTTTGGCGTGGAGGCGCCGATCACCTGCGGCGGCATGACCCGCGTCGGCAAGGTGGAACTGATCGCCGCGGTCGCCAACGCCGGTGCGCTTGGATTCATCACCGCGCATTCGGCGGGCAAACCGGAAGACCTCGAAAAAGCCGTGGCGCGGTGCCGCGAACTGACCGACCGGCCGTTCGGCGTGAACCTCACGATCCTGCCGAGCATCACGCCCATTCCGTACGACGAATACCGCGAAGCGATCATCGCAAGCGGCGTCAAGATCGTGGAGACCGCAGGCAACAATCCGCAACCGCATCTCCCCCGCTTCCGCGAAGCGGGCGTCAAGGTAATTCACAAATGCACCAGCGTGCGCCACGCGCTAAAAGCCGCGGCGCTCGGCGTCGATTGCGTATCGATCGACGGCTTCGAATGCGCGGGCCACCCCGGCGAGGATGATGTCGGCGGCCTGATCCTGTTTCCTGCAGCGGCGGACAAAATCCGGATTCCGATCATCGCTTCGGGCGGCATCGCCGATGCGCGCGGTCTGGTGGCGGCGCTCGTTCTCGGCTGCGACGGCGCCAATATGGGCACGCGTTTCATGGCGACTGTCGAGGCGCCGATCCACGAAAACGTAAAACGCCAGATCGTGGCGAATGATGAACGTGCGACCAATCTGATCTTCCGCACGCTGCACAACACTGCGCGGGTGGCGAAGAACGCCATCAGCGACGAAGTGATTGCCATCGAGACGCGCGGCAATGCCACTTTCGCGGACATCAAGGATCTGGTGGCGGGCACGCGCGGCGCGACCGTTCTCGATCAGGGCGAAATGGACGCCGGCATCTGGTCGGCGGGGCAGAGCCAGGCGCTCATTCACGACATCCCGACTTGCGCCGAACTGGTCTCGCGCATCATGCGCGAAGCGCAAGCGATCATCCGCGAACGGCTGACCACGATGATTGCGGATTGACATCGACGTTTCCTCCTCCGCGCAGGCATTGCGTGGCGGAGATCCGGCGCTTCAGCGAAGCATGTGCAGATGATTGAGGGGGCGGTTGCCGTGGCCGAAGTCCGGTGCGGTCCGTATCCCTTCCTGAACAAAGGCGCGGGCGCGTTCGATGGAATCAATGAGCGGCAATTGTTGCGCCAGGCCGCAGGCGATGGCGGTCGCGAGCGTACAGCCCGTCCCGTGCGTGTGGCCGCTTTCGATGCGCGGCGAAGAGAACACGCGCGCGCCCTCATTCCAGACGAGCACGTCCTCAATCATGGTGCCTTCGGCGTGACCGCCTTTGACGAGCGCGGCTGAAGCACCCAAAGCGCGGAGTTCGCCGCCGGCTGTCCGCATCGTGTCGGCATCGTGGACCGGCGTACAAGCGAGCGCCGCCGTTTCGGGAATGTTGGGCGTGAGAAGCGTGGCGCGCGGAAACAGCCGCTCCTTCAGAACGGCAACGGCATCTTCCGCAAGGAGTGGCGTGCCGCCGGTCGATGCCAGCACCGGATCAAGCACAAGCGGAATGCTGCGGGCGGCGCGCTCCAGAACGTCCGCGACTGCTTCAACGGTTTCGGCAGAGCCCAGCATGCCGATCTTGATCGCGTCGGCGCCGAGGTCGGAGAGGCAACAGGCGATCTGCTCGCGCACGGTCGCCGCGGAAACGGGATGGATGGCGTGGACGCCGGTCGTGTCCTGCACCGTGATCGCGGTGACGGCGGTCATGGCGTACACGCCGAAGGCGCATGCCGTCTTGATGTCGGCCTGCAACCCGGCGCCGCCGCTCGAATCCGATCCTGCAATGATCAAGAGCCGCGCGGGCGCGCGTCTCAAGCAACGGCCTCTTTAATGACGGAGACGAGCTCGCTCACGACCGCGCGCACGAGGTTTTCGTCGTCCCCTTCGGCCATGACGCGGATGACGGGTTCCGTTCCCGATTTCCGAACGATGATGCGGCCGGCGCCATTGATGCGTGCTTCGCAGTCCTTGATGCGTTCCTTGACTTTTTCGTTGGTCAGCGGCGAGCCGTTGCGGTAGCGCACATTCTCGATCACCTGTGGCAGCGGCTCGAAAATTCTCGAGGCTTCGCTGGCCGGCCGCTTCTCCATCGCAAGCACGCCCAGCACCTGGAGGGCGGCGATGATTCCGTCGCCGGTGGTGGAGAAGTCGCGCAGGATGATGTGGCCCGACTGCTCGCCGCCGACATTGAAGCCGCCTCCCCACATGCGCGCGATAACGTAGCGGTCGCCGACGGGTGCGCGTTCCAGCTTGAGGCCGAGGCTGCCGAGATAGCGCTCCAGCCCCGCATTGGACATGACGGTGCCGACAACGCCGCCGCCCTGAAGTTCGCCGGTTTTCGACCAGGAGCGCGCGATCAGCGCGAGGATCTGGTCGCCGTCGATGAGATTGCCCCTCTCATCCGACATCACGACGCGATCGGCATCGCCATCGAGAGCGATGCCGAAATCCGCGCGCCGCTCGCGCACCTTGCGCTGCATGGCTTCGGGAAACGTCGAGCCGCATTCGTGATTGATGTTGAAACCGTTCGGTTCTGTACCGATTTCGATGACCTCTGCGCCCAGCTCCCACAGGATCAGCGGCGCCACTTTGTACGCCGCGCCGTTTGCGCAGTCGATCACGATGCGCAGTCCGTCAAGCGTCAAATTCTTCGGGAAGGTTCGTTTCGCATATTCGATGTAGCGCGCCTGGGAATCGTCGATGCGTTTGGCGCGTCCGATCTTGCGCGATGGCGCGAGCCCCTCCTCGAGACCCTTGGCCATCAATTCCTCGATGGCGGTCTCGCGTTCGTCGGAGAGTTTAAGCCCGTCGGGACCGAAGAACTTGATGCCGTTGTCCTCGAACTGATTGTGGGAGGCGGAAATCATCACGCCCAGATCGGCACGCAGCGATCGCGTCAGCATGGCGATCGCAGGCGTCGGCAGCGGCCCGAACAGGAAGACGTCCATGCCGACCGCGGTGAAGCCCGCGACGAGGGCCGATTCGATCATGTAGCCCGAGAGCCGCGTGTCCTTGCCGATGACGACGCGGTGCAGCTGGTCGCCATGGGTGAACAGGCGGCCCGCCGCCATGCCCGCCTTCATCGCGATTTCTGGCGTCATCGGGTGCTTGTTCGCCAGCCCGCGAATACCGTCGGTTCCGAAGAGCTTTCGGTTCATGCTGCCTGTTCCTTGGTGCTTAGTGTCGTAGTGTCGCGGTTTCGAAGTTCCAGAGCCGCATCATAGCAGACGCGCCTCCGTGATTTGGTTACTGTTTTCGGCTTCCAGCGCCCTCATGGTGAAAAGCCCGTCCCGGAGCGCCCGCGGGTCGTGGGTGCGGATGTAATCGGCGCCCTGGGCGGCTGCAAACAGTTCGACGGCGAGCGTAGAAGCGCCTGATTCCGCGGCTTTTCGGCCTTCCGGGCGCAGAAAGGACTTTCGGGAGACCGAGATGAGTATCGGCAGGCCGAAGGCATCCTTCAGCTGGGCGAGTCGCCTCAAGACCTCAAAGGAGGCTCTCCGATCGTTGCCAAGAAAGAGCCCCATGCCGGGATCGAGGATCAGCCGGCGGCGGTCGATCCCGACGCTGGTGAGCGCGGCAACACGCTGCTCGAAAAACCCGAGAATTCGTTCGAACAAATTCGGCGGCGTTTGGTCTTCGCGGCGTGCCGGCCCATCGTTGCGCAAGGCATGCATCACGATCAGCTTTGTATTGGAGCGCGCCAATGCGGGATAGATTTCTGTCTGCGGGAATCCGTGAATGTCGTTAAGGACATCCACCCGTTCCTGGAGGGCCCAGCGCTGCGTTTCCGGAGCAAAGCTGTCGATCGAGATTTTGATCCTGTCGGCTTTCAATGCCTCGACCAGCGGAGCGAGGCGGGCGATCTCGGTTTCCGGTGGTACAGATTTGGCCCGCGGATTGGACGCGGCAGCCCCGAGGTCGATGATGTCCGCGCCCTCCACGGCGAGTGCGCGCGCATGCGCAAGCGCGGCATCCGGATTGAGATAGACGCCGCCGTCCGAGAACGAATCTTCCGTGACGTTGACGATTCCGAGAAGAACGGGGCTTCGGCTCACCGCCCCGGCTGAGGCTCCGGCGCGATCGGACCGATGCTGCGCGGACGTCCGGCCTGCGGAACGCTCGGTCCTGGCCCGCGCTGGGGCTCGGGTTCCTCATAAGGTGCCCGGACCGGCGGAATGCCCTTGAGCAGGGCCACGATTTCGTCGCCAGTCAGCGTCTCGTATTCCAGGAGACCCTTGGCCAGCGTGTGCAGGTCCCCTACGCGCTCGTGCAGGATGTCGAGCGCGCGGCGGTAGCAATTGTCGATGATCGTGCGAATCTCCTGGTCGATCTTCTGCGCTGTCGCTTCCGAGACATTCTGCTGCCGCGCGATGGTGTGGCCGAGGAACACCTCGTCCTGGTTTTCCGCATAGGCGAGCGGTCCCAGTTCGTCCGACATGCCGAAGCGCGTTACCATGGCGCGCGCCATGCGCGTCGCCATTTCAATATCCGACATCGCGCCCGTCGTGACTTTCTCGTGGCCGAAGATCAATTCCTCCGCAATGCGTCCGCCAAAGGCTACGCAAATATCGGCGAGCATCTTTTCGCGGGTAACCGAAAGCTGATCGCGTTCCGGCAAGCGCATCACCATGCCGAGCGCGCGGCCGCGCGGAATGATGGTCGCTTTGTGAATGGGGTCCGAGCCCTTGACCGAAAGCGCGACGATCGCGTGGCCGCCTTCATGATACGCGGTCAGCTTCTTCTCTTCATCGGTCATCGCCATGGAGCGCCGTTCGGCCCCCATCAGCACCTTGTCCTTCGCGTCTTCCAGCTCGACCATGGTGACGACGCGCTTGCCGCGCCGCGCCGCGAGCAACGCCGCTTCGTTCACCAGGTTTGCGAGATCGGCGCCTGAAAATCCGGGCGTGCCGCGTGCGATCACGCGCGGATCGACATCGGGCGCGAGCGGCACTTTGCGCATGTGGACGCGCAAAATCTTTTCGCGGCCGGAGAGATCGGGATTGGGCACGACCACATGGCGGTCGAAGCGCCCTGGACGGAGCAGGGCGGGATCAAGAACGTCGGGCCGGTTCGTTGCTGCAATGAGGATGACGCCCTCGGTCGACTCGAAGCCGTCCATTTCAACCAGCAGCTGATTGAGCGTCTGCTCGCGCTCGTCATTTCCGCCGCCAAGGCCAGCACCACGATGGCGGCCTACGGCGTCGATCTCGTCGATGAAAACGATGCAGGGCGCATTCTTCTTCGCCTGCTCGAACATGTCGCGCACGCGGCTCGCACCGACGCCGACGAACATTTCGACGAAATCCGAGCCGGAAATGGTGAAGAACGGCACGTTGGCTTCGCCCGCGATGGCGCGTGCGAGCAATGTCTTGCCGGTCCCGGGCGGCCCGACGAGGAGCACGCCTTTCGGGATGCGGCCGCCCAGCCGCTGGAATTTCTGCGGGTCACGCAGGAATTCGACGATTTCCTTCAGCTCCTCCTTCGCCTCGTCAACACCGGCGACATCCTCGAACGTCACCCGGCCCGTGCGCTCCGTAAGAAGCTTGGCGCGGCTCTTGCCAAATCCCATCGCCTTGCCGCCGCCCGCCTGCATCTGGCGCAGGAAAAACACCCAGACGCCGATCAGAAGCAGCATCGGGAACCAGTTGATGATCACGCCAAGGAGCGTCGGCATGCCGTCATCGGCAGGCTGCACATTGATCGGGACGTTGTGAGCCAGAAGACGCTTCGTCAGGTCGGGATCGTTGGGCGCGTAAGTCGTGAACGCCTGGCCATTGGAGAGTTCGTATTTGATCTGCTCGCCCTGGATCGTGACTTTCTTCACCGCCCCCTGAACCACTTCCTGATTGAATTCGGTGTAATTGGTCGTCGTGGACTGGGGCCGGTTTGCGGTGCCCTGAAACATATTGAACAGGAAAACCAGAAGGACCGCGATGATGATCCAGAGCAGAAGATTGCGGAGATTGTTCACGAACGTCCTTTCCTGGGATCCATGCACGCCAAGACACAGAATCCTAAACGCCTAGATAGGAACTTCATAGCGCCTTGCCAGCCTGCAAAACGTTAAGAGCCCCTCCATCGGCCGGCAATTACGGACTGTTGCTGGGCTTAACATCGCAAATTCCCATTCAGCCCCCGGCGTCTCCGCCGGTTCGGGACCGCCTCACCTCAGGCGCCACATGCACGGTTCGAGAGCCGAAGCAGGCATCCCGTTTCGAAGCAGGTCGGATGCAACAACCGTGCAACGTCCGCCCGCCTCTCAACTCCTGTAAACGGATAGCGGCCGCCACCCGCTCCAATCGCTCAAATCGCGGCCGGTAGTGCCGCCCCGATACCTGCATCAGGACCCGGGCCAAGGCGCGAAGCCCGATTTCTTCCGGCACCGCAGCAATCGCGCCTCCGTCGAGAAGCACGCCGTTCTCCACGCTCCGGCAGCTTATGGCCAAAAGGTCGGAAGCCGCCTGCTCCAAAGCGGCACGGGCGCGGGCGAGATGCCCCGCGGCGGCTGCAATCCGCTCCGTCGAAAACCCCATCTCCCGCAGGGCCGGCCAGGCGCCCCGCAGGCGGGCTCGGGCAAAGCGGATATCGGCGTTCATCGGATCCTCCAGCCAAGGTTCGTTCCGTCGAAGGAGGAACGCGCGTAGTTTTGCCCGCTGGACTCCGAGCAGAGGCCTTACAATCCGGAGGTTCTCACACCCGGGACCAGGAAACGGCGCGACCGGCGTCATCGCGGCGAGCCCATCGACGCCGCTGCCGCGCATCAGCCGCAAGAGAAACGTTTCCGCCTGGTCCTCCAGCGAGTGGGCGATAAAGAGTGAGCGAGGGCCTTTGCTGCGGCACCACGTGCCCATCAATCGATAGCGCGCGTCCCGGGCGGCGGCTTCGATATCGGCCGAAGGCTTGCGGCCGGTCCAGCGCAGGACATGGGCGCAGAGACCGCGTTGCGCCGCACGCTTCACGACATCCCGCGCGACCCTCGTCGCGTGCGGCTGCAATCCATGATCGACCGTAAGGACGACAGGGCCTGGACGCCGCTCTGCCGCAGCCCAGTCGGCGAGCAGGAACATCAGCGCCAGGGAATCGGCGCCGCCGGAGACCGCAACCGCGCCCGGCCATTCTGCGCCGGCGGCGAGCACGCCATCCATCGCCCGCCCGAATTCCCGCGCGGAAATCGCCTCAGCGACAACCGCTGGCTTTGCGCTCGGCGAGCGCCTTATCGGTGACGGATTTCGGAGCGGTCGGGTACTGGTTCGGGAGCGTGGCAAGAGCCCTGCAGCCTTCCTTTTTTTCCTTGGGCAAGTTCATGGCGATGAGAGACTGACCGAGCTTGAGCATGCTGTCCGGCGCGTGTTCGTTTTGAGGATACGTCTTCAATTCCTGCAGAAAGGCGCGAGCCGCGCCCGCATAATCTTTCTGGACCGAATAGGCGATATCGCCGACCCAATAGAGCGCTCTTGGGGTCAGATCCGTGTCGTCGGGATGGGTGTCGGCAAACGCCTGCATGGCGGCGCGGGCTTCCGCGTACTGTGCCCTAGCCACCAGGTTCATGGCGGCGTCGAACTGCGATCGCACATCGATTGCAGCCATTTGATTGGCTGGGGCCTGATTCTGCTGGGAAAGTTCGCCCCGAGGCAGCGTTCCGAGCACGCCCGGCGGCGGCGCCAGGTGAGTCCCGCCCGCGGAGGGTGGTACAAAGCCGGGCGCCGCGCTCTGCTGGGCGGCGCCGCACGGCAAGCCGTTTTCTTCACCGGGCGTGGCACTCGCCCCAAGCTGCTGCGCCGCCAAGGCGCAAATCCTGTACTCGAACTCTTTGCGCACGCGGGTGAGCTTTTCGTTGAACTCGCCGACGCGATGATCGAGCTCCTCGACCTGTCCGGTCAGTCGTCGCAAGGTCTCCTCGAGGTCTCCGACCCGCTGACTGAGGGTCGCAATGCTCGAATCCTGTGCCTGCTCTTTCTGCAACCGTGCGGCTTTTTCCTCATCGCTTTCGCCGAACATCTCGGCGACGCGTGTCTCACCGCCATTCTTCGCGATCATTTCGAGACGCTGGGAAAGAGCCTGCGCCTTCGCCTGGTCGGCGGAGAGGCGCGCCGCGAGATCGCTGTCCTGCGACGCGGCCGGGCCGCACAGCAGGCAGGCCGCAACGATTCCTACCGTCAGTCTTGCCGGCCTCAGGAGATTTGATTTCGCAACCATACCCAGTGCTCGCACCGCGGCGCGCTAATCACCAATTACAAATGCAATACTAAGCCCAAAATAGGGCGTATGTGATGCACGCAACGGATTTCCGAGGATGGCCGGCAAGCCGGCGCTCTCGGACCCAACCGGCTTAAGAGGTTGCCGCGCCACTGGTGATCGTGGTCACACCACGGCGGTTCTGCCCCCAGCAGGATTCATTGGACTCGGTGCAGATCGGGCGCTCCTTGCCGTAGGAGATCGTGTCGAGCCGTGACGAAGAAACACCGAGGCTGACCAGGTACTCTTTCACCGCATTTGCGCGGCGGGCGCCGAGGGCGAGATTGTACTCGCGCGTTCCGCGTTCGTCGCAATGCCCTTCAACTGTCACGCGCACCTGCGGATATTTCTGCAACCAGGCCGCCTGGCGCTGGAGCAAATCGCGATCCTCGCTCTTGATGTCGTACTTGTCGTAGTCGAAGTGGACCGTATCGCCGACATTTACCCGGAAATCCTGGACGCTTCCCGGCACGACAGTCGATTCGACCTGGCTCTGCACCGAAGGCGCCGGTGGCGGGGTGGGTGGCGGCGCTTCCGCGACCGGCTTGGGTTTGCTCGCGCAGCCGGCGACGACCAGTACCGCTGCCATGGCTACGAGCCTGAAATTCCTGGGCATGCTCATCATGAAACCGCGACTCCTAAGAAGGCGCATTTCCCCGGTGCGGGGGGACTGCGCGATGAGACCGACGCGCGCACCTTTCGCGAAGCGTGATCCTCGAACATAACTCTAGGAACTCCACGCCTATTGGATCAAGGGCGACCATGCCGGGTCCGAAGCGTCACCGGGCGTTTGCACGCGGCGCTCGTTTCGTCCCGTCACGTCCACCGACCAGATTTGCGAACCATGCCCACCGCGCAGCGTCCGCGAGAACATGAGCACGCGACCATTTGGCGCCCAGGTGGGCCCTTCGTCTTCCCAGCCATCGGTGATGATGCGCTCGCCCGATCCATCGGGACGCATGACACCGATGCGAAATTCGCCGCCCGCCTGTTTGGTAAAGGCGATGAGGTCGCCGCGTGGACTCCACACCGGCGTGCCGTTCTTGCCGCCCCCGAAGCTGATGCGGTGCACATTCGAGCCGTTGGCGTTCATGACGTACACCTGCTGCGACCCGCCCCGGTCGGACTCGAAGACGATCTGATTGCCGTCCGGCGAATAACAAGGCGAGGTATCGATGGCGGGATCGGTGGTCAGGCGCGAGATCGCCCGCGTTCTGAGATCCATGACATAGATGTCGGAATTCCCGCGTTGCTCGAGTGTCATCACCACCTTGTTTCCGTCCGGCGAGAACCGCGGCGAGAATGTCATGCTGGGAAAATCGCCAAGCATCTGCTGCCGTCCGGTCTCGAGATCGAACAGGTACACGCGCGGCCTGCCGGCATAGTACGACATGTACGCAATCATCTGCGCCGTGGGATTGAACCGCGGCGTCAGAACGAGATAGTCGCCGCTGGTGAGGAAGGTCGGATTCGCGCCATCCTCGTCCATGATGGCCAGGCGCTTCTTGCGGCTTTTCAGGGGGCCGCTCTCGGAAATAAAAACGATGCGGGTATCGAAATAGCCCTTTTCGCCGGTGATTCTTTGGTAGATTTCGTCCGAGATGATGTGTGCAATGCGCCGCCAGTTGGCGGCAGCGGTGCGATATTGCTTGCCCTGTCCGATTTCGGAGCCGGCGAAGACATCCCAGAGCCGAAAGTCGACGCGCAGGGAGCCGTCCGGGTTCGTTACCACCGACCCCGGCACCAGGGCCTGCGCGTTGATCACCCGCCAATTGGCAAAATTCGGTACGGAATTGATCTCCTTGATCTGCTCGATGAAAGACTTGGGATCGAGCGGCCGGAAAATGCCGGAACGCTCGAGATCGGCGCGGACAACGCCGGCAATCTGTTCTCCAACGGTGGCGTCGCCGGGCTGGCCGGCGGCAAAATCGGGAATGGCGATGGGCAGCGGCTGAATATTGCCCTGGTTCACATTCACCTGCAGCGCCGCCGACGAGGGCTCGAGCCCAGAAACGAACCAGGCAATTACCGCTGTACAAAAAAGGGCGAACACCTTCATGACCAACTCCGAAGCTACTGGCCGAGCATGTTTCTCGGATCGAAGATAAACGGATTGATTTCCCGCCACTCCTGGTACCGGTCTGCCGGCAGTTTGAACGGAGCGCAGGTGTAGATTGCGCGCCGCGCCGCGTCGGCAGCCGCCCTGACGAAAGCATCCCGCGTCGCCGCTGTTTGCGAATCTGCCGTCAATTGTGGCGGCTGTGCGACCGATCCATCAGGATTGAGAAAAAGATCGAAGCTGACGATGAGGCGCTCCGGATGCGGCGCGCCCACGGGAGGACTCCAGCATGGCTGAATCTGGCTCCGCAGCGCATCCTGGAGGTCCGCCGTCATCGCCGTCTGTGCGCCGATTCCACGTACGGTGCGTGCCGCACTGGGGGCATTCGGCGCTGCCGCCTCCTGGGATGGTGCAACCTTGTTGAGCAGCGCCAGCACCTTGTCCATATCGAAACTCTTTTTCTCTTCCTTTTCCGCGGGCGGTTGCGGCTTGTGCCTCGGTGCAGGACGCGGCGGCGCTTCTGCGATCGGTTCGGCTGCGGCTTCCTTCGGTTTTTCCTCCGCGGGTGGGGGCTGCGGCGGAGTGGGCGCGGGCACTGCTTTGGGGACCGGCGGTGTGGGCTGCGGCGGAGTAGGCGCGGGCACCACCTTGGGGACCGGCGGTGTGGGCTCAGGCGCGATGTGCGGCTGGGGACGCACCGTCGCGCGCACATTTGTCTTCGCCGCGATTGTCACGAGGTCCACGGGCACCACCGGCGGCGCCTGATCGGGAAGCTGAAGGGTGTGGGAAAACGTGAAGAGCGTCCCCGCGACGACCGCGCCGTGCAGGAGAAACGACGCCGCCAATCCGACCGGGGAGCGGTTGTCGCCGGCGAGCGTTTCGCTGGAAATCCTACTTCTTGTTCCTGTCATTCTCACTCGGCGGCCGCACCACATCCGTAACGAGACCAATGTGGGTGAAGCCTGCCGCGCTGATGAGGGCCATCACTTCCATCACGCGGCCGTAATCGACCGCTTTGTCGCCGCGCACGAAAATCCGCTGGTCGTAACCGTTTGCCGCAATGGCGGTAAGCCGTTGAACCACGTCCTCTTCGGCGACGCGCGTGTTCTGGAGGTAAATACTGCCGTCGCGGCGCACCGTAACGCTCAGCGGCTCGCGGTCCTGGCTCAACGCCTGCGCCTTCGTTTTTGGAAGATCGACGGGTACGCCGACGGTGAGAAGCGGCGCCGTGACCATGAAGACGATGAGAAGCACGAGCATCACGTCGACGAAGGGCGTAACGTTGATTTCCGACAGCGGGCGCGCGCGCCGGCGCCGTCCGATCTGAGCGCGTTCGGTGACGGCAGGCATTACGCGGCCGCGGCCTTTTCATCGAGCTGCCGCGAAAGAATCGCGGAAAACTCGTCGGCGAAGCTTTCGAGACGGCCGACATAACGGGCAATCTCGTTGACGAACTTGTTGTAGAACACGACGGCGGGAATCGCGGCGAGCAGTCCCATCGCCGTCGCAAACAGGGCTTCGGCGATTCCGGGCGCGACCACGGCGAGCGTCGTATCGTGCCGCGCCGCTATGGCCGAAAACGAATTCATGATTCCCCACACCGTCCCGAAGAGGCCGACAAAGGGCGCCGTCGCGCCCACAGTCGCGAGAAATCCGAGCTGGCGCTCGATGCCCTGCGATTCGCGCTGAATGGTGACCGACATCGCCTTGTCAATTCGATCCTTGACGCCCGCCAGAAATTCAAGGCGCGGCGACCCTTTTTCAAACGCGCGGCGCCATTCGCGAAGCGCCGATGCGAACACGGCCACCATCGGATGATCGATATGATGCACGTATTGCTGATAGAGATCGTCGAGCGACGTTCCCGACCAGAAGTTCTTTTCAAATTTGTCGGCGCGGCGGCGCAGCGAACCGAGCACCACCCATTTGTTGAAGATGATCGCCCACGACCATAGCGAGGCGAGCGCCAGGATCGCCATCACCGCTTTCACGATGGGATCGGCCCGCATGAACAGCGAATAAATCGAAATGCCGGTGAATCCCGGACCCAAGCTGTTGCCGGTCTGGGTCACATCCACCGGCGTGGTCGGTGCGGCCTGCGGCGTTCCAAGCTGTTGGGCCTGGACGTTCGGACCGGTCGGCGCAGCCTCCGGGGTTCGCTGCGCGTAAACACCCGATGCAGTAAACAGAAACAGAAAATAAATGATCGCCGCCGTCAATCGCGCAGTCGTTTGCGCCAGCTTCATCCGCATCCCTCTGTGGTCTCGTGAAACTGCATAAGACTGTTTGTTGCGGGAATCGGAACGTCCGCACTCGCGCATTCCAACGTGGCCGAATTGCGGCAAAAATCTTTTACACATTTTCGGCGCCGACGAGCGGCAGCAATCTTGCGCGGAGACTGTGCGGAATGCGCCGCGGCCTGCCTGCGAGCGTTATGACGCAGGCCTCGACTGTACCGTGCGCGAGCAGCGCGCCGGCTCGATATATCTTTTGATCGGCGGTCATGCGCGCGCCCGTCAGCGACGTGGCCCTTGTATGCACTTCTACGAGATCGTCCACGCGCGCGGGCCGGTGAAACTCAAGCGAGGCTCTGCGCAATGTCCAGACCGTCGCCTCGTCTTCGTCCATCATCGCCAGCCGCTCGATTCCGGCACAGCGGAAAAATTCCGATCGGCCCCGTTCCATGAATCGCAGATAATTCGCGTGGTACACGACGCCGGAAAGATCGGTGTCTTCGTAATAGATACGGATCGGCAAAATGTGGACGCGTCCTTCAAAGCGCCCCGCGACTCCTCGGTCACCCGGCATCGTCGCCTTCTTGCACGAAAAGGCCGAGTTGACCCGGATCGCGCGCCGGCGGTTCGAGACCGAGCTGCGCAAAGGCGGCGCCCGTTACCATCCGGCCGCGCGGCGTGCGTTGCAGCAGGCCCTGCTGCAAAAGGAACGGTTCGACGATTTCTTCAATGGCATCGCGGGCTTCGCTGAGCGCCGCGGCAATGGTTTCAATCCCAACCGGGCCGCCGGCAAACGATTCGGCGATGAGCCTCAGATAGCGCCGGTCAAAGGCGTCCAGGCCGCGGCCGTCGACTTCAAGCCGGGTCAGCGCCGCATCGGCGATTTTCGCATCAATCCGTACGTGCCCGGCAACAGCGGCAAAGTCGCGCACGCGTTTTAACAGCCGGCCGGCAATTCGCGGCGTACCGCGCGCGCGCGCCGCAATCTCCCGTGCGCCGTCTGCTGTGAGATCCAGAGACAGAATACGGGCGCCGCGTTCGACAATCGCCTGAAGCTCGTCCGACGCGTAGAAAGTGAGGCGGATCGGTATGCCGAAGCGGTCGCGCAGCGGCGTCGTGATCAGACCCGAACGGGTGGTGGCACCGATCAGCGTGAACGGCTGGAGCGTGATCTTCACCGAGCGCGCGCTCGGACCCTCGCCGATAACGAGGTCGAGTTCAAAATCCTCCATCGCCGGATAGAGAATTTCCTCGACAGCCGGGTTGAGGCGGTGAATCTCGTCGATAAACAGAACGTCGCGGGCCTCGAGATTCGTGAGGATCGCGGCGAGATCGCCGGCGCGCGCGAGAACGGGGCCGGAGGTGGAGCGGAAATTCACCTCGAGTTCGCGAGCAACGATTTGGGCCAGCGTGGTCTTGCCAAGACCCGGAGGTCCGGAAAACAGCACGTGGTCCAGTGCTTCCTTGCGTGCACGCGCCGCGGCAATGAACACCGAGAGATTCTCGCGCGCCTGCTTCTGTCCGACGAATTCGGCGAGCCGCTTGGGGCGCAGCCCCGCCTCGAGCGCGTCTTCCTCGCGCCGCTCACCGGCAATGACGCGGTCCTGATTTGCGGCTGTCGCTGCGGCGCTCATATTCGGCCCGTCTCTAACATTCTACCGCGCCATGCTGCGCAGGCTTTCGCGCAGCAGCACTTCCGTGGGAGCGCCGGCGAACTCCCTCGCCGATCGCGCCACCACCTCGGCCGCCTGACCTGGCGTGTAGCCAAGCCTGACGAGCGCGGCGACGGCGTCGGCTTCGGGGCCGGTCAGCGAAGGGACAGCCAAAAACTTTTCGCCGACATGAACGCCCAGCATCGACGGCACCTTGTCCTTCAATTCGGTGACGATGCGGGTGGCGAGCTTCGGTCCGACGCCCTGCGCGCGACCGACCGCGGCCTTGTCACCGAGCGCCACCGCCCGCGCCAGCTCGCGCGACGAAAGCACCGAAAGCACGTTCAGCGCCACCCGGGCGCCGACATTCTGTACGGTCTGGAGCAGGCGAAACCATTCGCGCTCCTCGGCCGCCGCGAAACCGTAAAGGCGAATCGCATCTTCGCTCACCCGCGTTTCGATCATCAAGTTCGCCGCGGCGCCGGCGGTGAGGCGCGAGAGCGTGGACGACGGACAATAGACGAGATAGCCCACCCCATGAACGTCGATGATCGCGTGATCCTCCGCGAGCGTGTCCACCGTGCCGGCCAGCTTGCCGATCATGCGAGCGCCGCCGCGATCCGCGCCGCAGTGCCGGAGAGATGCGCGTGGGCGATGGCGAGCGCCAGCGCATCCGCCGCGTCGGCCGAATCGACGCGCGCTGCGGGCAACAGCCTCTTCACCATCGCCTGAACCTGCTCCTTGCCGGCGTGGCCCACGCCAACGACGCATTTCTTCACATGATTGGGTGTGTACTCCGCCACGATCAGCCCGGCGCGCGCGCCGGCGAGCATCGCCACCGCGCGCGCCTGTCCGAGCTTCATGGCGGCGGACGGATCCTTGTGCACGAACACCTGTTCGATGGCGAGCGCGTGCGGGGCGATTCGCGAAAGCACGGCAACGAGCGCCTCGTGGAGATCGAGCAGTCGCGTTGCGATCTGGGCTTTCGGGTTGGTCGTCAGGACGCCATGGGCAACATAGGTCAGGCGCGTCCCCTCAAACTCGATCGCGCCCCAGCCCATCCGGGCAAGGCCCGGATCGAGCCCCATGATGCGCATACGCGCCATCCAAAATCCCGCCGAATCGCTCTCCTTCAGTTTCCGGGAGGGGGCGCGGCCACGCAACCGGAATCAGACCCGGAAAGCAGAAAGGCTCAGCGCGGAGGAGGAGTGCGGCTAATTCCCATCCGATCGAATTCTGCCCTAGATTGCTGGCGCGCCGGATTCTTTTCTTCGGAGACCACTGTGAGGTTCCTCGCGATCATTGCGGCACTTATCTCGGGTGGCGCAACGATGGTCGACTCACCGCATGCGTTCCTGGAGCGGCTCTACCGCAGCTACGGTCCTCACGGAACGGGACATGTTTTTGCATATCCGGAAGCTCGCGCCTTCGTGGATTCATCGTTGCTGGCGCTGCTTCGCCGAGACCAGCTCGCGTCGAAGGGGGAAGTTGGCGCTCTCGATTTTGATCCCGTTTGTCAGTGTCAGGAGTGGGGACCATTCAAGGTGCTGTCGATAACCGCCCACATGCAGGGGCAAAATCGGGCGCTTGGAGAGGTGAGGTTTGAAAATGGCCCCGACGGCACGAAGGACGCCGTCGCTTTCAACCTGGCTCTGGAAAACGGGTTTTGGAAAATACATGACATGTCGTGGCGCGGCACTCCCAGCCTTCAGACCTATCTTCGCAGTTACAAATATTGATTCTTTACGCGGCTTCCAGCTTTCGCATCAGCGCGTCGGACAGCTCGTAATTGCCGTAGACGTTCTGCACATCGTCGTGCTCGTCCAGCGCGTCCAGCAATTTCACCAGCGATTCTCCGGAATCGTCGCTTACCGGCACGGTGTTCGCGGGACGCCAGTCGATCTTCGCCGATTGCGGTGCGCCGAGCTTCTCCTCCAGCGCATCGCGCACCGCGCCGAAGGTCTCGATCCCGGTGATGAACTCGTGGCCTTCGCTGTCGGAAACACACTCGTCGGCGCCCGCCTCGATGGCGGCCTCGAGCATCGCTTCGTCGCTGCCGGCGGTTTTGGGCCAGGTCATTACGCCCACGCGATTGAACTGGAACGCAACGGAATTGGTCTCCCCGAGCGCTCCACCGTATTTCGAGAACGCCGCCCTGATGTCAGAGGCGGTGCGGTTGCGGTTGTCGGTCATCGCCTCGACGATGAGAGCAACGCCGCCCGGGCCGTAACCTTCATAACGCACCTCCTCGATGTTCTCCGCGTCGGCGCCGGTGGCCTTGCGGATGGCGCGTTCGATGTTGTCCTTCGCCATGTTCTGGGCCCGCGCCGCGATGATGGCGGCCCTGAGGCGCGGGTTGTGCGCGGGATCGGGCAGCCCCTGTCGCGCCGCCACCGTAATTTCACGGGCGAGCTTGGAAAACATCTTCGAGCGCTCTTTGTCCTGGCGCCCCTTGCGGAACATGATGTTCTTGAATTGCGAATGGCCGGCCATGTGGAACTCCGTCGGTCGGTCACTTAGCCTTAGCGGAAAAGCGCATCAAGCCGCTCTTATCCTTCGGGAATGTGCGGCATCAGGCGGCCGCCAACCCGCACTGGTTCGATGCGCGTTGCAAGCCCCTTCGCATTCGTCTCCACGAAGACCGCGCACAGTGTTGCCGGACCCGCGGCCGGCGAAAACCGGACCGACGACAGTTTCCTGACGAAGCGCTGCACCGGTTCGTACTTCTCCATTCCGATGACCGAATCGTAGTCACAACAGGCGCCGGCATCAGTCTGGTACGCCGTGCCGCCCGGGAGAATTTGTGCGTCCGCCGTGGGAATATGCGAATGCGTGCCGATGACGGCGCTCGCGCGCGCATCGCAAAAATGACCCATCGCCATTTTTTCCGAAGTGGCCTCCGCGTGCATGTCGACCAGAAGCGCATCGCAGCCTTCGCCCAACGGACAGGCAGCAATCTCCCGTTCCACTGCCGCGAAGGGATCGTCGAGCGGATCCATGAAGGCACGGCCCATCACGTTCACGACCAGAATCCGCTGACCGTTGCGCGCGTCGTACAGACCGGCGCCGCGGCCGGGCGTTCCGTCGGGATAGTTGCGCGGACGCAGGATGCGATCGTCATCGCCGATAAAGGTGAGGATTTCCTTCTGATCGGCCCAGTGGTTCCCGGTCGTCAGGATATCAACGCCCGACGCGAACAGTTCATTGGAAGTCTTGCGCGTGAGACCGAAGCCGCCCGCGGCGTTCTCGCCGTTGCCGATGACGAAGTCGAGCGACAGCCGCTCGCGCAGGCGCGGAACTTCGTTCGCGACCACCTCGCGGCCGGGCCGCCCCACAATGTCACCGACAAACAATATTCGCATACGCTATTCCAAAGTCGCGGAGCCGCCGCCGGGCGGGACATACGCGTTCACGATCGGGAAGGAGCGGACGGGACCGCCTCCGCCGTTGGAGTTGGATCCTCACGGGCCTGCAAGTGCAGGTGGGCGCCATATATCCGAGGCCACGGCCCCGGTCAGGGACAGCTCCCGGTGAGTACCATTAAGGCCCCTGGGCATCACTTTCCTGACGCGCGGGGCAGTACCCATCCAAAGCAGAGTCTAGGCGCCCCCTACCCGCACCGCAACATCGCCGATGCGTTTTGCAGCGGAATCGAGCGCCACAACCGTGCGTTCTTCCAATTCCGCGAACTGTCGGGCGAGCTTTTCTTTGGCCTCGGTTAATTCCACGATGTCCCGGGCCTGTTTTTCCATGCGCGCCCCGGTTTCAAGCTGCGTATCGGTCATCAACAATGCCGCCATCAAAAGGAGGCGCTGCTCGCCGGCCTGACCGACCGTTTCGATCAGCTCCCTGACTTTGGAATCCACGTGCACAGCGAGCTCGCGAAGGTGTTCCTCCTCGCCTTCATCGCAGGTAATGGAGTAGGTCCTGTCATTGACCGTGACATTCACGAGCGGCATTGGCGGCTCCTCGCAATAAACCGGCTTAAACTGGCTCAGCGGCCAAGAGCGGCCCGAATATCCGCAATCGCGCCGTCGAGCCGACCTTCGACTTCCTCATTCACGCTTGCCAGCGAACGCGCCTCTTCCTCGAGGTCGGCGATGCGGGCGAGCAGCGTCTCACGCTCGTGCGTGAGCGACGCAATTTCGGCTGCGTCGCGCGCGTGGCGCTTCTGCGCCTCCTCCTGGGGCTTGAGCGCGTTTTCCAGACGATCAAGCGCCGCTGATAAGCGTTCCGCTGCGGCCGTGAGCGCGTCCATGCCGCTCCCTCCCGAAGATGCTTCGGACCATACGGCGCGGGGCCGAGCGCGGCAACGGATTTGCTGGCCTTGACGTTCGCGCCGCGGGGTCGCTAAGGCCGTGGGCTTCCGGCAACCGTCTCAACCTGACCGGAACGCCAAGCTCGTGTCCAGATTCTGAAATTCGCGGAGGAATTCATGACCGTTCGTGTCGCGATCAACGGTTTCGGGCGGATCGGCAGGCTCGTGCTACGCGCGATCGTCGAATCCAAACGGCGCGACATTGTCGTCGTCGGCGTGAACGATCTCGGGCCGATCAACACGAACGCGCATCTGCTCCGCTACGATTCCGTTCACGGTCGCTTTCCCGGCCCCGTCACCGTGGATGGCGGGGATATGGTGGTGGACGGCCACAAGATACGCGTCACCGCCACCAAAAATCCCGCCGAGCTGCCGCACAAGGACCTGGGCGTCGACATCGCGCTTGAATGTACAGGCATTTTCACCTCGAAGGAGAAAGCGTCCGCGCATCTCGAGGCCGGCGCCAAGCGGGTGCTGATCTCGGCGCCTGCCGACGGCGTCGATCTGACCGTGGTGTACGGGGTCAACCATGAGAAACTCACCCCCGAGCACATGGTGGTCTCGAACGCGTCCTGCACCACCAACTGTCTCGCGCCGGTTGCCAAGGTGATGCACGAGGCGGTCGGAATTGCGCAGGGATTCATGACCACGATCCACAGCTACACCAACGATCAGCCGGTGCTCGATCAGCTGCACAAGGATCTTTACCGCGCGCGTGCCGCGGCGCTGTCCATGATCCCAACCTCGACAGGGGCGGCGAAGGCGGTCGGACTTGTGCTGCCGGAGCTGAAAGGGAAGCTCGACGGCGTGGCCGTGCGCGTGCCGACGCCGAACGTGTCGCTGGTCGATTTCAAATTCACCGCAAAGCGTACAACGAACGTGGCCGAGATCAACAACGCGGCCAGAGCGGCCGCGCAGGGCGCTCTCAAAGGCATTCTCGATATCGTCGAAGCGCCGCTTGTTTCCTCGGACTTCAACCACAACCCCGCTTCCTCGAGCTTCTGCCTCGACCAGACGAAAGTGATCGAGGGCAACTTCGTGCGGGTGATGTCCTGGTACGACAACGAATGGGGCTTCTCCAGCCGCATGGCCGATGTTGCGGTCGCCATGGGCGCGTTGCTCCGATGAGCGGACCGCGCGTTTGCACGCTCGACGACATCGACGTGCGCGGCAAACGCGTGCTTGTACGCCTCGACCTCAACGTTCCGATGAAGAACGGCAAAGTTGCGGACGCGCTGCGGATCGAGCGACAGGCGCCGACGGTACGGGAACTCGCGGACAAGGGTGCGCGCGTGATCGTGCTGTCGCATTTCGGCCGGCCGAAGGGAAAACGCGTCGAATCCATGTCGCTTGCGCCCGTCGCTCCTGCGCTTGCGCAAGCGGTTGGGCGGCCGGTGGCCTTCGCCGAGGATTGTGTCGGTCCAGTCGCGAAAGAGGCCGTGACGCGGCTCAAAGCGGGCGATGTGCTGCTTCTGGAAAACACGCGCTTTCATGCGGGCGAGGAGGCGAACGACCGGGATTTCGCCAAAGCCGTTGCCGAACTCGGCGACGTCTTCGTCAATGATGCTTTTTCGGCGGCGCATCGTGCCCATGCCACGACCGAGGGCCTGACGCATTTCTTGCCATCGGTTGCCGGCCGGGCGATGCAGGCCGAACTCGACCATCTTCATCTTGCGCTGGACCATCCGGAACGGCCGCTGATGGCGGTGGTCGGCGGCGCCAAGATTTCGACGAAGATTGCGCTGCTCGGGAACCTGGTGAAGCGCGTGGACCTGCTCGTCGTCGGCGGCGCCATGGCGAATACCTTCCTTGCGGCGCAGGGGTGCGAAACCGGCAAATCGCTTTGCGAACGCGACCAGCTGGAAACCGCGCGCGAGATCATGCACAGCGCGCTCGCGCGGGGCGCCGCCATTCTTCTTCCGGCCGACGTTGTCGTGGCGAAGGAATTCAAAGCGAACGCCGAGTGCCGGACCATTGCGGTGAAAGACGTCGGGAGCGACGACATGATTCTTGATGTGGGACCGCGCTCGATCGAGGAATTCTCAAAACGGCTGCCATTTGTACGCTCGCTGGTGTGGAACGGTCCCCTCGGCGCTTTCGAAACGCCGCCGTTCGAGCGCGGCACGGTGGAAGCGGCAAAGCTTGCCGCGGCGCGAACGGAAGCGGGCGAGCTTCTTTCGGTTGCGGGCGGCGGCGATACGGTTGCCGCACTCGCCATGGCCGGCGTTGCCGACAAATATACGTACGTTTCCACGGCAGGCGGCGCGTTCCTGGAATGGCTTGAGGGATGCGAACTGCCGGGTGTTTCGGCATTGCAAAAGCGAGAGGCATGGCGATGAATAGGGCGGAACTGGCGCGTACAGCGCAACAGATGGTCGAGAAAGGCAAGGGCATTCTCGCGGCCGACGAAAGCACGGGCACGATCAAGAAGCGGTTCGACAAGATCGGCGTCGAATCGAGCGAAACCACCCGACGCGACTACCGCGAAATGCTGTTTCGCACCTCCGACGCAATGAGGCGTTGCATCTCGGGGGTCATCCTCTACGACGAAACCATCCGCCAAAAAGCCGCCGATGGGACGCCGCTGGTGAAGGTGATCGAAGCCGCCGGATCGATTCCCGGGATCAAGGTCGATCTTGGCGCCAAGCCACTCGCGCTTTGTCCCGGCGAAACCATCACGGAGGGCCTTGATGGTTTGCGCGAGCGCTTCGTCGAATATCGCAGCCTCGGCGCACGCTTCGCGAAATGGCGCGCGGTGATCGATATCGGCGCGGGTATTCCCACTTTCACCGCGATCAGCGCCAATGCGCAAGCGCTCGCGCGATACGCGGCGCTGTGCCAGGAGGAAGACCTCGTCCCAATCGTCGAACCGGAGGTGCTGATGGATGGGGACCATACCATCGATGCCTGCGCCGCCGTCACAGAGTGGGTGCTGAAAGAGGTTTTCTATGCGCTCTTCAACCAGCGCGTCGATCTGGAAGGCATGGTGCTCAAGCCCAACATGATCGTACCGGGCATGAAATGCCCGCAGCAGGCAAGCGTTGATGATGTCGCCGAACGAACGATCAAGTGCTTGAGAGCCTGTGTGCCGCCGGCCGTACCCGGAATTGCATTTCTCTCCGGCGGACAATCCGATGAAGACGCAACGGCCCATCTCAACGCGATGAACAGAGGCTTTGACGTTCCTTGGCGGCTCACCTTCTCCTACGGTCGTGCGCTGCAGGCCGCACCCCAGAAGACGTGGAGCGGAAAGTCCGCCAATGTCGCCGCGGCTCAGCGCGCCTTTGCACATCGCGCCCGCATGAACAGCCTCGCGACGATGGGCGAATGGAATCCGGATCTGGAAAAAGAAGCCGCGTGAGCGCGCGCTGCCGGCTCTATCTTATCACCCCGCCCGCCTCTGAATTGAGCCGCTTCGCGGACCAATTAAAAGCGGCGCTCCATGCCGGCGACGTCGCCTCGCTGCAATTGCGGATGAAGGACGCGGCCGACGACGACATCCGCCGCGCCACCGATCGGCTGATGCCGGTTGCACAATCGGCGGGGGTTGCCTTCATCGTGAATGACCGTCCCGATCTCGCCGCCGAACTTGGCGCCGACGGCGTCCACATCGGCCAGGATGACGCGCCTTATGCCGAGGCGCGTGCGCTGGTGGGCAAAAACGCGATCGTCGGGGTCACCTGCCATGCCTCGCGCCACCTGGCGATCGAAGCGGCGGAAGTCGGCGCCGATTACGTTGGCTTTGGCGCCTTCTTTCCGACCATGACCAAGGCGCCGAAATCGCGTGCCGATAGCGATCTGCTCGTCTGGTGGTCCGAACTGATGGCCGTGCCTTGTGTCGCGATCGGCGGCATCACCACGGAGAACGCAAGGCCTTTGATCGATGCCGGCGCCGATTTCCTCGCGGTTTGCGCTGGCGTGTGGAACCACCCCGAAGGTCCCGCCGCGGCGGTGACGGCGTTCAACGCCTTGTTCAAATAGGGCAGATTCTTCGCCCCGCGACAGGCCTTTGGAAACGGGATTGCCGAAACAATCGAATCGTGATCAGCCTTTTCCGTCCAGGGGAATGGGGTCATCCATGAAAATCTGTCCGCTCGCGGCCACGGCCGCGCTCGCCTTTGCCTTGTCCGGCTGCGCCACGATCATCGAAGGCACAACTCAAACCGTGTCTGTGAGTTCCGCTCCGGAGCAAGGAGCACAATGTACACTCGTAAATTCAGAGGGTACCTGGTACTTGACCACGCCTGCGAGCACTACGGTCCACAAGACAAAGACCGATCTCGATGTGACTTGTACGAAACCGGGATTTCAGCCGGGGCGGGTCGTTGCTTTGTCGCATTTCGGGGCTATGACCGCCGCCAATGTCTTTGGCGGTATCGCCGCTCCTGCCTACGCAGTCATCGATGCCGCAAGCGGCGCCAATTATCATTATGACAGCCCGATAGTGGTCTCTCTCGGTAAGCCCGTCGCTGCGCAAGCTGCAGCCCTGCCGGTAGCTCCACCCGCAACACTACCAGCAACATTACCACCGCCCCTCAAGCCGAGTACCCAATAACAGCCGAGCGGTCCCGACGCGGCAGGCAGGTGTTTATATATGCAAATAGGGACGCTGCCTCCTGTCCTGTATTCTGTTGGAATACGGGATTGCCGAAGCAATCGAATCGTGATTAGCCTTTTCTGTCCAGGGGAATGGGGTCGTCAATGAAAATCTATCCACTCGCGGCTACGGCCGCGCTTTGCGTGCAACTAACTTGTTGTAGTTATCAAGTTCAGACCGTTAGCGCACCGCAGCTAGACGTCTATTCTAACTACGAGAAGAAAGTCCCCGGTAAATGGGCGCTGATTGTCGACCCTGCTCAGTTCAATCATACGGTCAAGGCAGAAGGGGTCAACTGCGCTGCACATAATTACCCGCTTGATCTTCGTTCGTCATTTAAGCAATCCGTCGCCGGAACTTTTGAAAACATTGTCGATTCTGTAGAGGTTGTGGACGGGGCAGCTCCCGCAGAAACACTGACGAGCCGCGGATATGCGGGTGTTATTTCGGTTCGGGCCGAGGACTTGCGTTCTCGCCTCATCTTTGAGCCAGGATTCTTTACCTCAACGGCCGACGCTACTATCGAACTAGACGCGGGGATGACGGTGTACGGTCCGAACGGCAAGCTGCTTGGCACCCGGGGTACCGGCAAGGGTGATGGCAATTCGGACGCTGGAGAATTCTGTGGTGGAACCACGAATGCCATAGAACACGCATCGGAAGCGGCAATGAAGGATTTGCTTGGGGTCTTGGGCGAGCGTTTCACGAATGCACCCCAAGTGCGCGCTGCCACTGGTCGCAAAGAACCAGCTACCCAATAACCGATGCTGTTCCCCTTCAGCAAATGCTGGAGGTTCTGCGGTAGATGACGCCTATTTCTTTCCGGGCTGCGGTTTCTGATTTCGCTGTTCGCCGAAAGGCGATGTGGTCGTCGCCGGCGCCGTTTTGGGCTTTTCTTTCTTCGGCTTTTTCTTTTCGCGATTGCCATGCTGTTCGCGACTGGCCATTGGAACCTCCTGACCGGTTTCGTGATCCGATTCTAGGTACAGCGGGGTTTTCCCGTAAAGGGGCCCTGTCAACCACCGTGCTTGAAAAACTGAACCGCGCGTTCGTGCTTTTCCGCCGCCGCCCGCGAATTGAAGGTGCCGAGATTTTTGCGCTTGCCGGATCGCGGATCTTTCTTCCGCGAATAAAGCCGGTACTGGCCGGATTTGAGCTTGCGGATCATGCGCCACTCCTTTCTTGCCCTCCATCGAAAAATCGGATTCCCACGGGTGGCGTTCCGAACGATAGGGAACCCCGCCGCCGCGCCTGCCATTTCCCTATGGAAGGCAAGTACCAGGTGAAGGCGATGAGATCTGTTTTGGCTAGAGCAGCTGTGATACTTGCCCTTGCATGGCCTGCCTGCGCCACAGCGTGCGACGGGACCGCGGGCCGCGACGTGGCGATCACCTTCGACGGCCAGAAATATACGGTCACCGACACAGGACGGCAATCGGTGCAGGTCGCGTTCACCGCCTTCGGCACCACTTACAATCTTCAGCTGGCGCCCGGCCAGTCCGACACGCCCCGCTCGCCCGGGATGTTCAGCCAGCCGATGGCTGGCTACCAGTCGTGCGTCGCTACCCCGGTGGCTGTTGTGTCCCCGGGCGTCAGCGCTTTGCGGACCGGCCGCTGATCGCCGCCTTCAAGTGCCCTGCGCTCACACGCTGCAGGCGTTGAAAATCTGATCACGAACAGGACGGCGAAGACGGAACGCCCGCGAGCAGCGCGGGAATCCGCGTCCACCTCCTTAGCGAAGGCGCCGTTTCGCGTCTTGCGAAAGAGCATCGGCTTCGCGAAGGTAGCGCAGTTCTTGGGGATGGGGCGCATAGGTGAGCGACGTAGCGACGAGGTCGGCGGCGGAACTGGAGAGCGGGGTCAGCCGCGACAGATCCTTTATTGGCCATCCGGTCGGACTGGCGTGGCTCTCAGGCTCCGAGTTCTGGGAGCGCTTTGCCTATTACGGCATGCAGACGCTGCTGGTGCTTTATCTGACGCATTACCTGCTGCAACCGGAACATATTGGGCAGGTGTGGGGCTTCGGCGCCTTTCGCCGCTTCATCGGCTGGATCTACGGCACACAGTCGCAGATGGCGCTCGCGTCCAACACGGCGCAGCTCTATGCGGCGCTGGTTTACGTGACACCGCTTGCCGGCGGCTTTATTGCCGACCGCCTGATCGGCCGCACGGCCACGGTCAGCATCGGTGCCACCATCATGGTCATCGGTACGTTTCTGCTGGCGCTGAACTCAACGTTCCTTGTCGCGCTCCTGCTGCTGTTGGCAGGCGTGGGCTGCTTCAAGGCCAACATCGCCAGCCAAGTTGGCGCGCTCTACCGGATTGATGATCCGAGACGGGCGGACGGCTTTCAGATCTATTTTCTCGGCATCCAGCTCGCCGTGATCATTTCGCCTTTTATCTGCGGCACGCTGGGGCAGCGGGTGGACTGGCATCTGGGGTTCGTCGCCGCCGGCGTCGGAATGGTGCTGGGCCTTGCCATCTACCTCGCCGGGCGCCGCAATTTCCCGCCGGAGCCCGTCCGGACCAAAGGCGATCATGCTGAACGGCCGCCGCTCACATCGCACGACTGGAAGGCGGTCATCCTGCTTGTCGCGCTGTTGCCGGTTCTCGCGGTATCGATCATCGGCAATCAGGAAATTTTCGACGCCTATCTCGTCTGGGGCGAAAAATCGTTTCAGACGGTGTTCTTCGGTTTCAACATGCCGATTACCTGGCTGGTATCGCTGGACGCGTTCGTCAGCACCGTCACGATGGTGGGCGTTATCGCGTTCTGGCGCTGGTACAGCCGGCGCTGGACGGAGCCGGCCGAGATCACCAAGATCGTCATCGGTGTGGCGATCAGCGCGCTCGGGCCGCTGGTGCTCGCGGGCTGCGCGTTTACGGCCGACACCACCCACCATCCTGTTCCGCTTTACTGGGCGCTCGGGTTTCACATCCTGAACGACATTGGCTTTGCCAATGTACTGCCGGTGGGCCTCGCGCTCTATTCGCGCGCAGCCCCGAAAGGCCTGGGCGGCATGATGATCGCCATCTATTACGTGCACCTCTTCATCGGAAATACGCTGACCGGCTATCTGGGCGGCCTGCTCGGCACGATGCCGAACTCGACCTTCTGGCTCCTGCACGCCGGACTGATGGGCATCGCCGCTGCCCTCCTGCTAGTGGCACGGGCGGCGTTTGCCGGTTTCCTCCTTCCTGAAGTCGGGGAAGGAAACGCGCTGGTCGCCGCGCAGGCCTAACCTAGATGCGTTAGCGCGGATGCCGGTCAGAATCTTCCGTGGCGTGGAGGTAACGACCCCGAAGAAGTTCGGGCACGTAAGAAACGAGCGCGAGTATGAGAGCACCGCCGGCGATATTATTCGCAGCGTGAGGGCCTACAGCGGGAAAGCCCGCTGCCAAGGAGATCTCTGCGAAGGCCGCCAGCAATAACACCGGAGCCGCAATATAGCAGTGCAGGCGCCGGCACCGAATTGCGTTCAATGCGCAACCCGCTCCCATCCAGGCGAGTGCCGTGGCCCAGATGATCGCTATGGCGTTCGGACTTGAGAGAAAGATTTGCCCGGCAAACCCTGTCGCAAACGGCAGGCACCACCAAAAGAAGGCCGAACTCGGCCGGTTCAGCAAATCGCTCATGTTGGCCTCTTTTTGGCCGACGCTTCGCGACAGGAGCCGCGATCTGAGCTGCAACATCTGTCATATCCCGAACAGGATGTGACGCGGCATGATTTTGAGCGCAAACGCCCGTCTGGTACAGTTGATCGGATTGATCCGGTGGGCGCAATATCATTCGATCAAGAAGAGGTTTTCAATGCAAAGAGCCCTTTTAACGGCAATGGTCGTCCTGCCGCTGGTTTCAGCGTGCGACCAGAATTCAAAATCGAACGACGTCACCGTCAAGGGGCAGAACGGTGCCGTCACGATTTCGGCAAATGGCCAGAACTTTACGATGAAAGCATCCGACGACAAGAACGGCAGCTTCACGATGTCCGGCAATGGTAGCCACTTCACCATGAAGGCGTCGGACGGCAAGCAGAACGTTGAAATCAACGCGACCGGCGGCGCTACGAACATGAAGCTCCCCGATTTCGTCGCCGTCTATCCCGGCGGCACAGTGACGTCGACGACGATCAACTCGGGCAAGGACAGGGTTGGCGGCTCACTGATGTTCCAGGCACACGTGTCGCCCGCTGCGGTGATTGCGTGGTACAAACAGAAGGCGGCGGGCGAGGGATTGTCGAAAGCCATCGATATGAATATGGGTGGCACGACCATGTTCACCGCGAATGCAGACAGCGGCAAAAAAACGCTTCAGGTCATCGCCGCCGCGACGGGCGAGGGCGCGCAGGTGCAGGTGAACTGGTCGGGAGGAAAATGACTGCCGGCTACGGCGCGCCGCCAACAACGCGCGAGACGCCGCCCGATCGGCTGAGCGTCAATCCGAAGAGCCCCTATTACGACAAAGCGGTTCTCACGCGGGGCGTGGGCGTACGTTTCAACGGCGCCGAGAAGACCAATGTCGAGGAATATTGCATGAGCGAAGGGTGGGTGCGGCTCGCCGTCGGTCGAACAATGGATCGCGCCGGAAATCCCATGACGGTGAAGCTCACCGGGACCGTTGAACCGTACTTTCACGACGAGGCAAAAGCGTGATTCGCTCAATTGGATCACGAGGCGGCCTCATCCTTCCCCGCGTACGCAATGATCAAGCTCGGGATGAGGGCAAAAGAATATCCTCCCCCATTTGCCCTACAGCACGCGGGTGAGATAACGAACCGTTTTCCCGCGCGTTGGCAAATACGCGCGGCCGATTTCCTCAAAGCCGAGCCGCGCGTGAAACGAATCCGAACGGGGATTGGGCGGATCGACATTCACTTCACAGCAGACGCTTGCATAGCCTGCCCGGCTCGCGGCCTCGATGAGATCATTGTAAAGGAGCCTTCCCAGACCGCGCCTGCGCGCGCTGGCCGCCACCACCACACGATCAATGTAGACGAAGCGATCAAAGCGCCCGGCGAACCACCGGAAGTTGGGAGCATCGTCGGGCGCGCGCTCCGCAAGGGCGATCAGAAAAGCGTCGCGCGTGTCCGTCATGCGCGTGCGGAAGGACAGCGCGACAAGTTCGATGAAAGCCTCGCGCGTAAAAATCCCGATCTCCTTCTCGTGCGCGTTGCTGAGCACCAAAAGCGTATCGAGATCGCCGGGTGCCGGTTGGACAAGCGTGACCATCGCGGCACAGATTTGCACGGTGAAACGCGCTGCTGCTAGAAGCGCCGCGCGGTCCGGGTAGCTTCAATGCCGAAAATTGCGGGAAACGAGATCCGACCGGGACTCCTGATCGCCCATGAAGGCGGTTTGTGGCTCGTTGTCAGAAACCAGGCCGTGAAGCCGGGCAAGGGGGGCGCCTACAATCAGGTGGAGCTCAAGAACGTTGTTACCCACACCAAGCTCAATACGCGGTTCCGGGCCGACGAGACGGTGGAAGAAACCTATCTCGAAAAAAGGAATTTCCAGTTTCTCTACGCGAGCGGCGATGTTCTGACGTTCATGGACCTCGAGAGCTATGACCAGATCGAGCTGCCGCGCGAGTTTGTGGGCGAGCAGGCGCATTTCCTCCAGGACGGCATGAAAGTCCAGTTACAGCTGCACGAGGGCAAACCGATCTCGATCGCACTGCCGCAACAGGTTGCTCTGACCGTCACCGAGGCCGATCCTGTGCTGCGCGGTCAAACGGCATCGCCGGGCTACAAAGCCGCGATACTCGAGAATGGCTTGCGTGTGCTCGTGCCGCCGTTCATCGAACCCGGCATCAGGATCGTCGTCTCCACGACCGATGGCGCTTATGTGCGGCGCGCCGAATAGATGCCGTATCTCTCGCCGGCCCTGAACGTGATGACCACCGCGGCGCGCAAGGCCGGCCGCGGCCTCATTCGCGATTTCGGCGAGATCGAACACCTGCAGGTCTCGTTGAAAGGTCCTGCCGATTTCGTATCGACCGCCGATCAACGCACCGAACGCATCCTGGTCCAGGAGCTGTCGAAGGCACGGCCGGGTTATGGCTTCCTCGTCGAAGAAACCGGCGTCATCGAAGGGCCCGACAAGACGCACCGCTTCATTATCGATCCGCTGGACGGAACGACCAATTTTCTTCATGGCATCCCGCAGTTCGCAATCTCGATCGCGCTCGAGCGCGAGAGGCAGATCGTCTCGGCAGCCGTGTACAATCCTGTGACCGATGAAATGTTCATGGCGGAAAAGGGCCACGGCGCCTATCTGAACGACAAGCGGCTGCGCGTCGCGGCGCGCAAGTCGCTCAACGAATCGCTGATCGCCACCGGCATTCCGTTTCGCGGTCGCGCCGGACATGAGCGTTTTCTCGAAGAGCTGCCGCCTATCATGGCCTCAACCTCGGGTGTGCGCCGCTTCGGTTCGGCCGCGCTCGATCTTGCCTGGGTCGCGGCGGGCCGCTTCGATGCGTTTTGGGAGCGCGGCCTTGCGCCATGGGACATCGCGGCAGGCATTCTCCTGGTGCGCGAAGCCGGCGGGGTCGTCAGCGATCTATCGGGCGGCGAACGCGTCTTCGAGACCGGCGACATCCTTGCCGCAAACGACACTTTGCATCCGCAGCTTCTGAAGCTGCTTCGTTCGAATCGTAGCGGTTGAGCGCCGGCCGCGCCCGGGATAAAATTGGACCGCTCGCTGGGAGATTCCTCGAAAAAGCATGAGCACCAAATCCATTTTCTACGCGGCGGCGCTCGTCAGCCTGTTGAGCGGTGCGGCCGCTTTTGCACAGGATGCTCCGGCGCAAGGAGCGTCCTCGCCCGCCGCACAGCCGGCTGATGCCGCTTCTTCGGCAACCGGTTCAGCTCCGTCGGTTTCGCAAGACGACGCCATTCATCTTCACATGCCGGTGCATCACCGGCCGAGACGCGCGGAGAAGCCGGCCGCGACTGCTGCACCCGCAGATAACCCAAGCGTCGACGCGATCGGCGCCGACACGACGATCGCGCCGCCCGTGGTCGCGCCCGTGTCGGAAATACCGGCGGCTCCGCCGCCGGTCAAACCGGCGAAGACGTCGCACAAGACCGAGCGACAACCCGCGGCGACAATCCCGTTCAGTTTTGGTGAGGACAGCGAGACGATCGCGCCGCCGACCGCGGCGCCCCAAAAAACGTCCGAATCGAAAGCCTCGTCAAATCGGGAAACCAGGACGGCCTCGCTGCCGCCGAAACCAGCGGCAGCAAGGATTGTACAGTCTCCCAGCAGGCCGGCAGCAACGCCCACCCGGACGAAAGCTAATGAACATGCCGGTCTGACGAAGCGCGGCGCAGTGCTGTTCGGCAAGGGCGTCAGCAATCCCTCACCCGCCCAGTTCCAGGGCGTGAAGCTGCTCGCAAGCAATCTTTCGGCGGCTCTGGAAGCGGGCGCGAGCCGCATTCAACTCGAAGCCTATGGCGGGACGCCGGGCGACAAGTCTTCGGAAGCGCGGCGCCTCAGCCTCAAACGCGCCCTTGCCGTGCGCCAACTCCTGATCGACAGCGGCGTGCCGTCGAGTCATATCGTCGTGCGCGCGATGGGCGGGGCCGACGACCAAGGTCCAAACGACCGCGTCGATGTTTTCGTCAGCAGCTGACGAACGCCCGTTCCCCGAACTATTCGGCCGAGAATTGCGCCGGGACCGCGAAGCGCATGTCGATTTCCTTCGCCTCCCGCCCAATGCTGGCCAGGAAGGCAACGGAAAGCGCGGCCACGCCGGCAACGAGAGCCAAAGCGAGGCCGTAGGTACCGTATTGCACAGCCAACGCCGCCTGAAGCGGTCCGGCGTAGGAGGCCACGAGGTTGCCGAGCTGATAGACAGTTCCAGGAAAAGTGCCGCGGGCTTCGGCCGGCGACAGCTCGTTCAGATGTGCCGGAATGAGCCCCCAGCAACCCTGTACAACGAATTGCATCGCAAACGCGCCGAGCGCCAACGCGGCAACGTTTTCGCTAGCGATCCACAGAGGTAAGGCCGGCAAGCAGAGAAGCGCGACGACGACGAGCGTGCGCCTGCGGCCGAAGCGCTGGGAAAGCGCACCGAAGGTGATGCCGCCGAGAATCGCCCCGATATTGGCGATCGCTACGATAGCACTCACAAGATGCGGATTGAAGCCGTGGTCAACCTTCAGAAAGGTCGGATAGAGATCCTGCGTGCCGTGACTGAGGAAATTGAGAGCCGCCATCAGAAAAACCGCGTAGATGGCGAGTTGCCAATGCCCGGATAAAACGGCGGTAATTCGTCCGCCGCTCCGCTTTTCGGCGTGCCAGCCAGGCGATTCTGCGACATTGCGACGTATGTACAAGACCAGAAGAGCGGGCAGAAGGCCCAGCATGAAGAGGCCGCGCCAGCCGATCAGCGAAAACAGCAGCCCATAGCAGATCGAGGCAATGAGATAACCGCTCGCATAACCCGTTTGCAGAATACCCGAGACGACGCCGCGCGATTCGGGGCGTACCGTCTCCATCGTCAGCGACGCCCCTACACCCCACTCGCCGCCCATGGCGATCCCGAATAGTGCCCGCAGGACGAGAAGCACCGTCAGATTTGGCGAGAACGCGGATGCAAAAGCGAATACGGCGTACAGAATCACGTCGAGCATCAGGATCGGGCGTCGGCCGAAGCGGTCGGCGAGGCGCCCAAACAGAAATGCGCCAACAGGCCTCGCTGCCAGAGTCACGAACAGCGCAATCGTGACCGATTTCACATCGACCGCGAATTCTCTGGCGATTTCCGTAATGACAAACACCAGCAGGAAGAAATCGAACGCATCGAGCGTCCAGCCGAGATAGCTCGCGGCAATCGCGTGCTTCTCGGCTTTCGTCCAGCCGCGCAGCGGTTCAAGCATCGACGAGCCGTGCTTCGGTCCTGGAGGCGATATCGTCGCGGCTGACGCCTGGCGCGACCTCGACGATCCTGAAGCCCGCCTCCGTCACATCGAAAACACCAAGGTTGGTGATGACGCGGTCGACGCAGCCCTTTCCGGTGAGCGGCAGGCGGCAGCTCTTGAGCAGCTTGGGATTCCCCGACTTGTCGGTGTGATCCATGGTGACGACGACGCGCTTTACGCCCGCGACGAGGTCCATCGCGCCGCCCATGCCTTTCACGAGCTTGCCCGGCACCATCCAGTTCGCAAGATCGCCCGCCTCGGAAACTTCCATAGCCCCCAGAATCGAAAGATCGATATGGCCGCCGCGGATCATTGCGAAACTGTCGGCCGAAGAAAAATACGAGGTTTGCGGAAGCTCGGTGATCGTTTGCTTGCCGGCGTTGATAAGGTCGGGGTCGATCTCATGCTCGCGCGGGAATGGACCCATGCCGAGCATGCCGTTCTCGGATTGCAGCGTGACCCTCACCCCTTGCGGAATATAGTTGGCGACGAGCGTCGGAATACCGATGCCGAGATTGACGTAATATCCGTCTTGCAGCTCCTGGGCGGCGCGCTTTGCGAGATCATTCCGGCTCCACGGCATCGTCTCACCCTTCCCGCATGGTGCGATTTTCGATGCGCTTTTCGTACCGCGCGCCCTGAATGATGCGCTGCACGAAAATTCCCGGCGTGTGGATGCCGTCGGGATCAAGCGCGCCGATCGGCACCAGCTGCTCGACTTCCGCGACCGTCACCTTTCCCGCCGTCGCCATCATTGGATTGAAATTGCGCGCAGTCTTTCGGTAGACGAGATTCCCCGCTTCGTCGCCCTTCCACGCCTTTACCAGCGCCAGGTCGGCGACGAGACCGCGTTCGAGAACGTACGTCTCACCATTGAACTCCTTGTGTTCCTTGCCGTCCGCGATCAGCGTTCCGACGCCCGTCCGGGTATAGAAACCGGGAATGCCCGCGCCGCCGGCGCGGATGCGTTCGGCGAGCGTACCCTGCGGATTGAATTCGAGTTCGAGCTCGCCCGACAGATATTGCCGCTCGAACGTTTGGTTTTCGCCGACATAGGAGCTGATCATCTTGCGAATTTGTCGCGTTTGCAGCAGCAGCCCCAGCCCGAAATCATCCACACCGGCGTTATTGGAGATTGCGGTGATGCCTTTCACGCCGGAGTCACGCAACGCCCTGATGAGGTTTTCTGGAATGCCACAGAGGCCGAAGCCTCCCGACATGATGGTCATGCCGTCGAAGACCAGTCCCTCCAACGCCGCGCTGGCGCTCTCATAGATTTTTTTCATCGCAAACCGGGCGCCTTGACGCCCACACCGTGCAGTAACCATAGTCGGCTTTAAGGGGGCACGCCGCGGGGTGCAAGATGGCGAAGAGAACCGGGTTTGTCGTTCTGGCCGTGTCAGCCTTGGCCGCTTTTGCCGGCGATCCTGCTGTTGCCGCAACCAACCAGAGCCTTGGGGATGTGGGCACCGGCGTCGCCGTCGCTCTGCCGGTTGTCGCTGCGGGAATTTCGTACTGGAAAGACGACTGGCAGGGGATCGGCCAGCTGGCGCTTGATACCGGCGCGACCGTTGGCACGGCGCTGCTCCTGAAACAGTTCATCAAGGAAGAACGGCCGGATTTCAGCGACGACCGCTCGTTTCCCTCGGATACAGCGGCTCTTGCGTTCGCCCCGGCGAGCTACATGTGGGTTCGCTATGGCTGGGAATATGGTCTTCCCGCTTATGCGGCCGCCACGTTTGTCGGCTACACGCGGGTCGCCACCGACGAACACCACTGGTGGGATGTCGCCGCAAGCGCCGGGATTGCCTGGGGATGGACGTTCCTCTTCGTCGACCGCTGGCACTATGCGTACAATCTGAATTCCGACATCCAGGTAACGCCGCACTCGGCGCTGGTTTCGTTGAGTTACAGGTGGTGAGCAGGCGATCGCGCGAACTCGGCGCATTCGTCGCGGCTTGGCTGCTGGTGTTCACGTCGTCGGCGGCGTGGGCGCTCGAACTGACCAGTCCCGACGTCGCCAATGGCGCAACGCTTCGGACAACGCAGGTCCACTCGCGCTGCGGCGGAGAGAACCGTTCGCCTGCGCTCGCGTGGTCCGGTGCTCCGAAAGGCACAGCGAGCTATGCCGTCAGCATGTTCGATTCCGACGCGAACGGCGGCCGCGGATTTTGGCATTGGCTAGTGTTCAATATCCCTGCAACGAGCCAAGGTCTGCCCGCCGGAGCGGGATCCGAATCCGGCTTGCCGAGCGGTGCGGCGCAGACCGACAACGATTTCGGCACGCCCGGCTATGGCGGCCCGTGCCCTCCGCCCGGCTCAGGCACGCATCATTACATTCTCACGCTTTATGCATTGCCGACAGCGACTGTTCCGCTCGACAACAATAGGGCGGGGCCTGCGGCGATTGCCGCCTATCTGAAAGCGCACGCGCTCGCGACGGCGACGCTGACCGGCACGTACAGACGCTAGCACGATCAGACCGCTGCCGCGTCCTGCAGCCTGTCGACTCTCCTCAGCTGCGGGAAAAGCCGCATCCAGATTGCGACGATGAGAAGGGTACCGATGCCGCCGATCACCACGGCCGGAACGGTACCAAACCAGGCGGCAGTGACGCCGGACTCGAACTCGCCGAGCTCATTCGAGGCACCAATGAAAAGCACGCTGACGGCGCTGACACGTCCCCGCATGGCATCGGGCGTCCCAAACTGCACGAGCGCGTGACGCACATAGACGCTCACCATATCCGCGGCGCCAAGCACCGCAAGCGCTCCAATCGACAGGTAGAAGTTCTTTGACAAACCGAACACGATGGTCGCCGCTGCAAAAATCGCGACGGTCGCAAACATGCGGGCACCCGCGCGCCTCTCGAGCGGACGTCCTGCCAGCGAGATTGCGGTTAGCGCAGCCCCGAGCGCCGGTGCACTGCGCAAGAGCCCCAGACCCTCCGGCCCGACATGCAGAATGTCGCGCGCGTACACCGGAAGAAGCGCCGTGGCACCGCCGAGCAGCACCGCGAAGAGATCCAGGGAAATCGCGCCGAGGATAACCCGGCGGGCGCGCACATAAGCGATGCCTTCCGCGATGTGTTCGCGTGTACTGGTTTTGCCAACCTGCGAGTCACGCCTGCGGCCCCCGAGCAATGTCACGCCCATTCCCGCCAGGAGGAAACAAAGAGCCGAGACGCCAAATGAGAAGTAGGTGCCCGCCGCGTAAATAAAGCCACCGAGCGCCGGCCCGATGATCACCGCGACCTGAAAAATCGAAGAGTTGAGCGCAATTGCGCGCGGAAGTTTCTCGCGAGAGACAAGAAACGGCATCATGGATTGCGAACTCGGCCCGGCAGCACCGCGCGCGGCACCGAAGACAAGCAGGACGGCGTAATACGGCCACTCCAGGCGAACGCCGCCATGGGTGATGGCGAGCAGAGCAAGCCCGCAAAGGGCCTCGACCCACAAGCTCGCCGAAAGCACGCGCCGCGGATCGCTTCGGTCCACCAAAGCCCCTGCCGGAAGCGTCATGGCAAACATCGGCACGAATTGACAAAGGCCAACGAGACCCAGCGCCAGCGGATTGTGCGTGATCTCGTAAATCCGCCAGCCGACGGCCACAGATTGCACCTGCATGGCAACGGTACCGAAGAATCTGCAGCACAGAAACAGGGGAACGTCGCGTGCGCGATAGATGACCGGCGAATCGGATTGCATGACGGTGTACAGCGTTTCTATACGATTCGCATCCAATCGTGTTGCAATACGCCCCGCGGATCGAAGGGCGAAATAAGCTGGATTAAGCTATGCCCCGTACCGCGTTGACGATCTTCTGTGCGGCGTCAGCAAGATCATTCCCCGAAACAATCGGCAGTCCGGAACGGGTGAGGATTTCCTTGCCTTTCTCGACATTGGTGCCTTCGAGCCGGACGACCAGCGGGACGGAAAGCGCGATTTCCTTTGCTGCAGCAACGATACCCTCGGCGATGATATCGCATTTCATGATGCCGCCGAAGATGTTGACCAGAATTCCCTTCACATGCGGATCGCTGACGATGATTTTGAACGCGGCCGTGACCTTTTCGCGCGACGCGCCGCCGCCGACATCGAGAAAATTCGCAGGCTCCTCGCCGAAAAGCTTGATGATATCCATGGTCGCCATGGCGAGGCCCGCGCCGTTCACCATGCACCCGATGGTGCCGTCAAGCTTCACATACGAGAGATCGTATTTTGCCGCCTCGCGCTCGGTCGGATCCTCTTCCTCCGGGTCGCGTAGCGCGGCAACGTCTTTGTGCCGGAACAGCGCATTGTCGTCGAAATTGATTTTCGCATCGAGGCAGATGACCTGCTCCTCGCTGGTGAGGACCAGTGGATTGATTTCGAGCAGGCTCATGTCCTTGGCGACGAACGCCGCGTAGAGCCCTTCGATAAGCTGTACGCACTGTTTCGCCGGAGCGCCCTCGAGCTTCAGGGTCGCGGCAATGTTCCGCCCGACATGCGGCTGATAACCGGCCGCAGGATCGATCTGGAAGGCTAGGATTTTCTCGGGCGCGTGCTTTGCCACCTCCTCGATATCCATTCCGCCTTCCGTCGAGGCAATGAAAGCAATCCGGCTTGTGGCGCGATCAACGAGCGCAGAAACATAGAGTTCGCGTGTTATCGCCGACCCTTCTTCGATGTAAAGACGCCGAACGGTCCGGCCCTCCTTGCCCGTCTGGTGCGTGACGAGGCTCATTCCCAGCATACGTTCGGCTTCCGAGCGCACCTCGTCCACGGAGCGGACCACTTTCACCCCGCCGCCTTTGCCGCGCCCGCCCGCGTGGATCTGGGCTTTTACAACCCAAACGGTGCCGCCCAGCTGTTTCGCTGCCGCAACGGCTTCCGGAACGCTGAATACGGCAATACCGCGCGGCACCGGCACACCGAAGCCGCGCAGAATCTCTTTCGCCTGATATTCGTGGATATTCACGGGAGTTTTGAAACTGAAGGATTGCCCCGCACCTTAGCAGCGCAACCTTGCGGATCAAACGCCTATCGTTCCCGTGTACGCGAAGACCAGTCAGGAAGAGGCCAAGAATTGCCCTCGCCGTGGACTTCTCGAATGGTCAGTTGCCGACGCCGCCCTCCAGGGTCACGCTCGAAACTTCTGCTTCGTGCGTGGTCGCTTCGCGCGTTGCGCAGACATTGGTGCGATAGGTGAAAAAGAAATCGGCCGTTCCATACTTGCGCAAATTCGTGCGCTCGGTGCAGTCCCGCACGGCAACCGAGGGCACGCATTTCAGCATCCCGTCCTTGTAGTGACGCAGTGCTTCGTGCTCGCCGCATCGGAGAAGCTGTCCGTGCTCGTATGTGCCCGCCATGCCTTTGTCGGACTGGAGCACGTCGCCGACGATGACCTTGAGCGTCGCACCGGCAATGCAGCGGGCGACTTCGCCTTCGTACGATGCTTCAATCCATGTATCGGCGAGCATGTGCGAGGCCGGGAATTCTTCTCCGCTCGGAGCAACACAAATCGCATGAATGGCCTTCACGACGGTTGCCTCCTGCGCCTCACAGGTCTCGGCCGTGTGGAGTTCACCGATTTCACCACCGCGATTGATCACCGTTTCTTCGGCATAGCTTCCGCCGCCATACACCACCGCGGCTGCTCCGGCCGCCGCGGCAGCATTTGCAATCGAGACTGCCACGCCGCCTTTGTTGATCACGATCGATTTGTTGATCGTGACCGGTTTGTTGATGTTGATCGCTTTCCAGATGTTGATCTGCTTCCAGATGTTTATGTTTTTGCAGCCACAACATCTGCCCCCGCCAGCGCCGCCAGCCGTCCAGGGCGTGGTCAGACTTGCGTGCGTGAACACGCCGGCCGCAGACGCCGGACTCAACAGTCCGAGGACGACAAGGGCAGCCCCGGCCAGGCGGAAAACATGGGTGATGTGCTTCGGCGTCATAACGCGGATTCCTCGCGGCCGACCATGCTAGACACGATGCGGCTTAACTTGGTGAAAAGGTGCATAAAGCCTTAACGGCGGCATACTCCGGTTCAGGAACCGTGCCATCCCAGGCGCTGCGAGTGCCCATCGTCCTGTGCCGAATTGGAACGGTGCCCCACACCTCGTCGGCCGGCCGCAGCTCGCCATGATCCCGATCTCGGACGACAACCCGGCGCGCCTTTTTCCTGTCGTGACATGGCTGGTGATCGGCGTCTGCGCTATCGTCTACCTTTGGGAACGTTCGCTTGGCCGCGACATCGGCGCAGCCATTCTCGTGCTTGGGTTTGTCCCGGCGTCGCTGATGGCGGCACAGGCCGCCCCTGCCGGGTTTGTCGCTCTTCCGCCGGCGGCAACAATCTTCACCTCGATGTTCATGCACGGAGGACTCCTGCACCTCGCCGGCAACATGCTCTATCTCTGGATCTTCGGGAACAATGTCGAAGACGCGATGGGCCATGCGCGATTTGCCCTCTTCTACCTTGCCTGCGGCACGGCCGCGGCTCTGACGCTGGCGTTTATCGATCCGTCGTCGCGGATTCCCATGGTGGGTGCATCGGGCGCAATTTCCGGCGTGCTTGCCGCTTATGTCCTGCTTTTCCCGAGAGCGCGCGTTACGGTCATCTTGCCGCTCGGAATCATTTTCTATCCGCTCGCGCTCAGCGCCTTCTGGGTGGTGAGCTTTTGGTTTCTACTGCAACTCGTCAGCGCCTCCTTCAGCAATCCTCAGCAGCCCGGGGTTGCCTGGTGGGCTCATGTCGGAGGCTTTGCCATCGGCCTCCTGCTAACACCGGTCTTCAAATCCCGCGCTTTTCCGATGTTCGGCCGCCCCCGCCGGGGCCCCTGGAACCGCTGAGTTCGTCCCGCTGGCACGCCTTCTGCTGCTGTGTGTTCCTGCCGGCGCCCCCTTTGACGCAAAGAGGGACATCCGGCTGGAGCACCGAACCATGAAACACCGCAACAGCCATCTCCTGATCGGCTACTGGAGCAGGACCCGCCGCGGACGCGAAGTGCCCGATCAATCCGATATCGATCCACGCGCGATCAAGCGCATGCTGTCGCATGTATTTATCGTGGAAGCACGGGATGCCGCCAATCCCGTGTACAGATTGGCCGGAACCAATCTGTGCGACCGTTTCGGTCAGGAGCTGCGCGGGGTGGGTTTTCTCTCGCTTTGGGAAGCGCGCGCAAGAGACACGCTCGCGTTGCTGCTCCGCCAGTCACTGGCGGCGAACCTGCCCGTCTGTCTGTCGTCGATCGGGGAAACGGCGCAATGCGCGACGATAGAAATGGAAACGGTGATGGCGCCCCTGACATTCGGACATACCGCGCCGCAGCGGTTTCTCGGCATCACGCAACTCCTCGCTGACTCATCCCATCTCGGGGGAGCAGCGATCGCGCTGCAACGCCTGATGGGATCGAAGATGATTCGCGAAGGCGAGCCGGTCCACAACGATATTGGTTCGCACCCGCCACCTTTCGACAGCGGTCGCGGATCAAGCCGGGCGCCGCATTTGCGGCTCGTCGTCTCGCGCGATACCCCGACGCTACATTGCGACCTCGACCAGACGATGCGCGGCGCAATCGAAGCCTTCGAATTCCCGCCTGCGACCAGTCTCGTGCGCTGGCAAAGGTGATGGCTGCTACTGTCCGTGATCCTGCGGCTGCTCTGCCTGCGGCTGCGAGGGCCGGGTGGGATGATCAACCGGATCGTTGTGAAGGATCACGCGATTAATGGTCTGTTCGTCCCGTTTCCGCTGCAGGTAGGGAATTTCGTACGTTTCGATCTTATTGCGATACGCCTGAAATGCGGCATCGTCTTCGGGCAGCCGCTTGTCACAGCGCGCAGCCGGCAGATGCTGCTCTTCCTGACACCACATGTCGAAATTCATGTTGTAAAGCGGATAGGGCTGATCTCCGCGGGGTGCGCTTTGACCCTCGACCCGCGTGGCGAGAACGGCCAAGACAAGGCCCGCCGCAACGACTCCGAACGACTTCACGGCGGCGGCTCCCCGGCTACTGTGATAGCGAGCCTATACCTCGTGGCAGCGGCTCGGAAGCGATTTCCTCCGTGGTCACGGAAATATTCGGCAAACCGAAAGAGTCGCCTTTGAATCATCCGCTCCATCGCAGCCATTGTCCCGGCGCGTTAAATCATTCGGCCCTACGATTTCGGTAACGCGTTGTTGACCTTCTCGGGCCTACAACTCGTGGGGACCAAATCGGTTTGGAGACGGGGCCATGGCGGTCCCGCAAATTGCATGATCGTAAATCGTGAGGCGATAATCGCCCGAGCGACGGCTGAGCGCCGCAATCACCTGCGCCTTCAGGTGGACCTCTCCGGCAAGTTTTTCGTGCCTGCGGAACAGCGGGAAGAGCCATGCCGAATCGTGGATCTCTCGCCGAGCGGCGCGAGGGTGGCGGCGGAGTTCGTTCCTCCGACCGGATCCCATGTTGTTCTGTACATCGATGAATTCGGCCGGTTCGAATGCGACGTGGTTCGGTCCGAATGGGGCCATTTTGGCGTGGTGTTCCGCTGCTCTTCTCTCAAGCAGGCCCGCCTCGCAGAGCAGCTCGAAATCATTGCCAAGCAGGGAGCGCCGCAGCCCGCGACCCTCCGCCGCCACGACCGGCGCGCCGGCGGGGAGCTGTCGCAGTTCACGCGCAGCAACGGCGAAGCCGTTCACTGCGAAGTACTGGATCTTTCGCTGAGCGGCCTTTCGCTGAAGACTACCGTCAGACCGCCGGTCGGCGAAATCATCACCATCGGCCAGGTTTCGGGCCGCGTCGTTCGTCATCATGAAAGCGGCATTGCCGTCGAGTTTTGCGGGCAGCGGAAGGGCGAACGCCCTTACCTTCGCAGCCTCAGGTGATTCTCCGCCGGCGCGGTCATCCCGCCGACCCAATTCAGTTTCGAAACTTACTTCTATAAGACAATCCGAGACGTTCGTCCGGAGGATGCTTATGGAATTGGGGCCTCATATTGCCGCTGTCGTCACGGGCGCCGCCTCCGGTCTCGGCGAAGCCGCCGCCCGGCTGCTCGCGCGACACGGTACACGGGTCGCGATCTTCGACCGGCAGGTTGAAAAAGGCGCCAATGTCGCCCGCGACATCGGCGCAGTGTTCTGTGATGTCGATGTCACGAACGAAGAGAGCGTCGCGCGCGGATTTGCGCAGGCGCGCAACGTTCACGGCCAAGAACGGATTCTCATCAACTGCGCGGGCACCGGAAACGCGGTCAAGACGGCGTCACGCGATCGCAAGACGGGCGAGATCCGGTTTTTCCCGTTGCGGGATTTCGACCGGACCATCCAGATCAATCTTGTCGGCACCTTTCGGTGCATCGCACATGCCGCAGCCGGCATGCTGACGCTCGATCCGCTTGCCGGCGAGCGCGCCGCCATCGTCAACACGGCATCGATTGCAGCGGAAGACGGACAGATCGGCCAGGCGGCTTATTCCGCCTCGAAAGCGGGCGTGGTCGGGCTGACTCTCGTCGTGGCGCGAGACCTCGCCCAGGACGGCATCCGTTGCAACACGATCATGCCAGGGCTGTTCGATACGCCCCTGCTGGCGACCTTGCCTGAGCACATACGCCAGCAACTCGGGGCACAAGTGCCCAATCCGCCACGGCTGGGCAATCCAACGGAATTCGCCTCCCTCGCGCTCGAGATGATCCGCAATCCCTATTTCAACGGTGCGTCTGTGCGCCTCGACGGCGCCATACGAATGCCGCCGCGCTAAGCTTTGTTCAGGCACCCATCAGGTGGAGCAGCACTTCGCGGCGATGCGGCGCGTCGCGATGTTCAAAAACGTACAAACCTTGCCAGGTGCCGAGTGCGAGCTCGCGCCCGCGAACGGGAATGGAAAGCGATGTTGCCGTGAGCGCTGCCCGGATGTGGCTCGGCATGTCGTCAGTTCCTTCCGCATTGTGTCGGTATGTTTTCGGGTCGCGCGTCACCAGCCGCCGCATGAAATCCTCCAGATCGGCCAGCACATCCCGATCGGCATTCTCCTGGATGAGCAGGGAGGCGGAGGTGTGCCGGAGAAAGCAGGTGAGCAGCCCGTCCTCGATCTCCGCGCCGCGGGCAAAGTGCTGCGCAGGACCGGTGAATGCATAAAGGCCCGGACCGCGCGTTTCAACGGTGAGCGACTCGAATTTCTGTATCAACGCTTTTCGCCTTTGCGCAAATAAACGTACAGCGCACCCGAACCGCCATGCCGGCGATGAGCTTCGCGAACGTCCGCGACGAGTCCGGCGAGCCCGGGTTCGCCGAGCCAGCGCGGCGTTAGACTCCGCAACACACCGCGCGCACGCATGTCGAGACCGAGATCGAAGGCCGTTTCGCTCCTAAGGTTACGTCCTGCCCCGCCTCCCTTGCCGGTGACAACGAGGAGTAGCCGAAGTTTGCGGGCGCTCGCGGCGCGAACGAAGGTGACCAGCGCACAGTGAGCATCGCGCTCGGACATGCCATGAAGATCGAGCCGCGCCTGCGGCTCCAATTGCCCGCGGCGCAGCCGCTCGGCCGTGTTGCCGTCAATTCCGATCGTGAGCCTCGCAGGCTTCTGCGGCGACGGCGTCTGATCTGCCCGTTTCAACGCAGCCGTCTTCTGCGGGGCCGGCTTGACCGGCGCGCGGGCTTTGCGCGGCCGTGGCGCTCTCCTCAGCGGGGCCGAATCGCCCATCGTGCTCTCGAACAGGTCGCGCTCTTCATCGCTTAAATGCCGTTTCGCCATGTCAGCGTCCATCGCCAAATCGGGACCCGATATGCGCGGCGAGCGCCTTCGGGAGCAGCACATACATGCGGCCGCCCGATTTCATCCGGCCCGCGATCGATTCGGCACGTGCACCGAATCCCCAATAAATATCGGCGCGCACCGGTCCTTTAATTGCGCCGCCGGTGTCTTGCCCAATGCAGAGACGCGCAAACCGGCGGGGCTGCCCGTGAAAATCGGCGGCGGGTGCATCCGCCAGCACATAAATGGGCACGCCCAACGCGTGAACGCCAGGATCGATGGCGATGCTGGCTTCGGGCGTGAGCGGAACGCCCTCCGTTCCCGGGCTGCCGAGCTGGGGATCCCCAATCGGCAATTCGCGGAAGAATACGTACGACTGGTCGCTTTCCATTACGGACCGGGCGTCCTTGGGGTGGCTCAGGAGCCAGGCCCGGATCGCCTGCATCGACATATGCGCACGGTCGAGATCGCCTTTTTCGATCAGGACACGGCCGATGGGCGTGTAGGGGCGTCCGTTTTGCCCGGCATAGGCGAGGCGCAGCATCGAACCGTCGTCCAATTGGGCACGGCCCGAGCCCTGTATGTGAACGAAAAACGCGCTAACAGGATCATTCGTGTAGAGGAGAACGGGAGCGTCGCTCAAACCTGCGGCATCGATCTCGGCACGCGTGGGAAAGGGTACGAAATGCGCTCCCACTGCATGTCCGGAAATGCGTACTCCAGCAAGTTCACTGCGGAACAGGCCGAGGTCGGCCGTCAAGAGGTCGCGCGGCGTGCCATAAATCGGCGCCGAGTAGCCGTCATGGCGCGTGCGGCTCGCGCGAATTTGTGGCTCGTAATAGCCCGTGAAGAGCGCATCAGATTGATCTCCGGCACGCGCGGCAAACGGTACAAATTGCGTTTCGAACCATTTCCGCTCAACCACTTTGTCGGACGTTTGCGGCAACGCCGAACAGACGTCCCGCCAATCGCCTGCCGTACCAGCATATCCCAAACCGCCCATTGGGCGGTCTGGCTCCAGCCGCAGCACGACACCACACGAACGCCGAAATGCCGCGAGTGCGTTTCCTGGATCATTGTTCTTCCATCCGGGGAGTGAAGCGAAAGTGACGCGCGCCAGCTCAAGATGTCCGCGCGTTCTGGGTTGAACAATAAACCAAAGGACAAGGCCCGCGGCCGCGGCGGCAACGAGGATGGCGATAAGAGCGCCTGCCCAGCGCCGCACGCGCGTTGATCCGGTCAGCCGAGGCTGGTGGTTGCAACCAGAGTCCAGTTGGGGTCGCTGGATTTCGTGTCGCGATCGAACGTCCAGACATCGACCACGTCGCGCACCGCCTTGGAATCACCCTCGACAACTGCACCGCTGGGGTCCGTCGTCGATGAAACGAATTGGGTAGCGAAGCGCACGGTGACTTCCGCCACACCACCTTTCAATTCCGCATGTACGATGCGAACATCGGAAAAACCTACGAGAGCGTAATTTACCGTTTCCCGACGCTCCTCATGTGTGCGCATTTCCGTATCGAACGCGGCGTAAACCTCGTCGTTTAGCAATGGCCGCAGCGCGTCGCGATTGCGTTCCGCGAATGCCGTCACGATTTCCCTATAAGCCTCGCGAGCCCCTTCCAGAAAGTGAGCCGCATCAAAATTCCTGTCAGCGAGTTTTATCTTCGACAGAGCCTGCGCGACCACGTCCTGTTCGCCTCGCTCATCCGACGCTGCCGCTGTGCGATCGGGGAGCGCCAGCAGTTTGTCCGACGCGGCCGCCTGTGGCGCGCCAGCCTCGATCCGGCGAAGCCGGTCCTGCGGCTCACGCTCATGACCGGTACGGCGGCCAAGAACCGTGTAGAGCCGGAACAGGATGATGCCGGCTACCATGGCCAGCAGCAAAATTCCCAGCAATTGCGAGTCGGCCATGGCCAAAACCTCTGTCGTTCCCCCGCCTGCCACGCCTCAACCTAACGCAACAGCGCGGCCGGGGTCTATGCGCTCGCACGCGATTTGACAAAATAGGCAATCCGCCGCTTTGCCGAGCACGGTCCGCTTGCCTTGTCAGACCAGATTATCCGTGCTAGCCCCGCGCGCTTTCGCGGGAAGTATGCTGCATGAGTCAAATGGGAAATGGAAACCCGGCCGGTGCGCCGGAGGGGCCGCCGCTGCGCATTCAGATTCTTGGCCAATACGTGAAGGACCTCTCCTTTGAGAATCCGGGCGCACCAGCCAGCATGACGGCGCGGCCGCAAATAGATTTGGGCGTCGATCTGCAGGCACGGCGGCTCGACGCCGAGCGGTTTGAGGTCGAACTCAAGCTTCGCGTTTCGGCCAAAGCGGAAGACAAATCGCTGTTCCTGCTTGAGCTCGCTTACGGCGGCCTGTTCATGATTCAAAACGCCCCGGAGGAAATTCTCCAGCAGATCCTGCTGATCGACGGGCCGCATCTGCTGTTCCCGTTTGCGCGGCGCATCGTTGCCGATGCGGTGCGCGACGGCGGAATGCCGCCACTGATGATCGAGCCCATCGATTTTGCCTCGCTCTATCGTGCGCGGATGGCCGAGAACCAGCCCGCACGCGCCGCCCAGCCTTACGCCTGACTCCTATTGCCAGGCCCATACTGCGTCGCTGCCGAGTTCAGCGGCGACGAAGGCCACGTGCGCCTCCAGTTCCGCGGCGCTGATGCGCGGCGTCAGCGGCTCGGGCCGCTGCAGCGTTGCGATCCGTATCTCGGAGACAATCTGTACGCTATCGCGCGGAGCAAGCCGCAATCGCGTCTGCCGGCCGCCGACCAGCTCCAGATAAACCCGCGCCGTCAGCTGGGCATCGAGCAGCGCTCCGTGTTTGGCGCGGCAGGCGAGATCGATTCCGAAGCGCCGGCAAAGCTCGTCCAGTGAATATCGCGCCCCCGGTATTTTCGCCTTGGCAATCTCGATTGTATCGATGGTGCGTCCGACGGGAATAAGGGGCCGCGCAACACGGAGAAGCTCCGCATTGATGAATTTGAGGTCGAAGCTCGCATTGTGCATGACGAGCGGCGCGTCTCCGAAAAAATCGAGCAGCTCGTCGGCAATTGCCGAGAACAGCGGCATGGACGAGAGAAAGCGGTCATTGATGCCGTGAATGCGCAACGCCTCGGCGGGAACCTCCCGTTCCGGATTGAGGTAACGCTGCAAGCTCAATCCCGTTGGTACGTGATCTAAAAGTTCCACGCAGCCGATCTCGATCACGCGGTGACCGTCTCCCGGATCGAGGCCGGTGGTTTCCGTATCGACGACAATTTCACGCATGCCGGCCCTTCGCGCGCTCTCTCAGCGACGCCACGATCGATTTCACCTGTTCGAAAGCATGCGCGAGACCTTTGTCACTCTCCACTACAAAATGCGCTCGCGCGCGTTTATCCACATCCGGGATCTGCCTGGCAAGGATGTGGTCGAGCGATTCTTCGCTCATCCCGGGCCGCGCCAGCACGCGCGCCCTCTGCACGATGTTCGGCGCGGAGACAACGACGACCGCATCCATGTCGCGTTGCTTCCCGGTTTCAAAGAGCAACGGAACGTCGAGCACAACAATGTCGGCGCCGCTTGCGGCCGCTTCCTCAATGAACGAGCGCTGGTCGGCCGCGACAAGCGGATGCACAATACTTTCCAGTTTTGCAAAAGCGGAGGGATCCTCGCGGAGCCGCGCCGCGAGGGACGCGCGGTCGACGCTGCCCTCAGCAACGCAGCCCGGAAAAGCCTTGGCGATCGCGGCGACGGCGGCGCCGCGAGGTTCGTAAAGTCTGTGCACGGCTGCATCGGCATCGTGAACGGGAATTCCCAGTTTTGCGAACAGACGCGCCGTCTCGGATTTTCCCATTCCGATCGAACCGGTCAGTCCGACGAGCAGCGGTCCCTTACCGGGCATTGCGCAACGCCAATTCGAGATAAGAACGCAATGACGGCGAAACTGTTGGCCGCGCACCGAACAGCAACTCGAAGCCAAGCGCGCCCTGGTGCATCAGCATGCCAAGACCGTCCACGACCGCCAACCCCAAAGCCCGTGCCCGCGCGAGCAAGGGCGTTTCCAAGGGGCTATATATGAGCTCGCAGACCACTGCGCGGCGGGGAAGCGCCTCTAGCGAGATGTCCGGCGAAGGTGCTCCGTTCAACCCCGCCGATGTCGCGTTGATGAGGAGCTGCGCTTCCGGTGCGAGCGCCTCCCACGCCCTCCACGCTGCCGCTGTGAGATTTGCCTTAACGCATCCCGACAGATCGCAAGCGAGCGCGGCCGCTCGTGCGTCCGTCCGATTCAAAACGCAAATTTCCTGAATGCCCAGATGATCACAAGAAAGGACCGCGGCGCGCGCGGCGCCTCCTGCGCCCAGTACGATGGACCGGCGAATACCTGGCTCTTTGTTTCGCAAACCATCGGTCAGGCTGAGAACCAATCCTTCCACATCCGTGTTGGCGGCATGGAACTGGCCCTTCTGGAACAACAGCAGGTTTGCAGCCTTGGCCGCGCAGGCTGCGGGATCGGCCGTGTGTGCCATCGCGAATGCCGCCTCCTTGTGAGGCGCCGTCAGGTTCGCGCCGGAAAAACCGGCTTTGAGCAGTCCGGCCAAAGCGTCGGACAGATCATGTCGCCGGACCGGCAGTGCCACATAGGCGCCGTCGATCGCGAGCTCGCGCAGCCAGAAACCGTGCATACGCGGCGACAGAGTGTGCGATACCGGCCAACCGATCACGCCCGCAAGCAGGGTCGTCATGCGCCTGCCGCTTCCTTTCGCTCGGCGAGGAGATTGAGCACCGAAGCCGCGGTCTCTTCCACCGAGCGCCGCGATACATCGAGGGCGGGCCAGCCGCGTTGCTCGAACAATTGCCTTGTCGCAGCCACTTCTGCCCGAACGCTATCGAGGTCGACGTAATTGGTGTTTCGCACTTCGCCCAGCGTGTTGAGGCGGTTGCGGCGGACCTGCACCAGTCTGTCCGGAGAAGCCCAAAGACCCACGATCAGCGGCCCCCGCGCATTCAACAGACCTTCGGGAATCGGAATGCCGGGAACAACCGGTACGTTTGCGGCGCAGACGCCGCGGATCGCAAGATATACACAGGTCGGTGTTTTCGAGGTCCGGCTCGCGCCGACAAGAACGACCTCCGCCTTCTCGATCATGCTCAGCGCCTGCCCATCATCATGCGCAATCGCGAAATTCAGCGCTTCAATCCGGTGCAGGTAACGTTGATCCACTTCATGCTGACCACCGGGGCGGTGAGTTTCCGCTGCGCCCAGAAATTGGCGCATCATGGCGATCGGACCATCAAGAATGCTCTGACAGGGGACGCCGAGCTGTGCGCATTGCGTCTCAAGAATGCGGCGTAGTTGCGGATTGACGAGCGTGAAGAAGACGAGCCCCGGCTGCTCGCGGATGTGGCCAATCACGCGCTCAAGCTGGCGTTCGCTGCGTACCAGCGCATAGAAATGCTCCTCCATCTCGATATTTTCGAACTGGGCGCTTGCCGCCTTTGCGACGGCGTTCAGCGTCTCGCCCGTAGCATCGGAAACAAGATGCAGATGAAATTCGCGCGGTTTATCCACTTTGACTCCCAACCGTCAGCCTTTGCACGATATCGCTCAACGCGCCGCTGCCGCCGTCAACAAGCATCCACCCGGAAACGCTGTTCATCAACTGCACGGGCTTAGTCCGCCCATTCAAACGAGTTCCTTGAGTCTCAAGGACTTGGGTCCTAGAGAGAACCATTATCCCCGGTTTGCTCCACGGATTCACAGCCCAATCATCATTCACCATCACTCTTTAGGAGTCATTTTGAATTGGAAGAAAGCGCGCGTGGAAGTCTGGTGAGACTCCTTGATGGCGAGATCGTCACCTCTCGACCCATTTGGTTGATGCGTCAGGCTGGACGTTATTTGCCGGAATACAGAGAGTCACGGACGCGCGCCGGATCGTTCTGGAACCTTTGCACGAATCCCGAGAACGCTGCCGAGGTGACGCTGCAACCGCTGCGGCGCTTTGATTTCGACGCAGCGATCATATTCTCCGACATTCTCATGGTGCCGTATGCACTCGGAAAGCGGGTGACTTTTGAGGAAGGCTCCGGTCCGCGTCTGGAAACCACGTGTTCGCCCGCGGAGCTTTGCGTAGATGTCGATGCATGGCTCGAACGCCTTGCGCCGGTGTATGAGGCGGTCACGCGGGTTGCGGCAGTCCTTCCCAAAGGAAAGGATCTCATCGGTTTTGCTGGCGGACCGTGGACCCTGGCGGCGTACATGGCGCAAGGTCAGGGATCGCCGGATCAAGCAGCGGCAAAACTGTGGGCCTATTGCGACAAGGCGATGTTTTGCGAGCTTCTGCGGATTATTGCGGAATGCGTCGTCGTGCATCTTTGCGCCCAGATCGAAGCGGGCGCCACGGTCGTGCAGCTATTCGATAGTTGGGCCGGCGGCCTGAATGACTCTCTGTTTCGGGAATACGTCGTTGCGCCGTCCCGCTACATTGTGGAGGAGTTGAGAAGGAAACAGCCGACGGCAAAAATTATCGGTTTTCCCCGGGGAGCGACGGAGACCGGCTATCTGCAATATCAGGCCGCGACGCGCGTCGACGGTCTCTCCATTGACAGCGCTGTGTCGGTCCCTTGGGCTGTGGAAAATCTCGGCGTGAAAACTGTTCTACAGGGAAATCTCGATCCCTTTGTCCTTCTGGCCGGTGGCGCGGCGTTGCAGAATGCCGCCGGCGAGCTTCTGGCTGCGACCCGCGGAACGCGCCACATCGTCAATCTGGGACATGGCATTTTGCCTGAAACGCCGGTGACAAATGTTGCCGAACTTGTGCGCCTCGTCCGGAGCGCCCGGTGAAACTTGCCGTCGTTCTGTTCAACCTGGGTGGGCCCGATTCGCTCTCCTCGGTTGAGCCTTTTCTGCGAAACCTGTTTTCCGACCCGGCGATCATTCCGTTGCCCCGATTGCTGCGGATGCCGCTGGCTCGATGGATTGCAAAACGCCGCGCTCCCGTCGCGCGCGACATCTTTCGGCGCCTTGGCGGGCGGTCACCGCTTCTCGAAGAAACGCGCGCCCAGGCTGGTGATCTCGAACAATCTTTGTGCAGGCGCGGTACACAGGCGAAAGTGTTCATCGCGATGCGCGCGTGGCATCCCCGGAGCGACGAGGCGGCGCGTGCGGTCGCGGAATTTGCACCCGATGCAACAGTTCTCTTGCCGCTCTATCCGCAGTTCTCCACAACCACATCGGCATCGTCTCTGAACGATTGGCGTTCCGCTCGATCGGTGCGAGTAACGGGCAGGGAGCGGCGCGTCTGCTGCTATCCGTGGGACGGGGGTTTTGTGGGCGCGGTCAGCGAAGAATTGCTGGGCACGTTGTCGCGACGGCGGGCGGATGTCGTCTATCGCGTGTTATTCTCGGCCCACGGCTTGCCGAAGCAAATTGTCGCGAAAGGCGATCCGTACCAGTGGCAAGTGGAACGCACGGCGGAAGCGGTCGTGCGCAGCTTGGTGGCAGAACATCTCGATTGGCGCGTGTGCTATCAGAGCCGGATCGGGCCGCAACAATGGCTGGAACCGACAACGCAGTCGGAAATCAGCGACGCCGGCGCCAGTGGTTTGGGCGTCATCGTCGTGCCAATCTCGTTTGTTTCGGAACATTCGGAAACGCTCGTCGAACTCGATATGGATTATGCGCAGCTCGCGGCTGATTGCGGCGTCCGGCACTATCTACGGGTTCCTGCCGCACGAACGAATCGGCTTTTCATCGAGGGATTGGCCGAACTCGTGCTTCGTGCGGCGACCTCCGACCAGCCCGTCACCTGCGCGCCCGGCAGGATTTGTCCATCACGATTCACAAGGTGCGGAATGGACGGAGCGACCGCGTGAGTGCGTTCGTCGAATCGCCCGGTTTTTATCTGTGGATCAAGGCGCTCCATATCATCGCGGTGATCGCCTGGATGGCGGGAATGCTCTATCTGCCGCGCCTGTTCGTTTATCATTGCGAGACGGTCCCCGGCTCTGCGGAATCGGAGCGGTTCAAGCGCATGGAGCGCCGCCTGCTGCGCGCGATCATCAATCCCGCAATGATCGCCGTCTGGGTTCTCGGCCTGACGCTCAGTTTTCTTCCGATTACAGATGCGTGGCACCAGCACTGGTTTCACGTAAAGTTCGCCTTGGTACTTGTAATGAGCGCGCTTCACGGCCTCTATGCGCGCTGGACGAAGCTTTTCGGCCGCGATGCGAACACCCACACCGCCAGGTTCTATCGCGTGTGGAACGAAGCTCCAGCGGTGCTCTTGATCGTCATCGTCGTGCTTGCCGTCGTTAAGCCTTTCTGAACGCCCGAAGAAAAGAGGCCTTTGCAACGGCACGAAATCCCGGTATAAGGCGTTAGTTCCCCATTCACGCCGCAAGGCAGCACGCGCGGAATACGCGCGAGGTTGAAACCGGCTCAGGCCGGCGCGGCGCGCATAGCAACTCTCCGCCGAAAATTCTCACCAATGCCGTGGGCGGCGGACAAACTCCCCGAAGCATATTGTTCCAGGTGCGACCCTCATGACCATCCAAAGCGGGCTGCAGCAGATCAAGCTGCAGGACTTGAAGGCCAAATCCCCCACCGATCTTCTCGCGTTCGCGGAAGAGCTTGATATCGAGAACGCATCTGCCATGCGCAAGCAGGACATGCTGTTCGCGATCCTGAAGGAACTCGCCGAGCGCAATGTCGAGATCATGGGCGGCGGCGTTCTCGAGACCCTCCAGGACGGGTTCGGATTTCTGCGCTCGCCGGAATCGAACTACTTGGCCGGCCCCGATGACATTTATGTATCACCATCGCAAATCCGCCGCTTCGGTCTGCGCACCGGCGACACCGTAGACGGGCCGATCCGCAGCCCCAAGGATGGCGAGCGTTATTTCGCCCTGCTCAAGGTCTCTACAATCAATTTCGAAGATCCGGAAAAGACCAAGCATAAGGTCCATTTCGACAATCTGACGCCGCTTTACCCGACGAAGTGGCTCGAGTTGGAGATCGATGACCCGACCGTCAAAGACAAGACGGGCCGCGTCATCGACATCGTTGCGCCGCAGGGCAAGGGCCAGCGTGCGCTTATTACCGCGCAACCACGCACCGGCAAAACGGTGATCCTGCAGAACATCGCCAAAGCGATCACCGCCAACCATCCCGAATGCTATCTCATCGTGCTCCTGATTGATGAGCGGCCCGAGGAAGTCACCGACATGCAGCGTTCGGTGAAGGGCGAGGTGATCTCTTCGACCTTCGACGAACCGGCATCGCGGCATGTGCAGGTGGCGGAAATGGTAATCGAAAAAGCGAAGCGCCTCGTCGAGCACAAGCGCGACGTGGTAATCCTGCTCGATTCGATCACCCGCCTCGGCCGCGCCTACAACACGGTCGTCCCCTCGTCCGGCAAGGTCTTGACCGGCGGCGTGGACGCCAACGCCCTGCAGCGGCCGAAGCGCTTCTTCGGCGCGGCGCGCAACATCGAGGAAGGTGGATCGCTGACCATCATCGCAACCGCCCTGATCGACACCGGCAGCCGCATGGACGAAGTGATCTTCGAAGAGTTCAAGGGCACCGGCAATTCGGAAATCATTCTCGACCGCAAGGTGGCCGACAAGCGCGTGTTCCCGGCGATCGACATCCTGCGCTCGGGCACGCGCAAGGACGAACTGCTCGTCGACAAGGGCACGCTCTCAAAAATGTACGTGCTGCGCCGCATCCTGGCGCCGATGGGCACCATCGATGCCATCGAATTCCTGCTCGACAAGCTGCGCTCGTCCAAGAGCAACGCGGACTTCTTCGAGAGCATGAACACGTAAGCGCGGCTCGAGCAGCATCCGCCGGAACGAGGCAGCGCACAGGCTGCGCATTCCCGTAGCTGTCGTCACCCATCGACAATCCGATTTCACGGAATGAGCAGGGTTGCGCCCGTGGTCGCGCGAGACTGCAGCGCCTCATGTGCTTCTCGCGCTTTCGCGAGCGGAAAGCGCTGATGGATCGCGATCTTCACCGCGCCCGATTGAATGACCGCGAACAGATCCTCAGCCGTCTCCTGCAACTCGCGCCGTGATCGTGTGTAGTGGAATAGCGTCGGCCGCGTGAGATAGAGGGAGCCTTTGGCACTCAGGATTCCCGGCTCGAAAGCCGGCACGGGGCCGCTGGCATTTCCAAAACTGACCAGCATGCCGCGCACCGCAAGACAGTCGAGCGACGCCATGAAGGTGTCCTTGCCGATCCCGTCATAAACGACTGGCACGCCGTTTCCGTCCGTGATCTCGCGCACGCGGGCGCTCCAGTTGCCGGCGCGCGTGTTCAACACATGGGCGCAGCCATTTTCGCTGGCGAGCGCAGTCTTTTCGTCCGAACCAACCGTGCCGATCACGACGGCACCCGTGTGCTTTGCCCACTGGCAGGCAATGAGACCCACGCCGCCCGCCGCTGCATGAAATACGATGGTCTCGCCAGGCTTCACCATATAAGTGCGCTTCAACAGATACTGCGCCGTCATGCCCTTGAGCAGCGCCGCGGCCGCGGTTTCATCGGAGATGCCGGCCGGAAGTTTCACCACGCGATCGGCGGGGACATTGTTCGCTTCGGCGTAGCTTCCGATTGTCCCGGCATACGCGACACGGTCACCTTTCGATAAGGTGGCGACGTTTTCACCCACGTCCTCGACCACGCCTGCCGCTTCGAGGCCCAACCCCGAGGGGAGCGGCAGCGGATAAAGTCCCGAGCGCTGATACGTGTCGATGAAATTCAGGCCGATGGCCGTGTGGCGTATGCGTACTTCGCCGGAACGTGGCGGCGGTAGCGCGATGTCATCGAGCTCCAGTACCTCGACGCCGCCGGTTCGTGCGAAACGGATGGCTTTCATCTAGAGTCCCGATTCCAGAGCCGCCCGATCCATCAGCTCAGGTGCTGGCGGAAAAAGGTCGCGGTGCGGCCGTCGGCAAGTTCGGCGTTGGTACGGTCGTAATGTTCGCCGCCGATGCGCGCAAACGCGTGATCCATCTCCGGATAGAGGTGAATCATCACTGTGGGATTGTTGTTCAAACCGTCGAGGAGTTTCTTCTGCGCCTCCGGCGGCGCGAATTTGTCCTTTCCGGCGACATGCAGCATCAGAGGCTTGCGGATGTTCGCCGCTTCGCCGAGCCTTTCGTGAATACCGACGCCATAGTAACCCACCGAGGCGTCGACATCGGTGCGCGCCGCGGTGAGATAGGCGAGCAGACCGCCGAGGCAGTAACCCACCGCGCCAACGCGCTGGCAGTGTTCTTCGCCCCGCAAATGATGAATGGCCGCTTCGATGTCCTTGATGCCGAGATCGATATTGAATTGTCCCATGAGGTTTAGCCCGCGCTGGAATTCGGCCGGGTTCCTGTCGTCGAGTTGCACGCCCGGCTGGATGCGCCAGAAGAGATCGGGCGCGAGCGCAAAATAACCCTGCGCCGCGTAGCGGTCGGCCACGGCACGTACGAATTTGTTGATGCCGAAAATTTCCTGGATGATCACAACGCCCGCGCCGCCCGCGGATGCCGGTGACGCGAGATAGCCGCTGAACGGCCCGTCTGTGGTGTTGATCGTGACCTCTTTGCCGCTCATCGAACTGCTCCCGCCGAGAGTTTCCGAACTGAAAAGGCCAGCGACGGTGATCGGTTTCACCACCGCCCGACTACGCTCGATTTATGCCTGCCCTTGCGGCCGCGTCGGCAGTTGCAGCACCTGCGATAGCGTGACCGGATTGGTGATCGGCGCCGAACAGCTCATGCGCTGGCAAACATAGGCCGTCGGTTGCCCGTTCTGCATCGTCTTGCCTTGGGCGGGGTGACCGGCGGGGAGGGTCTCGCGCGGATCAATAACGATCAGCGTGCGGCAGGGCAGGCTCCTGCCCAGTACCGCGTTCGCAAGTTCGTGCGTTTTCGGATTGTCGATTTGACCGACAATGACGATTTGGAGCGCCGTCATCGCGACTTCGAGGCCGTTCATGTAGCTTGCCATCGACAGCCAGGCGCGCTGCACTTCGCCGGCAAAGGCCTGGATCAGCGCATTGGCCCGGTCGCGATAGGCGTTGTCGGAGGTTGCGAAATGCAGCCGTGACAGAAGCGCTACCATCGTGCCGTTTGCGCTCGGCGTCGACTGGTCGAAGACAATCCGCGTGCGCACAATCAGCGGATCGGAATCGCCTGCCGTATAGAAATAACCGCCGTTCTGGGCGTCCCAGAAATGTTCGTTCAGCACCTGCACCCAGGCTTGCGCCCGGCCGAGAAAGCGCTTCTCGCCGGTCGCTTCCCAAAGCGTGAAAGCCGCCCGCGCCATCTGTGCGTAATCGTCGGCGAAGCCCATGTGATGGCGCGTGCCATTTCGCCAGGAATGGAAGAGCCGATCGCCCTCTGCCAGCGAACTTGCGACGAAGGCGAAGGCGCGGATCGCCGCCGTTGTCCACGCCGCGTTGCGGAACACCATGCCGGCGTTCGCGATCGCCGCGATCGCCATGCCGTTCCAGTCGGCCAGGATTTTGTCGTCGCGGATCGGCGCCTTCCGTTTCTGGCGGGCGCCGAGGAGAAGCTCGCGCTGTTTGTTCAGCAGCGCCTCGTCCGCGTCGGAAAGCGGATAGCCGCTGGCAAGCCGGTTGAGAATGTTGCGTCCTTCGAAATTGCCTTCGCGGCGCACGCCATAGACCTGCTTGAAACGCTGAACGAAGGTGCCCATCAGCGCCGCATCGATCTCGGCCTCGGTCCAGAGGTAATACTTGCCCTCTTCGCCGTCCTGGTCGGCGTCGAGGCTTGAAGCGAAGGCCTGCTCCACCAGCATTTCGCGCAACACCCAGCCGACCGTTTCCTCGATGCGCGCGCGGTACAGCGCCGAGCGGTTGTGTTGCCAGGCAAGCGTGTAGATGTCGATCAGTTGCGCGTTGTCGTACAACATCTTCTCGAAATGCGGCACCAGCCAGCGCTCGTCCGTCGAATAGCGCGCAAAGCCGCCGCCGATGTGGTCGTACATGCCGCCAAGCGCCATGTGATCCAGCGTGGTGAGCGCGAGTTGCAGGAATTGCGGGACGCCGGTGCGCAGATGGGCGCGCCAGAGAAGCTCGACAAGGCCTGTCGACGGGAACTTGGGCGCGCCCGAGAGCCCGCCATAGAAGACGTCGAAGCGCTGCCCCACCCGGATGGCCGTCTGATCGAGAACGCCGGAATCGAGATTGCCGCGCAAATCGCGCGCCCAAAGATTTGCAAATGCCTGCTGCACGCGCGCGGTCGTGTTCGCCACCGGATCCGGCTGCTCGCGATAAAGGCGCGCGACTTCCGGAAGGATTCGCTTGAACGCCGGCTGTCCGAAGCGTTCTTCCCTGGGAAAGTAGGCCCCGGCGTAGAACGGTTCGCCTTGCGGCGTGAGAAACATGGTCAGCGGCCAGCCGCCGGTGTGGCCGAGCGCGTTCGCCGCCGTCTGATAGATCTGGTCGATATCAGGCCGTTCCTCGCGGTCGACTTTGATGTTGATGAAGTGCTCGTTCATCAGCGCCGCGGTGTCGGGATCCTGAAAGCTCTCCTCGTTCATGACATGGCACCAGTGACAGGCGGTGTAGCCGATGGAGAGGAGAATGGGCTTGTTCTGCGCCTCGGCCTCCGCGAGCGCATCCGGGCCCCACCGCCGCCAGTGCACCGGATTGTCTTTGTGCAGCAGAAGATAGGGGCTGGTTTCGCGGTCGAGACTGTTCTCGCTCATGGACTGTCCTAAGGCTTGCGGTTGAGCGGCCGCGCGGGCGGTTGCGGCCTGGGAGCGATGGTCCTAGCGTAATGGCCCACAGCCGCTCACTAGCCGGAATCTTCCATGAAACTCAACATCGAGATCGATCTCACGCCCGACGAAGCGCGCCGCGTCATGGGGCTGCCGGATGTCACAAAGTTGCAGGAAAAGATCGTAGCCGAGATGGAAAAACGCATGCTGGAAGCGATGCGGACGGTGAGCGATCCGGAGGCGCTGCTCAAAACATGGTTTTCCTGGGGGGAACAGGGGCTGGAGCAGTTCCAACGCTTCGTGGCGGACGCGCAGCGCAAGACGAGGGAGCGCAGTTCCCGCTAGTGTCCCGCAACCAGGCGATGGCGGACGCCTGCGACACGATCTACGCCGTCTCGACAGCGCATGGCCGCGCCGCGATCGCGGTGGTGCGCGTGTCCGGCCCGAACGCAGACGATGCGCTGCGCGCGACGACCGGTGAACCGCTGCCTTCTCCGCGCTTGGCAACGCTGCGCCAGGTGAGGGACGCGCGCGGCGCGCTGATCGACCACGCCCTCGTCTTGTGGTTTCCGAAACGAACGAGCGCAACAGGCGAAGATGTCGCCGAATTCCATCTGCACGGCGGCCGCGCGACGGTCGATGCGGTTCTCAAGGCGCTGGCTTGCGTCTCGGGTTTGCGGGCGGCCGAGCCTGGCGAATTCACGCGCCGCGCCGTCGAGAACGGAAAGCTCGACCTCACCCGCGCCGAAGCGATCGCCGATCTCATCGATGCGCAAACACCGGCGCAACAGCGTCAGGCGCTCCGCCAATTCGAGGGCGCGCTCGCTGCATTGTATGATGATTGGCGCGCCCGGCTGATCTCCGTGCTCGGCTGGGCGGAAGCGGCGATCGATTTCTCGGAGGAAGATTTGCCGCCCGATCTCGAACCGCGTTTGCGGCAGCCGGTGGAGGCGCTGCGGGCAGAGATGCAACGTCATCTCGACGATTCGCGGGCGGGCGAAATCACCCGTGAAGGGCTTTTTCTGACCATCATCGGCGCGCCAAACGCCGGCAAGAGTTCGCTTCTGAATGCGCTTTCGCGCCGCGACATCGCGATTGTCTCCGAAACGCCGGGCACCACGCGCGACATTCTCGAAACACGCTTCGACATTGGAGGTCATGTCGTACACATCGCCGACACTGCGGGGTTGCGCGACACCGGGGACGCGATCGAATCCGAGGGCGTGCGGCGCGCTCTCGCCCGCGCGGCGGCAAGCGACATGACGCTGCTCGTGCTGGACGCCAGCGTGGAGGATCCGTTTGCCGGCCTTGATCGCGACGCGATTGCGCACGCGACGTTCATCGCCTGGAACAAATGCGACCTTCCGCGCTCCCGGCCGCGCCAGGGAACGCACATCTCGGCAAAAACAGGCGCCGGCCTCGAAACGCTGCTCGCGCGGATCGCCGAAGAAGTCCGCAGCCGTCTCGAGCGCCCGCGCGAGACGCCGCCGATGACGCGGGCGCGGCACCGGGAGAACGTCGCCGCCGCGGTCGACGCGCTGTCACGCGCGGTCCAGCAGGATCAGAGCGAGTTGATGGCCGAGGATTTGCGGCTCGCGCTTCGCGCCATCGGGCGGCTCACGGGCCGGGTCGACATCGAGGAGCTCCTCGACACCGTGTTCCGCGATTTCTGCATCGGGAAATAGTCGCGGGCCGCCTGTTTATCAGGCGAAATACAGGCCCTTCTCAGCGAACAACAGACCAAAGCACAGCTATTTCCGCTGATTCGCCAACGATATCCGCAGCTTAGGCTAGCGGAAGTTCCGCCGGAGAACAGGCGCAATGGCGCCTGTTCTTCCTGTTCTTGGGTTGACATATAACTGATTTGGTTATATGTTGAACCAAATTCGCAGTAGAGGAGAGCCAGTGAGCAAATTCCGCCCGGGCAGGTCGGGCAATCCCAGAGGACGCCCGAAGGGCGCACGCAATGTCGCGACGCAGTTTCTCGAGGAAATGAACGCGCCGGCGAGCGGCATGGCGATCTCCAACCTGGAGGCCGTCATAAAGGCGCAGGCTTCGAAAGCCGTGGCAGGCGACCTTCGCGCTATTCGCGACGTGCTGGACCGCATGTGGAAACTGGAAATGGAGCGGAGCGCGGCTTCCGAGCGCGCGATTCCTTTCAATGATGCTGATCGCGAAGTCATTGCGGAAATCCATCGCCGGCTTTCCACGCCCGCCAACGACACCATCGAAGTCACGCCAGGCGAGGCGGCAAATTGAGCGCGCGGACGCTGGCGCAGTACGCCGACATTTTGCGCAACGATTTCGTAGCGTTCGGCCATCGCGCGTTTCGCGAACTGAACGGCGGCACGCCCTATCTCGGCAACTGGCACCTCGAGGTCATGGCGGAGAGACTCGAGCGCGTGCGCCGCGGCGAAATCAACCGGCTCGCGATCGCGTTGCCGCCGCGGCATCTAAAATCGCATATGGTATCGGTGGCGTTCGTGGCGTTCGTCCTCGGGCACGATCCCACGCGACAGATCATCTGCGCGAGCTACGCCCAGGATCTTGCCGAAAAGCTGTCGCGCGATTGCCGGGCGCTGATGGGCGCTGACTTCTATCGCACCTTGTTCGGCGTGGAGTTTGCCTCGGATAGACAGGCGGTCCCGGAATTTGCCACCAGCAAGGGCGGTTTCCGTCTGGCCACCTCGGTCGGCGGGGTGCTTACCGGACGCGGCGCCGATCTCATCATAATCGACGATCCGCTGAAAGCCGAGGAAGCGTTCTCCGACGCGCGCCGCAACGCCGTCAACGAATGGTTCGACACCGCGCTCGTTTCGCGCCTCAACGACAAGACGCGCGGGGCGATCGTCATCGTCATGCAGCGGCTCCACGAAGACGATCTGATCGGCCACGTCACCGCAAAGGGCGGTTGGGAGCTGCTCGCCTTTCCGGCGATCGCCGAAGACGACGAAACCTTTGCGGTGCAAACGCCGTACGGTCCGCGGCACTTTTCCCGCAAAGCGGGCGACATTCTGCATCCCGAGCGCGAATCGGCCGATACGCTGGCGCGCCTTCGCGCCCAGATGGGCTCGGCGGCCTTCGTCGCCCAGTACCAGCAGGCGCCGTGTGCGCGCGATGGGGTGATGGTGAAGGCGAGCTGGTTTCCGCGCTACGAGCCTGGCGACCTGCCAGGCCAATTCGATTTCAAGATTCTTTCCTGCGACACCGCGAGCAAGGCAAGCGAGCTCAACGATTTCAGCGCCTTTACCGTTTGGGGCTTCAAGGAGGACCATTTCTGGCTGATCAGCGTGTTCCGCCGGCGCATGGAATATCCCGAGCTCAAGCGCACGCTGAAAGAGCTGGCGGCGCTGCATAAGGTCGACGCCGTGCTGATCGAGGACCGCGCTTCGGGTACGCAACTCATTCAGGAATTGAAGAACGAGCAGGTCCCGGGCGTGGAAGGTTTCGTACCGCTCAGCGAAAAAAGGATGCGGCTGCGGGCCCAGACCGCGTGCATGGAGATGGGCCGTGTTCATCTGCCGAAGGAAGCGCCATGGCTCGACGACTATCTGCACGAACTGACAACCTTCCCGAATTCGAAGCATGACGACCAGGTGGACTCGACCACGCAGGCTCTGGCCTGGATCCACCTCGGCTGGGTGAAGGACGGCTGGCTCGAATACGCAAAACGGGACCTGCTCAGCCAGGGGCAGAGCTGCAACAGCAGCACGCTGGTCCGCCGCCGCTCGCCTCGCGGGTGAGTTAGCTGCGCACGCAACAAAAAGGGGGCGGTATTGCTACCGCCCCCAAACACAATTGCCGAATGCTAGAGAATGCTAGTGGCCGTTCTCGCAGACGCTGGTCTCGATGTGCTGATTGTCGAGCCAGTTGTTGACCGAGAAATTGGCGGGTTCGCCGAAATATTCCATCATGGCCAGGGCTTGCGGATGCCACGTCACGCTGTTGTACGTCACAGAGAAGTCGCCATAGTTCGCCTTGCCTTCCAGCGGATCGCCGACCTCGAGCAGGCCGCACGGCGAATTGCTGGTGATCAGCGGATCGTCGTACCACTCGCCGATCTCGTGGCTGAAGGCGGAAATGTCGGCGGAGAAGACGAACGCGCCGGGCGAATAGGCATAGGTCGCCGTCGAGTAGGTCTGGCCGTTGGTATTGGCAGAGTGATAGCCGCCAATGCAGCAGCCGCCCGAAGTCAGGTAGATGTTATCCGTGACGAAGATCACGAACGTATCGGGCGTAATCTGCGTATTGTTGCGCATGTAGGTCTGCAGCTGCGCGTCGAACGGAGAAAGGTTCATTTCGCCGACTTTGCCGGTGCCGCCGAACGGATTGGCAACGACCTTGCCGCCCGCGGCCACGGTCGGTTTGATCGTCAGCGCGGACAGAACGGTCGGTGCGAGAACCACGTGATAATTCGTGTTGGTCGTCACGTTTCCCCAAAAGCCGGCGCGCTGAAAGGCGTCGACATATTCTTCTGTACCAACATCCGTGCCGCCCCAGTTCCAGTCGACGTTATTGAACAGGGGTGAGTTCAGCAGATTTTGGATGATGCTCACGCCATTCTGCTGGTCCAGTGTCGGATTGAAGGTTTTATGGCTCGCACCATAAATTCTCTTCGTGTATTTCATGATCACGGGAACGATATAGGTCGTGATCGTCGTTGTCGTATTGCTGCTGGCGGGATTGGCGCCGACCATCGTGATATTGTACGAATGACCACTGTAGGTGAACGAGCCACTCCACGTCGCCAGCGACGCAGGAGCATGTAATCCCCACGAGCCGTGCGGCGGGAGGACGGTAAACGCGGGTTGAGCCACCGGTTCGGCGGCGGAGGCCGTCTGCGCGACGAGTGTCGGCACAGTTGTGGCCAAGAGCGCGCCAAGCAAGGCGCGGTGACGCAATTTCATTAGCGGTTTCCTTGATTTTGAGGTGGACCAGCCCACCGGGGCCTGCGTCAAAGCATTCTTTGCGTTGCAATTCAAGCGAACACGCCGCCAATTCCTGCCCCAAACAGAATTTTCCGTGAAAAAACCGGCGCTTTTTTAGAGGAAATCGCGAGCCCGGAAAACGGAAAGGAGCCGGATGCCGCCGCGTGCAAGCGTTTCGGCGGCGCCTTCCTCGCGGTCGATCAACACCAGCGCCGCGTCGACAATCGCCTCCGCCGCGCGCGCAACCGCGGCCGCCTGAAGAATGGCGTTGCCGGTTGTTGCCACATCGTCCAGGACCAGGACGCGTTTGCCGGCGAGCGTCTCATCGGGACCGAGGCCTTCGATGCGCTCCCGCGTGCCGTGATCCTTCGCCGCCTTTCGCACAAAGAAGGTGTGGACGGGACGGCCTTGCGCCTGGCTTAGCGCGGCGAGGCTTCCGATCACCGGGACAGCGCCCATCTCCAGTCCGCCGACGTAATCGACGTCCTGCGCGCGGATACGTTTGAGGAAAGCCGCGGCGCAAAGCCACGCGCCGCGCGGATGCATCATGGTGGGCTTGAGATTGAAATAAAGACTGCTTTCGCGACCCGACGAAAGCGTGAAGGTGCCGCGCCGGAACGAGCGGCGCCCGATCAGTTCCAAAAGTTCGGCTTCTTCGCTCCCCGGCGAAATTTCGCTTTCGGGCTTCGGAGCCGCGCCCATTCCCACCCTCGCATGTTCGACAACCCGCGAAGCTGTGGGGGCTTCGCGTTTGCCCTGTCAAGCGGAACGCGCCCGGGCGATGACAATCTTTTGGAAGGAGCTACGCCGCGTGTCCCAGCGTACGCGGCGATGCTTCACGGCCTGTTAGTCTGGAGACCAGTAATTCACGCGCACGTTGTTGATGGCGCCATAGGCCTGCACCATCGCATTCTCATACGCGGTGCGCACACACGGCCTGTCTGTCGATAGCTGGTACACCGGATAGGCGTCGGCCAGACGGTCGCAAACCTCGTGGGCCGTGCGCCAGAGTCGTGCACGCAATTCGCGTGCGCCGGAATGGCTGAGCAGATCGAGATCGTCGTAACGCACCGGAATCGACAGCGACACTCTCTCCGGCGGACCATTGAGCGGCGTGCTGTCAATGTGCATCCGGGGTGCCGTGACGATGACCGTCTCCGTGGGCCCGCTGCTGTAGACGGGTTGCGCCGAAGCGGCTACGGCGCCAAGGCCAGCCGAAGCGGCGGCAAGTCCAGCGACGAGGCCGTATTTCGTGAATCCAAAATTCATGGCACTCTCCTGCCAAGTAAGGGTTGCACCCCAAGACAAAACGAACCCCGCAGACCCCAGTTCCGGTCAGACGGCGCCCGACATCGGCTTCTGTAAATGAAATGATTGTTTTTGCAGCCCGTCTGCTGAAAACATGGTCCGTTCGCAACGGGCGCAGGCGAAGAATGCTGAAGTTGATTCCTCCGGCTTGGGCAGCCATCTACCTTGCGATTGCGGGCGCGGTCAGCTGGGCGTTTCCGTGGCGCGCCTGGTTCGATCTGCGCATGATCTGGCTAGGCCCCGTGCTCATTGTCGTCGGCGTATCACTTTCGTTTGCCGCCGCGCTGCTGTTCCGGCGTGAAAACACCGAGATGCAGCCGACCTCGGAGACGAACAGGACGCTCGTCATCCGCGGACCCTATCGTCTCACGCGCAATCCCATGTATCTCGGCCTCGTCCTCGTTTCGCTCGGCATCGCCTTCTGCGTCGGTTCGCTGCCGATGTTCGCGGTGCCGGTTCTGATATTCGCAACGACGAACCGGGTCCACATTCCCTTCGAAGAGGCCAAGATGCGCCGGCAATTCGGCGACGCGTACAACCGCTACACGGCAGGTACGCGCCGTTGGATTTGAAAGAGCATCCATTCGTTGCGGTGGTTTTTGTGGCCGTCGTGTGCGCGCACCCGAATGTCCTTTTGTCATGCTGCGCGAATGCGCAGCATCCAGTTGAGAGCGACGGACCGGTCACAGGAATGGGTACGTTCTAGCAACGGAGTCCTGCCAGGCTTCATCTGGATGCTGCGCATTCGCGCAGCATGACAGTTCGGGATAGGCTGCTCCCGTCCGGATGAATTGTGGTCTACCAACAGGGGGCTGGTGATGACGCGAGGATGGTGTGGAGCGATTGCCGCTCTTCTGATTTCGACCGCCGATGCAAGCGCGTACGATGTCGCTGAAAAGAGCATTGCGCAGCTGCAGTCCGATTTGGCAGCGAGCCGCATCACCTCTGCCGGGATTGTCAGCGCCTATCTGGCACGCATCGAGGCGACCGATCGAAACGGGCCCGCGCTGCACAGCGTCATCGCGATCAACCCTGATGCCATGAACGAGGCGCGCGCAGCCGACGTGGCACGGAAAGCGGGGCGCGCGCGGGGACCGCTGTACGGGATTCCGCTTCTGGTGAAAGACAATGTCGAGACCGCCGATCCCATGCCGACAACCGCGGGCTCGCTTGCACTGACGCAAAACGTGACGCGCCGCGACGCGCCCGCCGTCGCCCGTCTGCGCGCGGCCGGTGCCATCATTCTTGGAAAAACCAATTTGAGCGAATGGGCCAATATCCGCAGCGCGCATTCGATCAGTGGCTGGTCGGCTATCGGCGGCCTGGTGAAAAATCCTTATGTGCTCGACCGCAACGCCTGCGGCTCGAGCTCCGGAAGCGGAGCGGCGGTTGCGGCCAGCCTCGCCGCTGCGGCCGTAGGCACCGAGACCGACGGTTCGCTCGTCTGCCCGGCCTCGGTTAACGGCATCGTCAGTCTGAAACCGACCGTCGGGCTCATCTCGCGAAACCATATCATTCCGATTTCGCATAGCCAGGACACGCCGGGGCCGATGGGGCGAAGCGTGGCCGATGTGGCGGCGCTGCTTACGGCAATGGCCGGAGCCGATCCCGCCGATCACGCGACGCGGGACGCGGACAGCCATCGGATCGATTATCTCGGCGCCATTGTGCAGGCGAGTCTCAACGGGAAGCGCCTCGGCATCGCGCACACCGACGCCACGCCGGCGACGGATGAGGACCGCCTGTTCGACCGCGCTGTCACGGCGATGCGGAAGGCCGGCGCGGTCATCGTTCCGGTCAAATTCACGCCGCCCGACGCGAAAAGCAGCGGCGATGCGGAGCTTCTCGAACTCGAGACCGAACTCAAGGTGGATCTGAACGCCTATCTTGCGACCACGCCGGCGGCCGTGAGCACGCGCACCCTTGCCGGACTTATCGCCTTCAACGATTCCCATCCGCGCGAAACCGCGCTCTTCGGCCAGGACATTTTCCTTGCTGCGGAAAAGACGAAAGGGCTTGGCGACCCGGCCTACAGCAAAGCCCGCGCGCTGCTTCTGCGCGTGGCGCGAACCGACGGACTGGATCGCATTTTCGGCCGCTACAAAATCGACGCGCTGGTGATGCCAACGGACGAGCCGGCCTGGCGCGTCGACGTGGTGAAGGGCGACAACGATTCGAGCAACAGTTCATTCCTCCCGGCGGTCGCCGGCTATCCGCATCTGACGGTGCCGATGGGCACCATCCGCGAGCTGCCGGTCGGCATCTCCTTCATCGGACTGGCGTGGTCGGAAGCAAAGCTGCTCGCGCTCGGCGCCGCCTTCGAAAGCGCCACACACGCGCGCCACGCGCCGAAATACCTCCCGTCGGTCGAAAGCACAGCGCCGGTGACCGCCGCCTTTGCGCCGCTGCCGTCGGCGCCGCTTCCGGCCGCGTCGCAAGGCGCTCGTTAAGCGGAATTCGTCCGTACAGAATCAGCCTGCTCATTGTCACGCCGCGCACTGCTCCCAACGCGTACCAAACGACGATGGAATTAGAGCGGAATTCGTTCGGATTGAATTACCTATTGGTTGTCATGCTGCGCCAGCATCGAGTGTACGAGTGCACTACTCCTGCGCTGTCCTGCTGCGCGAATGCGCAGCATCCAGCTGGAAGCGACGGACCCATGGTCGCAAGCCGCGGTTCGTCGCACACCGCCTCGATCGGCCAGATTCCCTCTGGATGCTGCGCATTCGCGCAGCATGACAATTTAGGGTTACCGGCGCCCCTGTAACAATGGATGCTGCGCATTCGGGGGAGCCATGGCAGTTACGGAACGCAGGAATATATTTGATAAAGAATGAAGCGGGGCAGTGTTATCCAAACACGGCGGCGACGCGGCGCTGGATGGCTTCGGCGGCTTCGGCGGGATCGGCGGCAGTACGGATCGGCCGGCCGACGACGATGTAGTCCGCGCCAAGCCGGAATGCCTCTTCGACATCCACCGTCCGCTTCTGATCGTCAAGATTCGCCACCGGCCGAATCCCCGGCACGACGATCAACAGCTTTTCGCCAAGTTCGCTGCGAATCCGGTGGGCTTCGAGACCCGATGAGACAATGCCGTCGCAGCCGATTTCCAACGCGCGGCGTGCGCGCGACAGCACAAGCTCGGGCACATCCACGGCAAAGCCGAGTGAGCGAAGATCGCCGTTATCGAGGCTGGTGAGCGCCGTCACCGCGAGAATCCTGAGATCGCCCTTTTCCGCCACTGCGGCTTTGAGAATTTCGTCGTTGCCGTGAACGGTAACGAAATTTGCCGGTCGTCGTCTTAGCGCGCGCACGGCCGAACCGACCGTGTTCGGCACGTCGAAGAATTTGAGATCGACAAAGATTTTCTTTCCGCGGTGGTAGAGCCAGTCGAGAAATTCAAACGTGCCGCCAGCCATGAACAATTCGAGGCCGAGCTTGTAGAACGCAACAGATTCGCCGAGGCGCTCGACGAGCAATCGCGCATCATCCGTGCTCGCCACGTCGAGCGCGAAGATCAGCCGCTCGCGGACGGGAATGGATTTTTGGGAAGGGGCGAATGCGCCGTGCATCAGAAGGACGTTTCAAACCACGATTCGGGCCCGCGCACAATCAGCGAGGATAAACTCCGCAGCAGAGGGGCACGTGATGACGTCGCGCTTGTTGCCCCCCTCCACCGCTTCGCGGTCCCGCTCCCCCACGCTCGCGAATGCTCGCGCGGGGGGAGGAAAACGATGACCGCTATTGAGAACTATTCAGCTCGAGCGCTCGAGCTGAATCTGTTCCTACGACGGAGGTTTTGGATTACGGCGACAGCGGCATTTCCTCGCCGGGCGGTGCGGCATAGCCCTTCGGATCGGGCGCATAGCCGCGATCGTGCATGCAGGGCAGAAAAGCGCCGGAATCGAGCGCATTTCGATTACCGGTGTAACGGACGCCGCCGACATAATAAGTCTTCGATTGCGCCTTCGACAGTTGGACACACGCCGCGCGATCGGCGACGAATTCGTCGTACGTCGCGCCGGGCTTCGACCATTTCATGGTCGGCACATCCTCTGCGCACGCGGCGAGCGCAAAGGCCGCGACCACGAACCAAAACCCTGCACGCATTCGCAACCTCCGCCCCTCGCGCTTTCCCAGCCTAACTGCAATTTTGCGGCATTCCAAAGGCGCGAAACGCTCAATGCCCGCTTTGGAAGGCCCCTCACGCCGACGCGGATTATATTAAAGTGACAGTATACCTAATCCTTGGATCCCGGCCCAAACCTTGAGTCAGGTGTGTTTCACGTGAAACAGTTGCGGCCAAGGGCAAAGAACCGTAATCGACGCCAATGCGCAGCTATGATGTGGTGGTGATCGGCGGCGGCCATGCCGGCTGCGAAGCCGCAGCCGCCGCGGCGCGGTTTGGCGCGCAGACGCTGCTCCTGACACACAAACGCGCGACGATCGGCGAAATGTCGTGCAATCCGGCCATCGGTGGCCTGGGCAAGGGGCACCTGGTCCGGGAAATCGACGCGCTCGACGGGCTGATGGGCCGGGTCGCCGACAAGGCCGGCATCCAATTTCGCCTGCTGAACCGGCGCAAGGGCCCCGCTGTGCGCGGGCCGCGAGCCCAGGCCGACCGCAGACTTTATCGGCTCGCGATGCAGGCCGCGCTCGGCGCCACGGCCAATCTGCAAATCGCAGAAGCTGCCGTCGAAAACCTGGTTGTCAGGGACGGCAGAGCTGCGGCGGTGGTGACCGGCGAGGGCGAGGAGATTGCGTGCGGCGCGGCCGTCCTCACCACCGGCACCTTCCTGCGCGGCCTGATCCATATCGGCGAGCGGAAGATACCGGCCGGGCGCGTTGGCGATGCGCCCGCGATCGGGCTGGCGCAGACCCTTTATGGACTCGGCTTCAATATCGGGCGGCTGAAGACCGGCACCCCGCCGCGTCTCGATGGCCGCAGCATCCACTGGCAGCACCTGGAAGTGCAACCGGGCGATGATCCGCCGGTGCCGTTCTCGTTCCTGACGGAGCGGATCGAAACGCCGCAAACGAATTGCCACATCACCCGTACGACAGGCGAAACCCACGCCATCATCGCCGCCAATCTCGCCCGCGCGCCGATGTATTCGGGCCAGATCGAAAGCACGGGTCCTCGCTACTGCCCGTCGATCGAGGACAAGGTGGTCCGTTTCGCCGGACGGGACAGCCACCAGATTTTTCTGGAACCCGAGGGACTGGATGATCCGACGGTCTATCCCAACGGGATCTCCACCTCCTTGCCCGAGGACGTCCAGCGGGCCTTTCTGGCCACCATTCCCGGGCTAGAAAACGCGCTCATGCTGAGGCCCGGTTACGCGATCGAATATGATTATGTGGACCCGCGCGAGCTCCTGCCGTCCCTCGAAACCAAAAGAATCACCGGTCTTTTCTTCGCGGGACAGATCAACGGGACGACGGGGTATGAGGAGGCGGCCGCGCAAGGCCTGATGGCCGGCTGGAATGCGGCTCGTCGCGTGTCGGGTGCCGGTCCCGTCATTCTGGACCGTGCGTCAGCCTATGTCGGCGTCCTGATCGATGATCTCGTCACCAAGGGCGTGAGCGAACCGTACCGGATGTTTACGTCCCGCGCCGAATATCGGCTGACGTTGCGCGCCGACAATGCCGACCGGCGATTGACCGCGCGGGGGATGGAAGCGGGGATCGTCGGTTCCTGTCGCGCCGACCGCTTCGCGGAAAAGTGTCGGCGACTCGCGTCGGCCGAGCGGCTGCTGCGCGAACGCACGGCCACGGCGGCACAGGCGAGGGCGGTGGGGCTCGCGGTCGGTGTGGACGGAGGACGGCGGTCGGCTCATGAACTGCTGGGATTGCCGGGGATCGATGGTCGCCAGCTGCAGCGGCTTTGGCCGGAGCTCGGGAAGATCGATGCCGATATCACCGAACAGCTCGAGAATGACGCACAATACGCCGTCTATCTCGGGCGGCAGGAGTCCGACATTGCTGCTTTCCGGCGGGACGAGAACTTGAAGCTGCCGGAGGAACTGGACTACCGGGAAGTGAGCGGAATCTCGACCGAGGCCGCGCAGAAACTCACCGCCATTCGGCCCGCGACCTTGGGCCAGGCGAGCCGGATTGATGGCATGACGCCCGCCGCGCTGACCCTCGTGCTCGCACATTTGCGCGCGCGCGGCCGGCGGCTCTCCCGTGCGGCCGCAGCTTGAGTGGCGTGCCCGCCAGCCACACGAAATCAGCCCCACCCTTCGACGGGCTCAGGGTGAGGTACAGGCTCAGGGTGAGGTATTGCTACAGGTTGAGGGTGAGGCTTTGCTTTGGCCCTCATCCTGAGCCTGTCGAAGGATGAGGGCGCCTGCACGACCGAACCTGAGCGGATCGCCCTTTGAGCCGTGATTCAGGCTCGATCACTCGAGCAGGAGACATGCCCGAATCCCACAATTTCGGTCCCGAAGAGTTCCGGCAGGCGGCGAATGTTTCACGTGAAACACTCGCGCGGCTGAAAGCCTTCGTCGGGCTGCTGAAAGACTGGAACCAACGGCACAACCTCGTCTCACAACGCTCGCTCGAGGATGTTTGGCGGCGACACGTCTGGGACAGTGCGCAGCTCGCCGATTTTGTACCTCACGAGGCACGGAGCCTCGTCGATCTGGGGAGCGGCGCCGGCTTTCCCGGGGTGGTTCTGGCCATCTTGCTGCGAGAACGGCCGGGCTTTCGGACCGCGCTCTATGAAGCCACCCGCAAGAAGTGTGAATTTTTGCGCGCCGCGGTTTTGCAGACCGAGGTCGCCGCAGAGGTCGTCAACGGCCGAATCGAAGATGCTCCACCGGAAAGTTTCGACGTGGTCGCGGCACGCGCTTGTGCGCCTCTGTCCCAGCTGCTTCTCTATGCAGCGAGATTTCAGGGGGCGAGAACCCGAAATCTGTTCCTGAAAGGTCAAAATGTAGGGGCTGAATTGACCGAAGCCCACAAATACTGGAAGATGCAGGTCGCCAAACACCCGAGCCGATCCGACCCTTCGGGAACGATCCTCGTCGTAGAGAGCCTCGGCCATGCCGGTTGAGCAGCGCGCGCGTGTTCTGGTCGTCGCCAACCAAAAGGGGGGCGTCGGCAAGACGACAACGGCGATCAATCTGGGCACCGCGCTTGCGGCGGTGGGCCAGCCCACGCTTGTGTTTGACCTCGATCCGCAGGGAAATGCCTCGACCGGCCTCGGCATCCCGCAGGCCCAAAGAACACTCACCTCCTATGATGTTCTTATGGGGGAGGTGGAGCTTGGCGCGGCCATCATGCCGACCCGTATACCGGGCCTGTTTCTCGTCCCCTCCACGATCGATCTTTCCGGTGCCGAACTGGAGTTGATCGGCCTCGATCGCCGCAGCTTCCGGCTGAAGGACGCCTTGGCAAAATTCGCGGCCGATCAACCCGGCCGCTTCGCGTACATCCTTGTCGACTGTCCGCCATCGCTGACGCTGCTCACGGTCAATGCCATGGCCGCCGCCGACGCGGTGATGGTACCGCTCCAATGCGAATTCTTCGCGCTGGAGGGGCTGACACAGCTGCTCAAGACGATCGAGCGGGTGCGTCAGAGCCTTAATCCGGCGCTCGAAATCCAGGGGATCGTGCTCACCATGTTCGACAAGCGGAATCGTCTCTCCGACCAGGTGGCGGCGGATGTCCGCAAACACATGGGCGAAAAGGTGTACAACACGGTGATTCCCCGAAACGTGCGGATTTCCGAGGCGCCGAGCCATGGCTTGCCGGCGCTCGTTTATGATCTGCGGTGTCCCGGCAGCCAGGCCTACATCAAACTTGCCGGCGAATTGATTCAGCGCGAACGGGCGGCGGCGGCATGAGCGGCAGCGGACACAAGCGCGCAGACGAGGCGAGACATCGGGGCCTCGGCCGCGGGCTCTCCGCCCTGATCGGCGAAGAAGCGCCGGTCGTGCCTGTCGCAGACAATGCGCGCTCTCAGCGCACGCTTCCGGTCGGCTGGCTCAAACCCAATCCTTTCCAGCCGCGCAAAAGCTTTGGCGACGCAGAGCTTCAGGAACTTGCGAATTCGATTCGCGAGAAAGGGGTGCTGCAGCCCATCCTGGTGCGCCCCAAGGGGGCAGAAGCCTTTGAAATCGTGGCGGGCGAGCGCCGCTGGCGGGCAGCACAGCTCGCCAAATTGCACGACGTACCGGTCGTCGTGCGCGAACTCTCAGACGGTGAGTCGCTCGAATTGGCGATCGTGGAGAATGTGCAGCGCAGTGACCTGAACGCGATCGAGGAAGCCACTGCCTATCAGGAGTTGATGGACAGGTTCGACTACACGCAGGAGAAGCTGGCGCAGGAGGTCGGAAAAAGCCGCAGCCATATTGCAAACACCGCGCGGCTGCTGAAGCTCCCCATGTCTGTGCAAGCCTTTGTTCGTGAAGGGAAATTGACCGCCGGCCATGCCCGCACCCTGCTCGGACATCCGGATCCGGAAGCCCGAGCCCTGGAAATCATCCGTCAGGCGCTGAATGTTCGGCAGGCTGAACAGCGTTCGAAAAACAAGAAAGGCCGCGAGCCGAGCCTCAGCGCCGGCAATGCCGATGTGAAGGCGTTGGAGAAAAGCCTCTCGGACATTCTGGGCCTGAAGGTCGAGATCGCGCACAAAGGGTCCAAGGGTGGCGAGCTGCGCATCGCCTACGGCACGCTTGAACAGCTCGACGACATCATCCAGCGCCTGAGCACGAGATAGAGATGGTCACAAATTTCCGGTATTATGGCGCAAACGCCACCGGCTAATGCAGAAGCAATTCTCCGCCCGTGCGCTCGACTAAAATGCGTTCGGCCAGAAGCCGCCACGAGGCGGCGATACGGAGCCAGTTTGTTTTCTCTTCCGGGTCCGATTCGGCCGCCGCGATAGCATCGGCATTCTTGGCCTTTTCGATGAACTTCTCGATGTCCGGGGTAATCGGTTGCATGGTTGCGCCCTCCCGAAGCGGGTTGGCGGGAGCACGGATTCAGGCTCTCTCAGTCACCAGCATGCGGGTTACGCGCCAGCGATGAGAAACCCTAGCAAAGTCGCCTTGCCGACACCATCGCCTTTTGTTCAACTGCGATAGGCACTCGTATGCAAACGGGGGTTATTTCGTCGTGGAAAGGATCGTTTACGCGCGACAGCAAGCCCTAGACGCATATCAACGGGCTAACGCGTGTCTGGAAAACCGGGAACGTGATGAATGGCTGAAGGCCGCCGCTCTCTGGGAAGCCCTTGGACGCCAGTATGAGGTGCTTCTGGGAGTAACGGTGCCGCGCGGCTAAGGCGCCCGCTGGCCCCAAATAGCTTTAGGGGCGCTTTCCGCGCCCCTCAAACCACCCTACATTTGGGATTCGCGTCGGGCGGTCTAGCGACCGCCTAGCGCCTCAGTGATGCAGTCGGAGAGAGGCCGGTTCGCGTCTCGGAGTATCTCCCTAACGAGCCGGGCGAGTTCGTTATGGCCGAAGTACCGTTTCTTCGACTTGGCTCGCGCGATGTAGTCGGGATGGTCGGGAGAGAGGATCCCCATGGCCGCATCCAGATTTGCGAGCGCGCCCCGGAGCTTCGCCAGCTTCTTTTCGGTGTCATGGACTTGGCCGGAGATTGCGTCTCGCTTGGCACGTAGGAAGGTCAGGACATGCTCAGCCATGCCCGAAAGCTAGGCGCGGTTCCGTCCGTTTTCTTGTGGCGTTTGCGCCATAATGCCACAAATTTCTCTCCATGGGCCGGGCTAGGACCCGGCCATCCAGGTAAGCGTCACCGCCTGGCTGAATGGGCGGCTCTTGGCCGCGCATGGTGAGAAGTGGGGGATGCCGCGTAATTCGGTTGCTTCCTTTTCAGGCGGAAAATTGCCGAATGCCGCTAACCGGTTCTCCAGCATGCCCGCCACTAAGCCTTGAATGCCTCGCCGCGACCTGCCAGAAGCGACCGCGGAGGGGCGATTCACCCCGCGAGGAAATCGCCCATGCGTCGTCTTATTCTTCCCCTGCTTCTCGTTGCCCTCGCTGCCGGCGTCTCCGGCTGCATCGTCGAGGGCGGCGGCGGCCATGGCTGGTGCTACTGGCATCCGCACCGCTGCTGACGCGATTCTTGCTTTCCTCGCATTTGTAGCTAGGCCCTGCGAAAGCGCGGGAGGGGACAATTGCTCTTTACGATTTAACCGCCCCCTCCGCCGCCGCGCGGCACCTCCCCCGCTCCGCTTTTGCTACGCGGGGGAGGCAAAACTCGCGACAGGCGGGTGGCACACCCAAGGCGCCACCTCGGGAGGCGAAGACGTACGTTCGACGGAAATGAGTTGGTTCAATCGGCGTCCATTTTGAGGGCGGCGATGAAGGCTTCCTGCGGGATGTCCACCTTGCCGAACTGCCGCATCTTCTTCTTCCCCTCTTTCTGCTTGTCGAGCAGTTTGCGCTTGCGGGTGATGTCGCCGCCGTAGCACTTCGCCGTGACGTCCTTCCTGAGCGCCTTGATGGTTTCGCGCGCGATGATGCGGCCGCCGATCGCCGCCTGAATCGGAATCTGGAAGAGGTGGCGCGGAATGAGGTCGCGTAGCTTCTCGCACATGGCGCGCCCGCGTGCTTCCGCGCGCGTGCGGTTGACGATCATCGACAGCGCGTCCACCGGTTCGCCGTTGACGAGAATGGACATCTTCACGAGGTCGCCTTCCTCATAGCCTTCGATGTGGTAGTCGAAGCTCGCGTAACCGCGGCTCACCGACTTCAGGCGGTCGTAGAAATCGAACACCACTTCGTTCAACGGCAGCCGATAGACGACCATGGCGCGGCTGCCGGCATAGGTGAGTTCGATCTGCCGCCCGCGACGGTCTTCGCAGAGTTTCAGCACCGCACCCAGATGCTCGTCGGGGACGAGGATCGTGGCCTTGATCCACGGCTCTTCGATTTTCAAGATGTACACAGGATCCGGCATGTCGGCGGGATTGTGCAGTTCCTTCATGCTGCCGTCGTTCAGATGAATCCGGTAGATGACGGAAGGCGCGGTTGCGATCAGTTCCAGCGCGAATTCGCGCGTCAGGCGTTCGCGCACGATCTCGAGGTGCAGGAGACCGAGAAATCCGCAACGGAATCCGAAGCCGAGCGCGGCCGACGTTTCGGTCTCGTAAGTAAAGCTCGCGTCGTTCAGGTGCAGTTTGGCAAGCGCTTCGCGCAAGTCTTCGAACTGGGCGGCATCGAGGGGGAACAAGCCGCAGAACACGACCTGCTGTACCGGTTTGAAACCGGGTAGCGGCGCATCTGCGGGTTTGCGTTCATCGGTCAGCGTGTCGCCGACCTGCGTCTCGGCCACCTCTTTGATGGCCGCAGTAATGAAGCCAACTTCGCCGGGCCCGAGCGCTTCGACCATGACCTGCTTCGGGGTAAAGACGCCGACCCGCTCAACCTGATAGGCGGCGCCCGAGGCCATCATCCGCACGCGCTGAGCTTTTTTCAGTTCGCCATCGACGACGCGTACCAGCACCACCACGCCCAGATAGGGATCGTACCAGCTGTCGACCAGCAGAGCCTTCAGCGGCGACTCGCGCGTCCCTTTCGGCGCCGGCAACCGATGTACAACGGCCTCCAGCACCGCTTCGACGTTCATTCCGGTTTTCGCCGAAATGGGGATCGCGGCCGAGGCGTCGAGACCGATCACGTCTTCGATCTGCTGGCGCACCCGTTCGGGTTCGGCAGCGGGCAAATCGATCTTGTTGAGAACCGGAACGATCTCGAGATCGGCTTCGATCGCCGCGTACACATTGGCGAGCGTCTGCGCTTCCACGCCCTGGCTGGCATCGACGACCAGCAACGCGCCTTCGCAGGCTGCCAGGCAGCGAGACACCTCATAGGCGAAATCCACGTGGCCCGGTGTGTCCATAAGGTTGAGCACGTAATTTTCGCCGTTCCTGGCGGCATATTCGAGCCGTACGGTCTGCGCCTTGATGGTGATGCCGCGCTCGCGCTCGATATCCATGGAATCGAGCACCTGATCCTTCATTTCGCGTGCCGAAAGTCCGCCGCACAGCTGGATCAGCCGGTCGGCAAGAGTCGACTTTCCATGATCGATATGCGCGATGATGGAAAAATTGCGGATATGGGCGAGGTCGGTCACGGCGGGGCCTCTAGCATACGAGGCTCACCCTTCGACAGGCCTGCGAGATTCACAGATCCCATTTCGATCGAGCGCTAGACCTTCGTTCCTTGGTGAATCGGCAATTTTTTCCAAATTTCCTCCCCTGCGCGAGCGAATGCGAGCGTAGGGGAGGGGGACCGCCCCCGGGTCCGCGCGAAGCGCGGCCCGAGTGTGAACTTCGCGGTGGAGGGGGCAAGGAACGCGTCGCGCACCAAGTGCCCCCTCCGGTGCTTCGCACCACCTCCCCCACGCAATGCATGCGCGGGGGAGGAAAACTGAGACTAGGCGCCCCGCGTGGCCTCTAAGGCGAGCGACAACGGAATAAGGGCGGCGAGCTGCGGCGCAACGGAAACGGCAACAAGAAGCAGTGTCGAGAAATCATAAACCGCCCCGAGGGTGGCGCTGCCGAGAAACCAGGCCACGCCGAAAATTGCGGTGAAGATGCCAAAGCCGCGCGCCCGCGCGTGCGCCGGCACCATCTTCGCAATCGCGGCCGCCATTACCGAACCCTGCACGCCGAGGGCCGTGCCCCACAACAAGGTTCCCAGGAGCGCAACGCCGAAGCCGCCGAGAAATACGAGCGGCGCAACAAAGGCGCCGGTGAGAACGCCCGCGTACATCACGCCCAGGCCGCTTCTGTCGAACCAGCGGCCGAAGACGAGCGACGCTGCTCCGCTCGCCCCCATCGCGGCGGCGTAGAAGACCGGAATGAACGGCGGCGAAACGGTGTGTGCCTTGCCGAAGTGAAAGGCGATCAGCGGATAGTCGGCGAAACCGAACGCGATCAGGGCCGAGGCCGCCGTATAAAGCCAGAAGGCGCGCGAAAGAACCGGTCCGCTTTCGCGCATCGGTGCGGAGGGGATTCTTGCCGCCTGCGGAAACCGCAAGGACACAATCGACACGGACAGAATGGTCAACAGCGCAGGCACGCCCAGCCAGAGAAATGCGTCTCGATAGGCGCCATGGCGGGCCAGCACGAGCGCGGCGATGAGGGGTCCGGCGAGCGCGCCGAACTGATCGAGCGCTTCATGCAGCCCAAAAGCCCAGCCCTGGCCGATCTCTTCCCCGGCGTGGCTCATCATGGTGTTGCCGGCGGGATTGCGAACGGCCTTTCCGGTCCGCTCAAGGACAATCAGCAGCGCCGCCATCTGCCAACTGCCGGCGAAAGCCAGCACCGGCACGGCCGCCATCTGGATGACATAACCGGCGATGGTGAGCGGCCAGTAAGCGGCCGTACGCTGTGCAAGGTTTCCGGAGGCCAGCCGCAACAGGTATCCCGCAAGCTCTCCCGTCCCGGCCACCAATCCGACGATGGCGGCGCTCGCCCCAAGTAGGCCGAGGAAGGGTCCGCTGATGCTGCGCATGCCTTCGTACGCCATGTCGGCGAAGAGGCTGACGATCCCGAGCGCAAGGATGAACCCAAGCGCCGTTCGCCGATCGAAATTTTGTGCGGCTTTTGTCATCGGCGCGAGGATATCCTAGTTGAAACGGTCGCGGGGCGGCGTCGAGACGCATGTTGCACGAGAGCGTAAAGGGAATTCGGGTTGCCTGCGCGACAACCGGCTCGTGGTCGGTTGCGGCACCTCGGAATCGGTTGGACGGCCGTGCCGCGCACGGCGCGCAATGGATCTCGGCCGAACAGGCGATGGAGGCCATGAATGCCTCGGCGGCGGTCGCCGAAGCGCGCGCGCAAGACGTATTGGGTGCCAATCCGCAGGATCCGCAGGCGAGGCTGCTTCTTGCCGGCGCCTTCCTTGCTCAGCGCCGATGGAGCGAAGCGCGCGCGATTCTCGAACCGCTGACGCAAACACAGCCACACAGCGAATTTGCATGGCGCGGGCTCGGGCAGGCGCTCGCGCGCACAGGCGAGCGCACGCGCGCCATCGCGGCGTTCGAGCGCGCCCTCGATCTCGAGATCCGAGGAAAAGAAGCGTGGTACGCACTGGGAAGCCTGTCGTTTCCGGCCGCCCAACACGGCCGGCCCGAGCACCACGCCATCTCGGGCGACATCGAACGGTCTCTGTTGCAGGGTCGCGTCGATGAGGCGGACAGGGTTTCGCGTGCCGCGCTGGAATCGCATAGCGGTGATCCCGTCGCGTTGAAACTGCGCGCCGACGTTCTGATCGAAAAATCGCGCTGGCCGGAGGCGAGGCCGCTGCTCGCGCGGGCCCTCGAAATCGTGCCGGATTGCCTCAGTGCCCGCTTCCGCTATGCGACCATGCTCTTTGCGCATGGCGAGTTCGCCCAATGCGTGCCGGAGTTCGAGCATCTCATCCGTTCCGGTGTCGGCACACCGTTATTGCACGGCGCCAGAGCGGTCGCGCTCGGGCTTGGCGGCGACTATTCGCGCGCGATCGAAGCGTTCGATTCGTTCATCACGAACTGCGATTCCTTTCCCGGCCTGTGGAAGGAATACGGAAGTGTGCTCCGCTGGGCTGGCGACCGGCGAATGGGTTCGGCGTTTCGCAGGGCAACAGAAATCCTGCCCTCGTACGTTTCCGCCTGGTATGCGCTCGCGACCGTGAAGTCCCATCGCTGGGACGAATCGCTCCTTGGTCAACTCCGCCTTCAGGTTGCGCGGCCCAATCTCACGATGGAAGACCGCATCAACCTGCACCTCGTGCTGGGGAAGGCGCTCGAGGATTTCGGCCACTATGCGGAGGCGTTCGAGAATTTTCGCGCGGGCAAGGCCCTGCTTCGCACGATCGCAGACTACTGGCCAAAAGCTTCGCAGGCGGCGTGGCACCGCACGCGGCTCCTCTTCACCCCCGCTTTCCTGCGCAAGCACGTTGGCACCGGCTTTCCGGCGCCGGATCCCATTTTCATCATCGGCCTGCCGCGGGCGGGCTCCACGCTGGTCGAACAGATTCTCTCCGCCCATCCACAGGTCGAGGCCCTGGGCGAACTGACCGTCCTGCCGACGCTCGTGGAAAATCTCTATACGCGGGCCGGTGGTCCGCAACACTGGCCGCTCCTGCTGCAACGCTTTTCACCCGGAGAGTTCCGCGCCGTGGGCGAAGAGTATCTCCGGATGACGCGCTCGTTGCGAGAATCCGACGCGCCCTTCTTCACCGACAAGCAGCCCAACAATTTTCAGCTGACGGGGCTTATTCACCTGATGTTGCCGAACGCGAAGATCGTGGATGTGCGGCGTCATCCGCTCGACTGCGGATTTTCCTGCTTCAAGCATTACTTTCCCAAGGGGCACCGCTTTGCCCGCGACCTCGGCGACATTGGGGATCGTTATGTCGATTACGTCCGGCTGATGGCGCATTTCGATGAGGTGCTTCCCGGAAGGGTCTATCGCGTAATCTATGAGCGCCTCGTCGACAACTTCGAAGGGGAGGTGCGCCGGCTGCTTGAATATCTCGGCCTGCCGTTCGAATCCCGGTGCCTGCAATTCTTCGAGAACCGCCGCAGGGTGATCACGCTGAGCTTTGAACAGGTATTCATGCCGCTCTATCAGTCAGGCATCGGACAATGGCGGCACTACGAGCCGTGGCTGACGGAACTCAAGGACAGGCTCGGTTGCATTCTGCAACTGTATCCGGAGGTGCCAAGGTTTTTTCCGGACGTGCATGCGACATCGCGCGCGCCGCGCAGGCTGGGCGAGTCGGGGGGTCGTTTCGGGACCATGAAGGGCGTCGGACAGCGAGCGTTCGTGAACGTCTCCGGCTTCCCGCCATAACACAAAGGATGTACGTTTTGGCGTGTTGGCGGTTTCCCCTGTGCCTCTGTGCCTTTGCGTGATGGGATCTCACACAGAGCCACAGAGCCACGGAGAAGAGAGGTTCTTACATTTTGGCTGTTGGCTGTTTCCTCTGTGCCTCTGTGCCTCGGTGTGAGAATCTTTTTGCAGCCGCCTGCGTGGTGGCTGTTCCTCTGTGCCTCTGTGTGAGAATGTTTTTTGCGGCCGCCTGGAGAACTCGGGTTCGTCGCAAGTTGTCTTTGCCTCAAAGGAAATCTCACACAGAGCCACCCCCGCTTTCGTGGGGGTGAACTCCGCCACGGAGAAGACGAGAGGTTTTTTCATTGTGGCGTGTTGGCGGTTTCCTCTTTGCGGCAAAGAAATCTCACAGAGAGCCGCAGAGCTACAGAGCCACAAAGGAGAGTTTTCCCTCTGTGCCTCTGTGTGAGAATCTTTTTTTTGCCGCCGCCTGGAGAATTCGTGAGCCTCATGTAGCGCTCAAAAATCATGGACAGGAATGACCAGCCCATGATCCGTTATGTACAGTCCGCAAACGCCTTCGCGGACCCGCCCGAAATCAGCTCAGCGTGACCGCGGTGCCCGCGGAGGCAATGCCGTTCACGACGACCTGAAGCGTGCTGGCGCCGGTTTCGCAGCTCGCGGGGATATCGAACTCGGCACTGGTCGTGCCTCTCGTCCACACGCCCATGGTGGAGAAGTTGTAGCTGCGGCCGAAGCAAACATCGCCGGTCGTGTTGTTGGTGATGCGCACCAGGGGGAAGTTCGTCGACATCTGCCCGTCGTCGCCGTAGCTCGCGCCGAGCGAGAAGCCGTTGAAGTTCGTGCCGGAAATTGCATTGCCGCTGCTGCCCACCGTTAAGGTGCTCGAAACACTCGAGACCACCGGCAGCCATTTCCCTTTGGGCCTGCCCTTCGGTGTGTACGTCGCGACCAGGGTGAAATCGTCCCACAGGGCTTGTCCTGTCGGAAGCATCACGAACGAGCCCGCATAGGATGGATCGTTCGATGCCCCTTTGGGATCATCGACCTGGGTGGCTGTGACCTGCCCCAGTTTGCTGATGGTGAATTCCCAGAAGTGCGAGGGCGACTTGTACACGCCGGGACTTGCCTGGACGAGCACGTTTCCGTCCGGCAACGTCGCCGCCGGCGCGTCTGCGCAATCATAGATGGTACCGGCGACTTCCATCACCGGACCGGAGGCCCACGTACCGCTGGCGATGTCGTAGATGTCGCTGACGCCGCTGGACGAATTGGCGCTGAACTGGATGATCGTTCCTCGCCTGCCGTAAATCGGCGTGAGCGGTGCCGGGCCAAGCTCCTTGGCACTTGTGGTCAGCAGATCCGGTGTCTGCCCGGCGAGGCTCCACGTCCCGGCCGCAGTGTCATAGATCTCGTAATCGTCGTAATTGGAGCCGGTCTTCCAGACGTCGACCAGGAGAACATCGCCGTTTGGCAGCGGCGTAAACGCTTCCTCGTCGTTGTTGCCATAGCCGGTCTGGGCCGTCCAGGTGACGGTCGTCCCGCTGATCGAAGCCAGCGCCTGACTGCTGTCGCAGCAATCCGCGAGCATGTAAGTGCCGTCCGGCAAGAGGACGCTTTCGGCGTCGCCGATGCTGCCCCAGCCGGTTGGCGCAGCCACCGACGTCCACTTGTTTTTGACCGGATCGTAAAGCGCGCCGAGTTTTGTCCAGACGGCAATGCAACCCGATCCGTTGTATTCGCCGCCGTTCATGATCAGGCGGCCATCCGGCAGGACTTGCGAGGCGAAATAGAGCGGCGAATAGCCCGACGGCATGGCCGCGATCACGCTCCAGGTGCCGTCTTCGTATTTGCCTTTGCCGTCGGGCGTGAGCTTGTACCATTGCGACGTGCAGGAGTCGTCCACCAGTACCGTGCCGTCGGTCAGCAACTTGGCATTCCAGGGACCGCTCGTGAACGGAAGGTTGCCGACGTACTTCCATTTGCCCGACCTGCTCGTGAGCGGGGCGACGTACTGGCCGGTGTATGGCCCGACATGCGGAATCGGCAGGCTTGGATCGATCGGTGTGATTCCGTACTTATAGGGCCGGTAATTGGGATCAGCCGACGCGCCCGACGCCGCCAGGAACAGGCCGGCGACGGCCAATGCCGACGCGCCGACACGAAGCAAGTTTCTCGATTTCATTCTTGATCCCCTTGCGAGTGGTCCGCCGATCTAAACGCGGTCTCGCCCGATCGAGCGGATCGTGGCTCGCAACACTAGGCACAACAATGTGCGTGCGCAACGCGATTCCCACCGGAGGGATGGCTTTATCGAGCGGCTCGCAGGCCCAATGCGGCGGGAGCAATTTCAACGCGGGCGTTGCCTGCAGGCAAAAAAATCATGGACGGGAACAACCCCCATGATCCCTTCTGTACGCTCTGCGACAGTCCTCCGCGGATCGGCCTGACGTCGGCTCAGCGTGATCGCCGTGTCCGCCGAGGCAATGCCGTTCACGACAGTCCGAAGCGGTGGCCCGCGCCGGTTTCGCAGCTGCTGGGGATGTCGACTCGGCATTGGTCGTGCCGTTCCCCTTGTTGTAGGTTCGAAGCATGTTCGAAGCCTGCTCTTCCCATGCGTAACGGCGATAACGCAACGACGGAGGGCGAAGGCACCGCCGGCGACGGACGTCCGACGCTCGAGGAGGCTCTCCAGCGCTGCGAGGCGGAAATCCGGCGCAAGCCGCGCCTCGCGGCGGCTCACTTCCGTCGCGCAATGGTGCTGCAATCCTTGAAAAGGTTTGCCGAGGCGTTGGAAAGCCATGATCGCGCCACACGGCTCGATCCGGCATTTGCGGAAGCCCATTACCGCAAAGCGAATCTGCTCATGGCTTCGCGTCGGCCGGAAGCAGCCTTGGCCAGCTACGATTGCGCGCTCGCCGTCGCGCAGGACTTTGCGCCGGCCTGGAACGACAGAGCCCGCGCGCTGCGCGCTCTCCGGCGTTCCGGGGAAGCCCTTGCGAGCTGCGACAGGGCGATCACTCTGCAGCCATCCGACTCCGATTTCCATCTGAACAGGGGCAACGTGCTGATGACGCTTGCCCGGCCAGGAGATGCTGCGGAAAGCTACCAGCGGGCGATTGCGCTCAGACCCGATCTCGTCGAAGCGCATTTCAACCTGGGCAACGCCTTTCGGCAAATCGGGCGCACAACAGAAGCGCTCGAAAGCTTCGACCGGGCCATCGACCTCAGGCCCCAATTCGCGGAAGCGCATCACAGCAAGGCAAGTGTGCTCGCGGATCTGAACCGTCCGGACGAAGCCGTGACGAGCTTTGATCACGCGATTGCGCTCAAACCCGAGCTTGCGGAATTCTACAACAACAGAGGCATAGCGCTCCACCGCCTCGGGCGCTTCGACGAAGCGCTCGAGAGCTACAGCAATGCGATCGCGAAGAGGCCCGGCTATGCGCTCGCTTTCCATAATCGCGGCGCGACGCTGCGGGAACTGGGCCGCCTCGATGAGGCGTTACAGGACTGTACCAGGGCCATCGGGCTCGACCCGGGTTTTGCGGAAGCGATTTACAACAGGGGGAACGTTCTTAAAGGCTTGAGGCGGCCGGACGAAGCCCTCCGCGACTACGATCGTGCCATTGCGCTGAGGCCCGGTCTTGCCGAAGCACACTGGAACCGGGCTGTCTGCACGCTCCTCATGGGCCGGTTCGAGGAAGGCTGGCCATTGTACGAGAAGCGGCCCCGCAGGCCCGAACTGCCCCCGTCGCTCGCGACTCGAACCGTGTGGTCGGGGGCGGAGAGCCTCGAACGCAAAACGCTGTACGTTCATGCCGAGCAGGGGCTTGGAGACACCATACAGTTTTGCCGCTACGCGCTGCCCGCGGCGGAAAAGGGTGGAGAGGTCATTCTGGCCGTGCAGGATCCGCTCGTTCGGCTGATGAGAAGCCTCGGGCCAAAGGTCCGCATCGTCGGAGCGACGGCTGATCCGCCCCCCTCCGACTTTCGCATTGCGCTGCCCAGCATGCCGTTCGCGTTCCACACAGACGCAAACAGCGTTCCCGCGCAGATTCCTTATCTGACGTCCGAGCCGGAAAACGTCCGTCGCTGGAAAGCGCGAATCGGAAGCGAAGGATTGAGAATCGGAATATGCTGGCAGGGCGCGAAGGGCGGAGACGTCGATATCGGCCGGTCCTTCCCGGTCCACCATTTCGCGGGGATCGCCAGGCTTCCCGGCGTGCGTCTCATCAGCCTGCAGAAGGGCGCGGGCGCCGAGCAATTGCTCGACCTTCCGGCCGGCATGAACGTACAAACATTCGGGAATGATCTCGATGCCGGCGCCGACGCCTTCGTCGATACCGCCGCGGTCATGGAGAATCTCGACCTCGTCATCACCTCGGATACGGCGGTTGCGCATCTTGCGGGGGCTCTCGGCAGGCCCGTCTGGTTGGCGCTGAACTTTGTTCCCGACTGGCGCTGGCTGCTCGATCGCACCGACAGCCCGTGGTACCCGACAATGAGACTGTTCCGGCAGACTGTACGTGGAGATTGGCAAGGCGTCTTCGCGGCGATGGAAGCACAAATCGCGGGGCTGCTGCGCGGCGGCGACAAAGCCAAATCTGTTCCGATCACGCCCTAGAATGGGATCCGCTCAGCTAAAGTCAGCCTCGCCCTTCCCCGCGTACGCGGGGACCAGCTCAGGGTGAGGCCGCTTTTTTAGTCCTCATCCTGAGCTTGCCTGTCTACGCTAGAGCTTTGCCGGGTCAGTATGCTCAATCCTGTCCGCTGAAGCCTCGGCGAAGGTGGATCGAAGGATGAGGACACATGATCAATCGGGCTGGATCATGCTCTAGATTGGGATTCCGCTCAGCTAAAATCAGTCAGGGCTGTTCGTTACCGACGTTGCGCGCCGCCAGCTGCGCCATTCTCCAGTTTCTTGTCGTCCGCTGATATTCCATGTCCCGGTTTTTCCTTGCCACATCATCCCAACCGATGATCGGACAGAATCGGAAATCCGCCCCATTGGCAATGCAATCGAGGGCGGTTACGTAGACGGCAAGGCTCAGGTTGAGCGGCCCGGTAATGACAAGCATGTTGTAAAATTCCCGCTTGCCGAGCGAAAGCATGATCGTGGTCGCTCGTTCCAGTGCCTTGCGCAGGATGTCGTCCCTGGCCGCGCAAAAAATCGGATTGTTGTTGTAAATCGTTGCCGGAGGCTCGGACGGGGCGCTCTTGAACGATGCGGTTCTCAACCGGAAGACGCCGTCCTCCAGCAGCCGGCTTATATCCGATCCTTCGTAGGTGTCGTCTGCATCTACGTACACGCCTCCATGGTGATAGAGGTAGGCCAGCCGGAAGAGGTCGGATTTCATCGCAGGATGATTGCAGAGATCGTAGGCTTCCAGATGGCGGGGCTCATATTCTGTCTGGATAAATTCCCTGGCCTGAGCTTCGTCAAATGTCACATGGGCGAAATCCGGTATTGCCCGCCATGAAGCCATGCAATTCTCGACCTCTGCCGGAATCTCTTTTTGGTCCCAGAATTGCACGATGCGCCGGGGCAGCTTTTCCTGCGATTTGGGAATGTTTCCGTCGATGGCGGCCCGTTCCAGAGCGGCGCACAACGGGCTGATGATGCTTGCGTTGATCCGACGTTGCGGGGATTTTGCTTCGGCAACGATACGGCTTAATTCATCGCCCGTCATATAAGCCCTTAGCCGGTCGATAAGCATCGGGACTGTCCTCTTATCCGCCTGGCCACTCACAGGTACAAAAGATCATGGGCGGGAACGCCCCGCCCATGATTCGCTCTGTACGGCTCCGCGAAAACCCGTCGCGGATGTGCCTGAAGCTAGCTCAGCGTGACCGCCGTGCCGGCCGAGGCAATGCCGTTGACGATCACCTGAAGCGTGCTCGCCCCGGTTTCGCAGCCCTTGGGAATATCGAACTCGGCATTGGTCGTGCCTTTCGTCCATACGCCCATTGTCGAGAAGTTGTAGCTTCGGGCGTAGCAGACGTCGCCGGTTGCGGTGTTGGTGATGCGCACGATCGGGTAGTTCGTAGCGGCTTGCGCATCGTCGCCATAGGCGCCACCGAGGTCGAAGCCGTTGAAGTTCGATCCGGCGATGGCGTTGCCCGTGCTGCCGACCGACAGTGTCGAATTCACGCTTGACACCACCGGCAGCCAAGACGCCTTGGCGTGGCCCTTTGGCTTATAGACCGCGATTTCGGTGCTGCATTGGCTGTCGTCCCAGAACACCCCGCCGTCCGGAAGCGGCAGCAGGTTGCTGGTGAAGTTGGTACAGGACGACAGTGTCGATGGATCGCTGACCTGGGTGGCCGTCACGGTGCCCGTCTTGCCGACCGTGTACTCAAAGAAGTGCGCGCCATTGCCGCCGTCGCCGGGGGCCGCTGGCGTAAGGATATTCCCGTCCGGCAGCGTGGCCGCTGGAGCGTCTTCATAATCATAGGTCGTGCCGCTGACTTTCACGACAGGCCCGGAGCTCCACGTCCCGTTGGCGACCGAATAGACGTCACTCGCGCCCGGATTCAAGTTGGCGGTCAGCTGGACGATGGTGCCGCCTTTGGGGCCCAGCGGAGTGAGTGCCGCAGCGCCAAGTTCGTAGGCGCTGGTGGTGCTCAAATAATCCGCGGTGTTGCCGGCATCGCTCCAGGTGCCCGCCTTGGTGTCATAGATCCAGTATTTGTCGCTGGTGGTGGTGTGGTTCCACACATCGACCAGGATCAGGTCGCCGTTGGGCAGCGGCGTGAATCCCTCTTCGTCCATGCATGGACCTGAGCCGCAGGACCAGGTGTTCTGAGATGTCCCCCAAGTCACGGTCGTGCCGCTGATCGTAGCCGTTATGTCCTTGCCAGTCCCAAAGAAGCAGCAATCCCCGAGGAAATAGGTGCCATCCGGGAGGATGATGCTCTCCGAGTCGCCAATACTGCTCCAGCCGCTGGGCGCGGTTACCGTGGTCCAGGCGTTCTTTACGGGATCATAGATCGCGCCCTTGTTCGTCCAGACGGCGCTGCCGCCGTTATATTCACCGCCTTCGATCAACACGTTTCCGTTGGTCAGAACCTGGGCGGCGTAGAAGTCGGGTTGATAACCGCTTGGCATCGACGCGATCTGGGTCCACTTGCCGCTGGTGTACTTGCCCTTTTTGTTCGGCGTGAGCTTGTACCAGGTGGCCGTGGTGCCGGTGAACGCGTGCTTGACGATTACCGAACCGTCGGTCAGCAGCAGCGGTCCCCAGCCACCTTCACCGGTAAAGGGTTCGTTGGCCACGTCGGTCCATGTGCCGGACGTGCTGTTCGCAGGCGCGACATAGGGCGCCACATGACCAATTGGCATCATGATCGGAGCCGGAGGTTTGGCCCCCCGGTGGTAGGGCCGGTATATCAGGTGCGCCGAGGCGCCGGTCGCAGCCGAAAGCATGGCCGCCACCGCGGCGAACGAAACGCCGAGCGTGAGATGGCTTTTGATTTTCATTGGAATCCCCTTATGCGAGCGGTCCGCCAATCGGATGCGCTCTCGCCCCTTTGGGGCGGGTCATGGAGCGAACCCTACGCGCAACATTCCCTGTGAGCAACGGCGATTCCCGCAAAACAGCACCGCATCATTGACGCATTGTCTGTGAAGCGGGGCTCGCTCCGGATTTGAATATCGCTGGTGAACGGACGTTCGCGACGGCACGCGGAGGTGTTAATTTGACGCGAATGCCCGGCGAGGCAATGGCGTTCACCGCAACCTGTAAGATGCTTGCGCCTGTTCGCGCTTCACCAACACGGCAACGGGAGACGCCTCTTCGCCTGCAGCGACAACTCCTCGACGTGTTTTGTGCGACGAAGCGGAAATCAGAAGGTGAAGGCGTAAACTGTGCCATCCGCGGCAACGTAGAGATGCTTCTCCGCAGCGAGGATGGTAACAAAGTGGTGAAGCCCGCTCATCGCGACGCCGCCGCCGGAGAAGACGGCGTTTCCGTTGGCGGCATTGAAGCCATGCAGCAGGTTGTCGCCTTCGGCGCCCACGACCCAGACAACGGGATTGGCCTTTGCGTCCGTGGTCGTAACGATCGGGGCGCCGCGGCCGTTGAACGGCGCGCACCAGGCGACGCTGATCGGCGATGATCCGCTCGCCGCAATATCCAGCATGGTCAGGTTATTGCCCGAGCAGCCGCTTCCGCCGGCATTGGTGAATGCGACCATCGTTTGCGACGCCGTTTGCAAAACGGCCGGTGCCGTTATGATGGAGCTGTTCGAGACCGATTTGACCTGGATCGCGCCACCGACGCCGCCGAGATTGGTGCGGTCGGCGAGATAGGCGTTTCCATCCTTGCCGAACGCGATGATGCGTTTTGCGGGAGCCTCGCCGGTAACGGGGATGTCCAGGGGCAGCGCTTCCGTCCCGCCAAGATCGAGATCCTCGTTGTCCAGCGACTGCCAGTTGGACGGTGTGAAGTAGTCCGTGGTTTTGACGGAGTGCTCGAGACCGGGTTTGAGACGAATGATTGCTTCGCCGTCGCTCCACGCGCTCGCGTTGAAGGTGTTTCCGGTGGTGGCGAACAGCGAAGCGCCGTCTCCGGCTGTGCCGCCCTGCGCCCAGATTCCACCGCCACTTGCGCGCGTTGCCCAGTGCGCGACGATTTTCGGCGGCGAAACCTGCAACTGGATCACGGTCCCGTTGTAGGTGCCGCAATCGCCCCAGTTGCCGCCGTAACTCACGTACAGATTGCCCTTGAACAGCGTAAGCGCGCTTCGCTCGCCCTGCGTCGAAGACGAGAAGGCAATGCCCTGTTTCGCCAGCTCATCCTGAACGTCCACCGGCCATTTCGAAACGACGGAACCGTCCGCAAGCGACAACGCATAGATCATATGGCGCGGCCCGACTTGCCTGAGCGTCAGCGCGTCCAGATAGAGCACGCCGGCGGCACCGTCGATCACCGGTGTGCCGGTGATTCCGTCGGGACCGATATTTCCGCACGGCAGGTCCGAGAGTGGTACGGAATGCGGAAGCCTGGTCTTCCAAACGGTTGCGCCGGTCGTCGCATCGAGCGCGGAAACAATATTCGATTCCGTGGCGACAATGATGAGGCCGTTCTTTTTCCCCGCAGGCTGCCAGTAGAGCGGCTGCGCGTACACATTCCCGTCGATCTTCGCCTGGAAATGCCGGTCCCGGTGCATCTTCGCTGCTGCGTCGAGCGTCAGGCCCGGCACGATGTAACGCCCGTGCCGCGTCGGCGAATTGTGATACGTGACGACGCTTTGTGCCCAGCCGAGTGCCGGCAGGATGGCGAACACCGCTGTCAGAATCCGCATTCGCATCGCAGGAACCGGTTTTCCGTTGCGCGTCGCGCACGCGCCGGCTTTCACCCTGCATCCTAGGGCAGAAGCGCTCTCATCGCATAGAGAAATTGGTGAAGGCGGATCAGCGCCGGCTTATGCGTCCAAGCCTGAGATCGCCAATCGCCAGCCGCCCGATCCGAAGTTCGCGGGCATGGCCGCGCCCCACGCTCAGACTGCCGACGACCAGGCGGCCGATTGCGAGGGCGGCAATGGCAATAAATCCGAGTGCAAGCGCCGCTGCAGCAATGGCGCCGAACGCGAGGGGTCCCCGCCGGATCCGCGGTCGTTCCGGGGGAGCCCAGATGGCCCGCTCGTCGCCATGTTCGTCCGAAGCGTCGCGCATTGCGGTGAAACGCCCAAGTGTCGGGGTTTCGGAGTTCGCGTTCATCTTGATATCAGTCTCCCGCGCGAACGTCGAAACCAAAACGACATCAGGAATCAATGAACCGTTTCGTTCGCCCGAAACGAAGATAGAGCTCAGGCGAATTTCAGAATCGCGACACTCGCGCGAACGCCGGGTTACTCTGCCGCGGGCCGGTGCGGAAGATCAAGGAAGGAAAAGCGCGCGGACCGTCGCCATATCGACGGCGCAGAGCACCGAGGTGATGGCAAGGATGGCGCCGACAAACACCGTCGAGAACAGCAAACGGTCTCGGCCGGTGTCGCCGCCAAGCATTTCGGGATTTGCACGCATGGCCCCGTTCCCGCAAAAACGCGAACGGCTGGATCATCGCACCGTGAGGTTACGCTTTTGTTACTTTTCGTTGTGGAGTTCGGCGGACCGAAACTTCACATCTCGAGTTCCGGAGGCAACTGGACACCCGAGTCGCGATGCGAGGCAACGAAGGGGATGGTTACGAGATAGGCAAGGAGCCCAATGGTCAGCGTGGCCCATGGCCAAAGCACGGCCGAGGCGACCAGCAGTCCGCCAAAGCCAATCGCCGCTTTCTTCAGCGGCGGCGGCACATGCAGCGTCTTGAGTGAAAGCGTCGGGACCCGGCTGACCATAAGCCACGACATGAGCGCGATCATCGCAGCCGATAGCCAGGGATGGCTGAAGGCCGCGTTCTTGAACTGAAAGGCGAGCACCATCGGCAGGAGAATGAGGCACGCGGCGGCCGGCGTCGGCAGGCCCGTGAAATAGGACGGCGGTGGTGAGGCGGGGTCGCTCTCGGCCTGCTCGACGTTGAAGCGGGCCAACCGGATGGCGCTCGCCGCGCAGAAGATCAGCGCGAAGGCCCAACCCGCGCCTTGCGCGTGGTAGAGCGTCCACATGTAAACGAGAACGCCCGGTGCGATGCCGAAGCTCACGAGATCGGCGAGCGAGTCCAGTTGCGCGCCAAACGCTCCGTTGACTCCGAAAAGCCGCGCGAGCTTGCCATCCAGCATGTCAAAGACGGCAGCGCAGATAATCGCCGCCACGGCCGCTTTCCAATCGCCGCCCAGCGCAAACCAGATCGCGGTCGCTCCGGAGCAAAGCCCAAGCAGCGTCAGGGCGTTCGGTACAAATTTCCCCAGGCGCTGATCCTCTTTGAGCGCCGCTGCCGTACGCACCAGATTGCTTCGTCCCATTTCGCCCATGCGCGCCATCAGGACGGGAATTCGGCGATCGCGGTTTCGCCGGCTTTCACGGATTGGCCTTCGCGCACCAAGACGCGCGCGTCCAACGGCAAAAACAGCTCGAGCCTGCTGCCGAAACGGATTATGCCAAAACGATCGCCGCGGCATACGTTTTGTCCTTCCTTGAGACCGCATTCGATGCGGCGGGCCATCAAGCCTGCGATCTGCACCACGCCAATGTCGGCGCTTTTGCCGGCCGCGCCTTCAGCCCTTAACCGGATCGACATGCGTTCGTTTTCAACGCTTGCCTTGTCGAACGACGCATTGAAGAATTTGCCGGGACGGTAGGCAAGAGCTTCTACCATGCCGCTGCATGGTATCCGGTTCACATGAACGTCGAAAATTGACATAAAAATGCTAATTTTCCAATGCGGGTCTTCGGCAAGCCCGAGTTCCGGGGGCGGCGCCACACGAATGACCGGGAGAACTCGCCCGTCGGCCGGGGAAACGATCAGGTTTTTCCCGGGCGGCGGCACGCGCGCGGGATCGCGAAAGAACGCCAGCACCCAAACGACCACAGGAAGACCGATCCATCCCGGCCAGCCCGCGAAAGCGAACAAAAGCGCATCCGCGGCAGCGGCAAAGAGGATGAAGGGCCAACCGGCCCGATGAATGATGCGGCGCGTCAGATGGTGACCTGTGTGCCCATTTCAACCACCCGGTTGGGCGGCAGGCGATAGAATCTGGCGGGCGAGAGAGCGGTCGAAGCGAGTCGAATATAAAGCCAGGTGCGCCACGTGCCAAGGATCGGCGGATCGGATGGCACGAGCGTCTCATGGCCGAGAAAAAAGGTCGTATTGGGGACATCGATGGCCAGACCGAACGGACGCGCGGATTCGAGTGCGTGCGGCACGTCCGGTGTTTCGAAAAAGCCATGGTGGATAAAAACGTTGAAGAATCCCTTGCCAAGCTTGGTTACTTCAACCCTCCGGCTGGCCGGCACCATGGGCACGTTTTCCACCACGACATGGGCAAGGACGACGCGTTCGTGAAGCACCTTGTTGTGCTTCAGATTATGAAGAAGCGCGCCCGGTACAATGTCTCCGCGCGGACTTAAAAACACCGCTGTACCGGCAACGCGGATCGGCGTCTTGTCCGCGCGCTCCAGAAACAGATCGAGCGGCATGGATTCGGTGCGAATCCTTTCCTGCCGTACGCGGCGGCCGCGCCGCCAGGTGTCCATCAGCACAAAAACACCCGCCGCGATGAGGAGCGGAAACCAGCCGCCCTGGACGATCTTCAGCGAATTGGCGCCGAGGAACGCAAGATCGATCAGGGCCAGCGGTGCGAATACCGGCACGATCCAGTGCAACGGCCATTTCCACTGGCGCAGCGCCACAACAGAGGCAAGCATCGTGCTGATCACCATGACGCCGGTGACGGCAATGCCGTACGCCGCCGCGAGGGCATCGGAGCTGCGGAAAACCAGCACGATCAGCACCACACCGATGCAGAGATAGAGATTGATCTGCGGAACGTAAATCTGTCCATAATCGGTCGCCGAAGTGTGACGGACTTCCATGCGCGGCAGCTGCCCGAGCTGTACGGCCTGCTGGGTGATCGAATAGACGCCCGAGATGACCGCTTGCGAGGCGATGATCGTTGCTACCACGGCGAGGATCAGCAGCGGATAATGCGCCCAGGCGGGAGCGCCTGCATAGAACACGTACTCGGTGGTTCTGGGATCGCGAATGATCGTGGCCGCCTGGCCGAGATAAACGAGAACGAGCGCAGGAAAGCTGACGTACAACCACGCGTACCGTATCGGCCGTTTGCCAAAATGTCCCATGTCGGCGTAGAGCGCTTCGCATCCTGTCACCGCCAGGACGACCGAGCCCAGCGAGATGAAAGCCGTCGCGGGTTTGGTGACAAAGAAAGCCAGCGCGTAATAGGGATTCAGCGCCCAAAGAATAACCGGCGTCTTGATCGTCGCCTGCAATCCGACACAGGCGACGACGACGAACCACACGACCATGATCGGACCGAAAAGGCGGCCCAGTTTGGCCGTCCCGCGCCGCTGCAAAGCAAAGAGTGCCACCAGGATCACGAGCGTAATCGGAACGATCAGCGGCACGAAGGCCGCGTTTTCCGAGCCGACATATTCGACCGCGCTCAAGACCGAGATCGCCGGCGTGATCATCCCGTCGCCATAAAACAGGGCGAGTCCGAGAATTGCCGCGAAACCGATCGCCGTCTTCAGCCGTCGCCCGATCTGCTGCGATCGATGCGCGAGCGCCGCAAGAGCGAGCACGCCGCCCTCCCCGTCGTTGTCGGCGCTCATGATGAGAACGACGTACTTGATCGTGACCACGATGATCAGCGACCACACGATCATCGATGCGGCGGCGAAAATCGAGAAGCGGTCCGGGGCGCTGCCGCCTGTCGCGCGTACAGTTTCGCGCATGGCATAGAGCGGACTTGTTCCAATATCGCCGAAGACAACGCCGAGCGCGCCAAGGGTGAGGGCGGCCGTCCGATAGCTGCCGCGCGGTTGCCGGTCCGGCACGGCAGGCGGGTCCGGTGGTGACGCGGACAAAGGTCCCGAAAGGCGTTGATCGTTCATTCGGCGGAGGTGTTTGGGTATCAGCCCTAAACGCTTGGTGGTCGGTTCGCGTCCAGCGGAAAATCCCCCGCTGCCCCGGCCGCCGGCAGCCCTTTAACGCGGCGCGACACAAATATCCATGCGGCCCGGCGGGCCCGGTTACTCCGCGGCTATGCGATCGGAATCCTCGACAGGATCGGGGCCGATAAAGCCTTCCACAAGATAGGTCTTGCGGCCCCACGCCGTCGTTCGCGGGTTCCAGACGCGGACCTCGCTCCAGTCATTCTCCGGGCTGACATCGACCACGGGGTCGTCAATGTAGATGGCGCCGTCGCCCAGCCAGTTTGCGTGATCGAGCCGGATCTCGCGGGCCGAGACGAGCGCCGTGACGACACCCACATGCCCGCGCCCCGGACCTGCATATCCCGTGAGCACAATCACCGATCCGGGTCTGGGCGTTTGCCGTTTTGCGTAGTGGCCCTCAGCCTTGTCCCACCACGTGCCGGCGTCGCCATAAAGCGCGAGGCCCGAGCGCGCGCGGGCGTAGGGCACGCATTCCATGGGTTGCGATGGAGTTTCGACACGTGTCCCTTCCGTTGCCGGAGCGCCGAGGACACTCGTCGCCAATTCGCGATCATCCGAACTCGCGCAGCCGGCAAGGGCGAGAGCGCACAACACCACCGCTGCAGACCGCAACGGAAAACCCCGCACAGCACGCCCCTTTCGCTACGCCGATTGCGTCGCGCGACCGAACGAATCCCCAAGGGGGGCCCGTTCGAAGCGCTGTGCCTATTTGAAGCAGCGAATCCTAAATCAATTCTGACTGCCGGCGCGGCAGAGCCTTGGCGGCCGCCATGCCGCCGCTGCCGGTCCAGCCCATTGCGCCGATCGACAGGAGGCCGGCGGCGGCAAAAACGAAGAATGGCGCGCTCCAGGCCTGTTCCGCGAGCGCGACGACCGGCAACAGGAGCCCTGCGGCGAGTTCCGGCCGTCCCCGCCAGGCGCAGGCTGTGAACTCACCACGCCGAGGGGTGCGGATGAATTCCATTTCGGCATTCGAGAATGCCTCGAAGGTCGCGCGGGCGTTGGAAAGGATCAGTCCGCTCGGGAACACAATGGCAAGCAACAACGATTGCGGAAGCAACCGTTCGCCGCCGCGGCCGAGCATAGCCTGCCCGCAATAGAGATAACCGACACTTGCGCCCACACCGATGATGGTAACGCCGATGCCGAGTTCGGCCACCGCCTGGAGATACGTTACGCCCATTCCCATCAGCGTAAGACTGATGCAGGCGCTGAGCGCGGCCAGCGTATAGAAGACGAACTGACACATTTGAAACGACAGAACGGCCTTTTTCCACCAGGGCATGCCGCTTGCGAGTATCTGCGGCAGAAGCTTGCGGGCAACCTGTGCATGGCCTTTGGTCCAGCGGGCTTGCTGGGCTCGCCAGGCGGCTGCGGATTCCGGCAACTCGCCCGGAACTTCGAGATCGGAAATCAGCGCCGCGCGCCAGCCCCGCATGGCACAGCGCATGCTGAGATCGAGATCTTCGGTGAGCGTATCGCCGGTCCAGCCGCCGCATTGCTCGATCGCGCGGCGATTCCACACGCCCGCGGTGCCATTGAAGGAAATCGGAAGACCGGCACGGAACCGGGCTTCCTGCTCGACGGCAAAGTGTCCGTCGAGCAACATCGCCTGCGCCCGAGTCAGCCAATTGCGCGTGCGGTTGGCATGCGCCCAGCGCGCCTGCACGAATGCCAATCCCGCATCGGCAAGAAGCGCCGGGACCGTACGGCGCAGGAAATCCGGCGGCGGCTCGAAATCCGCGTCGAAAATCGCGACGAACGGTGCATCGGAATGGCGAAGTCCAAACGCCAGATTGCCCGCCTTAAAACCGGAGCGTTCACCGCGCCGCATCACCACAAGGTTGATGTCTGAGGGGAGCGCCTGTTCAACAGCTCTCCGCAGCGCTTCGTGGTGCTCGGCTCTGCCATCGTCGAGCAGCTGGATTTCGAGCCGGTCGCGGGGCCAATCGAGTTGTGCGGCTGCCCGCGCCACCCGAATCGCCAGCGCACCCTCGTCGCAGACTGGAAGCTGGACCAGAACATGAGGAAGCGACGAATGGGGCAGGTCCGGGACACAGACCTTTCGCGCGGGGCAGAATCGCCGCGCCAAGGTCAGCCCCAGGAGCTGAAGCGACAAAAGCGCCAATACGACGAGCACGCAGGCCAGACTGGCCTGAAGGAGCAAGGAAAGACCGGACATGAGGTACGGTTCGGACCCCTCTCTCCTTAATTTATACGCGCCAGTGGCCCCGGCGGCAGGCGAGATGACAACGCCTGATCAAATGTAGGGTGCCGCAATTTGAGGCGGCAGGCGAGGTTTAGCAAGAGCCGGCGGCAATTCTCCAAAAACCGGCGGCATTGAACCAGCGCGGCGGGTGCGCTAAGGGGCGCCCCCATCGCGGGAGCAAGTGCAATGAGGGATACCGTCGCCGGTTCCGTGCTGGCGATCATTTTCTTGGCGCTTCTGTTTGCGGCGCCCAAGCTCCTGCCCCATGGCATCGAGGCAACCACGCAAGCCGAGATCGCCCAGATTCCCAAAGGGTTTATCGGCACACGATTCATCGGCGCGTGGGTGCTGGTCTGTTCGAGGCCTGCGGCATCGAACCAAAAGCCGCAGGCGCCCATTGGACCCTGCCGCATGGCGCGGGCATACCGCGACAACAATGGCCGACTGATCCTGACGCTCGCGTTTCGCTACGCTGGTACACCCAAAGTGCTCACGATGATCGTTCGTTTCCCGCCGATCGGCCGGAAAGGACAGTTCCTGCTATTGGTCCTGGGGAAGCAGACCACGCTGAAGCTGCCGGTCTTCGATTGCGCGAAGGATTCGTGCGTGGCGGTTGGAGCAATGGTGCCGGCGGCCACATCCCTTCTCGTTTCTTCTCCGCAGGCGCGGGTGGTCCTCCCTCCAACTCCCGAAGGCAAGCAGTATACGATTCGAATCCAGCTTGACGGGCTGCCCGCGGCGCTTACCGGCATGCAGCGGGCCGAGCTTTAGGCGGAACGTGTTCCATTCGCCGCGTCAGCTATGCTACAGTCGAATTGTGGTGGCGAGCCGCGGGCGCTGTGTCCTGCGGCGGCTCTTGAATGCGCTGGATCGCCCCACCTTCTGCCGAATTTGGGCAAAGGGTGAGCGTCTGTGCCTGACGGCAGGCCGACAGAGCTCTTGCTAACGGAGAAAAGCATGGCGGTGATTTCAACCGCGGAGTTCGCACGCGCCGGAAACGGCGGGCTCCTGTCGGACCGTTCTTTTGCTGAGCATCTGCTTGCCGCGGGCAAGGTTCAGCCCCAGGCCATGGAGCGGGCCCAGCATCTTGCCATCGAGAGTCAGGAGCGTCTGGAAAGCGTGCTGACGCGGCTCGGTCTCATTACCGAGCGGGATCTCGCCGAGGCCCTGTCGCAATTTCTGGGACTGCCGATCGCTGCCGCGGCCGACTACCCGCCGCAGCCCATTCTAGAGGAGCAGCTTGGCCGGCGGTTCCTGCGCGAAGCCAAGGTCCTTCCCTTAAAGGAGTCCAAGGATTCGGTCGTTGTCGCGATGGCCAATCCGCTCGACGCCTATGCGGTCCAGGCCGTGCGCTTTGCCGTGGGAAAACCGGTCATTGCGCAGGTCGCCCTGCCTGCCGATCTCGACGCGGCGCATGAGCGCCTCTACGGCGACGGCAAGTCCGGGATTCATCAGATTTCGGGCGAAACCAACGAGCTCGCCGGCGACAGCATCGCCGATGATGTCGATCGTCTGAAGGACATTGCGAGCGAAGCGCCCGTCATTCGCTTGGTCAACCTTCTTATCAATCAGGCGGTCGAGGCCGGCGCCTCCGACATTCACATCGAACCGATGGATAATGAGCTGCGTGTGCGCTACCGCATCGACGGCGTGCTGAGGCCAGTCGATTCCCCGGCGCACCGGCTTGCCTCCGCGATCATCTCCCGCGTCAAGATCATGGCCAAGCTCAACATCGCGGAGCGCAGGCTTTCGCAGGACGGCCGCATCGCGATGGCCGTGCGCGGCAAGGATATTGATTTGCGCGTCGCCACGACTCCCACAATTCACGGCGAAAGCGTGGTCATCCGAATTCTCGACCGGGCCCATGTCGAGCTGGACCTCGTTGCGCTGGGCTTCGACGACAGCGTTCTCGCGCCATTCCGGGCGCTGCTTACCCAACCGCATGGTATCGTACTTGTCACCGGACCGACAGGCAGCGGTAAGACTACTACGCTTTATTCGGCCCTCTCGGAAATCAACACGACCGACAAGAAGATCCTGACCGTCGAGGATCCGGTCGAATACCATTTGCAGGGGATCAACCAGGTGCAGGTGAAGCCGCAGATCGGATTGAGTTTTGCCGGCGCCTTGCGATCGTTTCTCCGGCACGATCCCGACATCATCATGATCGGCGAAATTCGCGATCTCGAGACCGCACAGATCGCGGTCCAGGCGGCGCTCACCGGACATCTCATTCTGTCCACGTTGCACACCAACGACGCGGCAACGGCGGTTACGCGCCTACTGGATATGGGCGTGGAAGACTACCTTCTGACCTCAACGATAAACGGCATCGCCGGCCAGCGGCTGCTTCGCAAATTGTGCATCGCCTGCAGCGAACCTTACGAGCCCATTCCCGAGCTCGTTGCGCGGCTGAAGCTCGATCGGCTGACTCGCGGAGAGCCTATTGTGCTGCGCCGCGCCGTCGGATGCGCGCAGTGTCATCACACCGGTTATCGCGGGCGAACCTCGATCGTCGAAGTGCTGCCTGCCTCGGATGGCATCCGACAGGCCGTTCTCAAGAACGCCGACGGCAATCAGATTTTGAAAATTGCACTGGAAGAAGGCATGCAGACGATGGCTGCGCACGGCTTAAGGAAAGTCCTCGCCGGGATCACCACCATCGATGAAGTGCTGCGCGTGGTGCCGGTGGTCTGAGATGACGCAGTTTCAATATCGCGCGATGACGGGTTCGGGTGCCGTGGTCCGCGGCGTTCTCGATGCGCCGTCGCGCGATCAGGTGGTGCGCCAGCTGCGCACGCGGGGACTGTACCCGCTCGACGCCTCGGAACGCGGGGCCGCCGGTCTGCGCGGATTGTTTCCGAAGAACCTGCGGTTTGGCGGACGGGTCAGCATGCGCGGCCTCGCCATGGCGACGCAGGAGTTGGCGACACTGCTCAAGGCCGGACTCGAACTCGACCGCGCGCTCGGCATTCTCATCGGCCTCTCCGACATCGGGGCGCTCAAAGGACCGTTCGAGGGCGTCCGCAACCGCGTGCGCGACGGCATGAGCTTTGCCGAGGCGCTTGCGGGCGATCCGCTGGCGTTTCCCAAATTTTACGTGAGCATGGTGCGCGCAGGCGAACACGGCGGCACGCTCGATGTAACGCTGCAGCGCCTCACCGATTACCTCTCGCGCACATTGGCGATCCGCGAACAGATCACGTCGGCGCTCGTGTATCCGTGCCTTTTGCTCCTGACCGCCGGCGCTTCAATCATTGTCATTCTGGTTTTTGTGTTGCCGGAATTCGAGCCGCTGTTCGCGGATGCCGGAAAGTCCCTGCCGCTTCCCACCAAAATCGTCATGGGGGCGGGCGATGCCATACGCACCTGGGGCTGGCTCGGGTTGCTGATGATTGTTGGTGGCGTCGTCGCTCTGCGCCGGGCGCTGCGCAATCCGGCAAATCGGCTGAAGTGGGATGCGTTCGTCCTGAAATGGCCCGTTCTCGGAAACCTGTTCGCCTCGATCGAGGTCGAGCGGCTGATGCGCACGTTTGGGACGCTTCTTTCCAACGGCGTTCCGGTGCCGACGGCGCTCAACCTGTCAAAAGATGTACTGTCGAACACCGTCCTCTCCGCCGCCGTGCGCGATGCCGCCGTTTCGCTGCGCGAAGGCGAACGGCTCGCACAACGGCTGGCCCGTTCGAAAGTGTTTCCCCCCGTCACTCTCGATCTGATACGGATCGGCGAAGAATCCGGAAAGCTCGACGAGATGCTGCTTCGGCAGGCGGATCTGGATGAGCTCAGGATCAAGCACAAGGTGGATCGCGCCCTCGCGCTCCTTGTACCGGTTCTCACAATCGGGCTCGGCATGATGGTCGCCGGCCTTATTGCATCGATGCTGGTGGCGATCATCAGCGTCAATGATCTTGCGCTTCAATAGGAGGTCTTTGTGAAGGTTATCCGCAAGGTTGAACAAGCATTGCGACGTGCCGCGCGCGTGCGGTCGAAGCAGTCGGCGCAAGCCGGTTACACGCTGATGGAGCTTCTGGTCGTGCTGGCGATTCTCGGGCTTCTGGCCGCGATCGCAACGCCCATGGTGCTGCACTACCTCGATAGCGCCAAGGTTTCCACTGCCAAGACCGAAGTCTCCAATCTCGCGGCCGGACTCGATCTCTTCAAATACGACGTGGGTCGCTACCCGACGACCGAGGAGGGGCTTCAGGCCCTGGTGAGCGCGCCCGAAGGCGTGGACAACTGGAACGGCCCGTACATCAAAAAGTCGACGAAACTGAGCGATCCCTGGGGGCGCCCGTACAATTACCGCTATCCCGGTACGCATGCCGAGTTCGATCTGTACAGCTATGGGGCGCATGCCGATACCGCCAAGAACGACGAGAAGCCGCCAATCGCGAACTGGTAAGGGCGATGACGAGGAAGCTGACTTTGCTCCCCCGCGTGCAGGGTCGGGGAGGAGAAAACGAAAAGGCCCGCGGTTGCGGCGGCGAGCAATCGGGATTCACGCTCATCGAAGTGCTGGTCGCGTTGACGATCCTCAGCATTTCGCTCGCCACGCTACTGGCGATTTTTCTTCAGGGGCTGGACCGCGCACGTGAGAGTTCGAACGAAGCGGCGGCGCGCGTCCTCGCCCAGTCCCTCGTTACCCAGGCAAAGGTCGCGCCCAATCTGTCGTTCGGGACGAGCGCCGGGAAAGTCAATGGATTTCTCTGGCGCACGCAGATCGTGCCGTACGGAACCGCGGCCGATCGCAGCGCATGGCAGAGCAGTCCCGCCCAAATCGTTGCGACCGTTTCGTGGCGCGGCGACGGGGGCTTGCGGTCGGTCAGCCTGTCGACGCTGAGGGTTCTGGCGAAGCCCGGCACCAACAATAACAACAACGACGATCAATGATCATGTACAGTTTCCCAGTTCGAAGGCGAGAGACGGAGGCGGGATTCACACTCCTCGAGCTTCTCATTGCAACGACGGTTCTCGCGTTCCTGTCGCTCCTGCTGTTCGGAGGGCTGCATTTCGGAACCCGGGTCTGGGAAAAGTCGGAGACTTCGACCACCGAAACCAATCGGGTCCGTGCCGCCCAACTCTTCCTCTCCGACGAAGTGGCGCACATCTATCCGTTTTTTTCTGCCAATGCGGCTGCCATCAAGCAGGTCAATTTTTCCGGCGACGACAGGCGCATGACGTATTTTGCGCCCTCGACAGCGGTTCCGGGGGCCCTGGATCTCGTGACCGTTCAGGCGGTACCGGCAAAGACCGGTATTTCTCTGGTGGTGGGTCGAAAGGTCGAGCTGGAAGGCACGAATGCGCCCGTTTCTCACCACACAATTATCAGCGGCCTGAGGTGGTTTCAGATTTCCTATTTCGGCGCCCCGTCGTCTGCCGTCACGCTGGCCCAAGTGGCGATCACAAGAAAGGCCGGACTCGGTGCGGGAGCCGCTGCGGCCGCGGCGGCGGCACCGCAATGGACTTCCGTCTGGGAGGGCCAGACGCGAATGCCGCTCTTGATCCGGATTCGGGCGACGGCGCTGGCGGGAAAAAACGTGTGGCCGGATCTGGTGGTTTCGCCGCGAATCGAGATCGACGAGTCCTGTGTTCTTGATCAGACGTCCAAATATTGTCAGGGCCGATAGATGGCGACGCCGACATTTTCCGCTTCGGTAGGCCAGTTCCGCAGCGTCGCCGCCGATCTTTTTTTGGAATGGCGCCGGGAACTTGCGCGCTGGGCGCGCGAGCTTCTTTCAAGCCCGTGGATGCGCGGGGGCGAGATCGTGCTGCTTGATTTTCGCGCCGGCGAAGTCCGGATCGACCTTCTCGGTTCGGGTAAGGTCGACCATATCGGGCGAACGCTTGGCACGGGAGAAATCGCCGCCCGGGAAATTTCGACCCTCCTCGCCGGCTCCGAGCGGGTTCCGCGAAGAACGGCGGACGTGGCCATGCAGCTGCCCCGCGAAGAGGTGCTGCGCCGGCATTTTGAGTTGCCGGCGGCGCGGCGCGCCGTCCTCGCCCGTGCCGTACCTTTCGAACTGGAACGGCTCAGTCCCATCGAATCCGATCGCCTCTACTACGACTTCACCGTTCTGCAATCGACAAAGGCAAGGAAGCAGGCGGAGCTCGAAATCCGGATTGTCAAACGTACAAGCGTCGATTCAGCCGTCGCGCTTGCGCGTGAAGCCGGATTGCGGGTCGGCGCAATCCGCTTTGCGGGAGATGCGCGCGAAGCCAACTGGAGGTCCTTCCCCGTCGATCGTACCGCCTGGCTGAAACTCAAATGGCGGCGATGGAATGTGCTGGCGCTCGCCGGGCTCGCCATCGTGCTTGCGCTTCTGGTCCTTTTTGCCGCGTATCTTCGCGGCGCCTCGGCCGCCGACGAACTTTCCGCCGAACTCGACGCCGCTTCGAACCGTGCGGCGATCGTTCACCGGCTCGCGCACGAGATCAGCGACGTGCAGGCGCAGATCGAATTTCCCCTTGCGGAAAAGCGCGCCCCGTTTCTCTTGCGCATCCTCTCGGAAGTCACCCGTGAGCTTCCCGACGGGACATGGTTGACCGAATTCGAACTCGACAGCGGCAAGGTCCATATCCAGGGATTTTCAAAATCCGCCTCCGACGTCGTCGGAGATATCGACCGTTCGCCGCTGTTCGCCAACGCGCAGTTCATGGCGCCGTTGCAGAGCTCGCAAAACGGCAACGAACGTTTCGATCTGTCGTTCGATGTCAAGCGGCCGTCGGACGCGAGGCCCCGCCGCCCCCGTCCGCGGGTGCAGCCGCAATGACCGCACCCGCTTTCCTGCGCGGCCGTAAAGGCGCCTTCATCGCTCTTGGTGCTCTCGCATTCCTGTTCCTGGCCCTGGTCGCGCTGCCGCTCGCGGCGATGTTTCGCTCGCAGGCCGAAGACCGCCAGGCCGGGCTTGCGCAGCTGGAGGCCTATCGCGCGGAAGAGGCGCGGCGTCCCGAACTTCAGGCGCGGCTTGCCGCGCTGCAGGAAGGCGCAAAATCGGTTCCAGGATTGCTCACGGGAACGAGTGCCGCCCTCGCCCAGGCCCAGCTGCAGAGCGACATGAAGACCCTGATCGACGGCAACGGCGGCTCGCTGTTGAGCGCACAGCTTCTTCCGCCCACCAAGGTCAAAGGCTTTGATTCGGTCTCCATTCAGTACGACCTCACCATCCCGTTGTCGCGCTTCAGCGGGCTCGTCTACGCGGTAGAAACGCACGTTCCCTATTATTTCGTGGACAGCGCCGATTTTGTGATGCCGCCCAACTGGAGGCCGAACTCTCCCCAGCAGGATCCCTCCATGGAGATGCGCTGGACCATTCACGCCTATCGCTGGCGGGGATCGCGATGACACTCAGTCTCAATCCCGCGCAGCTCGTGTTGTCAGCAATATGCGCAGCGCTGCTTTTCGTTCTGGCGTACCTGCTCTTCGCACCGCTGCCGGCGATCTCGGTGCCGCAGGTGCAGGCGAAACCGGATAGCGTGGCGGAAGACAATACACCGCTGCCGCGGTTCGAGGCGCCGCCGATAGCCGCGTTCGCGGAGGTGGACAATCGGTCGGTGTTCAATCCCTCGCGCATCCGCGTAAGCTCGCCTTCCCTGGCGGGCACGACAACCGGCACGACGCTGCCGTCCGACATTTCGCTGGTCGGGGTTATTCTGGATGGCGAGAAAAAGCTTGCCTTGATCAAATCGCCACAACAACCGCTCGCAGTGGGACTTGGCATCGGCGACAGCATCGAAGGCTGGCAGGTGACCCGGGTCGACGCCGATCGCGTTTCACTTCGCGCCGGCGGTCCCGAGCAGCAGCTGATGCTGTCGGACAACAAGGCCGCAGCAGGCACCGGCCCGAACAACAACGCGGGGCCGCAATCCGGGCCCGGCAATGTGCGCCGCCAATTTCCGCAGCCGCCTTTTCAGCGTCCCGGGATCAACGGACAGAATGGACCAAACGGACCGAACAACCAAAACGCCAATAACAACAATAACAACAATAACAACAATAACGATGATGACGACAACAACGACAACAATTGACCTTGGCTGAGCGGGTTCTCTCCTGGTTGGCTCACGCGCGAAATTGGCTTGCGCTGTTCTGCCGCAGTTCGCTGTAATTCGCTGATAAATTCGCTGTTATGCCCGTCCGCACGAAAATACCTCGGGCGTGTTGCACGCCTGCATCGCGCCAGTCACTCCGGCGATTTTGCCATCCGGGCGAAGCGCTCGAACAGATAGTGGCTGTCCATCGGGCCGGGCGAAGCTTCGGGATGGAACTGTACGGAAAAGGCCGGCAGGCCCGAGACGGCGAGGCCGCAATTGCTGCCGTCGAACAGCGAAACATGCGTTTCGGTGACGCCGGCGGGGAGTGTCTCCCGATCAACGGCGAAGCCGTGATTCATCGAGACGATTTCGACGCGGCCGGTTGCGACATCTTTCACCGGGTGATTGGCGCCGTGGTGTCCCTGCGCCATCTTGCGGGTCTTCGCGCCCAAGGCGAGGCCGAGCATCTGGTGACCGAGGCAGATGCCGAACACCGGAATGCGCTTGTCGAGCAGCGCCTGAATGGTCGGAATGGCATAGCGGCCGGTCGCCGCCGGATCGCCCGGCCCATTGGAGAGCAAAACGCCGTCCGGATTGTGGCGCAGCACATCGTCGATCGTTGCATGCGCCGGTAGGACCGTGATGGCGGCGCCGTGGCCTGCGACCTGGCGCAGGATGTTGCGTTTGACGCCGTAATCGAGAACGACCGCTCGCCAGGATGGCTCCTGTTGCCGGCCGTAACCTTGCGCCCACGCCCAGGGCGATTCGGACCACTCATAGGTTTGTCCGCACGTCACCTTCTCCGCGAGGTCCTGTCCCTCAAGCCCGGGGAAGCGTTGCAACGCCTGCTTCAGAGCGGCGAGATCGAAATCGCCGGCAGGGGCATGTGCAACGATGCCATGCGGCATGCCTCGCTCGCGGATACGCGCCGTCAGCGCCCGGGTATCGATGCCGGCAATGCCCGGGATGTTGTGCAGCCTCAGCCATCGGTCCAGTGCCAAAACCGCGCGCCAGTTCGACGGGTGCTCGGCGTCGGCGCGCACCACCACGGCGCGGACGGCTGGCGTGACGGACTCGATATCTTCGCTATTGGTGCCGACGATGCCGATATGGGGAAAGGTGAAAGCGACGATCTGGCCGGCATAGGATGGATCGGTGAGGATCTCCTCGTATCCCGTCATTGCCGTGTTGAAACAGACCTCGCCGGCCGCGTATCCGATCGCGCCGAAGCCCTGTCCCTCGAACTTCGTTCCATCAGCGAGGACGAGAACGGCGCTGGCGCGCGAAAGCGCCTCCGCCGCGGGTGCAGCGGATGATGCGGAAGTGAACGCCATGGGGAGCCTCGGATTTGGCGGAAAATAGAAAGCGGTGCGCGACCGGTCAAGCCAGGAAACAAATCGCAGCGCGTCGGGTGATATAGATAGAGAGCATGCGAATTTCACAATCGGGACACTCGCGGAGATAGGCCCATGAGCTTGCGTGAACGGTTCAATCAGGCGCTGAAGGACGCGATGCGCGCGCGCGACCAGAAAAGGGTTTCAACCCTGCGTCTCGTATTGGCCGCGCTCAAGGAGCGCGATATTGCCAATCGAACCGAGGCGAGCAGGGAGGGAATCGGCGACGCGGAAATTCTTTCCCTGCTCGCCAAGATGATCAAGCAGCGCGAGGAATCGGCTGCGGCTTACGAGGCCGGCGGACGTCCCGAACTCGCTGCCGGGGAGCGCGAAGAGATCGCCATTATCCGTGAATTTCAGCCCGCGCAGCTGAGCGACAGCGATACGCGGGCCGCCGTCAGCTCCGCCATCGGGGAGACGGGCGCAACTTCGCCCAGGGACATGGGCAAGGTCATGGCGGCGCTGAAGACGCGCCATGCCGGGCGCATGGATTTCGCGAAGGCCGCTCTGGTCGTGAAAGCGCTACTGTCCGCCCAGTGATTCGCGGCCCGCACGATTCACAGGAATCCGTCGTCGCGAACGGCGCGAAACCATTGCTGGCGGCATAGAGTGGCAACATGCGGTATGGCGAAAGCACGCTTGAAGAGATTCTGCGACGCACCGATCTCGTCCGACTCGTCAACCGCCGTGTAAAGCTCGACCGGCGCGGCCGGCTGTTCTGGGGTCTCTGTCCGTTCCACAAGGAAAAATCGCCATCGTTCAAGGTGGAAACCGAGCGGCGAAACTACAAATGCTTCGGTTGCGGGGCTTCGGGCGATGCCTTTAAGTGGCTGATGGAAACCGAGGGGCTGAAGTTTCCTGAAGCCGTGGAGCGGCTCGCGCGCGAGGCGGGCGTCGATTTGCCGAAACCGAGCGCGCAGGATGAAGCAAGGGAGGCCCGGCGCACGACGCTTTACGAAGTCGTCGAGACGGCCTGCAGATTTTTCGAACGGCAACTGGTCGAGCCTCAGGGCTCGGCGGCGCGCGAATATCTTTCACGGCGCGGTTTGGACGAAGTCGCCCGTAAAACCTTTCGTCTTGGCTATGCGCCGCAGCCGCGGAACGCTCTCGTCCGGCATTTGACGGCAACGGGCATTCCCGAGAGCGATGTCATCGCCGCCGGCCTCGCGCGGGAAGACGGCACGGAAGCGGCGCGGGATTTCTTCTTTCATCGCGTGATGTTTCCGATCGCGGATGCCAAAGGCCGCATCGTAGCGTTCGGCGCGCGCGCTCTCGAAAGCGAAGCGAAGCCGAAATACATCAACACCGGCGAGACGCCGCTCTTTTCGAAGGGCCAGCTGCTGTACAATTTTCATGCCGCCCGAACCGAAGCGTTCAAGAACGGCAGCATGCTGGTGGCCGAAGGCTATATGGACGTCATCGCTCTCGTTCGCGCGGGCTTCGAGGCCGCCGTTGCGCCGCTCGGCACCGCGCTAACCGCAGACCAGCTGTCGCTCTTGTGGCGAACCGCGCCGGAGCCCATCCTGTCGTTCGATGGCGATGAAGCCGGTCGCCGCGCCGCCTCGCGCGCAGCGCTGATGGCGCTTCCCATGCTCAGTCCGGGCCATTCGCTTCGTTTCGCGTTCCTGCCGGCCGGAGAGGATCCGGACAGCCTGATCCGCGCGGCCGGCGCGGAGGCGATGCGAAGCGTGATCGATGCTGCGATCCCCCTCGTCGACATGCTCTGGCAAATCACCGTCGAGGACGGCGTTTTCGATACGCCGGAAAGAAAAGCGGCGCTGGTGTCGCGACTGAACGAAAAGCTGGGCGAGATCGGGTCGTCCGATGTGAGACGGTTCTATCTTGAGGCCATGGCCGCAAAGCTGTCGGCCGAACTCAATGTCAAAGCCTATGTGTATGGCGACCAACTTCGCGCTTCGGCTACTTCCCCCAAGCGTGGCAAGAATGGCGTACCGCAAGCCCAACAACGCGCCGGCGTTTCCACGGCTCTGAAGTCAAACAGCCTTGCCCGCGCAAAACGCGAACCGCGCGTGTTCTCGCCGGCCCCGCCGGCGCGCCGCCTCAAGGAAGCGGAAGTTCTGGCGCTCTTGCTGGATGCGCCGGAAATTCTCGATCGGCGCTATGAAACGCTTGCCGCCTTGACGTTCTGCGACCGCTCGCTTGACAGTTTGCGACACGAACTCTTAAACCTCGCCGCTTCCGGCTTCAGGCTTGAAACAGCGAGGCTGGAGGACCATCTCGTGCGCGCAGGCATGGCCGGTCCGCTCGGGTACCTGAAACCCCGGCGAGCGGCCGTTCCGGGCGATTCCAGTCGTAACGGGAATGCCGAAGGCGGGGGAGCCATCGATGTCGACGCCATCGAATCGCGTTGGCTTGAGGCCGCCGCCCAACTGCGGGACATGGCCGAATTCGAGGCTGAACGTAAAAAAGCCCTGGAGCGTTTTGTTTCCGAGGCGAATGAGGAAAGCTGGCGCGATTGGCACCGCCTTCTTCTGTCGCGAGCGGTCCCTGGCGGGTAGGCAAGCACCCCTTGCGCTTGCGGGGAAGTTGAATCAATTGAAAGCCGTATCCGGGCGACCGTGAGCGGCAAGCGAGCAATGGCGACGAAGCGAACCACTCAAGGCAGAAAACCCGCCCCGGCGTCCAAACGACCAGCCAGGAAGGCCAAGCCGACGAAACCGCCGCGCACACGGACCGCGGCGGCTGTGTCGAAGGCTGTCCGCACGTCGAGCAAGACCGACAGGCGCGCCAAAGCCGCAGCCAAGCCGCCGGAGAAGAAGAATCCGGATATCAAACCCGTCCCGCAGCCAAAGCCTGAAATCCCGGTGAAGGAGAACCGCATCGTCGCGGCTGCCGTGGCAAAACCCGGCGAGGTCAAAACCGAACTCGCGACGGAAATCAAATCGGACGCGCAAACCGTACAATCGAAGCCGGCTGCCGATGGTGCCGAGGCTGCGCCCGCACGGGAAGAAAGCGATTCTCCACTTCTTGATCTGTCAGACGTGGCTGTCCGCAAGATGGTCACGCGCGCCAAGCAGCGCGGCTACGTCACTTATGATGAACTGAACAAGGTTCTGCCCTCCGACAAGGTTTCCTCGGAGCAGATCGAAGACACGATGGCGATGCTCAACGAAATGGGCATCAACGTCATCGAGAGCGAAGAACAGGAAGAGCAGGGCGAACTGCCCGCTCTTGCCCAGGCCAAGCAAGTCGTCGTCAAGACGAGCGACGAGGAAGAGCCGTACGATCGCACGGACGATCCGGTCCGCATGTATTTGCGCGAAATGGGTTCGGTCGAGCTTTTGTCGCGCGAAGGCGAGATCGCAATTGCCAAACGCATCGAAGCCGGCCGCGAGTTGATGATCGGCGCGCTCTGCGAGAGTCCGCTCACGTTCGAGGCGCTGACCGTCTGGCGCGACGAACTGAACGAGGGCAAGGTCCTCCTGCGCGACATCATCGATCTCGAAGCGATGTACGGCGGAGGGCCGGACGCGCAGACGACCGTCCCCGCCGTAGCGTCGCCAGCCGCGCCCATGACGTTCGGTCCCCAGCTCAAACCCGTTCTCGTCAACGGCCACGCGGCGCCCCTGGTCGCGGATGCCGTTCGGCCCGATGCGGCAGTCGTCGAAGGCGCGCCGGAGGCGCCACTTGATCCTGGAGAAGTTGCTGCGGCAGCCGACGCGGCGGCCGAAGCGGACGATTTCGACGACGAGGGAAGTCTTTCGCTCGCAGCGATGGAAGCATCGCTCAAACCAGAGATGCTGGAGAAACTCGACCAGATCGCCAGCCTGTACAAACGGCTGGGGCGTCTGCAGGACGCCTCGGTCGAAGCCGCTCTCGCCTCCGACGAACTGTCGAGCGGGCAGGAACGCCGGTACAAGAAGCTCCGCAGCGAAACGGTCGAGCTTGTCAAGAGTCTGAAGCTCAACAACAACCGGATCGAAGCGCTGGTCGATCAGATGTACGGCATCAATCGCCGCCTGGTCTCGATCGAAGGGCGTCTGCTACGCCTCGCCGAAGCGCATGGCGTAGAACGCGTCGATTTCCTCAAGCAACACTTCGGCAACGAGCTCGATCCCAACTGGGCCCGCCGCGTCGGCCGGCTTAGCGGCCCCGGCTGGCACGACTTTGTACACGAAGAGCGGGACCGGGTTCGCCAGTATCGCGACGAAATCCAGGCACTGGCGCAGGAGATGCGCCAGTCGATCAGCGACTTCCGCCGCATTGTCCATACGGTTCAGAAAGGCGAACGCGAAAGCGGGCAAGCCAAAAAAGAGATGATCGAGGCGAATCTGCGGCTCGTGATCTCTATCGCCAAGAAATATACCAATCGCGGACTTCAGTTTCTCGACCTTATCCAGGAGGGAAACATCGGGCTCATGAAAGCGGTGGACAAATTCGAATATCGCCGCGGCTACAAGTTCTCGACCTACGCCACATGGTGGATCCGGCAGGCGATTACGCGCTCGATAGCGGATCAGGCGCGGACCATCCGCATCCCCGTGCACATGATCGAGACCATCAACAAGCTTGTCCGCACCTCGCGGCAGATGCTGCACGAGATCGGACGCGAGCCGACGCCGGAAGAACTGGCGGAGCGCCTGGCGATGCCGCTCGAAAAGGTGCGCAAGGTCCTCAAGATCGCCAAGGAGCCGATCAGCCTCGAGACGCCGATCGGCGACGAGGAGGACAGCCATCTGGGCGATTTCATCGAGGACAAGAACGCCGTGCTGCCGATCGATGCGGCGATCCAGGCCAACCTGCGCGAGACCACCACGCGCGTGCTCGCGACTCTCACGCCGCGGGAGGAACGCGTACTGCGCATGCGTTTCGGCATCGGCATGAACACGGACCATACGCTCGAGGAAGTCGGACAGCAGTTTTCGGTCACGCGCGAGCGCATCCGTCAGATCGAGGCGAAGGCGCTGCGCAAACTGAAGCACCCCAGCCGCTCGCGAAAACTCCGGAGCTTCCTCGACAATTGATCGAGGCGTGAGCGGACAGTATTGTCCGGGCGCAATCGCAAATCACCTTCCCGATGCGCGGAACCCTGCCGGCATGACGCTTTCGCGTTCCGAGCGGCTTTATCAAAAGCCCGAGCGCGTCGTCGACGCGATCATTCACGTCGCCGGCGTCCTGTTCGCGATCAACGGGGGCTTGTGGCTCCTTTGGCACGTTACCGGACTGAGCGTTCTCGTCAGCGTCTCGGTGTACTGCGCGGGCCTATTCGCAATGCTGGCCGGGTCGGCAGTGTACAATCTGTGGCCGGCGGGCCAACCGAAGGAATGGCTGCGGCGCTTCGATCACGCGGCGATATTCATCATGATAGCGGGAACGTACACGCCGTTCGCGGTAAACCGGCTCGGCCCGCCCTCCGGCACCATCATTCTTGCTCTTGTCTGGCTGGGCGCAGCCGCCGGCGTGGTGCTGAAACTGCTGTTTCCGCGCCGCCTCGAAAGGGCAAGCATCGCCCTCTATATCGGGCTCGGCTGGCTGATTCTGACGGTTATCCGGCCGCTCTCAGCGTCGGTTGCCGCCGCAGATTTCTGGCTTCTGATGATTGGGGGTATCATTTATTCGACCGGTGTCGTCTTTTACCTTGGGGAACGACTTCCGTACCACAAAGCCATTTGGCATGCTTTCGTGCTGGCCGCTGTCATTCTTCATTTCGCGGCGGTGGCCGGTGAGTTTGCCGTCTGAAACCCGGTTCTGTTCCAAATGCCCGGGCGGCTCATGGGCGTTCGAGAGACTTCCTCGTGATTCTTGACCTGCCCTACAACTTTCACTGGATAGAACGGCGCGAGGCCGCGCGGTCCGCGCAAGCCTACGCCGGCTTTCTGGTGCCGTTTCTGCGGGCACACCAGATCAGGGCGGTGATCAATCTGCGGGGAACAAATCCCGCGCATCCGTGGTGGAAGTATGAAACGCGCGTTTGCTGCAACCTCGGAGTCGTCCATCGCGATGCGAAACTCAACTCGCGCCAGCTTCCCTCCCGCCTCATGCTCGTCGCCCTTCTCGACGCCTTCGATTCGGTGCCGCGTCCGTTCCTGGTGAAATGTTCGGGCGGCCAGGACCGGACGGCTTTCGCCGCGGCGCTGTTTCTCCTCCACCGCCGCGGCTGGCGGGCTCTTGCGCAGGCGGAGCAGCAATTTGCGCGCTGGCCTTATCTGCACTGGCCGCGGCGGCAGCAGCGCTGGCTGAAATTGTTTCCCGGCTTTGCTGCCGAGACGGCCGCCGGCGTCCCGCTCCGTGGCTGGCTCGAGAATTCCTATTCGGCCGACGATTTCAGCCGGTGGCTCAAAGACCGCGGCCATGGAGAGACCTTCAAAGGATTGTACGGCATATCAGCCGCATAAAATTCTTGATGACCAGCTCGTCAGGGTTGAGCGTGTGGCCGGGCGTGACGCTGTGGCCTGGTTATCTGGAGCGGGGGGCGCAGGCGGCATTGCTCGGTGAAATTTCTGTACGGGTTGCTTCCGCCCCGTTTTACCGGCCTCGAATGCCGCGCAGCGGAAAACCCTTCTCCGTCGAGGAGACGAACTTCGGCACGCTCGGCTGGTTTTCGGACGAAAGCGGCTATCGCTATGAAGCGACCCATCCTGTTACGCAGCGTCCCTGGCCGGATATTCCCGAAGCCCTCGTGCAGCTGTGGCGCGCGGTTGGCAACTATCCAGAGCCGCCGCAATGCTGCCTCGTGAATCGCTATCACAAGGGTGCGCGCATGGGTCTGCATCAGGATCGCGACGAAGAGGCGCTGGACGCTCCGGTCGTGTCAGTTTCGCTTGGCGACAGCGCGACTTTCCGCATCGGCGGAACAACGCGCAGAGAGCCAACGACAAACATCACGCTGCAATCCGGCGATGTCATCGTTTTCGGCGGTCCGGCCCGGCTCGCCTATCACGGCATCGATCGCGTGATCACGGGAACTTCGCGTTTGCTAAGCGGCGAAGGACGCATCAATTTGACACTGCGTCGTGTGACACTTCCCTTCAAATGATAAGACGCCCGACCAGGGGGCTGATCGGGCGTCACCGCGCCGTTACGCGCTGGCGCCGGGAGGGGATGACCGGCGCTGCTGGAAGGACGCCATCCGGCGTGCGAGCGGGGGGGCAGTGCCTGCCGGACGGTTAATCGTCCTTCCAAAAAGAAAGCTAGGTACTGCCATCCCCCTTTGCAACCGTTTTTTCGTGACAATTTCGCAAGCCGCTCCAGGAAGCGAGGCGATTAGCACAAGTTTCTGCACTCGATCATTTGCTCACGCGAATGTGCGCGCAACCGCGCGGCGCCAATGATGTCCGAGAGCAGGATGATCATGCACACGCTGCCGCAACGAAAGAGGCGAATGCAGATTATGGCGCGCTGCGAAGGCTTCCCTGATGCTCGGCCTGTCGCCTGCCGCGCTGTGCTCTATCGTTGCATCGCGCGTGGCTGCGGCGCCTTCATGGAGCACGCGCATGTACCAGCCGCAGCGGACGAATAGCGTCATCGTTTGCGCAAGACCGCTTCGGCGATGATGGAGATCGACGTTTGCGCATGGCCCGCGCGGCTGCGTCACTTCCAGAATCACATCGCCCCAGGCGAAGCGATCGCCGATCCCGACCGACTCTTCGTCGGCGCCAAGGACGGTCAGATTTTCGCCGAAGGCGCCTGCCGCGCAATCGAAATTCTTTTTATCGCGCCACCACGGCCAATGATCGGCCGAATAGACGCACACGGCCTGATCGGGCCCGCCATGGACTGTGTTGTTGGCTTGCGCATCGCCTTCAATGCCGAGCCTGCCGAAGAAAACCGTGGGTGACTCGACCGGTGATTTTCCAATCGCCGAAAACACCGGCCGCCCGTTTTCCTCGCCGATTATCCGCGGCGTGCCGCAATTAACCGAGAGAAGCCTGGGCGGCATCGGTCACATTTTGCCGAGGTCTTTTGCCGTGTGGTCGATCGCGTCCCTGGCCTTGGCGACGATCTCCTCGATCTCCGCTTCGCTGATGACGAGCGGCGGGGCCAACACCATTGTGTCACGGATGGCGCGCATCACGAGGCCGTTGGCAAAACAGTAATTGCGGCAGCGCGTCCCCACATCCATATCGCGGGGAAAGAACCGCCGCGCCGGCTTGTCGGGAACGAGCTCGATGGCGGCGAGCATGCCATGTCCGCGTACTTCTCCGACCAGCGGATGTGCCGAAAGCGTCTCCCGCAGCCGGCGTTGGAAATAGGGGCCGATCGTGTGCTTCACGCGCGGAACGAGCGCGAGCTTTTCGATCACTTCCAGGTTCTTGAGCGCCACGGCGGCCGCGACCGGATGCCCGGAATAGGTGAAGCCGTGTACCAGTTCTTCGTTGGCGGTGAGAATTGTTTCCGCCATTCGGCTGCCGAGCGATATGCCGGAAATCGGCTGATAGCCGGAGGAGAGTCCTTTTGCCATCGTGATGATGTCGGGCGCAATGGCGTAGGTGTCAGAGCCGAACCACGCGCCGGTGCGCCCGAATCCGGTGATCACTTCATCGACATGCAGGAGCACATCGTAGTCGCGGCAGATGCGCTGCACCTCCGGCCAGTAGGTTGCCGGCGGAAAGATCAGCCCACCCGCCCCCTGTACAGGCTCGGCGGAAAACGAAGCGACGCGCTCCGGTCCAAACTCGCGAATTGCCGTTTCGAGTCGTTCGGCCATGAGCAGACCGAATTCCTCGGGGCCGATTTCGCCGTACCCGGCAGCTTGCGCGCCGAACCAATAGGGCGTCGGCACTTTTGCAAATCCCGGAAGAGGCAGGTCCCACTGCGGATGCAGGGGCGTGAGGCCCGAGAGCGAGGCCGCCGCCATGGTTACCCCGTGATACGAATAATCACGCGAGAGGTGAATTTTCTTCTCGGGTTTGCCTCTCCGGTTCCAGAAATAGCGGATGAGCTTGAGCGCCGAGTCGTTCGCCTCGGATCCTGAATTCGCAAACAGAATCTGACGATGGCCGGCGGGAAGGATGGTGGCAAGTTTTGCTGCGAGTTCGACCGTCCACGGATTCGTCGTCTTGAAAAAATGGTTGTAGTAGGGAAGCGTTTTCAGCGCTTCGTAACCGGCCTCTGCGAGCTCGCGATTTCCGTAGCCGACCTGTACACACCACAGGCCCGACATGCCGTCGATCAGCCGGTGGCCCTCGGAATCCCACAGATAAACGCCGTCTGCGCGCGTGATGACCCGCACGCCCTCGCGGACGAGGGCAGCCGCGTCGGAAAAGGGATGGATGTGGTGCGCGGCGTCGAGCGCCCGCCAGTGGTTGGTAAGATTGTGCGTGCTTTCGTGCATGGATCGCTCTCTCGTTGTGCAAACGTCGGCGGCCGCGCGAGGACAATCGCGCGGGGAGAGAGCGGCGCTAGGGGTTGAAGCCTATCCTTGCGCAAAGAATGAGCAGGGCGCGTTTCGTCGTCATCGCGCCCCACCCTAGCAGCACAATCCGCGACAGGAAAGGCGCGCCTCAGCCGGCGCGGATCTCCTGCAGCGCGGCCGTTCGCGTCCAGGCCGGAAGCGCCCTGAGATCGGCATGCCAGCGCTGGATGGCGCGGTAGTTTTCCAGTGGGTAGTTCACCCGCTCGGCGACGCAGAGCGAGGAGGCGATCGAGAGATCGGCGATGCTGAGCGTATCTCCCGCCACGTAGCGGTGCTTGTCGAGCTGGCCGTTGAGAACGTCGGCCAGACGGTGAAAGTTGACGTCCGCTTTTCCGATTTCGGCCTCCGATGTTTCGCCCAGACCGAAGAATGGCTTGACGACTCGTTCGAAGACGTAAACCGCGCAGGTGGGGTCCCAATGACTGGATTCCCAATAGAGCCATTTTGTCGTTGCGAGACGGGCGCGAGCGTCACCTGGGAGCGCGCCCGCCTTGGCGGCGAGGTACTCGACAATGGCATTGCTTTCCCAAACGACGAAACCATCGTCGTCCAGCACCGGCATGCGGCCGTTCGGGTTGAGCGCGAGGAAGGCCGGCGCTTTCTGGTCGGCTTTGGTCAGATCGACGAACTTCAGTTCGTAATCGATACCGAGCTGGTGGGCCGTGAAAAGCACCTTGAAGCCGCGGGGGCTGGGCGGAAAGGCATAAAGTTTGAGCGACACGTCAGTCTCCTTTCTTGGAAAGTTGATCGGATTGCGGGGAACCAGTTTCGACAAGCCGTTTCAGGCGCGCGGCTTGTTCGGCCAGTACGAAATCGACCGCGCCCGTCAATTCGGCGAAGCCCTGTTTTGCATAGCCGCCGACGACATAAGTGAGGGTGAGTTCTGTACCGTTGCCGGCAGCGCGCAGTCCGAATGTCATCGCGCCTTCGACCGCCATCCCCTGCAGAGGTCCGAGCGCACCGCGCAGGCGCAGGAGCTTTCCCGGAATCGCGTTCACCACCACGAGATGCTGCACCGATCCGCCGCCGGGCAGCGTTTCGCACCAGCAACCGCCGGCACGAGGATCAAGGGACAGATTGGCGGCATTATGGGAATAGGTGTGCTCGCCGCTCCACCAATGTTGGGGCGTGAGCAGCGCTTCGTACACACGTTCGGGCGCTGCGGCGATGTCCGCCGTCTCGCTGACGGCAAAGCCGTTCGGCGAAACATCGTCCACCGCTGCAAAGGCGGAAGTCGCGGAAATGACCACGAGAACACTTCCGGCCCACGCGACCAGGCGTGTACGATCCCGATTCACGCGGCAGCCTCCCTCGCATAAGTTTCCAGCACGGTTCCCCAGCCCCGCGGCGAATCCACGGCTTCGCGAAGCGCCTCGGCGTCCGCGGCGGCAATCCTGTGTTCGAGTTCGACGCGCGTCCTGTTCGCGCCCTCGGCGAGGAACCGCACCTCGACTTCGCTGTCGACGCTCTCGTCAACCTGGAATTTTCCGTTGATTTTCCACGCCAGCACGAGCCGGTTTGGCGGCTCCCAGGCCAGTACCCTGCCCCACTCGCATTCCGAGCCGTCGTCGCCTTTTTCGTACCAGCGGCCGCCTGCGCGCGGCTCGATCACCGCTTCGCGCATCGCCGCCTTTCCGATGTGGTGATCTTTCGGCCACCACGCGTCAAAGCGCCTGGCGAAAACGTCGAAGGCGTGCGCCTGCGGCGCGTTGACGACGATTGCCTTGCGAACCGGGGCCACGCGAATGAAGCTCATTTGTGGTCTCCGTGCTTTTCGGCTTCGGCCCGAAACGATTCGAGCGCGTCGTCCCAAAAGCGGTCGAGCCACGCGCGCAACGGCCCCAGCCCCTTGGGGTCAATACGATAAATGCGCCGGGCGCCGTCCGATTCGTCCCGCACGAGGTGCGCTTCCTTCAGCACTTTCAGGTGCTGCGATACGGCGGGCCGGCTCACCGGCAGCCCCGCCGCGATGGCGCTCACCGGCTTTGGTCCACTCTTCAACCGCTCGAGAATGCGCCGCCGCGTCGGATCGGCCAGGGCGTCCAGTGCGGTTTTGTAAGTCATAACTTACCGTAAGTGATAGCTTACGGTAAGTCAATCAAAAACTGTCGGATTAGACGTTCAGCAGCAGGTGCTGACGCTCCCACGGGCTGATCACCTGCTGGTAGGCGTCGTGTTCGGACGCTTTCACGTCACTGTAGAGAAGCACAAAAGCCTCGCCGAGCGCCTCGCGCAAATCGCTCGAGGCGCGGAATTTCGCCACGGCATCCAGAATGTGACGCGGCAACTGATAGCGCGTGGATTCGTAGGCGTTGCCTTCCATCGACTTCGTCGGTACGAGGTTTTCGATCATTCCCAGATAGCCGCAGACGAGGGTCGCGGCGATCGCGAGATAGGGATTGGCATCGGCGCCCGGCACGCGGTTTTCGATGCGGCGGTTCTGTGCATCCGAGACCGGCACACGAAGGCCGACGGTACGATTCTCGTGCCCCCAATGGGTGTTGATCGGCGCTGAAAGGAAGCGCACGAGGCGGCGATAGGAATTCACAAACGGCGCAATCAGCGGCATCGCCGCCGGCAAATGACGCTGCAAGCCGGCGATGTGGGCGAGAAACAGGCGCGTGTCCTTGCCGTTCTTTGTCGAAAACAGGCTGCGTCCGCGCTTCGTATCCACCACGCTCTGATGGATGTGCATCGCCGAGCCCGGCTCCTGTTCGTAGGGTTTGGCCATGAACGTCGCATAAATTTCGTGACGCAACGCCGCCTGACGCACGGTGCGCTTGAACAGGAATGTCTGGTCGGCGAGCGACACCGGATCGCCGTGATTGAAATTGATCTCGACCTGCGCGACGCCTTCTTCGTGAATCAGGCTGTCGATGCCGATGTCCTGCGCTTCGCAGTAATCGTAGACGTCCTCGAACAAGGGGTCGAATTCGTTGACCGCGTCGATGCCATAGGCCTGTCGGCCGGTTTGCGGGCGGCCGGTCTTTCCAGCCGGTGGCAGCAACGGATAATCCGGATCGATATTTTTGGCGGCGAGAAAGAATTCGAGTTCCGGCGCGACCACGGGGCGCCAGTCGCGCTCCTCGTACAGACGCATGACGCGGCGCAGCACGGCGCGGGGCGTAAACTCCACCATGTCGCCGCCCTGATGCTGGCAGTCGCAGACTACCTGCGCGGTCGGCTCCTTGTACCAGGGAACGATGCGCAAGGTCTCGATGTCGGGCACGAGATTCACGTCCGGCGCCTGATAGGTGAGAAGTTCCGTTTCGGCATCTCCCCCCGTGACCATCTGGCCGAAAATCGAGATCGGTATTCTTAGGGTGCCGTTGCGCAAGCCGCTCAAGAATTTGTTGGTCGGCAGGATCTTGCCGCGCGCAATGCCGGCCATATCGGGCACGAGGCATTCGACCTCGCCCACGCGGCGCGACTTCAGCCAGTCGGCGAATTCCTCCTCGAGATGGCGGTTCATCGGCGCGCCTCTTCACGCAGCGACGTGCCAAACCCGGCAAAAATGGCGCGCGATACAGGGTCTTGCCGCCACCGCCATTCCGGATGCCATTGCAGGCCCAGCAGAAAGCCCCTGGCATCGGGCATGGACACGGCTTCGATCGTGCCGTCCGGCGCAACGGCATCGGCATGAAGCGCCGGCGCAAGCTGCGCGATTCCCTGCGCGTGCAACGAGTTCACCTTGAAAGTCTTGATCCCGACGAGCCGAGAAAGCAGGCCGCCATCGGTCACAGACACCGCATGGGCGGGACCATATTGAATGTCGAGATCTGCACCCTTGTCTTCGCGATGGTCCAGGCGGCCTTCGATTTCGTGCACATGCTGATGCAAGGTGCCGCCGAACGCCACATTCAGTTCCTGGAATCCGCGACAGAGGCATAGGACAGGCAGTCCACTCTCGATCGCCGCTTTCAGGAGCGGCAGCGTGGTGCAATCGCGTTTCTTGTCGAGCAGGACGCCTTCACGCGGACTGGCGCCGCCATAGTGGTGCGGCGACACGTTGGATGGAGAGCCGGTGAAGAGAAGCCCGTCCACCGACGCCAAAAGGTCGCCGACCGCAAGCGGTGGTTCGAGCACGGGAATGAGGAGCGGCAGCGCTTCCGCCGCGTCGCGCACGGCCGCGATGTACTTCTCACCCACCATATGGAACGGATGCGCACCCACCATTCGATGGTCGCACGGAATTCCGACGATGGGCGGGCGGGCAGACATGGGAAGCAGCTTTCGCGCGGATAAGGGCCTAGCACGGGCCTAACTGCGCAGGCAAGCGAGGCGCGGTTAACCGCTTTTGTTCGCAGGATTTGGCTGCGCCGAAATGGTGAACAGCGCAGGATCGATCGGCACACCGGACTTGACATTGTTGATCGAAACCGTCGTCAGCAACCCTTGCGCGTCTTTCACCGTCCATTGTTTCAGCGCAAGGGTGGGCTCCGAAAAGACGAGCAGAAGATCGCCGTTCGCATGGCTCTTATGTTCGCGTGCGCTGACGAGAAGTTCATCGGCCCTGTGCTCGACGCTCACGATATCCGCATTGTCACGCAGATCGATGTCGTCACCGAGGATGAGGTTGAGCGGCGTCGTCCACAGCGCGTAACGGTCCACTGTGTTCAGCTTTGTGTTTTCGACGGCGACCCAGCGCCCGTCGCTCACGATCAGGGTGGGATTGGGAGGCGCATATTCGAAACGCATCCGGCCGGGCTTCTCGATATAGAAGCGGCCCTGATCGATCTGCCCTTCTGGCCCGATCTGCACAAAATTGCCTTCCATCGAACGGATTGCATTCATCGCCTGGCTCACCCGCTCGAGATCGCTTCGATCCGCGGCACTGAGCGCTGTGCCCTGCGCAAAAGAGGCGTCCATCGAAAGGAGCGGCAGCGCGCCGGCGATGCAGACAATCGCAACATTCCGCAATAGCCGCAAAATCACGCTGCAGCCTCGGTCCTGGCACCTTCTCGGCTTGTTCCGCAAAGACCGTCGATCAGGAGCTTGAGTACGCCGTCAAGTTCGCGCTCCAGTTTCGGCAGGGTGAGTTTCGACCACAATTGCGGGTAGCGAAATTTCATTGTTGCGGCCTGGATCATCTCAGCGGTGATTTCCTTGTCGGGAATCGCGATTTCCCCTTTTTTCTCCGCATCGTCGAACAGTTCGACAAAAATCTTGCGCTCATTTGCCAGCATCCAGTTCGCGTATTGCGGTCGCTCGTGGGCGATCACCGTGGCCATTTCATAGGCACGCGGATCCTTTTCGAGCTTGTGATAGGTGCGCCTCAGCTCCTCGAAGAGAAGGTCGCGCAGCCGATCGCGCGCGCTTTTGCCCGGAGCCAGCGCGAGCTTTCTCAGCGACTCCAGATGCCTCTCGTAGTCTTCGGTGGCGATGCATTCGGCAATGTCGAGCTTGCCCGGAAAGAAACGATAGAGGTTGCCCGGCGACATGCTGCAGTCGGCGGCCACTTCGGCCATGGTGGTCTTGCCATAACCGAAATGCGAGAACCGCTTCTTGGCGGCTTCGACGATTTGGCAGCGCACGCTATCTTTTTCGGCCATTGTGATGGTCAGCAATCCGGTGCGAATTTCCATTCGAACATAATGGATATTTCTGAATAATCAACGAATTGTTCAATCTTCGCACCTGCACGCAAGGCCTGTCACGGACGATCGATGTCAGAAAACCATGAGAGCGCAAGGCCTTACCGGCATATCGGCATTCTTGGAGCCGGCGCATGGGGGACGGCTTTGGCGGTGGTGGCGATGCAGTCGGGGCGGAAGGTCACGATTTGGGCGCGTGACCTTTCCTCGAGCAAGGTGAAACACGCGCGAGGCTCTGCCCTGCTGCATGGCGTTGAGTTCGCCGCCGAGCGGGAAAAGGCGCTGCAGGCGGAAGCCGTCCTCCTGGCCATTCCGGCGCAACAGTTGCGCGCGCTCCTCTTCAAGCTTCCCACAGAACTCGCGTCGCCCCTCGTCTTGTGCATGAAAGGAATCGAGCGTGGCACGGGAAAACTCGTGACCGAAATTGCAGCCGAAGTGCGCGAGAAAGCGAAATTCGCGATTCTTTCCGGCCCTTCGTTTGCGCGCAACGTCGTGCAAGGTATGCCGACAGCGGTGACGATTGGCGCCGGCGCCGCACTGGCGCGCAGGCTGCAGGCGACGCTCGGCAATTCCTCCTTTCGCCCGTACGCAAGCGAAGACATGGTGGGCGTGGCATTGGGTGGTGCTGCGAAGAACGTTTACGCCATCGCCTGCGGAATTGTGATCGGTCTGGGGCTCGGGGAAAATGCGCGCGCGGCGCTCCTTGCGCGAAGCTTTGCCGAGCTCTGCCGCCTCGGTCGAAGTATGGGTGCGCGTGACGAGACCCTGATGGGGCTTTCGGGTCTCGGAGACCTGGTGTTGACAGCGACCAGCATCACGTCGCGCAATTACGCGTTGGGCGTTTCGCTTGGCAAAGGTGCGGAGCTGCGCGACCTCATCAGCTCCGCCGCGCCACTTGCGGAAGGCGTTGCCACCGCCCCGGCACTCGCTCAGCGTGCCCAACTCCTGTCCGTCGAACTGCCGGTGGCGGAAACGGTCTCGGAGATTCTTTCCGGTGCGCTCGCGCCCAAAGATGCGGTGCCGCGTCTGATGGCGCGGCCGTTCAGAATGGAGTGACAACCATGCTTTTCGTCATTACGGCGCTCGACAGGGAAAATGCGCGCGATCTGCGTCTGGCGACGCGGGCCGCCCATTTCGATTACGCGCGCGCGAGCGGTGCAGTCAAACTGGGAGGTCCCTTTCTCGATCAAAATGGCGAGATGATCGGAAGCCTCATCATCATCGAAGCGCCGGATTTGGCTGCGGCGCGCGAATGGCAGGCGAACGATCCGTACATGAAGGCCGGACTGTTCGCGCACGCCGAGCTGCGGCCGTGGAAAGCCACCGCCAACGCCTGCAACGCGGAGCTCTAGAAATGGCGTACTGGCTGTTCAAGACCGAACCCGAAACCTGGTCCTGGGATCAGCAGAAGGCAAAGGGCGCGAATGGCGAGCCGTGGAGCGGCGTGCGCAACTTTCAGGCGGCCCGCAACATGAAAGCGATGAAGAAAGGCGACCGCGGTTTCTTCTATCACTCGGGCGAAGAGCGGCGCATCGTCGGAATCGTCGAAGTCATCGGCGAATACCGGCCTGATCCGACGGATGAAACGCGCCGCTTCGGGCTTGTCGATGTCAAAGCCCTGAAGGACGTGCCGAAGCCCGTGACCCTCGCCGAGGCCAAGCGCGATCCGAAACTCACCGAGATGGTGCTGGTGAGATATTCGCGGCTTTCGGTTCAGCCGGTGAAACCCGAGGAATGGAAACACATCTGCAAACAGGGCGGCGTAAAGGACGCGTAACTTGGAGAGTTCAGCGCTGCCGCTGGTAAAGCATGGTGCCGTCGGTCTGGCTGATATTGTACAGTGAGACGCAGCGCTGATCCTTGAGATTGCGACAGAGCAGGTCGACGATCATCACATATTTTGCCGCGTGCGTCGCAGCAAGACAGGCATAGCGGCCCTGCACGTTGGTCTGCGCCAGCCGCGCCGTGGCGAGCTGGCCGTATTGCGGCACGATGCCGAAATTCTTGGCGCTGGCGAGCGCCGTGGTACAGACCTGCTGCTCCTGGGTGAGGAGGGTACGGATCTGATGGGTAAGCGTGGCGCGCAATTCGCGCGGCGCGATAATTTTCGGTACGACGATCCCGAAGTAGATCGCGGCAACAAGCGCCACGGCGAATCCGCCGATAACGACGATTCGCATGGCGAGCCATTCGCGCGCCAGCGCGCGATCTCTTTGAGCCGTTCCGGTCGATGTCATGCTTTATCCTCGCGCGCTTATCGCATGGTTGGAATGACGAAATCTGGACGCTCGCGCACGTCGCCCCTGGGCCAACGCTGCGTCACCGTCTTGGTCCGGGTGAAGAAACGAACGCCTTCCGGTCCGTGCTGGTTGATGTCGCCGAAGGCCGAACGCTTCCAGCCGCCGAAACTGTGATAGGCGAGCGGTACGGGAATGGGAATATTGATACCGACCATGCCGACACGCACACGCGCCGCGAATTCGCGCGCCGCGTCGCCGTCGCGGGTGAAAATGGCGACACCGTTGCCGTATTGATGATTGGACGGCAGCGCGATCGCCGCCTCGAAATCGGCTGCGCGCGCGATCTGCAGAACCGGCCCGAAGATTTCGTCCCGATAGCACTTCATGTCGGGCGTGACGCGGTCGAACAGCGAGGCGCCGAGAAAATAGCCGTTCTCATATCCCTGCAGCCTGAAGTCGCGTCCGTCGACCACAAGCTCGGCGCCCTCTTTCACGCCGAGGGCAATGTAGGAAAGCACCTTGTCGCGATGCTCTGCCGTCACCAGCGGCCCATAGGCGGCGTCCGGATCGGTTGGCGGCGCAAGCTTGAGATTCTCGACGCGCGGCTTCAATCGCTCGACCAGCGCATCGGCGAGCTTCTCGGTAACGGGAACGGCCACGGAAATCGCCATGCAGCGTTCGCCGGCCGAGCCGTAGCCGGCGCCGATCAGTTCATTGGCCACCTGGTCGAGATCGGCATCGGGCATGATGATGGCATGGTTTTTTGCCCCGCCCATCGCTTGTACGCGTTTGCCCGCGGCGGCGCCGCGCGAATAAACGTACTCGGCGACGGCCGACGAGCCGACGAAGCTCACCGCCTGGATGTCGGGATCTTCGAGGATTGCATCGACGGCTTCCTTGTCGCCGTTGACAATGTTGAGAACGCCCGCCGGCGCACCCGCCTCCATCATCAGCTCGGCAAGCCTGAGCGGCACGCCGGGATCTTTTTCGCTGGGCTTGCAGACGAAGGTGTTCCCGCAGGCGATCGCGACGCCGAACATCCACATCGGAATCATCGCGGGAAAATTGAACGGCGTAATTCCGGCAACGACGCCAAGCGGCTGGCGCATGGAATAGATGTCGATCCCCGGCCCCGCCCCTGCCGTGTATTCGCCCTTGATGAGATGCGGGATTCCGCAGGCGAATTCGATCACTTCGAGCCCGCGCTGAATGTCGCCCCGCGAATCGGCGAGCACTTTCCCGTGCTCGGTCGAGAGGAGGAGGGCGAGCTCGTTCATATTCTTTTCGACGAGCGCCTTGAAGGTGAACATCACCCGGGCGCGCCTTTGCGGATTGACCGCCGACCACTCCGGGAATGCCCTCTTTGCCGCCTCGACGGCGCTTCGCATCTCCGCGCGATCGGCGAACGCTACGCGCGCCTGAACCTCGCCGGTCGCGGGATTGAAGACGTCGCCGAAGCGGCCCGAGGTGCCGTTCACATGACGGCCGGCGATGAAATGCGAGAGCTCTCTGATGACACGCGCCTTCTTGTGGAATCCGCGAAGTCTCGCGGGCGCCGCGGGTTTGATAGAGGCGACGGCAAAACGCGGCAAGCCGTGCTTACAGGGCAAAAAAAGAGCCGCGCAAGTGGCGCGGCCCAGTCGGGGAGACAATGTTGGAGGGTTCAGCGATCGAGCGCGAGCTTCTGGCCGTCCGAAAGTCGCGAACCCTGATACGAACCATTCTTCTGTTTCAGCCAGGCGATCATGTCGCCGGACGCGGAAAACAGCTGTAGACCGCTCGAGGTCGTCTTCCAGCGACCGATACTGTTCAATCCGCCCGCGCAATCGGCGGAGGGTACGACCGCACCGGAGGCTGGGCTTGCCGGGTCCGCCGCGAGGTTGAGGGTGCATGGGTCGTCGTTGACGCCGATGCTTAGCTTCCAGGCGCCGGTCACCGGCTCTTCGGCGCGGGCGAGAGCAACGGTGGAAAGGGCGAGGACGGCGCCAACGGCGAGCGCACTAATCTTCGTCATGTAAATATCTCCTTCATTGTTCAGTGTTCAGAACAATAGTGATTGTCTTCCGTGTTGAGAAGTGTGATTCCTGCATGGGCTTAATGAATGTTTGGGGGGACTGCGGCCGTGGCCGATAAGAACATCAATGGATATCAAAGGCTTAGTGACGAACGAGAGCGAGCCGGGTCCGATTAACAGACAGGTTCGGAATTTCGCGGGAACGGAAAGGAATTCGTAACGGCTTTGCCCCACGGTTCCGGAGGAGGCGGCCGATTCGTGGGAAAGGGTCCACCGATTTTCGCTCGGCACGCATCTCGAATCAGGCAAAATGCCGTTTGGAATGTCTCCTCGACCGTCGGGCCCCGGCCTATGGCCATGACCGCCGTCCGTGCATCTTCGGAAGATCTCGCTGCCAACATTCCCACGGGCTTGTGGCGGTATGCGGCGATCGCCTGCGTCGTCGTGGCGCTCCTGGCCGCGGCCGTCGCGCTCGGCGCGCCGGTCGCCGCAGGCTGGTCAGGCGTCGTGCTTGTGGCCGGCATCGGTTTTGTCGCCGGCGTCTTTCTGTGGGCCATCCGTACGCGCCCCGCCGCTGATGCGCACGGCTTACGTCGCATCGCCGAAGCTGCCGCGGACGCAGAGATCGCCTGGGCGATCACCGATCGCCATGGGGCCGTCGTTTACGCCAATCATGCATACACGCAATTCGCTGCCGCTGACGGGAAAGAGGCGCCGCCACCGGCGCTCGCGATGGGGGGCGCAGCCGCGTCGGCGGCGCTTTATCGCCTGAGCCGCAAGGCGCAGGCGCACGAAGCGCACCAGGAGTCGTTCCACGGCGAAGACGGGCGTTCGTATGCAGCAACCGTGCGGCCAATCTCCGGCGGATGTACAGCATGGTGGTTCGTGCCGCCGGGTTCGCCGCCTGTCGCGCCATCCGCGGGCGAGGGCGCCTCCACAATGTTCTTCGAGAACGCGCCGGTCGGTCTTGCGCTCGTAAGGCCCGATGGAACCATTGCCGAGGCAAACGCGCAATTCCGTCAGTTCTTTCACCTCGGCGGTGCGGCAAACGGCTGCCTCTTATCCGACCTGCTTGCGACGCCGGACTCGCCCTCGTTCACCGACGCGTTCGCGCGCGCTGAACGCGACAATTCCGCCACTTTTTCTGTACATCCAGCGCATCGCCCCGAGCGGCTGGCGGAGATCCATTTGCGTCGTGTTCCAGAAACCGGGGATCTCGCGCTTTATCTTCTGGACGTTTCGGAACAGAAGGCGCTCGAGATGCGTATCGCGCAGTCGCAGAAGATGCAGGCGATCGGCCAGCTTGCCGGCGGTGTGGCGCATGACTTCAACAATCTTCTCACGGTTATTATCGGCAACAGCGAATTCCTGTTGATGCGCCACCCGGGGGGCGACCCCTCGTTCCGGGAAATCAACGAAGTTCACCAGAACGCGCTGCGGGCGGCGACGCTTGTCGGTCAATTGCTGGCCTTTTCGCGCCAGCAGACGCTTCAGCCGCGCGTGCTCCTGCTCCGCGATGTGATCGGCGAGCTGGCCCACATGCTGAGAAGGCTGTTGCGGGAAGGCGTGGAGCTGAAGCTCGAGCCCGGCAGCGATCTTTGGCCGGTCCGCGCCGACGAAACGCAGATTTCAAACGTACTGATCAACCTCGTCATCAACGCGCGCGATGCGATGCCGAAAGGCGGCACCGTCACCATCGCCACGGAAAACGAGACGGTGCATCATGCCGTCTCGATGGGCACCGGCACCATGCCGCCCGGGGACTATGTGCGCGTCGATGTGCGTGACACGGGCGTCGGTATCCCGCACCATCACCTCGAGAAGATTTTCGATCCTTTCTTCACGACAAAGCCGGTCGGCCAGGGAACCGGTCTCGGGCTCGCCACGGTGTACGGCATCGTCAAGCAGACCGGCGGCTTTGTTACGGTCGACAGCGAGCCCGGCAGGGGGAGCGTCTTCCATATTTTTCTGCCGCGCCACAAAGGCGAACTCGTGCAAGCTTTCGAAGCCGAACGCGCGCCGCCGCGCGATATCACCGGGCAGGAAACGATCCTGCTCGTCGAAGATGAGGAAGCCGTGCGCAGTTTCGCCGCGCGCGCGCTCAAGCTGCGCGGCTACCAGGTGCTCGATGCGGCCGGCGGCGAGGAGGCGCTCGATCTCGTACGCCGTCACACGGGCGACATCCACCTCCTCATCACCGACGTCGTCATGCCCAACATGGACGGGCCGACGCTGGTGCGCGCCGTGCGCCGCCTCAGACCCGATGTCGCGGTCATCTTCATGTCGGGATATGCGGAAGAGGCGTTCCGCCGCAACGACGAGAATGCGGCGACGCTGCACTTCCTGCCGAAGCCGTTCGGCCTCAAGCAGCTTGCCGCCAAGGTCAAGGACGTCCTTTCCACAGCGCTTACCGGTCCCGCAAATTAGGTGATAACCGCTTTGTACGGCAATTCTCTGCGGACGGTTTTCCTACATTGTCATGGCCCGCCGGAGAGCGGGCCACCCAGTTGGAGCCGCACTGAAGGCTCATTTGGCGCGCTGGCGCTTCCTTATTTGAGCGGAGAGTTGTTCGCGCGCGGACGCGCGCGTAACTGGGTGGCCCGGACGCGGTTACGCCCGCGCCGGGGCATGACAGCTTTGTATTTGACTATTCCGCGCCCCAATCAGTTCGTGAATTCGAAACCGAGGTACCAGGTGAACTGGTCGGTGGCGGTGACGTTCTGAAGTCCGCGTCCGGCGGAGACGAGCAGATGATGATGCTCGTCAAAATCGTACACCGCGCCGACATTGAATCCGGTCAGCGCCGCGCCGCCTTCGACGTTCGGCGTCTGATGAAAAACCTCGGCGCCGGCAATGAGGGCGTCGCTCAATTTGCGCTGCAGGAGCAGGCCGGCGAACCCGTAATTCTTTTCCCCGGGATTGACCCAGATGCCGCCGCCCGCGCCGATCGTCCAGTTCGCGTCGACATCCTTCTGCGCCCACAGCGGCAGGAACACATCGACGCTGCGGTTCGCAAATCCGTTCGACGCAGGGCCTAGCGGTATCTCCACCTGAGGATAGGTCGCGACCTGCGGCCGCCAGCCCTGCTCGTCTTCGTCGACGAAACGGTACTTGACGCCAAGCTCCGCATCGGCGGCGCCGAATCGCGTGCGCTCGTCGCCGCTCGCAAAGCCGACCGGCAACATCACGTGCAGCTGGGTATCTGGAAAGCCGCCATAGTTGAATTCCATCGCCGGCAGCGCACCGTTCGCGATCCCGTTCGCTTCAAGTCCCATGGTGAAGAACACCGCTTCGTAGTGACCGAACGGCGGTGGCTCGGGATCGTCGGTCAGGTATGGAGGACCCGCCCCCGCCGGGCTGGTCAGCGCGGCGATCGCGACAGAAGCGGCAAGCACCGCAGAAGAACGCGCCATGATGCGCGATATCGCCCGATTGCAGCCGTTCTGTCATCTCCGCCGGCCATGTATGATCCCCGCGGATTTGGGAGATTCGATTGATGCGAGTTGCTTCGTCCCTTGCGCTGGCATTCCTGCTCGGTCTCTGCCGCGTGGCATGCGCCGAACCGACCGTGGCGATCGATACCGCGATGGGTACGATCACCGTCGAGCTCGACCGCGCGCACGCGCCGAAGACCGTCGACAATTTCCTGCGCTATGTGGCCGAAGGCCATTACGACGGCACGCTCGTCTATCGAGTCGCGCCGGGCTTTGTGATCCAGGCGGGAAGTTTCAATTCCGCAACGAATTCGCGCCCCGTTCACGATCCCATTCCCCTCGAAGCGGGGAACGGCCTCACCAATCTGCGCGGGACCATCGCCATGGCGCGGCAGAGCGAGCCGGATAGCGCGACCGCCGAATTCTTCATCAACCTTGCCAACAACGCGAACCTCGACCGCCAGCCTGGTGACGCCTCCGGCACGACCGGCTACGCCGTTTTCGGCCGTGTGGTTTCCGGCATGGACGTCGTCGACAAAATCGCGGCCGTGCCGGTCGCCATGGGCGGCCCCATGCCAGGCCAATGGCCGCAGACGCCGATTGCCATCCGGCGAGTCCGGATCGTCGATTCGGCGCGCCCCGCCATGCCCGCCGCAAGCACGCCGCCCTGATCTGACCTCTCGCTTCGGCCCCTCGATGATTTATTGCTCCAACACAACAAAAGAGCGATTTCGCTGAAATTCCGGGAACTTAGGAACGCTTTGGCCATTCGCGGGTTTACCCGCGAACGGTGTCGTCACACGACAGGCGGTGTGGGTGGTGCGTACCGAAGATTATTGCGAAGAACGGATCGCGCGTTATCTCGAACTTGCCGAAGCGGCGCAGGAAGCAGCCAGCCGGGCGACCCAATTTGGCCTCCAGGAGACCTATGCCCGGCTCGCGAGCCAGTGGATCGAGCTCGCGCGCATGGCCGAACGCACCATATTGCTCGCGCGCGAAGTCTCCCGCCCCGTCATCCTGGACGTGCCTTCGCAGCCTTCCCAGTAGCTCCAAGACGGCGGGAATCGTCCGCGGTGGCGCGGCCCACGCAGTTCCGTGCCTTGGCGTGCGATTCCTTGAGATGGAATCAGTCTCACCCTTCGATCCGCCTTCGCCGAGGATCCGGCGGACACGATTCAGCGTACTGACCCGGCGAATCTCTAGCGTAGACGGGCAGGCTCAGGGTGAGGCCGTTTTTTCTATCCTCATCCTGAGCTTGTCGAAGGATGGGGCCATGCCGCCTGAATCATGCTTTGGCTGGATCACTTGGCGGTGTTCGCGGGGTGCTGTTCCAGCAAGCGCGCCCTGTCGGCCTTCGCCTCGGCAAAATCGGGAGTCAGTTCGAGCGCCTTGTTGTAATCCTGTAGGGCGTGGTCGAAATCGTTGGCGGCTTCGTACGCGGCAGCGCGATGGAAGTAGAGGCGAGCGAGAACGCCTTGCGACGCGAGATTTGTATGAATGGCTTCGCTGCACGCTTCAATTCTGACCTGCGACGCGAGATCGGCATTCTGGCAATTGTGAACGGCGGTCCTTATGCCGATAGCCGACAGCGCGCGCGCCGCACTCCCGGCGCCGATGAGGATGACGGCGCTCACTAGGAGCGTAATCCCGGAAGCCGCGCGCATTTTGATCATCCCTGAAAATTGCTATCTTATCGCCAAGCATAGCATGGGATAAGCCGTGGTGGTGCGGGAACCGGTCGCTCATACTTGCGCCAGAAAGAAAACGAAAAGGCGACTCAAAAAGCGAAATCCGCTAAGCGCGACCACTCGTTCGAGTCCGTCGCCAAGCGTATCGAATGCGACATGGACGATAATCGATTTCGCGAAAAGCTAGGGAAGGTCGCGCGCGTTAAACCGGTCGCGAATCGGAAGGCAAAGTGAGACGCGTCGCAATTGCCGCGTGCTGTGCGCTTACTGCTGCCAGCGTGGCGCTATCCACGGCATTGGCCAGAGAAACAGAATTTGGTTTTCGCGACTTTGTGCCGGATTCTCCGACCGCCGTTGCCATCGCTCGTGCGGTACTCATCCCGATCTACGGCCCAGAGTTGGTTCGGGCGGAAGAACCTCTCCAGGCCACGCGGCAGGCAAGCCCGCAAGGCGACATTTGGGTGGTTACCGGAACCCTTCATTGCAACGCGCCGCCCTGCCTTGGGGGAACGGGCGAAGTGAAACTCTCAGTGGGCGACGGCCGGATTATTCACGTCACCCACTACAAATAGTGCTGGGGCTGTCAAAGATAACATTGCGGACCCCACAAGGTATCGAACCTTAGCAGAACGCGCAGCTGAAAACATTTTGATACCAATTGCTTAGCGACGGCCTTGCGGACAAGAACAAAACATGCACATTGGTGCTTCGGGAACCCACTTGGGGTTTCGGGCGCGCTGTGAAATAAGGAGACGAGCGATGATGAGAGAGGCAGTTTTGCGGGTTGTGGGCCGGGAGGAAAAGAGCGATCGCAAGCGGGCGCTGGAGCAGGCGCTGTCGCAGATCGACCGCGCTTTCGGCAAGGGCTCGGTGATGAAACTCGGCCAGCGCGAGGTGGTCGAGGCGGACACGGTGTCGACCGGTTCGCTCGGCCTCGATATCGCGCTCGGCATCGGCGGATTGCCGCGCGGCCGGGTGATCGAGATTTATGGGCCGGAATCGTCCGGCAAGACGACGCTTGCGCTTCACGCCGTCGCCGAAGTGCAGAAGAAGGCCGGCGTCGCCGCGTATATCGATGCCGAGCACGCGCTCGATCCCATCTATGCGAAAAAACTCGGCGTCGATATCGACGAAATGCTGATCTCGCAGCCCGACACGGGCGAGCAGGCGCTCGAGATTGCCGACACGCTCGTGCGTTCCGGCGGCGTCGACGTCGTGGTGATCGATTCGGTTGCCGCGCTCACGCCCAAGGCCGAGCTCGAAGGCGAAATGGGCGATCAGCTGCCGGGCCTGCAGGCGCGGCTGATGAGCCAGGCGCTCAGGAAGCTCACCGGTTCCATTTCGAAATCGAACTGCCTCGTCATCTTCATCAATCAGATCCGGATGAAGATCGGCATCATGTTCGGCAATCCGGAGACGACGAGCGGCGGCAACGCGCTCAAATTCTACGCCTCCGTCCGCCTCGACATCCGCCGCATCGGCGCCATCAAGGATCGCGACGAGGTGATCGGAAATCAGACGCGCGTGAAAGTGGTGAAGAACAAGGTCGCCCCGCCCTTCAAGGAAGTGGAATTCGATATCATCTATGGCGCGGGGATTTCCAAAGTCGGCGAGCTGATAGATCTCGGCGTGCGCGGCGGCATCGTCGAGAAGTCCGGCTCCTGGTTCTCCTATGACGGCACGCGTATCGGCCAGGGCCGCGAAAACGCGAAGCAATTCCTGGTGCAGAACAAGGAGATTGCGGCCAGGATCGAGGCGCAGATCCGCGCCAATGCGGGACTGATCGCCCAGAGCCTGATGGAAGGCGCGAAGGAATTGGAATCGGCCGCCGTGGCCGACGAGTGACGTCGTTCCTTATTGGCATGGGGAACGGCTCCAGGAGGGGCGCTGTGGCTCGACCGCAGCGCCCCTTTGCGGTTTTGGGTTGCATGACGGCCATCTGGTCGCCAAGAAATTAGAGAGGATTGCGCAAAAGGGCGTCGGATCACCGAAGCACGGCATATGACAAACATAGTTTGTGTTGGGCCGCCGTTAAGCTGGGCTTTAAGCGGAGAGCGATGACAAACCCGTATGACGCCAAAGGGCCGGAGAGTTTCTGGAAACAGGCGGTAGCCTCGCGCGCCGCTGCGGAAATCTGTCCGCTGCCGGCGAAACGCTTCCGGCTTCAGCCACGCGACGCCGTTGCCACCGCCGGAAGCTGCTTTGCGCAGAATGTCGCGAAGTTTCTGAAGGAGCATGGCGCTGTACGGTTTCTGGAAGCCGAGCCGATTGCTCCGGATCAGCCGTCCTTCTCCGCGCTTTACGGCAATATCTACACGGCAAGGCAGCTCCTTCAGCTCGTCGAGGAAGCATCGGGAGAACGGCAGCCCGCCGACATCGCCTGGCGGCGGACGGACGGTTCGTTCGTCGATGCGCTACGCCCGACGGTTTTCGGGCACGGATTTCCCGACGAGGGCGCGGTTCTGGCGGCACGGACGCGGCATCGCGAGGCGGTGCGGGCGCTGCTTTCGGATTGTACGGTGTTCGTCTTCACCCTCGGCCTGACGGAAGCCTGGCGCTCGGCGCGCGACGGCACCGTCTATCCGCTGGCGCCCGGCGTGGCGGCCGAACCGGCGCGCCGCGACGACTTCGAATTTCACAACTTCACCTATGAAGAGGTGCTGGGCGATCTCCAGCGCTTCGCCGCGCTGTTGCGCCGCGTCAATCAATCGGCGCGAGTCCTGCTGACGGTTTCGCCCGTGCCGCTCGTTGCGACCTACACCGATGAGCACGTGCTCGTCGCAACGACGCACAGCAAGTCTGTGCTCCGCGCCGCGGCGGGCGCGCTCGCTGCGGAGGACGCCAGCGTCTACTATTTTCCGGCCTATGAGATCATCACCGGCAATTTCAGCCGCGGCAAATATTTCGAACACAATCTCCGAACCATCACGCCGGAAGGGGTGGCCCATGTGATGCGGGTTTTCGAAGTCGCCTACGGCCTTCGCGAGGCGCCGGCGTCTCCGACGCCGGTGCAATCTCCGCTTTTTTCCGGCGCCGGCGAGACGGTCATCTGCGACGAAGAAGAGATCGTCAAAACACTCGGCTTTTGATGAAGGCGCTGGTCGTCACCAACTGCGCGACAGCCGCATACACCTCCGGTCTGCGCGTGCTCTTTCCGGAATGGGAAGTGAAGGGCGCCAACCTCGACGTCGCGGAGAAATGGCTCGACGAGGAGCCGAACGGTACATTTCACGCCTTCCTGACGCAATCGGATGTGCTCGTCCTCGGCAGCGAGAACGAAGCTCGGTTTGCGGAATTCGCGCCCGGCAAGGAGGTGCTTTCGATTCCCTATTTCCATTTTCGCGGGCTTCATCCCGATTGCTTCCACCTCGGCGTTGGCGGCCGCCCCATTTCCTCGGTGCTCAAGGCCGGGACCATTCATTCGCGCCTCGCCGTGGCCGCGTTTCTCCTGCGCCTCCCGCGCGCGGCGACGGCCGCCCTCTTCAACGGCAGCACCTGGGAGCGGCTCGGTTATTATTCCGTGTTTGAAGCGGAAAAACGCCAATTGCTGGAACGCTTCCGCCAATTTGGAATCGATCTATCGCCGGCCTTCGAGCGGTGGCGTGCGCAGGGGAACTTCCTGTACACGTACAATCATCCCAAAGCCTTCGTTTTCAATGATATCCTGCTCGAAGCGCTTCGCGGCCACTTTCTCGATGAGTTGGCGTGCGAATCCGCGCGGGCGGCGCTGGCATCGGTGCCGGATTATCTCGAGCCGTCGATCCGCTGGCCGGTCTATCCCGAAATAGCCGCGCGGCACGGCATCGCTGCGGATTTTGTCTGGCGGACGGGAACCAAAGCGGGTCCGATCACGCTGACGCGCGACGACTTCATCGCGGAGACCTTTGACGCGCTTACAGAATATCCCGAATTGCACGGCGCTTGCGTCCCGGACTTCGATACCGTCCGGGCGGCGCTGATGGAACAACTGGACAGCGAATCGCCACGGGCGCTACAAGCGGACGCATGCAAAGCCTGAGCGAAATCCGTTCGAGCTTCCTCGATTTCTTCCGCGCGCGCGGCCACGAGGTCGTGCCGTCCTCGCCGCTCGTGCCACGCAACGATCCGACGCTTCTCTTTACCAACGCCGGTATGGTGCAGTTCAAGAACGTCTTCACCGGCCAGGAGAAGCGCCCGTACAGCCGCGCGACGACGGCACAGAAATGCGTGCGGGCCGGCGGCAAACACAACGATCTCGAAAATGTTGGCTACACCGCGCGCCATCTCACCTTCTTCGAGATGCTCGGCAATTTCTCGTTCGGCGATTATTTCAAGGAAGCGGCGATCGGTTATGCCTGGGAACTGGTGCACAAGGTCTTTGCGCTTCCCGCCGAGCGCCTGCTCGTCACCGTCTTCGCCGAAGACGACGATGCGTTTCTCCTGTGGAAGAAGATCGCCGGGCTGCCGGAATCGAAAATCATCCGCATTCCAACGGCCGACAATTTCTGGTCGATGGGCGACACGGGCCCGTGCGGACCGTGCTCGGAAATCTTCTTCGATCACGGGCCGGCGATCGCCGGCGGTCCCCCGGGATCCGCGGAACAGGACGGCGACCGCTTCGTCGAGATCTGGAATCTCGTCTTCATGCAGTTCGAGCAGTTCGCCGGTGGAAAACGCGAAGCGCTGCCGCGCCCGTCGATCGATACCGGCATGGGGCTCGAGCGCTTCGCGACGGTGATGCAGGGCGTGCACGACGTTTTCGACGTCGATCTGTTCCGCCATATCATTGCCGCCTCGGCCGAGCTGACCGGCCAATCCGCCGCGGGCGCGCATGCCGCGAGCCATCGCGTGATCGCCGATCACCTGCGCTCGTCCGCCTTTCTCATCGCCGACGGCGTCCTGCCATCGAACGAAGGCCGCGGGTATGTGCTTCGGCGGATCATGCGCCGCGCCATGCGGCACGCGCATCTCCTGGGCTCGCGTGATCCGCTTCTGTACAGGCTGCTGCCCGCGCTGGTGGCCGAGATGGGCAGCGCCTATCCGGAATTGAAGCGCGCCGAAGCGCTCACCTCCGAGACGCTCAGGCTCGAGGAATTGCGCTTCCGCGAAACGTTGGCGCGCGGTCTGAAGCTGCTCGAGGAGGCAACGCAAACGATGTCGCGCGGCGACAGGCTCTCCGGCGAGACCGCCTTCCGGCTGTACGACACCTACGGTTTCCCGCTCGACCTGACCGAAGATGCGCTGCGCCCGCGCGGCATTGCCGTCGACACGGCCGGCTTCAATGCCGCGATGGCGCGCCAGCGCGAAGAGGCGCGCAAAGCCTGGGCCGGGTCGGGCGAAACCGGCACCGACGCGCTGTGGTTTGCGCTGAAGGACGAAATCGGCGCGACGGAATTCCTCGGCTACGACACCGAAGAAGCCGAAGGCACGATCGTCGCCATGCTGAAGGACGGCGCGCGTGTCGAGCGCGCCGCGGCCGGCGAGACGGTCCGCATCCTCACCAACCAGACGCCGTTCTACGGCGAGGCGGGCGGACAGGTGGGCGATGCGGGCGCCATGTTCTCCGCCAAAGGCGCCGAGGCGCGCGTCCTTGATACCGAGAAGAAGCTCGGTTCGCTGAACGTGCATCTGGTCGAGATGATGCGCGGCACGCTCGGCGTGGGCGACGTGGTCGAATTGCGCGTCGATGGCGAGCGCCGGCGCGCCACCCGCGCCAATCATTCGGCGACACATCTTCTGCATGCGGCGCTGAAGCATGTGCTGGGGCCGCATGTGTCGCAGAAGGGTTCGCTCGTGGCGCCGGACCGGCTCCGTTTCGATTTCAGTCACCCGAAGGCGCTGAGCCCCGACGAACTCGAGCGCGTCGAGAACGAGGTCAACGCCGTCATCCGCCAGAACAGCGATGTGGCGACCCGGCTGATGCCGACGGCGGACGCGATCGCCGCCGGCGCGGAAGCGCTGTTCGGCGAAAAATATGGCGACGAGGTCCGCGTGCTCACCATGGGCGAGACCGATGCCAGGCCCTACTCGGTCGAGCTGTGCGGCGGCACGCATGTGCGCCGGCTCGGCGACATTGGACTGTTCACGATTCTATCGGAGAGCGCGGTCGCGGCCGGCGTGCGCCGCATCGAGGCGCTGACGAGCGAAGGCGCGCGGCGCTATTTGTCGGACCAGGCGGAGATCGCGCGCGAAGCCGCGGCAGCGCTCAAAACCAACCCTGCGGAATTGCGCGAACGCGTGGTTCAGCTTGCCGAAGAACGCAGGCGCATCGAACGCGAACTCGCCGAAGCCCGCCGGGCGCTTGCGCTCGCCGGTCCTGCACGGTCGGACGCGAAACAGGAGACGCGCGAGATCGCAGGGGTCAAGACGATGCTCCGCGTTGTCGAGGGTGTCAGCGCGAAAGATCTGAAGGGGCTTGTGGACGATGCGAAAGCCAGGATCGGTTCCGGCGTGGTGGCCCTCGTGGCCGTCGCCGACGGACGCGCGTCGCTCGTTGTCGGTGTGACCGACGATCTCAAGAGCCGCATCGATTCGGTCGATCTCGTCAGGCGCGCGGCCGAGACGCTCGGCGGGAAGGGCGGTGGCGGCCGCGCCGATCTCGCCCAGGCCGGCGGTCCCGACGGTTCGAAAGCAGAGGAAGCCCTCGCCACCATCGAGCGCCGCCTCGCCGATCTCGCCCCGGTAAATTAGCCCGTAAAGCGCGAGCTGGCGAATCAGTACAACTATATCCTCTCCATGGCCGGCCAAGAGCCGGCCATCCAGTGAGGTACCAGCAAGGCCCTTACGGTAACTGGAGTGTACTGGATGGCCGGGTCGAGCCCGGCCATGGAGAAGTTAAGGTACCGCGAGGTTTGTCGAGAGCTGACGTTCTCTGTACAACTTTACCTCTCTCCATGGCCGGCCAAGAGCCGGCCATCCAGTGAGGCAGCGCTCAGGCCCTGACCGTAACGGGAGTGTACTGGATGGCCGGGTCGAGCCCGGCCATGGAGAAGTTAAAGCGAGACGCTCTTCTGCCACCTCAGCTACCGGCTCAACCCCACGAGATCCATTGGTCCAAGAGGTCATCCCAATTCGGATTCGCCTTTTCGATCAAGGCCAGTTTCCACGCTCGTTTCAGCGCTTGATGTTTGTTTCTCGCTGAATCGCGTTTGTGTATAGCGGGTGCTCTTCAAACCAGACGAGTCTGGTCACGCCATATTTGCGGACGAACTCCGAGCCGTAGCCGTCCCGATGAGCCTGGATTCGGCGCGCCACGTTGTTGGTCACGCCCGTGTAGAGCGTTCCGTTCCGCTTGCTCGCAAGGATGTAAACGAAGCCGCTGGGCATCGCGAAACGCGCAGCTCAAAACGGCGCCTTGGCGAAGACGCAGATCTTGTTGCCGGTGGGATCGCGCAGATAGGCGCCATAGAAGGTGGTGGAATCCGCGGGCCTCGGTCCGGGCGCGCCTTCATCGCTGCCACCGTTCGCAAGTCCCGCGTCATAAGCCTTGCGCACCGCGTCCTTCGACGGCGCGACAAACGCGATCATCGTTCCGTTGCCCGATGTTGCCGGTTTTCCGTCATGCGGCGGACAAACGTAGACGCTGTGCGAATCGTCCCCTTTGCGGCCGTAGCCGATCCAGCCGCCGTCGTCGAACTTCCGCTCATGGCCGATGGCGTTCAGCACCGCGTCGTAGAACCTGCCGGATGTCTGGGCGTCGTTCATGCCGATGGTCACGTAGCCGATCATTGCTCCCTCACGGTTGGTATTCGAGACGGAGCTTAGCAGGACGCTGGAACGAAGCAAGAACATTGCCCGCAGAGCTGTCCTACCGGCCGTGCATGGCGCTAAACGCGCGCGGCCATCGCGGCTTTGAGATTGTCATCGACCTTGTCGAGGAAGCCTTCGGTGGTGAGCCAGCTCTGGTCGGGCCCGACGAGGAGCGCGAGATCCTTGGTCATGAAACCCGACTCGACCGTCGCCACGCAGACGCGCTCGAGGGTTTGCGCAAAGCGGTCGAGCGCCGGATTGCCGTCGAGCTTCGCGCGATGCGCGAGCCCGCGCGTCCAGGCGAAGATCGAGGCGATCGAATTCGTCGAGGTCGCGCGGCCCTTCTGATGTTCGCGATAGTGGCGCGTCACCGTTCCATGGGCGGCTTCCGCTTCCACGGTCCTTCCGTCAGGTGTCATCAGCACGCTCGTCATCAGCCCGAGCGAGCCGAAGCCCTGCGCCACAGCGTCGGACTGTACGTCGCCGTCGTAGTTCTTGCAGGCCCAGACATAGCCGCCGCTCCATTTGAATGCCGAGGCGACCATGTCGTCGATGAGGCGGTGTTCGTAGGTGAGGCCGGCATCCTTGAAGCGGCCGGCGAACTCGGCATCGAACACCTCCTGGAACAAATCCTTGAAGCGGCCGTCATAGGCCTTGAGAATCGTGTTCTTGGTCGACAGATAGAGCGGAAAATTGCGCGCGAGTGCGTAATTCATCGAGGCGCGCGCGAAGTCGCGGATGGAATCGTCAAGGTTGTACATCGCGAGCGCGACGCCCGATCCCGGGAAATCGAACACCTCATGTTCGATCCGCTCGCCGTTGTTGCCGGTGAACAGGATCGTGAGTCTGCCGGCGCCGGGAATGCGAAAATCGGTGGCGCGATACTGGTCGCCATAGGCGTGACGGCCGATCACGATGGGCTTTGTCCAGCCGGGCACCAGCCTCGGCACATTTTTGCAGATGATCGGCTCACGGAAGATCACCCCGCCCAGGATGTTGCGGATCGTGCCGTTGGGCGACCGCCACATCTTCTTCAGATGGAATTCCTTTACCCGCGCCTCGTCCGGCGTGATGGTCGCGCATTTGACGCCCACGCCGACACGCTTGATGGCTTCCGCCGCGTCGATCGTAACCTGGTCGTTGGTCGCGTCGCGGTGCTCGATTCCGAGGTCGAAATATTCGAGGCTGATGTCGAGATAGGGAAGGATCAGCTTCTTCTTGATCAGATCCCAGATGATCCGGGTCATCTCGTCCCCGTCGAGTTCGACAACGGGATTTTCGACCTTGATCCTGTCCATGAATGTCCTCGGGATGCGCGGCGGCGCGCGGTATAGCGGGGGTGGTGCAGCGCGTCAAAACAGCTGTCGGAGACGCACATGCGCGCGAGCCATGGCGGTCTTGAGAGGCGATTAACGCAATGAACCCTCCCGCAATCATCCTTTCGCATCCGCAATTGGGCGAGAACATCGGCGCGGCGGCGCGGGCGATGGCGAACTTCGGTCTTGCCGATTTGCGGCTTGTGGCGCCGCGCGCGGGCTGGCCGAATGCCAAGGCGATCGCGATGGCGGCAGGGGCGGCGCCGCTCGTCGAATCGGCGCGCGTGTTTCCGCATGTGGCGGAGGCTCTCGGCGACCTGAATTACATTCTCGCCACCACCGCGCGCGAGCGCGGCATTGCGCGCGAAGTGCTGATACCGCCGGAAGCGGCGCGGCGTCTCAGGATCGCTTCAGCCAGGGGCGAGAAAACCGGAATCCTGTTCGGCAACGAGCGCGCCGGTCTCGACAATGACGAGATTTCGCTTTGCGACGCGGTGATCACGATTCCAACCGCGGATTTCGCCTCGATCAACTTGGCCCAAGCCGTCCTCATCGCAAGCTATGAATGGTTTCGGGCGGGCGACGCGACGCCATCCGCGCGGCTCGAGCGCGGGCCTTTGCAGCGCCGGCCAACGCGGGCGGAGCTCATCCAGACCTTCGAGCATCTCGAACGCGAGCTCTTGGCGAGCGGCTTTCTCTATCCGCCCGACAAGGTGGAGACGATGGTCCGGGCGATCCGCGCCACCCTCCATCGCGCGCGCCTGACCTACCAGGAGACGCAGACGCTGCGCGGCATGATCGTCGCCCTTACCAAGGGCAAGCACCGGGTGAAAAAAGAAAAAGCTTAGCGCGGGGGCAACGGAGGATTCGCAAAGGCCGCAACCCATCTCGTCTCCATGGGCGGCCAAGAGCCGCCCATCCAGCCGGGCGGTGACGCTTCTATGGATGGCCGGGTCTTGCCCGGCCATGGAGAGCGTGAGAGTGGAGGCTACGAACAACTCGCTGCGGTCGCTGCGAATCTTCTGCGTCCGCTGATCTTTTTTGGAAATCCCGATCACGCCCCCCTATAATACGAGAGGGAGGGCGGTTGCGGACGAGGCGCTCGCCAATCCGGTCAGGTCCGGAAGGAAGCAGCCGTAACGAATCCGCCTTGGGTCGCGGCCGCCCTCTCACTTCGCGCCCACGCTCTCGCTTGCTATATTTCCGCCACCGATGAACGAGACGACCGAACCAACGCTCGGCTTTGCGCCGCCGCCCGCCAAAGCCGAAGCCTACCGCGTGCTCGCGCGCAAATACCGCCCGCAGGATTTCACCGGGCTGATCGGCCAGGAAGCGCTGGTCCGGACGCTGACGAACGCGTTCGCGACGGGCCGGATCGCCCACGCCTTCATGCTGACCGGCGTGCGGGGCGTGGGCAAGACCACGACGGCGCGCATCATCGCCCGTGCGCTCAACTGCATCGGTCCCGACGGTGCGCGCAAGGCACCCACCATCCATCCCTGCGGCGTCTGCGAACCCTGCGTGGCGATCGCGGAATCGCGTCACATGGACGTGCTGGAGATGGACGGCGCCTCGAACAATGGTATCGAGGAGGTTCGGCAGATCATCGACAGCGTGCGCTATGCGCCCGCGAGCGCCCGCTACAAGGTGTACATCATCGACGAAGTGCACATGCTGTCGAAAGCGGCGTTCAATGCGCTTCTGAAGACGCTCGAAGAGCCGCCGCCGCATGTCGAATTCATTTTTGCCACGACCGAAATCCGCAAGGTCCCGGTCACCATCCTCTCGCGCTGCCAGCGCTTCGATCTGCGCCGCATCGAAACCGAGGTGCTGATCGCACATCTCGCGGCGATCGCGGCGCAAGAGAAGGTCGAGATCGGGCCGGCAGCGCTCGCGCTGATCGCCCGCGCGGCGGAGGGTTCGGTTCGCGATGCTTTATCGCTCCTCGACCAGGCCATCGCGCACGAAGAAGGACATGCCATTCGCGCCGACAGCGTGCGCGACATGCTGGGCCTCGCCGACCGCGGTCGCATCCTCGATCTTTTCGAGAAGACGATGCGGGGCGAAATCGCGGCAGCGCTGGCCGACCTTTCGGACATTTACAACAGCGGCGCCGATCCGCTGGTCGTCATGCAGGATCTGCTCGAGATCACGCATTTCCTGACCCGTCTCAAAGTGGCGCCGGATGCGCAGGGTTTTTTCGACGGCGGTTCGGGCGAAGCCAGACGCGCCGCGTCGATTGCCGCCGAACTGCCGATCTCGGTGCTCACCCGCGCGTGGCAGATGCTGCTCAAAGGGCTCCTCGAGGTGCGAGATGCGGTGCGGCCGATTGCGGCCGCCGAGATGGCGCTGGTGCGTCTGGCCTACGCCGCCGACCTTCCGCCGACCGACAAGCTCGTGCGCGACGTGCTGGAGCAGGAGCGGCCGACGGGTTCGGCGCCTGCTCGCCTGACACCGCGAGGCTCCGGCGCGTCCGGGGCGGGCGCGGCTCTCCCGGGAAATCTCAGCGCGCAGGTTCTGCCGCGGGCCGAGAGCGATCCTTCGCCGCGACCGAACGCAGAATTGCCGGGAACGGTGTTCAACACGCTCGCCGATCTGGCGGCGCTTGCCGGCGCAAAAGGCGCGGCGGTGCTCAAGGTTCAGATCGAAAACCACATTCACCTCGTCCGCCTGGAGCCGGGACAGATCGAGTTCCGCCCGGCTGCATCGGCGCCCCGCACCCTCGCGGGCGATCTGGCGCAGAAGCTCAAGGAGTGGACGGGCACGCGCTGGGTGATCACGCTGGCGCGCGAAGGCGGCGAGGCGACGCTTGCCGAACAGAAGAAAGCCGCGCGCGAAAAAAAACTCGAGCAGGTGGCACAGGCGCCGATGGTGCGCGCGGTGCTCGACCGTTTCCCCGGCGCCGAAATCGTCGCTGTCCGCGACCGCGAGGCGGATGTGCCGTCATCGGATGATGAGTCGTGACGGCGCTCTGCCATACGTTTTCCTCCCCCGCGCCTAAGCGTGGGGGAGGGGGACCGCGAAGCGGTGGAGGGGGCAACGAACGCGGCGCGCATCTAAGTGCCCCCTCCGGTGCTTCGCACCACCTCCCCCGCGCAATGCATGCGCGAGGGAGGAAAGATGAGCCCGCGCTCTGATTCATGGCTTCGCTTCCCGCCGGTCCGGAAATCGAAAAACTCGTACAACTTCTGGCGAAGCTTCCGGGGCTTGGCCCGCGCTCGGCCCGGCGCGCAGCCCTCGTGCTGCTCAAAAAACGCGAATCGCTGCTCGAGCCGCTGGGGCAGGCGATGCGCGAGGCCGCGGCCGCCATCCGGGTGTGCGGGATTTGCGGCAATCTCGATACGACAAGCCCGTGCGCGATCTGCCGTGATCCCCGGCGCGACAGCCACGTGCTTTGTGTGGTGGAAGACGTGGCGGATCTCTGGGCCATCGAACGCGCCGGCATGTTCAAGGGGCGGTATCATATCCTCGGCGGCGCGCTCTCCGCTCTCGATGGCGTCACGCCGGAGAGGCTGAACGTGGCGCCACTCGCTGCGCGCGTCGCGAACGGCGTCGACGAAGTCATCCTCGCCATGAATGCGACCGTCGAAGGCCAGACGACCGCGCATTACCTGGTGGATGTCCTTTCGGGCGCGAAAGCGAAGGTGACGCGGCTCGCGCATGGCGTGCCCGTCGGCGGCGAACTCGATTATCTCGACGAGGGCACGCTCGCGGCCGCCTTCCGCGCCCGCCGCGAAATGTAACAAAACTTTCTAATGCAGAGGTCGCGGAGGTTTCGCGCAGCACGCAGAGAATGTACTGTTTTCAGTAAAAGAAATAAAAGTGTCATCCCCGCGCAAGAGCAGCCTCACCCTTCGACAGGCTCAGGGTGAGGCCGTTTTTTTTAGTCCTCAATCCTGAGCTTGCCGAAGGATGGGGACCATGCCGAATTCATCCTGCGCTAAATCGCGACAATAAGTTCCTGGAGGCCGCGGAAGAAGGGAAGCGAGCGCCAGCGGGGTGGCGCATCCTGATTGGCGAGCCTGAGGTTCGGAAAGCGCGCGAAAAATGCCGGTAGCGCCACCTGCGCTTCGAGCCGCGCGAGCGGTGCGCCGATGCAGAGATGTGCGCCGCCGCCGAACGCCACATGGGGCGATTCCTTCCGCGCGATGTCGAAACGGTGCGGCTCGGAAAAAACCGCGGGATCGCGGTTCGCGCCCCGCAGCGAAAGCAGCATCGACTGCGTCTGCCGGACCGGGCAGCCGCCGATCTCGAGATCGCGCGAGGCAATGCGGCCGGTAATGTCCACTGGCCCTTCGTAGCGAAGCACTTCTTCCACCGCCGAATTGATCAGCGACGGGTCGCTCATGAGCTTCGCCAGCTGGTCCGGGTGCAGAAGGAACAATCGGACGCCATTGCCGATCAGATCGGTCGTGGTCAGATTGCCGCCGACGAGCAGCGACTGCAGATTGACCGAGAGTTCCCCATCGCTGATGGGCGCGCCTTCCGCCTGCAGCGCTACCATGTCGCTCACGAGATCATCCAGGGGCTCGGCGCGCCGTCTGTGGATCAAATCCTTCATGTACGCCGACAGCGCAGTCGCCGCTTCGGCCAGCTGCTGCGTCTGCTCCTCGGTCCGGAAGGGATTGAGAAACAGGATCACGCCTTCCGACCATCGCCGGAATTCGGCAAGCCGCGTCTCGTCCACCCCGAGAATCCGCGCGATTACGTCGATCGGCACGAGCACCGCGAAGTCGGCCATCACGTCGAAGTGGTCGCGCCCTTTCAGCCGGTCGAGAATGTCATTCACCACGGCTTCGACCTGGGGCCGGCAGCGCGTCACCCGCTTGTACAGCGCTTTTGCCAGCGGCGTCCGGATGCGCGCGTGATCGGGATCGTCGAGCAGAAGAATGCCTTTGCGCTCCTCGTCGGGATCGGCATTGACGCCCTCGACGCGCTCTTCGCGGATGCGTTTTTGCAATACCGCCTCGGGTTCGGCCTTATCGGGATCGCGCCACAGGCTCGTATCCGAAAGGACGCCCCGCACATCTCCATAGCGCGTGAGGATGAAGCTCCCCGCCATCGTGTCGCGGCGCACCGGACATTCCTCGCGCAAGCGGTCGAGAATCGCGTGCGGGTCGGCGTTGAAATCCGGATTGAGCGGCGTCAGATCGAAGACGCCGGGCAGCGGCTTGTCGGTTTGCTTGTCGGGCATGCCCCTTTCTATCGCTGCGTGCGGTCGACTTCCAGCGCGCTGATAGCGGCAAGACCCGAAAACCGCCCGCCGCGAAGCCGCCTGGCGGAATGCGCATCGATGCCGCCGAGCGCGTACAGGGGAGCGCTGAAACGACTCGCGACGAAGCACGCGCGAACCGGCCCGAGAAAATCGCGGCCGGCATGGCTTTGCGTGGGAAACACCGGCGCCAGGAAAATCGCATCGGCGCCCGCGCGTGATGCCCGCGCGCAGGCCGCCAGGGAATGCGCGGCGCAGGTGATGAGCCAATGTGGACGCAAGGCGCGCCAGTGGGCAGCAAGCGCGATCATCCTCTCGGCAAAATGCACGCCGTCGGCCTGCGTCGCCCAGGCGAGATGCGGATCGCCGGCAATGATCCAGACGAGCCCACGCTCGCGCGCGATGGCTGCGATCGTCCTGGCAAGTTCACGGCGCCTCTCAGCGTCCCTGGCGCGAAGGACAACCATGCTGCCGCGCGGCAGGGCGCGGATGGACGGCAGCGGATCGCGCACCCGTCCATCGTCGGTGAAGAACACGAGTGCGGGGAGGCGCGACCCCCGCGCGCGCGCGAAGCCTTGCGCCTGTCTTGCCAACTGCAACCGCGGAAGGTTATCCGCCAAAGGATGTCCTCTTCGCAGGCCACGTCCGGGTCGCCGGCCGCACGAAATCTCGCCGATATTCTGGCGCGGATCGAGGCGTCCCGAAAAGCCGCGCTGAAGCCTGCGCCATCAACGACACTGGTGGCCATTTCCAAGACCTTCGGGCCGGAGGCCATCCGGCCGGTAATCGAGGCAGGTCAGCGCGTGTTCGGGGAGAATCGCGTGCAGGAGGCGAAGACGAAGTGGCCGCCGCTCAAGGCCGCGTTCCCCGGTCTTCTCTTGCATCTTGTCGGTCCCTTGCAGACCAACAAGACGCGCGAGGCGCTCGCGCTCTTCGATGCCATCCATTCGCTCGACCGGCCAAAACTCGCCGAAACGCTGCGGCACGAATTCGAAAATACCGAAAAGCGTCCCCTGCTTTTCATCCAGGTGAATACGGGCGAAGAGCCGCAGAAAGCCGGTGTCGTTCCCCGCGACGCCCCGAAATTCATCGATTTCTGCCGCGGGACGCTAAAGCTCCCGATCTTCGGGCTCATGTGCATTCCGCCCGTCGAGCAGCCGGCAGCGCCGCACTTCGCGCTGCTCGCCAAAATCGCGCGCGAGCACGCGCTCGACGGCTTGAGCATGGGCATGAGCGCGGATTTCGAAACCGCGATTCGCTTCGGCGCCACCCATGTCCGTATCGGCACGGCCTTATTCGGCGAGAGGCCGGGTCCATAGGGAATTGGGGACAGGATACCATTTCCTTTTGCGCCGGCGGCACCATGCAGAGCGCGCTGACGGGAATCGTTTCCTGTCCCCAATTACTTCCAGGAGGAAAAACTCGGACGACCCGCGCCGCCTATGCATTACGCCTTCGGCTTCACCGATGCGATGTTGGCGAAATCCATTTCGAGCACGCCCGCGTCCGTCTCGACGCTGAGCTTTCCGTTCACCGACGCCTCGCCTTTTCTGGTTTTCTTGCGAATGGCAAAACTCGTGAACGAGCCTTCCACGACATTGCCGTTGTGAAGCGCCACGGTTACGGTTTCGGCGTCCAGAACCTTGAGCACCTGTGATCCCAGTGCGGCGACAGCAGCCGCGTCGATACCATCATCTTCTTTCATTTTTGTTCTCCACGTTCCGCGTTATCGCCCGCATCATTAGCGGATCGCCTTGCCGAGCCCTAGAGCGGGACGCGCGGCATCGCCGTCCGCAGTGCTTCAAGTGAGCCGTTTACGGGCAAACGCTCTGCCTGAGTGAGATTTCAAGTAACGTTCGAATTCCAGCGCCTTGTACTTGTCTGGAAAAGCGCAATACCAAACGAGTCTCCATGGGGCAAACTTGGACGTATGCCGCGATTTTCCGGAATTGTGAGCAGAAACCCTATTCTTCAGGTTTTCAGTAGCACCCGTGTACTCTTCATTGGGAACGCTTAGGCTTCGAAGTAGATAGACATACCACATCCGACCCGCCCGTCTTCGCTTTCGCTGCGCTCAAGCTACGCCGGACACGCTTCGCCCTCTAGATTTCCCGTGGCTGCGCCACGCGTAGCCCGTCAGGGCGAAGCGTGTAGATAGACATATCACATCCGACCCGTCCGTCTTCGCTTTCGCTGCGCTCAAGCTACGCCGGACACGCTTCGCCCTCTAGATTTCCCGTGGCTGCGCCACGCGTAGCCCGTCAGGGCGAAGCGTGGTGGGCGCGACAGGGATCGAACCTGTGACCCCTACGATGTCAACGTAGTGCTCTCCCGCTGAGCTACGCGCCCTTTGGCCGCTCTCGTATATCCTTCGCTCTTCCGCGGTGGCAAGCCGCGAGGGTCTTTCACGCCGCGATCATGCGGTCGATCTCCTGCACGATTTCGCGCAGGTGAAACGGTTTTGACAGCACTTTGGCGCGCTTGGGCGCGTTTGCCGACGGGTGGAGCGCGACGGCGGCAAATCCGGTGATGAACATGATCTTGAGGTTCTCGTCGATGTCGGCCGCGCGCTTGGCAAGCTCGATGCCGTCAAGCCCGGGCATGACGATGTCGGTCAGCAAAAGATCGAAACTGTTCGCGCTCAAACACTCGAACGCCTCGTCGCCGTTGCCGAAATCGCTGACCGCGTGCCCCGCCTTCACAAGCGCAGCGGCGAGAAAGCGGCGCAGCGATTCATCGTCTTCCGCCAGAAGAATTCGCGCCATGACCACCCCTTGCGCCCACTAAACCCCATATCGCCGGTGCGGTAAATCCGAAAACCTCCATAGCGGTGCTTGCCGAGCGCCCCTGGTTGATGATTTCTTCGCCAGGCAGAATCTGCGAAAACGCGATGCCGGTCTTTAACAGGAAAGAACTCGACCCGGTCCTTGAGGACCTTATCGCGGAGCCCGTCCGCGTGATGCGGCCGCAGCGGCAGACGGTGCCCTTCGTCTTCGCTTCCCCCCACTCGGGCCGCCTTTATCCGCCCAGTTTTACCGAAAAGAGCCGGCTCAATCCGACCGCGTTGCGGCGATCCGAAGATGCATTCGTCGAGGAGTTGTTTGATGGCGCCCGCGCGCTTGGCGCGCCGATGCTCGTTGCGCGCTTTCCCCGGGCCTATCTCGATGCGAACCGCGCACCGATGGAGCTCGATCCCTCGATGTTCGAAGGCACGCTTCCCTTCGCGGTGGATCGGGGAAGCCCGCGGGTGCATGCGGGACTGGGCATCATTCCGCGGGTTGTCCGCGAGGGGGTGGAAATCTATCGCGCGCGGCTGCCGGCGCGCGAAGCGGAATCCCGCATCCAGCATTTTTACCGGCCCTATCATCTGCAACTCGCCCGCATGGTCGAGGCGACGCGCGCCACCTTCGGCATCGCCATCGTCATCGATTGTCATTCGATGCCTTCCGCTGCGGCCTCGCCGGATGTGGTGATCGGCGATCGCCTGGGGCTGTCGGCGCTTCCGGAGGTCAGTTCCGCCGCCGAACAGGCCTTCACGGGCGCGGGTTTCTCGGTCGCGCGGAACACGCCCTATGCCGGCGGTCACACGATCCATGTACATGGAAGACCCGGCGACGGCGTTCACGCGCTGCAGATCGAGATCAATCGCGGCCTGTACCTCGACGAAGAGCGGGTGGAGCATGGCGCCGGTTTCGCGCAGGTCCACCGCGCCGTCGGCGCCGCTTTGCACGGTCTGGTGTCCCTGGATCTCGCCGGAATGACGCCGGCAGCGGTAAGGATTGCGGCCGAATAGTTAACGCCCGGCGTTATCCGTACCTTTCGCGCATCGTCACGAAAACATGATTCCGCTGCAACGCATCTGTCGCGAAGCCACGACATTGAGGTTGGTGCAGCGATTCGCGGAGCACTGGGGGCGTACATGCGTGAACAGGCTTTGTTGCGGACTCCGTTCCCGGCATCCGGCAACCGCCGGCCGGGCGGCGAAACAGGTCATCGCAAACGTCATGCAGCCCCCCGGGAAAATTTCCGCAGCGCGCGCCGGTACCGCGCCCTGTTCATTTCCGACGTCCATCTGGGTACGCGCGGTTGCAAGGCCGAGATGTTGGCCGACTTTCTGGCGCGCAACAGCTGCGAAACGCTTTTTCTCGTCGGCGATATTGTCGACGGTTGGCGGTTGCGGCGCCGGTGGTATTGGCCCGAGGCGCACAACCGGGTCATCGCCGAGATTCTGCACAAGCTCGACTCCGGAACGCGCGTCGTCTACGTGCCGGGCAACCACGACGAAATGCTGCGCCCCTATTGCGGCCGGCTGATTTCAGGCGTCGAACTCCTGTACGAGACAGTCCACGAGACGGCCGACGGCCGGCGCCTCCTTGTCATTCACGGCGACCGTTTCGATGCGGTCATTGCTTATGCGCGCTGGCTCGCCTATCTGGGGGACGGCGCCTACACGCTGGCTCTGCACCTGAATGAGGCGTTCAATGGGCTCCGGCGCATTTTCGGCCTCGAATACTGGTCGCTTTCGGGATTTCTTAAACGGAAAGTAAAAAATGCCCTGGAGTATATCTGCCGGTTCGAAGCCGCGGCCGCCCGCGAGGCGCGCAATCGCGGGTTCGACGGTGTCATTTGCGGCCATATTCACCAGGCGGCAATAAAAACGATCGAAGGCGTGCTTTACATCAATGACGGCGACTGGGTTGAAAGCTGCACCGCGCTCGCGGAAGATACGTACGGCCATCTGGAGATTCTGTGCTGGTCGTCCGCCGCGCCCCGTCCTGCCGTTGTCGCGACCCCAATCGGCGAGTTCGCTCCCGCATTTTCCGCCTGAGGCGGCGTTGACTATGGGGGCGCAGGTTGCGGCCGGTGGCGCCGCGCAAATACCGCTTGCTCCCGGACGTAAACTTTTGATTTTCACCGACGCCTGGGCGCCGCAGGTCAACGGCGTCGTGCGGACGCTGGAGACCCTCGGTCAGGATCTGCGGTCGCTCGGCTGGAATGTCCGCTACGCGACGCCGCTCGGCCATCCGACGGTGCCGCTTCCCACCTATCCGGAAATCCGTGTTGCCCTTTTTCCGCGAAAGCGGCTCGAGCGGATTGTCGACGAATTTGCGCCCGACGCCATCCACATCGCGACGGAAGGGCCGATCGGCTTAAGCGCGCGCGCCATGTGCGTTGCCCGCAAGCTTCCTTTCACCACGTCGTTTCACACCCGCTTTCCGGAATATGTGAACGCCCGCTTTTCCTTCGTTTCGGTCAACGCCGTATATCGCTTCCTGCGCTGGTTCCACGCGCCCGCGACCGCGATCATGGTCGCCACGCCCTCTCTCAAACACGAGCTGGAGGCAAACGGATTCAGGAATCTGCGCATCTGGACCCGCGGCGTGGATGTCGATCATTTTCGGCCCGTCCCCGATGCGACGATGCCTTTTCCGCGCCCGATCTGGCTGTACGTTGGGCGCATTGCGATCGAGAAGAATATCGAGGCGCTCCTGAAACTTGATCTTCCGGGCACGAAGGTCGTGATCGGCGAAGGTCCCGCCCGCGCCCATCTCGCGCGCGCCTATCCGGAGACCAAATTTCTCGGCGGCAAATCCGGCGAAGAGCTGGTGCGCCACTATGCGGCGAGCGATGTTTTCGTGTTTCCGAGCCTCACCGATACCTTCGGGCTTGTCATGCTGGAAGCGCTGGCCTGCGGTGTTCCGGTTGCTGCATTTCCGGTTCAGGGCCCACGCGACGTGATCGGCAATGCGACCGTTGCGGCACTCGACACGGATCTCCGCCGCGCCTGCCTGCGCGCGCTCGAGATCCCGCGCGCCGATGCACGCGCCTTTGCGCTCACCCGATCCTGGCGGTTCTGCACCGAACAGTTCCTCTCCAATCTGCCGCTCCGAAGCGCCGGAGCAATCGAGCAGGAGCCGCTTCTCGACGCCGATCCGCTTGAGGCCGTGCTCTAGCTAAGTGATGAATTCAAGCGGCATGGCCCTCATCCTTCGACAAGCTCAGGATGAGGACAAAAAACGGCATCACCCTGAGCCTGCCCGTCTACGCTAAAGCTTCGCCGGGTCAGTACGCTGAATCGTGTCCGCCGAAGCCTCGGCGAAGGCGGATCGAAGGGTGAGGCTGATTCTTGCTGAGCGCATCCCGCTCGAGGATCTGCGTTTCACGACAGTAAGGCCCGACGCGGAGGACGCAGAGGGAACGCTGCGTCGTTTGCGTTGAAATTGTCTTTCGTCGTGTCGCGCTATGACTTTGCGTGCGGATGACGTTAGAATCGGCTGCCCCCGCCGATTTACCCGATTCCCCATGACGTCCGCATCCGCCGCTCCAAGGAGCCTCAGACTCGCGCCTGCCGAGTGCGCCTGGCTCGCGGCCATCGTGTTCGGCTGGGCGGTGATGGTGGTGTCGCGCGGCAAGGATGTTTCCTGGGATTTCCGCAATTACCACTGGTACATACCTTACGCTTTCCTGCACGGACGCCTGGGATTCGATATCGCCGTCGCCCACCAGGCAACCTATTACAATCCCCTTCTCGACACGCCGTTTTATCTTCTCGCCACCCATCTTCATGCGTGGCTCGCACTCGGCATTCTGGGGGCCATTCAGGGGGCGAACATTGTACCGCTTTATCTCCTCTGCCGCTCGCTGCTTTGCCTCGAGCCGGCGCGCCTTGTTGCCGGCATTCTCGCCCTCTTGTGCATGCTGGGAAGCCTGACGCTCTATCTCGCCGGCGCGACCTATTACGACAATGTGATGAGCCTCATTGTGTTGTCGGCGCTCGCCATCGTCGTCGGCAATCGCGAGAAACTGCGCGCCGGAACGGCCTGGCAAAATGCGTGGATCGCGGGCGGCGCAGGATTTCTCGCGGGTCTTGCGGTCGGGCTCAAACTGCCCGAAGCGCCGTTCGCATTTGGACTTGCCGCGGCCCTCGCCGTTCTGCCCGGCGGCGCAGGAAACCGCGTCGCCCGCCTCGCCGGAGCATTCGTAGGCGGCGTGGCGGCATTTGCGCTTTGCGAAGGTTTCTGGATGGCGGAAATGCTGCGCCTCACCGGCAATCCGATCTTCCCCTATTTCAACCAGTATTTTCATTCGCCGCTCGCGCTCGCCGCACCCTATCGCGATCTGCGGTTCATTCCGCGCAGTCTCGAACACCAGCTGCTGTTTCCGCTTCTCTTCTCGATCGACTGGCGCGTCGCCGATGATCTTCCGTTCCGCGACATCAGAGTTGGCGTCGCCTACGTTCTTTTGATTGCGGCCGTGCCGCTTTGGTTCCTCGCCAGGCGGCGCGACAACTCGCTGATCGCGGGCGAAACCGCGGCTGCGCTGTTCGCCTTCGCTGCCGTTTCCTACGCCCTGTGGCTCAAATTGTTTGCGATCTACCGCTACATCGTCATCCTGGAAATGCTCGCTCCGATTCTGATCGTCGCTGCAGTCGGGTTATGGCCGCTGTCGCAACGCGCGCGAACAGTCGTTGCCGCGGCACTCCTGTTGTGGGTTCAGGCGTCCTCGAGAGTGCTGGAGCCGGGGCGCGCGCCGGCAAGCGACCCCTACGTTCAGGTGTCGCTCCCGCCCATACCGCATCCGGATCGTACAATGATACTCATGACCGGCGAGGCACCGCTCGGCTATCTCGTGCCCTCGCTTCCCCAACGCATCCCGGTTCTGCGCATCGACGGCTGGCTCATCCAGCCGCAGGACGGCTCGAAGCTCACGGCCGAGGCACGAAAGCGGGTGGACAGATTCAGCGGCGACCTTTTCGTGATCGCCGACGCCGGCGAAATCCCGCGCAGCCGCGACGCGCTCGCGGTCTATGGACTTGCCATGAATGCCGCGGAATGCCGAAATGTCGAAACGAATCTCGGCGGGCCCTATCGCTTCTGCCCGCTTTCACGGGTGCAGAACGGAAAATCATGAGCCAGTCGCCCGCACGCATCGCCGTGATCGTGCCCTGCTACAATGAAGACGCGGCAATCGGCCGTGTCGTGCGGGATTTCCGCGCCGCTCTGCCCGGCGCGGAGATCTACGTGTACGACAACAGATCGACCGACATGACGGCGGAGCGTGCGCGCGAGGCCGGCGCAGTGGTTCGCCATGAAACCCGCCGCGGCAAAGGCAATGTGGTGCGGCGCATGTTTGCCGATGTCGAGGCCGACATCTACGTGCTCGTCGACGGCGACGACACGTATGATGCCGCCGCGGCGCCGATGCTGGTGCGAACGCTGGTCCAGGGCGGTTACGACATCGTCTCGGGTCGGCGGGTTGCGGTGGGCGAGCACGCCTATCGCGCGGGTCACGTGTTCGGCAACAAGGTCTTTACCGGCCTCACCGCGTTGATGTTCAACATTGAAGTCTCGGATCTGCTCACCGGCTATCGCGTCATGTCGCGCCGGTTCGTGAAGTCTTTCCCCGCCACCGCGCAAGGCTTCGGCATTGAAACCGAGCTGACGGTCCATGCGGTACAACTGCTGATGCCGATGGTGGAGATCGACACTGCGTACAAGGAGCGGCCGGCCGGCTCGGTCAGCAAACTGAACACCTGGGGCGATGGCTTTCGCATTCTCTTCACCATCGTGGCTCTGGTTCGCGAGGAGCGGCCGCTGATCTTCTTCACCGGGCTGTTCACGCTGCTCGCGGCAGCCTCGCTGATCATCGGCACGCCGGTCGTGGTCGAGTATTTGCGTACAGGTCTCGTGCCGCGCCTGCCCACCGCGGTGCTGGCAACGGCGCTGATGTCACTGGGTTTCCTGTCGCTGGCGAGCGGGCTTATTCTCGACACGGTGACGCGCGGCCGCTGGGAACTGAAACGCACCGCTTACCTGCGCATTCCCGGCCCCGGGGACCTGCTGTTGCCATGACAAGTCTCGCCGCACGCGTGAAGCGGCTGCGCGAAATTCGCTTCCTGCGCTTCGGATTGATCGGCGCCGGCGGATTTGTCGTCGATACCAGCGTGCTCTGGATCATGATTCACGGCGTCGGTCTCGACAAATACAGCGGGCGCGGCGTCTCCTTCATGGCCGCGGTGACCTTCACCTGGTTCGGCAACCGCATGCTGACTTTCCGCGACCGGGCGGCCCGTACGGGACTGTGGCGCGAATGGGCGACATTTGTCGCGGCCAATGCGTTTGGCGGATTCGTCAACCTTGCCTTTTATACGACGCTCGTCACCTTCGCCCCTCCGCCCGCCGACAACCCGTTTCTTGCAGTATTTGCCGGCGTCCTCGCCGGTCTTCTGTTCAATTTCACGCTGTCGAGCCGCGTCGTGTTTCGACACAAGAACGGCCATGCCTAGAGCTGAATGCGCTCGGCTGAATCAGCCTCACCCTTCGACAGGCTCAGGGTGAGGCCGGTTACTTGGTCCTCATCCGAGCTTGTCGAAGGATGAGGACCATGCTGCCTGAATTCATTTGCTCTAGTGCAGAACTTTGCCTGTCATGCTGCGCGAATGCGCAGCATCCATGCTTCGACGGGCTCAGCATGAGGGGATCTCCTCACCCTGAGCTTGTCGAAGGGTCAACGCTGACGCGCTTCGCGGGTTAGGTGCAGAATTAGATCAGCGCAGGCGTGCCAGTTCTTCGACGACGGCAGTCCCGGCAGGAGGATCGATGTCGGTGCGCGTCGTTTCGGTGAGCCGCGCGAGCATCATGTAAAAGCCGCAGGTGACGATGATCTCCACGACTTCCTGCGGAGAGAAATGCCGGTTCGCCGCCCTGACCGCCTCCTCGTCCGCGCGGACATTCTCGATCACCTGGCGCGCAAAGCGCAGCAGCGTCTGTTCGCGGTCATCGAAACAGGGCGCTTCGAAGGCGCCCTGCTCGATCGCATCGATCTTGGCACGGCTGCAGCCCGACGCCTCGGCGATCGGGACGTGCTGCACCCACTCATAGATGCCGCCCTCGAGATGGGAAACCGCGAGGATGACCAGCTCGCGCATTTGCGGCATGAGTTTCTGCCGGCCGAGGATGGCGCCGCCCAGCCGCATGCAAGGCACGAACTCGGCTGCCGCGTTCGCAAGCATCTTCATCACATTGAGCTTCCGCGGCATGCGCGCAAAGGCCTCGCGCACATCCTGTGGCGCGTGGGCCATGTCGGCGTAGGAAATGAGCGGCATGGGTGTTTCCTTTGGGCGTCGCATGACAATGGACGAGTGGCTGCCGGACTCGCAACTCTGTCGTGTCCCCATTCCGGGACACCGGGGCCACGTCACTCCGTCCCGTTCATCAAAGGGCCGGTTTGCGGATCGACGGCGACCGATTTGACGATGGCATAGATGCCCTCGCCTTCCGTGAGACAGAGCCGGTGGAACGAGGCGCGGGTGATCCGCGCCACCAGGTTAACCCCGCCACAGCGAAGCCGGACATCCGCATGGGCCTCAGTCTCCGTGTGACCCGCGGCAACCTGGACCGAAAGCACATTATTGGCGCTGATGGTTATTGGCGCCTCGCGGGCAAGAATGATGTCGTCGGCAGCGAGCCGTACACGGAGCTTCGACATCAGCGGCCGGCCCAGCTGCGGCACGAGAATGACGCCGCCGTCGAAGGCAAGCGCCGTCAAGCCGTCGGTCCGATGCTCCTGCACGGTAGCCGGGAACACGGCACCGTGCGTCGGCACGAGCGAACCCAGCGCGGGATCCGAAGAGAGGTCGAACAGCGATCCGGATGCCGCGATTTTCCCGTTGTGGAGCACGATCAGGTTTTCGGCGAGCCGCGACATTTCTTCGGCCGAATGCGTGACGTAGATCATCGGCAGCCGGACGGAATCCCTGAGACGTTCGAGATAGGGAATGATCTCCGACTTGCGTTTTGCGTCGAGCGCGGCGAGCGGCTCGTCGAGGAGCAGCAGCCGCGGTCCGGCGAGCAAAGCCCGCGCGAGTGCAACACGGCTCTTCTCGCCGCCGGACAGGTTGCGCGGCTTGCGTGCCTCGAGCGATTGAAGCCCCAACAACGCAACGACCTCATCAAGCCGTGACAGGGAGGGGCGCTCGCCCGCTCGGCGCGCGCCGAAAAGAAGATTCTGCCGCACGGTCAAATGCGGAAAGAGGCGCCCATCCTGGAAGACGTAGCCCGTCCGTCGATGGCGGGCCGAAACGAATATGCCGGCATTCGTGTCGAGCAACGTTTCGCCGTCGACCACGATGCGACCGTGATCGGGCCTGAGGAGTCCGGCCAGGGCATTGACGATCGTGGTCTTTCCCGAGCCGGAAGGGCCGAACAGAGCGGTAACGCCCTCTCCGGCCCGAAACGACGCATCAAGCAGGAATTCATCGAACCGATGCCGGAGCGACACCTCGATGGTCATGCGCGGAGCGCCGCGCTGAGACGCCGGTCGGCAAATCCCGCTATGGCAACGCCCGCGAGAGCGAGCCCGATGGAGACGGCGGAAAGACGCGCCGCCTCGGCCTCGCCGCCCGGCTGCTGCAGCGCGCTGTAAATGGCGAGCGGCAATGTGCGGGTTTCGCCGGGAATGTTCGAGACGAAGGTGATGATGGCGCCGAACTCGCCGAGGCTCGCGGCAAAGGCGGTGATCAGGCCGGCGATGATCCCCGGCAAGGCGAGCGGTACCGTGATGCTGAGGAAGCGGTCCATGCTGCCCGCGCCCAGTGTTTCCGCAGCCTGGAGAAGACCTGGCTCCTGCGCCTCGAGCGAAAGCCGAATGGCGCGATATTGAAAGGGAAAGGTGATGAGCCCAGACGCAAGTGCCGCACCTGTCCAGCTGAACGCAAAGCGGATGCCGAGATGCGCTTCGAGCCACGCGCCCAGGGGCTCGCGCGTCCCAAAAACGACCAGCAGCAGGTAACCCACGACCACGGGAGGCAAGGCGAGCGGCAAATGCAGAATACCGTCGAACAGCCCGCGTCCGGGAAAAGCGCGGCGGGCGACGAGGAGTGCCGCCGCAAAGGCAAAGGGAAAGGCGCAAATGACAGCCACGGCCGAAACGCGAAGGCTGAGCAGCAGGGCTTCGCTTTCGGCCGGCGAGAGCAGAACGGGCGCGTTCATCGCGCCTTGAAGCCGTAACGAAGGAAGATGCCGCGCGCCTGGGGCGACTGAAGGTAACGATAGTAATTCTGTACGGGCGGCGAATTTCCACCCTTCACAATGGCGGCTGGATAGACGATCGGCGAATGACTCGAGGCGGGAAACACGCCGACGATCTTCACCTTCGCGCTGATCCGGGCGTCGGTGATATAGACAATGCCGAGCGGCGCATCGCCGCGTTCGACGAAGGCAAGCGCGCCCCGTACATCTTCGGCCCGCGCGAGGCGCGGTTCGACATTTTGCCAGGCGCCGAGATTCTGCAACGCCTCCTTGGCGTAAATACCAGCCGGTACATGGTCCGGATCGCCGACCGCGAGCCGCCCCTCGCGGCCGAGCCGCCCGAGCCAATCGAAACCCCGGTCGATGGCCTGCGGAGGAATGCGTGAGTCCACAGGCGCAACCAGCGCCAGTTCATTGGAGAGGAGCGGTCTTTGCGCGGCGATCAGCCCCTTCTGGACAAGATAGTCTAACCACTTGGTATCCGCCGAAATGAATATCTGCGCCGGTGCGCCGGCTTCGATCTGGCGCGCCAGAGTCGATGAGGACGCGAAGGATTCCTTGACCGGGAATCCGCTTGTTTTTGTGTACGATTGATCGATGTCGTGCAGCGCATCGGTCAGGCTTGCCGCCGCAAAGACCGTGATCTGCCCGTCCTTGGCTTCACCAAAACCGGAGAGGAAAACCAGGGCCGCGATCGCGGCGACAACAGGCCAGGGTTTCCGCATCTGTCCTCCGTCAAGCCCGGTAATTCGGGACGGGATTATCATTTTCCCTGAACGCCCGATCGATCCGGACCACCCCGGCCAAAACGGGGAAATGGTATCCTGTCCCTAATTACCCCTGAAATATCAGTCTCCGCAGCCTGCGTCACTGGCCGCCGTCGTCCTCGCTTGCGCGGCGCTCGTGTGTTTCCTGAATCGCTTCGAGCACCGTCTCGGGATCGACGGTTCTGGTCAGTTCTTCGGCGTGGCGATCAGACCTGTTGCGGATGAGGGGATCGTCGCGGCGAAGTTCCTCGAGCAGGGCGATCAGCTTGGCAGTTTTCTGATCGCTCAAGAGCGCAAGCTGCAACATCAGCTGTTCGCGGCGCTCGCCGAGCGTATGCGATCGACGCTGCACGATCAGAATGAGCACGGTCATATAGACCGCAAAAAGCGCGAGCAGAATTCCAAGAAGCGCGAAGGGCGGCGGATCGAATGCCCCGCGGCGCAGCCATAGGTTGGCGCCAATCCACGCTGCCGCGAAAACGGTCAGCAAGCCTGCGAACAACGGGCGCCCGAAAAGACCGACAGCCGTTTCAAGGATGCGCTCCGGCTTCGTCGCCGAGCGCGCATGCGCGGCGTGCAGACGCACGATCGCCTGGACCGTCTCGTCGACATGGCCGGGCAGATCTGCTGATGGCGAAGCTTCGTTCATTGGGTCTCCGTTCTTTTCGCCTCACTCCGGAACTCGTGGAGAGAACAGCGCGTTTCCGGGCCGGATGCACAAGGGATCAACGGCGATGGACATTCAGAGCGCAGCACGCAAAGCCGGACGCAAGGTTGGCCGCGTGCTTTCGACCGCACAGGAAACGGGGGTTGACACCGACATTCTCGATCTCCTGCAGAAGGACCATGACGAAGTCGAAGACCTTCTGGACAAGCTGGTAGAAAGTCAGAACGGTACCGAGCGCAAGTCGCTGCTCAAGAAAATCAAGGGCGCGCTCGTGCCCCATGTGCGCGCGGAAGAGAAGGTGGTCTATGACGCCGTGATTGCCGCCAAAGGCAAGAAAGAGGCGCAGGACGGCGAGGAAGGATACCTCGAGCACGGCCTGGCGGACCGCATGCTGGCGACGCTCGGAAAAATTTCCGGTGCCATGTCACCGGAGTTCGGAGCCGCGGCAAAGGTCCTCAAGGAACTGGTGGTGCATCACGTCCAGGAAGAAGAAAACAACATCTGGCCGGACGTGCGCGAGCACTTCTCCGAAGAAGAGCGCGCCCAAATGGGCCGCAAGTTTCAGCTGGCCAAGCAGCGGGTTCGCGTCGTTTAGGCGATTTTAGCAGATGATGGATGGAACGGCCGCGGCAGCGCGGCCGTTTTTATAGGTACAAGCTGCGGGAGTTGGCGCTCCGACGCTCATCGCATCGGTAAGGATGCGAGCAGGCCTGAGGGCAAAATGGGGCGCCACCCGCGGCTTTTTCGTGGCGCAAATGTCATTTGCAACGCAAGCCAGCGGAGGATGAAAATGGACAAGAACCGGATTGAAGGGAATATGGACAAGGCGAAAGGCAGCGTGAAGGACGCGGCCGGCAAGGTCGTCGGAAACGATCGCCTGCGCGCGGAAGGCCAGGCTGACAAGCTGAAAGGCGAGGTCAAGGATGCTGCGGGCAAAACCGCGGATGCCGCCCGGCGCGGCATCGACAAGGCCTCCGATACGATCAGCAACGCCTCAAAACACTAGGAATAATCATCGTGCTGAGAAAGCGCCGGGAGTGGCCCGGCGCTTTCTTCGTTGGCTGATCGAGCACGTGAACGGGTGGTGCCTCCGTGACAGGCCGAAGGCCGGCGCGAGTATGGATCAATTCAAAATAACGTGTCATTCCCGCGAACGCGGGAACCCAGATGTTTGAAGGTGAAGAAAGCGCACTGTGACTGGCGTACATTGCCTCGCCACCGAGCGAGGTGTGCGTATCTGTTTTCTTGCTCTATGCATCTGGGTTCCCGCGTTCGCGGGAATGACACATAGTTTCCAATTGGGGAACTGCTCCGCGGCTCCGTGTGAGCCTGCTTGTTGCCCGCTTGTTGGGGGGACACCCTCCGAGTTGCCATAGCTCGCAAATGCGGCGATCCAGGTGAAAGCGGGCACTTGCGTCGACTGCCCTGATTGCGCACCACGGAGCCACAAAGGGGACAGGGAGGAAAGCAATCAGCGCGTCGCAGGCACGCCGGAAATTTCTTCTCCGTGCCCTCCGTGTCTCTGTGGTGAACCCCTGTTTGCGTGTGTCCGTACAATCGGCGTCAGGCCGTCGGCGTCAAGCCGTCGCCGTCAAGTCGCGCGATCGTCTTCGAGGCGTGCGGAAATCGCGGCAAAGATCGCGACCACGGCGCCGAAGATGAGCGAGAACGCCATCCACAGCGCCGCGTAGCTGGCGGTTTTTCTCGCCGCTTCGGCTGTACGGTTTATCCTGTCCTGCAGGCCTGCCTGCATCCGGTTGACCCGTGCAGCCGCCGCGTCGTGCGAAATCCCCGCCTGTTGGGCGACGATGTCGGAAAGCCGTACGCGATCTTCTAGCGCCAGTTGCCCGCCGTGAAGCACGTCATCCTGGAGGATGCGTTCAGCTTCCGCATGCGGCCCGGTTTCGGCGGTCCCGTTGTCCGGCCGCGGCTGGGCCGGCGTGCCGCGTGTCTGTTGGCCGGTGTCGGGAACGACCTCCGGACGAAAAAGGACATCCACCGTATACGCCGTCGCGGAGCCCGCGGCGCTGTGGGCGCCGCGCGCGCCGTAGAGCGCGGCGATCGCCGCCCCGCCTCCCGCCGCAGCCAATCCCGTGAACGCAACAATCGCCATGGCGCCAACAATCGCCACCGCCCATGCGACGAGGCCATGCGCCGCGGCCCGCAACTCTTCCTGTCCGCGGGTTTCGATCACCGGTCCCAACAGCCGGCCGGCGAGATGGCCGCCGACCGCAAAACCGAAAGCCTGCACGGCGAAGAAATAGATGGCGCCGGCGGTCAGGAATGTGGGCAGCGAGGGGCCAGTGTGCTTCAACGGGTTGACAAGCAGCAGCCCAAAGCCCGAGCCAAGGATCAGCAGCACCAGCGTGACGACGATTGCCACCACCCCGCCCGCAAAGGCGAGACCCCAGGAGAAGCGAAAACCCGTGTTCTCGTCGGCGACGACAACGGTATCGGTCATGGTTGTTCCCCCGAATGGCGTTTAGGCGTGGCCGGTGATGAGCCAGAGAATGATGATGATCGGAATGGGTATGCCGATCAGCCATAAGAGAAGCGAGCGCATGTTTTCCCCCGTGAAAAGAGCATCCACCGAACGCCCGCCTGACGCGCAGGGTTCCCGGGCCGATGGGCCGATAATCATGTCACCGCGTTGCGGACCGTGCCAAGGAATGGCATCGTGAGCGGCCGCGCCCCAGGAAAGTTCCCATGTCGCTCGGACTGATCCTTCTCATCATCATCGTCATCTTTGTCGCCGGCGGTTTCAGCGGCCGGTTCGGCGGTTACGGCTATGGGTATGGTCACCATGGCATGGGCTGTCTCGGCACCATTCTTCTGATTATCGTCGTCCTGATCCTGCTCCATCGCATCTGACGCGGGGGCGTTGAAGCCATGCAGGATGACCTCTCGCGTGCACAGCATTACCGCTCGCTTGCTTCGCAGATGCGCGACTCCGCGCAACTGGAAGCCGACGCGAAGCGACGCCAGGAACTGCTCGATATCGCCAATCAGTACGAGCACCTTGCCGACAAGCTCGTCAGCAAATACGCGGAGCGCGAAGGACCTTAGCGGCGTCGGGCTGCTTTCGGCCGCGCCCCGCGCCGGCTCACGTCCACCGCTTCGACGCCGGGAGCGAAGGTTGCCGGATCGTGCGGGCTGCAAAGAAACTGACGCAAATATCACCTAATGCCATTTCAGATCCCGGAGAATTCGAATGTCCGACCACCTTCCGAACGTCGGCGATTCAGCCGAACACATCGCGTTTCGCTTGTTGGAAACGATTCTGGAGAAAGATCCGCCTACGCCTCCGAGCACCTCGTGGATTCTCAGCACCTACGCCAGATGCCTGCGGATGGTGCGCAATCCGGAAGTGCCCCCCAGGCCGCAAGCGGCGGGCCCGCGCCCGCGAATTTGAAGCTTTAAAAGCTGTAGTGGCGCACGATCGCGCCGACAGGGTCTCCGGAAGCGCTATCCGGATGCGGCGCTTCAAGGCGGGATGCGCTCGGCTAGAATCAGCCTCACCCTTCGATCCGCCTTCGCCGAGGCTTCGGCGGACACGATTCAGCGTACTGTCCCGGCGAAACTTTAGCGTAGACGGGCAGGCTCGGGGTGAGGCCTTTTTTTGGTCCTCATCCTGAGCTTGTCGAAGGATGAGGGCCATGCCGCCTGAATTCATTGCGCTTTAGCGTGTCCCCGCGCGGAGCTTTCTACGCGCCCCTGAACGATAGCGAGGACGCGCCAGCGCGCGCCCTCGTGCGGCATCGCGAATGATTGCGATCGAACCCGCGCGCCAGTAAAGCTCCGTCACGTGCCGAGTTGTCAGGCGGGGCCCGATTGACGGGGACGGGACGATTGTGTGGCAAATTTCGCGACAAACGTTCAAGCACTGTGGGGCGGGGACATGGATGAGGGCGCGTTTCTGGAATCGCAGTCGGTGCATCGGGGAATTGCTTACTCGATTCGCCGCTTGCGGGATTCCGTGTGGCAATGGAACACCCACCCGCCGCTGCAGTCGGTCAGGGGTTTGGCACCTGCAACCGGAATAATTTCCGGCGATGCCAAAGAGGCAATTCGCGCGGCCAAGAGAACCATCGACTCGCAGCACGTTTGGCTCCGCTAGGTCCGATACCGCTTTGGGCCGGCACGCTCGCGCAGACGCGCCCGGCGCGAATTCCCTGATTCTATAAATACTATTGACTTGGTAGGGTTTAGGGCGTTATGCCTCGTCTAGGGGATTGTCTTACGGGTTCCGCACGGACCCCATGAAAGCTGGTGCGCTCTGCGCAACCGCCGCACCATCAACAGACGGGGGCACGAATCGAATGACAGGCGCTCTGCACGCAGTCCAACCACTCTATGTAATTTCTGGCGTGGTCGTCGGAACTTTGGTCGGCATGACAGGAGTCGGCGGCGGCTCGCTGATGACCCCGATTCTGATTCTGCTGTTCGGCATTCATCCGCTGACCGCGGTCGGCACCGATCTCCTCTACGCCTCCGCGACCAAGACCTGCGGCACGGTTGTTCACGGTTTCAAAAGGACGGTGGACTGGCGCGTCGTCGGTCGCCTCGCGCTCGGCAGCGTTCCATTGACCGCGCTTACCATCTTCGCGCTTTCCAAACTCGACATGAACAACCCGGCGGCGCAAAAGCTGATTACGAGCGGCCTCGGCATAGCACTGTTCATCACGGCGTTGTCGCTGGCGTTTCGCAAATCTGTGATGGACATTTATGACCGGCGCGTCGGCGAAATGGCGCCGGACACGGTCCGGAATTTGACCATCGCCATGGGCGCGGTTCTCGGCGTGCTGGTGTCCATTTCATCGGTGGGCGCCGGTGCCATCGGCGTGACGGCGCTGATTCTGCTTTATCCAAAGATGCCGATCACGCGCCTTGTCGGCTCGGACATTGCCCACGCGGTTCCACTCACACTCATTGCCGGTCTCGGGCACTGGTGGCTCGGTTCGATAAACTTCCCCCTGCTGGGTTCGCTTCTGATCGGATCGATTCCGGGTATTGTGATCGGCAGCATGCTCGTCACCAAAGTGCCGGAGCCGAGCCTACGGCTTGTTCTCGCTTTCGTTCTGGTACTCGTTTGTTTGCGGTTCTGGTTTTTTTAGCAGTTTTCCGGTATTAGGTAGCAAAGTTCCAGAGAAATCGGCTGCGCCCGCGCCTAGGTTCTGTGCATGGGCGATCTAACCAAACCACTCCCGTACGTTGTCACCGGCCTAATCGACAAGCGGCGGGAGATTGCAGGCCGTATCGAAGACCTACAGCCCCGGATGCGACAGGCCGTGGCCGACCTAGACCATATCGAAGCGGCAATCCGTATCATCAAACCGGACCTGGATTTAGAAGCGATCATGCCGCGTGCGGTCCCACCGCCCCATGCCGCGTTCAAAGGCGAAGCGGAGTTACCCGGATCGTGCTCGATACATTTCGCACGACCACAAGGCCGCTCACCACGCGCGAAGTGACATGCGTGCTGATGCAGCACCGGGGATTGAACACTGGCGACCCGAAACTTGTCAGGCTGATGCAGCAGCGCGTTGTCGCGTGCTTGGGCCACTGGAAGCGGCGGGGTTATCTCGCCTCCACGCCTGCGAATGACCTAAAGGGCGCGCTGCTGTGGCGGCTTGCCGACAAGCCGGTAACAGACGCGTCTTACGATCCGCATGCGATGTGGGATCGGCCTTCTCTTCCTCTGGTTGGCCGTTAGTCTTTTGGTGGAATTAGGCGCGTACCAAATTCACCCGCGCCAAGTTCGTTTATCCGGAAGCTCCGCTCGATTCCGATAAACTTGTAATGTTGGGCGCGCCCATCGTCGTAGACGTAAACGATGCTCCAGCCATCGCGCGGCTTCTTCCTGTCGCGCCACCAGTAAAGCCCGGACTCCATCCTACTTGCCCTTCGTTGGTAGTTTTGATCGGGCGAATCTTGCGAAAGGCTCGCCCTATTTCCGCGCCCGTTTCGTATGGTCGCCCCTCAGTGGCAACCAATACTTTGTCGCAAATTGTCGTGAAATGCGGCTAGGCCCGCTTCCCTGATCCGCAGAGCGGCAGATGGCTAAGACCTTGCCCAGACTTCGAACATCGCCCAACCAGAAAGTGCAATTACTGACAATGTGAGCACAGTGGGCACGTGGGCGTGAATTTTGGAAAGCAGGCCGGGAGCGGCTTGGGTACGCATAAAACACTCATGGGTTATTGTTGCAGTGCAACATAGGCTGGCCGCCTACCTCCGACAATGAATAAAAAACATAATATTCACGTCACATAGCGGTTCAGCAGGGGCCGAACGTCGCCAAAGGTCCGGAACACGACCGGCTTTGGGGCACTGGTAGCGCGGCTTTTATAGCGCATGAGAACGATCATAGAACAACATAGGTCTAAGACTCTGAAAAAACTGGCCTTTTGCTAAATTTTGTGGGATAATTTTAACCAATGTCCGAAACGAACAAAGCCGCTCCGGATGTCCGAGGCGCCTCCAAAGGGCTATATTTGCGAACCGAATCATCGCGTGTGATTGATGCGCCGGTAGGACAGCGCTTCGGCAATGTGGACGCGAGCCACCGTCTCGCTGCCCGCGAGATCGGCGATGGTGCGCGCGACCTTCAGCACGCGGTGATAGCCGCGCGCGGTGAGCCGCATGGCGGCGGCCGCTTCGGCGAGCAGTTTTGCGCCGGCGGGCTCAGGCGAAGCGGCGCTGTCCAGCACGTCGCCTTCAGCTTCCGCATTTGTACGGATTCCGGAATTCGCATACCGCCGCTGCTGGCGTTCGCGGGCGCGCCCCACACGCTCCGCCACCACTGCTGAATTTTCCGCGGGCGGCGGCAGCGCCAGATCGGCCGCGCTGACGCTACCGACTTCGACGTGAATGTCGATGCGGTCGAGCAAGGGCCCCGAGAGGCGGCCCTGATAATCCGCGCCGCATTTGGGCGCCCGCCCGCACGCCTGCGCCGGATCGCCGAGATAGCCGCAGCGACAGGGATTCATCGCGGCGACGAGCTGGAAACGCGCAGGATAGCGCACATGCGCGTTGGCGCGGGCGACGATGGCTGCGCCCGATTCGAGCGGCTGGCGGAGCGAGTCCAGCACCGCGCGCTGGAACTCGGGCAATTCATCCAGAAACAGGACGCCGTTATGCGCGAGCGAGACCTCGCCCGGTTTGACGCGGATGCCGCCGCCGACCAGCGCGGGCATCGAGGCCGAGTGATGCGGGCTCCTGAACGGCCGGCGCCGCGAGATGGCGCCGTCGCGCAACTCGCCCGCGAGCGAACGGATCATGGAAATCTCCAGCGCTTCGCGCGCGTCGAGCGGCGGCAAAAGCCCAGGCAGTCGTGACGCCAGCATGGATTTTCCGGCGCCCGGCGGTCCGATCATCAGCATGTTGTGGCCGCCGGCCGCCGCAATTTCGAGCGCGCGCTTCGCGGTCTCCTGGCCTTTCACATCCTTCAGATCGGCAAGGGCGCTGCTTTCCTCCACGATGCGCGGCACCGGCGCGCGCAACACCTGCGCACCCTTGATGTGATTGACGAGCGCGATCAGCGACGGCGCGGCGATGATCTCGATCTTTCCGGCCCATGCCGCTTCGGCGCCGCTCGCGGCGGGACAGATGAGGCCGCGCCCGGCCTCGGAAGCGGCGATCGCGGCCGGCAAGACGCCGGCGACGGGCGTGAGGCTCGCGTCGAGCGACAACTCGCCGAGCGCCACGTAACCGGCCATTTCGCGCGCCGGCAGAACGCCCATGGCGGCCAGGATGGCGAGCGTGATCGGAAGGTCGTAATGGCTGCCTTCCTTGGGGAGATCGGCGGGCGCGAGATTGACGGTGATGCGGTCGGGCGGCAGCGCGAGCCCGATCGCCGAGAGTGCCGCATATACGCGATCGCGGCTCTCGCCCACGGCTTTGTCGGCAAGGCCGACGATCGCGAATGCGGGATTGCCGTGCGAGATGCGCACCTGTACGTCGACTTCGCGCGCCTCGATGCCCTGGAACGCGACCGTGTAGACGCGCGACATCGCCATGGATCGTCCCCCGAGCGGCTGTTCGGGAGCGATCCTGTCAGGCAATTGTCGGGACGGTATGTCCGCTTTGTACCGAAGTTTCGTGAAAGGGGACTTTCAGCGACACCTTGCGGTATTTTTTCAACGCGACGTCTCCACGTAGGAAGATCACCGTCGTCTAGAGCGGATCAATTGAAAATGACGTGTCATTCCCGCGCAATGTGCTCGCGTATCAATAGACCCCCGTCACCGTAACTAGTAGTAGGGCGAGCCTCGCGACTCGCCCCTTTTTATTCTGTACGTTCGGGGACCCATTGCGGACCTCGTTGGCGGTTTTGAACCGCGCGCGGCTGGTGTACCTGGCTCGAAATGAATTTTCAGTTGCGACTAGGGACCCAACCTGCCCCGCTCGGTTGACAACGCCAACAAAATGAAGTTCCGGCTTTTTCGCTATAGATTCGCGGTGATTCCCAAGGGGGAGCCAATGCGCCTGAACGGCTGGATTCGGCTTTGGATCGTGGTGACGATCATTGCCGTACCGACATTTTCGATAGTGGAGACGAACCACCAACAAGCGGTTTGGGATGACATCAACAAGGCTATAATCAAGCAATGCGTTGACGAAGAATTTGACAGCCCCAAGCATCCGGACGCGCTTGAATGCGGACGGCAGCAAGGTACGTACAAAACGTTCTTTGAGCGCGAGAACACTACTCCGCTTAGATATTGGTCCGTAAGTCTCGCCTTCTCATTCGCGGCGGATTGCATCCTGACCGGCTTGCTGCTTGCGGCGTTTTTCGCGGCGCGTTGGGTCTTTCGTGGATTTTACCGGAAAGGCGCGCCAGAAACCCCGAGCCTGTAAACAGGGGACCCGGCCTCCCCGAGTTGATTCGCTGAATTTCCCTAGTGAAAAATCTTTTGTCGCAGGCGAAACGGCGGAACGCAGGGTTTCTAGCCGAAATACGCGCTTGCATTTTCCGAAAATGTGCGACGAAAATTGTCATGCTCGAATCGGTGCGTTCGAAAGGCCGGGTTTGAGCGAGCAAAGCTACCAGCGGCAGGGCGTCAACCCTGTAGTTCGGGTAGCTTTTTTGTTGTCTGACGACGCGATTGATTTTCCCGAAAAGTAGCGCAAAGTAACCAGACTGCCGCGCGGATCGCGTCGCGGACGTAACCCCCAAAAGCCGAACTAAAAAACCGCCGCTTCACACACGCGCCTTTTAGGCTCGCGTGCGACGGCGCGCGTCTAGTCGGCTGTGGAGCACTCACCAATGAATGCGACTGCCGCCTACGTGCTTCTCGTCATCGAGGTTCTAGTAGTTATCGGACATATCTTGCTCCTGATCTCTAATCGCCACTGAGCAAGAATGAATCCGTAAGCGAAAATGATCGGCGTGAAATGACGTAGAGAATGGCGAATATCCCCTCATTAAGCGCGTGCTTGGGTGCATCGTTTGCACCCACTTTTGGCGTTGGCTAAAAGCCGTCTCCACACCCAAACAAGCGAGATAGTCACCCCACCGTTCCGGACATATGATCCGCCATCCGCAAATTGTCGCGATTATGAGGCGCGCGGCGGTGCGGTCCATGCGGGTGACCCGCCCGAAGTGGACCAGTTGCAGTTTGCCTTTGATCTAACGAGACGCGCGGTTAGCACCGCAATCGAACAGAGGGCGTTGCCTGACGTTGATTCGCTGCTTGGGCGATGGAAGGCGCGGCTGTGAAACGTACAGTGATTAGATTTGTGGGCCAAACATTACGGGATTCTGCCGATGTTCCATTTGCTGATCGATACGTGCGTTTGGCTTGACCTTGCGAAAGAGCCCGCGCAGCAGCCCCTCCTAAGTGCATTGGAGGAACTGGTCCGCAGCGGCGATGTTGTGCTTGTGATCCCTCAGACCGTTGTGGACGAGTTTGCCCGCAACCGCGACCGCATTATCAGGGAGAGCAATCGAAGCCTTTCAAGTGTGATCAAGCGCGTGAAGGTAGCGGTGGACAAATTTGGCGATGCCAAACAGAAGAGGCGCGTTCTTGAACATCTAAACGAGTTGGACCACAAACTACCTCAGTTGGGTGACACAACTTCGAACTCTGTTGCCCGGATTGAGGCGCTATTGTCCACCATCACTGCGATTCCAACGTCGGATGAAATCTTGGCGCGAGCCGCACAGCGAGCCGTCGAGCGCCGCGCTCCATTCCATCGCGAAAGGAACAGCATAAACGACGCCATCTTACTAGAAATCTATACAGACTACGTTCGGGCAAATGGTACAAAGGGCAGCCGGTTTGCTCTTGTCACACATAACACAAAGGATTTTAGCCAACCGCAGGGAAATACCAAGATTCCGCACCCGGACTTAGCCGCACTGTTTAGCCAGGTGAAATCGCTCTATGCCATCACGTTGTCCGACGTTCTCAAACGCATCGCGCCCGGTTCGCTCCGAGATGCGGAGTTCGAGGAGAATTATCACGAAGAGCCGCGCCGGTTGGCCGAGATTCTCGAAGCCATCGACGAGTTGTTTGATAAGGTATGGTACAATCGTCACCTTGGACTACGTTATGGCGTAGAGGATGGAAAAATTACTGTAGTTGACGGCGAGTATGACTACCGCGACCAAACCAAAGTCAGGCGGGACATTTGGAAAGGCGCGTTGAAGGCTGCGCAGCGTGTGGAAAAGAAACGCGGACTTGAGAACCTTGGACCTTGGGACGATTTCGAGTGGGGAATGATAAACGGGAAGCTATCTGCACTCAGGTGGGTACTGGGTGATGAATGGGACATGCTGGATACCTGAGGCACGCGCCGGTCATATCGACATCGTCATCAGAATGGTCAGGCCGCCCTTAGCGCAAAGTTACATCGCTCAACTTCTGCCTTCCACAAAAACGGCCATCGCGGCGCTCTATTTTGCGCCTCGGCTAATCCATTTGGGGCGGCAATGCGAGATTTGGGCAATGCTCACGTAGCGCCTGTGTCAGAGCGACGTGACCTTTGTATAAATAACTCCAGTAAATGGGCCGACCGTCGCCTGATTCGATGAACCAATAGGACGTGAACGTCGTTCCGGCCTTCACGATTTCAGACCACATAATTTGCGTTCGCTTCAAACCCAATGTTGGGCCAAACAGCGTGGAGGGGCCTTCAATGCCCTCAGAGTTCCAGTGAACCGCATGAAGGGAGGTGAGCGAAGGGGCCATGAATCCGGCAACGGCTAGGCCCATAACTCCTAATGCGCCCCCGATCCAACCCATATGCAAAGCGAGAACTCCCGCTAGTCCGGAGAGACACATCGCCGTGCGCATGACCACCGTGAACCACGCAGTTATTCGCTCAGGCCTAATCGTCCCTTGCTCGGCATCCAAATGCAGTGGCTTTCGCCGTCCAATCAGCCGGGACAGCCCCATGATGACCAGCATCGTGATGCCCACGATCAGAATGGGACGTAGCGTCTCGATCATGCCTTTGGTCCCCCGCCTTTTCGCAAAACGTACTCCGAACAATGGCGGTATCGAATGGCCGGAGTTGGCGCAGAGCGGACATGACGAGCCCCCCGCCTCCCGGCATATACACTATAACGGACACTGAATCAGGACTGCCCGGCTAGTGAAATCAATGTCCGTAAGTGGCGCAAAGGACATAGACGATCTCGGCCACTTCATACCGGGCATCTAGACTACAACATCAGGATGTTCAGTCTACCTTTAAGGTGATGTCGCTCTCCGGGCCCTACTTTGAAGGAACGGGAGGGGTTGGCGAAGCTCCTTGAGTGCATTCGCCAATGTCAATTTCGCGTACCTCGGTTGTGCCGACCACTCCGACGCGGAGCGTGCCGTTCTGCTTGTCAAGAACGGTCGCGTAAGCCTCTACGCGCGGATTAGGCATGGTCGATTTTACGATTGCACTCATTGCTGCGCTGGGGCGACCGTTCACTGTCACTTTCGGAACGGCTGTTGTCGCAATTCCGAATACGGAGACTAGACCAACCTCATTGTTCACGATGATAGGGCGGTGCTGAGTTGTGCCGGGATATTCCTTTCCCATGACGGTGAAGTTCGGCGTGACCCACAAGAGGTCGCTTCCCTCAATTTCGATTTGCACGTGTCCGGGACTTGTTTCTGTCCCTCCGAAAGACGGGCTGACATGTATAGTGCAGTTCCATGTTTCTGTGGCACCTGCTGGTGCGCTCGCACACAGCAAGCCGCAACACAAAGCAAACCCCGTTCGCGCAGCCATTTTTCCCTCTCGCTTTTGCCCGGACGATACCCCGTCCTAGCCGGTGCCCACTTCGGAGCCTAGCGATTGTAATAGCTTACGGTCGGCCCGGGCATCTAGACTACAACATCAGGATGGTGAGCCCACCCATTTCGTAACATTCGCATGGTCCGCTGCGTCAATTGCAGTCATTCGAGGATCGTGCAACCTTGGGCCGTGACGGCTTTGGAGAACACGGATGCGATTGGTTTGGCTTGCTGCGACTTTCTGCGCGGTAGCGCAAACAGCATCGGGCGCGACGTTGCCGCCGCCGATCAGCTCCGCGTCTGAAGGTAAGCTTCAGTGCTATGCCCCAAATCTCTCCACAAAATCTTGCCAGTCCCTCGCGGCGTATCGGTTTGCACCGGACGGCAGCATCATAAACCCTGCGACGGTTCTGATCTCTGCCGTTCCGGTGGTCACAATGCGAACTACAACCTCCGTCAAGATCAAGGCTAACGGGGTGTGCGGCTTCATACGGCAAGCCGATGTCGATACGGCTACATTCACCATTGGGGACACCCCAGCGAATGCTGCACAAACAGCTATGCTGAGGCAGCAGATGGGGGCGGCCCAGAAAAACTTTTTTGATCACGAAATCTGTACCAATTACACCCCGCAGGGCGATGGTCTAGTCGGCAAGGTATACGTCGACGGCGTCCCCCAACCTCAGATGGATCAGAAAGTAATGTGGGTATATCCGACGGATGGATTTAAAGTCCGGCCATAAGCTGTAAGTCGGACCGACGCTCGGAAGAAGTCACACGGATGTCCGCTTTGGGCCACAAGCAGTCATGGCGGATAGGGTGGGTCAGGAAAAAAGCCGGGTATCTAGACCACAACATCAGCGTGTGCACCCCGCCAGTTCCGTCCCGCTTGGCGGAGTCGCGACATGGGGAAGTGGATGATCGGAAGCGGTCATCGCCGTGTTGCCGGACGAACAAAACACCACTCCCCCATATTGGCGTCGTACTGAAACCGGCATCCGAATTTAGCGCAAATGCCTCCGCAGCCTCGCGGCTTCCCTCGTCCAGCGCACCCGCCGCTATTCCGGGTGGAAACAATAGACTCAGAACTCCATCGGGCAGAAAAAATGGAGTTTCCGGAGGAAGCTGGGGGAGCAGTTCGTCCAGACTATTTCCAGTGGGATTGGTCATTCACCGATCATCTAAGATACAGGACAGTCGGGAGGAAGCTAGGGAAATGGAAAGGGATTGGCGATTCGAACACCTGCGAACACAGCCATATCTGCTGGGAGCGCGATGGGAGATGAAGACCTACAAAGCTCCGCGCGCAGATTGGGATCACGATCATTGCGTAGGATGTTGGGCGAAATTCATGGAACAGGATAGCCCTACGGAGCCCATTGAACACGAAGGCTATGCGACCACAGCGGACTATCCCAAGGAGGCCGAGTACGAATGGGTATGCAAGAAGTGCTTCGCAGATTTCAGCGAAGCAATGGGCTGGGCCGCAGTCTGACGTTCAAACCTGACCAGTGCCGACCTTACAGCCGTTGCGATCTGGGCATCTGCGACACCTTGCGTTTGTTTCCTCACGCGCGGAACGCGTGGGGGAGTGGGACGCGACGCGCACCAAGTGCCCCTCAGCGCGAATTCTGTTTCATTGCGCGGGTGACGAGGGTTTGGAACAGCGCCACGGCGGCTTCGTGCTTGGGCGAGAGTCTGCCGCGATCATAGATGCCGGCGTCGAGATTGCGCTGTACGGCTTCGGTGATGGCGATGTCTTCCGCCGTGGTGATCTCGGAGGCCGCGACGGCCGCTTCCCTCTCCGCTTCCGGCAAGTCCTCCGGAAAGAAGTACAGATAATCCAGTCGCGTGCGCGCGTGACCCTCGGGCCACATGCGCTCCAGACTCATGCCGTTCGCATAAACATTGATGCCGAGACACGGCCACAGCCAGGCCCAGAGACCGCTGACCGGCGTGGCTGCACGCGGCGGCGCGTAATGGAACACGACCTCGCCGTGCAATTCCACTTCATAGCGCGCCGAATCGATCGCGGCAGCGAGTGCTGGATGGACAATCGGCACGTGATAGCCTTCGAGGTAGTTCTCGACATAGGTTTTCCAGTTGCAGCGGATTTCGTGGGTGATGTGCCGCGTCGGCCGGAAGCTCTCGAGCGGCAGGCGACGCGCGCGCTCCGCCAGTGGCGCAATCACGGAAGCGAGCGCTGGTGCCGATTGATCGATGTTGACGAACACGAAGCCCCGCCATTTCTCACAGGCGAGCGGCACAAGGCCATATTCGCGCGGATCGAATCCTTCCGCGGTGCCAAAATCGCGCGCGCCGGCGAGCCGCCCGTCCAGCGCATAACGCCAGCCGTGATAGCGACAGACGAGATGATCTTGGCCCCTGCCCTCGCCGTCGGGCGCAAGCGGCCCTGCGCGATGGCGGCAGACATTGTGAAAGGCGTGAATCCGCTCATCGCTCCGCACCACAAGAACCGGATAGCCGGCGATCGTCCGCGCAATCCACTGGCCCCGTTCGGCCAGCTGCGCTTCGTGGCCGATGAGCTGCCAGCTCTGCGCAAAGATGCAACGACGCTCGGATTCGTACACCGACGGATCGCGATAGAGCAAAGCCGGCAGGGTTTCCGCGGAAATGTGTGCCATGGCCGCACTCTAGCAGCAGCGGCTTTGGCTTGCGAAGCCGCGGGTCCGCACCTAGGTTCGACGGCGAGCCGCCACTTCAGGACAGCCATGCCATCGCAGCCATTTCAGGGAACGGAACGCTACATCGCGACCGACGACCTGCGCATCGCCGTGAACGCCTCCATCACGCTCGAACGCCCGCTCCTGATCAAGGGAGAGCCGGGCACCGGCAAGACGCAGCTTGCCTATGAAGTGGCCGATGCGCTCGCGACGCCGCTCATCACCTGGCATGTGAAGTCGACCACCAAGGCGCAGCAGGGCCTCTACGAGTACGACGCCGTGACGCGCCTGCGCGATTCGCAGCTTGGCGACGCGCGGGTGAAAGACGTCAAAAACTACATCAAGCGCGGCAAGCTGTGGGACGCCTTCGAGATGGATGTACGGCCGGTGCTTCTCATCGACGAGATCGACAAGGCCGACATCGAATTTCCCAACGACCTGTTGCTGGAGCTCGATCGCATGGAGTTCTTCGTCTACGAAACCGGCGAGACGATCCGGGCGAAGCTCCGTCCGATCGTTATGATCACCTCCAACAACGAGAAGGAACTGCCCGACGCATTCCTGCGGCGCTGCTTCTTTCACTACATCAAGTTTCCCGATCGCGAGACGATGGAGAAAATCGTCGATGTGCATTTCCCCGCGATCAAGCAGAAGCTGGTCTCCGAAGCGCTGAACGTCTTCTATCAAATCCGCGACGTCCCGGGCCTCAAGAAGAAACCCTCGACGTCGGAGCTGCTCGATTGGCTGAAGCTTCTGCTCAACGAAGACATTCCACCGGACGTGTTGCGCGAACGCGATCCCAGGAAGCTCATTCCGCCGCTCCACGGCGCGCTGTTGAAAAACGAACAGGATGTGCATCTTCTGGAACGCCTCGCCTTTCTCGCCCGCCGCGAGGCAAGAGGATGAACAAGGTGCTGCGCCGCCTGGGCCTTTCCTCCCCCGCGCATGCAAGCGGTAATTGGGGACAGGATACTATTTCCCAATTCCGCCGGCGCGGCTTTGCGGGGTGCGCTGAAGGAAAATGGTTTCCTGTCTGCCAATACCGCAATGCTTCGCAAATCATGTGTTTTGTCGCTGGATTACTTCTGTGTACGCCCGTGTCGGCGCAAATTGTCGCCGGCGATACGTTCGCGGACGCGGCCGATGGCGGCAAACTGCATGTCGCGTCCAGGTTCATCTGTCCGGCGAAAATCGGGCCATTCGAGCGTGACGCGGTCGGCGAAACCGATCCGCAAACCGGCGCCGACTTCTGCGCCTATGCGGCGCTCGACGGCGTCTATGGCACGATCAAGCTCGTGCCGCTGCGCGGGCCTTACGACGCGAAACAATCGCTCGCCAATGATTTTGTCGAACAGGAAGGTTCGGGCGGAAAAGTCATTTCCGAGAACGATCTGACGGTGACGATAACGCGCGGCGCTCCCCTTGCGGTGTACACGCGCACCTACGAAACGGCAAAACTCGAAGACCTGCATTATCGCGTGCAATTCGCGGGTGCGCCGATCGCGGGCTGGGCAGTGGAAACCACGATCGAATTTGCCGAACCCCGCGATCTGCCCGAAGCGCAGAATTTTCTGCACGCGGTGTACGATTCGGCGGAGCGCGAAATCGCCACGGCCGCGCGCTAGTGTCGCACTATCGGAATTTGATTCAACCACGGAGACACGGAGAACAACGGAGAAGAAAAATCCCAGCGCCTTCGGCGCGAAGCCCAATATTTTTCTCCGTGTTCTCCGTGCCTCTGTGGTGAAACGGTTTTCTACGGTGGTACGAATTTCAGAATCGGGACACCAGCCCATGTTCTTCCAGTTCTTTGAAGAGCTGCGCGCGGCGAAGGTGCCGGTTACGCTCAAGGAATATCTGTCGTTGATGGACGCGCTTTCGCGCGATGTCATCGACCTGAAAGTCGACGATTTCTACCACCTCTCGCGCACGGCGCTCGTCAAGGACGAACGCAACCTCGACAAGTTCGACCGCGTTTTCGCCCACGCCTTCAAGGGACTGGAGATGCTGGAGCCGGCGGATGTCGCCAAACTGCCGGAAGAATGGCTGCGCGCGCTCAGCGAAAAATTCCTCAGCGAAGAAGAAAAGAAGCTGATCGAGTCGCTTGGCGGCTGGGAAAAGCTGATGGAGACCCTGAAGAAACGTCTCGAAGAACAGAAGAAGCGTCATGAAGGCGGCTCGAAAATGATCGGCACCGCGGGCACCTCGCCGTTCGGCGCCATGGGCTACAATCCCAAAGGCGTGCGCATCGGCCAGAAAAAGGGGCGGCACGGCCGCGCGGTGAAAGTGTGGGACCGGCGCGAATACAAGAATCTGGACGATTCGGTCGAGCTCGGCACGCGCAACATCAAGGTGGCGCTCCGCCGCCTGCGCAAATGGGCGCGCACGGGCGCGGAAGTCGAGCTCGATCTGCCCGGCACCATCCGGGAGACCGCGAACAAAGGCTATCTCGATTTGAAGCTCGTTCCCGAGCGCCACAATCTCGTGAAGGTGCTGCTGTTTTTCGATGTCGGCGGTTCGATGGACGCACACATCCGCGTCTGCGAGGAGCTGTTCAGCGCCGCCAGAAGCGAATTCAAGCACATGGAATTTTTCTACTTCCACAACTGCCTCTACGAGGCGGTGTGGAAGGACAATCGGCGCCGGCATAACGAGATCACCGCGACCTGGGACGTGCTCCACAAATTCCCGCAGGACTACAAGGTCATTTTTGTCGGCGATGCCACCATGAGCCCCTACGAGGTTACCTATCCCGGCGGTTCGGTCGAGCACTGGAACGAAGAGGCGGGCGCGGTGTGGCTCGACCGCGTTGCGCAAATCTATCCGCACATGGTGTGGCTCAATCCCCTGCCGGCAAAGCACTGGGAACATACCCCCTCGATCGGCCTCATCCGGCAACTCTTCGGGGATCGCATGTATCCGCTGACCCTTGCAGGTCTCGATAGCGCCATGCGGGAATTGAACCGGTAATGTGCATCATCAAGACGCAGCCAGTCTTACGGCAAGCTGTCATGCTGCGCGAATGCGCAGCATCCAGACGACACCTGGCAGGACGCCGATGGTTGGAGCTACACGATGCAATGGCGGTCCGCCGCCTCCCACTGGATGCTGCGCATTCGCGCAGCATGACAAGTAAGGGAGAGGCGAGCGTCCCTGGATGACATGCGTGGGCCATGTGTAAGGTGGCTCGATCCGAACATCTGCTATAACCGCGAACGGGAAGGCCATCATGATTGTCGTTCACCATCTCAACAACTCGCGCTCGCAACGGATCCTGTGGCTGCTCGAGGAGCTGGAGCTGCCGTACAGAATCGAAAAATACCAGCGGCTTTCGCCCGTACCGCTGGCACCGCCGGAATTGAAGAAGGTGCATCCGCTGGGAAAATCGCCGGTCATCACCGATGAAGGACGCACGATTGCCGAATCGGGCGCCGTCATCGAATATCTTGTCGAGCGATATGGCGGTGGGCGGCTCAGGCCCGAGCGCCAGTCCGACGATTATGTCCGCTATCTGGAGTGGATGCATTATCCCGAAGGCTCGGCCATGCTGCCGTTGCTGCTTCATCTGTACGCGGGATTTCTTGGCGACGGCGCGGCACCATTGCGGCCGCGCATCGACAGCGAAATTGCCAATCATCTGGCCTACATGGCGAGCGCCGTCGACGGACGCGAATTCGTCGTCGGCCATTCATTCACCGGCGCCGACATCCAGCTCGCGTTTGTGCTGGAGGCGGCCAAGGCGAGCGGCTTTCTCATGGATTACCCGGCGCTCCAGGCCTATCTCGCGCGTTTGCAGGCGCGGCCCGCGTACAGACGCGCGATCGACAAAGGCGGCCCGTACGACCTGTCGACCAACCGGCGCACCAGCAGCTGATCTTGCAACCGATGCTCGCGTGATGCGCTAGCCGGCGAAGCGATCCTTCGCCGCCGCCAGACGGCCTTCCGCCGGCACAGAGGACGATGCGGCGGCGAGACCAAAGAGCGGCATGTTGCCGTAGATGCACTCGAACCTGCCCGGTTCGATCAGATAGGTCTCGTGCCAGATGCCGATGCCGTCGTCCTGGGCCAGCTGCTTCATGAAGCGCCCCCAGGCGGGAAAATGTTCGCCGTTTCTGTCCTGCGCATAGGCGAGCAGCTTGTCGAACGACTCCCAATATTGCTGAACCGTCAGCATGCGCCACGACGCATGCGTGCGGTACCAGAGAAGACCCGTGCCGGGCGTGGAATCCAGTTCCTTCAGCATCGCCGGCATGGTCTTGGAAAACCACCACCAGCGGCTGACCGGCCAGAATCTGTTCAGGCGCGCGCCGATCAGAAACAGGACGACTGGTCTGTCGAGTTTCGCGGTTTGGCGGCCGCGTACCACGTGCCCGGATGGCTGCATGCAATTGTCCCCTCGCCAATCGTTTTATCCCGGATTTGCTGCGGGGAGGAAATCGGCCGCCGCCCCTCGCCCTCGGCCCCGAAAGCCGAAGCAAGACGCCTTGCATCAGGAAAATAACAGGAGGAACAGGCGCCATTGCGCCTGTTCCGCGGGGCAATTGTTTTGAGCATAACCCGCTGGAGTTGCTGGTGAATCGGCCAAAGCGATCACCCTTTCGTCGCTCAGCGGTGAAAAACTCCCTGTATTTCGCCTGATAAACAGGCGCCCTCCCATTCGCTTCGGCAAACTCCGTGTCAGCTTGGGACGGAGGGCAACTGGCGCGGCCGTTGCAACGCCGCCGGAGACGACCATCCGGGGCAGGCCCATGAGCCATCTTAATTTCAGTCTTCGCGCCGCCGAATCCCAGCGCCGGCACAACGCCTTCCGTCCACGCTCCAGGGACGCGGTCAGTCTGTCTTCGGTGTTGTGGACGATGTTCGCCGTCATGGCGGTGGCCGGCGCAACCTTCGCGATCGTCTGGTTTGCCTGAGCGCTATTCCGGCGCGATGGTCAGTTTGATGCCGTCGAGTTCCGGCCTGCAGACAATCTGACACGAGAGGCGGGAATTGGGCTCGACCGCCAGCGCCATATCGAGCATGTCGGTTTCGGCAGCCGATGGCGGCGCAAGCTTCGCGTACCAGCTTTCCTCCACATAGACGTGGCACGTCGCACAGGCGCAGGCGCCACCGCATTCCGCCGCAACCGGCAAGCCCGCATCGCGCAGAATTTCCATGATGCTCCAGTCGTTGCGGCCCTCGAGCACATGTTCCTTGCCGTTGCGGTCGGTCGCATAGATCTTCATGCCACACCGAGCTTTTTCTGCAGGCTGGTCGATGACGTCGTGTACTGAAACCGAAGCTTCTCGTTTGGCCGGCAGATATGAAACGCCGCCTGGGCCATGAGGGCTGCCTCGTGAAAGCCGCAGAGAATCAGCTTGAGCTTGCCGGGATAGCTGTTGATGTCGCCGATGGCGAAGATGCCCGCAGTCGCGCTTTCAAACCGTGCCGTGTCCACGGGAATGAGGTCTTCGTGGAGATTCAATCCGAAATCCGCGATCGGTCCAAGCTTGATGGTCAGACCAAAGAACGGCAGGAACGAGTCGCAGGCGTGCCGCCATTCGTTCTTGTCGGCGCCGGCAAGCGTCACTGCCTCGAGTTGACCGTTGCTTCCGTGGAGCGCTTTCACGCTCGCGACACGAAAGGCGATTTTTCCTTCCGCGGCGAGTTCGCGCATCCTGTTGACACTGTGTTGCGCCGCGCGGAAGCCGTCGCGGTGATGAACAAGCGTCAGGCTCCTGGCAACCGGCGCGAGATTGATCGTCCAATCGAGAGCGGAATCGCCACCGCCAGCGATCAAAATGTCCCTGCCGCGGAAGCTTTCCATCTTGCGAACGGCATAGTGGACACTCTTGCCTTCGAAGGCGTCGATGCCGGCGAGCGGCGGCCGCTTCGGTACAAAGGTGCCAGCGCCCGCGGCAACGACCACCACCGGTGCGACCAATTCGGTCCCGGCATCGGTCGCGAGTTTCCAGCGGCCATCATCCAGTCGTTCGAGCGCGCTCGCCATCTGGCTGAAATGAAATCCCGGTTTGAAGGGCTTGATCTGCTGCATCAAGCGGTCGGTGAGCTCCTGCCCGTTAACGACCGGGAGCCCGGGGATGTCGTAGATCGGCTTCTCGGGGTAAAGTTCGGTGCATTGGCCGCCAGGACGGTCAAGGATATCCACAACCTCGGCCTTCAGATCGAGAAGTCCAAGTTCAAAGACGGCAAACAGGCCGACCGGCCCCGCGCCTATGATCGCAACGTCTGTTTCTACAGCCATACCGGCACTGCTTTTTTCCGAGAAACCGCGGCTTATAGGGGTGGTAACGCCGGCCGGGAACCAGAACACCCGACCATTTCTAGGCGGCGAGATAAGCCTCGATAAACGCCTGCACAACCTGGGAACGCGCCTGCAGCCTCCGAAGCACCGCTGCCGTACGCTCCGGAGCAGCCGCGGGATCCATGGCTTCCGCGTCCCCGGCGGCAAATGCGAGTTCAAAGGCGCCTATTCCCATAGCCGCGCCCTTTAGAGAATGGGCGGCCTCACGCCAGGCCTTGCGCTCCGGACCTCTTGAAAGCCGCTCGAGCTTCCGCAGCGTCTCGAGGGAGTGTCGCGAAAACAGCTGGAAAACCTCGGCGTTCAGGCGCACATCGCCACCCGTGTAGCGCTCAAGGTGGGCAAGATCGACCGGTTCGTCGATTGCCAAATCGGACATCGCCTGTTGCCCGTCGTGCTTCGACCGGCAGTTTGTGCGGCAATCAACAAAGAGCGGGTTAACCGGGCGATGGAATTTGCGCTCCTCAGACCGGTACCCATCCCCCCGGAAACGGCGAAACGCCGAAAAGACGATGGTGGAAAAAAAGGAGCGCAAGAAAAAGGACAACCGCCGTCCAGAACCGCCAGCCGAAGAGTTCCCCGAGCTTGATCTGCGTCCGGCCTGCGATGGCTGCCGCGAACGGCAGATTGGACGTCTCGCGGGCAAATGTCTCCCACGCCGCTCCCAGTTTGCGCCGGCGTTTCGCGTCGATCAGCGTCGTGCCAACCAACGCCAGCACGAAAAACGTGCCGAAAAAAATGACCGAAGCCTCGTCGCCGTTTGCCACCAGGTGAAAGCCGGACCAGATCGCGACGCCCCAAAGAAACGGATGGCGGGTGATGCGCAGCACGCCCGACACGGTGGCCATATGTGTGGCCGTGTCGCCCATCCTGACGCGCGTCGGGTTGGGCATCAATAATCCCTGTACACCAAGCAGAAATGCCAGCGCGACCACCGGAATGCCGAGGTGCCGCACACCCTCTCCGAAATCGTAAAGAAGCGGGTCGTTGCCGCGCTGCGCCGCGTTGTAGGCGACCACAAGCCAGATCAGGAGGCCGATCGACGCGAGCGAAAATAGTCCGAGATACGGTCCTTCGCCGATCGCGGCGGTGAGGGCATCGCGCAGTCGTGTGCCGGAAACAAGCAGGTGAATCGCGAGAAAGGCACAAGCCGCAGCAACGAGCATCGCCATAGGTTCCCCCTGCCAGCCGACCGAATGTTAACTCGCTGAACTGGCTGGAATAGTTCTCGCCGTCCGCCTCCGACAGAGTTAATATGCCGCACTCCACGATGTCGAGGGTGCCGCCGATGGTTCGAGTTGAAGCTGGCCAGACGATTGCTTTCCCGCAGCAGACGCCGAAATCCGTTCTGCCGCCCGAACCCGAAACCCGCGCCCCTGTTCCTGTTCCCAACCCGTGGGGGCCGATCGTCTTCGCCGCTGTCCTCGGCGCGTTCTGGGTTGGCGCCGGCGCCGCTTACCTGTGGGGCTACTTCGGTCCCGGTGGACTGTTCCGCCTCGATCTGCAGGAAACCTTCATCGTCGCTTTCGCCATTTTTGTCCCACCCATGCTGATGGTCGCCTCTGCCTGGACCTTCACGCGCGGACAATTGTTTGCGGCGGCGGCTGACCAGTTGACGGCCGCGACCGATCGCCTGTTCGCCGCCGACGAAGGGGCGTCGCGCCGAGCCGCGCGACTGGGCCGCGCGGTCCGCACCGAACTCGATGCTTTGAACGTTGGGCTCGACTCCGCCTTTGCGCGTCTGCGTGCGCTGGAAGGCGTGCTGGAGAACCAGATCGCGGCGCTCGACGAAGCGGCCGCGCGCGTCGACGTGCGCGCGGAATCGGCGGCGACAAAACTTTCGCAGGAGCGCGAACGCATTGATTCCATCGCCGATCTGCTGGCCGATGCCGCGTCGCGTGCCAGCGAACTCGTGGCCGGCCGCGCTGCACAGATCAAATCCATGATCGAATCCGCCGAAGGCGCGCTGAAAAGCGCAGGCGCGGCGCTGGAGTCACAGGGTGCGCAATTTCGCGCCGCAGCCGACAGCGCGACGGAGGCGCCGCACGCTGTTGCGGTCGAACTCGACAAGCAGGCGAAAAGAATTGAAACGGTTTCCGATGCTGCCATGGCACGCGCCGAATTCATCCTTGGCCGTCACGAGCGCCACCGCACGGCGATGGGCGAACTCCTGCAGCGCCTCAAGGAGGAAAGCGGAAGCTTCGAAACCTCCATGCAAGCGCAACACGCCTCGCTCAAGGCGGCGGTCGAGAGCCTCAGCGGGCAATCCCAGCAACTGGGCACGCTGGCGGACGACACGGATCGCCGCTTCGAATTGGTGATGGCGAATGCCGCGACGCGAACCTCGCAATTGACTTCGGCATTTGCGAAGGAAGTCGAGCGCCTGCTGACAGCGACCGAGTCCACACAAGTCACTTTGACCAAGCTCGTCGAGTCGCTGCACGACGCCGGTAGCGGCGCACAGGCGCTCATCAGCGAAACATCCGCGGAAGCGAAAAACAGTGCCAACGCGCTGGTGGGAGAAGCCATGGCGGAAGGCGAGCGGCTGCTCCGCCTCGCTTCGCAGATCGAAAACGAAACACGCACAATCAAAGCGGCGCTGGCGGAAGCGGCACAGGATGTCGAGCGGCATCTGCTCGCGCTTCCGAGTGTTGCCAAACAGGAAGCGCAACGCGTACGCGAGCTCGTGAGAACGGAAAGCGAGGAGATTCTCGACCTTTCCGCGCGGACGCTCGCCACCATTCACTCGCGCACCGGCATGCGCGGCGTACGCCCGGCTGCCGGCGAAGCCGCCACCGGCGATGCGGCCGCGACCGAAGGCGAGGGGCTTATGGGACTCGCGCGCCGGCTGACGCAACGGCCGGCAGATCGACGGCCATCGAACCGTCCCAAGCGCAAAGACCGCGCGAAAGAGCCTTCATCTACCGAAGCGAAATCGTGGGACATTCGCTCGCTCCTGGCGGCGGCGGACACAGGGGCGCGAGACAAGGATATGCCGCAGGGCGAGGCGGCCGCCTTGGGCGCGCTCGAGAGCGCACTTTCCGATCTCGCGATTGATCTTCAGCCGATCATCGACGGCTTGCCGCCGACGGACGAGGACTGGCGCGAGTATCTCGAAGGCGATCGCGCGCTGTTTGCGCGCCGGCTTGCGGGTTCTATCGATGCGGAGAGCGTCGATCGTATCTGTTCGGCTTACCGGGACGATTTGCGATTTCGCGAGGCCGCCGATCTCTATCTGGCGGAATTCGAAGCCTTGCTCGCCCATGCGCGTGAGGGAGATGGCAACGGCCTTCTGACTTCGACACTCTTGAGTGCCGACACAGGGAAAGTGTATCTCGCCGTCGCTTACGCTCTCGGCCGGCTCTCATAATCGCAGCAAGCGCGCGGCGTAAAATCCGTCCATTCCGCCGTTCTCCGCGAAGTGGCAGGGCAGCGTACGGAGATCGCCGTTCGCATCCAGGCATTGCGCAAGTCCGAATATTTCTTGCGGCGCAATCGGAACGCGCCGGAATTTTGGATTGCGGCGCAGGAAATACGCGACCTGTTCCGTTCCTTCCTCCGGCTCCAGGGAACAGACGGCGAAGACCAGCAAGCCTTGGGGCCTCACCATCGATGCTGCCGCTTCGAGCAACTCCACTGTCGCGTCCGCGCAGGCGGCCACATCGGCGGCGCTCTTGATCCAAGGCAGTTCGGGATGGCGCCGTACAGTCCCGGTGGCGCTGCAGGGCGCGTCGAGCAATACGCAATCGGCGGGCGCTTGCGGCCGGTAGTCGCGAACGTCGGCGAGCACGAGTTCGGCAGCGAAGTCGAGGCGGGCGAGGTTTTGTTGTAGCCGCTCTATCCGATGCTCGTCGCGCTCAACGGCAGTAACGCGCGCGCCCGATGCACAGAGTTGCGCAGTCTTTCCTCCCGGCGCCGCGCACAGATCGACGACGTGCCGGCCGGCGACGTCGCCGAACAATCGCGCCGGCAAAGACGCCGCAAAGTCCTGCACCCAGAACGTGCCGTCCTTGTATCCGGGCAGGGATTCCACATTGCCCGCAGGGGCAATTCTGATCATGCCGCCAGGGAGATTGATCCCACCGTCGCGCGGAACACTGTCCGGAGGGGCACGAAACGACAGATCAAGTGGCGGTGTTTGTACATGCACGCCGGCAACGGCGCGCGTCACCTCCTCCCCATAAACGCCGAGCCAGCGCTGCCACAGCCAGTCGGCCGTGTTCAGAGGGAATTCGTCCTGCCCGCGCAGGACAACGGCCCCCTCGCGCGCGATGCGGCGCAAAACGGCGTTGATCAAAGGCTTGAAATGTACGGCTTTCGCGTCGGCGGCCGCGAGCCGGTTCGCGCCGTCCACCGCAGCGTGCGCGGCAACGCTCAGAAAAAGCAGTTCGCAGCTCGCGGCGAGCAGGATCTCGAGTGTCGGACCTGCTTTGTGCAGCGGCGGCGGGCGCGGAACGAAATGGCGAACGAGAGCGTCGAGCTGGCCGAATCGGCGCATGGTCTCGTTCGCGATGGCGCGCGCAAAGCCTCTGTCGCGGCCGGTGAGCCCCGTTACCGCAGCATCGAGCACCGCATCGAGCGGAAGTTTTCTTCGCAGGCAATCGCTTATTGCCCGATTGGCGGCGGCCCGGGCTCCCATTCCAGGAGCGAAATCAGGTTGAGGCGTCATTATCCCCACGCGCCGGGGCACGCAGATGCGTTCCTTGGTCGAGGGGCGGTTGGCAACACAGTGGCGCGCAGAGAATTGACCATAAGCATGTTTGCCGTTGCGGTATATGCTTCCATTCCCCCCCGTTCTTGGGCAAAGGGTTACTGCCGTGATTTTATGAGACGGGAAAAGCGGGTCAACGGAATGGCCGGGACTGACAAGGTTCGACGTGTCACAATCATCGAGCGAGTTCGCGCCGCGGGTGAACGTGCGTGTGCGGAGGCCGAGGCAAGGCGGACTGAAGGAAAGGTTCGGCCGCGATTTCCCGATGAAATCGGCGGTCCCGCCGCCCCGGAGCCGACGCGCTACGGCGACTGGGAACGCAAGGGCATCGCCTCGGATTTCTAAGGAAACATTGATAAAAGCATTTCACACGCCATTTCTGACTTGGCCCAAGAGCGTTTCGTAGGGACAGCGATGTTCATTCAGACCGAATCCACGCCGAACCCGCAGACGCTCAAATTCCTTCCCGCGCGGGAGGTGATGGGCGAAAGCGCCGTGGCCGATTTCCCGAACCGGGATGCCGCGCAGCGCTCGCCGCTCGCGCGTGCGCTGTTCGAAACTCCGGAGGTGGCGCGGGTGTTCTTTGGCAGCGATTTCATTTCGGTGACCAAATCCGGCGGCGACTGGCGCCATCTGAAGCCCGCCATCCTTGCCGCGATCATGGACCACTTCACGCGCGGATTGCCGCTCATTGAGAGTGGACATGAAGAGGTCGAAGACGAAACTTCCTACGGGGAAGGCGATCCTGAGATCGTGGCGCAAATCCGCGAACTGCTCGACACACGCGTGCGGCCGGCAGTCGCCGGCGATGGCGGCGATATCATCTTCAAGGGTTTCGACGGCGGCTCGGGTATCGTGTTCCTGCATCTGCGCGGGTCCTGCGCAGGATGCCCATCGTCAACAATGACGTTGAAAAACGGCATCGAAAACATGCTGCGTCACTACATTCCGGAAGTGACGGCGGTGGAAGCCGTTTGACTTCGGCCGTGACGCCCGTTCCCGACGACGCTCTCGATATCATTTTCCGCAAGGCCCGCACGCACAGACGTTGGCAGGAGAGACCGGTCAGCGCGGCGATGTTGATGGCGATATACGATTTGATGCGCTGGGGTCCGACAAGTGCGAACTGTTCTCCCGCGCGGATCGTCTTCGTTAGCTCGAACGAGGCCAAGGAGCGGCTCAGGCCGTATCTCCTGCCTGAGAATGTCGGGAAGACGATGTCCGCGCCGGCAACTGCGATCATCGGCTACGATCTCGAGTTTGCACGGTACATTCCCTTTCTCTATCCGCATGTGCCCGAGGCGAGGAGCTGGTTCGAAGACCCCGCAGTTGCGGAACGAACGGCGTTTCGCAACGGCTCTGTGCAGGGAGGATATTTCCTCATCGCGGCGCGCGCTCTCGGTCTTGATTGCGGCCCGATGTCGGGCTTCGATAATGAGGGGGTCGATCGCGAATTCTTTCCGGACGGCAGCGTGAAATCGAACTTTCTCTGCAACATCGGCCACGGCGAACCATCGGGCCCGCATCCCCAGGGGCCACGATTGTCATTCGATCAGGCATGCCGGATTATTTGAACGGCACACTCGGCCGGGCTTCTGATTGAAAATTCTTGCCGTCGACACGGCGCTCGGCGCCTGCTCAACCGCGGTCCTCGATGGCGAGTCCGTTCTCGCCCACATTTTCGAGCCGATGGAGCGCGGTCACGCCGAGAGGCTTGCGCCGATGGTTCGCGACGCCATGGCCGCGGCGCAGCTCGATTTTGCGGCGCTCGAACGCCTTGCGGTGACCGTCGGCCCCGGAACGTTTACGGGCCAACGCGTCGGTTATGCCTTCATGCGCGGATTGCGCCTCGCAACGGGACTCCCGCTCGTGGGAGTAACAACGCTCGAAGCAATGGCCCGGGCAGCGGCAGGAGACGTGCGCGCGCGCCGTGCTGCGGTCTTTCACGATGCGAAGCGCGGCGAGGTTTATTGCGCAGCGATCGACGGCGAACGTACACTCCTGCCGGTTCAGATCGCACCTCTTGAGACTGCCATCGGGATGCTCCGCGAGCTTGTACGTGGATCGGACGGGACGCTCGCGCTTGCCGGCACTGCAGCCGACGCTGCAGCCCATGTTTTGCGCGAAAGCGGAATCGAAGTGACGAGAACGGAGATCACTGCTCCGGACGCGTTGTGGGTGGCGCGGATGGGGCTTTCGGCGTCGGAACCAGACGATGTTCCACGACCCCTCTACCTGCGTCCGCCCGATGCGCGGCTGCCTGGACCCCCAGCCATGACTGCGCCGGTTCGGCCCGGAACGCTCGCCGATTTGCCGGCGATCGCGAAGCTGCACGCTGAATGCTTCGTCGATGCCTGGGACACGGAATTTCTGGGCCGCCTGCTTGCGCAGCCCGGCGCCTTCAGCGCAATCGCGGTCGAGCACGATGTCCCGGTCGGGTTCGTGCTTGCCCGCGCGGTCGCCGGGGAGGCGGAAGTCTTATCCTTGGGGGTGCAGCCGAGGTCCAGGCGGCGGTCTGTCGGGACGGCCCTCGTCCGAAGTATGATCGAGCGGGCGCTTCAGACGGGAGCGGCCGAGGTCTTCCTCGAAGTCGGGGTGGAAAACGCCGCAGCGCGGAGACTTTACGGCAGGTTGGGGTTTGCCGAAGTGGGAGCGAGGTCCGCCTATTATCGGCGGGACTCGGGGCCGGGCACAGATGCTCTCATTCTGCGCTATTCGCCGTGAGCGGGCGTGGGTGTGCAGATGCGCGGAACTCGACTAGAATTGCTTCGAAGTTTCGAAGGCGCCCGCTTGAGCCGTATTGAAAAACTTTGCGCGGAGAAGGGTCTCCGCATGACCGACCAGCGGCGCATTATCGCGCGGGTACTGTCGGAGTCGGACGACCACCCCGATGCTGAGGAACTCTATCGCCGCGCATCGGCGAGAGACCCTCATATCTCGATTGCGACGGTGTACCGGACCGTCAAGCTTTTTGAAGACGCCGGCATTCTCGAGCGTCACGATTTTCGCAACGGACGCGCGCGCTACGAGGAGGTGCCCGACGCCCATCACGATCACCTCATCGATATCCAGTCAGGGCGGGTGATCGAGTTCCGAAACGAAGAAATCGAGCGGCTGCAGCGGCGGGTAGCCGAAGAACTGGGATTTGAACTGGTCGACCACAGGCTTGAACTCTATGGCGTCCCCAAAGGGGTGAAGGGCGGCCACTGACGTGCAGACAGTGCGCGCGGCGACCATTCTGTTCGTCTTTCTGCTGGCCACGATCATCCTGATTCCCTGGCAGGAGACGGCTGTCCGGTTTAAACTGAAGCGGCGCAAGACGTTCCCAAACCGTTATCACCGGTTTCTTTGCCGATTGTTCGGCATTCGCGTCATCGTACTGGGCCGTCCCATCCAATCACACGGCGTGCTGATGGTCGCGAACCACACATCGTATTTTGACATCCTCGTTTTTTCCGCTGCAGCGCGCATCTCGTTCATTGCCAAGCACGAAGTGGCGCGATGGCCGCTGTTCGGTACGCTTGCCAGACTTCAGGAGACGGTTTTCATAGAACGCGAGAAACGCTCCCAGACGGTCGCGGCACGCGATCTGATCCGGGCGCGCCTTGTCGAAGGGGACGCGCTGGTGCTGTTTCCGGAAGGTACGTCGGACGACGGCAACAAGGTGCTGCCGTTCAAGAGCGCATTGCTCGGGGCAGCAGAGCTGGAATTGGGAACGGATGCACAGGGCCGGGTCCGGCATGTACCCATTCAGCCCGTCTCGATCGCGTATACCGGCCTTTACGGGCTTCCGATGGGTCGCGACATGCGTCCGCTCATCGCCTGGTATGGCGATATGGATCTCGTTCCCCATCTTTGGGAGGCGTTGAAGGCAGGTCCCATCGAAGCCGTGATCGAATTCCACGAACCGCTCACTCTCGACGTAGAAACGAGCCGCAAGACGCTCGCTAGCGTCGCCGAGAGCAGCGTGCGGCGCGGCCAAGCCCGCGCGCTGGCCGGAGCCCGGCCGGAGGAAAGCCCCGCCATTCCCGCGCAAAAAAACGTTGTCGCGGTCGCCGCCTGATGCGCGCGCCTTCCTTTCCCGGGTTATTTCGCCTAGAGCCGCGGCCGTGATGAAGAAGCTGTTCCTAAAAACTTACGGCTGCCAGATGAACGTCTACGATTCTGCCCGTATGGCGGAACTCCTGGCGGGCATCGGCTATGCACCCGCGGCGCACGCCGGTGACGCCGACATGGTGATTCTAAACACCTGCCACATCCGCGAGAAGGCGGCTGAGAAGATGTATTCCGAACTCGGCCGGCTGAAGCGATTAAAAGAGAAGAGGGCGCAAAACGGCCAGGCCATGTTGATCGCGGTCGCCGGCTGCGTCGCGCAGGCCGAAGGCGAAGAGATCATCCGGCGCCAGGACGCCGTCGACATCGTCGTGGGACCGCAATCTTATCACAGGCTGCCGGAAATGATTGCGCGCATCGCGCGGGGGACCGGCCACGCGCTGGAAACCGATTTTCCGGCCCAGGAAAAATTCGATTCGCTTCCCGAACAGCGCGCCACCGGCGGACCTGCCGCATTCCTCACGGTACAGGAGGGCTGCGATAAATTCTGTACGTTCTGTGTTGTCCCTTATACGCGTGGCGCGGAGTTCTCGCGCCCGCCGGAGCGGGTCATCGCCGAGGCCCGTCAGCTCGCGGAAAAAGGCGTGAAGGAGATCACGCTACTGGGCCAAAACGTAAATGCCTACCGTGGAACAAGCGCCGGCGGGGAACGGTTTACCCTGGCAAGGCTTCTTCGGTCGATGGCAGAAATCGAGGGCATCGCCCGGCTGCGGTACACGACGAGCCATCCCCGCGACATGAGCGACGATCTGATCGCGGTCCACGGTGAAGTCGATGCGTTGATGCCCTCCCTGCATCTTCCCGTGCAATCGGGCTCAAACCGCATTCTTGCCGCAATGAACCGGCAACACTCCCGGGAGCACTATCTCGAACTTGTTTCGCGCATTCGCAGTGCACGCCCGGACATCGCGCTGTCGTCGGATTTTATTGTCGGTTTTCCCGGTGAGACGGATGCCGACTTCACCGCGACCGTGGAGCTTGTACGGGAGGTTGGATACGCGCAGGCTTTCTCGTTCAAATACAGCGCGCGGCCGGGCACTCCGGCAGCTTCGGCGAAACAGATTCCGGAACACGTGAAATGCGATCGCCTTCGCGAGCTCCAGTGCCTTCTCTCGGGGCAGCAGGCGGATTTCAATAGATCCTGCAGGGGACGGGTCGTTCCCGTGCTGTTTGAAAAGCCGGGATCGAAAACCGGACAGGCGATGGGGCGCAGCCCGTGGCTTCAGCCCGTTCACGTCGAGAATGCGTCTCATCTGATCGGCACAATCGAGGATATCCACATCGCAGAGGTGTTGCCGAACAGTCTCAGGGGCGAACGCCTGTCAGCCCAATACGCTCGTTCGGAAGTGTTGCATTGAGCGTGCGCGCTGCGAAACGATCCCCCGCGCGTGAGCAGGTCACGCTCGAATTTCCCGACAATCAGTGCCTGGCGGCACTTGGCGGCGCGCATCAGAAGCATCTCGTGCGTGTCGAGCAGAAACTCGGAGTGCGCGTCGCCATGCGCGGCAACCTCGTCGCTGTCGAAGGCGAACCCGAAGCACGCGAGCGCGCGGCTTCCGTATTGCGTGCCCTTTATGCGCGGCTCGAAGGCGGAGAGGATGTCGCGCTCGCCGATGTCGATGCGGAAATCCGTTTCGCCTTGCACGAGCCCGACAAAGTCGCGGCTGCTGAATTTGGCGCGCCATCCATCAAGACGGCGGCCTCTCGCGTCGTGAGGGCTCGTTCGCCGGCACAAAGTGCTTATCTCGATCTCATGCGCACGCACCCGCTGGTTTTTGGTGTAGGTCCGGCCGGAACGGGCAAGACCTATCTTGCCGCCGCCTTCGGTGCCCACCTGCTCTACGAGCGCCGCGTTGAACGTCTCATCCTGTCGCGCCCGGCGCTCGAGGCGGGTGAGCGGCTTGGCTTCCTGCCCGGCGATATCCGGGAAAAGATCGATCCCTATCTGCGTCCCCTCTATGACGCGCTGTTCGAAGCGATGGGCGATCAGTGCACGCGACTGATGGAAACCGGCGTGATCGAAGTTGCTCCGCTCGCCTTTATGCGTGGCCGTACGCTCGCGCGCGCTTTTGTCATTCTGGACGAGGCGCAGAACTGTACGTCGGCGCAGATGAAAATGTTTCTCACCCGACTCGGCGAAGACTCCCGCATGGTGGTGACCGGAGATCCGTCACAGAGCGATCTGCCCGGTGGCAGGCCCGAGGGGTTGAGCGAAGCTCTGGCCAATCTCGGGCAGGTGGAGGGCGTGGCGGTCGCGCACTTCAGCGACAAGGACGTCGTACGTCATCCGCTGGTCTCCCGTATCGTGCGCGCTTATGCACAGAAGCAGACGGACGGGAACAACCGCAAAGCGGAGCCATGGCGAGAACCAACATAACGGTTCGTATTGAAGAGGCGCGTTGGCGAAACTGCGGCGTCGAGTCTGAGCGCGTTCGCGCGGCGGCCCGACTGGCGCTCGCACGCGGGCTCGCGCACGATACTCAACATGGAACGACCGAGGGGCGGAGCCTCACTGTTCTTCTTGCCAGTGATGAGCGGCTGCGGGAATTAAACAGGCGGTTCAGAGGCAAGGATGCGCCGGCCAACGTGCTCTCCTTTCCCACAGGTGTGAATGGGCGCAACTATGTCGGAGATGTGGCTATCGCGTTTGGCACTGCCGCCCGCGAAGCCGCGGCGGCTAAAAAGGTGCTTGTCGATCACGTGCTGCACCTGACCGTGCATGGCGTTCTCCACCTTCTGGGCTATGATCATGCGAAAGCCCAAGCGGCACGAGCCATGGAGCGCCTCGAAATCGCTGTTCTTCGCGACCTCGGCATCCCAAATCCCTACGCCGAGCGCGCCTGAGCAGAGCAGCCAAGCCACCTTTCGATGTCGGATCATAACCACAAGGGCGAACCCTCAGCCGGAAATGGCCGGCACACCTCGCTGCTCGAGCGGCTTTCGCATTTGCTGGGTCGTGGCCACGCGCATGCCATGCGCGAAAGTCTTGAAGAAGTCATCGAGGAGAGCGATCGCCAGAATACTGATCTATCGCCGCAGGAACGCAGAATGCTTGCGAACCTGCTCAAATTCGGCGAACTGCGCGTCGGCGACGTTATGGTGCCGCGCGCCGATATTGTCGCCATCGAGGAACAGGCATCGCTCAAGGAACTCATCGAAACCCTTCGTGCGGAGCAACATTCCCGGCTTCCCGTCTACCGCGAAACGCTGGATGATCCCATCGGCCTTGTTCACGTGAAGGATGTGCTTTCTCTGGTGGAAATCGGCGGGGATGGCGCGATCCGTTGGCCCGACGTGGCGATTTCGAAAATCCGACGCAATCTGCTGTTCGTGCCAGCTTCGATGCCGGTTCTTGATCTGCTGCTCAAGATGCAGACGAGCCATATGCATCTGGCACTGGTGATCGATGAATATGGCGGTACCGACGGGCTGGTGACGATCGAAGACCTTGTGGAAGAGATCGTCGGCGATATTGACGACGAACACGACATCGCCGAAGCGCCACAGTTGCGCGCGTTGCCCGATGGCGGCTGGGAAGCCGATGCCAGGATGGATCTGGACGATTTTCGCGAGCAGACGGGGCTCGACCTTGAGCCTACGGACCCCAACGAAGAAGTGGATACGCTGGGCGGTCTTGTCGTCGCGTTGCTCGGTCGTCTTCCGCAACGCGGCGAAATCGTGCGGCATCCGTCGGGTCTTGAGTTGCAGGTGTTGGAAGCCGATCCCCGCCGGGTGAAGCGGTTGCGACTGCGCCAGCCCCAATCCGTCGCAAAGCCCGCCACTCCGGCGTGATCGAATCGGCCGTGGCGATGGAGGCTTCGTCGTCCTCAAGAATTCGACAGCCGACGGCCGCATTTGCCGCGAGCTTTTCGCCGGAGGGCAAATTTGAGGCGCTGAAGGCTGCGGGCGATTGGCTGCGCGCGCTTTCTGCCCGGCGCCGTTGTCTTGCGGCGCTGCTGACGGGCGCGTTCTCGGCGCTCGGGTTCGCGCCGTTCGATATATTTCCCGCCCTTCTCCTTGCCTACGCCGTTCTAATGCTTCTGCTCGACGGGGCATTTTCCGAAGCACGTCGATTTCGCGTCGCGCTTCTGGTCGGTTGGAGTTTTGGGTTCGGGCAATATCTCGCGGGACTGTACTGGGTCAGCTTCGCCTTTACTGTCGATGCAACGGCGCATGCATGGCAAATACCGTTTGTCGCGGTTCTGTTGCCGGGCGGACTTGCGCTGTTCACTGCGCTTGCATGCGCGAGCTCCATCTGGCTTTGGCCGAACGGCGCCGCGCGCGTGTTCCATTTCGCAGCGGCGTACGCGATTTTCGAATGGTTGCGTGGTCACGTCCTGACGGGATTCCCCTGGAATCTCGCCGCCTATACATGGGGAGCACTCCCGGGCGTGATGCAAAGCGCCAGCGTCATCGGGGCATACGGACTTACACTGCTAACCCTTCTGCTCGGCGCCTCGCTGGCCGAATTCGCGAGCCACCGATCTGGCGCATGGAGATTGCCGGCCGGTCTCCTTTTGTTGTTCTTGCTGCTGTGGGTGGGAGGAGAAGCGCGGCTGGCGCTCGTACAAGCCGCACCCGTAGCCGGTGTGCGGCTCCGGCTTGTACAGCCTAACGTTCCACAGGCGGAGAAATATCCGGTCATATATCGCACACGCAACTGGCTGCGGCTGGTGGATCTCAGTACGGCGCCCGCGGTGAAAGGTCCGACCATCATCGTCTGGCCGGAAGCTGCGCCGCCGTTCCTACTCACGGCAGTCCCTGAGGCTCTCGATCAAATTCGATCCCTCACGCCGGATGATCGGGTGCTCATGACCGGTACCGTGCGCGTGCAGGCAAGAGCCGATGGGGTCGTCGGCTACTTCAACAGTTTTTTCATCTTCTCGCATGGCGCACAGTTGATCGGGGTGTACGACAAATCGCATCTGGTGCCGTTCGGCGAATACCTTCCATTGCCCCGCCTCCTGCATGCAATCGGCTTGAGCAAACTGATCGAAATGCCCGACGGTTTCGGAGAAGGGGCGGGACCGCGCACACTCGACATTCCCGATGCGCCGAAGGTCGATCCGCTGATCTGCTATGAGATCATTTTTCCGGGAGCGGTGGTAGGCAACGAACGGCCGGGATGGATCGTCAACGTTACGGACGATTCATGGTTCGGACCGTCAACGGGCCCTTATCAACATCTTTTGATGGCGCGGATGCGTGCTATCGAAGAAGGTCTGCCGGTCGCGCGTGATGCAAACACCGGAATCTCGGCCATCATCGATCCGCTCGGGCGCATTCAGGAGCGTCTCGCGCTCGGACGCGTGGGATTTATCGATGGCGATCTGCCGCGCGCGCTGCCGCCAACGATCTACGCGCGTTTACGGGACAACGGATTTCTCCTGCTCGTCGCATTTTGCCTTTTGTGTAGTTTTGCGATTCGGCAGAAGACGCAAAGCCGCGCAGAGGTTTTGTCTTAAAAATGCCTTTGCAAGCGGCAAAATCCGGCTAAGGTCCGGAACGCAAACGGATATTAGCGTTGTCGCCAGTGCCCAAGAAACAGGCCAATCCCATTGATGCTCAAGTCGGCAATCGCGTACGGCTGCGCCGCATGCTGGTGGGCATGAGTCAGGAAAAACTCGGTGAGTTGCTGGGACTGACGTTTCAACAAGTTCAGAAGTACGAGAAGGGCGTGAACCGCATTGGCGCCGGGCGTTTGTATCAGGTTGCCAATTTTCTCGGCGTTCCTGTCAGCTACTTTTACGAAGACGTGCCCGACCGCCAGAACGACCATCATCATACCAATGAGCATGCGAGCCCGCCGGTGATGGAATTTCTGTCGAGTGGAGAGGGACTCCAACTCGCGCTCGCCTTCATGCGCATCAAAGAGTCTAAAGTGCGCAAACGAGTCATCGATCTCGTGAAGACGCTCGCCAATGGCGAAGCCGAATTCGATTAAGACGCGATCCAGCCCGAAGGATGGATATTGCGCATCCGCACAGCATGCCTTGGCTGGGCTGTTCTTCTTGGCATCCGCGTTAATGAGAGAGCTCAATCGCGCTCGAGCAATCGTCGTGCGATAACCTGGGCCTGAATTTCCGCCGCGCCTTCGAAAATGTTCAGGATGCGCGCGTCGCATAGCAAGCGGCTGATCGGAAATTCGATCGCGAAACCATTCCCGCCATGGATCTGCAGTGCATTATCGGCTGATGACCAGGCTACGCGCGCCGCCAGGAGCTTTGCCATTCCCGCTTCCAGGTCGCACCGCCGGCCCTCGTCCTTTTCGCGCGCTGCGTGGTACGCAATCTGTCGCGCCGCGACGATTTCGACAGCCATCATGGCGAGCTTGTCGCTCACCCGCGGAAAGTCAAAAATCCGGCGTCCGAACTGCCGCCGCTCCAGGGCATAACGGAGGCCAAGGTCGAGCGCGCATTGCGCGACGCCAACCGCGCGGGCAGCGGTCTGGATGCGCGCGGACTCGAACGTCTGCATCAACTGTTTGAACCCGTGCCCTTCGGCGCGGCCGAGAAGGTTGTCGGCGGGGATTTCGAAGCCATCGAAGGCGATCTCGTATTCTTTCATTCCCCGGTAGCCGAGCACCTGGATTTCACCTCCGCGCATGCCATGCACGGGAAAGGGATTGCCGCCATTGCCGCGCGGCTTTTCGGCGATGAACATCGATAGGCCGCGATAGTCGTGGGTTTCAGGTTCCGTGCGGGCGAGCAGCGTCATGAGGTCGGCCCGCGCGGCATGGGTGATCCATGTCTTGTTACCGTATACCCGGTACACGTGACCGTCGCGAGTTGCGCGCGTCTTGAGTGCGCCGAGATCGGATCCGGTATCCGGCTCGGTGAAGACCGCCGTCGGCAGCTTCGAGCCACGGGCGATCAGCGGCAACCACTGCCGCCGCTGTTCGTCCGTGCCGCCACAAACAATCAATTCTGCTGCTATCTCGGAGCGCGTACCGAGAGAACCGACACCGATATAGCCACGGCTCAACTCTTCGGAAACCACGCACATCGCGGTTTTCGACATTCCCGAACCGCCGTATTCCTCAGGTATGGTCAGTCCAAAGACACCGAGCGCACTCATCTCGTCGATGATCTCGAGCGGAATGAGTTCGTCGCGCAGATGCCAGGCCTGCGCCTGGGGGCCGATCCTCTCCTGCGTAAAACGAAAAAACTGGGCCCGAATAAGCTCCAGCGTTTCGTCGAGCCCGGGGTCGCCGAAAAAGACGGCGTCGGGGTTGCGGGCGAGGAGTTGAGCGATGCCGGCGCGGGTTTCGCGCGCCGTGCCGAGCGCGATCATCTCCCGCACAATGGGCGAGAGAAATTCTTGGCTTTCTTCAGCGGTCAAACCGATGTCGCCCGCGCGGGCGATCTCCGCCTGGCTCATGGGAACGCCACCCACGAGTTGCGCCAGATATTCCCCGTACAGCGCGAGTACGATCAGTCGTTCGAGATCGTGCAACCGATCTTGCCTGTCCAGATTTCGTGCCCAGCGCGCCGTTTGGCGCAGAGCTTCCGCCGTGGTGGCAAACCAGGCGAGAGCGTGGACTGCTCGTTGCTCGCGGTCGATGCGCGCGGCGACAATTGCATCGTCTTCTTCGACAAGGCTCCGCAATCGGTCTTTGGCGGCCGCGAGCAGGCCATCGACCACAAGAAGTGCCTCGTCGCAATGCGCGAGGAGATGAGGAGGTAATATCTGCATCGATTGAGCAAGCTCCACGCCAGGAAACGACCGGTGGCACCGGCCTCACGCTAGCACGGAAGCGAACGCCCAACACTGGACGATCCGAGTTCTTCGTGAGAAACCGCCGTATCGGTCACCGCCATCGGAGTGGAGCATGAATGCGGTCAGGCGGTGGTTCATCGGGATGGATGGCAAGCTTCGTCCCATCTGGCGGGCCCTCCTCTTCCTCGTCGTAAGCACGTTTGTGGTCAGTCCGGCGCTGGACTGGACCTTCAGCCATGCTGTGCAATGGCTGCGTCTCAACTATTTCCTCTCCCCGGGCGCAATCGCTCTGAACGAATTCGAGAATTTTCTCATTGCGTTGATCTGCACCGGCGCCTTCGCATTGTACGAACGGCGCAGGGTAGACAGCTATGGGTTGCCCATCGATGGCGCTTTCGGTCCCCGAACATTCGAGGGCGTGGCGGCGGGTTTCGCAATGGCAGGCGCGGTAGCGCTGGGGATGATCCTGGGCGGCGGAATGCAGATCAAAGGATTGGCGCTGTCCGGTGGTGCGCTCGCCGGCTACGCGCTTGCATGGTTGGGTGCGAACATCTGCGTGGGCGTCGCGGAAGAATTCCTGTTTCGCTCCTACTTCCAGCAGACCCTATGGAAAGCCATCGGCTTCTGGCCATCCGCGATCGCCATCGCGCTGCTCTTCGCGGCGGATCACTACTTTTTCAAGGCGGGCGAGAACATCTGGGACGTCATCACACTCGTATCGCTCAGTCTGTTGCTCAGCTATTCCATCCTTCGCACCGGCACTCTCTGGTTTGCCGTCGGCTTTCACATGGCCTTTGACTACATGCAGCTCTTCGTTATCGGCACTCCGAACGGCACGCTCATACCCGCCGGCCGTCTTCTCAACGCGCATTTCACCGGTCCTGCCTGGCTCACCGGCGGCGCGCTTGGTACGGAAGCAAGTTTTCTGATGTACCCGGCTATCGCGCTGTTATGGCTCTACATATGGCGACGTTATCGCGCCAAGTCTCCGCTGGAGGTGTAGCCTACGCGAGAGAAGCCTCGACGACATCGTCAAAGGTTCGAAGTCCGGGACGACGGGCATTGACAAGAACGGCCATGTTTCCAGGCAGATGCTGGTTTTTCCACATCTTGGTATGCGCGCGGGGGATATCGTCCCAGGAAAAGACTTCCGACATGCAAGGGTCAAGGCGCCGCTCGATCATCAGCCGGTTGGCCTGGCTCGCCTGATTGAGATTGGCGAAATGCGATCCCTGGATGCGCTTCTGCCGCATCCAGACATAGCGTGCGTCGAACGTGATGTTGTAGCCGGTCGTTCCGGCGCAGAACACCACCATCCCACCGCGTTTCACGACAAGGCACGAAACCGGAAACGTCTGCTCGCCCGGATGCTCGAACACCATGTCGACGTCGCGGCCTTTCCCGGTGATTTCCCAGATGGCCTTGCCAAAGCGGCGCGCTTCCTTGAGCCACGAATCGTATTCGGGCGTGCCCACTTTCGGCATTGCGCCCCAGCAGCGGAACTCGCTGCGGTTGATCAGTCCCTTGGCGCCGAGCGAGAGTACAAAGTCGCGTTTCGATTCATCCGAAATCACGCCGATCGCGTTCGCACCGGAAACGGCACAGAGTTGGGTCGCAAATGAGCCCAGGCCGCCGCTCGCGCCCCAGATGAGCACGTTTTGTCCCGGCCTCAGAACATGCGGCCGGTGGCCAAAGAACATCCGATAGGTGGTCGCGAGCGTCAGGGTATAACAGGCGGATTCCTCCCAGGTCAGGTGCTTGGGCCGCTCCATCAGCTGCCGATCCTGCACACGCGCAAACTGCGCGAACGAACCGTCCGGAGTCTCGTAGCCCCAGATGCGCTGCGACGGCGAGAACATCGGATCTCCGCCGTTGCATTCCTCGTCGTCGCCGTCGTCCTGATTGCAATGCACGACCACTTCGTCGCCAACCTTCCAGCGTTTTACCTTGGAGCCGACCGCCCAGACAATTCCTGCTGCATCAGAACCGGCAATGTGATACGGGCTTCCGTGCACATCAATGGGCGAGACGGGTGTACCGAGTCCTGCCCAGACACCGTTGTAGTTCACGCCGGCCGCCATTACGAGGATAAGCACGTCGTGCGAATCCAGCGGCCAGGTCGGCAGGATTTCGATTTTCATCGACTGTTCGGGAGGGCCATGGCGCTCTTTCCGCACCGCCCACGCGTACATTTGCTTCGGCACGTGGCCGAGCGGCGGAATTTCGCCCACTTCGTACACATCCTTGTAGACGTCGAATTTTGGCCTAGCCGCTGCCTGCTGTGCCATGGTCCCGCTCTCTGCAATTTCTGACAAACGCGTATCCCGGCTGTTTATTTCCGCAGCTGCGAAGAATGCCCGCACCCGGTGTTGCGGCGCAACAGGAGAGTTGGGCCCCATGCTTAATAGGTCACACGCAGCCCCCCGTAGACCGCGCGACCCGCGGCGCCGTAGCCGTAGACGGGCTCGTAATGAATGTCGAAGGCGTTCTCCACCCGAGCGAAGAGCTGAAGCGTGTCGGTCAGCCCATAGGATGCATAGAGATTCACGAGGGTGTTGCTCGACAGACCGACGGTGTTGGCGGAATCGTCGAAACGCCGGCCCACGTAGCCGATGCTGCCGCCGAGGGACAACCGATCCGTCGGATTCCAGGTCAGATGCGCATCGGCCGTGATGTGGGGAACGCGCGCAAGATCGTCGCCCGTTGCAAGATCGATCGTTGTAAGATCGGTGTACGATAGTCCACCCGTCAGCGTTTTGGACAGCGAAAGCGTCACCTCTGACTCGATTCCGCGGGCGCGCGAGCGGCCGATATTGTAATAGTATCCGCCGACGAGATAACGCTGATCGCAAGCTGGCGAGGTCGGGCCAAAACAGTCGAAAAAATCGATCTGGTTCTGTGTATCCCGCTCGAAAACTGTTATGGCGGCGCGAACGCTTCGCGACCAGAAAAACTGGTCGACGCCGGCTTCATACCCTTGCGCCACCTCGGGCTCCAGTGCAACGAGCGGATTTGAATATTCAGAGTAGAGTTCGTACAGCGAGGGCGCCTTGAAGCCGTTTCCGTAATTCGCCCGCAGCACGGTGTCGCCGCCGTCCAGTGCGAGCGCGCCGGCAAGTTTGCCCGAAAGATGGCCGCCGAATTCGTCGTCGCGGTCATAACGCAAGCCGCCCGTCAGCGTGAGGATGCGCCAGAGCGTCGACTGCCACTGGCCGTAGTAGCCGGCGATGCCATCGTTGCCGATCGTCGGCCGGGGGCTCAGATCGTAGATGCTGTGGGTGTTAGTGTGAGAATTCTGGTACTCCGCGCCGAAGATGACCTCGTTGTCCGGGAAGGGTGCAAAAATGCCCTGATATTCGAGCCGCTCGACGTTTCCCCGGGCGGTGAAATCGTCGGGCGCGGCGGGCGCGGGAAACGTGACGCGCTTGCTGATCAGGTCGGTGACGGCCAATCGGTTCTGTAGTTCACCGAAGCCGAAGTTGAGGCCGGCGTAATTCGCAAGAAGCTCATCATTGCCGTACGCCAGCGAATCGGCGACGCGAAAATAAGGTGGGACGGAAATAGAAACAAAATTGTCATCGAAGTTGTCGCGGGCCAATATATCGTAGGTCCGCAGGTCGACGCTGACGTTCTCGTCCACACGGATGCGAACATTCGCGGTGGCGCCCCCATTGGTGTAGCCGTCCGTCTCCGTATTTCCGAACCGCGAATCCGCCGCGGAAATCCCGTTGGTGTGGTAAAAATTCAGACTCGCGCCGTAATCGACATTATCGGCGCTCCCGTTTGCGCCGGCGTTGAATCGGTATGTATCGAATGATCCGCCTTCCCCCTCGCCAGAAAAGGAAAACGGGCTTTCGCCGCCACGCCGCGTCAAAATATTGACCACGCCACCGATCGCATCGCTGCCGTAAAGCGTGCTTTGCGGGCCGCGCAGCACCTCGATGCGATCGATATTGTTGACGAGTACGTCACCCATAATCGCGCTCTCGTCGACCGCCGTGGGGTCGTTGATGCGCACGCCGTCCACCAACAGAAGCGTCTGGCCGGCTTCTGCTCCTCGCAAAAGAATTGACGTGGGCTGGCCAACGCCGCCGTTTCGCACGATCTGTACGCCGGGCAATTCCGCCAGGGCATCCGAAAGCACCACAATCTGCTGGTCTGCGAGATCCCGTGCCGTAAGAATTGAGAGAGCAGAGCCAGTGATTTCGCGCGGTTCGGGCGCTCTTGCCGCGGTCACGACGATGGTTTCCGCACCGCTCGACTCGTCCGGCAGCGCCTGAATTGGCGCCACTACCACCAAAAAAAGCATCCATAACAGCAACCGCATGGTGTCCTCCTGGATTGGTTCCAGAAGCCGGTGCGCGTGGCCTGTCGATAATGACGAGAACAGCATGAAACCCCGCGGACGACTCCCCTTGTCGCCGTGGCGGTTTGCCCGCTGCCCGCGGCACACCCCGGCCGCAAGCGAGACGACACGCGAGGCAGGTCTCCTGGCTCCCGGGTCTAGGGGTCTCTCGCCCGCCTTCCCGGGGACATCCCCAGTGGCGTCCGGACGAGTCCTCGCCGGTTACAGTTGCGGGGACAGCCGCGGCATCGCACCGCGTTCCCTCAAGTCCCTTCCGGGAACCTCACGCTGATGTGTACGCTAAATGAGGATCGCAGCCGGGGTCAATCTTGATAGATTAGTGCGGAATGATGCGCGTTATGACAACGATGGAAAATGTCGTTCGGACAGCGAACCCGGCCTCCCATAGCGCTTTGTGGCCTGATTCTGCGTCCTGCCGTAAACCAACGACGGGCTCTCAGCATTACATTTCCTATAGAAATGCTGGACCCCGCTCAAAAAGCATGGTTACGATGGGACGAATGACGGGTGGGTACGTCGCTTCCCCGGCGGCGCAGGAGGGCGAAGGCGCAACAGTGACGTATCGTCAATGTTTTGCCCGGCGCAGCGCGCCGGGTTTCATTTTGTGTGGGCAGGCACGATGGATCAACCGCTACACGATTTAAGGCCATACCGAGTCGGTCACGCGACCTCACACCGCTTCGTCAGCATCGGGGCCGTGGCCCTGTTCCACATCGTTGCCATTTACATGCTGGCGAGCGGACTGGCGATGGGCCTCCTTGAAAAGCTTCCAACAGAACTCAAGGCCGATGTCATTCCGCCCAAACAGGAAGTGATAAAGCCGCCACCGCCGCCACCGCCGGAGCTGCAAAAACCGCCGCCGCCCTTCGTGCCTCCGCCGGAGATCACGATCCAGAGTGAAGCCGCACCGACCAATACGATCACGGTGCAGTCCAAAGTATCGACGCCGCCGCCGCCCCCACAACCACCGGCACCTCCGAAACCGGCAGGCATCACAGCGCCTGCATCAATCGGCAGCCCCCATAACTGTCCTTCAGCGCGATGGTATCCGCCAATCGCCATACGTCTGAATCAGCAGGGCACCACCGGGATAAAGTTTACCATCAACACCGACGGAAGCGTATCGAATGTCGAAATTGCAAACTCAAGTGGCCACGATGCGCTTGATCAAGCAGCCATACGTTGCGCGCAGACGTGGCGATATAAGCCCGCGCTACAGAATGGTCAGCCGGTAGCTGTGACTTGGCAAACGAATGTAACGTGGAGTCTGACCGGCGGGTGACCCGCATGCAACCTACACATGGAGTGACGAAAACATGATCTCGAAATACTTGGCGATTGCGGCTGCCGTCGCCTTCCTGACCGCCGGCACGGCCGGGCCAGTTTTCGCGCAACAGAACGCCAATCCTCCCGCGGCTGCGGCGCCCGCCGCGGCACCGGCACAGCCAGGGGGTGGCAGCGCTGCCACCAATCCTGCGCCGGCGTCGAACAACACCGCGCCTGCGCCGGCGGATAACGCGGCGGCAAACGGTTCTGCCAATGCCGCGCCAGCCATCAATCCGCCCGCAGCCGGCGGAGTTGGCGGGAACAGCCCCTACGGGCTGGTGGCGTTCTGGAAAAACGGCGATTTCGTGATCCGCATCGTGATCATCATCCTCGGCATCATGTCGATCGGCACCTGGTACATCTTCTTCATGAAGTTCTGGGAACAGTCGCGGGTGCTCAACCATTCGCGTGTCGTCGAGCGGCGCTTCTGGAGTTCGGCGAACCTGAACGAAGGCATCGACAAGCTGCCCAAGAACAGCCTTTTCCGGAGCGTGGCGGAAAGCGGTGTACGTGCTTCAGCCGGGCAGGGCACGGGCCTTGTGAACCTCAACGACTGGATCGGCATGTCGCTCAACCGCCAGCTGGAAGAGGCCAATTCGCGACTTCAGGGCGGCATCGCGTTTCTCGCGTCCGTAGGGTCGGTCGCGCCGTTTATCGGACTGTTCGGAACGGTGTGGGGCATCCTGAAGGCGCTCATCGCCATCGGCATTGCCGGCCAGGCTTCAATCGACAAGGTAGCGGGACCGGTGGGCGAAGCGCTGATTGCAACCGCAATCGGTCTCTTTGTCGCGGTGCCGGCGGTGCTCTGCTACAACTACCTCGTCCGCCGCAACAAGGTGATCAATGAGCGGCTCAGGAGCTTTGCGAGCGACCTGCAGACCTATCTGATCACCAACAAGAAATAAGGCAGGACCCTCAGGAAATGTCGATCTCCGTCCATTCTGCAGATACGGACGAACCGGAACTGAACACCACCATCAACACTACGCCCCTCGTGGACGTAATGCTGGTTTTGCTGATCGTCTTTCTCATCACGGTGCCTGTGGTGTTGAAACAGATTCCCGTCAATTATCCGAACGCGCGCAACATTCCGACGCAAACAAAACCGGAAAACATCGTCATTGCCGTCGACAAAGACGAAGACATCTACTGGAACAACGCGCCGATCGATGTCACCCAATTGCGTCCCCGGTTCGTCGCGGCGCTCAGGACCGCGATCAACAAGGGGGGCGAGCCTCCAGAGGTGCATATCCGCGGCGATCGTGACGCACGGTTCGAAGCGATCGGAAAGGTGATTCTGGCGGTTCAACAGGCAGGAATACAAAAGGTAGCGTTCATCACCGAGCCGCGCAATGAAGGTCAATAGCTAAGGTCCAAATCCATGGCAATGAATGTCGGATCTCCTGGGGGCGATCAGGAAGTGATGGTGGAGGTGAACACCACACCGTTGATTGATGTAATGCTCGTTCTCCTTGTGATGCTCATCATCACGATTCCCATTCAAACCCACGCGGTGAAGCTGAATATGCCGAACCCGAACGCGAAGCCCCCCACGGTTCAGCCGGTCGTGCATACGCTGGCCATCGATTTTGACGGTTCAATCACCTGGGACGGCCAGGCCGTTTCCAACATGCGTGATCTGGATACCAGATTTACCCAGGTGGCCAATGAACCAGACCAGGACGAGATTCATGTGAGCCCAAACCGTCTCGCGAAGTACGACACAGTCGCAAAGGTGCTCGCCGACGCGTCGCGTATCGGCGTGAAGAAGATCGGATTTACCGGGGAAGAGCAGTACATCCAATAGGGCTGAGGCTGCACGCTGACTGCTAAATACTCTTTAGCCCCGGAGAGATCGTCACGAGGTTAGGCATGAATTTTCCCGGATTGCGCGGCCTTGCATTTAGTCTACTGATGGCCGCGACCTGTGCCACCGTGGCTTCGATGGCCGCCGCTCCGGCTGTCGAAGCGGCCGGTGTGCGTCCGCAGGTCGGCAAAGCACTCCAAGCGGCAATTGCGGAGGCGAACAGGGGAAATGCGAGCTCGGCGATGGCCGAGGTTCGCCAAGCCGAGTCGGTGAGCGGTTTGACCGCGAGCGAGCAGAGCGCAATCGCCCAGACCAAACAGTTCATTGCGGCGAAAACCGGCAACTTCACCGGCGGTGGCGGCAGCGCAACGGCCGCCCGCGCCAAATTTTCGGCCGACTATAATGCCGGACGGTATAGCGCCGTCACCGGCGAAGACGTGCAGCTGTTGAAAAAGTATGGCGCATTCAACAGTGACGACGAAATCATCGTGGCGCAGGCGTACTACTTGTCCGGGCGCTCCGACCAGGCGATCGCATTGCTCAAGAGCCTGACATCCGGCGCGCATCCGAGCGAGGCGGCGCTCAAACTGCTGTATAGCGCCGCCTACAAAGCGGGCGACAATGACGCGATGCGGTCGGCCCTCGAACGGCTTGTCGCCGATTACGGCCGGCCGGAGTACTGGGCCAGCCTCCTGCAACTCGCGCAGGGCGCTAAAGGTCTCAAAGACCAGCAGACGCTGGATATTTTCCGTCTGCAAATGGCGACGGGATCGATGAAGCGGCCAGACGACTACATGACCGCCGCCGAAATGGCTCTGGAATTCGGTTCGTCCGCGGAAGCCGCAAATATTGTGCAGAAAGGCGCCGATGCGAAGGTTCTCAGCGGCGACCGCGCGACGAAGCTTCTCAACACGGCCAAGACACAAGCTGCGAAAGATGCAGCGAACTATCAGAAGAATCTGGCTGCCGCGCAGAAGGCAAAATCAGGTGACGACCTCGTCAAGCTGGGAGAGCAGCTGGTGGGGGCCGGGCGCGCGCAGGATGCCATTGCCGTCATCCAGCAGGGCATTCAGAAAGGTCCAACCGACAAGGACGGCGCTCAGATAGAGCTCGGCCTCGCGTATCTGGCGGCCGGCCAAAAGCCGGCGGCGATCAATGCCTTCAATGCCGCGTCAAAACAGAGCGGCAACGACGCGATGATCGCCCATCTCTGGGCAATTTACGCGCATAACAGCCGTTAAAGGTTTTGTTGGTCCCGCCGGGTTTCTGACGAGCGGCGATGGCCCAGCCCGGCGACAATATAGCGGACGATTTCGGCGACGGCGAAGACGATCGTATAGTCCGCCGACGCAAGACGCCGAAGCTCACCCGAATCGGCCGGTGATGTAGTCCTCAGTGCGCCGGTTTGTCGGACTCGTGAATACCTTTTCGGTGGTTCCAAATTCGATCAGTTCGCCTAGAAACATGAACGCAGTGTAGTCGGAGACGCGCGACGCCTGCTGCATGTTGTGGGTGACGATCACGATGGTGTACTCATTGGCGAGTTCGTCGATCAGTTCCTCGATCTTGGCCGTGGAGATCGGATCGAGCGCCGAGCATGGCTCGTCGAGCAAGATCACTTCCGGTTTGGTAGCCACCGAACGGGCAATGCACAGCCGCTGCTGCTGTCCGCCCGACAGACTTAGGCCTGAGTCCTTCAGCTTGTCCTTCACTTCGTTCCACAACGCGGCCCGCTTGAGGGCGCTCTCGACTCTGACATCGAGCTCCGAACGGGAGAGGCGTTCGAACAGTTTGATGCCATACGCAATGTTGTCATAGATCGTCATGGGAAACGGCGTTGGTTTCTGGAACACCATGCCGATTCGCGCCCGCAAGAGATTTACGTCAACCCCGGCGTCGAGAATGTTATCGCCGTCGAAGATAACTTCACCGGTGGCGCGCTGATGGGGGTAAAGTTCGTAAATGCGGTTCAGCACGCGAAGCAGTGTTGATTTTCCGCAGCCGGAGGGCCCGATGAACGCGGTGACTTTGCGCTCGTAAAGCGGCACCGAGACGTGTTTCAGCGCCTCGTTGTCGCCGTAATAAAACGACAGGTCACGAATGTCGATCCTGACCCCAATTTCCACATGAGGCGAATCATTCATGCCCGCGCTCCTCTTGATTCAAGCACACGTGCCAGAATGCTGAGCGACAATACTGCAAACGTGATCAGAAGTGCGCCCGCCCATGCCAATCTGTGCCAATCCTCATACGGCGACATCGCGAACTGAAAGATGACGGCCGGCAGGCTGGCCATGGGTGCATTCAGATCCGTGCTCCAGAACTGATTGTTGAGTGCGGTAAAGAGGAGCGGCGCTGTTTCTCCCGAAATTCGCGCGACGGCGAGCAGGACGCCGGTGACGATGCCGGCCCGTGCCGCGCGCCAGGTCACCGTGCGGATGACGAGGTTGCGCGGCGTGCCCAATGCGATCGCCGCTTCCCGAAGCGTGTTGGGTACGAGCAACAGCATGTTTTCCGTAGTTCGCACCACCACCGGAACGACCAGTACGGCGAGTGCTGCAGCACCGGCAATGGCAGAAAAATGGCCCATGTGCAGAACGAACAATTCGTAGATGAACAGCCCGACGAGGATCGAGGGAGCGCTGAGAAGAATATCGTTCACAAAACGCACGACAAGGGCAACGCGTGTGTGCCGGCCATACTCCGCGAGCCAGGTGCCGGTGAATATTCCTATCGGGGTGCCAACCGCGACGGCAATTGCGCTCATCAGGACGCTGCCCAGGATGGCGTTCGCGAGGCCGCCATTCGAGCCCGGCGGTGGAGTCATAAGAGTGAAAAGCGTGGTGCTCATGCCGGCCGCACCCCGCGATACAAGAGTGCCAAGGATAAGCGCGAGCCAACCAAGTCCAAATCCCGATGCGGCGATCGACATCGTCAGAAACATGCGGTTGCGACGACGCCTGCGTCTGTAAAGCGGTCCATTCACTGCGAACGCCCCCCAGCCCGGATCTCGAGTCGACGAATCATGAGCTGTGCCGCAGCGAGGACCACAGATGTAATGACAAACAAAATCAAACCGGTTTCCACTAGTGCCGACGGGTATATTTCACCGGTAGCTTCGGTGAATTCATTCGCTATCGCGGCAGAAATCGTAGTGCCGGGCGCGAACAGGGATGCGAAAATTTTGTGTGAGTTGCCGATGACGAACGTCACGGCCATCGTTTCGCCCAGGGCGCGTCCCAAGGCCAACATTGCTCCGCCAACGATTCCGCTGCGGGCGAAAGGAAGAACGACATTCCAGGTCACTTCCCAGGTCGTGCAGCCCAAGCCGTAGGCAGCTTCCTTGAGCATCGGAGGAACGGTCTCGAAAACATCGCGCGTTACCGAAGAAATGAATGGCAAGATCATGATCGAGAGAACGAGCGACGCAGTGAAGATACCGATTCCATAAGGCGGACCTGCAAAAATATCGGACAGGACAGGAATGCCAGAGAAGACATCGATGACTTTCGGTTGAATGAATTGCTGTAAGAAGGGGACCAGTACGAACAGTCCCCAAATGCCATAGATGGTGGAAGGAATTCCGGCGAGCAGTTCGGTTGCGATGCCGACAGGCCTGCGCAAAGCGCTGGGGCAAAGCTCGGTGAGAAAAATGGCGATGCCGATTCCCACCGGGACGGCAATGAGCATGGCCAGCGCCGATGTGATCAGCGTCCCGTAAATTGCCGGAAGTGCGCCAAAAATTTCTGTAACCGGGTTCCATACCGTGGAAACCAGGAACTGTGGCCCGAACCGTTTGAGCGAAACCCACGCACCCGCGCTCAGCGAAACGAGAATGCCTGCAAATATCGAGAAGACCAGTGTGGAGGCGCCTAGGGCAACCGCGCGGAATGCAAGCTCGCTACGGTGAAAGTCCCTTACGCCAGTACCGTTTGATCGAGGTAACCCGGTAGCGTGAGCTGCGGTTTCGGCCATTTGATTTTCATCCGCAGCTCAACGAGGCGCCCTGGCGAGAGATCTGCGCGGCTCCGCTGAACGAGTGGTGGCGCTCCTTATGGAACGGCCGAGGCTTCGATATTATCGTGCCAACTCTTCTGGATCTCCTGAACCGTACTTGCTGGCAGGGGAACGAAATCCAGACTCTCGGCGAGTGGAGAACCGTTCTCATACGCCCATTTGAAGAACTTCAGCGCTTCGCGCGTCGCAGCGGGATCCGGTGGCTTCTTGTAAACGAGAATGAAGGTCGCGCCCGCGATCGGCCAGACATCATGACCAGGCTGATCCGTCAGGATGACGTAGAAATCCTTGGCGTGAGCCCAGTCGGCTTTCGCCGCCGCAGCCTGGAATGCGGCGGCGGTCGGGGGGACCGCGACCCCATCCTTGTTGATCAAGCGTACAAAGTTGAGGTGGTTCTGTTTCGCATAGGCATATTCGACGTAGCCGATGGAACCACCGGTTTGCCCGACATTGCCGGCGACGCCCTCGTTTCCTTTGGCGCCAATGCCGGCCGGCCATTCAACGGAAGTCGCTGCGCCAACCTGTTTTGCCCATTCAGGGCTCTTCTTGCTGAGATAGTTCGTGAAGATGAACGTTGTTCCGGAACCATCCGAGCGATGCACGATGGCGATTGCCTGCGCCGGCAGGTTGAGCGAGGGATTTAATTTCTTGATTTCCGCGTCGTTCCACTTCGTGACCTTCCCGAGAAAGATGTCGGCGAGCGTCGAACCGTCCAGAACCATCTCTCCCGGTTTCAGTCCCGAAATATTCACCACAGGCACTACGCCACCGATCACGGTCGGAAATTGCGTGAGGCCCGCGGGATCGAGTTCACTGGGCGCAAGCGGTTTGTCGCTTGCGCCGAAGGTGACCGTCTTGGCCTTGATTTGCGCAATGCCGCCACCGGACCCGATCGACTGATAATTGAGACCTATCCCGGTCTTTGCTTTGTAGGCTTCGGCCCATTTTGCATAGATCGGGTACGGAAAGGTTGCTCCCGCTCCGGAGATGTCGGCTGAGTTCGCCGCGCCCGCCGCACAAATCAAGCCCACCGCCAAGAGAATGCCAGTCAGGCTCTCGGTCCACTGCTTCATCGAATTCCCCTCTGAGTGACCGCCGCCTATGAACATTACAAGAACGGACGGGGTGAATCAGTCCGCGCCGATAAAGAACGTGACCCGGTGCAACGTGCATCACACTTTTACAAAGCTTTCGTGACAATCGGGCGGCTGCCGCTTTGGTTAAGCCTTTCGCAACGGCGGCCGGATTTTATTCGCGATGCTGCCAAAGAAAGTACCAGCATGCGCGCCTGGCGTGCGGCTAATGCCTGCCTGATCGTGCTGCTTCTACTGGTTTCGGGCGCGGCAGTTCTCGACACTTTCCTGCATCGGGGAGTGACGAGCCTCACCCCATGGCTCTTGGGCGGCATCGCCTGGTTCAGCCTGATGGCGCTGCTCTCTGCCTATCTCGCGGCCCGTTTTCGCACGCGCGCTCTCGAGCTCAGCACGTCGGGGCTTCAGACTCTGGCTGAAAAATTGGAAGACTCGCTTGCGTCCCTTTCAGAGGCCAACGCGCAGCTCCATCAAAGCGAGGCCCGTTACAAGGGGTTGGTGGACGCGCAGGGCGACGCCATTCTGCGTCGCGCTCCCGATAGCCGCCTGACCTACGGCAATGGTGCCTTCTTCCGCCTCTTCGGCCTTAATTCTGATCATGCGATCGGTTGCCCCTTCGCCCCCGAGCAGCACCCCGACAGCCGGACCGCCGAATTCGGCAGCTTCGGGCAATTCGAGAGCGCTGCGAGCCCGGTGCGCTATGACCACAAGGTTCGTACCGCCTATGGCTGGAGGTGGATAGCGTGGGAAGATCTCGCCATTTGCGATCCGGCGGGACGCCTGATCGAAGTGCAGAGCGTCGGCCGTGATATCACCGAACACAAGGCTCTCGAAGATGCGCTGACGGAAGCGCGCGACAGGGCGGAAGCGGCAAACCGCGCGAAGTCCGGCTTCCTCGCGACGATGAGCCACGAGATTCGCACACCGATGAACGGCGTCCTTGGAATGGCCAAGCTTCTTTTGGAAACCAGGATGTCCCCGGAACAACGCACGTATGCGGAGGCAATCCGCCAATCGGGGGAATCCCTGCTGTCGCTGATTGAGCAGATCCTCGATTTTTCCAAGATAGAATCCGGCGCCATCGATCTTGAACAGGAAGAGGTGGACGTCCGCGCGACCGTAGATTCCGTTATCGAACTCCTGGCACCCCGGGCGCACGAAAAAAATATCGAGATCATCGGTTTGGTATCACCGGACACCGCGGAAATCGTCCGTTCCGACGGCGTGCGGCTTAGGCAAATCCTGACCAATCTGGTTGGCAACGCGGTCAAATTTACCGCGACTGGAGGGGTGCGAGTTGATGTTCGCGGCGTCCAGGATCGGGGCCGCCGTGCTTTGCAGTTTCGGATTAAGGATACTGGCGTGGGAATCGCCGATGACAGGCGGAGCGAGATATTCAAGGAATTTGTCCAGGCCGATTCAACCCAAGCACGAAAATTCGGCGGTTCGGGCTTGGGCCTTGCGATTTCGCGGCGACTCGTCGAAGCGATGGAAGGCGAGATCGGGGTCGATTCAAAACCGGGTATGGGCAGCGTTTTCTGGTTCACGGTGCCGGCGCCGGTGCTCCAGAATGCTTCACCCGCAGAAAGCGAACAGCTGACTGGCTTTCGAGTCGCGATCGTCACCCGAAATGCGGTTCTGCGGGAGGGGTTGTCTGCGCTGATCCGGGGCGCAGGAGGCGCGGTCACGCCCTTGTGGTCAGCGTATTCCGACGGCAAGCCCCCTTTCGCGCTCCCGGACACGGTGCTGATCGATGGCGGAACCGCCGCTCAGCTCGACTTGCCAATTCAACCACTCGATCAAACCCAGTCCGTCGTGCTTTTGACTCCGGCTGCCAGAACTTGGCTTGAGGATCTAAGTGGCCTCGGTTTTTCCGGCTATCTCGTAAAACCGGTGCGCCTGAAGTCGCTCGTAGATCGCATCAAGGGCGAGTCAGGACAGGCAGGAAGAGACGCGCCAACACCACAGCTTGCGGTGGATGGAAGGCATGGGGTGGATGGAACGCATGGGATGGAAAATTCCAATTCGGTTAGAACTCTCAGGATTCTGCTCGCAGAAGACAATGCGATCAACGCTCTGCTCGCGCGGCATCTGCTCGAGCGACGCGGCCATCAGGTTGTGGTCGTCAACTCGGGTGAGGGAGCAATTTCTGCTCTGCGCGCCGGGCGTTTCGACCTGTTGTTCACCGATCTTCACATGCCGGGACTAGATGGCCTTGCAACGGCCCGCAGCGTTCGCGCAGGAGAAGTTGGTCCTTCCGGAAAATCGATCCCGATCGTCGCACTGACGGCTGACGCGCTGGACGCAACCCGACAAGCTTGCCAGGACGCAAATATGAATGGTTTTCTGACGAAACCGGTTGCCCCGGCGGAACTGGATCGCATGATCGCGACGCTCTTTCCGGAACACGTCTGTATCGCTGCGGAATGACTCTTCATCACGCGAGGGGCGCGAGCATACGACAATACGCGAAGCCGCGTGTTCTCGCGATGCTGGCTCTCGGCTTTTCTTCAGGATTGCCCTTTCTGCTGACCGGAAACACCTTCGGCTATTGGCTGCGGGACGAGGGAGCATCTCTTTCGGCCATTGGGTTCATCTCCTGGGTGGGAATTGCTTATTCCATGAAGTTTGTATGGGCGCCGTTTGTCGACCGCGTTGTTCCTCCTGTCGCGGGACGGCTGGGCCACCGGCGCGGATGGATGCTTGTTTCGCAGATCGCTGTTGCTGCTGGCCTGTTTTCAATGGCAAGCCTCGGAACTGCTCATGGTCTTCTGCCCCTTGGCTGCGTTGCACTCGTCGTTGCATTCGCGTCCGCGACGCAGGACATCGTCATCGACGCCTGGCGAATTGAGAGCGCGGGAAGCGGCGAAGAGCTGGGTCTGCTTACGTCCGCTTATCAATTTGGCTATCGCATCGCACTGCTGGCGACAGATGCGCTCATCCTTGTTGCTGCCGCGCATATCGGCTGGCCGGTTTCGTATATGGCCTGCGCACTGGCAATGCTGCTTGGCATTGTGGCGACATTTGCTGCAAGAGAGCCCGCGAAAGCCGATGCAGTCATTGAGGAAAAGGCGCGCGAGCGGCCGCTCACTTCCACCAAAGGTCTCGCGGATGCGATCGCCGGACCATTTCTCGTTTTTTTTCGGTTGTATGGTTGGATCGCCATACTGATGTTGATCGCAATCAGCCTTTATCGCCTGCCCGATTTCGTCATGGGCCCGATGGCCAATCCGTTCTATCACGACATCGGACTAAGTAAGACCTATGTCGGCGAAGTGCGCGGGACAATCGGCGTTGCAGCAGCTTTGCTCGGAATTGCCGCCGGAGGCGCGTGCGCTCTTCGCTTCGGCTATGTTCGCGCGCTCATCGTCGGCGGTATCTTGCAGGCGATTGCGATCGCCTCTTTCGCAGCACTTGCGCGCCATAACCCGTCCGCCGGGACGTTTGCGGCCGTCATGAGCGCCGACAACTTCAGCACGAGTTTCGCCGGCGTGGCGCTTGTTTCCTATATGTCGAGTCTGACAACGCTCGGCTACACGGCAACACAATACGCGCTTCTCAGCTCGACTTACGCATGGGTTGGAAAAATCGCGAAGGGATTTTCCGGTGTCGTCGTGGAAAATCTCGCCGCCAAGCACGGATTAATGGCGGCTTATGAAGTTTTCTTTATAGGCGCGGGCGCGATCGGCATTCCGGCAATCCTGCTTTTTCTGGTGCTGTCGGTGCGCCATCGTGCCACGCGCGTCGCCGTCTCGTGAGGGGCGGAAAAAGCGCAGTTTTTCGCGAATTGCGCAAACGACCCGATTTCGGTACGATCCTATCATCTGACAGGAGGGACGGAAGCACGGCTGTCCCAAAGGTGCGCTAGCCTTGGTCAATGTATACGAGCCTGGCCCGTTCGAGGGGCGACTGGAGCACTGGCCGGTGCTGGCGGTGTCCGCGGCGCTTGAGGTTCGGCTGGCCGAAACGGACCACGAGGTGGAAGCGGCGCAGCGCCTGCGCTATCGCGTGTTCTACGAAGAAATGTCGGCCATCCCAAGTCCGTCAATGCGCGAGTTGCAACGCGATTTTGATCAGTTCGATGCCTTCTGCGACCACATTCTCGTGGTGGATCGCGCAACATTGGACGAAGACGGCCAACCATCGGCGATCGGTACTTATCGCCTGATGCGTGGCAATGATGCGCGACGTGCCGGAGGATTCTACACCTCCGGAGAATATGACCTTTCCAGGCTGCTGTCTTCCTGCGCTGGCGAGCGGCTTCTTGAATTGGGGCGATCTTGTGTGCTGAAGGCGTATCGCAGCAAGCCTGCCGCCATGCAGCTGTTATGGCGCGGCATCATGGTCTACGTCGCGCGGTTTTCTGTTGATACGATGTTCGGTTGCGCCTCGCTTCCCGGCACTGATCCTGAAGCGCTCGCATTGCCGCTTTCCTATCTGCAGTATTTTCATTCGATGAACGGCACGGAGCGCGTGAGTGCCCGCCCGGAGTTGTACGCATCCATGGGACGAATTCCGAAAGAGCAGATCGATGTCCGTGAGGCCCGCCGAATGTTGCCTCCCCTGATCAAAGGATACCTGCGCGCCGGTGCGCAGATTGGCGATGGCGCAGTGGTGGATCGTCAGTTCGGAACTACAGATGTGTTCATCTATCTCCCCGTGAAAAGGATTGAGACCCGATATCGCGACAGATTCGGTACCGAATAGCCTCGTCTCACGCTGCAGGAAGGCGGCGCTCGATCGCGTCCCATATCAGCTTGCCGATATCCGGTCCGCCAAGTCGCTGCACCTCCTGGATGCCGGTCGGAGAGGTGACGTTGATCTCGGTCAGATAACCCCCGATCACGTCGATTCCGGCGAAAATCAGACCGCGTTTCCGGAGTTCAGGCCCCAGAGCATCGCAAATCTCGCGTTCCCGATCTGACAAGGTGGTCGATTCCGGGCGCCCGCCGACGTGCAGGTTGGAGCGCGCTTCGCCGGTCGCCGGCACGCGATTGATGGCGCCAGCGCAATCGCCGTCCACAAGGATGATTCTCTTGTCCCCCCTCCGCACCTCAGGAATGTATTTCTGTACCACGATTGGTTCTCGATAGATCTGGGTGAAGACCTCAAGCAGCGCGGAGAGGTTTTCATCGTCGGGTTTCACCCGGAACACGCCGGCCCCTCCGTTCCCGTACAGCGGCTTCAACACGAGCTCGCCGTACTCCGCGCGGAATCGCGAGATCTCTCCGCGGTCGCTTGTCACAAGTGTGGGCGGCATAAATTGCTTGAAATGCGTGACAAAAAGCTTTTCCGGCGCGTTCCGGACATGAAACGGATCGTTTACGACGAGGGAATCGCCTGTCAACCGCTCAAGCAGATGCGTAGCCGTGATGTACGCCATGTCGAAGGGAGGATCCTGCCGCATGAGCACGACCTGCGCGGTCCTCAAATCGCAAACAGACGCAGGGCCGAGGGTAAAGTGATTGTTCTTTTGATTGCGGACCTCCAGCGGCCGGACATTAGCCGTGACGCAGCCGTCCCTCAGCGAGAGGTCGCGCGGTCCGTAATACAAGAGCCTGTGTCCGCGGGCCTGGGCTGCCAAGGCCAAAGCAAATGTGGAATCGCCGGAAATGTCGATCCGCTCTATCGGGTCCATTTGAATCGCAACGGTGATCGCCAAGCGAAGTCGCTCCTAATTGAGACGGCGTTTCAGCCCTTGAAGGCCAAGCGCTGCTTCGTTGTGTAGAGAGGTGCCGGCTTTCGTCAACGTCAAGCAGGTCTCGTAGGCCATGCGCGCGCCGCCGAGGGCTCCTTGATCTTCCTGGAGGTGCGCGAGATCCGTCCACAATTCCGGGCGTCGTGGCGCAATCAGCACCAACCGCTGTGCTATCTCGATCGCGCGCGCCGTTTCACCGTTTTCAAGCGCACGGAGCTTCAGGTTGTTTTGCAGCCGGAGCAGCACCTCGGCGTCCGTCACCGGCTGAAGCCCCTGCATTCTTCCGCGCCCACGCTCCGCGTGGAAGGTGGCGCTCCGAACTTTTCACGTTCGAGGGCCGCGCCGCCATTGAAGGGGTCAATCAAGGTTTCGCTGCCCGAAGGCCGATCCGTAGCAGAAAGTGTCCGGGAGATTTCAGTCCCGAAGCTTCGAAACCCGCCGCCCGTGCCGCATGGAGGTACAGAATACCGAGCGAGACAGGCAGGCCTCTGCGGCGGTCGATGACGGAAATCAGATTCGCGTTCTGGGGGTCGTCATAGGCCAGCCGGTCACCATCATACCCGTACCGTCCGGCAAGCAGTTCCGCGAGAATCCGCGCGCCGTCATCCGCACTCATCGCCAACCGGGACTCGGTCTGCGCATGCTCCGTCATTCCTTGTAGATGACTGCGATAGGGCCGGAGGTCACGGCCAGAATAATCGAGGACTGCCAGCATCAGCGCCGCCGAGGCGATGTCGCAGGGGCCTTCGCCACTCTCCCCCAACCGACGCAGATAATCCGCAGGACCTTCGATCAAGTTCATGACGCACGAACATTGCCCCAGCCGGGGCTGGGGCGCCAAGCGTCCCGCACGTGCATCGGCCAGCCGCCGCCCGGCACGACAATGGTATCAAACCTCACGCCCTTCGGCGCCCGACCCTTCCGTCGTGCGAGAAAGATTTCCGCGGCGCGGGATATACGCTCCTGTTGGCGAGGCAGCAGAGCTTCGCGCGCGTCGCGAAGCGATTCCCTTCCCTTGACCTCGATGAAACAGAGAATTCCGCGGGGAGAATGCGCAATGAGATCGATTTCTCCAGCTTGCGTACGCACGCGACGGCCGACAATTCGGTAGCCTTTAAAGACAAGAAGCAGCATCGCAAAGGTCTCGCTACGGCGGCCACGACGTTCCGCGAATTGGCGCAACCGGGATTTGGGGTTACGTTCCACCTTGGATTTGCCGTTGCCGCAGTGCCCGCGCGTAGAGCGCTTTTCGCCGCAAGTTCAAGGCCTCACTGACCAGGTCAACGGCGGCGCGAAGCGGCATGAAAGCCGTGGCTCTTCGCAGAAGCTCGTCGGCCTTGGTGAAATCCGGTTCCTCAGTTTTCGATGGCCCTATTACGATTGTGACTTCGCCCCGCGGCGGATTTTTCTCATAAAAGTCCGCAAGTGACTGCAGGTTTCCGCGGCGGACGTCTTCGTGAAGTTTGGTCAATTCGCGCGCGACGACGGCGTCACGCTCATGGAATACCCCGTGCATGTCCTGCAGGCATTGCTTCAGCCGCTGCGGCGCCTCAAAAAAAATCAAAGTACATGGTAGCGCCTTGAGTCCTTCCAGAGCGCGACGACGGGCATCCTGCGTAGGCGGCAAGAAGCCGACAAACAAGAATCGGTTCGTCGGCAACCCGGACACCACGAGCGCCGCAATCGCTGCCGACGCACCGGGCACAACGTGAATCTGCAATCCCGAGGCAATTGCTTCCCGGACAAGCTTGTATCCCGGATCGGAGATCAGTGGCGTACCGGCATCGCTGACGAGCGCCAGGCGATCGCCCCGCTCGAGGCGCTTCAGCAGCTGCGGCCTCACGCGCAATGCGTTGTGGTCGTTATAGGAAATAAGCGGCCGGGAAATGCCATGGATGGCGAGCAGCTTGGCCGTCGTTCGAGTGTCCTCGGCCAGGATCGCATCGCAGGCCTGCAGGACATCGAGCGCGCGCAGGCCGATGTCCCGCGCGTTCCCAACGGGCGTCGCCGTGACAAATAGGCCCGGTTGTAACGGGCTTTGCGATTCCGGACGGGCTGGCCTAGGTTTTCTCATTCGTTCCAAGGCGGACAGTGATCAATGATGCACGGGATCAGCGGGATCTGGTCGTATATTTTGCATAAATTCACGCCCTGCGTCGCGATCGCGCTCGGATTGACGACGATCGGCGGATGTATGGTGGGGACACCGCCTGCGCCAAAGTCAATTCCCACCGTCGCGCGGGCGATACCACCACAAGGCACCCATGCAACACATCCTTTATTGGCCGACCAAAGCAGCTTTCTGCGTCTCGGCAATTTGCGGCCCGGGCAAACTCCGGTGCGTATTGGAATTCTATTGCCATTCACCAATGGTTCCTCGAGCACACGCGCTCTCGCCGCAGGCTTGTTGAATGCCGCCGAGTTGGCGCTGTTCGATTCGCAAAACCGAAACCTTGTTCTCATCTCCGCTGACGAAGGATCTGGAGGGGGTGATGCCGTCGCTGGCGCACGTTCGCTGTTGGCGAACGGCGCCGAAGTCATTATCGGGCCGCTCTTTTCACAGTCTGTCACGGCGATTGCGCCAATGACACGCGATCGCGCCGTACCGGTGATTTCCTTTTCTACCGATCGCGGCGTTGCAGGCGACGGCGTGTATCTCCTGAGTTTTCAGCCGGAGAATGAGGTGACTCGCATCGTTCGGTACGCCGCGAGCCAAGGACATTCGGCATTTGCTGCCCTTGTGCCAAACACCGCCTACGGCGCCCATGTCGCGCGTGTCTTCGCGACGAATGCGGGAGCGGGCGGAGGGCGCGTGGTGAACGAAGAGCGTTTTACGCCGGCCGGCGAGGCTGTTTCCGCACCAGTCATCAAAACGGCGCAGTCCCATCCCGACGCCATCCTTATCGCCCAAGGCGGGGCACTCCTGCGCGAAATCGCCGCCCTGCTAGCGGCGAACGGCGCCGGCAGCAAGCAGGTCCAGTTTCTCGGAACGGGCTTATGGGACGATCCAGCGACTACCCACGAGGCGACGTTGGCGGGAGGATGGTTCGCCGCGCCCGATCCCGATCTTGCGCGCGGCTTTGAAGCGAAGTTTCGAGGCGTATTTGGTACAACGCCGCCGGCACTCGCGTCCCTCGCTTACGACGCGGTGTCGCTGATTGCGGCCCTTGCGCCCGGTCCTCCTTACCACCGCTTCACGGCCGAGGCGCTGACCGATCCGAACGGGTTTTCCGGTGTGGATGGTGTTTTCCGGTTTGACGTCGACGGCTCGTCCGAGCGTGGTCTTGCGGTGCTCAAGATTGAACCAGAAGGAAATCCGGTGGTGATCAGCCCTGCGCCGCGGACTTTCCTGCCCAGCGGCTAATGGGGACCCAGCAGCGCCGTAATGACGGCATTCAGTACAAGCCGGCCGCTGGCTGTGGCCCGGATTTGTTGGTCGTCGGTCTCGATTAGTCCCGCCGCAGCCAGCATTCGAAGCCCGTCCCCGTCGAGATCGCGGCCCCAGCGTGCGCGATAACTGCGCCGATCGAATCCCTCGTGCAGGCGCAGATTCATGAGGAGGTGTTCACGCGCCGCCTCCGCCGGAGTGATGGGAGAAATTGGGTCAAAACCGCTTCCCCGGGCGGCAACCCGCGCCAGCCACCGCTCGGGATTGCGCTCCGTCGTCGTGGCAAGCGGCGACTCTCCGCCGATTATGCGGCCGTGGGCACCAGGGCCTACGCCCAGATAATTGCCGTAGCGCCAATAGAGCAGGTTGTGACGACATTCGCGTCCCGGTTTGGCGTGATTTGAAATCTCGTATCCCGGAATGCCGGCACGCGCCATCATATCCTGCGTCTCTTCGTACAATTCCGCCGCCGGATCATCGGAGAGCGGTGTCAGCGCGCCAGCACGCACCCTCGTCGCGAAAGGTGTGCCGTCCTCGATTGTCAATTGGTAGAGCGACAGGTGTTCCGTGCCGAGGGAAAGGGCTTCTCGGAGTTCGGCACGCCACGCGCGCGCGCTTTGATGCGGACGCGCATAAATGAGGTCTATAGATACCCGATCGAACGTACGGCTCGCCAGCTCGACGGCACGCCGCGCCCCCTCGCTGTCGTGCAGCCGCCCCAGAAAATTCAGAGCACTATCATCCAGCGACTGAACGCCAAGCGAGACTCGGTTGACGCCCGCCGCGCGATAACCGCAAAACCGCTCCGCCTCTACGCTCGACGGATTTGCCTCAATCGTGATCTCGGCGTCGGGCGATACGTTCCAGTTTGCTGCGAGAGCGTCGAGCACCGCGCCCGCCGTTGATGCATGCATCAGCGAAGGCGTGCCGCCGCCGAAGAACACTGAGGTTACGCTCGCCTGGGCCGGGATCAGTTCTGACGCGGCAAATCGGAGTTCGCTGCCGATCGCTTTGAGCCATTCTGTCTCCGGAATGTGAGAGCGGACATGCGAATTGAAATCGCAATAGGGACATTTGGCTGCGCAAAAAGGCCAGTGAATATAGACGCCAAACTCAAAGCGTGTCATGCGGGTGTGCTTTCCCGTTCGAGAAAGCCGATCAGCTTGGCAAATGCGCGCGCGCGATGACTAATTTCGTGCTTGCGGCGCGGTTGGATCTCCCCAAAGGTCTGCGTCATGCCCTCTGCAATGAAGATCGGGTCATAACCAAACCCTTCGGTACCGCGCGGCGGAAAGATCAGCGTGCCCGAGACCTCGCCCTCAAAAACTTTGGTACCTTTTCCGGGACGGGTGAGAGCCAGCGCGCAAACGAACTTCGCCGAATAGTCCGTCGTTCGCGATTGCTTCAACTCCCGTTCCACCCGTTTCATGGCGCGGCAAAAATCCCGTTCGGGACCTGCCCAGCGCGCCGAATGCACGCCGGGTGCTCCGTCCAGCGCTTGCACAACCAGCCCGGAGTCGTCGGCGAGAGCTATTAAGCCCGTTGCCGTTGCGGCGGCCTCCGATTTGATCGCGGCATTCTCGGCGAAGCTGCTGCCCGTCTCCTCCGGTTCAGGGAGACCAAGCTCGGCTGCGCCCGTCACGGAGAATGACAACGGCTCCAGGAGTTCACCGATCTCGCGCAGCTTTCCGGGGTTGTGAGTGGCGATGACGATGATGGGCGCGTTCACAGAAGCGCGCGCCTTTGTAGTTCGAACAGCTCCGTAATGCCTTTGCGCGCAAGATGAAGCAACTGGGCAAGCTGCAAATCCGAGAATGGTGCGCCTTCAGCCGTTCCTTGGACTTCAACCAGGCCACCGGCTCCGGTCAGGACGAAATTCGCATCGGTTTCGGCGGTAGAATCTTCCTCGTAGTCGAGGTCAAGCAGCGGAGTTCCGCGCCAGATGCCGCACGACACGGCAGCCACGTGATCCTTCAGCAGAGGCTTCGTGATCATTCCCGTTTGTCGCATGAAAGCGGCACATTGGCTGAGCGCCACGAATGCGCCGGTAATTGAGGCAGTTCTTGTACCGCCATCGGCCTGCAGCACGTCGCAATCGATAACAATCTGTCGTTCGCCAAGAACCGCGAGATCAGTGATAGCGCGCAACGAGCGACCCACCAGGCGCTGTATTTCCAGGGTTCTGCCCGATTGCCTGCCCTGGACCGCTTCGCGCCGCGTTCGTTCGTGCGTGGCGCGCGGCAGCATGCCGTATTCGGCGGTCACCCACCCCTTTCCCGTCCCCTTCAGAAAGGGCGGGACCTGCTCCTGGAGACTCGCGGTGATCAGCACATGAGTTTCGCCGAATTTGGCGAGGCAGGACCCTTCGGCATGGCGCGCAACGCCCGCGTCCAGGGCAACCTTTCGCATCTCGTCTTCGGCACGATTTGATGGCCGCACGGCAAACCTTGAAGTTTGGGATCGCTGCCGCTACCTAGCCCTGCCGGGCATGGTGCGCAACGCGGACCGTTCGGATTTTTGAAAGCGTTTGACGTTCAGAGGCTTGGCGTGGAACCGACGGCGATCGATACGTCCCAAGCCAGATTGCTGGTGAGCGATCTGGGCGAGCGGCCGAGAGAAATCTTCCGCCATCTGGTGGACGCGTTTCTCGCTTCTGGCGAACCCGTGGGCTCACGCACGCTCTCGCAGAGGCTTCCGCAGTCTCTTTCGCCGGCGTCCATCCGCTATGTGCTCTCGGATCTTGAGGCGATGGGGCTTCTTTATTCCCCCCACACGAGTGCCGGACGGGTTCCGACAGAAAAGGGGCTTCGCCTGTTTGTCGACGGACTGCTCGAAATTGGCGATCTTTCGCGGGAAGAACGGAGCGCCATGGAGGCCCGAATCGCGCGGACGGGCCGGGGTCTTGAGGACGTTCTTACCGAAGCCACCATGATGCTTTCCGGCCTGTCGCACTGCGCGGGTCTGGTGGTGGCGCCCAAACAGGATGCGGCGCTAAAGCACGTCGAATTCGTGCCGGTGGCGCCGGGTCGCGCGCTCGTTGTGATCGTTTCCGTGGACGGTCAGGTCGAGAATCGGGTCATCGAGATTCCGCAGGGGCTTCCGGTCTCGGCGCTTGCCGAAGCCTCGAACTATCTAAATGCGAGGCTACGCGGTCGCACGCTCGAATCCGCAAGGGTGGAAATACTGGCTGACCTGGAAACAAAACGTGCCGAGCTCGATTCTTTGACTGCCAAAATCGTCGCAGAAGGCCTGGCCACATTGGCCGAACCCGCCGGGTCCGCTCGCGCCGTCGAGGAAAAAGTCCTGATCGTCAGGGGCGCAGCACATCTTCTGGACAGTTTTGAAGCACAGACCGATCTTGAACGCGTTCGTACACTATTTGAAGACATCGAGCACAAGAACGACTTGATCCGCCTGCTCGAGCTTGCAGCGCAAGGCGACGGCGTGCGCATCTTCATCGGCTCGGAGAACAGACTTTTCAGCCTTTCCGGATCCTCCATCATAGCTGCGCCGTACGCGAACGCCCAAGGCAACGTGGTCGGCGTAATCGGTGTACTAGGGCCTACCCGTTTGAACTACGCGCGTATCATCCCGATGGTTGACCACACGGCAAAAGTGGTGGGAAGACTCCTTGCGTGAGGCACCAGTCCACTTAGGAAATTCGCTGATGGCCGAGAACGATAACGACGCTTCCGTTGAAACCGGTTCCGCCGGTTCCGGAGACCCGCAGGGTAGCGACGAACTCGAGCGGTTGCGGGCCGAGGTTGCTGATCTCAAGGAAAAACACCTTCGGGCCCTTGCAGAGGTCGAGAACACGAGGAGGCGCGCAGAACGCGACAGGCTGGATGCTTCGCAATATGCGGTGACGCGATTCGCGCGCGATATGCTCGCCGTCAGCGACAATCTGCAGCGTGCGCTTGCCCATTTGCCGCCACAGGCCCGCGCAGAAGCGCCGGTGGAGGTGAAAGCCGTTCTCGAGGGTGTCGAAGCGACGGAGCGGCAGCTCGCCGCGACTCTTGAGCGACACGGGGTGCGCGCAATAAACACAAGCGATGCGAAGTTTGATCCCCATCTGCATCAGGCCATCGCCGAAGTTCCTGCCGACGGAAGGCCCGCCGGCTCGATTGTTGATGTAGTACAGACGGGTTACGTTATTGCGGATCGTCTGCTCAGACCTGCCATGGTGACGGTGGCCCGCAGCGGCGACGATTCAGCTGCCGGGACAACGCCGGTTTCGCCAACCGCGCAGCGACAGAACGGATGACCGCGTCAGCGGCGATATGGATCCTGTTCGGATAGCTGTTGCAGGTGCCGCCGGGCGCATGGGGCGCACAATAGTGCGAAGCGTGCTTGAGGATCGCGAATGTCATCTGGTAGGCGCGGTCGAAAGTTTCGGGAACGCATCCATCGGTTCTGATGCGGGGCTGCTCAGCGGTAGCGGTGCGGCGGGGGTGGCAATCACCGCCGACTGTTCGGAGGCGCTCGGCGCTGCGGATGCCCTGCTCGATTTTAGCGTCCCTGGCGTATCGGCCGATCTCGCCGACTTGGCTGCGGAGCGTTGCGTCGTTCATGTAATCGGTACGACGGGATTCACCCGGGCGCAGGAATCCCGTATCGAAGCCGCCTCGAAAAAAACCGCCATTATCAAATCCGGCAACATGAGTGTCGGGGCCAATGTTCTCGCTGCCTTGGTGGCCCGGGCTGCAAAGGCGTTGCACGATTTCGATATCCAAATAGTGGAAATGCATCACAGGATGAAGAAAGATGCACCTTCCGGCACGGCGCTGATGCTCGGCCGCGCGGCCGCACGCGGTCGCGGCTCGCCCGCGGCTGAATCAGCAGGTGGCGTAGGAGACGATGGCAACATCGGGTTTGCATCTCTGCGTGGCGGGACAGTAATCGGCGAGCACAAAGTCATTTTCGCGGGAGCTCACGAGCGATTGATCCTCGAACATGTTGCTGAAGACCGCGCCATTTTTGCGCGAGGCGCTATTGCCGCCGCGAAATGGAGCCGCGACCGAAAACCTGGGCTCTATACAATGCTGGACGTGCTTGGCCTGCGATAGGCGGTTGGTATCAGGCCCCTTGTCGCGCGTTGTCCAGCGCCGATCTTAGCGCCTGCGCCAGGGAAAGACGGTCGTCCGGTGGAAGGAAGGCACCAATTCGCAGCCGACGCCCATGGCTCGCGAGCGTAACCGCGGTACGGCCGTTGAGGGGCTCGTCCACATAGATGCGCACCCAGTACGGGTTCAGCTCCACCCAGGTGAGGTTGGCCTGCGGCGGATAATAGTCCACGCGCAGTTTCGATCGTGTGACCTGCACTTCTTCGCGCCGGTTTCCCGCTTTGCTGCTGATTGACAAGGCCCAGGCGAGGAACAGCACGTCCGCTCCCATAAATGGCGTTACGGGCCAGGCGCCACGAAGAAGGAACATAATTGCGAACGCCAAATTGAAGGCAGCAACAACGGTAATCAGCAAGTTGCGCAGAGAAGCAGGAAGCGGCGGGTTTGGCCTCAGTACCGCCTTAAAGTAAACGGGATCGCTCACCGTGGACATGGCCTGAAAGTGGTCCCGTTCGCGCCGTAGCGCAACCATTCAGTAATAACGCAAGGTGGCAATGAAAGGCTTCGCGAAGACCGGCAAACGATCACGCAAAGACCCATCCGGGTTTCTACGAAAGCGGGTGCGGCCAGTCGGGCCGTTCTCGCGGCGCGAAGCAGCGCTGTTTTTTAAACTGCTGAAATCGCAGAACGCGGAGCCCAGGACAGAGCTTGTCTATTCCAACCCGTTCACGCTGCTCGTAGCCGTCGTGCTTTCTGCGCAAGCTACGGATAGGGGAGTGAACAAGGCGACCGAACGGCTATTTAATCTCGTCCAGACGCCCCAGGAGATGATGCGGCTTGGAGAGGAAGGGCTGATCCCCTTCGTGAAATCGATCGGCCTTTACCGCACCAAGGCGAAAAACATCGTCGCGCTGTCGCGCGCGTTGACGGAACGCCACCATGGCGAGGTTCCGGATAGCCAGAGAGCGCTGGAAGCGCTTCCTGGCGTGGGGCGGAAGACCGCCAATGTGGTGCTGAATGAGGCGTTCGGCTTGCCCACAATCGCCGTCGACACGCATGTGTTCCGGGTGGCCAACAGAACCGGTCTCGCTCCCGGGAGTACACCGCTCGCCGTCGAAACCAAACTTTTGTACGTTGTACCGCCAAAGTACAGGCGTAATGCCCATCATTGGCTCATTTTGCACGGCAGATATGTTTGCGTGGCTCGGAAACCGAAATGTCCGCAGTGTGTCGTGCGCGATCTCTGCCGCTATCCGATGAAGACGTCGGACACCGAATCGCACCAGGCGGTTCGAGATGCATCGACAAAACGCAAGTCATTATGAAACCGGCGTTTGCGCTTTAGGGTGCAGTGAGTTGAGGCAAGTTTGGTCGGCGGCGCTGGTACTTCCGCGCGGCAGCGTTTCCACATGTCTGACGAGGAGCGATTGGCCATACGGATACAGGAAAAAAAATGCCTTACAGCCGGTGGTGTCGTAGCGCCACAACTCCATCGCGCCTTCTTTCCTGACGAAACTGGGTGCGCCGAAGACTTCACGCAATTGGGTCGATTTAAGACCTGCGAGATCGGCCGGTTCACCGGGTGGCGGCGCCGCCGGAACAATGGTCTGCTGTACTTTTGCCACCGGTGAAGGCGGCTGCTGCGACGTCGCGCACCCCGCCACGACCGCGCAGATTGCCAGAAGAGCGAACCCGGAAGCGTGCGACGATGCGCACTTGCGACGGGAGATCATCATCGCACGGCCAGAGCATGAATTTGTGAATTGGCCAATGTAAGTTTTGCGATGCTGAGGTCCCCGCTTCTTTCCAGTTCTGTGAGAAAGCTCCTCGTGCGGGTCAGCGCATCGGCGTGTGCCGCCGCCCAGCGCTTGACCGCATTCGCGCCGTCGGCCCGCGTCAGAGGTCTAGCGCCTCGGGAGGCGCTTGCCAGCGCCTCAGCCGCCAGAGCACGCTGACCGGCATACAAATCGTCGACTATCCGCCGAACCGCGAGGCGATCCCAGTGCTCGTGTCCTGTGATCTGGTTCGCCAAGCCTCGCAGCCTATCGAGGCCGACGGCGGCGCCCACTGCGAAATACGCGCCGGCCACATAGTCGGCGGGAAGCGCGTGCGCCTGTGCGAGCAGAATGATTTCAGGGGTACCGCCGAGCAGTTGGAGCACGGCGACGTCCTCGGCAATGTCAACAGGAACGCCGGCGTTGCGAAGTTCAGAGACGCGTCTCTCGGTGGCCGTGGCTTCGTAATCCGACACGAGATTTGAATAAGTACCGCGCAGCGTTTGAACGCCACTTCTGTAGATGGAGATCGTCTCTCCAAGATCAGCGCGCGACGGGATATTCACGAGAAACCACAGACCAAGGCGACGCAGGAGCTCTGCAATTTCGTTGTAGGCGCCGAGTTGCACAGAAGCCGCAACCCGATTGTCGAGCGAGTCGATGCGCAGCTTCAAGGACGTAAGCTCGAATGCACCCTCCGCAAGAACGAAGGCGCGCGCGATCGCCGCGCCCGTAGCGCTGGAGATTTCCTCGATGCGGTGAACGAACACCGGTCCGCCGAGATTGACCATGCGATTGGCGAGTGCCGTGGCGATGATTTCCCGGCGCAGCCGGTGGTGTATCATTTCGTCCGGGAAGCGCGACACTGCAGAAGAAGGAAAGTAGGAGGCTAATTCGGAGGCGAAGAAGGGTTGGTCGGGCAGATCGCTTGACGCCAATTGCGCATCGAGGTCGAGCTTCGCATACGCCAGGAGCACTGCGAGTTCGGGCCGGGTCAGGCCATGACCCGACTGGGCGCGGCGGTGCAGTTCATCGTCGCCGGGAAGGAACTCGACTGCGCGATCGATCGAGCCGCGGCGCTCCAGATCGCGGATGAAGCGGCTATGCGAATCAAGGTCGCGCGCGCTGCGTGTTTCGGCGACCGAAATCGCCAGCGTCTGGTCGTAATTGTCACGCAAAACGTGAGCGGCCACATCTTCGGTCATGGAAATCAGCAAGTCATCGCGATCTTTTTCGGAAATCTCGCCGCGCCGAAGCGGACCGCTGAAGAGGATTTTGATATTCACCTCGTGATCGGACGTGTCCACGCCGGCGGAATTGTCGATCGCGTCTGTGTTGAGGCGGCCGCCGTTCAATGCGTATTCCACCCGTCCGAGCTGCGTCATCCCGAGATTAGCGCCCTCGCCGACAACTCTGGCGCGCAGCTCGCGACCATTTATCCTAACCGGGTCGTTGGCGCGGTCTCCAACTTCGACATTCGTCTGACTCGCTGCCTTGATGAACGTGCCGATACCGCCGAACCAGAGAAGATCAATTTCGATCTTCAGCAATGCCTTTATCAGTTCACCCGGGGAAACCGTGGGACCAATCAGCCCCGTCATTGTTTTGATCTGAGGCGAGAGGGCAATCTCCTTCAGGCTTCGCGAGAAAACGCCGCCGCCTCCGGATATGGCCGCGGTATCGTAATCGGCCCAACTGGACCGCCGCAGATCGAACAGCCGTTTGCGTTCTTTCCAGCTCGATTTAGGATCGGGGTCGGGGTCCAAAAAAATGTGACGATGATCGAAGGCGGCCAACAATTTCGTCTTTTCGGAGAGAAGCATTCCGTTTCCAAAGACATCGCCCGACATGTCGCCCACACCTACACAGGTGAACGTCTCGTTCTGAATGTCGCGTCCCATTTCGCGAAAGTGCCGCTTTACGGCCTCCCAGGCGCCTTTCGCGGTGATGCCCATTTTCTTGTGGTCGTATCCATGACTTCCGCCGGAGGCAAATGCGTCGCCGAGCCAGAAGCCCCGGCTCTGCGCGATCTCATTCGCGAAATCCGAGAACGTCGCAGTTCCCTTATCGGCTGCTACGACAAGATACGGATCATCAGCGTCATGACGCACGGCGCGAGTGGGAGGTATAATCGCGCCATCCGGCGCGATGTTGTCGGTAAGATCGAGAAGCGCGTTTATCAGGGTCTTGTAGCACGCCACGCCAACGGCCTGGACTTCTTCACGTGACGCTTGAACTCCGATCCGCTTGGGAATGAATCCGCCTTTCGCGCCGACCGGTACAATCACGGCATTCTTCACCTGCTGGGCCTTTACCAACCCAAGTATCTCGGTACGAAAATCCTCGCGGCGATCCGACCAGCGAATCCCGCCCCGCGCAATCTTGCCGAACCGCAGATGGGTTCCTTCGAGGGACGGTGAATAGACGAAAATCTCGCAGAACGGGCGAGGTGCAGGGAGCTCTTCGACCTTGTGGCTATCAAGTTTGATGGCGAGGTAGTCCGAAGGACCGCCGTGCTCGGCGCTATAGAAGAAATTTGTGCGCAGCGTGCATTCAATCACGTTTCGCATTCTGCGAATGATGCGGTCGTCATCGAGGCTGGGGACGTCGTGCAATGCGTGATCGATCTCGATCTGTACGGATTTTATCGCTGCCTCGCGATCTGGCTGGTCCGGATCGTGGCGCCTGCGAAACAATGACACGAGAAGCGCGGCAATGTCGGGGTTCCGCGACAGCGTCTGTTCCATGTAGTCTTGGCTGAAGGCGATACCGGTCTGGCGGAGGAACTTTGCGCAGGCCCGGAGAATGACTGCATCACGCCAGGGGAGACCGGCGCAAACGATCAGCCGGTTGAACCCGTCGTTTTCAGCTTCCCCGGCGACAACGGCGCGAAATGCTTCTTCGAGGCGGGGCTTCAACTCGGCGAGAGAAACGGGGACGCCATCGTCCCGCTCCATTTGAAAGTCAAGAATGGAGATGATGTGGGTCTGCTCCTCATCGTTGAAGGACAGCCGATACGAGTTTTCCGCGATGACGCGAAACCCAAGGTTCTCGAAAATCGGCAGTGATACGGAAAGCGGGAGCAGATCTCCGCGGGTGTAGACCTTGAGCTTCAGCGTCGATTTCGCGTCATCGCGATTCTGGTAGACCCGCACGCCCGTGATTGTGCCGCTGCGCAAATAGCCCCGAAGAGCAACCAGATCTTTGATCGCCTCTTCCGGCGCAAAGGCGTCGCGATAGCGCGCCGGTGGGGGTTCCGGATTCCTGCGCAGGATGCGCAAACCTTCCGCTTCGCCATATTCGGAAATCACGAGCTGCGCGAAAGCGTCAGACCATGTACGGATGGCCGAACGGATTTCGGCTTCCAATTGCCGAACCTCTATCTCGGGCCGAGGTCCTTCATTGCGCCCAACAATGAAATGAATGCGAGTAAGGAGCGTCTCGTCCATCACCGGCGAAGCGGCCGTCATCCGGCCATTGAACGCACGCGCGAGGATGCCATGGATGGTGCGACCAACCTGGTCGTCATAGCGGTCCCTCGGTACATAAACGAGCGCCGAAACAAAGCGGTCAAACCGATCGAAACGAAGAAAAACTCTGACTCTGGGGCGTTCGCCCAGGCGAAGCACGCCGATTGCAGTATTAAAAATCTCGTCTTCGTTCGCCTGAAACAGTTCTTCGCGCGGATAGGTATCAAGAATATGGGCGAGCGCCTTGCCGTCGTGACTGTCCCGTGCGAAACCGGCACGTTGCAGAATGTGGGACACTTTAAGGCGCAGAAGCGGAATCTCGCTTGGACGCCTGCCGTACGCGCTTGAGGTAAAGAGCCCGACGAAGCGGCGTTCGCCGTGTAGAGTCCCGTCTGGCCTGAATAATTTGACGCCGATGTAGTCCATATGCACGCGGCGGTGGACCAACGATCGCTCGCTTGTTTTTGTAATGATCAGGGCATCGGGTTCGGCCAGAAATTCGCGAATTTCCGCGGATAAGGTAGCCTGATCTGTCTTTCCGATCACGCGGGTCGCGGTGTCGCTGAGAACCCCGACTCCGCTCTGCGGCACAGCGGCGAGCCGGCCTTCATCCGCATCAAACTCGTAGTCCCTGCAGCCCAGGAAGGTGAAGTGATTGGCCGCGACCCACTCGAGGAACGCAAGGTCTTCCGACAATATCTCAGGCGCAATCCGTAATCCCTGGCGTTTCAGATCTTCGATCGTCGTCCTGAGGCGATCGACCATTTTCTTCCAGTCGCGGACGGCAAGTCGCACCTGGTCAAAGACGTTACGCAGCCTTTGGACAAGTTCATCTCGCCGTGTCTGATCAAGTAGCGGATCGAGAAGCAGTACGATGACACTTTCCCGCATCGCATCGCCTGAGATGATCCGACGGCCGTTCTGATCCCTTTGCTGTGCAATGACTGGATGAAAAACGCCGTGCAGCCTTAGCTTTTCCGCCGTCAGCTCTTCCATCAGTGAATCAAACAGGAAAGGCATGTCCTCGTTGACGCAGAGGAGAACGAGCTCGCGAAATCCGCCATCGCTTTGCATGAAATCGAAGGTTTCGACCAGAGTTTCCTTCGGCCGACGGAGTTCGGAACGGTCGAACACGACTTCCGCGAGGCTCGCCAGTCCCTGAATCGTAAACCGCTCCAGGTCTTCCGGTGACGCGCTGCTGTAGAACGCATTGCAAAACCGTGCGAGTTCCGGCGACCCGGACGTCAACAGAGAACATGCGGCCTTGACGCGCCCCGCAGCAGCCTGTTCCACATCCCCAATGGGAGCATCGGCGACATTCCTGCGCAACGTTGTCTGGCTTTTTCCGCTCTTCATATGTTCCGTTTCCGCGCCCATGTGACGCAAATCCGAGAACGGTTTATTATCGATGACTGTTCGCGTCCACTGGTGCGAAGGCCAGCTGGGCGGGCCCGACTTGGTTCAACTTTGCTTCGAGGGCGTCCCCAGCAATGTCCCGAGGGCGCTCGCGATCGCCCGTGATGAGGCTCGTCCTTCATAGCCCCCATCGGGGTTAAAGGTGATCAGTAGTGTCTTTCCGCTCAATTTTACCGCCGGGGTTGCGCCTTTTGTGAGCCTCACATCGGACACTCTCCGCGAAAGCGCCTGGCGCCAGCGCGCCGAACGGCCCAACCGCTCAATGCCGCGAGCGATGTTTTCCATGGCGTCGAGAGCGCGTGCGCGCGCGAACGGTGTGTCGGGCATATTGGACCAATCAACCAAAAAGGCCATGTTGATCCTGCGCGAGCGCTTGACATCGTCGGCCAGATCTTCGTTGGCCACTCGAATGTCGTCGGAAGACGCAGTGGCAGGGGAGAGCGTAGGCGCAACACCGGTGCGAACGGCGGGCAGACCTCCCGGATTTGCATCGGTGTAGAGCGTGACACCGCCCCAGCCGGATACCTGGAGCGCAGTTTCCCCAGAATCGTACCTTAGGACGCGTCCTCCCATGGGCGCATTGTCCGCGGTAACTACAAACACCTCCGGAGAGCCGCCGAAGCGCAGAAGATAGCAAGCGCCGGCCGAACTCAGTTCAAATTCCGCCTTTTCGCCCGCCAGATATCTGCCGGGCTCGAGACGTCCCAGATGATCCGAGGAGAGCCTGGCCTGAAGCGATCTGTCCGCGTCTGTGGCGCAAGCCAGTGATGTTGCAACGAGAAAAAATGCCCCGGCAATCGCAGGGCGTAATCCGACCATCAGCGCCAAGCGCGATCAGTTGCAAAGCGGCAACTACGCTGCGAATTGGGCAACATTGTGGATGGGGGGGCGACTTTGTGCAGATCGGCGCAACCGCAACAAAAGGATGACAACGAGGGGCAAAATCACTACATCACGCACGTCTCTCCGCGTGAGCAGGTCGTCTTGACTCACCCCGACTCCTTCAAGTCCCGGCGAACTCTCACGAGTGGCGGCCGCACGTATTTTTACTATAGTCTTCCAGCGGCCGAACGAAACGGCCTTGCCGGAATTTCCAGGCTCCCTCACTCGCTGAAGATTCTCCTTGAGAATCTGTTGCGTCATGAAAATGGCGCGACGGTGACGGCGGCGGATATTCAAGCGGTGGCGAACTGGCTTTCTTCGCGGCGCTCCGAGCGCGAAATTGCGTTCCGGCCGGCAAGAGTCCTGATGCAGGACCTCACAGGCGTACCCGCGGTGGTGGATCTTGCAGCAATGCGCGACGCCATGAAGGCGTTAGGTGGCGATCCGGAAAAAATAAATCCGCTCACGGAGGTGGATCTGGTCATTGACCACTCGGTGATGGTGGATAGTTTCGGACATTCCGATTCCTTCCGTAAAAATGTCGGGCTCGAATACGCGCGCAACCGCGAGCGCTATTCCTTTCTCCGTTGGGGACAACAGGCATTCGCGAATTTTCGCGTTGTGCCGCCGGGCACCGGCATCTGTCACCAGGTGAATCTCGAATACCTCGCGCGGACCGTTTGGACTCGTAAAAGCACCGGTCCAAGGGCGGGCAAGACGGTTGAATTCGCATTCCCTGACACGTTGGTGGGGACCGACAGCCATACCACCATGATCAATGCGCTATCTGTTCTGGGATGGGGCGTCGGCGGAATCGAGGCTGAGGCCGCGATGCTCGGCCAGCCCATTTCGATGCTGATTCCGGAGGTGATTGGCTTTCGCATGACCGGCAAGCTCCAGCCCGGAGTTACTGCCACCGACCTTGTACTCACCGTAACGCAGACGCTGCGCAAAAAGGGGGTAGTCGGCAAATTCGTCGAATTTTATGGGCCCGGTCTCGATCAGATGACCGTCGAAGATCGCGCCACTATCGCCAACATGGCCCCGGAATACGGTGCAACCTGCGGATTCTTTCCGATCGATTCGGAGACGCTGCGCTACCTCAAATCAACCGGGCGCAAGCCGGCGCCGATTGCGCTGGTGGAAAAATACGCTCGCGTGCAGGATCTGTTCCGCCATGCAAAGAGTCCGGAGCCCGTATTTACGGACACCTTGGCTCTTGACCTCGCCACCGTGGAACCCAGTCTCGCGGGTCCGCGCAGACCGCAGGATCGTGTTCCTCTTGCGCAGGCTGCCCCCTCCTTCGACTCAGATTTGAAAGATCTGTTCAAGGCGAACGCCGACGACCGGGTCCCACTGACCGGCATTCCTCACGATTTGGCACATGGAGACGTGGTAATTGCGGCGATCACCTCCTGCACCAACACCTCCAATCCCAATGTGATGATTGGTGCGGGTTTGCTGGCGAAAAAAGCGATCGACCGCGGACTGTCGGTGCAGCCTTGGGTGAAAACGTCGCTTGCGCCGGGAAGTCAGGTGGTGAGCGATTATCTCGCCAAAGCCGGCCTCGACAAGCCACTGAAAAAATTGGGATTCGGATTGGTGGGCTACGGCTGCACCACCTGCATTGGAAATTCCGGCCCGCTTCCGGAGTCCGTTTCCGATGCCGTCGCGCAAGGCGACCTTGTCGCGGTTTCCGTGCTTTCGGGAAATCGGAATTTTGAAGGCCGCGTACATCCCCAGGTACGTGCAAATTATCTCGCGTCGCCGATGCTTGTCGTCGCGTATGCCTTGGCAGGATCGATACGCGTCAACTTGGCAGCGGAGGCCGTCGGCCACGACAAGAAAGGCGCCGCGGTTTTTTTACGCGACATTTGGCCTTCGCCCCAGGAAATCGCAGACACGATCCGCAGTTCTGTGACCGCGTCGGACTTCCGCAAACGTTACTCTAATGTGTTCGAGGGTGGGCGCGAGTGGAAAAAAATCAAAGTCGCAAAGGGGAAGACTTTCGCTTGGGATTGCGCTTCCACCTACGTCAGGCGTCCGCCTTATTTTGACGGCATGCCGCACAAAGCAGCGGCCACATCGGACATTTCGGGTGCCCGCATTCTCGCGCTTTTTGGCGATTCCATTACCACCGATCACATCAGCCCGGCTGGTTCGATCAAGAAGGATAGCCCGGCCGGCAAGTATCTGCTGGAGCACGGCGTCTCGTTCGCGGAATTCAATTCCTACGGTTCGCGCCGCGGTAACGATGAAGTCATGGTGCGCGGAACATTTGCGAACATCCGGATCAGGAATGAAATGCTAGGTGGACGCGAAGGCGGAAACACAATCTGCTATTCCGCGAATGATCCTGCCGGCAAAGAGATGTCGATCTTTGATGCGGCGATGCGCTACGGACAGGCGAACACGCCGCTGGTCGTGATCGCCGGAAAGGAATACGGCACCGGATCCTCGCGCGATTGGGCGGCAAAGGGTCCAAAGCTTTTGGGCGTGCGGGCAGTCATTGCCGAGAGCTTTGAGCGAATACACAGGTCGAACCTGATCGGCATGGGAATCGCACCGCTGGTGTTTTCAAATGGGAAGACGCGATTTGACTACGCGTTCTCCGGCAGAGAGCTGATCGATATTCGGGGACTGTCCGGAACCGTCACCCCCGGTATGCCGTTGAACGCGGCAATATACCGTCCCGATGGACGACAGTTGGACCTTCCACTCTTGCTCCGAATCGATACGGCCGACGAGATCGCCTACTTCCAGAACGGAGGAATATTGCAGTTCGTTCTGCGAAAGCTGCTTTCTGCCAACGCCGCGGCACGGCCCTCGTAGCGTTTGAAATTCAAGCCGAAGTGACTGGTACGGGAGGATCGGGCCGCCGTATCTTGCTCCGGATGAGCTTTCCGGCTGGTGTTCGTGCCTTCTCGATCACAGCGCTCGCGCTATTGCTGGCGACTCCGATGCCATGCGCGGCTAAACGGCAGGTAGTGCTTGAGCTATACACAAGTCAAGGTTGTAATAGCTGCCCACCTGCTGACGCTCTGGTCGGGCGGTTGTCCGATCGACCGGATGTTTTGGCACTGAGCCTGCCAATAACTTACTGGGACATGCTCGGGTGGAAGGACACGCTCGCCAGCGAGGCGAACACGCGACGGCAGAAGGCCTACGCGGCCACGATGGGGCGGGGGGGTGTCTACACGCCCCAGATCATTGTCGACGGTATTACGGATGTCGTGGGCAGCCGCGAGGGGCAGCTCGATGCGGCGATCAATGCGCGAAAATCAGATATGCGCGAGATACCACTTGCCCTGTCGGCCTCGCCGGATGCCGTCCATATCGCGATAGGCTCCTATCCCGAGAGAACCGCGGAAGACGCAACCGTTTGGATGCTTCACGTCCTGAGCCATGCATCCGTTCGGATCGGAGCCGGAGAAAACAAGGGGCGCAGCATCGATTACCGCAATGTGGTCCGGGATATCAGAGCGGTGGCAATCTGGAAGGGACAGCCGATTTCGCTGGACGTACCTGGCGGAGATCAAGGTTTGCCGGAATACGATTGCATTGCGGTTGTTGTGCAGGAGGGCGGTTACGGGCGTGTCGTCGGTGCCCGCTTGATAGCGGTTCCGGACGCCCGGCGGCGCTGAATTACGTCCAGGTCATGAACGAAGGCGTGTCGCCACGACACTAACTACTTCTTAGCGAAAAACGCCTGTGAATGCGACAGCTAGGGAAGTTTCGGCTTTTTTAATGACGCTTGGCACATGCTGCTGCCCACGGTCGAAACCGCAGGAACTGCATCGTGCCACGTCACGTGCTGCCGAGAAAACCGGCCGAAAGCCTCCACGCGCTGGGAGCTATTCGGCATACCGAGCGGCTGAGGCTTGCGACGCGAGCCGCAGGAGAAGCGGCGTTCGACTGGACCCTCGCCAATGACGAGGTTGTGTGGGATGGCGCGATCGAAATCTTGTCGCCTTTTGCGGGTACCGGCGCCCTCACTCGCGGATCGCAGCTGCGAAACTGGATAGGAGCGTCGGGCCGCCAGCATATCGACTCGATCTTGAGCGGCGGCGGCACGAAGGAAATTCCGTTCGATTTCGAATTTCAGGTCACCTCCGCAATGGAGGCGGCTTGGTTCGAGGTCCGCGGCGTGGTTGTACCGGGGTCTCAAGGCCATACCGAGCGGATTGCCGGGATTGTACGTGTTGTCACCGAGCGGAAACGCGATTCCCAACGGTTGACATACCTTGCCACTCGCGACGAACTGACAGGCCATCTCAACCGCACGACCTTGCGGTCCGAGCTCGGGCGCGCAATCGAACAGGCGGGCAAGCAGGCAAAACAATGCGCCTATCTGGTCGCAGCGATCGATCGGCTTGCGGTCATCAACGAAGCTTACGGGTTCGGGGTCGCGGACGAGGTAATCGTTACAGTCAGCGAACGTCTCGCGGCATCGCTGCGCGATGGCGATCTGATCGGGCGGATTGCGGGTAACAAACTCGGGATCGTCCTGTCACCGTGTTCGGAAGACGACATGAACACGATTGCCGAGCGGCTGCGCGCAACCGTGCGGAGCGAAGTCATTTTGACCCGAAGGGGCGCGGTTTCGGCGACGATAAGTGCGGGTGCCGTACTGCTGCCGTCGAGTGCATCGTCGGGCCAGGAGGCCATGCTCAGAGCAGAGGAAGCTCTTGATCGTGCCCGGGCGGGGGGCAGGGACGGCTACAGCATCTATTCGCCATCGCCACAGCGCGAGATGGCCCGCCTGCGATTGATGTCGGTGGCGGACGAAGTTGCTGCCGCGCTAAGGGATAACCGCCTCGCGTTTGCATACCAACCGATCGTCAGTGCAAAAGACCGTGCGCCGGTTCACCACGAGTGTCTGCTTCGGCTTGTTCGCTCCGACGGCTCGATTGCACAGGCTGGACAGTTCATTCCCGCCGCCGAACAACTGGGGCTCGTGCGGCAAGTCGACCGCCGTACCCTTGAAATGGCCATCGCCGAACTGCACGCTTTTCCCGACATAAAGCTGGCGGTCAATGTTTCCGGAACGGTCGCGTCCGACCGCTGCTGGCTGGATTCATTCGTTGACTATGTCCGTGCGAATGAATCCGTGGCCCCCCGCATGGTGGTAGAGCTCACCGAAACCGCTGCGCTGAACGATTTCGAAGAGGGGACGCGTTTCATCTCGAACCTGCGCGCTATGGGCTGCAAGGTGGCGATCGACGATTTTGGCGCAGGCTTCACATCTTTCCGCAATCTGAAAATGCTGCGCGTAGATATGGTCAAAATCGATGGCGCATTCGTCCGCGGGTTAGCAGCCTCGCGTGAAAACCAGATATTTGTCAGAACGCTGGTCGACCTTGCGAAACATTTCCATCTGGAGACTGTTGCCGAATGGGTCGGATCCGACCAGGAGGCGGAGTTGCTGAAAGGGTTGGGCGTTGAATACTTCCAGGGATTCCACTGCGGCGAGCCTTCAATGCGCCCAGCCTGGAAAAACGGCTGACTGCGGCGACGCCCCGTCAGCTTTTTTTTCGCGCGATTTCCGCCAGCTGGCGGCGCATCGCTTCGATCTCGTCTTTCAGCGCGCTCACTTCATCCGACGAAGCGGGTTTCGCCTGACTTGAACTGCCGTCGGAGGAGTCCGCGCCCGGGGGTTCACGGCCCGAATAAGCGAATGGGGCAAACATGCGCATTGTCCTCTCGAACAGCGCCAAATTTTGGCGCGTAATGGCTTCGAGCGCCTGCCCACCGCCGCCGAACGCCTCCGCCATGCGCCGTCGCATCTCGTCCTGATGCTTGGCAAAGCTCTCCATGGACAGGTCGAGGTATCCCGGAACGAACGCCTGCAGACTGTCTCCGTAGAATTTGATCAGCTGGCGCAGAAAGCGGATCGGCAGCAGATTTTGTCCCTTGGCTTCTTCCTCAAATATGATTTGCGTCAGAACGGATCTGGTTATGTCTTCTCCGCTTCGGGCGTCGCGAACCTCGAACTCGATACTGTCCTTCACCATTTCGGACAGGTGTTCGAGCGTTACATAAGTAGAAGTTTTCGTGTTGTAGAGACGCCGATTTGCATATTTTTTGATCACCACGGGCGGCTCCTCGGCGGGATTGTGCGTCACGGTCTCACCATCGCGTCGGAGTTCGCCAAGCCAATTTCTGGTCGAGCGCCTAGCACAACACCACGGGACCTGCCTGTCCAGAGCTAGTAAAAGCGGCCCCTCCGCGCGTGCCCCGGTTTTGCCTTGATTGCGGAATTCCTGATACGGAAAGCGGCGGTGGTCGGCCGAAAAGAGGAAGGCGCAATAGGAGGACGCGATGAGTCGGATTGCGATTGTGACCGGCGGCACGAGGGGGATCGGCGAGGCAATCTCCCTGTCGTTGAAGAACGCGGGGTACCGGGTAACGGCGTTGTACGCGGGACGGGAGGATCGCGCCCGCGCGTTTTCGGAGAACACCGGTATTCCGGCGCTGAAATGCGATGTTGCCGATCTTGGACAATGTGCCGAGACGGTGGCCAGAGTTTCAAACGAAACGGGGCCGATCGAGATTCTGGTAAACAACGCAGGAATAACGCGTGATGCCACTATGCGAAAAATGAACCGCACGGAGTGGGAGGAAGTACTCGATATCAATCTCGGCGGCTGCTTCAACATGTGCAAAGCCGTTTGGGACACAATGCTCAACCGCGGCTTCGGGAGGGTGGTGAATATCGGGTCGATCAATGGGCAGGCGGGCCAGTATGGGCAGGTGAATTATGCGGCTGCAAAGTCCGGTATCCATGGATTTACGAAAGCGCTTGCGCAGGAAGGAGCGTCAAAAGGCGTAACGGTCAACGCCATTGCACCAGGTTACATTGATACCGATATGGTCGCGGCCGTCCCCTCGCCGGTGCTGGAGAAAATCGTTGCGCGCATTCCTGTGGGACGGCTCGGCAAGGCGCATGAAATTGCGCGCGCCGTCCTGTTTCTCGTTTCCGACGACGCGGGTTTCATCACCGGCTCGACTTTGTCAATCAACGGCGGTCAGCATATGTACTGACCGGTGTCATTGATTGCGGAGCTGCTGGTCAAAAGCCTGCCACTCGTCAGGGGCGGACGGGTGCTTCAGCGCGACATCAGCTTTTCGGTTTCCGCCGGCGAAATCCTCTCGATACGCGGTCCGAACGGGGTGGGCAAAACGTCGCTCCTCCGCGCAATTGCGGGCCTGCTCGCGATTCCGGACGACTGTATCATCTTCCGCCTGCATCCGAACGGTATCGCCGCCCATCCCGAAGAACGCCGAGCAAACGTCGGCTGGCTCGGGCATCTGGACGGCGTGAAGCGGCAGTTATCCCTGCGCGAAAACCTGCAGTTTCATTATCGCTACAATCGAGGTTCCGGCGGCGTGAGGGAGGCGCTGGCGGCTTTTGGGCTCGGACATCTGCAGGAATTGCCCGCGCAATACCTCTCGTATGGCCAGCGGCGGCGATTGGCCTTTGCCCGACTGTTGGTGGACGCGCGGTGGCTTTGGCTTCTTGACGAGCCAATGTCGGCCATTGATAGCACGGGAAAGGAATGCATCAGGCGGCACATCCAGGAGCACTGCGGCAAAGGCGGAATGGTAGTTGCTGCCGTCCATGAACCGCTCGGCGTTGAGACCGCCTCGCTCGAACTCGAATGAGTTGCCTCGCGCTGATCGGACGCGATGTTCGCCTGGCCTCCCGAGGCGGAGGCAGTACGCTTCTTGCGTTGGCTTTCTTTGCCGCGATCGTGACGCTTGTCCCTTTGGGTATCGGGCCGAGGCCCGGGCTTCTTCATGCCGTCGCTGGCGGAATTATCATGCTGTGTGCAACGCTCGCCGCCCTGCTCTCGCTCGACCATCTTTTTCAGGCGGATTTCGACGATGGCAGCCTGGAACTCCTTGCAACTGGGCCGCTGTCGCTCGAATCTCTGGCCGTATCCAAGATCGTTGCCCATTGGCTCGCGACCGGACTGCCGTTGCTTGCAATTTCACCCCTTGCGGCCTTTGCCATGGAGCTTCCCGGCAACGGCCTGTTCGCCTTGCTGCAATCCGTCGCGCTTGCAACGCCCGCGGTCAGTGCGATGGGAGCCATTGGGGCGAGCCTTACGCTGGCTGCCAAACGGGGTGGGCTGATCCTCCCACTCATCGTGTTACCCCTGCTTACGCCGGTGGTAATTTTTGGCGCCGGGATCGTGCGATCCGCAATGGAAGGAATGGCGAATGGTGCGGCCCTGTATCTTGGCGCGTATTCTCTTGCCGCGGTGCTATTGAGCCCGTTTGCTGTGGCCGCCGGGTTAAGAACAAATCTCAGTGCGTGAGACGCATCCCGGGATGATCGCATACGCAAATCCCCAGCGATTTCTCGATGCGAGCCGCCCATTTGTGCCATGGCTGTTCGGTGTTTCAGCAGTGTTTCTTGGCGTTGGAGTGTACCTCGCGCTGTTTGTTGTTCCGCCGGAACAACAGCAGGGAGACGCGGTGCGCATCATGTTCGTGCACGTGCCGGCAGCGTGGATCGGAATGGGCGCCTACGCACTGATGGCGATCTGTTCAGTCTGGGCGCTCGTCAACCGTCATCCGCTGGCGGATCTCGCCGCCCGAGAGGCCGCCCCCCTTGGCGCCCTGTTCACGGCTTTGGCGCTGATCACCGGATCTCTTTGGGGCAAACCGATGTGGGGGACCTATTGGGTCTGGGACGCAAGACTGACGTCGTTTCTGCTGCTCTTTTTCCTCTACGTCGGCTACATCGCTTTCTGGAACGTCACGGAAGATGAGACCCGAGCGGCCCGGGGTGCCGCAATCCTGGCGATTGTCGGCGCGGTGAATCTTCCCATTATCAAATTCTCTGTCGACTGGTGGAACACCCTGCATCAGGGTGAAAGCATTTTTCGCAGTGGTGGTCCGGTAATAGCAGGCATTTTTCTCTGGCCACTCTTCATCATGGTGGCCGGATATACCGCCCTCTTTACCGCTCTCTGGATTGTGCGCATCCGCACTGCCATTCTGCGGCGCATCATCCGCTCCCGGGTTTCTGTGGCGTTGGATCGATGATGCATTTTCTCGCCATGGGTCATTATGGGGGCTTCATCTGGCCCGCTTATGCCGTCAGCGCGCTTGCCTTGATCGCGGCGGTTGTGCTCACGCTGCGAGGGTATTTTCGTGTTGCGGAGCAGTTGCGCCAGATGCGCAGCGAAAGTGAAAGACCCGCCATCTGAAGCGACTGTTGTTTGCCGCTTCCATCAGGGCGTCGATGGTGCCGGCGGCCTTGTTTTTTTGCTGCCTCGACGGCACTCCGCCCAACTCTCATGGTTGTCGGGAAGCCGGCGCCCGCTGTTGGTCTTCCGGCGCTTGATCATGTCGCAACACAATTCACGTCGGCGGATCTTCGGGCCGGACAGATCACCGTGCGGCTGCGGCTAGCAGGTCCTATGGTGGCGCACACGCTGAAGCACATCATCGTGCGCGCAATCGTGAGGGACGTCGGCAAAGCTAAACCCGGCGCAGGAGGCCTGCTGAGCGTATCGAGGCTTTTCTGTGGTGCCGACCCATATTGCCGATCGGCACTTGATCCGCGGCTGAAGCGATCAGTGCGAGGGACTTTACGAAGCGAATCCGCTCAGAAGGCGGAAGCGGCTCGAGGAAACTGCGCTCCGCTCTTTCCGCGGCCAGCCTAGCGCTGCGCAATGTCCGACGTCCCAACGGCGTGATAAAAATGGCGTTGGCACGAGCATCGGTTTCGGTTCGGCTGCGCGACACAAGCTCGCGGGCCAGCATGCGCCGGACCATTTCGGCAAGTGTAGAGCGATCGATCCCCGTTGCTTCGACGAGCGTCGTCTGACTGGCTCCGTCGTGTTGATCGAGCGCCGTCAGCACCAGATATTGTTGCCGCGTCAGGTCCTTATCACCCGACTGCTGAACGAACAAATCTCCGAAATACTGATAGCATCTACGCAGAAGATGAGATGGCGTGCCGGCGAGTTCAACGCTGCCATTTGCCTTGCGATGTCCTGTAACGCTCATGCGTCCCCCGGGGGCCGTCGCGATTTTGATGGATACGCCCGCTCGACGCCGGGCATTTTTCGACTGTCACTGCACGTTTCGAAGGCGGAGAGAAGACTAATCGCGAAGAAAGCAACCGGCAAGATTTCTCTCGCGTTCTTAGGGCCACAGCCGCATGGATTGTTGTCGCACTGGGCATTGCATTATCCGCCGCTCTGCGTCTGATCCTCCGTTTTTATTTGGTGTCTGAAAATGAGCGGGGTCTGAGCGAGCGCGAACAGAAATATCAGAGGTATAATTGCCCAAACCTTGAACGAGACCCAGACGGCTGTCGTAAAATTTCGCCAGACCACTTCATTGAGCGCGGCAAGCGCGAGAAAAAAACCGGCCCATCGCCATGTCAGCGCGCGCCAGCCGGCGTCGCTGAGTTCGAAAGCCTGTGCAAATACATGCCGGATAAGAAGCTGATTGCAGGCCAGTCCCCCCGCCAATAACAGACTGAAAAGCGCATAGAGCGCTGTCGGTTTCATTTTTATGAAAATGTCGTTCCGGAGGTAGAGCGTTAGCGCGCCGAATACCAGTACGAGCACTGCGGTAATGAGCGGCATGGGTGAAAGGCGCCGCTCTCGCAGATATCCCACACCCAAAGCGAGCAGCACGGCCGCCATGAAAAAGGCGGTGGCCGTAAAAATTCCGAAGAACCGGAACGTGCCGAAAAACACGACCAATGGCCCCAAATCCAGCGCCACGCGCTGCCATTGTGCTGCGCGATATTCCGCTCTCATATGGCGCCCGTCAGAGCTTCCGCGAAGGCGCGTGCATTGAATGGCTGGAGATCGTCCTGTCCTTCGCCGACGCCAATATAGGCGATCGGCAGTTCGAAACGGTCGGCCAGCCCAATCAGGATGCCACCTTTCGCCGTTCCGTCAAGTTTCGTCATCACGAGCCCGGTAATCGGTACAGTCGCTTTGAACGTTTCGAGTTGCGAGATCGCGTTCTGCCCGACCGTGGCGTCAAGCACGAGAAGCACCGAATGCGGTGCTTCGGGATCGAGCTTCTTGAGGACGCGAACGATCTTAGTCAGTTCTGCCATCAGATTTGCCTTATTCTGCAAACGGCCGGCCGTGTCGATTAGCAGCACGTCGACGCGATCGGCCCGTGCCTTGGCGAGAGCGTCGAATGCCACTCCGGCTGAATCCGCTCCCGAGCCGCGGGCAAAGACATCCGCTCCGGTGCGCTCGCCCCACAGCCGGAGCTGTTCTACCGCCGCTGCGCGAAACGTATCGCCGGCAGCAACCATGACGCGACGGCCTTCGCGCCGATAATTTTGTGCGAGCTTTCCGATCGTAGTGGTCTTTCCGGTGCCATTTACCCCGACGACAAGGATCACAAACGGCTTGCGCGTGCTCTCTACTAAGAGCGGTTGTTGTACGGGACGCAGAATGGCCGCGATCTGGGCGGCGAGAATTGACTTCAGTTCGGACCCCGAAATCTCTGTGTCGTAACGCCCCTTCGCAACCGCCGCGGCAATATTTGCTGCGCGTATGGTACCCACATCCGCGCGCACAAGTGCCTCCTCGAGTTGCGCAACGGTTTGAGCATCGAGTTTTCTCTTGGTGAAGAGGCCGGAGAGATTGCCGGCGAAGGCGTTGGCGCTACGCGACAAACCTGCGCGAAGTTTCGACAGAAAACCCGGGCGCATGGACGGCTCGGTGTCGGTCACATCGAGAGCTCAGCTTTCAGGTGATCCGCGCCCGCGCCGGTAATCCGGGCACGCAAAACAGAACCGGGGTCGGCGGTTACGTCCAAAAATCGGGTTGATGCAAAACATTCTGTGCGCCCGCACCTAGCTTTCTCGACGAGTATTGTTTGTTCGCTGCCGACCAGTCCGGTAAGCCGTTTCTGAAGTTGAAGAGCGCCCTTGCCGCGCAAGCGCGCGGCTCTGTCCCTGACGGCTGAGCGCTCAATCTGTGGCATCCGCGATGCCGGCGTACCCTGTCGTGCACTGAAGGGGAAGACGTGCAGATAACTAAGGTCGGCGTCTTCCACGAGGTCCATTGTGTTTTCGAACATGCTTTCGGATTCGGTTGGGAAGCCCGCGATCAAATCTGCACCGAAGGCAATTTCCGGACGCAGTTGCCGGACCTTCTCGCAGAACGCGATAATATCGCGCCGCGAATGGCGTCGTTTCATGCGCTTCAGGATCAGATCGTCGCCGGACTGAACGGAAAGATGTAAATGCGGCATCAGTCTCTCTTCTTCCGCTATGGCGCGCATCAGCTCGGCATCCACTTCGACGGCGTCGATGGAGGAAAGCCGAAGTCGTGCAATCGCTGGAACGTGCTTCAGCAGCTTGCGCACCAGGGAACCAAGCGTTGGCCGGCCGGGAAGGTCGGCGCCGTAGGCCGTGAGATCGACGCCGGTGAGAACGAGCTCGACATAACCTCGCTCCGTCAGCCGCCGTGCTTCCTGAACCGCCGCGCCCACGGGCACACTGCGCGAATTCCCTCGGCCGAAGGGAATGATGCAAAACGTACAGCGGTGATCACAACCGTTCTGGACCTGCAGGAATGCGCGGGCGCGGCCCTCAAATCCGTCGACGAATTGCGCCGCGGTTTCTCTCATCGAGAAAACGTCGTTAACCTTCACGCGCTCCGCGGTGCCGAGACCAAAATCCGCATAGCTTGCGCGGCTCAGTTTTTCGGCATTGCCCAGCACAAAATCGACATCGGGCATTCCGTCAAATGTTTCCGGCTCGGTCTGCGCGGCGCAACCGGTCACGATGATTTTCGCATCTGGCCTCGCGCGCTTTTGCCTGCGAACGGCCTGCCTAGATTGCCGGACCGCCTCCTTCGTCACCGCGCAGGTGTTCACGATGACGGTATTCTGGAGACCTGCTTCCGCCGCTCGTGCGCGGATTGCTTCCGACTCGTAGGCATTCAGGCGGCACCCGAACGTGATGACCTCGACAGAAGACATCAGTGTGCGTCCAACCCCAAAAGATCCACGTCGCCTGAAAACACAAAGTTCGCGGCGCCGGTCAACAGGATGTGATCGTCGGCCGTTCGCCAGTCGACAATCAGTGTTCCGCCATCCAAGACGACCTCCGATTTTCTGGGCCCAACGCCTCGCCTAGCCGCTGCCGCAACGGAAGCGCAGGCGCCCGTTCCGCAAGCGCGGGTGAGGCCGACGCCTCTCTCCCAAACGCGCATCCGTAATTTGCCTTGTTGAACCACAGTGACGAATTCCACATTGGCGCGCTCGGGAAAAAGGGCGTGGCGCTCCAGTCGCGATCCGAGTTCGGAGACAGCTGCCGTATCTGCATCAGCAACGAAGACGACGCAATGAGGATTACCGACCGACACGGCAGCGGTGTCGAGTTCCATACCGTCCAGGCGCAACGCGAGCGCGTTCGTATCTCGAGCCTCGGATAACGGAATGTCCTGCCAGGCAAACTTCGGCGGTCCCATATCGATGGTGATCCGGCCATTTCCGGCATCGGTGCAGCGAAGCAGACCACCCGCGGAGTCGATCTCCACAACGGGTCTGTCTATTTCCGTCATTAAAAGGCGCGCTACGCACCGAGCCGCGTTGCCACAGGCTTCAACTTCGTTGCCGTCCGCGTTGAAGATGCGCATAAGCGCATCGCCTCTTGCTTTCGCATGTTCGAGGACGATCACCTGGTCGCAACCGATTCCGAGCCGCCTGTCCGCCACGGCACGCGCGGATGTGTCATCGAGCGCAATCGCCGAAGCTCGCGCATCGAACACGACGAAGTCGTTTCCCAGGCCATGCATTTTGTGGAAGGGGATCATCGGCAATTTATAGAACAAGATAGAGCCAAGGAGCCAGTGCGCGCTGCGGTGGTAGCAAATTCGAATTTGTCGGGATCAGGGGCCGCAGGCTTCTACGGCGGCGGCGTCGGCAAGTACCAGCGCGTGCTTACGATAGCCGAGATCGGTCCGCCCAACGTGATGGCCGACCAAAACAAAGTCCGCGGCACCCGTACCACATCGCCAGGCTGGATTCTTGTTGTGGCATCCGTAGCGTATTTCTGTTCTTCTTTTTCGCCTTCATGGCGAATGTAAACCGATGAGTCGCTCGCCTGAACGGTGTATCCACCGCCGAGCGCCACGGCATTCAGGGCCGTCATGTCGTTGACGTACGCATACTGGCCCGGCTTGTTCACTTGCCCAATGATATAAAATGGCCGGTAATCGGTTACTTCGACGCTGACGCGGGGCGCGTTGAGATAACCGTCGGCCAAAGCAGCGGCGATTTGGGTCTCGAGTTCACGTGGCGAACAACCGCTTGCTTTCAATTGCCCAATCAGCGGCAACCGAATGTATCCACCATCGTCGATCTGGAATTCGCCTCCCAGATCTTCTTCGTCGAACACAATGACACGCACCTTATCACCCGTTCCGAGGCGGTAGGACGAATCGGCGTCCGGCGCCAGCGAGGAGGTCGCTCCATAGGCCGAAAAAACGGTGCAGGCGCTCATCACCACGAACGCCAGAAAGCTCGCAAAGACAGCGGATTTGCGTCGTATCATGAGCGCAAATGTAACCGGCGAGAATTGATGAATTGCTACCGGCCGGCGGGCAGCAGAATCGCATAACCGATAATTAGCGGCGCGGCTTTGGGTGTTTCCGGCCAGACGAACGATTTCTGTCCCAGAATCTGTATTCCCTTAAGACACGTAAATGCGTTCGGCACTGACTCATTCGGGTGCACGCGCCAGAGCAGCAGCGCGCCGTCGCGCTTTACGGCTTCAGGCGTGATCCACGGTGCCTTGCGGTAATTTGCATCGATCCAGACCGATGGCCGGGGAACGGAGCGCATTGCCACCAGCCCGCCTAGCCAGCCATCTCCAGCCACAATCCTGAGTGGCCGCTGAACCTGCTGCCGCCAAACAGTGGCTGATGCACGGGCAATCGAGCGATCGGGCCATTGAATACGGGACGGTCGATTTTCCAATTCCGGCACAAGTACGTTCGCGACCACAAACCCGCCCAACCCGATCGCAAACAGCGCCGCTGCTCCGGCGCCTAGCCATTTTCCCGAAGCGCGTTTCCAGTTTCCCGCCGCGCTCAGGACGATAATGAGCCCGGTCAGATTCCACATCGGCGCGCCCCACATATCACGCGCGGCCATTCCCGTGGCGAGCGAACCAAGTGCAACAGCTATGGGAGGGCCTAGCGTCATCCAAAGCAAGAAGCCAAGCTTTTCATTGTGTTGGAGCGTGCCGGGCGCAGGGCGCAATCCGGCAATCCACGCGATTCCGACGGCGGGGAGGACATCGATCGCCTGTGCGCTCAGGAATTTGACGGGCGCCAGAATCCAACCGCCCAAACCTGAAGCCACTCGGGCGCGTTCGGCAGCGTAATGGAAGCTCGGGAATCCGCTTCGCGCAAGCCAAAGCACGTGCTCTGATATCACCACTAGACAAATTCCCGCGGCAATCCAGGGACCGCTTGAACGCAGCCCATCCTTCAGTCCGCGCGTGAACACGAAATGCGCGAGCATGACAAATAGCAGAAGAGCAGTTGAGTACTTGGTGAGCAAACCCAACCCGGCGACGACACCGAGCCCGAGCCACCATCGTGTCCTGTCGGTCTTCCACGCCTCGAAATAGCAGAAGCATGCCGCTGCCCACGCGGGCATTTGCGCGATGTTGTGGTTGAACTCAGGCGTGGGTACTGAAAAGTAATACACGCCAGTGAGAAGCAGCGTGCCGGCCGCCGCCCAGCGCATCGGCATCATTTCGCATCCGAGAAGGAACACGAAAACGTACGTCATTACAATGCAGATTTGACTGAGCAGAAACGGACCAAGGTCGCCGAACGCATCGAAGAACGCTTCCACGGTCCAGGATGGCAGCGGAGGATGTTTGTAATAGCCCCACTGCCATTCGTGTCCCCACGTCAGGCCGTCGCTGACGACGTCAAGCGGCAGGCTCAGCGCAAAAAGCCACGGCAATACTGTCCAGATGACGAGCTGTGCGAAGACGAGAAGTACGAGCCAGAATAGAAAATCATGGCGCCATGATGGCCTGGCAGAGTCTATCGCCGCCGCTGGCTCCGCCATCGAATGCTTCGTCCGTCGCTAACGAAATCCCTCGCGCGCGAGGAATCCGCGCGCGAGGGTTTTGTCAAGGTCCGCTATTGCGGTGGGTTTGGTGGTGGGTTTTGCTGTTGTTTTTGTTCTTGTTTTTTCTGCTGCTCCCGGGTTGTCGTGCCGTTTTGCGGGTTTGAATTGTGGTTTGGGCCTGCCATGCCGTTCGGCTGTTCCGGCCGCATACGCTCGCCGTTTGGGCCGTTCGGCTGTTCCGGCCGCATCCCATTGGGACCAGTCATGCCGCCCGGCTGCTCGGGTCGCATGCGCTGCGCATTCGGTCCTGTCATTGCGCCGCCTTTCTCGCCACCCGGTGCCGCGGCGGATTCAGAAACCGGTGCCCCGCGGAAGCGACTCTGCGCTTCCGGCGCGGTAACTGTGGCCTTGGTGAACAAGTGCACAGGCGCGCGGCCGTTGCGGGGCGCGATATTGGTCGACAGTTTGGCCACAACGCGCGGCGGCGGCGGCGGGGCACTATTCGCGAAGCCCCGTCCGTGGGGAACCGTTTCGCGCATCCGCATCTGTACGCGTTGGCCGACGGCGACACTGGCCACGAGGTTGGGATGCTTGATCACAGCGGCAGCATGAATGACTTCAATCGGATGTCCCGCGGCGCGCTCGACCAAGTGCACGTCCACGCTTCTGTTCACGACGATGTTGTTGACAACAGTGTAGTTGGTGATGTTTCGCGTCTGATGAATAATGTTGATGATGCGCGCGGGATCGCGAATAACCACGCGCTGGTAATCAGGAGCCGCCACAAATCCGGCGGGAACAAAAACCCAATCTTCGGCAAGCAGGCGCTCGTTGAATCGCGGCCCATACCAGCGCGAATAAAGCGCGCCGATGTCGAAACCACCGAACCGCAGAGACACACCAGCTCCGAGGTCGCCGCGTCCTTCAAGGAACGTATCGTCGGGCGGCAGCGGCATCCAGCCGATCACCGAGCCGTTTGTGCGCCATGCGACCCAGCCCGGACTCCAGATGTAGCCAGGGAGCCACAGCCATCCGTCATCAGGATCGTTCACCCATCGGCCAAAGTGGAAGGGAATGTCGCCCCAAGTATAATCGGACAGCCAATACCAGCCGTAATCATCGGTATAGACCCAGTGCCCTGCGTTGTAATAAGGGCGAAAATCGTAGGGCACATCCGAGGGTTGCCAAACGATTCCCCAACGATCGCTGTAAAGCCAATAGCCGTATGGCGCGAGTTGATCGTGAAAGGAATCAAAGCTTATGGCGCTATCAACATCGCCCATCTGGTCCATTTGCGCCCACAAAGGGGTCATTGCGCAGGCGGACGCGCCCATGATGATGGCGCTCGTCAACAAACTTCTCTGAAGGATTCGGCGCATATCCCATCTCCCTTGTTGAGGTTGCCGGCAGGTCCAAGGCTCCGGGCGGGAGGGGGGCGCAGGAAAGCGGCGAATTGAGGGCGCCTGCGTTGACTCTTCTAGGCGGACCGTGTGTTAACGTTCGGGATAGCGGGTTTTAACGTGTTAACATTTGCCGCGTGGGCCCGATACGGGCTGGCGCTCTCTTGATATTTTTGTGGAGCGCTGAATGACCGGAATTCAGGACACAATAGGTATCGGATTAGCGCTGCTCGCCTTTGTTGCGGCAGGTTTCACCACCGCTGCCGCCTTTGCGGTCGGCATTGGGGTCAGGAGCGCGCGTTCTGCTTTGCGACCCGCCGTACCCGTCACCCTCCTCAAGCCGCTCCATCTCGCGGAAGCTGGGCTCCAAGACAATTTGCGAAGCTTTCTCCGGCAGGATTATGAAGCGCCGGTGCAGATTGTTTTCGGTGCGACCTCGCAAACCGACCCGGCGCTGGGCGTGGTTGAATCGTTGCGGCGCGATTTTCCCGATGCCGATATCGAAGCTGTCGCGGATCCGAAACGCTTGGGAACAAATCCCAAAGTCGCCAATCTCATCAATATGGCCGCGCATGCAAAATATGACCTGCTGATCGTGAGCGATAGCGACATTCGCGTACCCGCCGATTATCTGCGGCGCATCATTGCCGCGTTTCAGGAACCGAACGTCGGCGCCGTTTCCTTGCTATATGCAGGCAAGGCACTGGGGAATTTGTGGTCGAAACTGGCGGCCATGAACATCGACTATCATTTCGTTCCCAACGCGCGCCTCGGAATGGCTCTTGGCCTTGCACATCCCTGTTTCGGCTCGACGATCGCGCTGCGGCGACGGACGCTTGCGGAAATCGGGGGCTTCGAAACGCTGTCGGACGTTTTGGCCGATGATTACGAACTCGGTCGCGCCGTTCGCGCCTGCGGATATCGGGTCATCATTGCCGATTGCGCCGTTGAGCATATCTGCAGCGAGGAGAACGCGCTGGCGCTTTTTCGCCAGGAGGTTCGCTGGGCAAAAACGAATTTGCTTTTGGCTCGAAGCGGTTACATCGGCTCCATCGTTACCTATCCATTGCCGCTCGCATTGCTCGCCGTCCTCTTTCAGGGCTTTGGCGCGCTCTCGCTGAGCGCTCTCGCCTGGGCGCTGGCGGCGCGGCTGTTTTTGGTGTTCAAAGTCCGGCGGCGGCTGGGCGCTGGCAGCAGTTACGTTTGGCTTTTGCCTTTGCGCGACGTACTGTCCTTTTTTGTGTATCTCGCATCATTCTTTGGCAAAACCGTCGAATGGCGCGGTCATCGTTTTTCCACCGGCGCTGACGGCGCGCTGGCCCCGCTTTGGAGGTGACCATCGATGTTACGGACGCTTTTCCTGCAAGGGCCTTCCTATGATGGATTCGACGGAGGGGCCGGCTCGCGATATCAGGCAAAGCGCGAGGTGCGTTCGTTTTGGTATCCCACCTGGCTCGCGCAACCCGCCGCGCTCGTCGAGGGAAGCAAGCTCGTCGATGCACCGCCCCACGGACTCTCACTCGACCATGTGCTTCCGCTTGCGAAAGATCACGACGTCGTGGTGCTTCACACATCGATGCCCTCGTTCGGTTCAGACCGCAAAACCGTCGCGGCGCTCAAGAGCGTCAATCCTTCACTCAAAGCCGGCTTCATCGGCGCGAAAGTAGCTGTCGACGCCGAAGGCAGTCTGAGGGATGCGCCGGAAATCGATTTCGTTGCGCGCAATGAATTCGATTTCACGATTCTCGACGTGGCGAAGGACGTGGCGTGGAATCGCATTGCTGGACTGAGCTATCGCAATGCCGAAGGGATAATCGTACACAACGACGAGCGTCCGATACTCGAAGATATGGACGCACTTCCCTTCGTGACACCCGTGTACAAACGTGACCTGGAGATCGAGAATTATTTCATAGGATATCTCAAGCACCCTTACATTTCCATTTACACCGGTCGCGGTTGCAAGTCGCGCTGCACCTTCTGCCTCTGGCCACAGACCGTCGGCGGCCATCGCTACCGTACGCGCAGCGTGGGCCACGTCGTCGAAGAGATCGCGTGGGCAAAAAAGGCATTTCCGGAGGTCAAGGAATTCTTTTTCGATGATGACACGTTCACCGACAACCTGCCCCGGGCGGAAGCGATCGCGAGGGAGCTTGGCAAACTCGGCGTCGAGTGGTCGTGCAACGCAAAGGCCAATGTACCACGGGCTTCGCTTAAGGCTATGCGTGATAACGGGCTCAGGCTGCTTCTTGTCGGTTATGAATCCGGCAATCAGCAGATTCTGTACAACATAAAGAAAGGGATGCGAATCGAGGTGGCCGAGCGCTTCACCAAGGATTGCCACGATCTTGGCATCACGATTCACGGTACGTTTATTCTCGGCTTGCCGGGCGAGACCCTCGAAACGATCGAAGAAACGGTTCGTTTCGCCAACCGCATTAATCCCCATACGATACAGGTTTCCCTCGCCGCACCTTATCCTGGGACCTTCCTTCACAAGCAGGCGGTCGAGAACGGCTGGCTCGACGGGGCAAACGCCGAACTCGTGGACGAGCATGGCATTCAGATCGCGCCGCTGCACTATCCGCATCTGACGCACACGCAAATTCACAATTCGCTCGAAGGATTCTACAAGCGCTTCTACTTCCGGTGGAGCAAGATTGGCGAGATCGTTTCGGAGATGATACGCAGTCCCGAGATGATGAAGCGGCGGCTCAGGGAAGGTGTCGAGTTCTTCCAGTTCCTTCGTGCGCGGCGCGGACAGGCGGCGTGAACAGCTGCCCTCTTTGGGGGTCGGCGAAGGTAGGGATCCCGCAGCCGCAACGGGTCGAAATCGGCAGCGAGGCGCATAAGAAGCTGTTTTGCCGGACACTGCTCGATACGAATCATTTCGCCGGCACCTGAACGCTTCCATGCGCTTCGGCGGCGTCCAGGAAGCGTTCTATGCGATTGTAGGTCCGCTGTTCGGACTGGCCGCACCGGCCGCGATTGCACTTTCTCTCCTGAAGCGGGCACGCTACGTGGCGATTGGTATTCCCGTACTGCTTGCCTGGCAATTGGCCGAAGGGGCGCGCGCTGAATCACTCTCCTAATTCCGTACAACCATTTGGCCATCGCCGACTACGATGAGCACCAGGGACATCGCCTTTGTCACGGGGGCGTCGGGCTTCGTCGGCTCCGCAGTCGCGCGGCAGCTGGCGGCGCGCGGCTACGCCGTGCGGGCGCTCGTGCGTTCGACAAGTGCGCGTGGCAACCTCGATGGCCTGCCGGTGGAAATTGTCGAAGGCGATATGCGCAATTCCGAAGACATGCTGCGTGCCACCCTTGGCGCGCGTTATGTATTTCACGTCGCGGCCGACTACCGTCTTTGGGCGCGCGATCGCGAAGAAATTGTGCGCAACAACTTGGCTGGCACTCGCGCCATCATGGAAGCAGCGCGGAAAGCTGGCGTCGAGCGCATCGTGTACACGAGTAGCGTTGCCACGCTGAAACCTGGTACGCTGGACGATCCTGCCGATGAAACGCGCCGCCTGACCAAGTCTGCGGCGATTGGCGCTTACAAACGCAGCAAAGTTGCGGCAGAGCGGGTCGTCGAACGCATGGTTTTGGATGGGCTGCCGGCGGTGATCGTCAATCCCTCAACCCCAATCGGCCCGCGCGACATCAAACCGACACCCACTGGCCGCATCATCGTCGAAGCGGCGTCGGGCCGCATGCCTGCATACGTAGACACGGGACTCAACCTTGCGCATGTCGAGGACGTCGCTGAAGGACATCTGCTGGCGCTCGAAAAAGGTTGTATAGGCAAGTCGTACATTCTGGGTGGGGAGAACGTGACCTTGAGAGATATGCTGGGCATCATCGCGGAAATCGCCGGCCGCAGACCGCCGCGTCTTCGGCTCTGGCGTGCGCCCCTGTTTCCCCTGGCGATGGCAGCGGAAATGGGCGCGCAACTGACGGGAAAAGAACCCTTCCTCACGCGCGATGCACTCCGCATGGCCGGTCACCACATGTTCTTCACTGCGGCGCGTGCAGAACGCGAACTTGGTTACCGCTCGCGGCCCTGGCGCCTGGCCCTCCAAGATGCGGTCGCGTGGTATCGCAACGCCGGCTATCTCACATGATGGCACTTCCTTTTATGCAGGTTGCTGCGTGGCTTTATCTGATCTTCGGTCGCGGCATGTTCTGGCTGATGCGCGAGCGCGATGACCACGCGTCGCCGACAAACGTGGGCGCGCCCTCCGTCGTTGCCATTGTTCCCGCGCGCGACGAAGCCGATGTGATCGCATGGGCGATCACGAGTTTGCTCGCCCAGGATTACGCCGGTGCTTTCCGCATTGTCCTCGTTGATGATGGCAGCAGTGACGGAACCGCGGACGCGGCCCGCCGCGCCGCGCTTCTTTCGGGCAGGAGCGAACGACTGGAAATTATCGCAGGAAGCGAGCGGCCCGCGGGCTGGACCGGTAAGCTCTGGGCGATGAAACAGGGCTTGGCGCACGCCGAGGGAAATACCAGTTCCGATTATGTGTTGTTCACTGACGCGGACATCGCACATGCGACAGACAACGTAAGGCGGCTTGTCGCAAATGCAGAACAGGGTCAAGCCGTGCTCGTTTCATTAATGGCGAAACTGCGGTGCCACACAGCCGCTGAAAAACTGTTGATTCCTGCCTTTGTGTTCTTCTTTGCCATGGTATTCCCGTTCGGCTGGGTGAACGACCCCGCAAAGAAGACCGCTGCGGCGGCAGGCGGCTGCATGTTGGCGCGAAGAGAGGCTTTGAACAGCGCCGGCGGATTGGAGGTGATCGCGAGCGCTATCATCGATGATTGTGCCCTTGCCCGCATCCTGAAACCGAAGGGGCCGATCTGGTTAGCTCTCAGCGAACGGGTGGAGAGCCTTCGGTCCTACGGGAACATCGGCGAGATCGGTCGCATGGTGGCGCGCTCGGCTTATGCGCAGCTCTGCTACTCGCCGTTGCTCTTGTGTGGCACGGTAGCGGGCATGACACTCCTGTATGCGATGCCGGTTCTGCTTGTGGTTTTTGCGCACGGGCTGCCGCGGATTGCCGGCGCGCTTGCCTGGCTCGTAATGGCATTATCATTCCTGCCGGTCCTGCGTTTCTACCGCCTATCGCCACTCTGGGGGTTTGCGCTTCCAGTAGTGGGCGCCCTCTACGCAGCCTTCACGTTAAGATCGGCCGTCGAGCATTGGCGCGGTCGTGGCGGTATGTGGAAAGGCCGCCCGCAGGCGATGGCATGACAGCATGGACGCGGCGAATCTCTCATCCGGCAAAGGACATCGGGACGAGAATTTTCCCGTCGCGTCGCTTCTTATTCGCAAAGCCAACCGACCGGTAATCCTCGCGTTTTATCGCTTTGCGCGAGCCGCGGACGATGTCGCCGATTATACTCCCGCTGAACGCAACCAAAAACTCCGCATTCTGGAGCGTATGTTGCGAACGCTTGCGGGCCGGTCCGGCGATTCGGTCGAAGCGGCAGCCTTGCGCCGCCATCTCTTGGACCGCAATCTCACGGAACAACATGGTCTCGAGCTGCTCGAAGCGTTCCGGCGGGACATTACTAAGTTGCGTTATCGCAATTGGGATGAGCTGATGGATTACTGCCGCTATTCTGCCGCGCCAGTGGGACGCTTTGTGCTCGAGGTGCACGGCGAATCGAGGGCGACCTGGCCAGCCTCGGATGCGCTCTGTTCGGCCCTGCAGGTCATCAACCATTTACAGGATTGCGGCCAGGACTACCGCGCGCTGGATCGCGTCTATTTGCCGCTCGATCTGCTGCGCGAGACGGGTGCAGAGGTGACGGATCTCGCCGCTGAGCAAGCCTCGCCGCCGCTCCGCAAAGCGGTTTCAAGGTTGGCGATGCGAACGCAGACCTTGCTTGCGCGCTCGCGGAGGTTGGCCGCACAGATCCGCGATCACCGCCTTGCGATGGAAGTGGGAGTCATCCAGCGCCTCGCTGAAAATCTGGCGTGCCGCCTCCTCGCGCGCGACCCGCTGTCGGAACGCGTTCATCACAGCCTGCCGGAAAGCCTCCTGCTTGCTCTCGCAGGCGGAGCGGGTGTTCTTTCGAACCGAATCCGGCCGAGAGCACAAGACGCGCGCGCATTTACGGCATGACCGACACGGGTCCCGAAACCGCGCGACGTACCGCGTCCGGCAGCTCCTTCTATTGGGGCATGCGGCTCTTGCCACGCGAAAAACGCGAGGCCATGTACGCGATTTACGCTTTCTGTCGCGCCGTGGACGACATCGCCGACGATGTAACGACACCCGATGCCAATCGCGCGACTCAACTTGGGTTATGGCGGGACGCGATCATATCACTTTTTCGCGGAGAACCGTCCGACAGAACCGACTTCCTGAAGCCTCATATACAAAATTTTGCTTTGCGCCAGGCGGATTTTCTCTCTGTGATCGAGGGCATGGAAATGGACGCGAGCGGCGCAATGATTGCCCCGGACCTGCAGACGCTCGATTATTATTGCGATTGCGTGGCAAGCGCCGTCGGCCGCCTCTCGATCAAGGTGTTCGGCATGCAGGAAACGCCCGGATTTCGGCTGGCGCATCATCTCGGCCGCGCCTTGCAACTCACGAACATTTTGCGCGACCTCGACGAAGACGCCGGCCTTGGCAGGCTTTATCTACCGCGCGAATTCCTCGGCCGTGCCGCGATTGCACTCGACACGCCGGCGCGGGCGATTGCGCATCCGGTCGTTGATTCCGTCTGCCGCAGTCTGGCCGAACTCGCGGAGCATCATTACCGCGAAGCCGAGGTGATATTTCATTCGCGGCCGGGCGGCGATTTGCGTCCGTCGCGGTTAATGGGCGCGCTTTATTCGGCGATGCTTGCGCGCATGAAAAATCGCGGCTGGTCGGCACCGCGCCAATCCACACGAATATCAAAACCCGTGCTGATCTGGCTCGTTTTGCGCCACGGCTTTGCCGCATGAGCGCGGGCAAGTTCTATGTGATCGGCGCGGGACTTGCCGGTCTTTCTGCTGCCGTGGCACTTGCAATGCGAGGTGTCGACGTCGAGATCGTGGAGGCGGCGCCACAGGCGGGCGGTCGCTGCCGCTCGTGGTTTGATGCGCAGCTGCAGGAAGTGATCGACAACGGAAATCATCTTGTTCTGAGCGGCAATCAAGCGACGTTTTTCTACTTGAAGAGCATCGGTGCGGCGGATCGTCTGATGGGTCCCAAGGAGGCGCGCTTCGCCTTCTGCGATTTGGAATCGGATCGGCGCTGGACGATTTCGCTTGGCCGCGGCCGTTTTCCCTTGTGGGCATTCGTGCCGTCCCGCCGCGTGCCGGATACGTCTTTTTCTGATTACCTGCGCTACGCCGGGTTACTTTTGCACGGCCGCGGGTGCGCGGTGCAAGACGTGGTTCGCTGCGACGGCGCGGTATGGGAGAAGCTCCTACGACCCGTTCTTCTCGCGGCGCTCAACATGGCACCGGAATTCGCCGATGCCGGCCTTGCCGCCGCAGTGTTGCGCGAAACGCTCGCGCGCGGCGGCGGTGCCTCGTTGCCGCGCATCGCGACCCGTAGCCTTGCCGACGCCTTCGTCGAGCCCGCGATCACATTTCTACGTCTCCGGCGCACGCCCGTCCGCTTCGGCGAACGGTTACGGACCATCGAGAGAATTGATTCCGTTGCCGCTTCTCTCGAGTTCGGCGGTACCCCCATCGCGTTGTCCCCCAGCGATCGGGTGATACTTGCGGTTCCGCCGGGGATCGCGGCAGAACTCCTCCCCGGAATTCCAGTGCCGGACCAGAGTTCCGCGATCGTCAATGCCCATTTTCGTGCCAGCGCGCCGGAGGACGCTCCGGCAATGCTGGGAATCTTGAGAGGGACAGCCGAGTGGGTGTTCGCGTTTTCGAACCGGATTTCGGTGACAGTCAGCGGCGCCAATTCGATCGTCGATCGCGATCGCGAAGAGCTCGCGCGCGCGTTGTGGCGGGATGTCGCGATGGCCTATCGGTTGTCGGACGAGCTTCCTGCATGGCAGATCGTAAAAGAGAAGCGCGCCACCTTTCGTGCCACGCCGGAGCAGGCGGCAAGACGGCCGGGAACGCGAACGCCGTTGCGCAACGTGTTCCTCGCCGGCGACTGGACGGCGACCGGTCTACCCGCGACCATCGAGAGCGCGGTGCGTTCCGGACAGAGGGCGGCGGAAGCTGCCATTGCGTCCCTGCAAGATGAACGACATTAGCGCATTGCCTGATTTCGGAACCAAGCTCGACGATGCAGTCAGGCGAGCGACAAAAGCGTTGCTGGCGATACAGCGTGACGACGGACATTTCCTATTCGAACTCGAGGCTGATGCGACAATCCCGTCTGAATACGTGCTGCTTGTGCACTACCTGGGGGAACCGTCGAACACTGCGCTCGAACAGACGATAGCCGCGTATCTCCGGCGCATTCAATGCAGTCACGGCGGCTGGGCGTTGTATTACGACGGGGCTTTCGACCTGAGCACGACCGTGAAAGCGTACTTTGCCCTAAAGATGATCGGGGATTCACCGGACGCACCCCATATGCGGCGGGCGCGGGAGGCCGTGCTTGCACATGGCGGTGCTGCGCAGACAAACGTCTTCACGCGAATCCTCCTCGCATTGTACGGTGAGCTTTCATGGCGCGCGACTCCCGCCATCCCGGTCGAGTTGATTCTTCTGCCGCGCTGGTTTCCGGTGCACATCTCCAAAATGTCATACTGGGCGCGAACGGTCCTTGTGCCGCTGCTCGTGCTCGCGGCACTGAAACCACGAGCGCGCAATCGGCGAATGGTGCATATTACCGAACTCTTTTCTGCCACTGCCAAAAAGGCAAGGTGGCGCGCCCCACACCAAAATCTCGCGTGGGCGGCAGTTTTTCACGTCCTCGATATCGTTCTGAAACGTATCGACTTCGCCTGGCCGGCGCTGCTGCGCCGGAAAGCGATTGCTCGTTGCGTCGCCTTCGTGACCGAGCGCCTCAACGGCGAGGACGGGCTCGGCGCGATTTATCCGGCAATGGCGAACAGCGTGATGATGTTTGACGCGCTGGGATACGTGCCCGACCATCCGGATCGCGCGATTGCGCGCAAGGCCATCGAGAACCTGCTCGTGTTTCGTGACAACGAAACGTATTGCCAACCCTGCGTATCGCCTATCTGGGATACGGGGCTAGTGGCGCATGCGCTGATGGAGGCGGATGAAGGTGCAGCTACCGATTTCGCGCGCCTGTGCGAATGGCTGAGGGCGCGGCAGGTCCTCGATGTGAAAGGTGATTGGGCGGAGCAGCGACCGAATGTTCGCCCCGGCGGCTGGGCATTTCAGTACAATAACGCGCACTATCCCGATCTTGACGATACCGCTGTGGTGGTGATGGCACTTGATCGTGCGAGCCCGCGAACGACATGGCGCGGTGGTTATTCGGAAGCGATTGCACGCGGGCGGGAATGGGTAGAGGGGCTGCAAAGCAAAGACGGCGGCTGGGCGGCCTTTGACGCGGACAACACCTATTATTATCTGAATAATATTCCGTTCGCTGATCACGGCGCGCTTCTCGATCCGCCAACCGCGGACGTGACGGGGCGCTGCATCGGCATGCTCGCGCAACTGGGCGAGCCGTTGGACAGTCCGCGCATCCAACGCGCGGTCGATTATCTATCACGGACACAAGAGAAGGACGGCAGCTGGTTCGGCCGCTGGGGAGTGAATTACATTTACGGCACGTGGTCGGTGCTCGCCGGTCTGAATGCCGCTGGGGTCGATTTCGATTCCCCGATGATGCGCCGCGCAGCCGACTGGCTGGTCGCGGTTCAGAACGAAGACGGCGGTTGGGGCGAAAGCTGCGACAGCTATAAGCTTAATTACCGCGGCTACGAACCGGCCCCATCGGTGCCGTCACAAACGGCTTGGGCTCTGCTGGGACTTATGGCCGCAGGCCGGGTGGACCAGCCTGCGGTGTCGCGCGGTATTGTATGGTTATTGGATAATCAACGAGATCACGGACTTTGGCCCGAAAATCACTACACCGGAGGCGGCTTCCCACGGGTCTTCTATTTGCGGTATCATGGCTACTCGAAGTTGTTCCCGTTGTGGGCGGTCGCGCGATACCGCAATCTCCGGGCTGGGCGTAGGAATCGCGTTTCGTACGGGCTTTGATGATAATTGCCGTCACGGGTATGGCGCGTGAAGCGCGTCTGATTGACCATTACAATGTGCTGCCGGTCATCGGCGGCGGCGATGGAGAAGTCCTCCAACAGCGCATCGATGCGGCTGTCGCGAAAGGCGGCCGCCGAATTCTCAGCATCGGCATTTGCGGCGCGCTCTGTCCGGACCTGCGCGTTGGCGATATGGTAATCGCATCGGAAGTGGTCACCGCCGACGCGATCTATGCCACCAACACGTCTTGGACACGCGAATTGAGCGCTCGGCTGCCCGGGGGGATCGTAGCGTCCATGGCTGGTGTCGATTGTGTGTCCGGCGATCGCGAGGGGAAGGCGGAATTGCGGGTGTCCACGAACGCCAGAACGGTCGATATGGAATCCCATATCGCCGCGAGGGCTGCCCGGGCGCACGGATTACCGTTGGCCGCCTTGCGCGTGGTGTCCGACGGCGCGCACAGGAGTTTGCCCCACGCTGCCCAAATCGGCCTCCATCCGTCCGGCGGCGTGGATTTGCCGGCCGTACTTCGCTCAGTTTTGCGCGCACCGCTGCAGATACTTCCGCTTATACGCACGGCATGGGAAGCCGAAATCGCCTTTGCCGCGCTACTCCGCTGCTGCGGCGTGCTGCACACCGGTTTCGCGCGCGCGTACCTCGGCGAGCTTGCGCTCGACATGGCTTGAAAACACATATTCGGCCGGGCGTGCCCCGGCCAGCGGAATATCCGGCGCCATCGGACCATCTGTACGCACGCCGCGCAACATCACGCCAAAGGCTTTCAGCGGATGCCGAAAGCTGTCGGTCACCGCGGTGGCTTCGAAGCCGCAATGCACCATGCAGTTAGAGCATTTCTCGTAATTGCCAACGCCATAAGAATCCCAGTCGGTTTCCTCCATCAGCTCCCGAAATGTTCGCGCATAGCCTTCGCCAAGCAGGTAACAAGGCCGTTGCCATCCAAAGACGTTGCGCGTGGGATTTCCCCACGGGGTGCAATGATAGGTCTGATTACCGGCGAGGAAGTCGAGGAACAGCGCAGATTGATTGAACGGCCACGCGAGGGCACCGCGACCCCGCGCGAAAATATCGCGGAACAGCTTTCTGGTGCGTTCGCGACTCAAGAAATGCTCCTGATCGGGCGCGCGTTCGTATGCGTACCCCGGCGACACGGTAATCGCATCGAGGCCTATCGTCTTCATTTCGTCGAAGAAGGCGGCGACCTGTTCGGGATCGGCGTCGCTGAACAGCGTGCAATTGATGCTGACACGGAACCCTCGTTTTTTGGCGAGCCGGATCGCCTCGACGGCCTTTTCATACGTGCCCGCAAGACAGACCGATTTGTCATGCATCGGCTTGTCGCCATCGAGGTGGATCGACCACGTAAAGTCCGGGTGAGGTTCGTATTGATCGATTTTTTTTGCGAGAAGCAGCGCGTTGGTGCACAGAATTACGAACTTCTTCCGCTCCAGAAAGCCGCGCACGATCTGTGGCAATTCGCGGTGGAGCAGCGGTTCGCCGCCGGCGATCGAAACGACTGGAGCGCCGCATTCGTCGATCGCCTGCATGCACTCGTCGTAGCTCAGGCGTTGGTTCAGGATTTCGTCGGGATAATCGATTTTGCCGCATCCCGCACAGGCGAGATTGCAGCGGAACAGCGGCTCCAGCATCAGCACGAGGGGATAGCGCTTGCGTCGCAAAACGTGCTGCTTCAGCACATAAGCTCCGACGCGGATCGCCTGTTTTAAAGGAATTCCCATGAGCTACTCCGCAGCGGCTATCTGGCGCGTCCGGTTGCGCAATTCCGCGGGCAACCGGAATTCGATCTTCTCTTCGACGCCATCCATTTCCGAAACTTCGACGTCGCCAAGCCGCCGCAGCGCCTCAATGACATTGCGGACAAGCTCTTCCGGAGCCGATGCGCCGGCGGTCAGCCCTATTGTCGCTTTGCCGGCGACCCAACCCGGGTCGAGTTCGCTTCCGTCGGCGATCAGGTAACTCGGAACGCCTTCTTCCAGCCCGATCTCACGGAGGCGATTGGAGTTAGAACTGTTCTTCGCGCCCACAACGAGGATGACCTCTGCAATCTTGCAGAGCTCGCGAACTGCCGATTGCCGGTTCTGCGTGGCGTAACAGATGTCGGATGTATCGGGCCCGACGATGTCCTTGAAGCGGCGTTTGAGCGCGGCAATCACGCCTCGCGTATCGTCAATGCTGAGCGTCGTCTGGGTGACGTAGGCGATCGGCACATCATCGGGAATGGCGAGCGCCTGCACATCGGCTTCAGACGAGACAAGGTGAACCGGCGCGCCAACCTGCCCCATGGTTCCTTCGACTTCAGGGTGGCCCGCATGCCCGATGAGAATAAGCTTCCGTCCTTTGGAGACGTAGCGCTTTCCTTGTGCATGCACTTTGGAGACAAGCGGGCAGGTTGCGTCTAAAACCGGCAATTCTCGCCGCTCCGCCTCCCTGACGATCGCCTGCGGAACGCCGTGAGCGCTGAACACCGTCACTGCACCCTGCGGCACTTCGTCCAACTCTTCCACGAAGCGCGCGCCCTTGCGTTTCAACGCCTCTACCACGTGCCGGTTGTGGACGATTTCGTGGCGTACATAGACGGGCTGTCCGTATTTCTCGAGCGCGTGCTCGACAATGTCGATCGCGCGCACGACGCCGGCGCAGAAACCCCTCGGTTGGGCCAGGATCACCCGCGTCGTCAAAGCAGCCACCCTTCTGTTCCGTCTCGTGCCAAACTAATCAACCGTCGTCTTGCGAAATGATGTAGCCCTCCGCCGGCCGAATGCCAACCTCGGACGCTCATCCCCCAAGTAGTAAGCCGCGATTCCTGAAAATCGATCCGAAAACCTCTTGGCCTTGAAGCCCTCGCCCATCCCCTCGAATCGGTTAAAACGATCGAATCGCATTGTGGTGTCGGGGAACAAAAGGGGACGGCCAGCCGGCCGGGGCGGATCCTGAGCAGATTCGGGAATTCCAGCCAATTCGTGCGCGATAAACAGCTGCTCATCTGGGCTCTGTTTTTCTGTGCAATCCTCTTTGCCCTCCCGCTCTGGCTTTCGCCCATGCCGGCGATGCCGGACTACCCCGCACATCTCGCTACCTACTTTCTGCTCTCCGGTGGCGCAAAGTTGCCGCAGCTCGCGCAGTTCTACCGCGTGCATTGGAGCGCGGTCCCCAATTTGGCAGGCGAAGCGATCGTTCCCGCGCTTGGCTTCCTGTGCGGCTCTCGCGCGGCGACGGCCATTTTCCTCAGCCTCACCCTCGTGGTCTGGGTGCTCGCGGGTGGTGCAATCCAGCACGCGCTGTTCCGCCGAATCTCACCGGCCCCGCTGTTCGGAAGCATGTTCGTGTACAATTCCAATTTCATGTGGGGGTTCTTCAACTATTGTTTCGGGGCTGCACTGGCGCTTCTGGCGTTCGCTGCCTGGATCGTCGCCGAACGCCGGCTGCGGCGCTGGCATATCGCGATTTTCTCGCTCGTCGTGCTCGCGATCTACTTTTGTCACGTCTTCGCAGCGGCGGTATTGCTGTTGCTGATTGGATGTTACCAGCTTGGCGCAATTGAGCGTCCTGCAATCGGAATCGTTTGGCGCCGCCTGCGGCCTGCGGTTGCCGTTGCCACACCGGCAGCGATCGCTTTCGTCTTCTTCAGGCCGAAGGGAACCGGAGATTCGCTCAAGTTCAACATCATCGATACCGTTCTCGACCGTCTGAGTTCACCGGTGCAATTCACTTTCGATCAGCCGGCGTGGGTTTTGCTCGCGGTGCTGGTAGCGTTGTTTGTTTATGGCGTTTGCACCGGGCGGATTTCGCTACATCGTAGGATGACGATCGTTCTTCTGGTGCTACTCGCGGCCTGCGCGATTGCGCCGGAATGGGCGATGGGGGGGTGGGGCATCGATCTGCGCCTTCCGGCACTCCTTGGGACGATCGCCTTCGCTTCGGCAGAATTTCGCTTCCAGCGACAGGCGCAGTTTGCCCTCGCTGCGACCGCGGTCTGCGTCGTCGCCTGGCAGTCGGCCACACTCGCGGGAAACTGGCTCTATTACGATCGCCGTTTCGCGGAATTTCGCGCGGCAGACAAAATGTTGAAACGCGGATCGAAGATCGTGACCGTGCTGGACGGCGATGCCATTGGCTTGGCCTCGGACCAGCCTTACTGGCACATGGCCGAATACGCGATCATCGACCGCGGTGTATTCACCCCACTGCTGTTTGCAACGCGAGGCCAGCATGTCGTCGAACTTGCGCGCGCGGTCTCTGGCATTGCCGCAAGCTCGGCACAACAGGGCTCGCCGCCGGACATTTCCGAACTTGACGACCTCGCAGCGGGCAACACGCGCGACGACCCCGACATTCGCGAGGTGTTTCCCTATCTCTTGCGCTTTCAATGCCATTATGACGTGGCCGTTGTCATCCATCTTGGCGGACATCGAACCCCCATTCCCGATGTGCTCAAACTTCTGCACGAGGGATCGTTCTTCTCGCTTTACCGAATTCGCCCTGACGAGAATTGCGGGACACAGTGAATGGCGCAGAGCCCCACCGCTGACGGCCCGGGCCTTCGGCGCGGTATTCCGGGCTTGGCAGCCGTTCTCGCGCTTCTCGCAGTCGGCGTGTTGGCCGGGCTGGGCCGCACGCTGCTCATTGCGCGGCTGCACGTTCCGCTGGATCCCAATGAAGGCTGGAACGCATATCATGCCGGCGCGGCGCTGGCGGGAAATCCGTATCCGCCGCCCGGCAGCTTTCTCGTCAACAATTATCCGCCACTGTCGTTCTACCTCATCGGGATCATCGGATCGTGGTGTGGCGACAATGTTGTCGCGGGCCGGCTCGTATCGCTCGGCGCTTTCGCGACTTTGTGCCTGTTCATTGCGATCGCGCTTCGACGCATGAACGCTCGTTGGAGCGCGGCATTGCTTGCGCCATTGTTGTTGGCGGCGATGCTTCTGCTCGCCTCCGATTACGTAGGAATGGACGATCCGCAGCTGCTGGGTCATGCCCTACAGTTCTCCGGGCTGTTGTTGTTGCTGCGCCGTTCTCCTGAGACCGCCAGAATTTTGGGCAGCGCTGCGTTTTTCGTGACAGGTGCATTTGTAAAGCACAACCTTCTCGCGCTGCCGCTTGCTTCCCTGGCGTGGCTCATGCTTGTTGACCGGCGGAACGCGGTACGCTTCGCCGCAGCACTGCTGGCGCTGTCCCTCGCAGGTTTCGTTGTAACCTATGTGCTGCTGGGTGTGAATTTGTTTGGCGTACTGAATTCGCCGCGGACGTTCTCTGCTGCCCAGCTTGCAAGCGATTTTGTTGACTGGCTGCCGATGATGGCAGTTCCGCTGGGCGGCCTCGTATGGCTTCTCTTGCGGTTTGGCAAGGATCAAGCCGTTTGGCTGGTGAGCCTGTATGCTTTGGTTTCGATTGCGACCGGCACGATTCTATTCGGCGGCGCCGGTGTGGACGTCAATGCGATGTTCGACGCCGATATCGCGCTCTCGCTTTGCGCCGGCCTTGCAGTTTCACGGTCGCTTGATTATCGCACGCCAAGTTCGCGCACGGCCGCGCAGCTATTTTCCGTGCTTTGTATTGTCCCGCTTGCAATAGCGGTTCTGCGTTCGCCCGATTGGCGTGATCGGTCCTTCTGGCTGCGTCCGATGGAGGAAGAAACAGCCACCGCCGGTCGCGACATCGTGTTCCTGCGAACACATTGGGGACCTGCCATGTGCGAGGACCTTACGTTTTGTTACTGGGCCGGCAAGGCGGCCGTCGTCGATGTGTTCAACCTGACTCAGGAGTTCGAGACCGGGGCGCGTGATGCTGGGCCCTTTCTGCGGCTGATCCAGTCTCACTATTTCGCCAGCATCGAACTGGACGAAACCAATCCGTTGCCGTTTCCGAGCAAGGTGGAAGCGACAATTCTCCGGAACTACCGGATCGATCACCGGGACGACGAAGGCATCTTCTTCATCCCGCGATTGTGATGGGCATGGACCTCAATGTGCGGGACGCGCGTAACCTATTTTCACCGTACCGGCGCGTTCGAGTTTGGACCAGCCCACGAAGCGTCCACGCAACGCTGTCGAGATCGAGCGGACCAGCACGTAGTACATGATCTGCCGGTAACCGAAGCGCTGGAGAATGAGCCACCATGTCAAGCTCCATTTCTCGCGCCGCTCCATTGCAAAGCCGAATGCGGCGGAAAGCAGGTCTACAAGCGTAAAGACGCCGTAATAGACCGCCACGGTGTACAGGCTTGTGTTCGTGAACTCTGCACCGTGTTCGAGATAGGCTATAGTCTGGAACACGAGTTGCCATACCAGCATCAAGTCCGCCACGGGTGCGAGAGCCGTCAGGAAAATCTGGAACATCCAGGCCTGCGGCAAGGCAATCATGCCGAGCGCGCCATAGCGGGGATTTAACGTCATATCGCGGTATTTCCACAGGCACTGCAGCGTACCAAAAGCCCAGCGAAAACGTTGTTTCGCAAAGCTCCGCGTCGTGGCTGGTGCTTCTGTCCAGGCGACCGCGCTCGCGTCGAACAGCACGCGATAGCCGGCGCGCTGGACAGCGATCGTCAAGTCCTGATCCTCCGCGAGGGTGCTCGCCGGGAAGCCCCCGAGTTCCTCGAGAATGCTGCGCCGCCAGGCGCCGACGGCGCCGGGAACGACGGTCAGCGTGTCGACCGCGGCGAGCGCACGCCGTTCAAGATTTTGCGATACAATATATTCGAGCGCCTGCCATCGCGTGATGATGTTGATCCGGTTGCCGACCTTGGCATTGCCCGCCACAGCACCGACGGCCGGATTGGAGAACCAGCGCACCAGACGCGGGATCGTGTCGGATGCAAACTGAGTGTCGGCATCGAGCGCGACGATCACCTCGCCCTTCGCGCGGATAAGGCCGGTGTTGAGCGCGTTTGCTTTGCCGCCGTTGGGGATCTGCACCAGCGACACGCGTGCGTCGCCACAGAAGCTTTGCTGGACTATTTGGGCGGTGGCGTCGCGCGACCCGTCGTCGACGACAATCACGCTCAGCTCCGGATGTTCGCTCGCCAGGATGCGTTCGACAGTTGTTGCAATCACCTTCTCTTCGTTGAAGGCGGGAATAATGACTGAAACAGCAAACTTCCTCCTGGGTTCGCATGCCGCGGATTGTCGGATTTCCCGCGGCCGGTTGTAAAGCGCCAGCGCGGACCACACGACCAGCCGCGCGATGCCGATGCAAATGGCTGCGATGAAGCAATAGTAGAGGATAAGACCGGTCCAGCTCAGGAACGAAAATACGATCCTGTCCATGATTAGCGTCGCGGTAACGGGCAGTGGCGGCATAGCCTGTGCGCGGCTCATTCCGGCGAGTTCTGCGACGGACACAAACGTATAGCCCTGCGCCCGCAACGCATCGATAACTTTCGGCAAGGCAGCGACTGTTTGGGAACGGTCACCGCCCGCGTCGTGAAAGAGAATGATGTTGGCGCGAAGGTCGGGATTCTTCGCGCGCACCGCGGCGAGTGTACGCTCTAGGATTGCGTTCACCCCGGGAAGTTCCCAATCGACCGGATCGGCGTGCATACCCACGGTGATGTAGCCGAGGTTCTGCGCTAGCTGTACGGGTCGCAAATCCGGTTCGTCCGACGGCTCGGCATCGCCGAGATAAGGCGGCCGGAAAAGGCGCATCGATCGGCCCGTCAATGCCTGAAACAGGCGCTGTGTCGCGTTCAGTTCCAGAATGATGGCTGGCCCGGGCGTATCGTCGAGATTCGGATGAGTGAAGGTGTGATTGCCGATATCGTGTCCTTCGGTCACCATACGCTGGACGAGGTCCGGATACGCTTCCGCGTTTTCTCCAATCACAAAGAATGTGGCCGGGACGTGCTTGGCCTTTAAGATGTCGAGGACTTGCGGCGTCCACACGGGATCGGGCCCGTCATCGAAGGTAATCGCAATCTTCTTTAGGCTGGCGCCTGCCTGACGGATGACGTACGGCGTGGGAAGGGTGGTGTAGGATTCGTCGTCGATGTCACCCGTATCCTTGTCCACATCGAGGGTGCGCGCGCCCGGCGCCGGTTCGGCCTCGATTTTCAGGATCTCGCCTTCACCCTCGAAATCCACGTCTTCACTGGTTGGAATCTTCCGCAAGCCCTCCGGCGCTGAAGCTCCGTAATTCCTGCCGAGCACGCTCCATATCGACGGATCTTCGCTGCCGAGTTTCCACATCGCGTAACCGGCCGGCTGGTACGGATCGGCGGCATGAATTTCGTTGTACGCGGTCACGCCGTCGAGGAACCACACGTCGTGTTTGCTCTGGTCATCTTCGAGATACGAGAAATGCGGGTTGTTGGTCTGATCATCGAATGCGATCCTAGCCTGCGAGTCGCGCGCGGCGATCACGGCATCCTGAAAACTGATCGGCTCCGCCGTACCCTCGGACCAGTTGTAGCCATAGTTGCCAACGCCGATGATGGTACGCGCAGGTGACAGGACCGCCATGCGCTTGTCGAGATTCTCTTCGAACCACGATTGCCCGGCGACGCTTCCGGCACCGCTCGTGTCGTCGTGTTCGTCATAAGCCATGAGGAGCGTGTAATCGGCCACTTTCGCGTACGCGACGTATGGCCAGCTGTCGTCGTCGAACGGCGAGGCCACGACCACAAGCCAGCCGTGCGGCGTGAATGCCCGCTTCAGTTCACTCAGGAAAGCGCCGAGAGCCGGATAGGAGCTCTCGGGCAGGCCCTCGAAATCGACGACGGTGCCCTGAAATTTGTTCGCGGCAATGTAATTTGTGATGCCACGTACGAGAAAGTGGCGCCGCAAAGGATCGGCAAGCAGTGTCGCCATGCCGGGGCCGTTCCACACGGCGTTGGACGCATTCTGAACCAGCGGCAGGATCGCCATATTCGGTTTTGCGCGCGCGATCGCCACGATCGCGCGTTTGTCCACACTATGCGCGAGCTGCAGCTGCTGTCCCTGCAGGTTCATCCAAGCCGGCACGAACCAATCGAGCTTCGACGCCTCGCGCTTCAGGTCGGGGTAACCGAGTTCGTCGGTGCTCAGGTAGAAGCCGATCGTCAGCGGACGGTTCGAGAATGGGCGCAGCGCCGCCGGCGAGGCATGGGCTTTAGCCGCCAGTTTTGCGCGCTGCGCGCGCCATGCGCGGACCAGTTTTGACCGCTCGGTGCGCGCCTCCTGCGCGAGCCTGGCCGCAGCATTCATCATCGCTGGATCGAAGGCGCGTCGCACCAGTTCGGCTGGGTTGATCGCGCTCAAATGCCCGGGAAGCTTGGGACTGGATGCGTGCGGCTCGATAACCAGACTCGTCACGAAGGCGATCGCGACGACAGCGGCCAGCAGGGCGAGCCCGCGCCCGGCGACGGAAACCCGCGAGGCGCGGCGCCCACTGGCATCGAAGAAGATAGGTTTGTCCGTCATCTGGCCCCGAACTGTGCTGACCTTCTCAACCGCCGAAATCGACCGTTGCGTTTCAGGCGGTTGCACCTTGTGTAATACCGCACCCCACGCCAAACAACGGCCGCTTGCCGGCTTTTTCGTGGCTTTACGCAAACGCGGCAGTGAACAAAATTGTTAGCTCCGGTTCAGGTTAGCCGCGTTGACTTGCACGTCCGTGGCCATACCGCGCTTTTTGGGTTGCCGGGACACATGGTTTCGGCCAAGCAACGGAAATGGCAGGGGCAGGGCTCTCCAACTCCACAGAAACAAGAGCGGCCGCGGCAGCCGTGCTTTTTTTGGGCTTTGCGGTATCGCTCGCGCTGAACTGGCCGGGACAGCTCTCCTATGACTCCGTCGTGCAGCTGCACGACGGGCGCATCGGCCACTACAATCCTTGGCACCCACCGGTCATGTCCTGGATGCTGGGCGTCGCGGACCGGATCATCCCCGGCACCGGTCTGTTCATCCTCTTTGATGAAGGGGTTGTAACGGCGAGTCTCGTCTCGTTGTTGTGGATCGTGCGCCGGATTACATGGGCGGGAGTCGGTGCCGCCCTCGCCCTGGTCGTGCTGCCTCAGTTTGTGCTGTACCAGGGTATTGTCTGGAAAGACGTTCTCTTCGCCGATTCCGCGCTCGCCGGATTTGTCCTCCTGGGCCATGCCGGGACGCATTGGTGCAATTCGCTGCATCGATGGATTCTGCTCGGCGCGGCCTTCCTGCTCCTCGTGCTTGCCGCACTTTCGCGTCAGAACGGTGCGCTGGTAATTCCATTCACCGCGCTCGCGCTGCTGTTTATGGCGCGACGCGAAGGCGAGCACTGGCCGCGCTCCCTCGCTTTGGCAATCGGCGCGGCGCTATTCATGGGCGTAGCAGTTTTTGCCGCGGGCGCCACACTTGCCCAGCGCAGCGGCGGTGCCACAGGCGTGCCCGGCCAATGGAAGCTGTTGCAACTGTACGATTTGATCGGAGAGGTCAAGCGCAATTCTGCCCTGCAATTGCGCGAACTGGCTCGCGTGAATCCCGATCTCGAAGAGCTGATGCGTTCCGACGGAACGCGGCTCTATACGCCGGCGCGGAATGACACGCTGATCGGTTCGACCGATCTGCAGGATGAGTTTGCCTCCACAACTCCCGCCGCCATCGCGGCCCAATGGAACGAATCGTTGCTCGACAATCCGGGCACATATCTCGCCGTTCGCGCGAAGGTGTTCATTTGGCTGTTTTTCACGCCTGATCCCGTGCGGTGCGATGCCTACTACACGGGTGTCGACGGACCGCCGCAATATTTGCGCGAACTTGGCCTAGCCAGGCGATTCCGGACGCAGGACCGGGTGCTGGCCGATTATGCGTCGCTATTTGTGCACACCCCGGTTTTCTCCCACGTCACCTATGCTGTCTTGGCCGTGATTCTGATCATTGTACTGGTCCTTCGCCGGCGCACGGTGGACCTCGCTTTTGCGGCGCTCCTCGCCTGCGCGCTCGCGTTTCTGCTGAGTTTCTTCGTGATCGCCATCGCCTGCGACTACCGCTATCTCTTTTTTTTGGACCTGGCATCCGCGGCGAGCGCCTTTTATTGCGCGGCGACGTGGCTACCGGCTAAAAACAGGAGAGAGTGAGTCGGCCGGTCGGGAGAAACGATGTCGGTGCAGGCCATCGCAAGCCCCATTGCCCTGACGCATACCCCGGCAGTCCTGACGGTCGTTGTCCCGACATTCAACGAAAAGGCAAACGTAACGGAGATCTTTGCACGCCTCGATCACGTACTGGCGGACATCGCTTGGGAAGTCATTTTCGTTGACGACGATTCCCCCGATCACACGGCGGAAACCGTGAAGGCAATTGCCGGGCGTGATTCGCGCGTGCGCTGCCTCAAGCGGGTCGGACGTAGAGGTCTCGCGGGCGCCTGCATCGAAGGCATGCTCGCATCAAGCGCGCGTTACGTGGCCGTCATGGACGCCGACCTGCAGCACGATGAATCCATTTTGCCGCAGATGCTGTCCGCGCTGATGGAGAATGCGGCCGACCTCGTCGTGGGCAGCCGTTATGTCGCGGGCGGCAGTGCCACCTCGTTTACTGCCGAGCGCGCGAAATTCAGTCGCGCAGCGACCGGAGTCGCGCGCCGGCTTCTCGGCGTGGAGATTGCCGATCCGATGAGCGGCTTTTTCATGCTCAAGCGTGAAAAGCTGGATGAGGTCGCTGGCGAACTCTCGCCTGTTGGATTCAAAATTCTTCTCGACATTGTGCTGACCGCGCGGCGCAAATTGCGGGTGATCGAAATTCCCTACGAGTTCCGGCCGCGCCGGTTCGGAGAAAGCAAGTTTGACGCAGCTATCGGGCTAGAGTTCGTCGGTCTTGCGCTCGCCAAGATAACCGGCGGCGCAATCGGGCCTCGCTTCATCTCATTTTCGCTGGTTGGCACCACGGGCCTCGCGGTTCATCTCGTTGTCTTGCGTTTTGCGCTGGCGGCAATGACGCGCAATTTTGCGCTCGCGCAGGCGGTCGCCACCTTCGTCTCGATGCTGAGCAACTTTCTCCTGAATAATCAGCTCACCTATCACGATCGCCGACTCTCCGGACAAAATCTCATCACCGGCTTCTTCGGTTTTTGCCTGATCGGGTCGGTCGGCGCGCTGACCAATGTCGGACTCGCGTCGTGGATATATGCGGAACGGCCGACCTGGTGGCTCGCCGGCGCGGCAGGCGCCATTATGGGAGCTCTCTGGAACTATTCGATGTCGAGCCAGTTCGTCTGGCGCGCCCGGTAATGACCGGCACCCGCAGATGACGCACGCGGGCGGTGCGTTGGCAACCGTTCCCAATATTCTCATCACCGGCGCGAGCAGCGGCATCGGCGCGGCATTGGCGCGGCGATATGCCAATCCGGGAATGCACCTTGCGCTCACCGCGCGTCATCGCGAACGGCTTGAGGCAGTTGCCCGTGAATGCGGCGCGCGCGGCGCCGAGACAACCACCGGTTTCTGTGACATTCGCAAGGCGGAGGAAATTTGCCGCTTCGTCGAAGAGGTTGACGGACGACGGCCGATAACGATGGTCATTGCCAATGCCGGGATCGGCGGCGAACTTGTGATCGCAGGTCAGGCGGGAGAATCGGCCGAGGTTGCGCGGGAAATCTTCGAGACTAATGTCATGGGTGTGTTCAACACGATCGTTCCGCTTCTGCCGCGCTTCGTCGCGCGCGGTGAAGGACACGTGGTCATCATGAGTTCGCTTGCAGCTTTTGTAGGTCTTCCCGATGCTCCGGCTTACTCCGCGTCAAAGGCAGCCGTGCGAACATATGGACAGGCACTTGGCCCATTGCTCGCGCCGAAAAATGTGCGTGTCACCATCGTCTGTCCGGGTTTTGTGGACACGCCGATGAGCGCGAGCCTTCCAGGGCGGCGGCCGCTCTTGTGGAGCGCTGAACGTGCCGCCGACGCGATTGCAGGGGGTCTCGCGCGCGGGAAACAAGAAATCGCCTTTCCCTGGCAATTGTCTGCGCTCGCGAAATTGAGCGCGCACCTCCCGCAGGCGGTTATAAGGCGCCTTAGAGGCCGCATCTTAAGCCACCGGCAATGAACGCGCGCGGAGCAGAGCTGCGGGTCTGCCGTCTCATCATTCCGCGCCAAGCGAACGAATGGCTCGCGGTTCCGCAGGCCGTTTACGCCGGCGATCCGAATTTCATTCCGCAACTGAACCTGATCGAGAAACAACGGATAAACCCAAAGAAGGCGCCGTTCTTCACCTTCGGCGAAGCAGCGTTCTTTGTCGCCTATCGCGGAACGACACCGGTCGGTCGCGTCACGGCGCAGGTCAATCGCCGTCATCTCGAATTTCACGGTGACAATGCCGGGCATTTCGGATTCTTCGACTGCACGAACGATCCGGAAGCGGCGCGCGCCCTTGTCGAATCGGCTCAGGAATGGCTGAAAGAGAGGGGGCTTTCGAGCATGATGGGGCCCTTCAGCTTCTCGATCAATGAAGAGTGCGGCTGCCTTGTGTCCGGATTTGATTCACCGCCTGCGATGTTGATGCCGCATGGAGCGCCGTGGATTGGAAAATTTCTGGAGGAGGACGGGTTCGCGAAAGTCATCGATCTGTACGCCTATCGCACAAAACCGGAGCGCTTGCCGCCGAGGATCGCGCAATTGGCCGACCGCGCCGCACGCTTCGGCAACATTGCGCTGCGCCAATTCGATATGCGCCGTTACCGCGCCGAGATCGATCTTCTCGTCGACATCTACAATGATGCCTGGAGCGACAGCTGGGGATTCGTGCCGTTCAGCACGGCCGAAATCGATTCCCTCGCCCACGAGTTAAAACCGTTTTTCCGCAACGAGTACGGCCGGTTCCTGATGCTCGACGGCACCGAGGTCGGGTTCGCCGTGGGTCTTCCCGATCTCAACGGCATAATCGCGCATTTCGGCGGCAGGCTGTTTCCGTTCAACTGGCTGCGGTTGATCTGGTCGATGAAGCGCGAGACCTGGCGTACGGGACGAATTCCGTTCCTCGGCGTTCGCCGCGAGTGCCGGACGACGCCGCGCGGCAGCGCGCTTGTCGTGCTCTTGGTGAAGGATCTGGTCGAACAGGCTTCGTCGCGTTACCGTATGGATTGGGCGGAATATTCCTGGGTGCGCCAGACGGACAGTCGCATGGTCTCCCTCGGTGAAGCGATCGCCGGCCCGCCCGCAAAGACATATCGGATCTACGCTAAACCGATCTGAGCCATATCCGGCTAGAGCTTCACGATCCAGCGGCGACGGCGCATCAATTCAAGCGGGGCCCACAGGATCAGAATGAACGCGAGCACCGGCAGGTTTCCGACCAAAACCGGCATGTCCGTTTTGAGGCTGACGCTGCCGATGGCGTGCATGTTGCCGGTCGCGGGCAGGAGCTGCGCCAGTTCCTGAAGGACATAGGCGAAGAGCGCGTTCATACCGAAGGCCTCGAAAAAAGCCGCACCGCGAAGTCTGATCTTCCTTTCGTCCAATACCCAGTAAAGGGCGCAGAAGAGAAGCATCGAAATTCCGCTCGACACCAAGACGAAACTGCTTGTCCAGATGTTCTTCACGACGGGAAAAACCAGGCTCCAGCAGAGGCCGAGCAACAAAAACCCGATCCCTGCAGCCACAAGTTTCAGAAGCGCATCGCTCCGCGCGCGATTTCTCAGGAACCATTCTCCGAACGAAGCGCCGAGCAGGCATTGGGCGATTGCAGGCGCCGTGCTCAAAAGCCCCTCCGGGTCATAACCGCGAGGACCGGTGACCAGCGCATGGGCGCCGAGCACGGTTCGGTCGATCCACGAGATGAAATTGGCACCGGGAACAAAAAGATTTGTTGTGGCGTGTGGGACGGGCAGAAGTGCCAGCGGCCAGTACAGCGCCAGGACAGAGAGGGAGAGGATAAAGCGCGCTCGCGAACTGCAGCAAAGAAAAAGCAGCGCCGTCGCGAAGTAGCAAAGCCCGATTCGCTGAAGGACGCCAAGCATGCGCCATTCACCTGGTTGCACAAACAGTGCGACGTTGGTGAGCAGAAAGCCGAGCGTGAGCAGGGCGAAGGTGCGCGTCCCTATCCGGCGTACCGTTTGCCATTCAACTCGGGCACTGCGCAGCGAAGCAGCAACCGAAAACCCGGCCATGAAAATAAAGGCGGGGAATACGAAATCTGCAAAAGTGAATCCCGCCCATGCTGCGTGCGATAACAGTTGCGAAGCGGGATGATAGCCGTAGGAAAGATTCGAGAATGCGATCGTGTTGACCACGATCATACCTATGACGACAAAACCCCGCATTACGTCGAGGGAGGCGAGGCGTTCGCGCGGCGTCGTGCTTTCGGCTGCAGCAAGGAGCGGTACGGAAAAGCGAACGGGCACCGTTTCGAAGGCGGCGCTCGTCTCAACCACTTCCATGCTCAGGACTCCGTCAGATCAACCCGAATCGCCCCGCGACGACGGTAGCTTTGGCTTGGTGCGCCGAACATCGGGTAGGGTCGTACACGTTTGGAAATTGCGGCTCTAAGCCGCCGTCGCGCCCCAGCCACGGTTCTTCAATACCGGCGCGACCGTTAAAACAAAAGAAATCGTTTGGACCTGAGCAGGATTCTATCGCGACCGGCGCAAATCAAAACAAAGGCAAATCGAAGGGCAAGCCCGCGATCTGCGATCACGACAGCACGACTAGTGGGAGAGCGTTAGGCCAGAGTGTTGTGCAATTCTAAATCTGGGATGCCGAATGACAGCAGCGCGACGTCTGAATGTCGAGTCGCTCAACACCTGCCGCCGACGGATCGCGGCGGACGCTTACCAACTCAGTGGACGCAGCTCTTCAGCCGTTCGATTTCGTCCTTGATCCTGAGCTTTTCTTTTTTGAGGGCGGACACCCGAACTTCGTCCCAATCCGGGTGGGACATTTCGGTTTCGATTAGTTCCTGGAGTCTTCTATGTTTTTCGGACAGTTCCATCATGTGTCCTTCAAGGGCCATCGTGCGCACCTCGTTCACGAAACAGTCGCAATTAGATCATGATTTGAGTGGTTTGTCACCACCCGTTCGGGTCACGAGGGCCACGGCACGGCTTGGAAAGCTGGGCTGGTTGAGCCGGTTTCGGCGGTTGCGCCTCTATTCTGGTAACCCTATAAGCCCCCATCACTGAACAAGTGAGCCGGAGATCCGGCTAAACCGAGGGCAAGGGTCCATGCGGGCGTTAACCGTTGTGTTGTCTGCGCTGTTGCTTGCGGCTTGCGGATCATCGGATGAGGCTCAGGACACAACTGTCGGTACGACGGCCATTTCGGGCGATAGCGGCCGCATTACGCTCGGCGTGAATTCGTATCTTTGGCACGCCACGCTTGACACTTTGGCTTTTATGCCGCTGGCCTCGGCCGATCCCTATGGTGGCGTGATCATTACCGACTGGTATTCGGCTCCCCAAAATCCCGATGAGCGGATGAAATTGACGATTTATATTCTCGATCGCCGGCTCAGAGCCGACGGCGTCAAGGTCGCGGTTTTTCGTCAGACCCGCGCGGCGACCGGCTGGGTTGACGCGCAGGTGAATCCCGACACGGCAACCAAGCTGGAAGATGCCATCCTGACGCGCGCCCGCGAACTTCGACTCGCGAGCGAAGGCGCAGGCAGCTAGGCTTTCCAAGCGTTGTAGCCTCCTCTTCGGCTGCAGCGCGGCCGAAGACCGGAAGGACATATGGCCCGCTACAACGCCAAGGAATCGGAAAGTCGGTGGCAGGGGGTCTGGGCGAAATGTAATGCGTTCGCCGCGCCGAACGATTCCAGTAGGCCCAAATCCTATGTGCTCGAGATGTTCCCGTATCCCTCGGGACGAATTCACATGGGGCACGTGCGCAACTACACGATGGGTGATGTGCTTGCGCGCTTCCGTCGTGCCCAGGGGTGCAACGTTTTGCACCCGATGGGGTGGGATGCTTTCGGATTGCCGGCCGAGAACGCGGCGCGTGAACAGGGCATCGATCCGCGCGTCTGGACCGCCGCCAATATCAAAACAATGCGTGGACAGCTGAAGGCGATGGGACTCGCCATTGACTGGAGCCGCGAATTCGCCACTTGCGACCCCTCCTACTATGCCCACCAGCAGAAGCTGTTCGTCGAATTCCACCGGGCAGGTCTCGTGTATCGCGCGGAAGCCGACGTGAACTGGGATCCTGTGGACGGCACTGTTCTCGCAAACGAGCAGGTGATCGAAGGCCGGGGTTGGCGCTCGGGAGCACTCGTGGAGCGGCGGAAACTGGCGCAATGGTTTTTCCGCATTACCGACTTCGCGGACGAACTCCTGTTCGCACTCGACGAGTTGCCGCGTTGGCCGGAGAAGGTCCGGCTGATGCAGAAAAATTGGATTGGGCGTTCCGAAGGATTGCGCTTCGCGTTTACGTTGTCGAACGGCGAATCCATCGAAGTGTTCTCGACCCGCCCGGACACGCTCTTCGGCGCGAGTTTTCTTGCCCTTTCGCCAGAGCACCCCATGGCACAGCGTCTGAGCTCGAGCGATCCCGCGCTCGCGCGGTTCGTTGCCGAGTGCCGCCGTCTCGGCACGGCCGAGGAAGCGATCGAGACGGCAGAGAAGAGCGGCTACGATACCGGGATGACGGCTCAGCACCCGTTCGATCCCGATTGGAAGCTGCCGGTCTATGTCGCCAATTTCGTGCTCATGGGCTACGGCACCGGCGCCATTTTCGGATGTCCGGCGCACGATCAGCGTGACCTCGAATTCGCGCGCAAATACGGCCTGCCGGTCCTTCCTGTGGTGGTCCCGGAAGGGATAGCGCCACAAGATTTCTCGATCGACAGGGAGTCCTATACCGGACCGGGGCGCATCGCCAATTCGCGGTTTCTTGACGGCATGAATGTTGAGGCGGCGAAAGCAGAAGTTCGTCAGCGCCTGGAAAGATCCGGCAAGGGACGTGCCGCAACGCTCTATCGCCTGCGCGATTGGCTGGTCTCGCGCCAGCGCTACTGGGGTTGTCCCATTCCCATGTTGCATTGTGACGCGTGCGGGATCGTTCCGGTTCCGGAGAACGAACTTCCTGTGCTTCTTCCGGCCGACGCGCGGTTTGACCTTCCCGGCAATCCGCTCGATCACCACCCTACATGGAAACACACATGGTGTCCCCGTTGCGGCAAGGCTGCGCGGCGCGACACCGACACCCTCGACACCTTCGTCGATTCATCTTGGTATTTCGCGCGCTTCTGTAATACGGCCGCCGCAGAGCCGGTGGATTCGACAGCTACCCATTATTGGTTACCTGTCAATCAGTACATTGGCGGAATCGAGCACGCCATTCTACATCTTCTCTATGCTCGGTTCTTCACACGAGCGCTCAGGCGGCTCGGCAACGTGGAGATCGACGAGCCATTCTCGGGGCTGTTTACGCAGGGAATGGTGTGTCATGAGACCTATCGCGACGCGAACGGGCAATGGCTATCACCGGACGAAGTCGAAAAGTCCGGTGGGATCGCACGGCGGCGAGACACCGGTGCGCCGGTTGAGATCGGCCCGTCAGAGAAGATGTCGAAATCGAAAAAAAATGTTGTGGCGCCGGAAACCATTATCGACCTGTACGGCGCCGACACAATCCGCTGGTTCATGCTCTCCGACACCCCGCCGGAACGCGATATTGAATGGACCGAAGCAGGCGCCGAGGGCTGCTGGCGGTTCGTGCAGCGCATTTACCGGTTGGTCACCGAAGCGTCCGGCTTGCCCAATCCAGGGACAACCAATCTGGAGACAGCAAATTGGGGTGGTGGCGGAGAAGCCGCTGTCGAGTTGCGCCGCGCGTCCCATCGCGCGATTGCTTGGGTCACGGAGGACCTTGAGGGGCTGCGCTTCAATCGCGCCGTCGCCCGCATCTACGAACTCGCAAACGCGATTGGCGCCTCACCCGCGAATATTGATGGTTCGGTGCGGCGGGAAGCGCTTGAAATCCTTGTTCGGCTGGTCGCCCCGATGATGCCGCATCTGGCGGAAAGCTGCTGGCAAGCGCTGGGCCACACCTCGCTCATCATCGACGGAGCTTGGCCGGTTGCCGATCCCGATCTGGTTCGCTCGGATACAGTCACGATTGCTGTCCAGGTCGACGGCAAACGCCGCGGCGAAATCACGATCGAGCGTGAAGCCGACGCCGAAACCGTCAGGGCGGCGGCACTTGGCGCGGATGGAGTGATGCGCGCGTTGGCAGGAAGGGTTCCGCGCAAGGTGATCGTCGTGCCTCAGCGTATCGTCAACGTCGTCACATGACGTACAAGCGGATCGCAGTCCCGGCTCTGGCGGTCTGCGCGCTCGCCACGACGGGCTGCAGTTTTCATCCCTTGTTCGCTCGCAACGATGCGAATGGCGGCGGCCCGCAGGTTTTCAATTCGATTTACGTCGATCCGATTGTGGGCGAACGGGCCGCGTATGAGTTGCGGGATTCGCTGATCGATCTGCTGCGTGGAACGAGCCGTCAGGACCAGGCGCGGTACCGATTGAGCATCGCGATGAAACAGGCGATCGAAGGCACGGCCGTTCAGACGAACGGCTATATTACGCGTTACAGCTACAACATGATCGTGGATTACCACTTGAGCGATGCGCACACCGGCGCCGAACTTACCAAAGGCACCGAGACCACCGTTTCGGGTTATGACGTTGTCGCGTCGCCATACGCCACGCTGGTTGCACAGCAGGATGCGCAGAAGTTCGCTGCCCGCGAGATCGCCGACCGCATCCGCATTGATCTTGGCGTCTACTTTGCAAAGCAGGCGGGCCGCTGAGTGATCGTCAAACCCGCCGATGGTGAACGCTATATCGACGGCTTGCCGGCAAGAATTTCCGCCGTACTGATCTACGGCCCTGATCAGGGGCTGGTGAGCGAGCGTTCCGAGCGAGTGATTCGGACTGTCGTGACCGACATCCGCGATCCATTTCGGGTCTCACAAATTGATGGCCCAAATCTTCTCGAGGATAAGGCGCGGCTTGCCGCAGAAGCCGCGGCGCTGTCGTTTTCGGGCGAGCGCCGCGTTGTGCGCGTGAGTTCGGCGAGCAATGGGCTCGCTGCTGCGTTTGACAACTTCCTCGAACATCCGACTGGCGACGCTTTGATCGTGGTTGAGGCCGGCGATCTCCCCCGTGGTTCCAGCCTGCGCCGGGTTTTCGAGGAGGCCGACAACGCAGCGGCGCTGGTATGCTATCCGGATTCTCCGGAAAGCGTTGCCGAGTTGCTGGGACGTGCGCTGAGAGAGCACGGCATCAAAGCCTCACCCGAGGCGATATCGGAAGCCGTGCCGCTGCTCGGCGGCGACCGGGGAACAATCCGGCGGCAAATTGATAAATTGCTCCTTTATGCCAAGGGGACGGACCGTGTGCAGGTCTCCGACATTCGGGCAATTATCGGCGATGAATCGGAGGCGCGGCTCGAAGAGGTCTGCGACGCCACCGGAGAAGGTGACCCCAGAAGCCTCGACCGCACTTTGGAACGGCTTTGGAGCGCCGGGGTATCGCCCGTCGCCGTGATCCGCATGGCAATCGGTCATTTCCAGCGCCTTGCGCTCGTACAGGCCGCCGTCACGGGCGGCGAAAGCCCCGATGCCGCGGCCCGACGTCTGCGTCTGCCGGTGCATTTCGCCAGAATGGCGAGCCTTCGCAGCCAGTTGCGCAGCTGGAACGCTGAGAAATTGGCCCAGGCACTTGATCGGCTGCTGGAAGCGGAACTGCTCTGCAAATCCACAGCCGTGCCCGGGGAGGCCGCATGTGGCCAGGCCCTGTTCCATATCGCGGCTCTCGCCCGGCTAACGGGTTGAAGGCCGCCGATCATTGTCTTGCCGAGCGGCAGAAATCCATGAATCATGTGCTGGCCGCATGACATCGAACGAGATGGCCGGGCGGGGGGGACATTTGTTCGACCTGCGATGAACAACCAATACGAACTCGAATTACGGACGCCGCCTTTTGCGAGTGCCGACTCAAGGCTGCTGCGGACAGGAAATCTGCCGGCGATCGTTGCGACCGAATCACCCGTCGAGCCCACGGGATTGTGGCAGCGCGCGCAAAAGGCGCCACCGTCGCTTCTCCCGCCGGACATCAATGTCTCCGATGCGCTCCGACTGACGATTGTACAGTGCCGCTGGCACGTTGCCGCGAACGCAACCGTCTTCATCGAAAGCCACGAGCCGGAGGCTATCCACCAGTTGCGCGTCGGCTTGCGGCGGCTCCGCGTGGCGCTCACCTCTTTCGGCGGCGAATTCCGCACACCGCAATTCGAGGCTGTGCGACTGCGGGCCAAGGATCTTGCGCAACAGCTCGCTCCGGCGCGTGATCTCGATGTGTTTCTTTCCGAACTTTTCGAACCGGTCGCCAATGCCAACGGATCCCAGGAGGCGCTTGCAGTTCTACGTCGACGCGCCGAAGAGGCGCGAAAGCGCGCCTTTGGCGACGCCTTCGCTGCCGTCTCCGGTCCCCGCCTGCGCATGTTCATGCGCGACGTAAGCGACATAACCGACGGACGGGGATGGCCGTTTCCGCCGCACCAGGGAAGCAGCGTGCTGACGGGTGTCCGCGCCTACGAGGTGCCGGCCGAAACGGTCGCCGAGCGTGTTCTTTCCCATCGCTACAAGCGTGCGCGTAAGCGTGCGCGGCATCTCGACCGGCTATCAAGCGTTGAACGGCATTCCTTGCGGATCGAGCTCAAAAAACTACGCTACGCTGCCGAATTTTATATGCCGTTCTTCGACGCCGATCAGGCTAAGAAGTTCCTCGCCCGCCTTGCCCGCATGCAGGATGTGCTCGGCGCCGTAAACGATGTTACCGTCGCCAAGCACATTCTTGAAAAGCTCGTTAACTCGGCTGAAACGGTGAACGGTGTTTCCGCGAACGACGTGTCTTTTGCCGCGGGATTGATTTACGGCTGGCATCTGGAACGCGCAGCGCACACCTGGCGCGAAGCCGTCGAGCGCTGGAAGAAATTCGCGCGCACGCGCACCTTTTGGACTGCGGCCGCGGCGCGGTAGTTTCCGGTCATACGGCAATCGTTGCCAGAACCGGAACGTGGTCGGATGCGAGTTTCCAGCCGCGCGCCGCTTTGAAAATCGCATGATCCACCGCTTGACCCCTCAGGGCGGGGCTCAGCCAGATGTGATCAAGGCGTCTTCCGCGGTCGGACGCGCGCCAGTCGCGGGCGCGATAACTCCACCACGAGTAAATCTTCTCCTCCCGCGCGACGAAACTGCGCGTCACATCGATCCAGTCATATGACGCGCGCACCCGCTCGAGCAGCGTCGTCTCGACTGGTGTGTGACTGACAACCTTCAGGAGCTGCTTGTGACTCCAGACGTCGTTTTCCAGCGGCGCGACGTTCAGATCTCCGACAAGCACGACCGGCGCGGTCGAACCGTCGCGACGATATTCGAACATCCGAGCCATCTGGCGAAGGAAATCCAGCTTGTGGGCAAACTTAGGATTGGCGTCCGGGTCGGGAATGTCCGCGCCGGCAGGAACATAAAAGTTGTGCAGTTCGATCCCGCTCTCAAATACCACCGAGATATGGCGGCAATCGGTTTTTCCGCAGAGCTCTTCGGTCCGCACCGAAGCGAATGGAGTCCGCGAGAGGATTGCAACGCCGTGATAACCCTTCTGACCCCGGATGGCCTGATGCACATACCCTGCTTTTTGCAACGCCTTCGCCGGGAAGAGCTCATCGATCACCTTGGTTTCTTGCAGACAGAGAACGTCGGGCCGGTGCGCGGCCAGAAATCTGCGTACGAGATTGAGGCGTAAGCGAACCGAGTTGATGTTCCAGGTGGCGATTTTCAACGTGTCCAACCCGCGCTCCCTCCCATTCATGAATTCCGCATACGCCCCGGACATTTCACCTATGTTAGCCACGCATTGCAACGCAACAAGCGCGAATGTACTATAATTTCAATGTGTTACGTCCTTAACCCAGCACAATTTCTCCGCGCCGCTCCAACACCGCGCCCCCTTATCTAGCATGAACTTCACACTACATGCCTCCTGCCGGCTCAAACCGCATCGCATCGCCGGACGTGTGAAGGAGGAAACCATGACGCAGCCATCCAGCAAGACGCGGCAATTGCACTCGCGCGTGAATGAAATCGTCATCGAAGTGCTGTCAACGAGCGTGCTCGTGCTCGCCGGCATCGTCGCGGTGGCGCAATTCGCGTATTATTGAACTGAAGTGGCCGCGAGGAGGGTGCGGGTTCAGGCGAGCCCCGCCTGCTCCTGCAAAGGCCAGCGCGCCCGCGGCGCGAAATTGAGGTTATCGAACAGCCCTGCTGCAGCTCTTTCAAGTCCGGCCCATGCCACCATGGCCGCGTTATCGGTACACAAGGGCACGGGTGGCATTTCGATCTCGAATCTTTCTGCCGCGCAAAGCTCGGTCAAGGCGGCGCGCAACGCGCGATTCGCCGCAACGCCACCGGCGATGACAAATCGTGGATTCGCACCGGGATGTTCAATCCGAAAACGGCGCAGAGCAAATCCCGTTCTGTCGAGAACAATCTCGACGACAGCCCGTTGGAAGGAGGCCGCGACATCTTCGGGCGAGAACGCATCAGTCGAGCGACTCGCGTGAACAACGGCCGTTTTTAATCCGGCAAAGGAAAAATTCGCATTTTCTCGACCAAGCATCGGGCGGGGAAGCGGCACTCTTTTGCTGTCACCTGTCGCCGCCAGGCGCTCGATCGCTGGTCCACCCGGGTAGCCGAGACCGAGCAGCTTGGCGGTCTTGTCGAAGGCCTCTCCGATCGCGTCATCGATCGTGGATCCGTACACTTGGTACAACCCCAATCGCTCGGCTGCCACGAACTGGCAATGCCCGCCGGAAACCAGCAGCACGAGGAATGGAAACTGTGTGCCGGCAGTGAGCCGCGCCGTCAGCGCATGCGCTTCCAGATGATTGATGCAAACGAGCGGTTTGCCCGCCGCAAGCGCGAGCGCCTTTCCCGTCAGCAGACCCGTCATCACCGCGCCGATCAGCCCAGGTCCTGCCGTGGCGGCAATGGCGTCGATGTCGGCAAGACGCAGGCCGGCGTCAGAGAGGCAGCGCACGATCACCCCATCGAGCAGTTCGACATGCGCCCGCGCGGCGATTTCCGGCACAACGCCGCCGAATAGCCGGTGCTCCTCGATCTGGCTGAACACCACGTCGGAAAGAATGGCGCCGGGACCGGGAGCGCTTCCACGCACCACCGCGGCCGCCGTTTCATCGCAGCTCGTCTCAATCCCGAGGACGGTCAGCGCGCGCGACGGCGTGTTCATGCTAGCCTGCCCAAGTCTTTGCTCCGAAACAGCGCATGCCGCATTCCGCTTTGCAGATTTTGCTGCGCCTCGGCTCCCGCGGGTCCAAGCTCGCGTGCGCCCAGGCGGAATTGGTGCGCCAGGCGCTCGTTGCCAAAGCCAATATTCAAACCGAGCTGGTCACCGTTAAAACGACCGGCGACCTGCTCAAGGATAAACCGCTTGCGGATATCGGCGGCAAGGGTCTTTTCGCCAAGGAACTCGAGGAAGCACTCCTGTCCGCCCGCATCGATCTCGCCGTTCACTCGATGAAGGACCTGCCGGTCGAACTTCCGGCGGGGTTGAAGATTGTTGCGACGCCGGCGCGGGAGGATCCCGCCGATGCCTTGCTGTCGCACCGCGGCAAGACACTTGATGATCTTCCCGCAAATGCGCGGATCGGCACAGGTTCCGTACGCCGGGCAGCGCAAATTGCGCGCCGCCGCCCCGATCTTGAAATCGTGCCGTTGCGCGGCAATGTCGACACACGGATCGCGAAGCTTGATAGGGGCGAATTGGACGCGATCGTGCTCGCGCTTGCCGGGCTGAGACGACTGAACCTCGAGGCCCGAGCCACCGCGGTGCTCGATCCCGAGGATTGGTTGCCAGCCCTGGCACAAGGCGCGCTCGCCATCGAGATGCGCGAAGGCGACTCGAATTGTCGAACTGTTTCACAGGTGCTCGACGACGCGCCCACAGCAATTGCACTCGCCTGCGAGCGCGGTTTTCAGGCGGCACTTGGCGGCACCTGCCGAACGCCAATTTCCGGACATGCGAGAATCGAAAATCGCGTATTGCGCTTCCGCGGCGAAGTTCTCGCGCCCGATGGCAGCAAATCCGAGGAGGCGAGCTGTACGATCAGATTGGGATCGGACCCTCACCGCGAAGCCGCGCACGCAGGACACGAGGCAGGCCTCGCGATACGGTCGCGCGCCCGTGCCTGGCTGGAGCTCTAGCGTGCGCGTTCTTGTGACACGTGCATTGGATGATGCGCAGCGCACCGCGCTCGAACTTGCCAGGCGCGGGCACGAAGCGCTTGTCGCGCCTCTCTCCGAAATCCGTCTTCTCGACAATCGCCAACCAGAACTCCGTGATGTGCAGGCCGTGCTAGCGACGAGCAGCAACGGCATTCGTGCCTTTGTGAGCCGCTGCAGGCGAAGGGATATTCCGGTCTTCGCGGTGGGAGCTATGACCGCGGCGACAGCGCAATCCGAAGGCTTCGCTCGTGTAGCAAGCGCGGAAGGTGATTCCGCCGCGCTCGCGCGAATGATCTGCGACGCGCTCAGTCCTGCCGCGGGCGTGCTTCTACACATCTGCGGCAGACGCCGCACGAGCACACTGCACCGGCAACTTGAAGAGGCCGGCTTCGCATTTCGGGTGTGGGAATTGTACGACATGGTCTGCAACTGCCCGCTGCCGGAGCAGGTCGTGGCGGATTTCAGGCGGGGTGCTGTGGACGCGGTCCTGGTGCTCTCGCCCGAAAGTGGGCGGGATTTCGTTCAAGCGCTGAGGATCGCCGGAATTGAGGCAAGCTGCGGACCAGTGCTGGCTTGCTGCATCAGCCGGGCGGCTGCGGGTGCTCTTGGAGATATCGAATTCGGCGCCATCCGCACAGCGGCGACGCCAACTCTGGAAGCGGTCCTCGCCCTTCTGGACTCCGGGCCTGCCCGTCGACATCGGACTGGCTTCCCCCGGTGCGAACGGGCATAGCGCTGAGATGCGAAAAATTTTCATCCTTGGCGTGGTGCTTTTCGCGATTGGGGCCGCCTGCTATTTCCTTTTTACGCCGGACATTCCGCGCGCCGCTCTCGTCGCCAAGTACGGGCAACCGCCCTCGCAATTCATGACTCTCGCGGACGGCTCGCGCATCCACTTCCGCGACCGTGGTCCCAGCGGCGCACCGGCGCTCATCCTCATCCATGGATCGAACGCCTCGCTCCTTACGTGGGAACCTTGGGCCAGGCGGCTTTCAGATTCATTCCGCGTCATTTCGATCGACATGCCCGGTCATGGTCTGACCGGCGCCGTCCCATCCGCCGATTATTCCGAAGAAGCCATGTCGGAGGTGGTCGCTCGTGTTGCAGACAAGCTCAAGCTCACGCGTTTCGCCATCGGCGGAAATTCCATGGGCGGTGGAGTAGCGGCGCGTTTCGCCGAGAAATATCCACAGCGCGTCACGCAACTTATTCTCGTCGACGCCGGAGGCATGCCCGTTCGAGAGGGCAAGCACCTTCCGCTGGTGTTCCGCCTCGCGCGCATTCCGGTGCTCAACCTCATTCTTCTCTATGCGACGCCGCGCGCTTTGGTGGTCGAAGGTCTGGACGACGCGATCGTGCGCAAGGCCATCATCGACGACAGGATGGTCGACACTTATTGGGATTTCGCGCGCATGCAGGGAACCCGCGCGGCCACGCTTCGCCGTTTCCAGGAACCACGGGACGATTTCATCGCGCAGAACACGAGCCGCATCGCCGCGCCGACGCTCATTCTCTGGGGCGAGGAGGATCGTCTCGTCCCGCTCGAAGCCGGGCGCCTTTATGCACGCGCGATCCGCGGCTCCAGACTCATCATCTATCCCGCCACCGGCCATGTTCCGCAGGAGGAAGTCCCAGACAAGTCAGCGTCGGACGTGCGGAATTTCCTGCTCGCGACCAGCCGATCGTAATCTGTGGACAGCAGTGTACATCCTGAGCACAGCCTTCCGGCCATGCCCATCGAAGCCACACGCGGTTCCGCTCTTCTGCGCCGTCTGTTCTGGTTTGCGATCGGGGTTTCGACGCTGACTGCAGCTTACGCGATCGTGAGCGCGCGCGGGCTTGTCTATGACGGTTCGTTCTATTTGATGGCGATTGCCGGAGACGGCAAATTTCATCTTCTCGAGCCCGCGCGTCTTTCGGTGCAATTCCTTCAACAGCTCCCGGCGGTTCTTGGCGCCCGTGTTGGCATCGCCGATCTTTGGAGTCTGGGACGGCTTTTTTCGCTCGGTATGTACGGTTGGCCCGTGGTGCTCACCGTCCTTTGCTGGGTTGTGTTGCCGCGCGGCGAAAAGAGCTGGATCGCGGGCCCTCTGGTCAATCTCGTTTTCGCCATTCCCGCCGCGAGTTTTATCGGGATCAGCGAGGGTCTCATTGCCTCGTGCATGCTGTGGGTCGCGGTGCTGCTTGTGATGTTTCGCCTGGGGGATCGGGTTGGCGCAGTGGCGGCGCTCGTCACGACTGCCATGTGCGGGGCGGTCCATGAGGAGGCTGCGCTTTGCCTTCTCCTCATCGGCTGGTTCGCGGCCGCGCAATTTGCAAGCGCGAGAGGATTTTCCCGCTTTGCCTCTGCCGGTGTCGCCATGCTCGCCGTCGCCGGTGCTTGCAACATGGCGCACTGGATCGTAACGCCACGCAGCGCCATTGAACGCGGGGATTTCCTCGTCAGTCTTCTGGGCGGATTCGCGGGTTCGCCGGCAGCGCCAAACCTGTCGGCGATTGCCGCGATGGTGGCTGCGCTCTCCATCCCGATGACGCTTATCGCGCGCCGGCAATCCGTGTTCGTAGCGGTTGCCGGCGTCATCGCGGTGCTCGCCTGCGGGATCGCCTTCGCCAGTGCGCCAGATGCGCTGGCCGCGCCGAGTCGGTTTTTTGCGGCGCGCGGCTTGCCTGTTCTGCTGACGACCATCATAGCCTGTATTTTTCTGATTCTTCGGCGCCGCGGCACGGCTCCGGCCCGGTTTGTCACCTGGCCTGGTGCTTCCGTTTTCGTGGCGCTCGTTGTCAGCCAGTCGCTGATGCAAGTCATCGCGACGGACCTCTGGCGCGACTACGTCCGAGACCTTCGCGCTCTCGTCGGGACGGGACAGGGGGTGATTTCGCATAGCGAAGCGCTGGAGGCGCTAAATCGAGATGGCAGCCGATTTCGCCGCGAGCTTCTGCAGAGCTGGAGTGTGCAGCCGTTGAGCATTTTGCTCGCTCCCGCTGGGCGGGTGAGGGCGGTTGTGGAGCCGGCAGAAACGGAGCGCTGGGTACCCTACGACACGCGAAAACCCCAGATGCTGCCGCGGGCGCCGGAACTCGACTGGTCCCATTTCGTGGCGCGTTCCGCCGCATAGCCGCCGCGTCATGGACAGGAAACGTCGCGATTCCTATCTTGCCCGCATGAGCTCGCGCGCGATTCCAAAATCCGCCCGGAAGGCCCGGGGCGGCTCCAGACGGCCCCGGCCGGCCGTTCTATGCATTCTCGACGGCTGGGGTGCGCGCCCCGATGCGGAGGACAATGCGATCACGCGCGCCGACCCGGAAAATTATCTGCAGATATTGAGGGAATGTCCGAATTCGCTCCTCGAGACATCGGGCCGCGCGGTTGGTTTGCCTGCCGGGCAGATGGGCAATTCGGAAGTCGGGCACATGAACATTGGGGCCGGCCGCATCGTCGTTCAGGATCTTCCGCGTATCGACGATGCGCTTGCCGATCACAGCTTCGCCAGCCGGCCGGCTCTGCTCGAGCTGATCGCCAAAACGAAAAAGGCGAAGGGCACGGTGCATCTTGCCGGTCTCGTGTCGCCGGGCGGTGTACATTCCCATCAGGATCATATGGTTGCGCTGGCGCGGGTGTTCGAGGCGGCGGGTTTGCGCACGCAAATCCATGCCTTTCTTGACGGTCGCGACACGCCGCCCCGAAGCGCACAGGGCTATCTCCATTTTTTTGAGAGCGCGCTGGCCGCCCTCAAGCACGCGCGCATTGCGACCGTTGCCGGCCGGTACTACGCCATGGATCGGGACCGACGCTGGGACCGCGTCCAGAAGGCGTACGACACCATGGTTTCGGCGGCGGGTCCGCGAAAAAAGACCGCCGAAGAGGCCATCGCGGATTCGTACCGGAACAACATCGGCGATGAGTTCGTGCTGCCGGTGGCAATCGGCGACTATCGCGGCATGAAGGACGGCGATGCCTTCGTTTTTGCGAATTTCCGCGCCGATCGTGCACGAGAACTGGCGACGGCGCTCCTCGATCCGAAGTTTGACGGCTTTAAACGTCGCAAGGTGGTGAAGTTCTCATACGCCTGCGGAATGACCGAATATTCCAAGCCGCTGAAGGCATTCATGAGCGCGATTTTCCCGCCGGAGACGATTCGAAAGACGATCGGGGAAGTCGTCGCCGAGCACGGTCTGAGACAGCTGCACGTCGCGGAAACGGAAAAATATGCGCACGTTACTTTTTTTCTGAACGGCGGCCGCGAAAAGCCATATCGCGGCGAAGATCGCATTCTGGTGCCGAGCCCCAAAGTCGCTACCTACGATCTTCAGCCCGAGATGTCGGCATTCGAAGTGACGGAGAGGCTCGAAGCCGCAATTCTCTCCGGGAAATACGATTTCATTGTGGTGAACTACGCCAATCCCGACATGGTCGGACACACCGGTATCCTTGCCGCCGCCGAAGAAGCAGTGAAGGCCATCGACGCCTGCCTTGGGCGTCTTTACGGAGCTGTGAAGAAAGCCGGCGGGGTGCTTGTGATTACGGCCGATCACGGCAACGTGGAAATGATGCGCGATCCGGAGACGGGCGAACCGCATACGGCGCACACGACGTTCGATGTTCCGCTCATTGTTGCGGGCGCAGGTCCATTGAGGGTCAGCGGCGGTCGTCTTGCCGACGTCGCGCCGACTCTGCTTGATCTGATGCGCATCGAAAAGCCGCACGAGATGGCAGGGCATTCGCTTATTGTCCGGCAGGTCAGTCGAGTGGGGATGCGAGTCTGATCCTAAAGCTCTCACCGCTGCGCGTTTTCGCGATGGTGCTGGGCCTGGCAGCACTGGATGGAATCTGTGCATCGGCGGCATTTGCGGGAAGCGGATCGGCGTCCAACGACAGCCTTGCCGGTGCAATCCCGGCTGCATCGGCACGCCACATGCCGAGCACCGCCGCGCAATATCGCGCTTTGCAGTCGGAAATCGCAAAATCAAGGCCGCAGGTCCTCGAAGCGCAACGAAGGAGCACGGAGCTTAAACTCGAAGCCGATGCGCTCCGCCAGAAACTGATCGACACCGCCGCACACGTTCAGAAACTTGAACAGGAAGCGCTCTGGCTGGATGCCGAGATCAGGCGGCTCGAGCAGCTCGATCACGTGTTGTCAGCCGACTTCATCGGAAAACGCGCCGAAGTGACCGAGCTCGTTGCCGTCCTGCAAAGGATGCAGCACGACATGCCACCGGTGCTCGCGCTCAGGGCGGATGACGCGCTTGCCGCCGCGCATTCCTCGATGCTCATCGGCGCGGCGCTTCCGCGTATCTATGTTGCCGCCGCCGAGCTGTCGCAAAAGCTTCAGGTGCTGCAACGCACCCGCCTGCAGCTCTACCGCAGACGTGAGGAATCGGCGCGGAATTCGATTACCCTGACGCAGACGCGCACTCAGCTCGATCAAATGTTGGCGATCAAAGCGCAGGAAGCCGACGAGGCGGGATCGCGCTACGAAGACTTGGCCGGGCAGCTCCAATCGGCGTCCGATCAAGCGGCTAATCTGGAAACCTTATTGCAGAAGGTCGCGTCACTGCGGGCGGAGTCGCCCGGTAGCGGATTCTCCGTGGTGTCGGGGCGGAACGGCCACTCCTGGAGCCAGCGCACGCTGCTGCGTCCGGTCGTGGGCCGCATGGTGGCCGGCGACGAGGCGGGCGGGTCGGCGCGCGCCCCGGGTGTGAGCTTTGTTGCGCCGCCGGCGGCGCAGGTTGTTGCACCCGCCGACGCACAAGTGCTTTTTGCCGGGGCTTACCATAAAGCGGGCCAGGTCTTGATCTTGCAAACCGCCGACGGATACGATCTTGTGCTCGCGGGCCTTGATCGTGTTGATGTTCGCTCGGGCGACCATCTGCTCGCGGGCGAACCCGTTGGGCGAATGCCGCGTTCTGTAGCGGCGCCAAGGCTCTACTTTGAACTGCGGCAGAACGGAAAGGGGCTCAGCCCCGCGCCAAGGCTGCAAAGCGACCGGAAAGGTTAGGAAATCATGAAGCGTCTTGCATTCGTTGGCTTGGGAATGGCTGCCGGATTTTCGGCGGCGCTGATGCTTTTCCCGGCAGCGCATGGCGCAAACGACTCGGCCTATAAGCAGCTCGATCTTTTCAGCGACGCCTTCGAACGCGTCCGTGCCGATTACGTGCATCCGGTGGAAGACGGCCAGCTCGTAACCTCGGCAATCCAGGGCATGGTCTCGGGGCTGGATCCGCATTCGAGCTACATGGATGCGAAGGCATTCGCCGACATGAAAATTCAGACGAAAGGGAAATTCGGCGGCCTTGGGCTGGAAGTGACCATGGAGGACGGTCTGGTAAAAGTGATCTCCCCGATCGACGACACGCCGGCAGCCAAAGCAGGAATCAAGCCGGGCGACTTCATCGCGGCGATTGACGGCACGCCCATTCAGGGCATGCAATTGAACGACGCGGTTGACCGTATGCGGGGCGCTGCGGGATCAAAGATTACGCTGACCGTGCTGCGAAGCGGCGCGAAAAAACCGTTCGACGTCGCGCTGACGCGGGCAATCGTGCAGGTGGACAGCGTCAAGTTCCATCGCGATGGCGATATCGGATATGTCCGGCTTAGTGCTTTTAACGAGGAAACCGCGTCCGGACTGGAACACGCCATCAAGGAGCTGAAGCACCAGATCGGCCCCGGCATAAAAGGTTACGTGCTCGATCTCCGCAACAATCCGGGCGGATTGCTGGACCAGGCGGTACAGGTCTCCGACGACTTTCTGAACTCGGGAGAGATCGTGTCTACACGTGGCCGCCATCCGGAAGATACGGCCCGTTACGACTCAAAGCCGGGCGACATTACTGACGGCAAACCCCTGGTGGTGCTGATCAATGCGGGCACGGCCTCGGCATCGGAAATCGTTGCCGGCGCTCTGCAGGATCACAAAAGGGCGACAGTTGAAGGCATGACGTCCTTCGGCAAGGGATCGGTCCAGACCATCATTCCGCTTGGCCCCGGGGGCGGCGCGTTGCGACTGACAACGGCGCGGTACTACACGCCGTCAGGTCGTTCCATTCAGGCGACTGGAATCGTACCCGACATTTCCGTCGCAGAAAGTGACGATGACCAGAACGGTTCGAAACTCGATCGCATCAGCGAGGCCAATCTTCCGGGTCATCTCAATGCCGATGGCAACGGCAAGAAAGCTGCGCCGCCCGTGATCCGGCCGCCTGCAGGAAAAAAGATCGAAGACTTCCAGCTTTCCTACGCGTTGGATTTGCTGCACGGAAAACCCGCTGCGGCTGCACCCGCAAAAACCGCGGCGGCAAACTGAGCGAACGAGATTTGGATTAGCTCGATGGCGGTTCCCCGAAAGGTGACACAAGGCGGGGGACCGCGACGGCGAACCGCGCTCGTTTCGTTCGGGCTGGCGGCGGGATTTGTCGGTGGCCTGATCCTCTTGCCAATCGCGCGCAGCGCAACCGGCGGCGAATCACAATCGGCTTATCAGGAACTCGACCGTTTCGGCGCCGCCTTTGCCACCGTCCGCGCGAATTATCCCGACGTGCCCGACGACCGGAAGATGGTCGAAGATGCCCTGAACGGCATGATCTCCGATCTGGATCCTCATTCGAGCTATTTCGACCCGAAAACGTTCGCGGAGATGCAGGTCAAGACCTCTGGCAGCTACGGCGGCGTGGGCCTGGTCATTTCCGCCGAGGAAGGAAGCATCAACGTCGTATCTCCGATCGACGACACGCCGGCGTCGCGCGCGGGCGTCAAGGCCGGCGACCGCATTCTCGCAATCGACGGAAAGGGTCTGCAGGGCCTCAACCTCGACAAGGTACAGGATTTGTTGCGCGGTCCGTCGGGCACGAAGGTGAACCTGACCCTGCTCAGACCCGGCGCTCAAAAATCGTTCGAAGTTGCTCTCGTTCGCGCCGCGATCCAGGTCGAGGCGGTGAAATACCACCGTGAAGGAAACGTCGGCTATATCCGTATCCCGGCCTTCAACGAGGAGACGAACGACGGCGTCGTTGCGGCGGTGAAGAGCCTGCGCAAACAGATCGGCCCGGCGCTGCAGGGCTACATCATCGATCTGCGCGACGACGGCGGGGGAGTCCTCGACCAGGCGATCGCCGTCTCCGATGATTTCCTCGACGGAGGCGAAGTCGTCTCGACGCGCGGCCGCAGACCCGACGACACGCAACGCTACGATGCAAAACCCGGCGATATCACCGACGGCAAGCCGCTCGTCGTCCTCATCAATGGCGGCACCGCCTCGGCTTCGGAAATTGTGGCCGGCGCGCTGCAGGATCACAGGCGAGCGACGATCGTGGGAATGACGTCCTTCGGCAAGGGCTCCGTGCAAACGATCATTCCGCTGAGCGGCGGTGCCGATGGTGCCCTGCACCTCACGACGGCGCGCTACTACACGCCTTCCGGACGCTCTATCCAGGCCACCGGAATCGTCCCGGACGTCGCGGTCGCCAAGGGCGACGAGACCAGCGATTTCGCGAAGCTCGAGCGCCCGAGCGAAGCGGATCTTCCCCACCATTTGACTGCGGAGCAGACCATCGCGCTCACGCGACAGAACGTCATTCGTCCGCCCGCGGGAAGCAAGATTGCGGACTTTCAGCTTGCCTACGCGGTAAAGGTGCTGACGGGCAGGATGCCCGCGCAACATCAGCTCGCCGCCTCGCACTAGCTTGCCGAGCTGCAGCCAAAGCGCGCACCCGACCTTTTTTCGGGCTTGTTCTTCAGCCCGCTTCCGACATAGTGGCCGCTTCCACCGTCTTTCCGGTGCGATCATGCCCTCGCCGCGGACGTCTCTCCGCCACGCCGACCTTCCCTACCGTCCCTGTGTCGGCGTCATGCTGTTCAATGCGAAGGGTGAGGTCTTTGTCGGCAAGCGCATCGACCAGGTCGTCGAAGGCTGGCAGCTGCCGCAAGGGGGGATCGACGAGGGGGAGACGCCGGTCGAAGCCGCCTTTCGCGAACTGGAGGAAGAGATCGGAACGCGCAACGCGGTTTTTTTGCGCGAACATGACGAATGGCTCGCTTACGATCTTCCGGGGCGCCTCCTGGGGGTCGCCTTGCGCGGCCGTTATCGCGGCCAGCGGCAGAAATGGCTGGCGATGCGTTTCCTGGGCAAGGATAGCGACATCAACGTCCGCACCGCCGAACCGGAATTCTCCGACTGGCGCTGGCTCGATATCGAAACGCTGCCGAAGCTCGTGGTCCCCTTCAAGCGCGACACCTACGCGAAAGTGATCGCGGCCTTTCGCGATCTCGCAACGTCTGCCTGACCCCTCGCGGCAACGAATGTCCAGGCGTTTACCGGTTGTGATGATCCACGGCGCATTTTGCGGCGGATGGTCGTTTGCGAAATGGCGGGCTCTGTACGAAGCGCACGGCTTCGCCGTTCATACGCCGAACTTGCGCCATCACGCGTCCGAAAGAGACGCGATGGATTTCCTTGCCGCCGTAAGCATCCGGGACTACTGCGCAGACCTTTGCGCACTGATTGCAGGCCTTGATTCGCCACCGGTGATTGTCGGCCACTCCTTGGGCGGGCTGATTGCGCAGATGCTCGCGGCAAAGGGACGCGCGAGAGCGCTCGTCCTGCTCGCCCCGCTAGCGCCGTCGGGAATATTTCCGTCGACCGCTTTCGAGTGGGTGGCGATGCAGACGCTCTGCTGGGAAGGCGCCTTCCGGAAAAAAGTTCTGAAGCCCGGGCACGCGATCGCGGCAGCGTACGCGCTCGACCTTGTACCGGACGAAGAGCGGGCGGGCATTCTTCGTCAGCTGGTCCCGGAATCCGGGCAAGTGGTTTTCGAGTCCATGCAGTGGATGTTCGATACGGCCAGAGCGACGATCGTCGATCGGCGCAGCGTCACGTGCCCTGTTCTGTGTCTCGCCGGCGGCCGCGATCGGATTGTCCCGCCACCAACGGTTCGCCGTATCGCAAGGCGCTACGGTGGGCGTGCGCGCTACGAACTCCTTCCCGACCATGGTCATTGGCTGGTGGGCGAGCCGGGATGGGAGCGTATTGCAGCGGGTTCGCTTGCCTGGCTCGATCAGGTGCTCGACCGCGATTCCCGCCGCGTCTCCGGCACGAAATAGTGTGGCGCGCCGCGCAGGAAAAAGAGCTGGTGGCATTTGTGCAACGCGAGCGGCTGGAATGATTTTGCCGCCGCCGGCAGCGCCGTAACAGCGAATTTATCAGCGAATATCAGCGAATTGCGGCCAATGCGCGCACGCTTGGCGCGCCGCTTTGTTTCTTTCCTGTACGCCAACCGTTCGGTGAACGGATGTACACTTCATTTAAGACAAAAGCCCGCCGCTCCTGACGAGCCCGCGGACGCTACCCCGCCAGGAAAACAAGAACCCGGCCGTTCCGCGAGGAGCGCCGGGCGCACTGCTCAGTTGTGCCAAGAGTCCTATCAGGTTTGATCAAGCGAGTCCAGAGATACAGGAGGTGTACGTTTGTTCGCTATACGTCGTTCGCCGAACGGTCCGCTTACATTCTGATGCCGGGAAAGCCGCCTCTAATTCGGCCAGTACCGATCAAAGAGTCGATGGCTTCATCAGCGGTAGGCAAATCCGAGCGGCCCGTACAGCCAGACGAGCCAGCCGCCCGCCGCCAGAAACGCCCCGAAGGGCAGACGGTCCGAAAGCTCGAGGCGCTTTCCCGAAAGCGAGCGCACGATCGCAAACAGGAGCCCGAGCATCGAACCCCAGAGCACCACGGTCGGTAGCCCCTGCCAGCCGATCCATGCGCCGATGGCGGCTGAAAGCTTGGCATCGCCGAGACCGAGCCCTTCGCGCTTTCGCAGGCGATGGTACAGCCAGGCGACGAGAGCGAGCGCGGCGAATCCCGCGGCCGCGCCGATGGCGTGATCGCGCCATAGGCCGAGCGGAAATACAAAGGACGCAACAAGGCCCGCCAGCATGAGCGGGAGTGTCAGCACGTCCGGCAGCAGCTGCACGCGCCAGTCGATCGCGGCCAGCAAAAGCAGCGTCCAGCCGAAAAGGCAGCTCAGGAAGAATATCGCGCCGCTCGTTTGCAGCGCAGCCCAGGCGACGACGACAATCGCCGCCAGCTCCATTGCCAGGGGAAAGGCGCCGATCGCCGCGCCGCAGCCGCGGCAGCGGCCCCTGAGCCACACGAAGCTGGCCACGGGGATCAGTTCGGCGGCCGATAAGACGCGGCCGCAGCTGTCGCATTCCGATCGGGCCCATAGCAGCGGCCGCTCTTCGGGTATGCGCACGGCCATTGCCCCGAGAAAACTGCCGATCACGGGCGCTGCAAGGAGCATGATGAAGATGGGGATCATCAGGCGGGGCGGACAGGCTCGTTACGGCGCAGCACCAGACGCACCCCGCTCTCCAGCTGTTCGAGGGCGATCACGGCGTGACCCTCCTTATCGCACATGTAGGGAATATCGACTGCGGCAAGCGGATCATCGCTGATGATTGCGAGCTCCCCGCCCACCGCTGTTCGCGCCAGCGCCCGGCGCGCGATGAGTGCCGGAAGCGGACATTTCAATCCTCGCAGGTCCAGAACTTCCATGAAATGGACCGTTTTGGCCGCACACCCTATTGTGTCGGCGCTGGATACGGGGCGCGAGTCGCGATGGCTTTCCTACACGTGATTTGGCGCGAATCGATTTATATCGCAACAGTGGCGCGCGCGCTCTGGCGGCTGCGCGCGGTAACGCCAGAGTCGAAAGCTACGATCGTCGATATTGTCGAAGGTTGGGCCCGGCGCACGCCCGATGCCCCCGGGATCATGTTTGCGGACCGCACGATTTCCTATGCGGCGCTCAATCGCAGTGCGGATCGTGTCGCTCACTGGGCCCGCACGAACGGAATCCGGCGCGGCGATTGCGTGGCGCTGTTGATGGAAAATCGGCCCGAATACGTCGTCGCGTGGCTCGGACTCCTGAAGCTGGGCGCGATCGCTTCTTTCATCAATTGCAATCTGCGCGGAAACGCGTTGGCGCATTGTATCAGCGCCTGTGAGACCGGCCACCTCATTGTCGAGCGCGAACTTGGCGGGGCCTACGCGGAAGCGCGTCCGCATCTGCTCTCGCCGCCGGAGGCGTGGGTGATCGGCGGTACGGTCGAAGGCTGCAAAGATCTCGATTCCGAACTTGCCGCCATGCCTGATGCGCCCGCGGACCCGCGCTGGCGCGACGGCGCCGTCTGCGCCGATACGGCCTTCTACATTTTCACCTCCGGCACCACCGGATTGCCCAAGGCGGCGAAGATCAGCCACTTGCGAATGCTGTTCATGATGCACGGGTTCTCGGCCGCACTGAACACACGTGCCTCGGATCGTGTGTACAACGTCCTGCCGATGTATCATTCGGCGGGCGGGATCTGTGCACCCGGCATGGCGTTCACGGTCGGCGGAACGCTGGTTCTAAGACGCAGGTTGTCCGTCCAGGCGTTCTGGGATGATTGCGTGCACTACCGCGTTACCGTGTTCCAATACATCGGCGAGCTTTGCCGATATCTGCTCAATGCGCCTGTATCTTCCGGCGAACGCGCCCACGTCGTGCGAGCCATCATCGGCAACGGGCTTCGGCCGGATATCTGGTCGGCGTTCCAGACGCGGTTCGCCATTCCGCGTATCGTCGAATTCTACGGCGCCACCGAGGGGAACGTTGCGCTGGTGAATTACGACGGGAAGGTCGGCGCGGTCGGACGTATTCCCCGCTACGCGCGCAATCTGTTCACGACCAGGATCGTGCGGTTCGATATGGAACATGAGGTGTCGCTGCGCGACGCAAACGGTTTTTGCATCGAGTGTGCGGACAATGAGATCGGCGAGGCCATCGGCAAGATTTCGACGGAGCCGGGCAAGCGTTTCGAGGGTTACGCGCGCGAGGCGGATACCCAGAAAAAAATCCTGCGGCACGTGTTCGAGGCCGATGATGCGTGGTTCCGGACCGGCGATCTCCTGCGGCGCGACCGCGACGGCTATTTTTATTTCGTGGACAGAATTGGCGACACGTTTCGCTGGAAGGGCGAAAACGTGGCGACCAGCGAAGTCGCAGAAGCGCTCTCCGCCATCAGGGGTGTTCGGGAAGCCAATGTCTATGGCGTCTCTGTGCCGGGACAGGATGGGCGGGCGGGCATGGCGGCGCTGGTCGTCACCGCCGACTTCCGCGCCGCCACGCTGGCGAACGAATTGGCCGGCCGCCTCCCAACCTATGCGCGGCCATTGTTTGTGCGACTGATGCCGGAAATCGGAATTACCGGCACGTTCAAGCACAGGAAAATCGATCTGGTCGAAGAGGGCTTCGATCGTTCTCACGTTGCCAATCCACTCTTCGTCTTCAATGCGCAGACGAAGACCTACGAACCGCTCGATGACGCGCGCTACGCCGACATTGTTGCCGGCCGATTCAAGATCTGAACATTAGAGCCTGCTCCGGCTGAATTGATCGCCCTCATCCTTCGATCCGCCTTCGCCGAGGCTTCGGCGGACACGATTCAGCGTACTGACCCGGCGAAGCTTTAGCGTAGGCGGGCAGGCTCAGGATGAGGGCAGAAAAAAGAGCCTCACCCTGAGCTTGTCGAAGGGTGAGGCTGAACTGCGAGCTGATGCAGCACTGGGGATTGAACACTGGCGATCCGAAACTTGTCAGGCTGATGCAGCAGCGCGTTGTGCGTGCCTAGGGCACTGGAAACGGCGCGGCTATCTCGCGTCCGTGCCTGCCAACGACCTGAAGGGCGCGCTGCTCTGGCGCCTTGCTGACAACCCGCAAAGCTTCGCCGCCTATGACGCGCGATTGCCCGGAACGTGATCGACGCGCGCTAGGCTGCCAGGCGCTCAAACAGTCGCGGAAGCAACGGATGCGAATACCGGCGGTTGGTTGCAAACCGTACGTCCCGGAGCATGGTTGCGGTTCTGGCACGCGGCGTAGTGTGCGAATAGGCCGGGCTGATCGTGAAACAAACCCGCTTCATGGTCGGGTTATTCATGGCTGTCTCCCTAGCTGCAACACTCACGATCCATCGAAAGCAAGGGGCGGACCAAGTGTGGAAAAGCCCCATTATGAGGCGACCGCAACGGCGAGGAGGAATGGTTCGGCCTGTCGGCTTGGAATACTAATTTCGGCGGACCTCGGAGGAGCGCCGACGCTTCAGCAGAAATGGGCAGGCTCCCCGGGAGTGCAAAAAAAAGCCTCACCTTGAATTTGGGGTGAGGCTTTGAGGGCATCTCGTTCAGCGCGTCCGGGGCTTTTGCAGGACTCCCGAGAAATCAGGCGAGATCGAACCGGTCCGCATTCACGACCTTGTTCCAGGCCGCCACGAAAGCCTTGACGAACGTCTCCTGAGCGTCGGCGCTGCCATAGGCTTCCGCGAAGGCGCGCAGCTGCGAGTGCGATCCAAAGATCAGATCGACGCGCGTAGCGGTCCACTTCTTTTCCTTGCTCTTTCGGTCACGACCTTCGTATGCGTTGTCACCCGTTTGCTGCCACTCTGTACGCATGTCGAGCAGGTTGACGAAGAAGTCGTTGGTCAGCGTTCCCGGCCTCGTGGTGAAGACCCCGTTTTTGGACCCATCCGCATTCGCGCCTAACACCCGCAATCCCCCGATCAGCACCGTCATCTCGGGTCCGGTAAGGTTCAGAAGCTGCGCTTTGTCCACCAGCGCTTCTTCCGGCGCCATCAGGTTCTTGCGATAGTAATTGCGAAAGCCATCGGCCAATGGTTCGAGCGGCGCAAACGATGCCGCGTCGGTTTGGTCCTGCGATGCGTCCGTGCGCCCGGGAGCGAAGGGAACCTTCACACTGGTTCTTGCATCTTTTGCGGCTTTCTCGATCGCGGCGCTTCCGCCGAGAACGATCAGATCGGCGAGCGAGACTTTCTTCCCGCCGGAGGCCGAGGCGTTGAACTCCTCCTGAATCGCTTCGAGCTTCGCAAGCACCTTTGCCAGCTGTTTGGGCTGGTTGGCCTCCCAAAACTTCTGCGGCGCCAACCTGATGCGCGCACCATTCGCCCCGCCCCGCTTGTCCGAATTTCGGAACGTTGACGCGGACGCCCATGCCGTCGAGACGAGCTCTGATACCGATAAGCCTGACCCGAGAATCTTTGCTTTCAAGGACTCGGTGTCCTTGTCGTCGATCAGCTTGTGATCCACGGATGGAACCGGGTCCTGCCAGATCAGCGTCTCTTTCGGGACGAGCGGACCGAGGTAGCGCTGGATCGGTCCCATGTCGCGGTGGGTGAGCTTGAACCAGGCGCGCGCGAACGAATCCGCGAACTCCTCCGGATGCTCGTAGAAACGCCGCGAAATCCTCTCGTAGGCCGGATCGAGCCGCAGCGCGAGGTCAGTCGTCAGCATGGTCGGGATACGTTTCTTCGCCTTATCGTGCGCGTGGGGAATGTCGGCGGGAGCATTTTTTGCTTTCCACTGATAGGCGCCGGCAGGGCTCTTCTCGAGTTCCCATTCATATTTGAAGAGATTCTCGAAGAAGTGATTGCTCCACCTGGTTGGCGTTTGGGACCAGGTGACTTCGGGCCCGCCCGTGATGGCGTCCGGACCGAAGCCTATGCCATGTCTGCTTTTCCAGCCGAGGCCCTGATCTTCGATCGCAGCGCCTTCCGGCTCCGGACCGATCAGGGACGGGTCGCCTGCGCCATGCGTTTTGCCGAAGCTGTGGCCGCCCGCAATCAGCGCCACGGTTTCTTCGTCGTTCATTGCCATCCGTCCGAAGGTCTCGCGAATATCGCGTGCCGCCGCGACCGGATCGGGTTTCCCGTTCGGTCCCTCTGGATTGACGTAGATGAGGCCCATCTGAACGGCACCCAAAGGGTTCTGAAGCTCGCGTTCACCGCTATAGCGCTCGTCGCCGAGCCAAGTGCCTTCGGGGCCCCAATAAAGTTCCTCCGGCTCCCACGTATCAGCGCGGCCGCCTCCGAAGCCGAACGTCTTGAAGCCAATCGACTCGAGAGCAACGTTGCCTACGAGCACGAAGAGATCGGCCCACGATAATTTGCGGCCATATTTCTGCTTGATCGGCCACAACAAACGGCGCGCCTTGTCGAGGTTCGCATTGTCCGGCCAGCTGTTGAGCGGTGCGAAGCGTTGCTGCCCGCCACCGGCGCCGCCACGACCATCGGCAATGCGATAGGTACCTGCGCTGTGCCAGGCCAAGCGGATGAACAGTCCACCATAGTGACCAAAATCGGCCGGCCACCAATCCTGCGAATCCGTCATCAGTGCCTGCAGGTCTTTGACGACCGCATTGAGATCGAGACTCTTGAACTCCCTGGCGTAGTCGAATGACTCGCCCATCGGATCGGATTTCTTTGAATTGTGATGGAGTACCTGGACATCCAACTGGTCCGGCCACCATTCGCGATTGGCGCGCGTTTTGGCTCGCGAATCGCGGTTGGCTCCATGGACTACGGGACACTCGGCTGCATCGGACATCGCGTCTCTCCTGATTTGAGCGGCTTTCCAGTTCTGCCGGCGAGCGTAGCTGACACCGCAGAAGAACCGCGGATTTTCGCAAACATGCGCGCCGGTTTCTGCGCTGTCAAGAAATTTAGAACGATTCTAAAAAGCAACTTTCAGGCGCGGCGGATGCGCACGACCACGTCCACGCGCTCTATCTTCGTGCCCTTGGGCGGCTGCGGCAAACCGGAAACGCTGATGTCCGCCGAAATGTCCGTCAGGCGGCGGTCCGCTTCATCGTAAAAGTGCTGGTGCGGATTGACGTTGGTATCAAAATAGCTGTGCGACGGCTCGACGATGACCTGCTGGAGCAGTCCCGCTTGCGTGAACTGGTGCAGCGCGTTGTAGACGGTGGCGAGCGATACGGAATACCCCGCGTCCTTCGCTTCCTGGTGCAGGAGTTCCGCGGTGACATGCCTGTGACCGTGTTGAAAAAGCAATTCGGCCAGTGCACGCCGCTGCCGGGTCGGTCTGAGGCCGGCAGCCCGCAAACGCTCGTTGGTTTTTATGCTCCCGCCGGGAGCTCTTTTCCTGGTCGCCATTGCGGCGCCTGTGCCTCATCCTGTCAGCGGCTGTCGAAAGTGCCGCCCATCTGCTATCATGATAATCAGGCATAGAATAATTCTAATCTAGAAATTGGCAAGCTGCCGGTTAAGGGCTGCCCGAAACGGATGGATGTGATGGCACGCAATTCGAGTTTTGACATGCAGGGGCTGCTTGCCTGCGCGCGCGGAGAGTTGTTCGGCGAGGGCAATCCTCGATTGCCCTTGCCGCCGCTCCTCATGTTCGACCGCATCACAAACATCGCCGACCACGGCGGTAGCCAGAACAAGGGGGAAATCGAGGCGGAACTCGAGGTCCGTCCTGACCTGTGGTTTTTCAAGTATCATTTCCAGAACGACCCGGTAATGCCGGGCTGTCTCGGGCTCGACGCGATGTGGCAACTGGTGGGCTTTTTCCTGGGCTGGCTTGGCGGATTGGGGCGCGGGCGAGCGCTCGGAGTGGGCGAAGTGAAGTTTTCCGGCATGGTGCTGCCGAGCGCGAGGCTCGTCAGCTACTACATCGATTTGAAGCGGGTGATCATGCGGCGTCTGGTGCTTGGCATCGCCGACGGCGTGATGAAGGTGGATGGAAAAGTGATCTACGAAGCCAAGGACCTGCGGGTCGGTCTGTTCACCGACCAGGCGCAGGCCGCAGTTGCCACCGCCGCCCTTCCGGCCTGAACACATCGCAAATGCCTGATTTCGCACACACGGAAAGGACAGCGCGATGAGGCGGGTGGTTGTCACCGGTATGGGGATCATCTGCTCGATCGGCAACAATGTCGGCGAAGTTACCGATTCGCTTCGCAACGCGCGCTCGGGAATCGTCACCGCCGCTCCTTATCGCGAGATGGGTTTTCGCTGTCAGGTCCACGGCAGCCTGAAGATCGACATCGAGAGCATGATCGATCGTCGCGCGCGCCGCTTCATGGGCGACGGTGCGGCGTACAATTTTCTGGCGATGCAGCAGGCGATCGCGGATTCCGGTCTCGAGGAAAAGGATGTCGTCAACCCCCGCACCGGACTGGTGATGGGTTCGGGAGGACCGTCTACGAAAGCCATTGTCGGAGCAGCAGACACGGCCAGAACGGAACCGGTGAAAGGTCCCAAGCGCGTAGGCCCCTTCGTGGTGCCCAAAGCCATGTCTTCCACCTGCTCCGCCGTTCTTTCCACCTGGTTCAAGATCAAGGGGGTGAACTATTCGATCACCTCGGCCTGTTCGACCAGTGCACACTGCATCGGCAACGCCGGCGAGCTTATCCAATGGGGCAAACAGGACATCGTCTTCGCGGGAGGCGGCGAGGAGTTGGACTGGACGTTGTCGGTGCTGTTCGACGCGATGGGCGCCATGTCGTCGCGCTACAACGAAACACCCGAACGGGCCTCGCGCGCCTTCGACAAGGATCGAGACGGTTTTGTCATTTCCGGCGGCGGCGGGGTTGTCGTCCTCGAAGAACTGGAACATGCCAAGGCCCGCGGCGCCCGGATCTATGCCGAGCTTGTGGGCTATGGCGCGACCTCGGATGGGCACGACATGGTCGCACCTTCGGGCGAAGGGGCCGTGCGCTGCATGCGCCAGGCACTTGCGACGGTCAACGGACCCGTCGATTACATCAACGCGCACGGCACGGCGACGCCCGTAGGCGACGTCACGGAAGTCGCCGCGCTTCGCGAAGTCTTCGGCAATCGTATACCGCCCGTGAATTCCACAAAGTCGCTGAGCGGCCACTCGCTCGGCGCGGCGGGCGTGCATGAATCCATCTATTCGCTTCTGCAGATGCAGAATGGCTTCATCGCCGAGAGCGCGAACATCGCTGAACTCGATCCTGAGATCGTGGATGCGCCGATTGTTCGCTCGCGAATTGACGGGGTGAAGATCGAGCGGGTGCTCTCGAACAGTTTCGGTTTCGGAGGGACCAATGCGACGCTGGTGTTCGAACGTTATCGGGATTGATCCCGCGTGACGAACCTCCCAACGAACGGTACGGGCCTGATGAGCGGCCGGCGCGGCCTTGTCATGGGAGTCGCCAACAACCATTCCATCGCCTGGGGAATCGCGCGCACGCTTGCCGCCAACGGTGCCGAAGTCGCGTTCACCTATCAGGGCGAAGCACAGGCCAAACGGTTAAAGCCGCTCGCCGCTTCCATCGGAGCCGAGATCCTGTTGCCGGGCGACGTCGAAGACGACGATCAGCTCGACGAGGCCTTTGCCGCTCTCGCCGACCGCTGGGGAACCATCGATTTCGTCGTGCACGCCATCGCGCATTCCGACAAGAACGAATTGAAGGGACGCTACGTCGATACCAGCCGGGCCAACTTCGCGCGCAGCCTCAGCATCTCCTGTTATTCGTTTACGGCGGTTGCCCGCCGCGCGGCGCGGCTGATGGCCGGGCGGGGTTCGCTCGTGACCCTGACCTATCTTGGGTCGACGCGCGTCACACCGAACTACAATGTCATGGGCGTGGCCAAAGCGGGACTGGAAGCGAGCGTGCGGTATCTCGCGGCCGATCTCGGGTCCGAAGGCATCCGTGTTAACGCCATTTCCGCCGGTCCAATGCGGACTCTGGCCGGCTCGGTGATCGGCGAAGCGCGCGTGGTGTTCCGCTGGAATCGGGCGCACAGCCCGCTCAAGAAAAATGTCGAGCTCGACCATGTCGGTAACGCGGCACTGTATTTGCTTAGCGACCTGGCGGCCGGCGTTACGGGCGAGATTCACTTCGTTGACGCCGGTTACCACATCATCGGCATGCCGCCGAGCGTCGATCTCAAAGGATGGATCGGTCCGGCGGGCGAAAACGGGAGCAGCGATGCCAGCGAAGGGGAAAAAATGGATGCGCGCGCGGACCTGTAAGGTGCTGATGGCCGCCGCCGCGGCCACGCTCTTTTCTTTGCCGGTGGCCGCAAGCTGGAAGGACGAGGCCTCCGCCTACGATGTTGGGCGGCTCGAGAAAATCGACGAAGCGCGCGCCAAGGGACTCGCCGAAGCACAATCTGGGCGCGATGCCGGTGTCATTCACGCAGTGCTCGATGCCGAAGCGCGTCCGGCTTCCGCACACGACCTGGAAGGGGCGTGGCGCTGCCGGACGATCAAACTCGGTGGCCTCACGCCCGATATTGCCTATTCGTGGTTCCGCTGCCGCATCGACGGGCGCGGCCAAGGTCTTTATTTCGAAAAGCTGTCCGGGTCGCAGCGGCTCCGGGGCTATCTCTATCCGCACCAGTCGGGGGGGTATGTGCTGCTGGCCGGCCTTTCCGCCAAAGGCGAGCCCGCACACAGCTATTCCGGCAACGGTCCTTCGGCTGGCGCGGTAACGACTCCTGACGATGCGGTGGGACTGCTTGTGGCCACCGGCCAGAGGTCCGCTCGCGTGGAAATGCCGTATCCGGGCGCCGAATCCACCTTCGACGTGATCGAGCTGAGGCGCTGACCGCGGCGTCTCCAGTCAAACCGAGATATTCGGGCACGCCGCTCTGGAAAAAGCTCGGACTGAAGCCGGGTGCGCGCCTCTGCGTGCTCAACATGCCGGCGGGGTATCCAGCCTGGGTCGCTCCTCTTCCGGACGATGCGGCGATGGTTTCCAGGGCAACGCTCGCCAGTTGCGACATGGTCCATGTTTTCGTGGATTCTCACGTCGCCCTGGAGCGCGGGTTGAGAAAGGCGCGAACGCTCATTCGCAGCAATGGCGCAATTTGGGTTTCATGGCCAAAGAAATCGGCGAAAATTCCAACGGATGTGGACGGGAACCTGATCCGCGCCGTGGCGCTCAAGACCGACCTGGTCGACATAAAAGTCTGTGCGGTGAACGAGATCTGGTCAGGACTGAAGCTGGTCGTGCGCGTGCACTTGCGTCGATGAAACATCGGTAACGCGGCCCAACACACGCGCGCGGACGACCAATTGCCATCGCGTCGGTTGAACGCCGGGGGCCGAATTCTGCCAAAAAAGTTAGGAGACGGGGCAGCAGTCAGCGCCTATAAGGGCGCCGACTCTGGGGCTCGGAGATGTCGATTCTAACCAAGACCGGATTTCGCCCACCGCGGCCCGTTCTGATTTGTGCACTGCTGTCCATGCTCGTTGCGGCCCCGTCGGCTGGTCAGCCGGCGCGGCCCGTGCCGCCTGGACCCGGCCCCATGCAGCCGTCGCAGGAACGGGTCGGCCCCGGAGCTCCCGGTGAGCAGGGCGGTCCGGGGGGCGACCAGCAGAGCGCGGGAATGGAAGCCACCGCTTCAGGCGGCATCACGCTTAATTTCGTCAACGCTGATGTGCGCGACGTCGCCAAGGCCGTACTCGGCGATTACCTGAAACTCAATTACGAAATCGCCGCCAACACCACCGGCATGGTGACCATCCAGACGAGCCGGCCGCTTTCGCGGGCTCAGGTGCTTCCGGCGCTCGAGCAGGCCCTGGGCCTTGCCGGGCTTGCCCTCATTCACTCCAACGGCATTTACGAAATTCTGCCCGTCGCCGACGCCAAGAAGCAGGTTGGCACCTCGGTGCCCGCCACGGCCGTCCCGACCATGGGATACGGGATGGAAGTTGTACACGTCAAATATGTGAGTGCGGCAGCGCTTGCCAAACTGCTGGAACCGCTCGCCACCTCCGAAGGCACCGTCCGCGTCGACACGTCTCGAAATGCACTGATCATCGAAGGCACAGCCCAGCAGCGCGAGACGCTCCTCGACGACGTCCGGCTGTTTGATTCGGACTGGCTCTCCGGAATGTCGTTCGGGCTTTTCGAACCGAAATACATGGATGCGGAAGAACTTGCGAAAGAGCTGAGCGATCTCATCGGCGGCACCGAAAGCCCAATTGCGGGAGTCGTGCGCCTCGTGCCGATAGACCGCTTGAATGCGGTCCTCGCGATCTCGCCGCAGCAGCGCTACATCGACCAGCTTGAGGCGTGGTTCAAACGGTTCGACAAACCCGGCGAGGGGAACGACAAGAAGATCTACGTCTATCGCGTGCAGAACGGACGGGCGAGCGACATCGCCGCGACGCTTCTCAAGACGCTTTTCGGCTCGAGCTCGACCGAAGCCACCACCCAGCAAACGCAAGGCGGCGGCGGTCAGCAGACGCAGTCTATGATGTCGAGCTTCGGCAGCCAGAACCAAAACACTTTAGGCCAGAACAACACGTCCTCACAGACGGGTACAAATTCGACGACCGGCGGAATGGCAGGCGGCCTGGGCAGCGGGAATTCGAATTTTGGCCAAAACAACGCCGGCGGGTCGTCGTCGCTCCTCAACCGCAACCAAAATCCGGCCGTTCCGTTCCAGCCGGTGACGACCCCCATCGAGCAGCCGGCAAGCCGATCGGGGGGCCGCTATGAAACCGTCGGCGGTGTGTCGCGGGAAGGTATCAGCACCGTCAATATCACCGCCGACGAAACCAACAACGCGCTTGCCATTCTTGCCACGCCGCGCGAATACGCCGTCATCCAGGATGCCTTGCGTCAGCTCGACGTGGCGCCCCTGCAGGTGCTGCTGGAAGCGGCGATCGCGGAAGTGACGCTGAACAAGAACACGCAGTTCGGGTTTCAGTATTTCTATCAACCGAACAGCACGTCCAACAGCGTCAGCACGTTCACTCTGACCAATGCCGCCGCGCTGGCGGCCCCGCCCGCGTCACCCCTATTGGCCGCCCTGCCGGGTTTCTCGTACATGTTCTCGAACGGCAACAGCCTCAATGTCGTGTTGAGCGCGCTGGCGAGCGTGACGCATGTTGACGTGCTCTCCGCGCCGGAAGTGCTGGTGCTGAACAATCAGACGGCGAAGCTTGAAGTGGGTGATCAGGTTCCAATCATAACGGCTACGGCAACCAGCACCATCGACACGAACGCACCGCAGGTGAATAGCGTCCAATATCTCGCAACCGGCGTCATTCTGCAGGTTACGCCGCGCGTCAACAAAGGCGGGCAGGTGATGATGGATATCGATCAGGAAGTGGCGGAACCGCTGACGACCACGAGTTCAACCATCAATTCACCCACCATCCAGGATCGCGAGATCGTGAGTTCGGTATCGGTCGCCGACGGCGAGACGATCGCACTGGGCGGGCTGTTCAGCAATCAGGTGTCGAAGACCAAGACGGGCATTCCATGGCTGCAGGATATCCCCTATCTTGGGCACCTGTTCGCCAACACGAATGATTCCGTCAACCGGGATGAACTGATGGTGCTCATTACTCCGCATGTGGTTGACGACATAAAGAAGGCGCGCGCTATCACCAATGAACTTCGTCACAAACTTCCCGAAGTCCAGCCGCTGTTCGAACAGCAGCGCTGAGACAAAAGCCCGGGACGCGCGCCGCAACCAGCGGGGCTGGGCGCTGATTTCCGTCCTCTGGACGACCGCCATGCTCGGCATGATGGCGGCCGCCACCCAGGATCTCACCGTCACCTCGGTTCGCACCGAACGGCGCGCGCTCGCCCGGGCCCATCTCGAAAACGATCTTGATGCCGCGGTCGTGCGTGGCATTCTGGCGCTTGACGACAATCGCATAGCCCAACGCTGGCGCATGGACAGCTATCCCTATGCGTTCACTTATGACGGCGTGCCCATCACGATTTCGATTCAGGACGAAGACGGCAAATTCGACATCAACGAAGCCGACGACGATGTGCTGGAGCCGCTCTTCCAGGCGGTGGGCGTAGACGCGAAGACCGCGGCCGTTCTCGCCGACCGAATCGTGGAATGGCGTACAGAACCGACAAGCGACGATGCGCACACATTACATGGCGGCACGGATGCGGATTATGCGGCGGCCGGGCTCCCGTGGCGGCCGCGGCACGGCGACTTTCAGAGCGTGGCCGAACTCAAGCTTGTGCTCGGCATGACGCCGGCGCTCTATGCCAAAATAAGGTCCGCGGTTACCGTTTATTCCCGCAATGACAGCCCCGACGAGGACGTTGCGCCGCTGCTCGTGCTGAACGCTCTCTATCCCGGAAATTCGCCGCAGGTGCAAAAACTCCTCGCCCAGCATGCCGGGTCGGTGCAGGCGGGGTTGGGAACCGCACCGAACACCCAGGGCACTGCCGTGCTCGGGGCGGGCGACGATCTCACCGGCCGGGTTTTCGAAGTCGATGCCGACGCGACCTACCGGGGACGGCACGAGACCCGCCGGGTCGTGGTCGTGATGACGGGTGGGGGAGCCAAACCTTACCTTGTACAACATTGGGAATAGCCGCAGGCCCCGCCGGCACACCATCCGCACGGAGAAGCTTCCGATGAGATTTCGCAGCAAATCTGCCGCCACGCGCGCCGCTGTCCTTTTTCTGCTTCCTGCGCTTCTGATCGGCGGCTGTCAGAAGCAGCAGAACAACACGCAGGCGACACATCAGAAAGCCGCAGGCGGCCGGCATCAGGCCCTGCGTGGGGTCTGTGCCGAGGACATCCAGAAGTACTGCGCCAATGCGGATCGGATGCGCCGCTGTCTGAAAGACAACATGGACAAGCTCAGCGATGCCTGCAAAGCGGCGGTTGCCCAGCGTGGCGGCCGCAGGGCGCGTGGCAACGGCGGTAACGACCAATAGAGTTGTCCGGCCCCTTTCATCGGCGAACTGAGTCGCGCACCCGTCCATTAGGACGCGGCGATTGCGAGGCCATGGATGCGGCGGATCCGCTGGCGCACGCACGTGAACGCTTCCTTCTGCCGCACGGCATCATCTATCTCGACGGCAATTCGCTCGGCGCCTTGCCGGCGAGCACGCCCGAGAGAATGACCGACGTCGTTGCGCGCCAATGGGGCACCGACCTGATTCGCAGCTGGAACAGCAACCGCTGGATCGACCTGCCTGCGCAGATTGGTGCGCGAATCGCGCCGCTGATCGGTGCCGAGCCGGACGAGGTCATCGTCGCCGATTCGACATCGGTCAATCTCTTCAAGCTGTCGGCGGCGGCAATCGATCACCGGCGCCCGAGGCGCGTGGTGCTGTCGGAACGCGGCAATTTCCCGACCGACCTTTACGTACTGCAAGGCCTCGAGGATTTTCTTGGCGGCCGGATGACGCTCAAGCTGGCAGATCGCGAACATATTCCCGGCGCATTGACGGATGATGTGGCGCTGCTTGTTCTGACGCATGTCCACTACAAGACCGGCGAACTGCACGATATCGGCGCCCTTACCAGGGCCGCGCATGCGAGCGGGGCGCTCGTATTATGGGATTTGAGCCACAGCGCGGGCGCCGTTGAGCTGTTCCTCAACCGCGACGAGGTCGATCTCGCCATGGGCTGCGGTTACAAATATCTGAACGGCGGACCGGGAGCACCGGCGTTTCTGTACGTTGCCCGGGGCCACCAGGATCGTTTGCGCCAGCCCTTGAGCGGCTGGATGGGCCATGCCGCTCCATTCGACTTCATCGACCGCTATGTGCCGGCTCGCGGGATTGCCCGCTATCTTTGCGGCACGCCCCCCGTGCTCAGCATGGCGGCGCTGGCGGAAGGGGTTGCGAGCTTCGATGGTATTGCGATGGCCGAGGTGCGCGCAAAATCGAAGCGGCTGGGCGATCTCTTTCTCGGGCTCGTCGAGACACGGTGCCCGGATGCGGGTTTCGAAATTGCCTGTCCGCGTGATGCCGAACGACGTGGCAGCCAGGTATCGCTGCGGCACGACCACGGATATGAAATCATGCAGGCGCTCATCGCGCAGGGCGCGATCGGTGATTTCCGCGCACCGGACGTTCTTCGCTTCGGTTTCGCGCCGCTCTACACGCGTTATGTCGATGTCTGGAATGCCGTTGACCGGCTCGCCTCCGTCATGACCGGCGGCGCCTGGCGCGACGAGCGTTTCCGGTCACGTGCCGCGGTAACCTGACCGGGGCGCAAGCGTCTCTTCCAGCAGCTCGCGCATGGCGGCCCAGGAGCGGCGATCGGTGGACGCGTGATAGGAGAAGCCTTTCATGTTGAGTGCGTCGACATCTTTGTCGGTGAAGCTGTGTCCGGCGCCGCCGTAGAGCAGCAACTGCCAATCCGCGCTCGAGGCGCGCATCAACGCGGCAAAGTTTTCGCGCGAAGGCACCGGAATCAGCGGGTCTTCGTCGCCGGCGCAGACCATTATTTTCGCCGATATTTTCCGGTCGTCGCGCTCGGGAAGGTTTGTCAGCGCGGGATGAAACGCCACAATGGCGGCAAGACCGGCGTCGAGCCGCGCCAACTCCAGAACCACGACGCCGCCGAAGCAATAGCCGATTGCGGCAAGACGGGTCGCATCGACATTGGGTTGCGCTTTGAGCTTGTCCAATCCCGCAATGGCGCGCCGGCGCAATAGGGCGGGATTTTCGCGCATCTGTTGCAGCAACTGCATCGCGTGCTGCATGTCCCGGGGTGTTTCGCCGAACATGCCCAACGCGAAAGCCACATAGCCGAGTTCCGCCAGCATGCGTGCGCGTTCTTTTGTGTGTTCGGCAAGGCCGCGGCCCTGGTGCACGACAAGCACACCCGGCCGGCCGGGACCACGCGTCTCCTCGTCGGCGAGGTAGCCGACGAGCTTTGTTCCATCGACTTCGTAGGAGATGTGTTCGGTTTTCATCGGCCAACCTCGCGCGTACGCCTCAGGAAAGGTCGATCGCGTGACGCTTTAAATCCGCGAGCGAACAGTATTCCAGGGCCGCTTCGTGGGTGGCGCGCAGTACAACCCGCGGCGCCTGGCCAGCTTCAAACGCCTCCTGCCAGCGCGGCGCACATAGGCACCAGCGGTCGCCCTCCTTCAAACCGGAAAAGCCGAACGCCGGCACCGGCGTCGAAAGGTCATTGCCGCGCGATTTGGAGAAGGCGAGGAACGCTTCCGTCACGACAACGCAGACCGTGTGGCTGCCCAGGTCGTCCGCGCTCGTGTCGCAGCACCCGTTGCGAAAAAATCCGGTGAGCGGCGCCGTCGAGCATACGTCCAGCGGCCCCCCGAACACGTTGCGCGACTTTCTTCCGAACCCACCGCGTTTCGGCTCGATCGACATGTCTTGCTCCCCGACCGGCTGCAAAGTAGACCGCAGAGGGCGCAACCGGCGCAATGGGTGAATACGTGAATTTCCGCTTCCATTCGCTGGCCCTGGTTCTCCTCATCTCTCTCACTGCTGCCGCGAACGGCACGGTCAATCCGCTTCTCTTTCAGGATCTGAAATGGCGTTCGATCGGGCCTTTCCGGGGCGGGCGGGTGCTGGCGGTCGCCGGCATTTCCTCCGAGCCGCTCCACTTCTATTTCGGCGCGGTGAATGGCGGGGTCTGGGAAACGCGCGACGCGGGGCGCACATGGTCGCCGATTTTCGACAGGATGGGTGCGGGCTCGATCGGCGCCATCGCCGTCGCGCCATCGAACGCCCGGATCCTCTACGTGGGAACGGGCGAAGCCGATATGCGCTCGGACATTGCGCAAGGCATCGGCATGTTTCGCTCCGACGACGGCGGTACACAATGGCGCAGCATCGGTCTCGCCGATACGCAGCAGATCGGTCAAGTTATAGTCGATCCGCGCAATCCCGATGTGGTGCTCGTTGCCGCGCTCGGCCATCCGTACGGAGCGAATGCGGAGCGCGGGGTTTTCCGCTCGACCGATGGTGGCCGCCACTGGACCAAAACGCTCTACAGTGACGCGGACACCGGCGCGATCGACATCGTCTTTCGCCCGCGGAGTCCAGACGTCGTTTACGCCGCGCTATGGCAGACGCGACGGCCGCCCTGGAACGTCTACGCGCCGTCAAGCGGCCCCGGCAGCGGCCTGTACAAATCCATAGACAACGGCCGTAGCTGGACGAAGATCCACGACAGCGCGTTGCCGCAGCTCCCCGGGCGCATAGGGCTCGCGGTCGCACAAAGCGATCCTTCACGACTGTACGCGCTGATCGATGCGAGGGACGGCGGCCTGTTTCGCTCCGCGGATGATGGGGCGCACTGGACACGGACGACGAGCGACTCGCGAATCTGGAACCGCGGCTGGTATTTCAGCGGCATCACGGTCAACCCTCGCAACGCCGAGGAGATTTATGTCTGCAATACCGTGGTGTTGCGCTCGATCGACGGCGGCCGCCATTTCGTTCCCGTCAAGGGTGACCAGACCGGTGATGATTTCCATTCGCTGTGGATCGATCCGGCGGACCCCGATCGCCGCATGCTGGGCTCCGATCAGGGTGCGCAGGTAACGCTGAATGGCGGAGCCACATGGAGTTCCTGGTACAACCAGCCAACTGGTCAATTCTATCACGTGATCACGGACAACCGCTTTCCCTATTGGGTTTACGGCGCCCAGCAGGATTCCGGCGCGGCCGGCGTGCCCAGCCGCACGCACAGCGTCGATGGAATTGCAATGCCGCAGTTCCACGAAATTACGGCAGGCGGCGAAAGCGACAACATCGCGCCCGATCCCGCCGATCCGGAGATTATCTACGGCGGCAGGGTCGAGCGTCTTGATCTGCGCACGGATCAGACCCGCAACGTCGATCCCACGCTCGCGTTTCCCGACCGTTATCGACGCACCTGGACATTCCCGCTGGTCTTCGGCCCGCGCGACCACGCGCTCTATTTCGCCAATCAACGGATCTTCCGTACAAGCGATGGCGGTGCGCAGTGGCAGCCGATCAGCCGCGATCTGACCCGCGCAGATCCGGGTGTGCCGCCGAATCTCGATCCGGCGACCGCGGCGGACCGCGAGTTCGTCGGCAAACGCCGCGGCGTGGTCTACACGATCGCGCCGTCTCCGCTTGACGCGCGGCTTATCTGGGCAGGAACAGACGACGGCCTTGTCTGGCGGACCGCAGACGGGGGTGCCACCTGGCAGGACGTGACGCCCAGGAATCTTGCGCCATGGTCGAAGGTCAGCACCATCGAAGCATCGCACTTTGCCGCGGGCACGGCGTACATCGCCGTCGATCGCCACCGTCTCGACGATTCCACGCCATACCTCTACCGCACAAACGATGCCGGAAAGACGTGGACACTGATTTCCAGCGGGGTCGCGCAAGGTGGCGCACTCAACTCCGTCAATGTGGTGCGCGAAGATCCGCAGCAACGGGCGCTCCTTTTCGCCGGAACCGAGCGCGGCGTCTTCGTCTCTTTCGATGACGGCCACTCCTGGCAGCCGCTCGACAATGGACTTCCGCCGACATCCGTGCGCGACATCGACGTACACGGCGACGATCTCGTGATCGCGACGCATGGCCGCGGCTTCTACATCCTCGACGACGTGGCGCCGCTTCGGTCACTGGCGTTAGATGCAAGCGTCGGCGTGCGTCTTTTCCCTCCCGCCGCTGCCTACCGGTTTCGAACGTCGGCGTTCGAGGGCACGCCGATGCCGAAAGACGAACCGATGGCCCCCAATCCGCCGGACGGCGCCGCACTCGATTACGTTGTTCCCGCCAACCTGCGCGGTGCCGTAGAGTTGACAATTACCGATGCATCGGGCGCACCGGTCCGCAACTATTCCAGCACCTCGAAAACGCCGCCCGTCAGTCCTTCGAAACTGGCGATTGCGCCGGAATGGATGGCAAAACCTTTGCCGCTGCGAACGTCGCCGGGTCACCACCGCTTCGTCTGGGATCTGCATTACGATGCCGCCAAGGGCCTGTACGATACCGCCAGGAGCATGTCGGGCGAAGAACAGGAGGCCAAAGGCGTTTGGGCGCCGCCGGGTCACTATACGATCTTGCTGAAAGTTGGCGGACAAAGCTTTCGCCAATCGCTTGAGGTGCTGCCCGACCCACGGGTAAAAGGCCGCTCCGCCGATTACGCGCGCGAATTTGCGCTGGCGAAGGAGATCGAGATGGCGCGCGTCGAAGTTCGCAAAGCGCTGCGGGACGCCGAGCGTCTGCACGGGATGTTGGTGAAAGGCGAGACCGGCGGAAGCATTGCGCGACGCGCGGTGCTCACGGGTCTCGATCGCGAACTCATGCGAATTGCGGGCATGGTCGCCGACGAGCCGCGTTGGGCTTCTCCGGAACCGGAACACGCATGGGGCACGCTGCACGACATTTCCGGGGATTTCGACAGTCTGGCCAGTGCCGTGGACGGCGCCGATGGTGCGCCGTCGCCCGATGCCGAGAACGGCTACCGCGAACGGGAGAAACCACTTCTAGTGGGGTTGAACGAATGGAAGGCGTTATCGGGCAGAATTGACGCTGCGCTTCACGCGCGCTGAACGGTACAGAGGGTTACCCGGGCAGCCCGCGCATGGAGAAAGCACGCGCCTCTCGCATGGTTGGAAGACCGCCGCAGAAATCCCGCTCGAGGATTCCTGCAGCGTTTCCATTTTGGCGCGGTATCTGCCGCGCCGATGCGATTACAGCGAGCTCGCGACGGAACTGAATGTGGTGCTGAGGTTGACACCTACCGCCGATACCGCTGCGATGATGACGACCGCGATCAGGGCGGCGATCAGACCATACTCGATGGCCGTCACGCCTTTTTCGTCGCGGCAGAAACGAAAGACAAGGTTGCTCACTGCGGGTCTCCTTCAGAGCGCGCGAGAAACATACCGGCCAAACCACTAAACAAGCGTTGTCGCATGGTCGACAAATTAGATAATGACGAACTCTTAATGCGCATATGTTGGGCAGATTACCGGTGCAGATCGGACAGACGACGTACTGCGGACTGTGCCAAAATGAACTTCAGGTTGCGCCGATGTCAGCTCTGAGAAACAGATGTGCGCTCGGCTTTTTCCCGCCCGCTCTGACGCCAGCGGGAGACAAGGTTCTCGAGCTCGGTGCGGTCCATATTAGGAGCCTTCCAGGATTTCGAGAAGCCCGCGTTCAGCGTGCGGGGAATCGTACGACTGTTGAGCTCGCCGAAGATGACTCGCATGGGCATGGAAGCGCCTTGTCCCATGATGATGGCTTCGCGGTCACCGAGAAGCGGCAGGAACTCCAGAAGATCCATCATGCCTTCATGCGCCGAGGCGCGCATTACTTCCTGGTCGCGTTTGCTCGAAAGCCGCAGCGCGATCATCGTGCTGCACTGGGAGAGAATCGTGGAATCAAGCTCCGAAGGCCGCTGCGTCACGAGTGCGAGCGAAATCCCGTATTTCCGCCCTTCCTTGGCAATGCGTGCAAGAGCCTGGCGCGTGGGAAGGAACTGTCCGCGATCCACGGCAGGCGCATAACGATGGGCCTCCTCGCACACGAGGAGAATGGGCACCCGTCCCTTGCTCCAGATTCCGACATCGAATGCCAGGCGTGAGATCAGCGAAATCACCACGTCGAGAATTTCGGGCGGCACCACCGAAAGATCGATGACGGTGATCGGCTTTCCGTCTCCGGGGATTCGGAACAGCCGCCCCAGAATGTCGCTCATCGTATCCTGTACCGTCAGGCTGCCGAACATGAAATTGTAGCGCTGGTCGGCAATCATCGTCTCAATGCGCGCCCGGAGCTTGCGGCAGGGGAGCGTATTCTGCGTGCGATCGAGGCTTCCAAGCTGCTCGTCGATGTAGGCGATTACATCGGCCAGCCTGAACGGCGTCGGCGTTTCCACGGACAGATGCGTGGTTTCGCCTGCTTTTCGATACCGGCCCATGGTTCCGTCGATGTATCGTTTCTTTGCCGCCACCACGCCTTCGCCGAGAACTTCCGCCTCGGCATCACGATGCTCGTCGTTGGTCGTAAGAGCGGCCGCCAATTCCTGAAAATTCAGCAACCAAAACGGCAGGCTAAAGCTGTTCAGCGTTATTCGTTCGACCAAATTGTCGAAGGCTGCGTGGTACTCATTGTGAATATCCATCAGCACAATATGGGCGTGCTGGTGATCGTCAATAACACGCTGAAGGATGCCGGCGAGCGCGCAGGATTTGCCTGAGCCGGTGCTTCCAACGATGATAAAATGCTTGGAGAGAAGGTCGTCGACCTTCAGTCGCGCGGCGATCGAGGGGTCCTGGTACAGGTTTCCGATTTCGATGGTGGCGACTTTCTCGGGCGCAAAAACCCGGGCCAGGTCGTCGTGGTCGGCCGACATCAAAGGATCGCCGAGCGTCGGCGGATTGGAGACACCAACGCGAAATCTTGTTCCGTCCTTTTGGGTTATTTCTCCGACAAGCTCGAGTTCGACGAGGGCGATCTCCTCGCTGGGGGCCTCCGCGCCCGGCATCGGTGTGCTCACCCCGGTCACCAGTCCCATGACGTCCGAGGTGGGCGTGGAAATTTTGAGCAGCGCGCCAATCTGAACCCGCGGAGCTTGCCGGTTCGCTGCCGGAAGCACAGGCGAATTGAGAACGGCTATGGCCCGCGAGCCGCTTACGTGCACGACGTGGCCGATAAATCGCTGACGAATGACGACGCGCGGTTGTTCGTCCGCCGGTTCAACCGCGCCTTCGTGAAGGGGCAGCGTCATTGTCTCAGACCAATTTGCATAGAGGCTGATTTCGACAGCGCCGCCGCTTGCCCGGAGCGGTCAATGCAGGTGACGGGGAGCACGATCGTGACGGATGTGCCTTCGCCGACGACGCTCGTCATCTGCAATTCGCCGCCGTGCTGTTTGGCAAGGGCGCTCGCGATAGGGAGCCCGAGACCCGTTCCGCCATGGCTCTGCAGCACATGCGGGCGAACCTGGCCAAAAGGGGTCATGGCAATCTGGATTTCATCCTCGTCGAGGCCGGGGCCGGTGTCGCTAACCGATATCTGTACGCCACCTTCCGCACTGCGACAGGCCTTGATCGCGATACGGCCGCCAGCCGGCGTGTATTTGTTCGCGTTCGAAAGAAGGTTGATCAGAATCTGGCGTATGCGGCGGCCATCGACGATCAGCGCGGGCATATCCGGTGCAATTTCGACGTCCAGCCTCTGCGCTTTTTGTGCGATGCGCTCGCTCACCAGTGTCACACTCGTTTCGACCAGCTCCGAAAGACGGTGCCGATTGAAGTCGAATGTGGCGGTTCCGCTTTCTATTTTGGAAATGTCCAGAATGTCGGAAATGACGTTCAGCAGATGCCGACCGGCGTCGGCGATATTGGAAGCGTACTCGGTATTCTTCCCGGCGTTGCTCCCCAGATGCTGCATAAGCTCGGAAAACCCGATGATCGCGTTCAAGGGCGTACGAAGTTCGTGGCTCATATTGGCGAGGAATTCGGATTTGGTCTTGCTGGCGAGCTCCGCCTCGATCCGGGCGATTTCCAGAGCCTTTTCTCTTTGCGTGCGCAATTTCATATAGCCCAGTGTCTCGCAATAGGAAGCGAGCAGATTGGAGGACGGGTTCGGGTGCCAGGGCGAAAACATTCAATTCATGCTAATGCCGATACATTCCCCAAAGTTTAATGAAGGAGCACAGCAAATTCACGGAACCGCTACGTACCGATCGGAAGGGTCCGCGCTGCGATAAGCGGATCCGATGCGGGCATTAGAGCCGGCTTTGGTCCACTAAGCGCAAGCGTGAGTAGCGCTAGAGCATGATGAATTCAGGCGGGATGACCCTCATCCTTCGACAAGCTCAGGATGAGGACCAAAAAAACGGCCTCACCTTGAGCCTGTCGAAGCGTGAGATTGATTCTAGCTAAGCGCATCCCGTGCTAGCGCCCGAGGAACCCGGAGAGCGCCCGGGAAGTGCTCCGTCACGAATCGTTTATCAGCCGTGCCGTTTTCCGAAGCCGCCACGTGGCTGCCCATGCCGAGGGTGCAACGAATCTTCTTTCAATTGCGGCGTATTCGCGCCCGGGCGGCCGGCATCCCAGAAGACGTACATCGGAATAAGAATCAGCAGTACAATGCTTGCGATCGTGCCGAATTGGAAAATGGCCGTGAAGACCGCCGTACTCTCATCGGTCGGGACTTCATTGGCGAGGTAGAACCAGTCCGGATTCGAACGGAGATAGGTCACCCTGATGATGTTCCCCTCGCCGTACGCATTGTACGTGGCTGGCGCGACGCTGTCGGATTCGTAATAAAATTTGCCTTCCTTCGTCTGGAAGCTCACGTCCAGCCAGTTGCGGGAAAGACCATCGGCGTGTTTTTTGACAACGGTTCCGGTGACGGTCTGGCCTTCCTGGGCAAAGGCGGCGAGTTTTCGCCGTCCGTCATATGAGGCGATAAAGCCGGTTATCGCCAGCAGGATGGAAAATATCAGCGCACCGATGACAAGAACGCCGAGGTAATCCCGTATCGAACGCGGCGATTTCGGCATGGGTTCGTTGCCCGGAGCCTCGATCGCACCATCACCCAAAGGTGGTTACAAATTTGCAAACGGGAGCTGCGGGTTCCGTGATGCAAAGGGCAGGGTGCGCAAAGAAAGTGCCAATTGCACAGACGCAGGGTTACGTCGGATAGCAGGAGCGCGCGGTCAGCGTCACATTTACCGCAGGGGTTATCAGCGTGACGAACTGGAACGGATAGCTCGCCGTAACCTGATTGCCGCACGACACCGTGGTGGCCGTGAAGGTGGATTTCGGCAAATTGAGATCGTAAGCCTGTTGGGTAGCGTACGTCTGGATATCGGGGCAGGCCGTGGGGTTGATGGTCTCGCAACGGGAAGCGGCCACAACGGCGTGCTCGATGCCGAGCTGAGTCCACAGCAGGAACCCGCAATTTACCATGCCGAAAACAACAGCGACGAAGACCGGCAGGATGATGGCGAATTCGACAATCGAGGTGCCGCGTTCGTCTCGGCTCATGGAAGGCCGCCCCGTCATTGTATCCGCGCAGTCGCCGAATTTACGAAGGTGAAACTCGCGGGAAGCATGGGATATGGAATGAGCGTCTTGTACGTCGCGGTGGCCGAGACGGTTACATAGCCGCCGGCAATGCTGCCGTCGGTACAGGTGGAACCGCAGGTCGCCGACGAGATGCTGTTTCCCGATGGGCAGCCGCAGAATTGGGAGGGCGCCGGAGAGGCGGATAGGCCGGAAAGGCTGGTCGCCGAAGTCACCACATTGGAGATCCCCGCGCTGTTGAATCCGTGCACTGCCGCGTATTCGGAACCGGCCTGCGCGGCATTCTCCACCTGCATCACGCTATAGGCGGCTACTCCCACGTCGACGGTACAAAGCGTCAGGAGCATAAGGATCGGCGCGAGAAAAGCGAATTCGATTCCCGCCAGGCCCTCGGCGGCTGACAGAGCCGGCAGCGCGTCTTGCAGCCTGCGCCAGAACGGTTTCAGCATTGCTTCCCTCCCTATTCCGACAGCCTCGCGCCGGTACCCCACATGCGCACGCCCATGCCGGTGCAGTTGACGGCGAGATAGGCGTTGGCGGAGAAGGTGACCGTGTCGCCGATCAGTTGCGTGCAGACCGTCTGGGTGTTGTTCCCGCCGCCGTAATCGATCGCGCCGGTGGGAATGTACACTGCGCCCCCGAGGACCTGGGCCGATCCCCCGTCAAGTTTGAAATTCGTCCCCACGGGCGTATTGCGGTCGGCGTACATGACGAGACCCGACAGGGTTCCCGAGTTCGGTGGCGCAAGATTCATCGTCGCGCCGCCGTTTATCGTTACGTTGGGATAGTTCTTGCCGGTGCTCGACGTGAAGACAAGGGTGCAATGATTGCAGGTTACCGTCGCGCCGCCATCCACCAGGAAGCTGCCGCCGTCGAAGATGTACGTGCCGTCGGTCAAGGTGGCCGTCGTGCCGCCGTTGAAATGGATCCCGCCGCAATAGACGCCTGGGTTAAGCGTGTCGTTCTTCTTGGTGTTGTAGTTGTGGTAATCGCATCCCGAGAACGAAGGCACGTTCACGTCCGAATAGGGATCGGGCGTCGCCGGCTGGCCGGTCCATATGCCCTCGGTGGTGCTGAAATTGGTCGCGCCCGCTACGCCGCCCACGACTCCGACCGACAACGCGGTGAGAAGGGCGGCGCCGCCTCCTTGCAGCGCGGCGGAACTGTCCGAATTGTCGTACAGGCTGCAGCTCAGCAGTTGCACATTGATGCTGCCCTGGGCCTGGGCGGCATTCGAGACGGTGGGGTCCAGCGCCAGCACGCAACCGTAACCGCCCTTGGTCTTGGCCACGGCGCGCGCGGTGATGACCACCGGTGTCTTCCCGAACAGAGCCGACAACATCCGCGGGTAACTCCGCGTGATCTGCACTTCGACGGCGCCCGTCCGGCCTTTGCTCGGTCCATCGGCGGGCGGCTCGGACACCGTCAATGTCGAATTGCCGGTGGTGCTGCCCGAGCTGTTTGTCGTGTTGGTAAAGCCGTAGGCGGCGGCGACACTGGTCGCCGCGCTCGAGGTGCCTGCGGTCGCGGTGGGATTCGGCCCGTAGTAGGTGGCCGACGCAAAAGCTGCCGAATCTGCGGCATCCTGCATCTTCTGCTGCTGATGCATCCAGTATCCAACTTCGGTCCCGAGAGCGGCCGCGCCGATAAGAACCGGCATGGCCAGTGCGGAAAGCACCACGTAGCTTCCCGACGTATCCCGCGCGAAATCCCTCAGAACGTGCAACACGCCCTTTTTGCGCGGCTGCATAGCCTGGAGATCCGCGTTCGGCGTTGACGTCTGTATCGCTTTCGACGTGCGCATTGAGCGATCCTGGTTCGGGTTGTCTCGCCTCATTTGGGATCGCTGACGCCACAGCGGCAAGCCGCGACTGAAACCTCGTTTAATGCAGGCTTAAGCGCGATGTTCAAACTGTTTCCACGGAGAATGCGCGGTTTGGCTTGATTGAAAACATTCCGCCACACGTTCGCGCATGGCCGTTAACAGCGCATTTCCCGCCAGGGGGGATGGGGCCCCCTTTCATCACCATGGTTCTCGAGCGGTTTCCGCGATCGGGACAATACGATTGATGCGGCGAATCGAAATGGTTGGTCGCGACGCTCTCTCGAGGCGTGAGTTCACTACAGCATGATGAATTCAGGCGGCGTGGCCCATCCTTCGACAAGCTCAGGATGAGGAAGAAAAAAAGGCCTCGCCCTGAGCCTGCCCGTCTACGCTAAAGCTTCGCCGGGTCAGTACCTGAATCGTGTCCGCCGAAGCCTCGGCGAAGGCGGATCGAAGGGTGAGGCTGATTCTAGCTGAGCGCATCCCGCTCTTGCGAAGCGAAACCACCCAGCCGGCGTGATGGTGGGCTGCGATCGTGTACACAATGATTTCCAAAATCTTAATTGCTGAAGATAATTAGGGAGAGTTTAACCGTGGCAGCGAACACTGCTGGCTTGCCCGGCGGTTTTCAGGCATGTCCGCTCACGCCTCAACTTCATTTCATTAAAGTTAGACGCAAAGGCAACGTAAATGACGGCGCAACAAAGGCCCATAAAGACCGCGAGACGAATTCTTGCGCGTCTTGCATCGCGCTCCGGCAACGTATCGATGATGTTTGCCTTCTCGCTGCCGGTTATCATCGGCATATGCGGGCTCGGCGTCGACGTCGGATACTGGCATTACCAGGCGCGGGGCCTGCAGACCGCAGCCGACGCCGCGGCGTATGACGGGGTCGTGGCGCTGAACGGTGGCGGCAACGCGAGCACAATCACGACTGCGGCAACGAAGGGCGCCACCGACAACGGCTGGTCGAGCAGCAACGGCACCATCGCGGTCCATTCACCCCCAACATCGGGAACCCACCAGGACGCGTATTCCGTACAGGTGGTGCTGACGCAGAATGTGTCGCGTTTCTTCTCCGCGCTCTATTCCAGCACGCCGGTCCCCGAGAGCGCGACCGCCGTTGCTACAATCGCGGGCAACTCGGTCTGCATCCTGGCGTTGAATGCGACCGCCGCCAACGAAATCTCGATCAGCGGCAATGCAAACGTGCAGACGGATTGCGACATTGTTGGGGATTCCAGCTCCAGCAGCGCCATCGACATGGCCGGCGCCGCGCAGGTGACAACCCCCTGCGCCGTCACCGTGGGCACCGCCATCACAACATCCGGCCTGACGCTGACGAAATGCACCAGCGTAACCACGCATGCCCAAACCGTCGCCGATCCCTATGCCACCGTGCCGCAACCTGCCCTGTCCGGCACGTGCCTCACGGTCCCGCTCATCCCTCTCTCTCTCTCGCCCGGCTGGTATTGCCATGGACTTTCCCTCGCTTCGGGTCCGGTCACCTTCCAGCCGGGGCTCTATGTGGTGTCGGGCGGCAACCTAATTCTAACGGCGGGGGCGATCGCCAACGGAACCGGCGTGACGTTTTTTATCGCGAACGGCTACAGCACGACCGTCGATGGGCATGCGGTGTTGAATCTCAGCGCGCCGACAAGCGGCACCTATAGCGGAGTCCTGTTTTTCGGCGACCGTAGCTATACGAGCGGCACCGACACCATCACCGGCGGATCGACGTCGACAATCACGGGTGCCATCTACTTTCCAACCCAGGCGGTGACCTATGCCGGTAACGGAGGAAGCGGCACGTGTGTGCAGCTCGTCGCGGGGACCATCACGATTACCGGCACCGCCGGCTTCACGCATACATGCCCGGGCACCGGCATGACCAGTTTCACGGCCGCGGACGGCCAGGCGGGCGCCACGAGGCTTGCCGAGTGATGCGGCGCCCCAAATTTTTCGGCGCATGGCGCGACGACAAGGGCCTCTCGGCCGTCGAATTCGCGCTGATCGGGCCGGCAATCGCGTTTTTGGCAATCGCGCTCATCGACGCCGTCAATTTTGCCGTGTCGGTGACTTCGATGCAGAGAGCGGAACGCGCGGCCGTGCAGTATTTCATGAATGGCGGAACGAGTCTCACCGCTGCGAAAGGAATCGTCACGACGGCCTGGAACAATCCGCCCTCGAATTCTTCGGTGACCACGGCCCAGGTCTGCAAATGCGGCAACTCCGTACAGAGCTGTCCATTAAGTGGCTCACCACTCATATGCATAAACGGCAACGCGCCCTCATTCCTGATGACCGTAACGGCGTCAGGGACGGTCACGGGTATCCTGACCTCGCTGCCGGAGAGCAGGACGGAAACCGTCCGTGTGCGCTAGGCGGCAGCGTCTTCGATCGTGGGTGGCTGTCCGAGCGCAGGCCAGGTCAGGCTCGGCAGCCATCGAATTTGCGGTCATTGCGCCGATTTGTCTGGCGCTCGCGTTTGTCGTCATATTCCTCGGCAAGATCTATTTCGACACCGAGACACTCCAGGCCGCGGTCGAACGCGCCGGGCGAATGATTGCTGTCACGCAGAATGTCACGCAGAGCCAGCTGCAGACCGCCATACAAAGCTCGCTTGCGCCGATTGGAAATCCGACCGTGACGGTCAGCTATTCGACGACCACGATCAGCGGCGTCTCGGTCGGTCATTTGTCCGCCACGATGACCCGCAGCTACGCCGTCCCCTGGGTGACCACATACAACATGACCTACACGGCGGATACCTATCTGCCTCCCAGTTCATTTTCCGGAAGCTGAACCGCTCCCTCTCCTGTCGTCGCTGGGCCAGCGCGAGATTCCGGCGCCGGACGCTGGCGAAGTCCCGCGCAGCCTGACGAGGCCCTCCTGCGCCACGGACGCCACGAGCGTCCCCGCACGCGTGTAGACCTGTCCCCGGTTGAATCCGCGCGCCCCCGAGGCGCTGGGACTGTCCTGTACATAGAGGAGCCATTCGTCGGCGCGGAACGGGCGATGAAACCACATGGCGTGATCGACGCTCGCAAGCTGGATGCTTTCGTCGAACCAGCTGATGCCGTGCGGCAGGAGCGAGCTTTCGAGCAGCGTCATGTCGGACGCGTAGGCAAGGACGCATTGTTGGAGCGCCGTGTTGTCGGGAAGGGCCCCGGCGGCTCGCATCCAGACGGCATGATAGGGCGGACGCCGGCTGCCGAGGACAATCGCTTCGCCATCAACAGGCCTGACCTCGATCGGCCGCTTGCGCAGGAAATGGTCGCGATATTTCGCCGGGATGCTGTGGGCGAGCTTGCCCCTGTATTCGTCTTCGCTCGGCAGCTGTTCGGGCATGGGCACGTCGGGCGGATCGATCTGGTGCTCGAGCCCGGATTCGCCGACCTGAAATGACGCCGACATATGAAAAATCTGCCGGCCGTGCTGAATCGCCACCACGCGCCGCGAGCTGAAGCTCGATCCGTCGCGGCTGCGATCCACTTCGTAAAGGATCGGAACTCTGGGATCGCCCGGCAGGAGAAAATAGGCGTGCAGCGAATGGCAGACGCGGGCGTCGACGGTGCGGGTAGCAGCGACCAGCGCCTGTCCGAGCACCTGCCCGCCGAACACACGCTGAAAGCGGTCCTTCGGGCTTACCCCGCGAAAAATGTTTTCTTCGATGGGTTCAAGATCGAGAAGCGCAACCAGCTGCTCGATCGGCGAGCGTTCGCCGGGCGATTCGTTCTCCCGCATGAAAATTGGCAATATCGGGTGTCAGCAGGGCGCGCAAGCCGCGCGCGCCGCGAGACTTTGCAGAACGCGTGCTTCCGGCCTAGATACGCTGCATAGTCGACAACCAGACAGCATCGAAGCCGCACCCGCAACCTCCATGGCCAATCTGCTTCTTGAACGCGCCGCGCATACCAGGCCGGCCACGACCAAACGGGGCGCGCTCGAACGTCTGTTCACGCTGCTGTTCAAGGGTTTCGTTTACAACCAAATCTGGGAAGATCCCGATGTCGATCTGGAGGCGCTCGAGATCCAGCCGCATCATCGGGTCATCACCATTGCGTCCGGCGGCTGCAATATCCTCAACTATCTGGCTGCGGATCCCGAAAAGATCATCGCCGTCGACCTCAACGAGAATCACGTGGCGCTCACGCGGCTCAAGCTCGCGGCCCTCGGCAATCTTCCCTCCTACGAGGATTTCTTCCGTTTTTTCGGATCGGCCAACGACAAGGCGAACCGCGCCGCCTACGACAATTTCCTCAGCCGCAGGCTCGACGCGGAGACACGCCGCTATTGGGAAAAATACATTCCGCTGCACGGCCGGCGCATCAACATGTTCGCGCGCAACCTTTATCGTTACGGGCTGCTCGGCCGGTTCATCGGCGTGCTGCACGCCGTGGCGAAGCTGCACGGCAAACGCCTTGACGGGCTGGTGACCGCCCGCACGCCCGCCGAACAGCGCGCGCATTTCGAACGCAGCATTGCGCCCCTGTTCGATTACAAATCGATCCGTTTCCTGTCCCGCACGCCGGTTTCGCTTTACGCCCTGGGCATTCCACCTGCGCAGTACGACGAGCTTGTCGGCGCATCGAATGGCGATCCCATATCGGTTCTCAAGCGTCGCGTGGAAAAGCTCGCCTGCGATTTTCCCGTGTCCGGCAATTATTTTGCCTGGCAGGCTTTCGCGCGCGGTTACGACGTGGAAAATCGCGAAGCCGTGCCCGCCTATTTGCGCGAGGATGTCTATGACGCGATTCGCACACGGACGGACCGGGTGGACGTCCATCACGCCTCGCTCGTCGATTTCCTGAAGACGCAGCCACAAGCTTCGCTGCACCGCTACGTGCTGCTCGATTCCCAGGACTGGATGACGCCGGACATGCTTTCGGCGCTGTGGCGCGAAATCGATCGGACTTCGGACCCGACGGATGCACGGGTGATCTTTCGTACTGCAGGCGAAGAGTCGCCGCTGGCCCGGAAACTGCCGGCGGAACTGTTGGCGCCATGGGAATATCAGGAAGAGGCAAGCCGCCGTTTTCATGGACGGGACCGTTCCTCCATCTACGGCGGCTTTCACGTGTACCGCCGCCGCCCCGGCGCCTGACGAACACAAATGTACGGGGCCGATCCGCACGGCGCGCTGATGAATGCGGTTTATCGGCGCCAGCGTCACATCTACAACTTCACGCGTCGCTATTATCTCGTCGGACGGGATGACCTGATCCACCGGCTCAACCTGCAGCCGGGAGATCGCGCTGTGGAAATCGGTTGCGGCACGGCGCGCAATCTCATTGCAATTGCGCGCCGTTACCCGGGCGCACGGCTCTTCGGGCTCGATGCGTCCAGCGAGATGCTGCAGACCGCCCAGGAAGACGTAAACCGCGCCGGTCTTGCAGGTCGGATCTTGCTGCGCCATGGGTTCGCCGAGGCGCTGTCGCCTGAACTGTTCGGCGAGAGTCCGAGCTTCGATTCCGCGATTTTCTCGTACAGCCTCTCGATGATTCCGGACTGGCGTCACGCACTCGCTGCGGCCGGCGCAGCGCTCTCGGACGGCGGTCGTTTGCACATCGTCGATTTCGGCGATTTCGCCAGCATGCCGCGCGCAGCCGCGGCTGCGCTGCGATCCTGGCTTCGGCGATTCCACGTGGTGCCAAGGGGTGAGCTGCTGGATGCGCTGGAGAGAGCGGCTCCCGAATCCGGCGGCGAACTGCGCCTGTATCCCGGCCGATATGCCTTCTGCTGGAGCGGAAAACGATCTTCCGCCGTGTTTTAGCGAATGTTGCAGGGCCGCCACAGGCGGCGGACATTTCCTGAGTGCGCCAGCCTATTGCGTTGGCGGCCATGGACTTTGCTGATAGCCATGACTCACATGTGTTCGACTTCCCTGACGCGTCGGTGGGATGTGCCCGCCCGTCGGTGGTTCACTCACGGGGGTTAACGATGAAAGCTCGAATGTTGGCTTTGGCGGGAGTTGCTTCCCTGGCCCTGGCCGGTCCTGCAGCAGCCAGCGATGCCCAGGGATGGTACCTCAATCTGGGAGCCGGGTTTGACCACATGGGGAATATCGAAGTTCCCCAGGACCCGTTGCTTGATGCGAATGGCAACAAGATCGACAAAATCAACACCGGCAATTCGGCGCTCATCGAAGGGGCGATCGGCTTCCGGTTCCCCGATCGCATCCGCGCCGAGATGGAAGTCGGCTACACGAATCATAATGTTGATGCCACCGGACCGACGAGCGGCGGCAAGGCCGAAATCGTCTCGTTCCTTTACAATGCTGCCTACGACCTCCCCATCACCGATCGTTGGGACTTCACCTTCGGCGTCGGCGCCGGAATTGGCGACGGAGTGGTCGATATCCCCCTCGCCGGCGGTGGCCACCTCGCCTCGGGAGCGAACCGGGGCTTCATGTGGCAGGCAATGGCCGGGTTCAACTATTCGCTGACCGACAATATCGATCTGACCGTCGATTGGCGCTATCGGTCGCTTTCGGTGAACCGCTATTACACGTCGGACGTCGCCCTTCCGCCCGGTGCCACACATCTTGGCGAACAGGTGCGCGACCTGAACGAACAGGCGTGGATGTTCGGCATCCGTTATTACTTGTGGACGGCACCGCCACCGCCCCCGCCACCACCTCCGCCGCCCCCACCGCCGCCAGCGGCTCCGCCCCCACCGCCGCCTCCACCGCCGACGAAGACCTTCATCGTCTTCTTCGACTTCAATAAGTACAACTTGACGGCGGAAGCGCAGGCTGTGGTCCAGGAAGCCGTGAAGACGGCCAAGGCGAACGGCTTTGTGCGCGTACTGGTCACGGGCCACACCGATACCGTTGGTTCGGACAGCTACAACCAGGGTCTCTCCGTCCGCCGTGCCGAGTCCGTCAAGGGCGAGATGGTCAACGAGGGCATGGACGGCTCGCAGATCTCGATCGAGGGCAAGAGCTTCCACGATCCGCTGGTGCCGACCGGACCGGGCGTGCGCGAACCGCAGAACCGGCGCGCCGTCATCGACCTGGGCGGCGGCGGCTAACCGTCGCGGGCTTCAATACGGGGGCGGGCTCGTTCGAGCCCGCCTCTTTTTTTTTGCGTACTTGGCGAGGGGCGGAAAAGCCGCGAGTAGCGATCAGGACGTAGCCACGGGAAGTATTCGTCCTATCTCCCTGATTCTGCTTAAAATTCTCGGAACGTTTACCAGACTCCGGCGTTGGCGCTTGGTTATCAGCGGGCGTAACGGCATGGCCGGTCGTGTTGGTTCAAGTGCAACTCCCCGGGATCGGGCATTGCGATTTCTCGAATTGGCCGAAGCGGCCCGCGAAATGGCCGACAGGGTGATGGACCTGGAATTGCGCAGCGCCTATCGCCGCGTTGCCATTCATTGGATCAGTCTTGCGGCCGATGTCGAGGAAGGGCGCGTCGACAATACCGTTTGCCCGCCCGCCGCTGGCGTTGGCTGCTCCGCGACGGCCTAGACGCTCGCTTGCGGCGTTGGCGCTATAATCCCGGGGTTTCACCTTTCAGAGCGTAACGCGTTATTCCGGCATTTTTGGTGCAAACGCCACAGGAAAACGGACGGAACCGCGCCTGGCTTTCTAAAGCTATTTGGCTTTTTCGCCCTCTGGTTTTTCAGCGGCGGCCGGCGTTTCCGGCTCCGGTTCCGGTTCTGGCACGGCCTCCGGCTTCAGGGCCGCCATGGCCTCCGTTATCGGCGGCTCTCCAGAAGGGACGGATGCAGCTGCAGGAAGCGTGTATTTTGCTTCAAGTGCATCTGCTCTGGCTTCCAACTCTTCTGCGCGCTGCGCGAGCCAATCCGAGCCAGCCTTGTCGCTGACCTGCGGAATAAGAGAGCGCGAGCGCCGTGCTTGTTCTCGAAGGGCAGCAATCTCTCGTAGATCGCGAGCCTTCTCATGGTCGTCAGGCATTCCTGATCCTGCCTGCCCCGGCCCAGCGGGACAGGGGGCGCGCCGTTAGACCCGGAGTCAAGCAACCGGAACTATAAGGGCTTCCGGGCGCTCAGCACGCCAACCACTGACAAAGATTCAACCGGATTAACCTGTGATTTCAGGCACCGTTCAGGCGCGTCCCGATAGAGTTCACCAGTGGCGTCCCTAATCAGGTAGATGCCATGGCCCCGTCGGTTTCCGACGCTTGTGATAGGGGGTGAAGCTGGCGGGGCTTCCCCTAATTTCCCGGCAATTCCCGCGCCTTCCCGCGTCCGGTGGCGTTTGCGCCATAATACCGCGTTATTGGCTCTGAAGCGTGGCGACGCGCTCGGGATTGGGCCTCGGCACGACGTTGGGCACGCCCGGCGTCTGATCAAGCCCGACCCGCACGCGCATTTTGCAAGAATTTACCGGGCTGTCCTCCACGATCTGGACGCCCGATACAAACGTCTCCAATGTCGGTTTGGCGGACACGAGCGCCGCTTCGAACGCCGCGCGCGCATCGCGGCAATAACCCTGGTTGTCGCGAATGCTGCGCATCGACGAATGGTTTGCAAGTCGCGTCTTGTAAGCATGGTACTGCGCTTCGCCGCGCCCCCCGCCGTAAAGGCGACGGAACATCCGCTCAAGCCGCGCGTCCGACATCCGCAACTCGGGACCGTAGGCGATCTGGAACGCGTTGAAATGTTCCACTTCGTTACAGGTCAGCGCGGCGACCATCAATTGCTGCTGAATCGCCGCCGCCTGAATGGCGGTAACTTCGTCGGGTCTCGCGCAACGTGGCGCTGCCATTGCGCTGGCACCCAGAAACAACGCAATCGCACAAGCCAGTCCGCCGGCGGTTTTCGGTCCCATACCCTGATCCACATGATTGGTTGACGGTCCTTAAGCGTATAGCATCGTCCAGACGACGATGCGATGCTTCGCTCGTTTCAGGCTTAAGAATTCGTCGCTCGGTCACGAACAAACAAATGCAAAAAAAACCGGTGCATTCCGTCGACCTCTCGGGCGAATCCGTGCACTGGGATTTTCGCGCGGCGATGTCTTACGGCGATTATCTTCGGCTCGAGGCGTTGCTCGCGTGCCAGCAACCACTGACCGACAAACACGACGAGACGCTCTTCATCGTCATTCACCAGGCGTCGGAACTCTGGATCAAACTCTGCCTTCACGAAATATCCGGTGCCATCCGTCAGATCCGTACTGACGAGCTTGGCCCCGCCTTCAAGATGATGGCGCGGGTCGCGCGGGTGCAGGCCAATCTCATACAGTCGTGGGAGATTCTCTCCACGATGACGCCGTTCGACTATTCGAGTTTCCGCGCCGCGCTCGGTCAAGCGTCCGGCTTTCAATCCTTCCAATACCGTATTCTCGAATTCCGTCTGGGCAACAAGAACATACAAATGGCCCGCGTGTTCGAATCCAATGCTGCGATCAAGGCGCTCGTCGAATCTGCACTGAACGAGCCGAGCATCTATGACGAGTCGCTTGCGCTGTTGGCGCGCCGCGGGTTCGCGATTCCGCAGGAGAAGCTCTCACGCAATTTTTCCGAGCCCTATGAAGCCGATCCGCAGGTTACCGACGCATGGCGGCTCGTCTATCGGGATGCCGAAAAGCACTGGGATCTGTACGAACTGGCCGAGAAGCTGGTGGATGTCGAATACCGCTTCCATCTCTGGCGCTACAGCCACATGAAGACGGTGGAGCGCATCATCGGGGCCAAGCCGGGAACCGGCGGTACCTCCGGTGTGTCCTATCTTCAAAAGGCGCTCGGACTGCGTTTCTATCCCGAGCTGTGGGACGTGCGTACGGAAATCTGATCGGCGAATTGCGTCCCTGATCCCTGGTGCTCCGAAATAACGGCTCGGGCTTTCCTGCCGGGCGCAACCCAACGTACGCCGTTCTGTCCCTGTCTGAGATCGTCGATAGCCTGCGCTAGAGCATGATGAATTCAGGCGGCATGGTCCTCATCCTTCGACAAGCTCAGGATGAGGACTAAAAAAAGAGCCTCACCCTGAGCCTGCCCGTCTACGCTAAAGCTTCGCCGGGTCAGTACCTGAATCGTGTCCGCCGAAGCCTCGGCGAAGGCTGATCGAAGGGTGAGGCTGATTGAGCGCATCCTTCGCCAGGCGCCCCCAGGCTATGCGAGGTTTCGGCGAATCTCCGTAAACCGGGTCTCACCATCGCCGCTCGAATTAAGCGTCGCGCTTCCCCTGGCTGGGCTTAGCCCGGCGGGGTCTGCTTTAACAATTGTGGCAACTTTCGGGCCTTCTTCGTGAACTGGACGGCTGAGCAGGAAAGTGTCAGATTTTCATCGAAGGCTCGGGCAGATTGCAACGGAGCGGTAAACGCAACGAGAATAAACGGTAACGGGGGACGATGCCATGAGACACGCGCATCTGTTTCTGTCCGCGTTCGTTTGTGCGGCCACGCCGGTTTTGGCACGGCATGTTCCTGTACCAAAACCAATGCCGCCCAACCACGTTCTCCATTTCGATCTGAGCGGCGTGCATTTTTTCCATGAACCATCGGCACCGCCGACGGGTTTTACGCCGTGGGACCAGCACGCGTCTGACTCGCGCGCCCTATCACTTCCCAAACTTGGCGTCGGTCCGTTGCACGCCGAGTTCGGCGTGGACGACAATCCCCGCGCCAACCTCTCAACCTATAAAATGCAGGGCGGCGATCAGCTGGGCAGCAGCATCTGGCCGGCGGAACGCGGCAAGTCCGCCAAACTGATGTTCACGTGGCCCACGGAAAAATAACACGAGAGCCGCTTCTCCGCCTCCGCGCATTCGGGTAAATGCTGGCGCAACGGGCGTCGGGCAGGAAGGATTCGCAAGAATGTCGTACAAAGTGGCGGTGGTTGGCGCCACCGGCAATGTCGGCCGCGAAATGTTGGGCGTTCTCGCCGAGCGCGGGTTTCCGGCAAGCGAGGTGGTGGCGCTCGCGTCGACGAAATCCATCGGCACCGAGGTTTCCTTCGGCGACGGCACGTTAAAGGTGAAGGCGCTCGATTATTACGATTTCCACGGTACGGACATTGCGCTGATGTCGGCCGGCTCCGCCGTTGCCAAGGCGTGGGCGCCGAAGATCGCGGCGGCTGGCGCGGTCGTTATCGACAATTCCTCCTGCTGGCGGATGGACCGGCAGGTTCCGCTTGTCGTTCCCGAAGTGAATGCGCAGGCCCTCGAAGGCGGCATTCCGAAGGGCATCGTCGCCAATCCGAACTGCTCTACCGCCGGCCTCGTGGTGGCGCTGAAGCCGCTTCACGACGAAGCGAAGATCAGGCGCGTCGTGGTCGCCACCTATCAATCGGTTTCCGGCGCGGGCAAGGAAGCGATGGACGAATTGTTCCGCCAGACGCGGGCCATCTTCGTCGCCGATCCGATCGAGACCGAAAAGTTTCCCAAACAGATCGCCTTCAATGTCATCCCGCAGATATTTCCGTTCCTGGATTCCGGTTACACCAACGAGGAATGGAAGATCATGGTGGAAACGCAGAAAATTCTCGATCCGGATATCCAGCTCACGGCGACCTGCGTTCGCGTACCCGTGTTCATCGGCCATTCCGCGGCGGTGAATATCGAGTTCGAGCGGGCAATCACCGCCCAGCGCGCACGGTCGGTGCTGCGCGAAGCTCCGGGCATCCTCGTCGTCGACAAGCGCGAGGACGGCGGCTACGTCACGCCCGTGGAAGCGGCCGGCGAGGACGCGACGTACGTATCACGCATCCGCAAGGACCCGACCGTCGAAAATGGTCTGGCGCTCTGGGTCGTCACCGACAACTTGCGAAAAGGCGCGGCGCTCAATGCCGTGCAGATCGCCGAGTGCCTGATCAATCGCCGCCTGCTGAGACGCGCCGCCTAGAGCATGATGAATTCAGGCGGCGTGGCCCTCATCCTTCGACAAGCTCAGGACGAGGACAAAACGGCCTCACCCTGAGCCTGTCGAAGGGTGAGGCCGTTTATAGCCGGGCGGATCCCGCCTAGATTCGGCGCAATTGCACGCCGAGCAATGCCGGCGGATCAACGACGGCATTCTGTTCGGCGATAAGCCTCAGTTCTCCCGCGCCGCGGCTGGCGGCCAGAATATCAAAGACGCCGGCGACGCTCGCACGCAGCGCCTTTTCGAGTACAGAGCCGTTCAGACGCCTCGCCAGAAAAAGCGCAGCGAAGAGGTCGCCGGCGCCATGCGGCACGTCGTGGAGCAACGGTGTCGATGCGAACCAATTTTCGCTGTGAGAGACCGCGAGTACGCCGATCCGCTCCGGGCTCTCAAGCACCGACGTAACAAGCACGAGCGGGCGCCCAAGGCGCTCAGCCGCGATTTTCGCTTCCGACAGACCGGCGACGCCAAGGGCGGAGAGCTGCAACAGTTCGAAGGCATTCGGCGTCACGATGTCGGCGAGGGGCAGAAGATGGCGGGCAATGGCTTCGGCGACGCCGGGCTTCGCGTAGACCCGGCCGTTATCGCCCATCACCGGATCGAGGCAGTAGAGGGCCGTTCGATTGGCGCGTTTTGCGCGGAACACCGCTTCGGCGACAAACTCCGCCTGCTCTGCGCTGACAAGATATCCGGAGACAACGGCATTGCACCGCGCGAGCCAGCCATTGGCTTCCAACCCATCGAGCAGTCGCAGCAGCAGATCGGCCGAAACGGCTTCCCCGGAGACGCTGGGATAGCCGGCGTGGTTCGAGTAGAGGACGGTCGGCAGTGCCCACACCTCGTGGCCTGCGCGCTGGAGCGCAAAGCGCGCGGCACCCTGCCCGACATGCCCGAAAACGACTTCGGACTGGATGGAAAGAACGTTCATGGCCGTGCCTGTCGATAGGGTGGGGATTGGCGGCTGGCAATGCCTGCGCTAGAGCGAACTTCGAAACCAGACCAGGTTCGTCGCGCCGTGCAGGAGCAATCGACAGGCACAATTCGGCCGCGCCGCTCGGTCCTTTACATGCCTGGCTCGAACGCGCGCGCGCTCGAGAAGGCGCAAACCCTGCCTGCGGATGCGCTGATCCTCGACCTCGAGGACGCTGTGGCGCCGGATGCGAAAGAACTTGCGCGCACACAGGTTTGTGACGCGGTGAAGGCACGCGGATTTGGTCTGCGGGAAGTGGTCATTCGCATCAATGCGCTGTCCACGCCATGGGGCAAGGGTGATTTGGCCGCTGCAGTGGCGGCCAGGCCCGATGCCATTCTCGTTCCCAAGATTTCAGAGGCAGCCGACCTGCGAAGCATCGCGGCGACGGCAGCCGGGACGGCGCTCTGGGCCATGATCGAAACGCCGCGCGCAATTCTGGACATCGGCGAAATCGCGGCGACTGGCGGCAGTCTCGTTTGCCTGGTGATGGGCACCAACGATCTGATCAAGGAGATGCGGGCAAAGACGATGCGCGGACGCGAGAATTTGGCGGCCGCCCTGTCGCTGTCGGTGCTTGCGGCGCGCGCGCATGGACTCGCCATCATCGATGGCGTGTTCAACAACATCGCCGACCCCGAAGGTTTTCACGCGGAATGCCAGCGGGCGCGCGCCTTCGGTTTCGACGGCAAGACACTCATTCATCCGTCGCAGATCGCGCCCTGTAACGAAATCTTCGCGCCGGCCTCCGAAGAGGTCGAAACGGCGCGCCGCATCATTGCGGCGTTTGCGCTACCCGAGAACAGCGGGAAAGGCGCGATCGCGCTGGACGGAAAGATGGTCGAAAGGCTGCACGCCGAGGCAGCGCGGCACACAGTGGCGCTTGCCGAGACGATTGCCGCACGCGGGGTCTGATGGCGCACAGCCTCTACGTCACGGCCGCGATGGTGCTGGCCGCCATTGTCCTCTACCGTTTTCACCGTCCCATCCTTACGGCCCTCGCGCGTTTCGACGCGCGCAACATCGCCCGCAAGTTCGAGGAAGCCCGCGACCGGCGCGATCGTCTGGCCCATTACCGGCACACTGTCCGCCTGGCCGAGGAGCAGGTGGACGATATCGCAGAAGTGATCGTGAGCGACGAACGCACCGCAACACCTGTGGTGCGTTTTGTCTTCGCGGGCGAGACGTTTGCAAGGCGCGAGGACGCCGAAGTTGCGCGGAGTCATGCCGTCATGGCAAAGGCGCGCGATTTCTACGCCGAGCTTCCGGGCGCGCTGTCGCGCCGCGGTGACGCCACGTTGCGCCGCGAATAGGCGCGTTATCAGGCCGCTTCGCCGCGAAGGAGCCGGGGAAGTTCTCCCACCGCGCCGCCGGCGTGACGCATGAAAAAACGGCGCAACGGCCCGATGCCATCCACGATTCCGAGACCGAGATCGCGAACAAGCCGGAGCGGCGGGAAGTCGTTCGAAAAGAGCCGGTTCAATCCGTCGGTGGCCGCGGCGAGCGCGAAGGAATCGAAGCGCCGCCATCGTTCGTAACGGCGAAGCACGTCAGGCGTGCCGAAATCCAGCCCCAGTCGCGCCGCATCGAGCAGCACTTCGGCGAGCGCCGCAACATCCTTGAAACCGAGGTTGAGTCCCTGACCCGCGATGGGATGAATTCCATGTGCCGCGTCGCCGATCAGGGCGAAGCGGGATCGCACATATTCGCGCGCGAGGTGGAAACTCAACGGATAGGACCAGCGCGGACCATGTACACGAATGGAGCCGAGATGGGCCCCGAATCGCCGGGCAATCTCATCTTCGAAATCCGGCTGCGGCAACGTCAGAAGGGAACCGGCGATCTCCTCCCGTTCCGTCCACACGAGCGAGGAGCGGTTGCCGGTCATCGGCAGGATCGCGAATGGTCCCGAGGGAAGAAAATGCTCATAGGCGACGCCGTTGTGCGGACGTTCGTGTTCAACGGTAGCGACGATCCCCCGCTGCGGATAAGACCAGGAGATAACGCCGATCCCCACTTGCTCGCGGGACGCCGACTCGCGGCCGTCGGCGGCGACAAGCACATGCGCCGAAACTGTACGGCCGCTCTCGAGCTGAACCGTGACGCTGCTGCTCGCGGGAGCAAATCCGCCGACGCGATCCGGGTTGGCGATTTCCAGCGTCTCTGCGGCGGCGGCGCGCTCCAGCAGCGCCGCGCGGATGTGGCGATTTTCGGCAATGTAGCCCAATGGCTCGCCGATTTCGCGATGATCGAAGTGCAGCGAAAACGGTGAGGGTGAGTGTCCGATCTTCGCATCCGTCACCAGGATGTCGCGGATCGGCTCCGCGTCGCCTTTCAGTTTTTTCCAGACGCCCAGCACCTCCAGCATGCGCGCGGAGGAATAGGAGATCGCGCTAACGCGGCCGTCAAATTCGACAGCAAGTGTTTTCGACGGCGGAAGCGGATCGACGAGGAGAACCCCAAATCCGCCTTGCGCGAGCGCGAGCGAAAGGGTGAGCCCCACCATCCCGGCGCCGGCGATCACCACCTGTGGATCGTCTCTCGCCATTGGCGCAGTCTAGAAGCTCAACGCGTGACGGAAAGCCAAAAAAATCGGCCCCGCACTCGGGCGGGGCCGATTCTCAGATTTCAGTAGCTGCAATACCCGTAATAATAATCGTAGTAGTCGCAGGACGAGTAATAGCCGGGGTAATAGTAGGGATAGCCGTACACCCCGATACCCCACCAGCCCCACCAGCCGGGACCATACCAGCGGCCGCGCCACCAGCCGCCTCGCCAGCCGCCCCATCCGGGGCCGAACCAGCGGCCACGGAAATAGCCGCCGCGACCAAAGTGGTCACCAAAGCCGCGGCCTCCAAAACGGTCCCGATCGCCGTGGAACCCACCGTGGAAACCGCCGCCGTGGAAGCCGCCACTATGGAAGCCGCCACTATGGAAGCCGCCACCATGGAAGCCACCACCGTGGAAGCCTCCTCCATGGAAGCCGCCACCATGACCGCCGCCGTGCATTTGTGCGGCAGCGGGTGCGGCAGCCAATGCGAGCGCGCCGGCGCCAACAGCGCTGGCCAGCGCAGTTCCCCGCACCAGTTTCCTCAGTCTCTCAGAAAGTTTCAGCATCTTCGATCTCCTTCGTTCGGTCACGCCCTAGCCTCGCCAGAACCCTCCAAATTCGACGTGACTTGGGAACGAACGCAGACCCCTCACGGTTTCAGGCACCGCACGAACACCACCAGTATAACATCAAAGTGACTTGGAAAGACCAACAAAGAAGCCGCGGCGCGGACCCCATTGCGGCGCACCTACGCCCACGCCGGTGCCATTGCGGATCTCGTACTTCTCGTCGAACAGATTGATCACGTCGAAGCGTGCCGTGAAGCCTTGCACATCGGCCACGTCAAAGGAGCGGCTGACGCCGAAGTTGAACTGCACATAGGCGGGCAGATGCGCGCCGTTGGGAACGTCGTTACCGTTCGGCAGCACGAGATCGGCCCTGAGGCCCGAGCCGTAGATCATGTCTGTGGTTAGCAGGGTACCCGCCCAATCATAGGAAACGCCGCCGGAAGCCGTCGCGGCCTGTTCGTGATCGAGATGGATGTAGTGGTTGGTGATGTACGCCAGTGTGCCGGGATCGAAATTGAACTGGCTGGTGACGATGTCCTCGCCGACCGCGTGAATCAGGGCAAGATTTCCGTACGCCGAGAACGGACCATTGGTGTAGTTGGCGGTGAGTTCGCCGCCATACTGCTTCCCGTGCTCGTAGTTGAAGGGCGTGAGGATGATCGGAGCGCCAAACTGGCCTTCATCGATCAGATCGATGGAACGCTTGAAGAAGCTGTCGAGTCCGACGGTCAGCGAATCGTCCAGGAACTTCTGTTGCGCGCCGGCATCGAAATAATTGGCGCGCTCGGCCGCCGGCGTTGTATCGACGGTCAAGGCGGGCGTGGTCGAGGTGTTGAGGAATTTGTTCACGTCCTCGCTGCCGACGAGTTCGGATGGCGGCGGCGAGTAGTATCGCGCATAGCCGACGTGCAACGTCGTGTCCGGCAGCGGAATCCACACAACGTTCGCCCGCGGACTGAGCTGGCTGCCATGCGAAAAAGCCTGGTATTCGTCGTAACGCAAGCCGTAGTTCAGCGTGAGATTGGAAAGAATTTTCCACTCGTCCTGAAGATAGCCGCTGTACGTGCTGGCCGTGTTCTGCTTGTTGTCGATGATCGTAAAGGGCACGTCGTAAGCCGGATTGTTGGGCGGCAGCGGCGTGCAGGAATAGGGCGCCGCGAAGGTCCCCATCCCGGTGCAGTCCTCGGGCAGAACGGAGGAGGACGAGTCGCTGGCGAGGCGGTCGGTTTCGATGATGACGCCGCCGCGGATCGTGTGCGCTTCGCCGAGATGCCAGGCACCTTCGGTCTGAAGGCCGAAGGCGACGTCGCGTTTATACGCCTGCTGGGCGATACCGTTGTACAGAAGATCGCCGATCGTGTCCGGTCCGAACGCGAGGCTCGAATAGCGGTAGAAGCCTGACGTCTGGAAATCGAATTGGCCCTGGCTGCGGAGATAGCTCAGGACCGCGTAATGCGTGATCTCGTGCTGACGCTCGTTGAGATCGATGCTGGGGAAATTCGTTTGCCCATTCACCGTAAGTCCCAGCGATGGTTGTTCGCCCGAGATGTTCGGAATTTGAAAATTGTCGTGCGAGGTGCCGAGGATCGCCGTGACGCTGCTGTAATCGTCAAGGATGTCCTCGAGATAGGCAAAGCCGTGATATTGCTGGGTGCGGTCGTGATGCGGATTGACGCTGCCGTCCGGTGATTCGATGCCGAGCTGATCGGTGAGATAGTCGCCCGACACAAAATAATTCACCGTACCGATCGAGCCGCCATAGTCGAAGCTCGGATTAAGCTCGCTGTGGCTGCCGCCGTACATCGAGATTTCGCCGCCGGGTTCGAAGAGGCCGCTCTTGGTTTTCATGTCGACGATGCCGCCGGTCACAAGGCCATACTCCGCCGGCAACGCGCCCGTGAGCAGTTCGACCGAGGCCGCGAGTCGGGGATCGAGCGTCTGTCCGAAGACGCTGATGCCTTCCGGCAAAATAATGCCGTTCAACCGGTATTGCAGCGCGTTGTGCTCGCCGCGAATGTGAAACTGCCCATAGGAATCCTGCGCCACGTCCGGCATTTGCAGAATGACCTGGTTGAGCAGGACGTTTTCGCCGCCGGGTTGGTTCTCAATGTCTGTCGCGGTGATCGTGTACGTCGAGGCGCCGATCTGCGTCTGGATGGACGCACGAGCTTCACCAAGGCGCTTGGCAGTTACCGTGACGGTCTCGACGGTGGAGTTTACGGCTTCGCCGGGCGGACCCTGGTTTTGCGCCGGCGGACTCTCGTTCTGGGCAGGTGGCGTTTCGGTCTGTGCAAGCGAAGGCGCGGCGGAAAGCGCCAAAATCATTGCGCTGCCAAGCAAAACGGAACGAGACCTCATCTGGATCCTGCATGTCCGCTCCGGCGCTTTGAGGCGCCGCGAAGCGGTCGGGTTCACGGGAATCGCCGCAGACGCCAGAACGGCGGCCGAGGCTGCGGTCGTGTGCAGTTTCAGATGCGGGGTGGCGCGCGGCCTTGCCAGCTATGGGAGAAGCGAACGAGAGACCAGACTTCACGCGCGACGACGACTGTTTGAATCCAGGCGAAGATCGGAAGCGGGAGAACAATCGGAGCCGGGGTTATACAGGCGCCGGCGATCACGTATTCCTGGCAGAACGGGCAATGCGCCGGATCATCACGATCGGGCGCCTTGTTGGGCGCCTTATTGGGCGACGTCTGTCCCGCCACATGGCTCGCCGCCGGCAGCGGATGAATATGCGTCTGGGTGGCGTACCCCGCGACCGCAAACGCGACGAGCGTCAGTGCAACGACAAGGCGCTGCCACAGCGGCCTGCATTGGCGACTTACGCGCACGTTTGTCGAAATCCGGGGCAACCGGCCTCGCATCCCAAAGCCTGGAATCACCATAGACGGCGCAAGTCGCGCTGTCATCCGCCAGGGGCTCACCAGCATGTGAAGCGGCCGGGAGTCCCGGTTTGCAGGCGGCCCCGAAGCCTCCTAGCCTGAGCGCCCGAGGGCAGCGGCAGACATGCATTCCGTGACAAGAGCGGCGATCGTCGCTTCGGCGCTGGCGTTTCTCGGTGCAGTTGCTGTTCCTCTCTACGTTGATCTTGCATCGGAAGCGGTCATCGAACGGCGTTATCCATTGCCCGTCATCGAGGAGCCGCTGGCGGCGGACAGCATCAAGCGCGGCGCACATCTCGCCATGATTGCGGGATGCAGCGACTGTCATGGCGCGAATTTCGAGGGGCGCCGGGAAAGCGTCGGCCCGCTTCGCCTGTGGTCGTCCAATCTGAGGTTGGCGGCAGGCGAAATGTCCGCCGGGGAATTTGAACGTGCCCTGCGCCGCGGGCTGGCGCCCGACGCAACCGGCCTTTGGGCGATGCCGTCGGAAGACTACATGTACATGAGCGAGGCGGATGTGGCGGACCTCTATGCCTATCTGCGCGCGTTCGGCAAAGCGGGAAGGCTCACGCCGGGGCCAGTCTGGAATTTGCGCGCGCGGTTCGCGCTGCTCCGTGGCCGCCTCGTTCCAGCCGTGATTGCCGCGCGCGACACGGTGTCCTCGCTTGATCTCGGACCGCGCTACGACGGCGGCCGTTATCTCGCGCGCATCGCCTGCAGCGAATGCCACGGCGGGGATCTCGCGGGTTCCGGGGCCGTGCCCGATCTCATCGGCATTGCCCGGTACAACCGGCAGGCGTTGTTTGATCTTCTGCGGCGCGGCTGGGGCGCCCAGGGCCGTCGCGCGCCGGCCATGTACAGACTTGCCCGTGTGCGCTTTCATGCCTTCGCCGATTACGAGATCATGGCGCTGTTCGATTATCTCTCCGCGCGCGCCCACGCCCCGGCCGCCATGTTCGCCCGCGCGAAAGTCAATGAGCAGCGGCGGCGGGAACTGATCATGCTGGAGAACGACGATTGATGGCCAACCATCCGATCCTTCGGCTGAAGCCGCGCGAGGGGCGGCGGGCCCGGGGCGGGGCGCCGTGGATTTTCTCAAACGAGATTGTGCTCGATGCGGACGCGAAAAGCCTCGCCCCGGGTGCGTTGGTGCAGGTTGAGGGCGACGACGGCCGGCGTTTCGGACTGGGCATGTTCAATCCCGGGAGCCTGATCGCGGTGCGCCTGCTCGACGCGGCGGAGGACAGCGCGATCGATCGGCGGTTTTTCGCCGAGCGAATGGCGCGGGCGCTCGCCCTGCGCGAGGCTCTGTACGACAAGCCCTATTACCGCCTGGTGCATGCCGAAGGCGATCGCCTGCCGGGCCTGGTCGTCGATCGCTTTGGCGAAACCTGCAGCTTGCAGATTACCACCGCAGGCATGGAGGCGCTCGTCGAGAGTGTTGTTGCGGCGCTCGATGACGTGGTTTCGCCGGCAAATGTCGTTCTGCGGGCGGACGCGCCGGCGCGTTCGCAGGAAGGACTCGCCTCCTACGTTCGCGCGGTCAAAGGAGACGCGCCGCATCATCTCGCTCTCGTTGAGAACGGCGCCCGTTATTTCGCCGACCCGATGACGGGCCAGAAGACCGGCTGGTATTTCGACCAGCGCGACAATCGCGCCTTCATGGCGGAACTTGCGCGCGGCCGCACAGTCCTCGACCTCTATTGTCATTCCGGCGGGTTTGCCGTGCTCGCCGCGCAGGCGGACGCGCGCGAAGTGCACGGGATCGACAGTTCCGCCGCCGCGCTGGCGCTTGCAACGGACGGCGCCGCGGCAAATGCGGTGAGCGGCGTCTGCCGCTTCCTCAAAGCGGACGCGATGCAGGAGCTGGAGCGGCTCGCAGGCAGTTCCGAACAGTTCGATGTGGTGGTTTGCGATCCGCCGCCCTTCGTCAAATCGCGAAAGGATCTGGAAGCGGGTGCGCGCGCCTACCGCAAGCTCGCGCGGCTCGCGGCGCGTATTGCTTCACGGGGCGGCTTTCTGCTTCTCGCAAGCTGTTCGCACAACATGCCGCAGGAGCGTTTCCAGGCCGAGTGTGCGGCCGGCATCGCGCGGGCAGGGCGTTCCGCGACACTGATCCGTGCCGCCGGCGCCGGGCCGGATCATCCTGTGCATCCGATGCTTCCGGAAACGGCCTACCTCAAGGCACTCGTCTATGCGCTGGATTGAAATCATTTTTCGGATCAGAACCGGTAACGCAATTCGACTCCCACATGCGCGGCGGGGCGTAAATCGTGGCCGAGGTACCGGTCAAAGAGGCGGTCTTCTGACGCGATTTTTCCGTTCGGCCCGCCGTCAGAAAACGTCCTTGCGGGCGCGCATTTCGGCGAACACGTCGACGTCGCTTGCGCTCTCCATCCCGAGGGTACGGCGAATTTCGCGCGAGTGGGGCCGGAGAAACGGATTTGTCCTCTTCTCCAGTCCGATGGTCGAAGGAATGGTCGGAGCCCCCTCGGCCCGGCGATCCTCCACCTCGCGCATGCGCGCCTTGAGATCGTCATTGTCCGGCTCCAGCGTCAGCGCAAAGCGTCCGTTGTTGAGCGTGTATTCGTGCCCGCAATAAACGCGCATGGCATCGGGAAGCGTCATCAATTTGGAAAGGCTCCGCCACATCATCTCGGGCGTGCCTTCGAACAGGCGTCCGCAACCCATCGCGAACAGCGTGTCGCCGGTGAACACGGCATCCTCGGAATCGAAGACAAAGGCGATGTGGGCGCGCGTGTGCGCCGGAATCTCGAGCACGCGCACGCGATGCGAACCGAGCGCAAACGGCGTCGTCTCATCGACGCCGGTATCGAGCGCGGGGATGCGTTCGCGATCCTTGCCCGGACCGATCACCTCTGCACCGGACTCCTGCTTCAGCCGGGCGTTGCCGCCGGTGTGATCGGGATGATGATGCGTGTTCAGAATATGCGTGAGACGCCAACCCCGCGCCTTGAGCGCGCTTTGGACAGGTGCGGCTTCCGATGGATCGACGACCGCGCACAGGCCCTCGTCATCGTGCAGAAGATAGGCGTAATTGTCCCTCAGGCAGGGAACGAGTTCGATCTGGAGCGTGGTCATACGGGTCCTCCTCGAACCAGATGTTAGCAACCCGGCGCTACGGGTTGAACCGCTTCTCTCTTGGGTCTAGGCAAATCCGATGCAGCCCGGTTCGAAGGATCTGCAGGCCTTTTACGAGGAGCCGATCGGGCAGGTCGCGCGACGCACCATCTTTCGTCGGGTGCGGCAGGCGTGGCCCGACGTACACGGTCTGCGGTTTCTCGGATACGGCTATGCAGTTCCCTATCTGCGGCCGTTCCTTGGCGAAGCCGAGCGCGTCGCCGCCCTGGTTCCTGCGCAGCACGAACTCGAGAGCGCCGATCTGCCCTTTGTCGCAGTTGGCGAGGAAGACGCCTGGCCGTTTGTCGATTCGCTGTTCGATCGAATCCTCGTGGTTCACGGACTGGAATCTGCGGAATCGGTCCGTCCGGTGCTGCGCCAGATCTGGCGCGTGCTGGCACCCGGGGGGCGGGTCGTCTGCGTGGTGCCCAATCGCGCGAGCCTTTGGGCGCAAATCGAATATTCGCCTTTTGCTTATGGACGGCCGTTCAGCCGCAGCCAGATCGCCCATCTCTTGAAGGAATCGATGTTCGCGCCCGAAGGATGGGATTCGGCGCTCTATTTTCCACCTCTTAGGTCGAGAAGGCTTGTACGCAGCGGCGCGGCCTGGGAGCGCATCGGCAAGCGTTGCTGGCCCACCCTCGCGGGTGTACACATCGTCGAGGCTACGAAATCGCTGTATGCGCTCGCGATGCCGGAGAAGGTTCGCGCCCGCAAGCGCCTGCTCGCAACGGCGCAGCGATAGGCCATCGCACGATTCGATCCGAATAACCTCCGCTCCATCGCCATGCCGCGCGGGACTCAAAAAATCATGCGGGATATCCGCGGGCGTTTTCAACCTGTTCGTATTCCGCTCTATTACAATTTTTCAATACTGTTCGACGCCTGCCACAGCGTCATAACGGCTATGCGAACACACAGGCGTGAATGCCATTTGAATGTCATCACCGCTTCCTACGTCACTCCCGCCGGCGTGACCGGCGATCCCAAAGAGGAGTGAGATCATGCGTCTTCTGTCGACAGCGCTCACATTTGCGCTTTCTCTCGGTGCGGCGACACTTTCGTTGCCCGCCGGCGCCGAGCAAACCGGCAATCTTTCTTCCTGCGTGAAGCTCGCCGGCGAAGTAAACCAGGCGCTCGCCAGCAACAGCCAATCGCCAAGCTACGACGCTGCGGCAAAGGAGAAGAGTTACGGCCGCGACTATTGCGCAACCGGCCTGTACGCACAGGGTGTTACCCATTATGCGGAGGCGCTGAAACTGCTGGGAGCGGATAAGTCTAGTTCTTCGTAAGCCCGAAGATCGCGCCCTGCGCGAAAATATTGGGACCCCACGCGTCCGGACGCATCGGGCGCGTGTGGCCTCTTCCGCTGAGCGCGAAGGCGCTTTCAATGCGTGCGCCGTTCTCCTGCGCGAGCTCTATGAAGTCGCTGATGGTGCACAGATGGATGTTCGGCGTGTCAAACCAGCGATAGCCGAGGGTCGCCGTCTGCGGCATCCTGCCCCGCAAGAGGAGCGCGAGCCGCACGCGCCAGTGACCGAAATTCGGAAATGAGACGATGGTTTTTCTCCCGATGCGGAGCAGATGGGAAAGCACAGAGCGGGGAGAACGCGTGGCCTGAATGGTCTGGCTGAGAACAACCACGTCGAACACGGCGGAAGGATAATCGGCGAGATCGGAATCGGCATCGCCCTGGACCACGGACAATCCGCGTCCGACGCAGGCGTTCACATTCTGCTGCGACAGTTCGATGCCGCGGCCATCGACCTGTTTTTCGCGCACCAGATACTCGAGCAGATCGCCCTCGCCGCAACCGACATCCAGCACGCGCGCGCCCGGCGCAATCAGCGCCGCAATCGCGGCAAGATCGGGGCGAAGCTTCCGCATGCGGACTATTCGACGCCGGTCTGCTGAGCGACGGAGCCGAGAAAGGAACGGATCGTCGCGAACAGTTCCGGCTCGTCGAGAAGAAAGGAATCGTGTCCGCGGTCGGTTTCGATTTCGACGAAACTCACATTGGCTGCGGCGGCGTTCAGCGCGTGGGCGATGCGCTTGTTTTCCACCGTCGGGAAAAGCCAGTCGCTGGTGAACGATACGATGCAAAACCGCGTGCGCGAGCCACGGAACGCCTCCGCGAGCGAACCACCGTAATCGGCAGCGAGATCGAAATAGTCCATGGCACGGGTGATATAGAGATAGGAATTCGCATCGAAACGGTCGACGAAGCTGATCCCCTGGTGATGCAGGTAGCTTTCGATCTGGAAGTCCGGACCGAACGCGAAGGAAAACGAATCCCGGTTCTGCAGCGCGCGACCGAACTTCCGTTGCAGCGCTGCTTCCGAAAGATAGGTGATATGCGCCGCCATGCGCGCCACCGCGAGTCCCTTCGCGGGATTGGTACCGTAGAGGGCGTATTCGCCGCCTTTCCATTCCGGATCGGCCATGATCGCCTGCCGCCCGACCTCGTGAAAGGCGATGTTCTGTGCCGAGTGGCGCGCCGCCGCGGCAATGGGCACTGCGGAGATGACGCGGCCGGGAAAGCTCGCGGCCCATTGCAGCGCCTGCATACCACCCATTGAGCCGCCGAGCACGCAGAGAAGGCGCTCGATACCCAGCGCGTCGAGCAGCATCGCCTGCGCGCGCACCATGTCGCGTACGGTGATGAGCGGAAACGACAGTCCGAACGGCCGACTGGTTGCCGGATCATTGTCCGCAGGCCCGGTCGTGCCCATGCAGCCGCCGATCACGTTGGGACAGATCACGAAGAAACGGTTGGTGTCGATCGGCTTGCCGGGACCGATCATCATCTCCCACCAGCCGCGTTTCCCCGTCACAGGATGGCGGCTGGCGGCAAACTGATCGCCGGTTAGCGCATGACACACCATCACCGCGTTCGCTTTCATGGCGTCGAGCGTGCCGTACGTCATGAAGGCGACGGTAAAGGGCGAAAGCGTTCGGCCTGAATCGAGCGATAGCGGCTGGCTCTCGCCAAAGCTGATCGCCTGGCCGATATCGGCGCCGGGCGCGGCGAGCGGCCTAAGGAAATTGGGTTGCGCGTTTTCCGCCATTTGCCATCTTCGACTTCAGGCCGCGGGCGACCGTCGGCGGTTCATCTTCAGTCCTGCCGTACCTTTGCTTTCACACCGGGCCGCCTTTATCAATCTGCGGCTGGCACAGTTGCCGGCAAAGCGCATGAGCAGAAACCATGTCCAGCCGCCCCGACACGGCCGAGGAAATCCGGCGCGAGATCCTTGCCTGCGATCGCGGCATTCACGACCTTCTGATACGCCGGACCCTGGCGGTTCTGGCCTCTCGGCCCGAGGAACCGGACTCGCCGGCGCCGATGCGCGTCTCGAAGACGGCAAAGATCCTGAGGGGGATTCTCGCGCGTCATAGCGGGCGCTTCCCGTTGCGCGCTCTTGTACAGATATGGTCCGACATTCTTTTCGCCATGGACGGCAAGACGACACTGCACGTCTACGGCGGCGAGGACGCGCCACGGTTCTGGGATTTGGCCCGCACGCATTTCGGCTGCACGATGCCCCTGATCGCGCACCACTCGGCGACGGCGGTCGTTCACGCCTGCGCCAACGATCCTGCCGCGTTGGGCCTTGTTCCGCTGCCGGAAAGCATCGAAAGCGGACAGACCTGGTGGGATCAACTGGTGCCCGCGGGAAATAGCGGTCCGCGAATAGCGCAAAGCCTTCCCTTTGTTCGTAATGATTCTCCCGCCTTTCCCTTGCCGCACGGCTACGTCATCGGCACGGTCGAACAGGAGGCGACGGGGACCGACACAACCGTGCTGAGGCTGCAGTGTCAGGCGGAACTGAGCCGTGCGCGCTTGCAGGCCGTACTGAAACAGGCAGGATTCGACGCGCAGATTCTCGCCGCGAGCCGCGAGTCTCCAAAGAGCGCGGCAAGCCGTCTGCTGGTCGCGAACAAGGGCTTCGTCGCCGCCAACGATGAACGACTGGCCGCGGTGAAGTCGATCGGCGGCGAGGCCATCGACAGCTTGGCGCTGGTCGGCGGCTTCGCCGATCCTTTCGAGGCGCCGATATGAGCCCTGAGCCCAAACCGGGCGTCTGCGAGATCGAACCTTATGTCGCCGGACGCGCACCGACCGCAGAGGATCGGCCGGCATTCAAATTGTCTTCGAACGAATCCGCACTGGGCACGAGTCCGAAAGCCATTGCGGCCTACGAAGCGGTGCGAAACGATTTGTCGAATTATCCCGACGGTGGCGCTTGCATCCTCCGCAACGCGATTGCGGATCTGCATGGCCTCGATGCGGATCGCGTCGTCTGCGGCAGCGGCTCGGAAGAACTGCTGTCGCTCCTTGCGCGTGCTTATCTTCAGCCCGGTGATGAGGTTCTCTTTACCGAGCATGCGTTCATCGTCTATCGGATTGCGGCGCTCTCCAGCAGCGCCGTCCCAGTCGCTGTACCGGAGAAAAATCTGCGCGCCGATGTCGATGCGATCCTCGCTCATGTGACGGCGCGCACCCGTCTTATCTACCTCGCCAACCCGAACAACCCCACCGGGAGCTGTCTCGCGGCGGAGGAAGTCGAACGCCTGCACGCGGGATTGCCGCACGGCGTGCTGCTCGTCATCGATGCGGCTTACGCCGAATATGTGCAGCGCGCGGACTACGAACCGGGAGCGAGGCTCGTGTCGCGCTTCGACAACGTCGTGATGACACGCACCTTCTCGAAAATTTACGGCCTCGCGGGCCTGCGCGTCGGTTGGGCCTACTGCCCGCCATCCGTGGCCGACGTCCTGGATCGCGTGCGCGGGCCCTTCAATGTCACGACGGCCGCGCAGGCGGCCGCCGCTGCGGCACTTGCCGACCGCGTGCATGTGCAACGCTCGATCGCCCACAACGCCGAGTGGAAAACCTGGCTGGTGCAGAAAATCCGCACCGCGGGACTCGAGGTGGATGAAGGCGAGGGCAATTTCCTTCTCGTCCGCTTTCCCAGCGAGACGCCGCGCGATGCGAGGAGCGCCGACGCCTTTCTGGCGCGCCGCGGCTTCATTCTGCGGCCGGTGGCGAATTACGGCCTGCCGCACTGCCTGCGCCTGACGATCGGTACGGAAGAGGCCAATCGCGGCGTGGCGCGCGCGCTCGCTGATTTCATGAGGCCGACGTGACCCTCGATTCGCGGCCGCTGTTCGCGAAGGTGGCGCTGATCGGCGTAGGCCTGATCGGATCCTCGCTCGCTTGCGCGATGCGCCGCGCAGGGCTTGCTGCGCACATTGCGGGTTATTCGCGGCGCCCGGAAACGCTGGAGAAAGCGCGCGCGCTCGGCTTCGCCGACAGCCTCCATGGCACGCTTGCGCCCGCCGTAAGGGAAGCCGATCTCGTGGTGCTGGCAACGCCGGTCGGCACATTCGGCGCGCTCGCCAGGGAAATGGCGCCGTCGCTGAAACGCGGTGCCATCCTGAGCGATGTGGGTTCGGTGAAGATGGCGGTCATACGGGACGTGGGGCCGCACGTACCGGAAAGCGTGCATTTCATTCCTGCGCATCCGATCGCGGGAACGGAGCAGTCCGGCCCCGAAGCCGGATTTGCGGAACTCTTCGACGGCCGCTGGTGCATTCTGACGCCGCTTCCGGGCGGCGATCCGAAAGCCATCGCCGATCTCAAATGCTTCTGGCAGCGCTGCGGCAGCCAGGTCGAGATCATGGAGGCCAAACACCACGATCTCGTGCTTGCGATCACCAGCCATCTGCCGCACCTCATTGCGTACAACATTGTGGGAACTGCCGCCGATCTGGAAACGGTGACGCAAGGCGAAGTCATCAAATACTCCGCAGGCGGGTTTCGCGATTTCACGCGCATCGCCGCCTCCGATCCGGTGATGTGGCGTGACGTGTTTCTCAACAATCGCGAAGCCGTGCTCGAAACCCTCGGCCGTTTCGCCGAAGATCTGAGTGCGCTTCAGCGTGCCATCCGTTGGGGCGACGGCGACATGCTGTTCAATCTGTTCACGCGCACCCGCGCCATCCGCCGCTCGATCATCGACGCCGGCCAGGATATCGGCGAACCGAATTTCGGCCGCCCGCGGAAGCGGTAAGCGCTCCCGTGTCGCGAAGCAGTGTGGCAGCGCAAGCGGGTGTGGTTGCTCGGTTCAGGGCACTGTAGCTAACTGCGCGACGCGCCTTTGAGCAGACGCCTCTCGCGTGCTCGTCCGTTGTCCTCGCGCCAAATTTCGTAATCCGCAAAGCCCGAACCCACCAACATGCGGAAGGCGGCGCGATCGACTGCCGCGTCATTTTCGTGGTGCGCTTTGTGAATCAGCGCGAGTTCCCCGTCCTCGTTCAGATAACGAATCTCGTAGCCTGGCATTTTCGTCCCCGGTGCTGACGACACCCCTCACTTGGCGGACGCTGAAACGCTGATAACGCGTGGTGACGGAATTGTGGCGCGCACCGGATCGAATTGTCGCAGCGTGTTTCACAAGGGCAACGCGCCGGGAAAATTGCAAACCATCAAAAAACAGGATCGATGCTGCCGGCTGCGCGCGAATTTGCGCCCGTACTCACGATTGCGGCGCCATTGTGAACGTCCAACGTTAAGGGAAGCGCCGCAGCATGCGGTTGCAACGTCGCGTGGGTCAATTTTTCTAACGCGAATGTGAAGGATGATTTAACCAGGCGCGTTGGCCTCCATTGCTCTACACCGGAAAGCTGCATTTTCATTTCGCCGCTGATGCGGTTGCCATCATCCAGCAAGAGAACGCCGTTCGCCGTCACATGTGAAGCGTCCCAGTCGACATTCATCTTGTCGACGCGCAATGCTCCATTGTTCATGCGCCAGTCGCTGACGGCGCGCCGCCATTCATCATGACCGGAAAGCAGCGGCGAGAGCGGCGCGGCGTGCATCATCCGTCCTTCGATGTTCAGGTGCGGCAATATAAGATGTGCCGATTGCAGGCCGAGATCATCGCCGCGGATCACGAAATCAAGGACGTCTCGATCGGGCGCGGCGCGGATGTGGAACTGGGCGCGTGCGGCGATGAGCGAAGACGACCGAAGCGCGTGAAGATCAAGATCGAAGCGCGCAAGCCGGCCCTCCGTCTCGATCGCGCTCGCACGCAGCGAGCCGGGGATGAAGACAAAGCGGTGTGTTCCGCCTTCGGCATCCGTCCAGGTCAGGGTCTGCAAGCCTGCCGCCTCCAGGATTTGCTGGGCGCGGCCGTAGGTCAGCGCATGAATGGCGAAATGTTCGCTCGCAAGGGAAATCGGACCGCGCGTCGATTGCAGGGCGACAACGCATTTCTCCAGAACGACATCGAGATTGAAAGGAAAGCCGCCGATTTCTTCCGAGGCAAAATGCAGGCTCACGCCCGGCGCGATCTCCTGGCCGTTGTTGGCGAGTAAGAGTCTCGACTCCCAGTCGTTTGCGATCTGCCGCCAATGGAACATCGCAATCGCGGCGATGATCAGAAGAGCCACAAAGGGCGCGTACAGAAACAGCCGGTTTGAATAGCGCATGCGCCCGATTTTAAGCGCAGCGCGAATAGCCGCAGGCAACGCAGTTGTCGCAGTTCTCCTGGCGAATGAGCGCAGGGCTGGCGCAACGTGGACAGGTCCGCCCCCGGATCTCGCCCGCTGCAATCGCCGCCGCCTTCGGCGCCGGATCGGCGATGATTTCCCGTGGCGGCATGAAGCCGGTGGCGACGAGGTGGCGTTCGATGACATCGCCGATAGCCGCGAGCAGCGACGGCACATACTGTCCGCCCATCCATTGGCCGCCGCGCGGATCGAACACCGCCTTCAGTTCGTGAACGACAAAGGACACGTCCCCACCGCGGCGGAATACTGCGCTGATCATGCGGGTGAGGGCGAGCGTCCAGGCGTAGGCCTCCATGTTCTTCGAGTTGATGAAGACTTCGAACGGCCGCCGCCGCCCGTCCGCCTCGATGTCGTTGATCGTGATGTAAAAGGCGTGATCGGAATCCGGCCACTTGATTTTGTACGTTTGCCCGAGCAGCACTTCCGGCCGGTCGAGCGGCTTCGTCATATAGACGACTCCATCGGATTCGGCGAAGCCGTGTGGGGTCAGGGGAACGGGCAGCGGCAGCTCAGGCTCCTCGTGACGGTCCGTGGAGCCTCTTGCAGGAACAGGAGAAACATCGAGAACCGCGCCTCGCACGTCGTTCGGACGATAGGTCGTGCAGCCCTTGCAGCCGGACTCGTAAGCCTTGATGTACACGTGCCGGAAGTCCTCGAACGAAATCCCGGCGGGCAGGTTGATCGTTTTCGAGATCGAGCTGTCGATGTGTTTCTGCGCCGTCGCCTGGACCGCCAGATGATCGTCCGGCGAAAGCGTTTGCGCCGTCACGAAATAGTCCGGCAGGGCAGCATCGTCCCCGAACATGGCGCGGTATCGCCGCCAGGCAAAATCGCTCACCGTTTCTTCGTGCTGCACACCGTCCGGCATCAGCACCTTGCGCGTATAGGACCAGGAGAACACGGGTTCGACGCCGCTCGAGACATTGTCTGCAAAAAGCGAGATCGTTCCTGTCGGTGCGATCGATGTCAGAAGGGAATTCCGGATTCCCTGTGCCCCGATCAAATCCCGGATGTGTTGCGGCAAGGCCGCTACATTCGGCGCGGCCAGGTAGGCGTCGCGGTCGAAGCGGGGAAACGGTCCTTTCTCCGTGACTATTTTCGCTGAAGCCTCATAAGCCGCGTGCGACAGCACGGAGAGCCAACGCCCGATCAGCACGAGACTCTCGGGAGCGCCGTAGCGCGCACGGCAGAAGATTAATGCGTCGGCCAATCCCGTGACGCCGAGGCCAATGCGCCGCTTTGCCTGTGCTTCCGCGCGCTGCTCCGGAAGCGGAAAGCGGGAAATATCGATCACATTGTCGAGGAACCGCACGGCGAGCCGCGCCAGCCGCGCAAGTTCCGCTTCGTCGAGCCGCGCTTCTTCGGTGAACGGTGCGCGCACGAGTGTCGCAAGATTGATCGACCCGAGCAAACACGCGCCATACGGCGGGAGAGGTTGTTCGCCGCAAGGGTTGGTCGCGCGAATGGTCTCGCAATAGCTGAGATTGTTTTCGCGATTGATACGGTCGATGAAAATCACGCCGGGCTCTGCGTAATCGTAAGTCGCGCGCATGATGCGGTCCCACAAGGCGCGCGCGGGCAGCGCGCGATACGTTATGCCGCCAAACCTCAGTTCCCACTCGCGGTCGTTGGCAACAGCTTCCATGAAAGCATCGCTCGCGAGCACGGACAGATTGAACATCGCGAGCTGACCTTGTGTGCGCTTGGCGTCGATAAACAGCTCGATGTCGGGATGATCGCAGGACAGCGTCGCCATCATCGCGCCGCGGCGCGAGCCTGCCGACATGATCGTTCGGCACATCGCGTCCCATACGCCCATGAATGACACCGGCCCGGAGGCATCCGCGCCAACGCCTGCAACCGGCGCGCCTTTGGGCCGGAGGCTCGAGAAGTCGTAACCGATGCCGCCTCCTTGCTGCATCGTCAGCGCAGCCTCGCGCAGATGCGCAAAGATGCCGCCCATGTCGTCGGGAATTGTACCCATCACGAAACAATTGAAGAGCGTCACGTTGCGCGCAGTGCCTGCGCCGGCGAGGACGCGTCCCGCCGGAAGGAAGCGGTGGTCGGCGAGCGCTTCTGCGAAGGCGTTTGCCCACAGCTGCCGGTGCTCGTGCTTCTCCGCTTCTGCCACCGCGTTCGCCACGCGCGTCCAGGTGTCGGAAACCTCCCGGTCGAGGGGTGTCCCGTCCGGCGCCTTGAAGCGGTATTTCATGTCCCAGATTCGGCTGGAAATGTCGGTCATGGCGAGAGCTCTTGTTCCTAAAATGTTCTAATCGACGGCCGTGCCGGTGGCAAGGCGCTATGAGATAAGTTGTTGCTTAACGTTGGTTCGCCAACAGCACTTCTCCTTCGCGTACAAGTTCGGCGGTCGCGGTCTCGATGCGGTCCGCGAGCGCGCGCATGAAATCCTGCCGTTTCAGTCCCGGCGCAATCGACGGGAGAAACTGGATGACCACTCGGCCCCGCTTCTTGAGGAAGCCGCCCGGCCCCGTCCAGAAAAGGCCGGAGTTTACCGCCACCGGAGTGCAAGCGACGTCGAGGCGCTGATACAGCGCGGCAATTCCGGGCTTATAATCGGGTGGCGCGCCAATTTTTTTTCGCGTCCCTTCCGGAAAAATAATGATGCTGAGACCCGCTGCGAGCGCGCGGCGCGTCGCTTTTGTCATCGCCCGTAGCGCCGCGCCGGCCGCGGATCGGTCGATAGCGATCATTCCAACGCGCTTCGCATACCAGCCGTAGAATGGAACGCGCATCAACTCGCGTTTGAGCACGAAGACCGGATCGCCCAGCACATAGAACAACCCGACGGTGTCCCACATGCTCATGTGTTTTGATGCAATGAGGCTGCCATTCGGGGGAGGCGTGCCTCTGACCTCATAGTCGAGCCGCGCAATGGACTTGAGCCCCCACAGCATGCCGGCGCACCAGGTGCGCGCCGCAAATACCGCCGCCCGTCTCGGCATGAGGAGGGTAGGCAGGAAAATGATGTGGACCACGATGCTGAGGACGACGAACCACAAAAAGAAACCAAGCGACCTCAGCCAGGTCATAAGGCGGAGGTGCGGGTTTGACCGGCGTTGTCCTTCCAGTGTCCGGGATAGACGGCCGTGAGCGCCACGCTGCCGAGATATTTCGCGTACTCGTATTGCAGCGTCTTGACCCTCGCGGGATCGAGCCACCAGTGGCGCGCGGCGACGATCTCGGGGACAGGATAAGCCACCAGCCTGACGCCCGGCATGGCGGCGGAGAACTCCGTGAGACTGCGCGGCATATGATAGTTCGCCGTCACCACAACGAGACTCTGGAAATGGTGCGCCCTGACCCAGCGCGCCGTCTCCATGGCATTGCCGTGCGTGTTGGTTGCCGTGAAGCCAAGATCGGCACAGCAATCAAACCGGCGTCCGCCATGCAGCATCGGCTGCAAACGGCCCTTGGTCATGTTCGCGTAGACACCGGTGATGAGGAGCCGCTTGCCGACTCCATGCTCGAAGAGCGCCACCGCCGTGTCGAGCCGCTCTTCGCCGCCGGTCAGCGCCACAATCGCGTCGGCGTGGACGCCTGCCGGCGGCCGCCCGGGCAATTCCGTGACGAAGACGGCGAAGCCGATCAGATAAGCGACGAGAAGGCCCAGAAGAACGCGCCAGACCATGCGTTCGAACGCCGAACCGTGCGATCCTTCCACCGACCCTCCGATATCCGCCCCCGGATTCACCCGATTCTAACGCTTTGCGCGTCGGTTCAATAGTTCCGATTGAGCACCGCCAGCACCGAAAGGCGGGTGGTGGCGAGCGCAATCAACCCGGCCGCCAATGGCACCAAGAGCAGCCAGATCAGCTGCGAGGGCGCAAGAGTCAGCGGCGGCAGGAAAGGGACCGGTTCGATGCCCGAACGCGCGAGGCGACCTGCGGTCACGAGCAGCACGCCGGCGAGCGAGGCGCCGACTAAGGCTGCCACGACCGCCGAGGAGAAGTAATGCCACTCAAAGGCACGGGCGATGAATCCGCCGCGCGCACCCATGAGATGAAGCAGGGACACGATGTCCCGGTGAGCCGCCAGGCTCGCGCGGGTTGCAAAGGTAACTGCGGCGGCGGTTGCGAGCGCAATCAGAGCCATGATTCCCCAGGCCGACAAGATCACGGCGCTGGCCAGCCGTTTGAGCCGCTCGAGCCAGCGCGCGTGGTCGTCGAGAACCGAATCGGGCGCATCCGTCTTGAGCCGCGCCTGCAACGCGGCCATGTCGATTGCCGTGCCGGGCTCGAGTTTCGCGTCCACGAGGCGCGGCAGCGGCAGGTCCCTGATCATCGCCGCCGACCCAAGCCAAGGCGCGACAAGGCCGCGCGCCTCGCTGTCGCTCAGGAGCTGTACGTGAAAGATGCCCGTGGTGTTTTGCAGAATGGCGAGTACGGCATGCGTCTCGTTTTCTAGCCGTCTTTCCGGTTGCGGCACTATTGGCGGGAGTATCTGTACAGTGATGCTTTCCGCCAGGCCGGCGCGCCAGCTTTGGGCCGTCACTTCGGTGACCAGGGAAGCACCGAGAGCGAGCGAGGCAAGGAAAGCCATCACGGCAATGACGATATCGAGCGGCGCGGCGCCCTCCCATCGCGGCATGATCCGGCCCGGGCGCCTTGCGATCATGCCCGTTGCGCCCGAAGTTCGATCAGCCTGCCATCGACGAGGCGAATCTCGCGCGCCTGTGTACGCTCGATCAACGAACGGTCGTGCGTCGCAATCAGCACCGTCGTGCCGAGCCGGTTCAGTTCCGCGAATAGTCGCACCAGCCGTTGTGCAATATCCGGATCGACGTTTCCGGTGGGCTCGTCGGCGAGAAGCAGGTCCGGCCGCGCAATAACCGCACGTGCGATCGCGACGCGCTGCTGCTCGCCGCCCGAGAGCGTCGGCGGCCGTGCGTGAAATTTCTCGCCCAATCCGACCCAGCCGAGCAGCTCCTCGACATCGTGCGTGTAGTCCTCCGGACCGCGGCCCGCAACGCGCAGCGGCAGCGCCACGTTGTCGAACGCCGACAGATGATCGAGCAGGCGGAAATCCTGGAACACCACGCCCATGCGCCGGCGGAGCGCGGGAAAGGCACCGCGTCTCGTTGTCGCGAGGTCGTGTCCAAAAAGCGTGATCAGGCCGCGCGTCGGAGGTTCTGCAAGATACATGAGCCTCAGGAGCGTGCTTTTCCCTGCACCCGACGCGCCGGTGAGAAACGTGAACGAGCCCGAATCAAGGCGAAACGTCACGTCACGCAGGATTTCCGGTCCCGCGGCGTAGCGCATCCCGACGTTCTCGAAGCTCAGCACCCGCGTCTTTTCCCGAATCGCCGCCAGAACGGAATCGAAGATGTTATTGCGCGATGAAATGCGCACAGGCAAATTCGAATCGTAGACACCGATCGCGGTTTTCTATTTCCTCCACCGCGCGAGCACGCTTGCGGAGGAACCAAAATTCAAAAATCCTTATCCGCGCCGCGAAGCACGGTTCTTGCGGCGATGAGCCGGTTGGGTCATTTTCGGACAAGAGGCGGAGCATGATCATTACCTGTCCGCAGTGCGAAACCCGTTACACGGCCGATGCGGCCAACTTTCCGGCACAGGGCCGCAAGGTGCGCTGCTCCAAATGCGGACAGGTGTGGAACCAGGTGCCGCCGGAACCGGAGCACGCTCTTGCGCCGGAGCCCATCTCGGCAAGCGAGGCAGCCGAGCCGGCCGCCGGCGCCGCACCAAGTTTTTTAACGACTCGTGCAACCGCGATTCCGCATGCCCAGGCGCCGCGGCGATCCTGGGCGGAAAGGATTGGTCTCATCGCCGGGTGGGCGGGCCTTGCGGCGATGCTCGTCCTCATCGGCTGGATGGGATTGCGATTTCGCCAGCAGATCGAGACGCTCTGGCCGCAATCGTCTGCGTTCTATGCCACCTTTGGCGTGAAGGTGAATTCCGGCGGCGTGGAGATCAACGACGTGACGTACCGGCACGAGACGGAAAATGGCCGGTCGGTTCTTGAAGTGACCGGCAGGCTCGTGAATGTATCCGCCCATCAGGCCGCTGTGCCGCGGGTACGCGTTTCGCTCACGGACGACGACCAGCGTGAGCTCAAACACTGGATTTACAGCCCTCCGCTGAAGACGCTGGGCGCCGGCCAGAGCATCGCGTTTTCCACGAGACTCTGGCCCACGCCTGCGGCCAAACATTTTCAGCTCCATTTCGCGAGTCAGGATTGACCGGCGGGAATGTGCCAGCGGTTCTCATTGCCGAATCCGACATACGCGCGCGCGTGGCCGAACTGGCCCGCGACATTGCGCATCTCGACGGGTTGCCCGACCTCGCGGTACCGATCCTTGTCGGCGGTTTCGTGTTTGCCGCGGATCTCCTCCGGGCGCTCCATGCGAGCGGTCTGGCGCTCGGGGTCGAATTTCTGCGGCTGCGCAGCTATGCCAGTGCGCGCGCTGCCGAAGGCGAAATGGCGGTCCTGCTTGTTCCGGGCGAGCCCGTCGCCGGGCGGCACGTTTTGCTGATCGACGGCGTTCTAGACCACGGGCGAACCCTGAAAACGGCGAGGGAACTTGTATTTGCGGCGGGGGCTCGTGCGGCCACAACGGCAGTGGTCATCGACAAAATGCGGAACAACGCCTGTATCAAAGCCGATTTCGCGGCGTTCACCGGCATCGATCGCTTCGTGGTGGGGTATGGCATGGACGACGGCGGCCGGTTCCGCTCCCTTCCGTACATCGCGGCGATCGAATGAGTGCCCGTGAACCAGGGAAATTGCTTTGCCGGCGATTTTTCTTGCGGCGACGCCCGGTATAGCATTGCCATATGGCCCCGAGATCAAGCTCCCGCATTGCCTCCCTGACCGCCGAGCGGCGCTTCGAGCTGCTCGTCGATGCGGTCACCGACTGCGCCATCTACATGATGGATCCCGACGGATCGATTGCGAGCTGGAACTCCGGCGCCGAGCTGATCACCGGCTATCGTGCCGGTGAAGTCATCGGCCAGAATTACGCCCTCTTCTTCACGCGCGAAGACCGGCGCGTGGGCACGCCGGCGCAACTGCTGAGCCAGGTGCGCGCGCACGGCCGCATGGAATCCGAAGGCTGGCGCAAGCGAAAGGACGGGAGCCGCTTCTGGTCGGTTGCAGTGATCGAGCCGATCAGGGATGAGCGCGGCAACTTTATCGGATTTGCCAATGTCACGCGCGACGTGACCGAACGCGAAGCGGCGCGACAAGCGCTGGCCGAAAGCGAGCGGCAGCTGCGCCTCCTGGTCCGTGGCGTCACCGATTATGCGATTTACATGCTCGATCCGAATGGCATCGTCTCGAGTTGGAATGCGGGCGCGGAGCGCATCAAGGGCTATCGCGCCGATGAGATCATCGGTCGGCATTTTTCCAGCTTTTATACCCCCGCCGACCGCCTCGCCGGCGTGCCGCGCAGGGCGCTCGAAACCGCCGCATCGACCGGGCGCTACGAAGCTGAAGGCCTGCGGGTGCGCAAGGACGGCTCTCAGTTCTGGGCAAGCGTCGTCATCGATGCCATTCGCGACGATAATGGCGCGCTGATCGGCTTCGCGAAGATCACGCGCGACATTACCGAACGCAGAGCGGCCCAGGAATCGCTCCGGAAAGCCCAGGAGCAGCTTGCACTGCACCAGAAAATGGAAGCGCTCAGCCAGCTCACCGGCGGCATCGCGCACGACTTCAACAATCTCCTGATGATCGTGGGTGGTCAGACGGAAATGTTGAGGCGGCGGACAACGGCCGAGCGTGATCAGCGCGCGCTGGATGCGATCGGGCATGCCGTGAAGCAGGGCGCGCGATTGACGCGGCAAATGCTCGCCTTCGCGCGCGCCAACCCCCACACCCGCGCCGTCGTCAACCTTGCCGAGCGGGTAACGAACTATCGCGAGCTGCTCAAGAGTTCGGCGCGGGAGGATATCGCGTTCGAGGTGGAGATCGATCCTGCCGTCTGGCCGGTGTTCGTGGATCCGGGTGAATTCGATCTCGCGCTCATCAACCTTGCGGTCAACGCGCGCGACGCCATGTCGGGCGGCGGGACGATCACGCTCAGAATGTACAACGTCGGATTTGACAGCGACGACGAGATCGGAATGAAGGGGGAGTTCGTCGCGGTCTCAGTTTCCGATACCGGAACCGGAATAGCTCCCGAACACCTCTCCCGCGTTTTCGAACCGTTCTTCACGACCAAGGATGCCGGCAAGGGATCCGGTCTCGGGCTTTCGCAGGTGTACGGCTTCGCGCGGCATTCGGGGGGAACCGTGCAGGTGCGTTCCGAGCCGGGCCGCGGCGCGACGTTCATGATCTTTCTGCCCCGCAGCCACGAGACGGCAGCAACCGGCGACGTCGGCGGCGAAGCGGTGGAACCGCAGGCCGCACCGCATGGAACAATTCTTATCGTCGAAGACGACGACAGGGTCGCCGAAGTGAGCGCCGCACTCGTCCAGCAGATCGGTTACCGAACCCTTGTCGTGCCGGGCGCGCGCGAAGCGCTCGACGCGCTGGCGCGGGAGAAAGAGATCGTGCTCGTGTTCAGCGACATCGTCATGCCGGGCAGCATGGATGGCATTCAGTTGGCGCGCACCGTGCGCGAGCGCCACCCGAACACGCCCGTTCTTCTGACCAGCGGTTATGCGCGCATGGCGGAAGCCGCTGCCGGCGAATTTCCCATCCTGCGCAAGCCCTACGAGCTTACGGCGCTTGCGCGCGCGGTACACCAGGCGGTTCACTCCACCGTTGCTTCCCAATAATTCCAGCAAACAGGCCGCATCCCCGCGAAGAGCTAGAAAGTCGCCGGGGACGAATACGCTCTCAAACAGGTGTCATCCCGCCGGGGTCCGCGCGAAGCGCGGCCCAAGCGCAAACGTCAGCGGGGACCATGTTCGAACGCAACGAACCCGCCCACCAGTCGGCACACGCCTTTGCGAGAAAACAGCGACGTATCTGGGTTCCCGCCTTCGCGGGAATAACAATTCTACGTTGAGAGAATGTCCGTTCTTGCCGGTAGCTTTCGAAAATTACTCCGTCATTGCCAGCGTACGGCCGTCGCGGCGCAAGGTGAGCTTCCGTTCCGGATTCTCCGCCGCCGCCGCCTTGAAGATCGCTCGCGCCAGGGCCGCGTTTTGCGCCCGCGCAATCACGCGCAACGGTCGGCTTGCGGCCTTGTTCCAGAGTTCAATGACATAGGGAAGTTGATCGGCGGAGGCAGCCGTCCCCTGCGTGCCGCCGCGCTTTGTCTTAGGTCCGCGCTCGGCGGTTTGCATCATCTTAGAGCCCCGGCCGGCGGCGCTTCAGTGCGAAGGAAACTTCCAGCGATTGATGATGTTGCCCTTGTGTTTGAGCGTAACACCGCGCTCACCGTATTCGCGCGCAGCCGCGTAGAACGCCGCATGCGCGATCGCGGCACTCGTGGCCACCGCGAGCACCTGCTCGACAGCTTTCCGATCCTCGTCCCAAAGTTCGACCTTGTAGGCGAAATCCTCGGCTGGACTGCGCTTTTGCGCTCGGGCGGAAGCGGGGGGCGGGCGCCCTGCCCGCTCCCGCTCAGATCCCATTACACGAAGCGCTGACGCATGCATCCCGGCACTCCAGTCCCGTGCAAACGGTACTCCACCGGCGCCTTTTGGCAAGGCACTCCGACGGCATCCGCTTAAGGTAAAGCAAAAAACACGGACGTGTTCCCCTGGAATTCGTTCGTCCTGCCCTTTGGTGCCCGACCCGGCGGCGGGCGAGCGGTTTTCGGACGTCCCCAATTTGGCTCTTGCCACCGTGGGGGAAACCGGCTGAAACACGGTTGCCCCGACGGGCCCGACGGAGCTGTGGCCGAGAGGCTGAAGGCGGCGGTTTGCTAAACCGTTATACGGCTTAAACCCGTATCGAGGGTTCGAATCCCTCCGGCTCCGCCAATTGCATGCGACTGGCGGCTTGCGCTGGCGTCCGGCGTTCGTCTCTCTCGTTCTATTTGATGTTCGTAATTTTGCCCTCTGCTATGACCCGCCAGGGCGATCCTCCGCGCGCGGCTTCAGCGCGGTAGGTCATGAGAACCGGAGACGCATGCATCTCCATATACCGAAACTTCACGGGCTTGCCATCGATTTCCTGATGTACCAAATACGTCAACCTGTTTCCGACGAGGGAACCGCCTGGATCATATTCGCTGTCGCCAAGGCTGCTGATCGCGTACTCCGTGTAGGTCCTCGCCTTTTCGTCGTAGCTCAGAATGTTCAGGAACCCTCGCGTGCCGGTAGGACCCGTTTCCTCGCCGCGACAAATGACCTGATATCCTCCGATAAACCAGTCACAGGTCATCCTGCTCGAAAGTTTGCCCGCCGGACCTAAGGGACCGCCTCTCGACTCGCCTTGCCCAACCCACGTTCCGACATAGTAACCCAGCTTCTGTACTTCTGGTCCTAGCTTAGGCGCCACGACAGGCTGTTCCCGCCCGTGCGCGAGGCAAGGCGCCAGGAGGAGTAAGACAACGGCGCCGATTTGATATTTCATCGAATGCTCCTGCCGCGCGTGACACATTACATTGTCTTGCGGAAAGGGGCCTTTCCAGCCGATAAAACGCGGGACCGACACTGATCCTCGCGATGGAGCAGGAACCGCTGTCAAGTTCGCAATATTGTGCGTTTCGATATAGGTTTGTCCGTAGCTAGACGCGCCGGTTTCGGCACTTGCCCAATCGCGACCACGTCCGACGTTCCGTAGCGTGGCATGACCGCCGCTTTCATGCCGGGAGCGTCGCATGCACCTGCGAGCGGTGGCTAGCGGCAACACTCCCGGTTGCGCGCTCCAGACCTGACCGAATTTGAAACCCTACCCTGTCGCACAACGAATAGGATTTCTTCATGGCGTCTGTTGCGCTATCTCCCATTGGATGCGCGCGGCGTCCGCGCGCTTCCGTCGAACGGCGTTCCATGACCGCTGAAATCGGGCTCTTTGCCCTCATTCTGGCCTTGCTCCTCGCGCTCGTGCAGGCGGGCGCGTCACTCTACGGCGCCGGGCGCCGCGATCCGGCGCTGATGGCGTTGGGGCGGGGCGCCGCCGCGCTTCAACTCCTCTTCGTCGCCACAGCCTTCGGCGCACTCGCCTCGGCCTACCTGCAGAACGATTTCTCCATTGCGCTGGTGGCCCAGCACAGCAACACGGCGCAGCCTGCGCTGTACCGTTTCGGCGCCACCTGGGGCAGCCATGAAGGATCGATGGTTCTCTGGGTGCTGATCCTCGCCATTTGCAGCGGCGGACTGGCCTTCTTCGGCGGCGCTCTCAGGGAGACGCTGCAGGCGCGCGTGCTCGGCGTACAAGGCGTGATTGCCTCGGCATTCCTGGGATTCTCGTTGTTGACGTCGAATCCGTTCGTGCGCCTCTTTCCCGCGCCGCTCGAGGGCAGCGAACTCAATCCCATCCTTCAGGATCCGGGATTGATGTTCCATCCGCCGATTCTCTATCTCGGCTATGTCGGATTCTCGGTGGCGTTTTCCTTCGCCATCGCGGCGCTTATCGAAGGCCGGGTCGATGCGGCATGGGCGCGATGGATGCGGCCCTGGGTGCTCGCGTCGTGGATCGCTTTGACCGTCGGTGTCGCCGGCGGGAGCTTCTGGGCCTACTACACGCTCGGCTGGGGCGGGTGGTGGTTCTGGGATCCGGTGGAGAACGCCTCGCTGATGCCGTGGCTGATGGGCACGGCCCTGCTCCACGCGGCGCTGGCACTCGAGCGGCGCGGCGCGCTGGTGAGCTGGACCATATTGCTCGCCATCCTCACCTTTTCGATGAGCCTTATCGGAACCTTCCTTGTACGTTCCGGCATCCTGACCAGCGTCCACGCCTTTGCGGTCGATGCCGAACGAGGCATCTACATTCTGGCGATCATCGCGGTGGTGACGGGCTCTGCGCTCGCCCTTTACGCTTGGCGGGTGCCGGCGCTCCGCAGCGGCGCATTCTTCGCCGCGCTGTCGCGCGAGGCGGGAATCACCGTCAACAATCTTCTTCTGGTAACGGCCGCGGCGACGGTGTTTCTGGGTACTTTCTATCCGTTGTTCGTGGACCTGATGAACGGACAGAGAATTTCCGTCGGGCCGCCCTATTACAAACTCACCTTTGCGCCGCTCGCCGTGATTCTGCTGTTTCTGGTGAATTTCGGCCAGATGCTGCAGTGGAAACGGGACTCCTTGCCTGCGCTCGTCTCGCGCCTGAAATGGCCGATTGTCTTCGCCTGTGCGATTCTTGGCCTTTTGCTGGTTTTGTTCTCCTGGGTACACGTCATCGCGGCGTTCGGAATCGCGCTCGGCGCGTTCGTGGTCGCCGGCAGTGTCGTCGTGCTCATCCGGCGCTTGCCCGCGGCACCGTTCCGTGCACGCGATGTCGTCTCTGCTGCGAGAACAACGCCGCGCGGCATCTGGGGCATGGCGATGGCGCATGCCGGGCTCGGCATCGCCGCGATCGGCATCACCGCCGTTTCCGCTTTCCAGAGCAATGTCGTGCTCGACATGAGACCGGGACAGCATACGGAACTTGCCGGACGAGAGGTCACGCTAATGTCGGTTGAGCGCGTGCAAGGACCGAATTACGATGCCAACCGCGCCACCTTCGCGGTCGAGACCTGGCGCGGCACGCGCACGTTGATCTCCGAACGACGCCTCTATCCGGCGAGCGGTACGCAGACGACGGAGGCCGCGATCGGCATGGACATTCTCGGCAATACCTACATTGCGCTTGGCGATCCGGATGCGAGCGGCGGTCTGGTCGTTCGCCTGTGGGATCACCCGCTCGTCGACTGGATCTGGACGGGCGCACTCCTGATGGCGCTCGGCGGCGCCGTCTCGTTGAGCGATCGGCGCTTCCGTCTCGGCATCCCGCAAGCCGCAGCCTTGCGTTTGGGCAACGCGGCTGCGACATGAGACGATCGTCACGGGGCCGGTCACACACTTCGGCACACGCCGCCCGATCTTTTGCGAGGACAACGATATGCATTTCGCGTCCATGCTTGTCATGACCGCGGTTCTCGCGACCGGCATCGCCAACGCAACCGAGGATGATCGCTACATTTGGCTCGAGGATGTGAGCGGCCCGCGCGCGATGGCGTGGGTGCATGCGGAAAATGACAAAACCACCGCGGTGCTGGAGAAAGATCCGCGTTATGGCGCGCTCTATGCCGATGCGCTCGCGATCGCGCAGGCGAAGGATCGCATCCCTACGCCCAATTCTTTGAACGGCGGTATCTACAATTTCTGGCAGGACGCCGATCATGTGCGCGGGCTTTGGCGGCGCACGTCGCTCGCCGACTACAAGACCGCCGATCCCCACTGGCAGTCGGTTCTCGATCTGGACGCGCTTGCCACCCAGGAGAAGGCCAACTGGTTCTACAAAGGCGCGGATTGCGTCGAGCCGAGCGAAAAGCGCTGCATGGTCAACCTGTCGGACGGCGGCGAGGACGCGGTGACGGTGCGCGAGTTCGACCTCGATACCGGAAAATTCGTGGATGGCGGGTTCGTGCTGCCTCACGGAAAGCAGACATCGGCTTGGGAAGACGACAACACGCTGCTCGTCGCCCGCGAATGGCAGCCGGGTGATCTTACGGCGTCTGGCTATCCGTTCATCGTCAAGCGCGTGAGCCGCAGAGAACCGCTCAGCGCCGCGAAGGAGATCTTCCGCGGCACGGCGAAGGATGGCGGCTACGGGGTGAGCCCCGTGTCGCTGCATGATGGCGATGGCCATGAGGTTGTGCTGATCAACCGGCCGCTCTCGACCTTCGAATCCGAGAACTATCTCGTCACCAGGAAAGGCGTGGAGCAACTCGGGCTGCCGTTGAAGACGACGGTGCAGGCCCTCGTCGCCGGCGCGCTCGTCGTCAGCATCGATCAGAATTGGGACGCCGGCGACAAACAAATCGCGCAGGGTACCCTGGTGGCATTCGATCTGGCAGAACTGAATGCCGATCCAAAGCGTCTGAAACCGATCGTGCTTTACGCGCCGGGGCCGCGCGAATCGTTCCAGTCGGCGGCGGCCACGCGCAATGCGCTGGTTGTGACGACGCTCGACAATGTACGCGGGCAGGCTTTCGTCTATCGTCGCGGCGCTGACGGAAGCTGGTCGCATAGGAAGCTTGCCCTTCCGGACAACTCCGCCATCGCTCTTGTGGATGCCAATCTTCACGGCGACACCGCTTTCGTCAGCGTTGCGGGCTTTCTGCAGCCGTCGAGTCTCGTGCTGGTGAACGTGAACGACGATTCGCTGCAAACCCTGAAAACGCTCCCGCCAAAGTTCGACGCCTCGCGCGATGTGGTGGAGCAGTTCGAGGCCACTTCGACCGACGGAACAAAAATTCCGTACTTCGTCGTCCACCCGAAGGACATGAAGCTCGACGGCAACAATCCCACCATTCTCTATGCTTACGGAGGTTTCCAGGTTTCCGAGACACCGTCCTATTCCGCCAATATCGGCAAGCTCTGGCTGGAAAAGGGCGGCGTGTTCGTGCTGGCGAACATCCGCGGTGGCGGCGAGTTCGGCCCGGCCTGGCACGAGGCAGGTCTGAAGACCAAGCGCCAGATCATCTATGACGACTTCGCTTCCGTCGCGCGCGATCTGATCGCGAAGAAGATCACGATCCCGCGGCGCTTGGGCATCATGGGCGGATCGAATGGCGGATTGCTGATGGGCGTCGAATTCACCCAGCATCCGGAGCTGTGGCACGCGGTGGACATACAGGTGCCGCTGCTCGACATGTTGCGTTTCGAGAAGATCGCGGCTGGAACCTCATGGGCCGGCGAATATGGCAGCGTCAGCGTGCCCGCCGAACGCGCCTTTCTCGCCCATATCTCGCCGTACAACAACATCCGCAAAGGCGCGAAATATCCGGAGCCGCTGATCTGGACGACAACCAAGGATGACCGCGTGGGTCCGCAGCATGCGCGCAAGTTCGCGGCGCGCCTGTCGGAATACGGCATTCCCTATCTGTACTACGAGGTGACGGAAGGCGGTCACGGCTCTGGCGCCAACCTGAAGGAGAAGGCACACACCACGGCGCTGGAAATGACCTACTTCGCCCGCAAGCTGATGGATTGAAGAGACGGATGCACTCAACAGCGGCACTACAATCCACGACATGAGGCGGCTTTTCGTCGTTTTGCCGCTCGTTTTCTTTGCTGCGCTCGCTGCCGTTTTCGCGCTCGGGCTCAATCGCGATCCGTCGCTCATCCCTTCTATGCTGATCAACAAGCCATTGCCGTCGTTCAGCCTGCCGTCCGTGCGCGCCGGCGATCCGGGACTGGCGTCGCAGGATTTCCGCGGGCAGCCGATGCTGCTCAACATGTTCGCTTCGTGGTGTGTTTCCTGCCGCGTCGAGCATCCGCTGCTCCTCGATCTGCGCAGCCGCGGGGTGGCAATTGCCGGAATAGACTGGGAAGACAAGCCGGCCGCCGGCGCAAAATATCTGAAAGAAAACGGCGACCCTTATGCGCGCGTGGGCCTCGATAGCAGCGGACGCATCGGGATTGATCTCGGCATTACCGGCGTGCCGGAAACCTTCGTTGTCGATAAGCACGGCCGCGTGCGCTACAAGCAGATTGGCCCGATCGAAACGGCCGAATGGGAAAATACCATAAGGCCGCTGATGGACACGCTTCGCACCGAGCCATGAGGAGATTGTTTCTTCTGATCCTTGCGACGCTCGTGCTTGCGCGACCGGCATTCGCTGTGCTGCCGAGCGAGCAGCTCGCCGATCCGAAGCTCGAAGCCCGCGCGCGCGCCATCAGCCAGGAGTTGCGTTGCGTCGTTTGCCAGAACCAGACCATTGATGATTCCGATGCGCCGCTGGCCCACGATCTGCGCCTGATCGTGCGCGAGCGGCTCGAGGCCGGCGAAAGCGATGCACGGGTGAAAGCGTACATCGTTCAGCGCTACGGCTCTTACGTGCTTTTGAAACCACCGCTCGAACCCGCGACGATTTTGCTGTGGTTTGGGCCGCTCTTCGTCCTTCTCGCCGGCGCCGCCGGTTCGCTGATCTATCTGCGCCGGCGCCGGAACGGCGTTTCCCGAGACCTGTCCCCAAACGAGGAACTGGAATTGTCGCGCCTGTTACGGGAGGAACAGCCGTAGATGCTGCTCTGGATCATTCTCACCTTCATGGCCACGGTCGCTGTGTCGGGGCTTACTTTTGCGCTGGTACGCCCGCGCGATGAAGACCGCGCTCGGGAAACCGCGACATCGATTCTCGCTGTCCAACTCGCCGATCTGGATTCGCAGCTTGCCGCAGGCGAGCTTTCCGCGAGCGAAGCGGGACCGCTGAAGACCGAGATCCGCCGGCGGGTTCTCGCCGAAGGCCGCGAACCGGAATCGCGCGGCAAACCTCTCGCCGCTCGCGCGCTGCCCTGGCTTGCGATCGGAATTGCGGGGTGCGTCGCGCTCACGGCGACAGGCCTCTACGCGATGCTTGGCCGGCCCGATCTCGCATCCGTCCCACGTGGTCAGATGTCGCCTGCAGAGAATGCGGCGCCAAATTCCAGCCAGCCCGACATCGCCGGGATGATCGCAAAGCTCGAAGCAAAAATACGCGAGCGACCGAACGACCCGGAAGGCTGGCGTCTGCTGGGATGGTCGTATCTCGTCACGGGCCGCGCCGCGGATGCTGCCACAGCATACGCCCACGCGGTCGCGCTCGCCCCGGAGAATGCGGACTACCGCTCGTCCGAAGGGGAAGCGCTCGTGCGCGCGGCCCGCGGGCAGGTCACGCCGTCGGCGCTCGACGTCTTTCATGACGCGCTGAAGCTCAATCCGAACGACCCGCGCGCGAAATATTATCTCGCGGTGTACAAGGACCAGGCGGGCGACCACGACGGCGCGATGGCAGACTGGATCGCGCTTGTCCGAAGCGCGCCGGCGGACGCACCGTGGCTTCCCGATCTGCGCCGGTTCGTGGTGAACGTCGCCCGCGAGCGCGGAGCGAACATCGCCGCGAAACTGCCGCCGCAGCCGCCCGCAAAGAGCGGCAGCCGATAGCAACGTCATCGAACCAGCGCTTGACGTCCATTACCAATTCGGTTATATTAGGAACCGGTAGCGCCAGTTCAAGTCGGTGCATTTCTCGCACCGTTTCGTCTTCGCAGAAACGAACCCCAAGGCGCAAAAGACGCCAAGGAAATTTTTGCGCGAATTCGCGCCCGGTTCGGTTGGACCTCCGCGCCTCCGCGTGAACGTCCTATCGGCGCGTCAATGAGAATGCGGAGAGCGAATTATCTCCCCTGGTGCAGGGAGAAAAGCAGGGAAGAAGTAAAAAATGGGCACGCGGAGACGCGGAGGAACGCACAAAGAATTGTCATTCCCGCGCAAGCGGGAACCCAGATGCGTAGAACGGGAAGAAGAGGTACAAATTCGGTCATGCATCACCCAAATTGTGGGAACGAGCCCTCCGCGCTTGCCGCGACCTGTCCTCCCTGGTGCAGGGAGAAAAGCAGGGAAGAAAATAAAAATGGAGCACGCGGAGACGCGGAAAAGAAATGAACCGCCAAAGCGCAAAGACGCCAGGGATTTTTTGCGCGCATTCCCGCGCGGTCCATTTCTTGGCGTGCTTGGCGTCTCGGCGGTGAGACTTCCGCGTCTCCGCGCGAATTTTTTCTCGGCGCACAAATGAGCATCCGGCGAGCGACCAATCCTCCCTGGTGCAGGGAGAAAAGCAGGGAAGAAAATAAAAAATGGAGCACGTGGAGAGGACGGGAGAAAACCCGCTTACATCACTTCCTCGCCGCCCGCCCAGCAAGCCAAAAGGTGCAAGTCGCCCGTCAGCGCAACGAGGTCGGCCCGGGCGTCGGGAATGAGCGCGCCGCGTTCCTCCTCGAGCCCCAGAAAGTGCGCCGGCGTCAGTGACGCGGCGCGAAGCGCGTCGTCAAGCGGAATGCCGCATCGTGTCACCGCATTGCGAACCGCCGACAGGAGATCGAGATGCGCGCCGGCAAGCGTGCCCTGCTCGGTTTGAAGCCGGCCCTCGTGTAGCGAGATTCTTCGGCCCGTCAGTTCGAAGGCATCGATACTACCGCCGACCGTCGGCATCGCATCGGTCACCAGCGCAATTCCGTCTCCGCCTTTCGCGGCAAAGGCGGCGCGTACGCTCACGGGATCGACATGGATGCCATCGACGATCAACCCCGCGACAAGCCGCTGGTCCGCGAACGTGGCCCCGATGATGCCGGGCGCACGGCCCTGAAGCGGCGGCATCGCGTTGAAGAGATGGGTGACGCCGGTCAGGCCTTCTTCCATGGCGCGCAACATGGTTTCGGCCGGCGCTTCGCTGTGCCCGGCGGAAACGCGGATGCCTGCGCCTGTAAGCCCGCGGATGAAACCTTCTGGCACGCATTCCGGCGCGAGGGTGATCAGCGATCGCCCGGCCTCTCCCAACCGGCAGAGCCATTCGAGGTCGCGCAAAGCGGCGCAGACAATGTGCTCGCGGGCGTGCACGCCGGCCCGCGAGGGGTTTATGAACGGACCTTCGAGATGCAGCCCGAGCACGCCGTCACGACCTGCAGCAACGCGGGCTGCATCGATCGCGCGCATCATCGTCTCGCGCGTGTCCGTGATCAGCGTCGGCAGAAGCGCCGTCGTGCCAAGCCGCCTGTGCGCTTGCGCAATGGCGTACATCGCTTCGGACGAGGGATCGTCGTTCAGCAGGATGCCGCCGCCGCCATTGACCTGCAGATCGATGAAGCCGGGCGCGAGGACGGCACCTTCTGGCAAACGTCGGACGTGAATGCTGCCGGGAATCTCCGATGCACCGGCGACAGCGGAAATTCGGCCTTCGGCGATCACAACCGCCGCGTCACGATGCCAATGGCGGCCGTCGAAGACGCGGTCGGCGAAAACAGCCTGCTTTTCGTTATCCAAAGGAGGACAATCCCGATTCGATTCCGGCGATTTTATTGTAACGCGGAAACCATGCGGAAAACGGCAGGCGCAGCATCCGGGACAATCACCGACCCGCTCTTCATTGGGGTGGATGGCGGCGGGTCGGGGTGCCGCGCCCGCATCGCCGATGGGGAGGGACATCATCTCGGCGCCGGACATTCGGCCCCTGCCGCCGTCCGGCTTGGGATCGAGCGCGCCATGGCTGCGGTGTTGGCCGCCGCGCGCGCGGCCTCGGCGGACGCGGGCCTTCCGGGCGATGCGCTTCGCGCCATGCACGCAGTGGTGGGGCTCGCCGGTATCGGACGCAAATCCGTTCTCGAGCAATTGAAGGCGCGGCCGCATCCTTTCCGCTCCGTCGTGTACGTCAATGATGCCACGATCGCCTGCATCGGTGCCCATGGCGGGCGGGACGGCGGAATCGTGATTGTCGGTACAGGAAGCGTGGGCCTTGCACGCAAAGACGGATGCGAAATCCGGGTGGGCGGTTATGGTTTTCCGGTGTCGGACGAAGGCAGCGGCGCGGATCTCGGCTTGCGCGCGATCCGCTGCTCTTTGCGCAGCTGTGACGGCCGCCTTCCTCCAACCGATCTGACGCGCGCCGTCATGGCGCGTTTCGCAAACGATCCGTTTGAATTCGTGGCCTGGGCCGATCAGGCGACCGCCACCGATTATGCGCATTTGGCGCCATTGGTCATGGGCCATGCCGAAAGCGGCGACCCCGTGGCGCGCGAAATCGCCATCAACACCGCGCGCGAGATCGACTCCCTTGCACGCCGCCTCGTCGGGCGCGGCGTCTCGCGCATCGCGCTGGTCGGCGGGGTTGCGCGCCGGATGGAGCCGTGGCTGGCCGATGACGTGCGGCGGGTTCTCGTGTCGGCCGAGGGCGACGGAGTCGACGGCGCGCTGATCCTCGCCCGGCATTTGCTGGAGAAGGAAAGACAAGGGGAACAACGACCGCCCGGAGGAGTCGATGCAGTGCTGCAGACGTAAACTTCACCCTGTCATGCTGCGCGTATGCGCAGCATCCAGCCTTGGACAAGCTCAGGGGGAGGGAGCCCCTCATGCTGAGCCCGTCGAAGCATGGATCATGCGCCCGAGCGCATGACGATATTAGAGAGCAGATGAGTACGGAACAGATCGATCCACGCTATGCCGGGCTTGATTCCTGGAGCACGGCGGAGATGCTCGCGGTGATGTACGAGGGCCAGCTTGCCGCCGCAGCGGCAGTGCAGCCGGCCCTGGAGGCGATTGGCCGTGCTGTACAAGACTCCGCGGCGGCGCTGAAGCACGAAGGGCGCCTCGCCTATGTCGGTGCCGGAACCTCCGGCCGCATCGGCGTGCAGGACGGAACCGAGCTTTGTCCCACGTTCAACTGGCCAGCCGAGCGCCTCCTGTTTCTGATCGCGGGGGGGACGGCCGCGCTGACACGAAGCGCAGAAGCGGCGGAAGACAGCGAGCCGGACGGCGCGAAGGCCATCATCGAGGCGACGATCGAATCTCATGACGTGGTGATCGGTCTTGCAGCCAGCGGCACCACGCCTTTTGTGCTTGGGGCTTTGCGTGCGGCCCAGCAGGCGGGAGCGGTCACGGTCGGCATTGCCAACAATCCGGGTGCGCCGCTGCTCGGACTGGTGCGCCATCCGGTTCTCTTGCGCACCGGAAGCGAAGCGATTGCCGGCTCCACGCGCATGAAAGCGGCGACGGCGCAGAAGATCGCGCTGAACCTGTTTTCGACCGCACTCATGGTGAAGCTCGGTCGGGTCTACAGTGGCCTGATGGTGCACATGCGTGCCACGAACGCGAAACTCAAGCGCAGGGCCGTCGTCATCGTGAGCGACGTTACCGGCTGTGCAGCGGGGGATGGCGTGCGCTTCGTCGAGGAGGCCGAAGGCGACGTGAAGATCGCCATCCTGCTCGCGTTGGGACGCACGCGATCGGAAGCAGCGGCGTTGCTCGAACGTGCCGATGGCAATCTGCGCGTGGCGATCGACGATATTCGTTCCGGCAAACATGATTGAGGAGTCGCACCGTTCCGCAATGGCGCGGGAGATCGGCGAGATTCCCGCCGCGGCCACGCGGTTTCTCGCTGGGCGAGACGCCATGGATGACGCCGTCAGCCGCATTCGCGCGTTCGCGCCACGCAGCGTGATTTTCTGCGGCCGCGGCAGCTCCGGCCATGCGGGCGTCTATCTGCGGTATCTCTTCGAAGCACGCCTCGGCATGCTGGCTTCGGCGGCGGCACCTTCGGTGATGACGGCCTATCACGCGCGTGTGGACATGCAGGGCAGCCTGTTTGTGGTGATTTCCCAGTCAGGCCGCAGTCCGGATCTTGTTGCGACGACGGAGCGCGCGCGCGCAGCGGGTGCTCTAACCGTTGCCATCGTCAACGACAGCGACGGGCCCGTCGCCAAGGCCGCCGAACGCGTTTTGCCGATCGAAGCCGGGCCGGAGCGCTCCGTCGCCGCAACCAAGACGATGGCACTGTCGATGATCGCCGGCGCGGAACTCGTGGCGGTGCTTGCGCAGGATACGATTCTGCGTTCCGCGATCGCGCGCCTGCCGGAACGCTTCGCAGATGCATTGTTGTGCGACTGGTCGCCCTGGAGGGAAAGCCTCTCCGGCGCGCCGGCGGCGTTCGTCAGCGCGCGGGGTTATGGGTTTGCCACCGCGCGCGAGATCGCGCTTAAAATCACGGAAACGCTGCGCCTGCCGGCGCTCGCCTACAGCGCCGCCGAACTTCGGCATGGGCCTCGCGCGGCCATCACAGCGCTGACACCCGTGCTCGTGCTGCGCCAGAACGACGAAACAGCCGGGGGTGTCGATGAGCTTGTGCACGACCTCAGGCGCGACGGCGAGAGGCTTTTCGTGTGCGGCGGCCCCGAAGCGACGCTGCCCTGGATCGGCGACGACCATCCTGTCTGCGATCCGATAGCCATGCTGCTGCCCGCCTATCGCGCCGTCGAAAGCGCGGCGCGGCAGCACGGCTTTGATCCCGACCGCCCGCCATACCTCGCCAAAGTGACCGAAACGTTGTGACCACTTGAGCAAAGCCGGGCAGCGGCGGGCGAGGGCGAGCCGGACGCGCGGGGAGGGGGGCGAATATAGGAACCGCGCACCCGGCTCCACAAATAGACGGCGCAGCACTTCGCAATATTCCCGATGGCATGGTGTACGACGGCGATTATCCGGCAGGAGTTGCGGACTACTGAGACTACGCGTTTCGGGCACGGCGAGCGATGATCGCGAACGGCACGCAGAGCAGCCACAGCACGGCCGCATAAAGGCCGCCGGTCCAGTTTGCCGTCAGGAACAGCGCGAACAGCGCCATATCGATGGCGAGCACGATTGCGGGCAGCCAGGGGTAGCCGACGGCGCGGAACGGACGCGCCATGTCGGGGTCGCGTCTTCGCAGCACGAACAGCGCAAGGATCACCAGGATGAAAGCTGCGGATTGCAATGTCGCGATCAGTCCGAAGGCCACATTGAAAGACCCCGTCAATGTGATGGCCATCGCGGCCAAAGCCGTGGCTATGGTGGCGGCCGACGGGCTGCCGCCCTTGTTCACGCTCTGGAAGATTTCCGGCAGGAGTCGATCGCGCGACAGCGCCAGGAGAACGCGCGGCGCGCTCATCACGCCGGCATTGGCGCAGCTCGCCACGCTGATCATTGCGAACACGGCAACGCCGGCGGCCGCGGCGCCGCCGCCGATCCGCGCAAGCACCGTCGTAAATGGAAGCGCGTTGGCAGCGACGCCCGCCGTGCCCAAAGCGTGCAGCAAAGCCCCGTTGATGGCGATGTAGAGAGCTGCCGTTACAAAAAGCCCGATCGCCATGATCCGCGGCAGGTTTCGGCCACTGTCGCGCGTTTCCTCGGCGAAGAACGCGGGTTCGAACCAGCCCGAATAGGCGCCGACGATGAGTTGGTACGCAGCCACAAGACCGACCCAGCCGACGGCCGAGGGGAGGTGCGCGACGAGATTAGGCGCAGGCGCGGCAAGGGAAAACGCGACAATGCAAAATCCGGAAAGCGCCAGCGCCTTGAGAAAGCTCGTCAGTTCCTGAATCGCGCGTCCCTCGCGAAGGCCCGCCAGATTCATTCCGAACAGCGACAACTGCATGGCCACCGCGACCGCGGGAGCCAGATTCCGGGCGGCAGGCCAAAGCAGCGCTAGAAATTCGGCGAAGGCGATCGAAAGCGCGGCCGTCGATGCCGCCCTCTGCGCCCACAGCGTCCAGCCGACGGCAAGTCCGCCGATGTCGCCGAAGGCGCGATGCACGTACACATACGGTCCGCCGGCCCGTGGCATGGCTGTACCGAGCTCTGCGATCACGTTGGCTTCGAGGAGCGCATGTACAAGCGCCACCGACCACAGCGCCATGATGATAACGGCTTCGGGGACATCTTTCGCGATTGAAGCCGGGGCCCGCAGAATACCGACGCCGATCATCGCCCCGACCGCGACAGCAACGCCGAAGCCGGTTCCCAGGATGTGGAGGAGCTCGCCACGCTTCGGTAAGGGGGAAGTCAAGGCCGCGTCCGGAGTGGACTCATGCATCCGGATCGTCCTCGGGATCCCGCAGGATCCATTGCCCCCGCGCGCGCAGGACGAACACGTAATAGGCAAGCGACAGGAGGATCGCGACGACGTTGGCAATCAGACTCGGACGTCCGACGTTGGCATCCAGCCAGTTGGTGTAAAGGATATAGGCGAGCGCGATCAGGCCGAGAATCGGCGAGAACGGATAAAGCTTCATGCGGAAAGCCGCATGCGCGGTGGCGCCGTTTCTTCGCCCGGCGAGCGTCGCCGCGCACACGCCTGCATAGGTCAGCACGATGCCCGTGCCCGTCAGCACGAGCAGCAGATTCATGCCGAGAAAGCACATCACGAGAGACGAGCCTCCGGCCGCGAGCGTTGCGAACCAGGGCGAATGAAAACGCGAATGCGTGCGCGTCAGCGCATCGTTTACGTTCGCGTGCCAGGCGGCATCGCGGCCGGTGGAAAAAAGAAACCGTGCGTTCTGGAGAACTGTGGCGAGCACGGCATTGATGATGGCGATGGCGACGGAAAGGCTGATCGCCTTATTGAGCAGGTCGCCCCCCAGCTGTCGCACGAAGTCGCTGAACGGGCTTTGCGACGCCATAAGCGATTTCAGATCGGGCGCGCCGACCAGAACGGCGAGCACGGGAATAAGCTCGGTCAACACCGTGACGATCGTCGCCCACAGGATCGTGCGGCCGATGAGCCGCGGCGCTTCGTGCATTTCCTCCGTGAAATAGATCGCGGAGCTGAAGCCGTAATAGGCGAAAACGGAAACCGCCGTCGCCAGGCCGATCAGTGCGAGCGGCGTCGGTTGCAATGCGCCGCCGACGAGCGCGACCGGGTGAAACGCCAGGGTCGTCACCGATCGCTGCGCATGAAGGAACCCGAGACCTGCGAGGACGAACAGCGCAAGGATTTCGAGAAGCAGAAATGCCCCCGTTACCCACGCATTGGTGCGGATATGAAGAATGCCAAAAATTGTCGTGGCGACGATGATGACGATCGCAACCGCAGTCGGATCGAGGCCGGGAAATACGGCGCCCATGTACACGCCCGCACCAAGCGCCAACACGGCGGGCGTCAGCATGTTGCCGACGAGAATAAGCCCCAGCATGGCGAAGCCCCATGCCGGCCCGAGCGTGCGTCCCAGCATGCAATATTCGCCGCCGGCGATCGGGAAGGCGGAAGCGAGTTCAGCATAAACGAAGGCGATCGGAAACGAGAGGAACGCCGCCGCCACCATGCTGAGCAGCGCGCCGGTGCCGGCCTGTTGGATGACACCCGGCACAATCACGAACACCGACGATGCAGGCGTGACGGAGGAGAGCGTAAGCAACAGTGTACCGATCACGCGCATGCTGCGCTTGAGGACGCGCGGGTGCGGGTGAGAAGACGCGCTCGTAACCGCTTCCAAACCCGTCGTTCTCCGGCAGTGGAAAAATCAGGCGATGCGCAGCGTCAGCCAGCCCAGGGCAGCGAACACAATGACAAAGGTAACCCAGGCAGCGGCCTTGGTGGAATTCTCATTGCGATACGTCTTGGCCACCCACGAGCTTACGCCCGCCGTTGCAGCCGCCGCGAACACGACCGTCACCGCGATCATCAGGAGGATACCCAAAATGTGCAGGCCTGCCAGGTTGCCGTGCCGCAAGCCACCGTGCCCAAAGCCGCTGAATCCGCTCATCAGCCGCACGTAGATTACCGCCGACATGGGGCGATATTACACCGGCGGCGCGACAGGCCCTACTGGTTCGGCTTGATCGAGAAATCCAGCACGACGCGCTTTTGACCCGAGCGGGGTGCCGCAAAGGTGGCGCTGGCGGTGCCGCCGCCGGGCTGGGACATCAAGCTCGCCGAGACTTTGTAGGTGCCCGGTTCGAGCCGGAATAGAACAATCGGCCCATTGCAATCGAGGCTCAGGATGGGCCGTCCGCTCGCGCTCGCCAGCTCGACATGAGCCCCCGACAGGTATTGTGCGCCGCCGTTCGAGAAGTCGAGACGGACCGGATAGGCCAGCCACTGGGGATTCTGCGCTTGCTCTCCGATTCCGGTGCAAACGGTTTCTACGCCGCCAATGGTGGTGGGGGTGTCCATCGGCATCGCGCCTTGGGCCCGGGCGGCCGGGGCGAGAAAGGCTGCACCCGCGAGAACGGATGCGGACAGGGCAGCAGCGAATTTCATGGCAGCTCCTCTAAAAACGTGTGCACAAGCCTCTCCTCAATCTGTGGCAACGCTAAGGCGCCGTTTTGGTATCCCGCCAGCGCCAGGGCGTCTGTGGATCGTGACCGGCCGTCTGCGTCCGGCGCATGGCCGAATCGCGCATGCTGGCGCCGTATTTGGAGGGCGTGCCATGCCAGTGCTTCACCAGATGCAGATGTCCGGGAATTGCTACAAGGTTCGCCTGACGGCAAAGCAGACGGGCATGCCGCTGACGCTGCGGGAGTATCCGCTCCTCGGCGGCGAGACGCGACAACCGGAATTCCTCGCGAAGAACCCGAACGGACGCGTGCCGCTGCTCGAATGGGAGGACGGCCACACGCTATCCGAATCGAACGCCATTATCTGGTACCTCGCGGAAGAAACATCGCTCGCGCCAGATGACAGCTGGTCGCGCGCGCAGGCGCTCTCCTGGATGTTCTTCGAACAGTACAGTCACGAACCTTATGTCGCGGTGGCGCGCTTCTGGCTCGCCTTCGCACCGAAGGACGAGCTGAAGAAGAAGGAACATCTCCTTGCGGACTGGCAAGCCAAAGGAAGCGCCGCGCTGGCCGTGATGGAGAACCAATTGCGAAAGCACGACTGGTTCGCAGGCAGCCGGTACACTGTCGCCGACATTGCGCTGTTCGGCTACACGCATTGCGCCGGCGAGGGCGGGTTCGATCTTGCAGCCTATCCTGCGATCGGCCGCTGGCTCGATCGCGTGCGCGAACAAGACGGATACATTCCGCTTTGGGAGCGCTCGTGATTCCTCGGCTTGCCAAGTGGCACATGAAACTTTATATCCGCCCCGGTTGAGGCCGCGCGAGCCAGAGAAGAGTTCATGCGCGCCAGCCGATGCAGCAGCGGCTCGGAAAAATACCGTACCCCGCGACATGCAGGCGGCCTGGAGTGACGAAGACGACTTTCCCTGAAATGAGACGCGACTTTGACGACGTGACGGGCATGGTGTCCGTCGCGTAAACATCTGCGTTCAGGAGAAAGCCGTAATGACGACCGGTCAGGTCAAGTTCTTCAATACCACCAAAGGCTTCGGATTCATCGCGCCGGAAGGCGGCGGCAAGGACGTGTTTGTACACGTCACTGCCGTGCAGGCGGCGGGCCTCCGCGGACTCAACGAAGGCCAGCGCGTCAGCTTCGAGATCGAAGCCGACAACAAGGGGCCGAAGGCGGTCAATCTGAAACTCGTCTGATTTGTTCGGACGCGAGTTCGGCGGCGCGGAACCTGACGTTTCGCGCCGTTTTGTTTTGGAAGCTATAAAAGTGAAATTGGGGACAGGATATCGCGTCCCGATGAGACTGCATCGGCTTCCCGGCCGGGACGCGATTTCCTGTCCCGAATTCGCGCTACGCGCGAGACCGTAGTTCAAAACATCCTGAGCAGCCGGTCGATGTAATCGAGTTCTTCCTTGGGCCGCCCCGGTTGGGCGGCGCGGCGGCGCAATTCTTCGAGAATCTGGCGCGCCCGCGCGAGTTCGGAGGCGTTCGGCAGCCTGGTGTCGCCACCGGTCCGACCGTTCGCTCCTTCCTGGCGGCCGAACGGGTCCTGTCCCTCCTGTCCCCCGCTATCGTTCCGTTTCATCATCTGTTGCGCGAGCTGACCGGCCGCCTGTTCAAGATCCTGAAGCGCATTTTTTTGCGCGGCGCCGGCGCGATCGAACGATTGTTCGCCGAGTGCATCCTGGGCACTGCCCATTTCGTGTCCTGCATCGCCGAGTTTGTCGGTGCCCGACAGTTTGCGATTGCCGAACCCCTTCAAGGCGCGATCCAGGTCCTCCCGCAAGCGCCCCTGCTGGCCGGCAAGACCCTTTCCGCCACCATCCTTCGGGTCGCCCGCGCCCTGACCTTCGCGCAGCGATTTGTCGAGCAGCTGCCGCTGGCGTCCGATGATGTCACCCAGTGCCTTCATCGCTTCGCCTGCTTGTTTATCGCCCTGCCCGCTTCCCGCAGCGCCGGCATGCATGTTCTCGAGCAGGCTTTGCAGCATCGAAAGCAGTTCCTGGGCTTTTGCGCGCGCTCCGGTCTGTGCAAGCTGCTGGATGGCCTTCAGCATCGCCGCGAGGTCTTCCGGACGGATCACTTTGGCATTTGGCGGCAAGGGGCCTTTCGCGCGCGCGCCGTTCTGCGCCAGCGCCTCCAGATAATGTTGCAAGGCCTGGCGGTAACGTTGCATCAGCTGGTCGATCTCGCTCTCGGGCGCGCCACGGGCAAGTGCCTGGCTGAGAAGCTCCTGCAACGCGCGCAGCTGCTGTGCGGCGTCGAGCAGTCCGCCCTGTTCCAGCGCGGTCGCCATCTGCCAAAGCAGATCCTGTACATCACCGACGTCGTCTGCGCTGCGCGCTTTGCGCAGCAGCCAATAGGCGGTGCGCAGTCCCAGATAGACGCTCTCCTGATTCGCGTAAAATTTCTCGGGATCGATCGCGAGCGCATCGAGAACCGTCGCCACGCGATCGCGCGCCCGCGGCTCGCCGACAGCAAGCGCCTGCCGCTGTTCGACCAGCGCGCGGGCGAGCGGATTGGTGAAGATGCGCGCCGGCAGGCGCATGCGCGCTGGTTTGCTGCGCCCGATCTGCCCCGCGCCGTCTCTGGCCTCCAGCGTGATTTCCACGTCGAGCCCGGCAAAGGGATGCGCGGTCAAATCGCGATAGAGCGTTTCCGATACAGTCTTGGCCGACGCTTCCGGGAGCGGCAGATCGATCGCCAGAGCGGCGTGCGTATTGCGCGCTAACGGCCGGATTACCGCGCGCGCGCTTACGACACCGTAATCGTCGCCCGCGGTGTAGGAGAGTTTAACGGCGTCGCGTTCGGTGCGCGTCGGCGGGGCCGCAAAGGCGATAACCGGCGGCTGATCGGGAATGGCGCGGATGCGCCATTGCGCAAGAAGGCCTCCTTGTTCGCGCACGCTTGCATGCGTATCCGCCGAAATTCTGGCGCTTGCGCCATACGAGCGGGAATTGCCGGCAAAATCCGCGGTCGTGCCCGCCGGAGCAAGGCTCATTTGCAGATGCGGTGACGTGCGTCCGCCGTGCACCCGCAGCACGAGCAGCGATCCTGACGGCACGGCAATCGGCGCTCCCAAGGCGCGTGCCGGTTTCAGATAGAGCGGTGCCCATCCCGTATAGGCGGGTGGGGCGATCCAGGCGTCAACCGAGGCTGTTGATACCGATGCGCCCTCGCCGATCGTGAAGGCGGTGGCGAGGCGCCGTTGCCAATCCGCGCCGGCAAAAAGAAAACCGGTGAGCAGCAGGAGGAGTACGGCGTAGCGCAGTGCGTAGGGATCTTTTTTCGCGAGACGAGGCGACGGCGAAGCGACGCGGAGCCGGCCCATTGCGCGCAGCAACCGAATGATATGTGCGCGCCACAGGGACTCCGCCAATGGATCGCCGCCGCCCGCGAGCAGGCGGTCGTCGCGTTCGGTAATCGGACGGTTGACAAGGCGGCTGTCGCGTTCGAGCCGGCGCGCCGCATCGTTCCATCCGGGGGCCTTCCACTGCTGGAATTCGCGGAAGAGCAGATAGCCTGTACAGATCAGCGCGATAAGCAGGAGAATCGAGCGAAGCGCTCCGGGAAGAATGCCAGGAACTCCAATTAGCGCTGCGGTGATGTACAGGCCGAGCACGCTCGTGGCCGGCCAGAGTGCCGGCCAGAGGCGCTCCCACAAAAGCACGGCGCGCGCGAGCGCAATCATGCGCCCGATTCTGCTTTCGTGCGGTTCAGCTCTCGAGCCAGGCCGGGAGGCGATCGAGTCCTGCAAGTTCGTCATAGCTCATTCGCGGCCGCACAACGCTCCACTGTTCACCTTTGACAAGTACCTCGGGCGCGGGCGGCCGAGCATTGTAGGCCGACGACATGACCGCGCCATAGGCGCCTGTTGTCATGATTGCAACGAGATCGCCGCTTTTCGTCGCCGGCAAGGAATATGCCCGCGCGAATAGATCGGACGTTTCGCAGACCGGCCCGACGATATCATAGGTCTGCTTGAAAGCGTCGCTCGCGTGACGGCGGACGGGCACGATTTCGTGATGGGCATTGTAGAGCGCGGGCCGGATGAGATCGTTCATGCCCGCGTCCAGCACGAGAAATTCCCGCGCTTCCCCTTCCTTCACATAAACCACACGGGCGAGCAGAATTCCGGCATTCGCCGCGATCAGCCGGCCGGGCTCGAGAACGAGCGATACGCCCAGACCTGCCGAAAGGCGGGCGATCATCTTTCCATAAGCTTCGGGACCGGGAGGCGCGGCTTCGGTCGAGCGATAGGGCACCCCGAGGCCGCCGCCAAGGTCCGCGCGTTCGATGCAGTGTCCATCTTGCCGTAAATCGCCAATCAATTCGGCCAATCGCGCGAACGCCGCTTCGAAGGGTTCGAGTTCGGTGATCTGGCTGCCGATGTGTACGTCGACGCCGACGATCTTCAAGGAGGGAAGCGATGCCGCCAGACGGTACGCCGCGCGCGCACGGCCCCACGGTACGCCGAATTTGGTTTCCGCCATCCCGGTGGAAATCTTGGCGTGCGTGCGCGGATCGATATCGGGATTGACGCGGATCGTCAGCGGAGCCGTCGTGCCAAGTTCCTTCGCGACTTCGCTCAACGCCAGAAGTTCGGGTTCGCTTTCGGCGTTGAATTGATGGATGCCGGCCCGCAGGGCATCGGCCATTTCCGCTCGCGTCTTGCCGACCCCGGAGAACACGATCTTCTCGGGCGGAATTCCGGCGCGCAGTGCTTTGACCAGCTCGCCCCCGGACACCACGTCGGCACCCGCACCGAGACGCGCGAGCGTTTTCAGGACCGCAACATTGCCGTTCGCCTTGACCGAATAGGCGATCAGCGTATGGGCGGGAAAGGCGGCAGCGAAGACATGGTAGTGACGTTCGAGCGTGGCGGTCGAATAAACGTACAGCGGCGTCCCCACCTGCTCGGCAAGCGTTTCAAGGTCGACATATTCCGCGTGAAGACGTCCTCCGCGATATTCGAAATGATTCATCGCGCAATGGGGCTGGGTGGCTGCGACGGATCGCGTTCGTTGCCCGGCGTGGGCTTTCCGTCGGGTTTCAGCAATTCGGTCTTTGTGCCACAGCCTGCAAGGCCAAACGCCAATACCGCGATCAGCGTGAGTTTCAGAAAACTCTGCACAGAAGACGCCCGGATGTCGTGGCACTCAGCTTGCCTCACCCTGAGCCTGTCGAAGGGTAAGGCCTCATGCTTCGACAGGCTCAGCATGAGGATCTTTTTGACGTTCATTCCTTCAGCCGTTCCTGCCAGAAAGCGATCTGTTCGCGGACGCGCACGGGTGCAGTTCCGCCAAAACTTAGGCGCGAATTCACCGAGGCGGCAACAGAAAGAAACGAATACACCTCTTTCGTTATAGCTGGCTCGCTGTTCTGCATCTCGGTGAGAGGCAGCCGGTCCAGCGGCAGGTTCAGTTCTTCCGCACGCTTGACGATTTCTCCCGTGATCCGGTGCGCGACGCGGAACGGTCGTCCAAGCACACGCGTGATCCAGTCTGCGAGATCGGTCGCAGCCGGATAGCCGGTGTGCGCTTTGGCGAGCATGGCCTCTTTTTTGATATGCCAGTCCGAAACCATGCCCGTCATTGCGGCAAGCGAAAGTTCGAGACTGTCCGCAGCATCGAACAGCGGTTCTTTGTCTTCCTGCATATCCTTGGCATAGGCGAGGGCAAGCCCTTTCAGGACTGAAGCAAGCGCTACGAAACTCCCCAGGGTTCGCCCGGCCTTCGCGCGTACAAGCTCGGCGGCGTCGGGGTTGCGCTTCTGCGGCATCATCGAAGAGCCGGTGGAAAACGCATCGCTCAGCGCGAGAAATCCGAATCCTGGCGATGCCCAAAGCACAATCTCTTCGGCAAGCCGTGACAGATGCGTTGCGGTGATGACCGCCGCCGCAAGGAATTCCAGCGCGAAATCGCGACTCGCGACTGCATCGAGCGAGTTGCGCATCGGCGCGTCAAAACCGAGTGTGCGTGCGGTCTGCTGCCGGTCGATCGGGAAGGATGTTCCGGCAAGCGCCGCAGCCCCGAGGGGCGATTCGTTCAGACGTTGGCGCGAATCGGCGAAGCGGCCGCGATCGCGCGCAAGCATCTCCAAGTAGGCAAGACAGTGATGACCGAAAGTGACCGGCTGCGCGGGCTGAAGATGCGTAAACCCCGGCATGATGGTTTCGGCGTGCCGATCGGCTTCCTGGAGCAACGCACGCTGCAGCGCGAGAAGGGCGGCGTCGATGCGCTCGCAGGCGCTGCGCGTCCACAGACGAAGATCGGTTGCCACCTGGTCGTTGCGCGAGCGGGCCGTGTGAAGCCGGCCTGCGGGATCGCCAATCAGTTCCTTGAGCCGCGCCTCGACATTCAGATGAATGTCTTCGCGGTCGCGCCGGAAATTGAAGCGGCCCTCGCCGATTTCGTTTTCGATGCGGTTCAGACCGTCGAGAATGGCATCCGCATCGCTGCGGCTTATAATGGCGCGCGCGGCCAGCATTTCGGTATGCGCGCGGGAGCAGGCGATATCCTCGGACGCCAGCCGCTTGTCGAATTCGATCGAGGCGTTAATCTCCTCCATTGTCGCGGCGGGCCCGCGCTGAAAGCGGCCACCCCACATTTCGTTCGCGCTCATAGGGGATACGTTTCGCTTTGCGTCGAAATCACCTTGTTATCGCTGCTGCGGCTGCGGTTCTTGTACTCGGCATCGTTCTATATGCGATACCTACGAGAACTGTCCACGAGATCGCCGGCCGGCCTCCCTCGCTTGCAAAGCTCGAGCCCGTCGAGGAGCCGCGGCACATTCCGGCCGCAGCCTTTTTCGATGCCAAGGGCAATCGGCTCTCGCTTGCGACATTCGGCGGCCACTATGTGCTGCTCAACCTGTGGGCCACCTGGTGCGGGCCCTGCGTGCGCGAACTTCCGGCGCTCGCGAGACTGCAGCACGACGTCCCGTCGCTTACCATTGTTGCCGTGAGCGAAGGACGCGAAAACGCGGCGGAGACCCAACGCTTCCTGAAGTCGCACGACGCGGGTTCGCTGCATGTCTATCTTGATCCCGATCATGCATTTCTCGCCGCGCTGGGGGTATTCGGACTTCCGCTCAGCATGCTGATGGACAAGAAAGGCATGGAGCAGGCGAAAGCCGTCGGACCCGCCGAATGGGATGATGCCGACGCAATCGCCTATTTGCGCGCAATGACAGCCAAGTAACCAGGTTCTTGCAGGCGACGGCGCCGCTGTTGCCTTGGCGGTACGGTTCCGCTAGATACCCCGGCTTTCCGGGCGGGTCCTTTTGGGCACGCCGGTTTTCAAGGATTTCCGCCATGCGCGAGATACAGGAACTGAGCGCGGAACCGCGCCAGGGCACCGGCAAGGGACATGCGTTCCGCACGCGGAGCAAGGGCGCAGTCCCGGGTATTGTTTACGGCGGCAAGGAAGCGCCGGAGCCTGTCACCCTGGATTACCGCGAGCTCGAGCGCCTTGCGAGCAAGGGCACGTTCTTGACCACGCCGTTCATGCTGAAGGTCGCCGACCGGAAGACCCGTGTCATTCCGCGCGCGGTGCAGACGGACCCTGTCAGCGATCGCCCGATGCATGTGGATTTCCTGCGCCTTCCGGAAGGCGCGCGCGTAAGACTCGCAATTCCGGTGCGATTCAAAGGTCAGGAGAATTCTCCCGGGCTGAAGCGTGGCGGGGTGCTCAATATCGTTCGCCACGAAGTCGAGCTCCTTTGCCCGGCGGACAACATTCCCGAATATATCGAGGGCGATCTCTCCGGTCTCGAGATTCATGGTTCGCTGCACATCACCGACTTCCGCTTGCCGGAAGGCGTGACTTCGACGATCCGCGAACGCGATTTTACCGTGGCGTCCATCGTGGCTCCGACGAGCGTGATCGAGGAACAGCGCGCCGCCGCAGCGGCGGCTGCCGCGGCTGCCGCCGCTCCGCCTGTCGAAGGCGAGGAAGCGGGGGCGCCGGCCGAAGGCGCGGCCGCGCCTGCGCCGGGAGCCGCTCCAGGGGCAGGGCCAGGCGCCGCCGCCGCTCCCGCAAAGGCGCCAGAGAAGAAATAGTTCAAGCCGCGGGCCGCCACTGTCCCAATTCTGAAATTCGCACGATCTCGCTATCGGTTTCGGGCCAATTTCAGAATTCCAAGCCAGGAGACGGATACCAAGATGAAGCGAACTTCGAAACCACGCCAATAGCTCGTCATGGCCGAAGTGCCGCTTCTCATCGCCGGACTCGGCAATCCCGGTGTGGAGTACGCGCGAAACCGGCACAACGCGGGGTTCATGGTGGCGGACGTCATCCACGCAAGCTACGTTTTTGCGCCATGGCGTTCGCGGTTTCGGGGGCTGATTGCCGAAGGCGCGCTCGGAGGGCGAAAGACATACCTGCTGAAGCCGATGACCTACATGAACGACAGCGGAGAAAGCGTCGCAGCAGCTGTACGCTTTTACAAATTGCCGCTCGATGCGCTCGTCGTCGTTCACGATGAAATCGATCTTGCATCCGGCAAGCTGAAAGTGAAAACCGGCGGCAGCGACGCGGGCAATAACGGTTTGCGCTCCATCACCGCCACGCTCGGACCGGAATACCGGCGCGTGCGTATCGGCGTGGGCCATCCCGGAAGCAGGACGCGGGTGACTTCGCATGTGCTCAACAATTTCACCAAAGCCGAAGAGGAGTGGCTGGTGCCGCTTCTTTCGGCCATCGCGGAGGGGGCGCCGTACCTCGCGCGCGATGACGATGCGGGGTTCACGACGAGGGTGGCGCTGACGCTCAAGCCACCCATGAAGACGCCGAAACCCGAGGCCAAGAAGGACGGCTGAATGGGTTTCAAATGCGGCATCGTCGGCTTGCCCAATGTCGGCAAATCGACGCTCTTCAACGCGCTGACGCAGACGGCTGCCGCGCAGGCGGCGAATTATCCCTTCTGTACCATCGAACCGAATGTGGGCGAAGTTGCCGTTCCCGATGCGCGCCTCGAGAAATTGTCGGAGATTGCCAAATCGGCGGAAATCATCCCTGCGCGTATGACTTTTGTCGACATCGCGGGTCTGGTGCGCGGGGCATCGAGAGGCGAAGGATTGGGAAATCAATTCCTCGCCAACATCCGGGAGGTGGACGCAATTGCGCATGTGCTCCGCTGCTTCGTGGATTCGGATGTTGCGCATGTCGAGGGACGCATCGACCCTGTGGACGATGCGGAAACTGTCGAGACCGAACTGATGCTGGCCGATCTTGAAAGCGTGGAGCGCCGTATCGGCCTCATCGAGAAGAAGGCCAGGACCGGCGACAAGGAGGCGCAAAAGCAGCATTACCTCATGTTGAAAGCGTTGTCGCTTCTCAAGGAAGGCAAGCCCGCGCGCCTGGCCGAGCTTTCGGCAGAGGAGCGCGAACTGTTCCGGCAACTGGGACTGATCACCGAGAAACCAGTGCTCTATGTCTGCAATATCGATGAACGCTTCGAGACGACGGGCAATGCGTCGTCGGCGGCCGTGGAGGAAAAGGCGAAGCGGGAGGGAGCCGGGTGTGTCGCCATTTCCGCCCGCATCGAAGAGGAAGTCGCGCAGCTTCACGCGTCAGAGCGCGCCGAGTTTCTCGCCCATCTCGGGCTGGACGAACCCGGGCTCGACCGCCTGATCCGCGCCGGATATGCGCTTCTGGGTCTCATCACCTTTTTCACCGCCGGTCCCAAGGAGACCCGCGCCTGGACCATCAAAAAAGGCGCGCGCGCACCGGAAGCGGCGGGCGTCATTCACACCGATTTCGAGAAGGGCTTCATCCGCGCCGAAACCATCGCCTTCCACGACTATGTGCACTTCGGGGGCGAAACAGCTGCGCGCGACGCCGGGCGCATGCGGCTCGAGGGCCGCGACTATGTCGTGTGCGACGGCGACGTCATGCACTTCCGCTTTGCGTAGAGGGATCTCCCGGTAATTAGGGACGGGATATCAATTTTCCCATTCGAGCCTGCGCCTTGCAAAGCCGCGCGGGTGGAAGGGGAAATTGATATCCCGTCCCTGATTAGCTCAGACGGTCTGGCGCAGCGGCTCAGGGTATTTGTGTACAATCCAACGTTCGGCCGGCAGCCTGACCGTAACGTGCGTTCCCTTGTCCACTTCGCTTTGGATCAGCAGCGATCCGCCGTGGAGTTCGGCGATCTTCTTGGCGAACGGCAGACCCAGTCCCGTACCGCCGTGGCGGCGCGACAACGCCCGCTCCACCTGCTCGAAGGGGCGCAGCACGCGATCCAGATGTTCGGGCGGAATGCCGATTCCCGTATCGGATACTTTGATGATAATTCCGCCGCGTTGCTCGGCGTTCAGCCGCACGAGGACCTGCCCGTTCGGCGGCGTGAACTTTACGCCGTTGCTGACCAGGTTCAGCATTAGCTGGCGCAGAAGCCGTTCGTCGCCATAGCCGTCGAGCTCCCATTGCGGGGCATCGAGCGTGATCTTGACGCCGCCTTCGTCGGCCCGTGCGCGGCACATCTGAATGCAGTCCTGTACGCATTGGACAAGATCAAACGTATCTTCCCGCAGTTCGAGCTTGCCGGCTTCCGCTTTGGCGAGATCGAGAATGTCGTTGATGATCGCGAGCAGGTGCAGGCCGCTGGCGTTGATGTCGGCCACGTATTCCAGATATCGCTCGTTGCCGAGCGTGCCGTAAAGCTGCTTCTTAAGCACGTCGGAAAAGCCGATGATCGCATTCAAGGGCGTGCGCAACTCGTGGCTCATCGTGGCGAGGAATTCGCTCTTCGATTTGTTGGCGTTGTCGGCTTCCACCAGGAGGGTCTTGAGAGCGTCGTTCTTCGCCTCGATGATCTTTTGACTGACATAGGATTTGCGGACGTAGAGTTCCTGGTAATAGCCGGAAAACAGACCGACGCCGGTCGCCATTACGAGAAAGAAGGTATTGCTGACGTATGTGGCGAACGGAATCGGATTGATGAACGCGGCGGATATTTCATACGCGGCCACGAGAATGGTGGAGATGATCGCGGCATAAGTGAAGCGCAGCCGGATGAGGCTCGAGCTGTAGATGACGCACATCACCACGCCGGCATAGTATTGCGCATTGTAGGGCGGCGGCATGATCGCCGTCATGATCACCACGCCCAGGCCCGAGGCTACGAGGTTGCAGGAGAGCGCGAACTGTCCGATCCGGATGAATACCGGAAACAAGGTCAGCACGAGGACGGCGACAAGTACCGGCGTGCCGAGCCCGAAACGAATGGCCAGCATGACAGGAAAGGCTTTTCCGCCGACAAGCCAATCGAGCAATCCGAAGGCGATGTACAGCGCTGCCCCGGCAAACACGTAGGTCCGGATGATGCCGAGAGAAGTTTGCATCATCTCGCGCTCGAACATCCGCTCCGTGCGCGGATCGCGGAAGCGGAGCCAGATCTTGTCGAGATCGTAGTCGGGAGACGAACTCACGATTTGGTTCGGGTCAGGCGAACCCATCATGGTCCTCGAAATCTGCTGCGCGCAGATCATGTCATCGGCAGGTAAAAATTTAGGTAACCATTTGAGATGGTTTGCAAATCGCAAACGAATGGCCGCTGCGGAAAGGCACGCTTAACCAATCGTCTGCTGGCCGGCGTCGAGCCGGGTTCAGGCGGGCAGATCGGCCGTTTGCGGCGGGGCGCTCGCCCATTCTGCCTTTGCGATCAGTGCGCGGTCGTCAAGTCGCCAGGGATGAAATCCCGGCAAATACCAGCTGAAATACACGCCAATCGTGTGGCCCAGGGCGCCGGGCGTGATGAGCACGAATTTCAGGAACCGCGTCCAGGTTCGCGCCGAGCGAATTCCATCCTGGCGAAAGAACTCCGCCACCGAGAACAGAAAAAACTGAAAAAGCAGAAACGTCGAACAGATCATCACGGATGACCGCAACAGCCAGCGCACGGGGGGAGAAAGGTGCTGCGCAGCGAGCATGAAGGTATCGAAAGCAACCGCCTTGTGCTCGACCTCCTCTCCCGCATGCCAGTACATCAACCGGCGTATTTCGGCGGGAGCCGCATCAAGTTGCGTCTTGTCGATTACCTCGTGTGAAAGTATCGCCGTGTAGTGTTCAAGCGCGGCAACCGACGCCGCCTGCCTGACGGGGGAAAGCGTTCTTGCCCACGCCAGTCGTTTCTTCAGAAGGGCGTCGATTCTGGACAGATCGTATCCGCTGCAGATCGTGTCGCGGTTAAATGTGATGTGCTCGCGTGAATGCACGGCCTCCTGCGCAATAAACGCGGCGATCTCCTGCTGCAGCTTGGGGCCGGCGCGGTCGCGATAACGCCGCAACGCTTCGATAAAGTAACGCTCCACCTGCGGGAATGAAGCGGAGAAGGCGTTGTAATAGGCTGTGGCAACCGGGTCGTTGCCTGCCCACCAGCGCTCGTTCGCCCTGCCGCAGCGGAAATTCCGGTCACGCGGGCGGATGACGAGATCGTCCGGCGTTTTCGTCGTTGCGGTCAATTGCGGAGCCCCCGATCGAACCGGGGCGATTATCCCGCTCGCTGCATAGCCGTGTCAAACGGCGTTGCGGGCCGCCACGCCCTGGTCCGCCTGCTGTTTCGCGTGGGCGGCCCAGGTGATCGCCGTCGGGCGGCCGTCGAAATCTGTCCAGCACATGCGCTCGAAATCGAACAATTTGCAGGCGGCATAGATCTTCCGGTATTCGGCGATCGAAAGCGTATATTCCTGTACGGCTTTGCCATACGCGCTTTTCAGTTTTGCCTGCGCTGCCGGAAGTTCATAGACCGGCAGCGATATGTCGGCGTGATGGGCGGTGTGCGCAAGCGCGTCGGAATAGAGCGGCGCAATATAACGCGGCAGCTTCACGTGTACGGTGCTGAGCACGTTTCCGCGATGAGAGCTCCACATCGTTTCGTTCCCGAACCAGGGGATGGCCGGGTGCGTATGGTTCAGGTAAATCGTCAGTCCCATCAGATAATTCCAAACGGCGAACGGCAGAACCCACCCGGTGAGGTAAGTCATCCACAGCGGGCGTTGCGGCGCGAGCGCGTGGCCTGCGAAGCCGATGGCCGCAAGGGTCAAGACGAACCCGACAAGCGCGAAGACGCTGTCGGGAACGTGGCGCTTCCACTGCGCGCGTACCTCCGGCGCGATCGGCACGAGCATCCGGTAAAGCCAAAACGTGCCATAGTAATAGATGAGCGGGCCCCACGGTCCGCGGTATACGCGTTCGAGCCAACGCCGCGCGGGCGAGGCGGCATCGTATTCCGCTTTGCTCATCGGCGCCCACACATGGTCGACGCCTTTCAAATTCGTGCGCTGGTGATGCATGTCGTTATGCGTGCGCCGCCACAGACTTGGGGCGTGCACGCAAGGAATGAAAGCCAGTCGGGCAAACCAGCGATTCCACCGCGGATCCGGAGCAAAGCTCCCATGGCTTGCGTCGTGTCCGATGATGAAGAGCAGTGCAATGAAGAAACCGTTCGCCGCAGCAAAAAGCGTGCTGACAGGGAAGGCGAAATTCGCGATCGCGCCGAGAAGCGTCGCGACATAGAGCGCAGCATGGACGGCAAAGAGAAGCAGACCGCGGCTGACCGAACGGAGATCGTTCGCCTTGTTGCGGGCCTGGACGCGCCCGTTAGGTGACGTGATCGACATCTCCGCCCAGCCCGAAAGTGCGAAACGAACGAGACAATTGACCGGGCCCGCTGAAAAAGCTGTTAAGTTTTGCTCGCGAGTGCAGGAATTCGCGCCGCAAAACGCCGCAGATATCCTTCGGTTAGGAATTGATTAATACTGCCGGAATTCGCACACGTCTCTATTGTCGTATTCTGGACAGTTTTTCGATCGCACCGCGCAGCGGGCGTTCGGCTTCGCAATACTCTTTCCATACGCGGCTTCCGGCGATGAGGTTCGTCGCCGTGCGCATGGTGTATCGTGTGGGATCGAGACCGGCTTTCACGGCATTCCAGGCGAGCGGCATCGAGACGGGAGCGCCGATACGGACGCGTGGCGACAAGGGCGCCACGGCCGTCGCCATTCGGTCGTTGCGCAGGTAATCGAGGAATATCCGTCCTCCTCGTTTGTTCTTGGCCATGTTCAGCAGATAGCGGTCAGGGCTGTCTGCCGCCATCTGTGCGCACAGATCGCGCGCGAACGCCTTGGCCTGCGGCCAGTCCGGCTCGTTTCGGCCACCGCGTTTCAGCGGTGTTACGACGTGAAGGCCCTTGCCGCCGGTGGTCTTGCAAAACGCGACCAGAGCGAGCTTCTCGAGCCGCGATTTCATTTCCCGCGCCGCCTCGACCACCGCCGCAAACGGGACATCCGGTGCCGGATCAAGATCGAAAACCAGCCGGCCGGGAAGCTCGGGATATCCCGGTGCACAGTTCCAGGGATGCAGTTCGACACCGCCCAGTTGCGCGACAGCCGCCAGGCCCTCGATGCGGTCGATCTGGAGGTACGGCTTGCGGTCGCCCCACACTGTCACCGCATTCAGAAGATGCGACAAGCCCTTCATGGCGTGGCGCTGGAAAAAATGTTCGCCTTGAATTCCGTCGGGTGCACGAATGATCGAACATGGCCGGCCCTTGATGTGCAGAAGGATCCAGTCGCCGATGCTTTCGAGATAGCGTGCCAGTTGGAGTTTGGTAATCGGTTCCCCATGCCCGTCGTCGACCCATAGCGGCTTGTCGGGATTCGAAATGGCAACGCCCATCACGGCGGTAGAAGAGGCAGCCGCAGCCGATTTGGCGCGCGTCGCGACAGGACGAAGCGGCTCAGACAGACTGACCTTTGCCGGCTTTTCCGCGCGCTCGGCCTTCACCTCCGACGCCGGCTTGTCGAGACGCAAACCCTTATACGATGCCTGGCGCACCTGTCCGTCGCTTGTCCAGCCGGCAAATTCGATTTCCGCCACGAGTTCCGGTTTCACGAAGTGAATATCGGAACGGGCGCGCGGCGCGTTCGCACCGCGAAACGGATTTTCCTTGCTCGCAAGTGCGGTGAGCCGCTTCATCAGCGGCTCGAGCTTTTCGCGCGCAAAGCCGGTGCCGACGCGGCCGACCGGAATCAGGTTCTTGCCGCGATAAACGCCCGCCAGCAAGGAACGGAATTTTCCGTTGGTGTCCGTCCAGCCGCCGATTACGACTTCCTGACCGCCACGGCACTTGGTCTTCATCCATTGGCCCGCGCGTTGCGATTTGTACGGGTCGCCCAGCCGCTTCGATATTATGCCTTCGAGCCCCATCTTGCAGGCCGAATCGAGGACTTGCTGCCCCGGCGCCCGGAAATCCTCGGTGTACCGGATTTGTCCATGCGCCTTGTCGCCGATCAGTGCTTCGAGACGGGATTTTCGCTCTTCGAGCGGCAGATTTCGCAGGTCCTCACCCTCGAGGAAAAGAAGATCGAAGACGAAGTAGATCAGCCGCTCGCTTTTCCCTTCCGAAAGGGCCGCCTGCAACGCCCCGAAATCCGGCACGCCGTTCTTGTCGAGCGCCACGACTTCGCCGTCCATGATGCAGTCGGGGAGTTTCGCCGCCGCTCGCGCGATTGCCTTGAATTTCTCCGTCCAGTCGAGTCCCTTGCGCGTTCGCATCGCGGCTGCGCCGTTCTCCACCCGCAGCTGCATGCGGTAGCCGTCGAATTTGACCTCGTGCGCCCATTGCGCGCCCGACGGCGCGCGCTCGCAAACCGAGCACAGCTGCGGTTCGACGAATTGCGGCAAGCGCGCCGCGCGGCGGCGTGGCAGCGGCTTCGCCTTGACCGGCGGTGATGCAGCGCGTTCCGGCATTTCGCGCGGCGGGCGATTGGATTGCCACACGTCGTTGGCCTTCGCCGCTCTGCGCGATGCGCGCATGAAGGATTTGGGGCCGGGTCCTTTGCCCGCGGCAATCTGGTCCATGGTGCGCCCCGATGCGACCGAACGGTCCTGTTTGAGGAGCGCATCGCCGTTGCCGTCGCGCTCATAACCGTCGCGATGTTTGATAAGGAGCCAATTGTTGCGCTTCTCGTCGCCTCGTTTCATGCGCACCAGCACCCAGCCGCCCTGCATCTTTTCGCCGGCGACGACGAATTTCAGGTCGCCTTTCTTCAGCATCGTTTCGGGGCTGGCCTGGCCCTCCGGCGCCCAATAACCGCGGTCCCACAGCATCACCGTGCCGCCGCCATACTGACCTTTGGGAATCGTGCCCTCGAAATCGCCGTAATCGAGCGGATGGTCTTCCACTTCGACGGCGAGCCTCCGGTCGTGGGGATCGAGCGAGGGCCCTTTCGTCACCGCCCAGGACTTGAAGACGCCGTCGAGCTCGAGCCTGAGATCGTAGTGAAGCCGGGTCGCGGCGTGCTTCTGGACGACAAAGCGCAGGCGACCGGATGACGTGACCTTCTGGTCGCCGCTTGGCTCCGCAGTCTTGCTGAAATCGCGTTTGGCCCGGTAGCGGGCGAGTGTCTTTGCCATACGGCCCTTCCGGCGCACTTTGAACCGCAATGCCCCGCGCGCCGCGGAGTTCCGGAGTGCGCGCTCAGCGATAGCGCATCAAAACGGTCTTTAGGCTGGTTCGATGAAGGCCGAAAGGGCGGCTTAGTTCGTTGCGGCGAGAGCGACGGGAGCCGCCGGCGCGGGTTTCGGTGGAAATTCGGGGGCCGTTGCGTTTGGCGGCTCGGCTTTCGCCACGACGGCGGACACTGTTTCGGTGTTGGGAACGGCGCCGGGTTTGGGACGCGGAATTGCCGGCGCCGAGACTTCGAAGATCACCCCGGGAGCGCTGTGGGGAACCGCACGCGGATTCGGGCGCGGCACCGCGCGCGGATTCGGCCGCGGCACCGGAATAGTTTCGTCGGTCCCGGTCTGCGCTGGCAGCGCGACCGGCCCTATTGCAGCCTCTGCGACAAGGCTCGCGAGCCGCGCGTCAGATCCGGGATTGGACGGCAAAGCCTCATTCGATTTCACCGCACCGGCGAGGAGCTGTGCGACCTCGTTCGCGTCCAAACCGTTGCCGGTCGTGACCTCCACCATGTCGAAGCCGGGTACGACGGTGATGCGCTGGCCGCCGGTGCCGTTTGCTTCGAAGTCCACGGGAGTGTGCCCCGGATAGAGCCACATGCCGTAACCGTAATCGATTCCCGGCTGTACGCTGATATGCCGCGTCAGTGCCTGTGCGAGATAATCCGCCGGGATGACTTGGCTGTCTTCCCATCGGCCGTTGTGCAACCACAGATACCCGAGCTTCGCCATATCGCGCGGTTCGAGTTCGAGATCGCCCCAGCCGTGGGAGACGCCATCGCCATCGGTGGGCCAGGAGACGTGCGTGATGCCGAGGGGGGCAAAGAGCTCCTGGCGCGCCAGATCGAGCGCGCTCGCACCCGTCGTCCGCGTCAACACCGCCGAAACCACTTCCGAATTTCCACCGCAATAATTGAACACCGTCCCCGGTTCGGCATCGGAGGGTCGGTTCAGCATGTAAGCGGCAAGGTGCGGACTCTTCAGCATCTGCTGGAGAAGGCTCGAACTGCCTTGCGGCCGACAATCGAGGCCCGACGTCATGCTGAGAAGATGCGCAAGCGTGATGTGCGCCTTGCGCGGATCGTCGGACGGCTGCACGGGCAGGAGCGAGTAAACCGGCGCGTTCAGATCGGCGAGGCGATGATTGGCCATGGCGATGCCGACCAGCATCGAGGTGACGCTCTTTGTCACCGAATAGACGTTGTGTGTCCTGTTCGCGGCGAACGGATAAAAATAGCTGTCGAGCACGATCTTGCCGTGACGCTCGATCAGAAGACTGTGCACCGGGATACGCCTGGCGCGGATCTGCACGAGCGCGTCGGCCAGAATCGTGGAATCGATTCCCTGCGCTTCGGGCGTTGCCGTTTGCCAGCCGTTGGTTGGCCATAGGACGGGCGGGGCGGCGGCGACCTGCGGCTTCGGAGCTTCCGCGACCACCGGCGTGTCGTGTGCGCAACTGAAGAGGGCAAAGCAGGAGAGCACGGCGATGATGGACGCGCCCGCGCGCGTAAACCTCGTGCTGCACGAATAGCCCGGAGCCATGCTGTCCCTTCGTCTCCGCCCTCGAAAGGGCTACGCCCAGCTTCACTTACCGGCGGTGCGCCCGTACCGCCACCTGCGCGCAAAGTCTGTAAGCCCGCGCGCTTTCTGCTTTGTGAAGAAATTCCCTCGAAAATGGAGCGAGTCGCGAATTCGCGCCGCGGTTTGGACGTTAATGGTACTTCGAGCCGGCCGTCAACGAATTTTCAAAATTGAGGAGCATCCATCATTTGATTGCTGCACCATCGAATTCAACCATCGCGCGAACGGCCGCGTGTCTCAGCGTTTTGCGTTAGGGGTTTGTTTCGCTTCGGCGGACAACGAAGCCGCGCACGAGAATGAAAAACAGCGGCACGAAAAATATGGCAAGTACAGTGGCGGAAATCATCCCGCCGATCACGCCGGTGCCAATGTCGTTCTGGCTCGCCGCCCCGGCCCCGGTCGAAATGGCGAGCGGCGCCACGCCGGCGACGAAAGCAAGCGACGTCATGAGAATTGGACGTAAGCGGATTTGTGCCGCGTGCAGGGCGGCGTCGCGGATCGGCCGGCCCTGGTGTTCCGCGGTGGCAGCGAATTCGACGATCAGAATGGCATTCTTGGCCGAGAGGCCGATGGTCGCGAGCAGCCCGACCTGGAAATAGATGTCGTTGTAAAAGCCGCGCAGGGTCGCGGCGAGCACGGCGCCGACGATACCCAAAGGAATGACGAGCAGCACCGAGAAGGGAATCGACCAGCTTTCGTACAGTGCGGCGAGGCAGAGGAAGACGACGAGAATCGAGATGGCATAAAGCGAAGGCGCCTGCGACCCGGAGAGCAGTTCCTGGTAGGAGAGTCCGCTCCAGTCGTAACCGATATCGCGCGGGAGCTGGGCAACCAGTTTTTCCATTTCGCGCATGGCGGTGCCCGAACTTTTGCCAGGCGCGGCCTGTCCCTGGATCTCGAGCGCCGGGACCCCGTTGTAGCGATCGAGCTCGGACGGACCCAACACCCATTTGTAGGTGGCAAAGGAAGAGAACGGCGCCATCTCGCCGTTCTGCGCGCGCACATACCAGCGGTCGAGGTCTTCCGGTTTCATGCGGAACGGCGCATCGCCTTCCATGTACACCTGCTTGATGCGTCCGCGGTCGACAAACTGGTTGATGAAGTTGGGCCCCCAGGCGGCGCTCAACGTGACGTTTATATCGGAAATCGAGAGTCCGAGCGCATTCGCCTTGGCTTCGTCGATATCGATATGCAATTGCGGCGTGTCCTGCAGCCCGCTCGGACGAACGGCGGTGAGAATGGGATCCCTGCTCGCAAGCTGGAGCAGTTTGTTCTGCGCGGCCATCAAACCTCGATGTCCGAGATTGCCGCGGTCTTCGAGCTCGAGATCGAAACCGGATGTAATTCCGAGTTCCGGAACTGCCGGTAGCACCAAAGCGAACACCTGTGCGTCGCGCACGCGCGAAAGCGCCTGTGTGACGCGCGCTGCGATTGCGGGTGCGTGATTCTCGCTGCCCTTGCGTTCGTCCCAGCTCTTCAGATGCACGAAGCCGATACCGGTGTTCTGACCCTGTCCCGAGAAGCTGAACCCGGCAACGGTGAAGATGCTGTCGGTGTTCCGGCTTTCATCGACGAGAAAGAAGTGTTCGATCTTTTTCAAGACTTCGAGGGTTCGCGATTCCACCGCTCCGGGCGGCAGAATGGCCTGCGCAATGACCACGCCCTGATCTTCCTCGGGCAGGAAGCTGGTCGGAAGGCGCAGAAAGAGTATGGCCATTGCGGCGATGATGATCGCGTAGCCGATCAGCGCGGGACGCGCGCGGCGGAACAACGTTTCCAATGCTCCGCGATACCAGCGGACGAACGCATCGAACCGTCTGTTGAAACCGCCGAAGAAGCGGCGGCCCAGCGGCAACTTCTCTTCGGAATGGGGCTTCAACAGCGAAGCGCATAGCGCCGGTGTCAGAACGAGTGCCACGAGAATCGACAGCGCCATCGCCGAAATGATGGTGATGGAGAATTGCCGATAAATGACGCCGGTCGAGCCGCCGAAGAACGCCATCGGCAGGAACACTGCGGAAAGGACGAGCGCGATACCCACGAGCGCGCCGGTAATTTCGTCCATGGATTTTCGCGTGGCCTCGCGGGGATCGAGACCTTCGGTGCGGACGATGCGCTCGACGTTCTCCACCACAACGATCGCGTCGTCCACCAGGAGTCCGATGGCGAGCACCAGGGCGAACAGGGTCAGCGTGTTGATCGAGTAACCCGCGGCGTTGAGAACCCCGAACGTGCCAAGCAGCACCACAGGCACGGCAATCGCCGGAATGAGCGTCGTGCGCCAGCTTTGCAGGAAGACAAACATCACCAGGATCACGAGCGCGATCGCCTGGATCAGCGTCTTGATGACATCGCGGATCGAGAGGCGAATGAATTTCGTGTTGTCGACGACGAAGTCGAGTTTCAGTCCCGGTGGCAGGCTCTTTGAAAGGACGTTCGCTTCCGCGCGCACGGCGTCCGCAGTCTTCAGCGCGTTGGCGCCGGGCACGGGACGGATGGCAAGGCCTGACGCCGGGTGGCCATTGAAACGGCTGATCGAGCCGTAGCTCTGCGCCCCGAGTTCGACCCGCGCGATATCGCCGAGACGCACCAGTGCGCCGCCGGTGCTGCCTTTGAGGATGATGTCGCGGAACTGTTCGGCCGTTTGCAGCTGCGATTGCGCGGTTACGGTCGCGTCCAGCTCCTGACCGCGCACGACGGGCTGTGCGCCAAGTTCACCGGCGGTCACCTGGACATTCTGCGCCTCGACTGCCTTGCTCACGTCGGAGGGCATCAGCCCGTAAGTGGAAAGCTTGTACGGATTGAGCCAGATGCGCATGGCGTACGGCGAGCCGAACACGAGCACATCGCCCACGCCGGGCACGCGCGCGAGCGGGTCGTGCAACCGGCTCGTCAGGTAGTCGGCGAGGTCGCGGTCCGAATAACGCCCGGTGCTGTCGTAAAGCGCGACGATCAACAGAAAGCGCGATTGCGATTTGGCGACGGTGATCCCCTCCTGAACCACTTCCGGCGGCAGGAGCGAAATTGCCTGTTGCAATTTGTTCTGAATCTGGACCTGGGCGATGTCGGCATTGGTGCCGGGGGTGAAGGTCGCGGTGATGCCAACGCCGCCAGAGGAGCTGCTGGAAGACGAGAAATAAAGCAGGTTGTCGATGCCGGTGAGTTGCTGCTCGATAACCTGCGTCACCGAGTTCTGGAGCGTCTCGGCGGACGCTCCAGGGTAAAACGCGCTGATGCTTACCGCTGGCGGTGCAATCGTCGGGTATTGTTCGACCGGCAGCACCACGATCGACAGTGCGCCGGCCAGCATGATTGCAATAGCGATGACCCACGCGAATACCGGACGGTCGATGAAGAAGCGCGACATCTGGCGCCCTTCTCAGGTTCCGTCAGGGGGAGGCGCGGTGGGAATTGCCGCCGGCACCGCGTGGGCGGGCTGCCCCGGCCGCGCATTCTGCAAACCATCCACGATCAGCCTGTCTCCCGGCGAAAGGCCGGATGTCACGAGCCAGAATGCGCCAATCGCGCGCGGCGCCTGCAGCACGCGCAAACGCACGATGCCCTTGTCATCCAGCACGAATGCCGTTGGCTCCCCCTTTTCATCGCGGCTCACGCCCTGCTGCGGGGCAAGGATGGCGCGCCGGTCGATTCCCTCCACGATGCGGGCGCGCACGTACATTCCGGGCAGGAGGATGCCGTCCGGATTGGGAAACAGGGCGCGCAGCACCACCGCGCCGGTATTGGGATCAACGGTGGCCTCCGAGAATTTGAGCGTTCCACCGTGCGGATAGGTTGATCCGTCCTCGAGCGACAGCGATACGCGCGCTGCTTTGCGCGAGTTGCCGGCTATCTGGCCCGACGCCGTCGCCTTCTTCAGCGCGAGAAGCTCGGCCGTGGACTGGTTGATATCCACATAGATGGGATCGAGCGTGTCGATGGTGGCAAGGGGAGTTGTCTGGCCGGCGGTAACGAGAGCCCCTACGGTCACGAGCGACCGGCCGATGTGACCCGAAATGGGTGCGGTGATGGTCGTGTATCCAAGGTTGATTTTCGCGCTTTCGAGCGCCGCCGCGTTCTGTTCCACGCTCGCCTGCGCCTGCTTCCACGCAGCCTGTGCGTCGTCGTACTCCTGCGGCGCAATCGCGTTCTGCTTGAGCAGCATCGCATAGCGCTGGGCTTTGGCGTTGGCTGTCGCAAGCGTCGCTTCGGCATTTGCGAGCGCGCCTTTGGCGCTGTCGACCGCGGCGCGATAGGGCGCGGGGTCAATCTGATACAGAGGCTGGCCCGCGTGAACCAGGGTCCCCTGCTCGAACAGCTGCGCCGTCACGATGCCATTGACCTGGGGCCGTACGTCGGCCTCGCGATAGGCGCTGGTGCGTCCGGGAAGTTCGGTGGTCAACAACGCGGGCTGATAGCGGATGACGACTACGCCGACGTCGGGCGTGCGATTGCCATAGCCCTGCTGTCCGCTGCGGTTGCAGCCCGCCAGTCCCGCCAAAACGCCTGCGCAGGCGACGAGAACGATGCGTCGCGCTGGCCTCGAAAAAACCGACTTTGTCACGCGAGTTCCGGTAGCGCAGTTCCATCGAGAGTTAGTTTGCAGCCGCTGCGAGGTCAACCGCACGGCGCCCATGCAACAGGCACGATGATTTGAACGACGTGCGGGAACGCTCTTTGGAAATTCACCACGGGGACACGACGCTGATAAAAGGTTCGCGCGGACGCTGAAGCGCGGAGGATTGCGTTAACCGCCAAGACGCCAGGATCGCCAAGGCCCTTCGATAAGCTGAGGGAGAGGATAATCCTCATGCTGGACCCGTTGAAACATCCACGCCTCGGGCGCACGGTAGCGCGCCAATCTTCTTCTTGGCGCTTTGGCGCCTTGGCGGTTCAACTCTTCCTCTGCGTCTCCGTCTCCGCGTGCCCATTTCTCTCTGCTTTTTTCCTGTAGTACATCTTCGTTTTGTGCGGTCGCGCAGGTTATCTTTGGCACAATCGTGAGGGCATCATGAAATGCATCATACGAGGGCGCATCCGCGCAACCGTTCAAGGACGCGCAGGGGCGCGCGCTCTGGCGCGACCATGGCGCCAACATCGACATGAAACGTCTGTTCAAGGACATATTGTCCGGCGAGCGCGGCGTGCATCACCTGATCGGTGTAGCAAATCCAGGTCGAGCCGGAAGGAAACGCGATCTCCGACTGCGGCGACGTGCGCTGATAATCGTCGTCGCGTTTTGCGCCATCGTGGAGCGCCAGCATCAGATCGTCGTAGCGTGATCGCACGCCCTTCGTGACGCCCACCGCGGCCAGGATGTGAGCCCAGGCGCGCGAGCCCTCGTGCGCGCCTGGCAGGAATCTCCGCGCCATGATTTCAAAATCTTCACCGATCTGCCAAACGCGCGGCGCGCCGGCCGGATTGACGTTCGAAAACACGCGCAGGATGCGGCGTCCACGCATCGGGCGCGAGGGAAACGCATCTACATGAAGGCGCGTGTCGTCGTAGATGGCCGATGCAGGCCGTCCGGCGATTTCGACCGGACGATAACTGGTTGAAGCGCGTTGAAGGTGGGTCGCATAGGTCGGAATGAGCGCAGATATCAAGCGGGCCGCGGCTTGCGCATAGCGCTCGATCATGGTCTTGAGAAGCTCCGCCTGTTCGCCCGTGCACGACGTACCGCGCAGTTCGCCGCCGGGCTTCAGGCTTACATTCTTTGCCTTTCCGTCGGAAACATCGGGCGTGAGCAGCGCCCGCTCGTCCGCGCTTAATGGAAAGGCGAGCCGCGGAAAGAACAGCACCATGCCCCGTTCCAGGGCATCGGCGCATTCCTGCCGCACGCTTGCGGCGAAATTGTCCTCCCACTCCGCAACATCGATTGCATGAAAAATAGCCATCCGCGCTAGAGTAAGCTCCCTACGGTCGCAATTCAAAATTCCAGTGACGCATGAGCCCCGGAGAAGACGGGCCGGCCGAGCCCGGTTCCGGATACGAAATCCTGGAAACGGACCTTTGCACGATCCGGTGGAAGGGATTCCTGTTCGTGCGGGGGTGCCTTGCGGGCAAAGAGAGTGCGGCGCGAATTCTGGCCGAGTGGCGCCGTTCCGGCCCCGAGCACGCGCTTGCGCTTGGCAAAGGTTCGTTTGCGCTCTGTGTTGTCGAGAAACCTTCGCAGGCTTTCTGGTACGCCGTCGATTCGTTCGGTCTCATGCGCCTCTTCGTGTCGGCGCGGATGGTCAACGACGATTTCTTCGCCCATATTCGCCGGCTCGGGGCCGACCGCGAATGCATCGACAGGGAAGCACTCGCCGCCTTCTTTCGCTTCGGTTTCTACGACCGGCAGCGCACGCTGGACCGGCGCATCAGGGTTCTCGCCGGGAACGAGATTGCGCGTCTCCCGGCCGGAGGAACCGTTCGGCTCCTGCAGAAGCTCACGCCCGATCGCGAAGCGCAGACCGTCCCTTTCGATTTCGATGCGTACATTCGCGATCTCTCGCTTGCCATCAGCAGCGAGAGGATATCGCTGGACCTGACGGGCGGCTTCGACAGCCGGCTCGTCGCGGCGTCGCTCGCGCAGGCATGCGCGCCCATCATGGAAGCCGTCACCTCCGGTCAGGAACGGAACCGCGATGTCGGGATCGCAAGACGAATTGCGGCGAAACTCGGCCTGACCCATGTCTGGAATCGTCACCAGATCGCCGGATTTGAAAATCGCGCCAGGAAACACCTGCATCTTACGCAGGGACAGATGGGAATTTTGACCTATGACCACATGTACCAGATCCAGACGGGCCGTGTTTCGCGCGGGATGACACTCGGAATCGGAGGTGCGGGAGGCGAATTGTGGAAGGACTTTCTGTGGCTGCAGGATTTTCCGTGGCTGACGGGTCAGCCGGATTTCCAGCGGCTGTACAGGCGCCGCCTCGAACCGAGGAAACCTTCCGGCGCCTTTCTCACGCCTGGTATCGCCGCCTCGTTCGACAGCGCGGCGTCGGACTATATGGCGGAGATGCACGAGCGGTTCGGACGGCTTCCGCGGACCGCAGGTTATGATTCGGTTTACGCAGAACTGCGCCTGCCATTCCTGATGGGGCCATCCGTTACGGCGGCGGTCGGCCTTGGCATACCCCACTTCTCGCCCCTCCTTGATCGCGAGGGAGTCAGCTTTTCCATTCGCCGGCCGCATGGCGAACGGCTGTTCTCGCGCTGGCACCGGCATACGATCGCACGCGTTGCCCCGCCATTGCTGCGGGAGCGTACGACCGAAGGCCTGTCGGCACGGAGCGGCCTCGCCGCGGTCACAGACGCGCCATTCTATCTGGCAGACAAGATCGGGCGGGCAGCACAGAAAATCTCCCAGCGGCTCAATCTGCCGGATGTGGTGCAGCACGCGGTCGAGGATCCGCAGACGCTTGGTTATGCGCAAAGGCTCCGCGTGAGCGAGGATGCGATCGAACGTCTCAAGGCATTCGACATTGTTTCCGGAAGCACTGGGCCGCAGCAACTGTCGCGTGCCGCCCTCGATCGCGCGCTGACGGCAGGCCTCACGTTGCTCGAAATGATGCCGTGACGGCTCCGGCTGCCGCGAAACGGACACGACGCCAAACATTGGCGCGACCATGATAAGAAAGGAACGCCCGCTGCGGCCGGAGCAAAGAATGAATGGTCAGCCGGCAGTCAATACGCGGCTGGCATCTCAAAAGAAATGGGCTGCAGCGCAAGCCACAGCCCATTTTGATCTACGCGCGAAGAGGAGCGAGCCCCAAAAGGTGAGCCGCCCCCCTATTGGCCTTATTATTGATGCACGGCGTAGTGCATCGAGTAATACTGATATGTCGCCGAGGCACTCTCGGTGTAGAGCAACGTCTGGACAGTGTGATGACCTATGGCAAGGCTGCCAACTGCAGTCTGCACGTTACCCACGACAAAGCTGCTGGGACCAGACTGCACGCCCTGGTATTGGCTTTCGGCATAGCTGCCATCCACCGCGATAACGATCGCCCAATCGGCTCCGGCCGTCTGCACCTGAGACGAGACGTTCGCGGAGACAGTGCAGACTCTGGTGCAATTCAGCGTCGTGCCCGAATCAATAGGCGTGTAGCTATATTGCGTAAGAGGCGTGCTGTCGCCGTTTCCTTGTACGAAAGCTTCGCTTTTAAGCTTAAGCGCGAAAGACGGCTGGTGAATTGTTTTCGTCGTGCTGCCGCTGTGGCCGGCGAAAGCCGCCGTGCTCGCGAGAGCTGCCGCGGCAACGACCAACACTGCTTTTGAAAGATACATTTGAAACCCCCTTATGGTTTGGTCCCCACCCCATGCGGAAACCTCTTTGGAGGCGGTGATAATACGCGTACGCTGCCAAGTCCCGCAAGTGCTGTTCAGATCAAATCGAAAAGGCCCTAGCAATCCGTAAAGGCAGGCCTCCGAATTGTTTTGCAGTCGGGTAATCGTATCGCTCGACACCAAAAGAACCTGCCAAGCTGTATATCGGTGGTTCGATTCCCTTCGCCTCCTCAGGTACTTAGCGCGTGTGCAGCTTAAGATTTGCAGCAAGTTTTGCAGAATCCGCTCGCTGGTCCGTGACTGTTGAGCTGGCGGATCCATCCGCCGCCGCGCTCGTCCTTCGTCACATAAGTTTCAATCAGCCGCTCCACGCTTTTTCAGCCCAGCCCATGATCCATCGGTAACTCCAGCTTCGCAACATACGGCGTGTCGCCGCAGTACGTCGTGAAACGATGCGAGCTTTGGATGCGGCGCTGTTCCATGCGGTGCCCAGTCATTCGGCGTCTATGGTCTGCCGAGTGAGTTCGCTGGACGGCGACGGCTCTTTGTGGAATCGAGCACTTTTTGTAGAACCCGCGTGGATAGCAACGGCAACGTGCCACTGTGTCTTTCAGTCGAAACCTGGACAACGCGGGCTGTTAATTCCCGTCGCCGTTATCGTCGTCCGGGGGTGGCGGCGGTGGCGGTGGCGGCGGCAAGTACCTGCGGTGGACGATGGGCGGCGGGGAATCGGGATCGCGCACCGGCGGTCGGGAATTGGGATCGCGCACCGGCGGCGGCCCGGTTTCGTCGTCCGGATCGCGAACAGGCGGCTCGTCAGTGTTCGATTCATCGGGCGGATATCCCGCGCCGGGTGCACTGCGATCGGGCGGCGGCCCTACCACAACACGCGGTGGATACCGTTCGACGCGTTGCTGCGGTTCGTCGCTGTTTTCGTCGCGCGGGGGCGGGGGCTCGTTGACGATTTCCCGATGCGGTGGCGGCAGTTGATTCTGTGTTTCGCGGCGCGGCTGTTGTTGCGTATCCGTATTGTCGCTTCCGCCGCCCGTCAGCCAATCCCAGAACGAGCGATGCTCCGACTTGAGCGTTCTGGCCGGCGCGGATTGAGTATCGGGCTCGGTCGTACCGGCCGGACCGGACTCATCGTCGCCGCTGGTGGACGTGTCCGGCGTCGCTGTTTCGTCGTTGGTGCTGGCTGTCTCGGTTTCCGTATCGACCGGCGGCACTGACGGCGACTTGTCGAGCGCCTTGGGAGGCAGGCCGCTTTCCGCCGCGACCATGACATCTTTCCAGATCGCCGCCGGCAGCGTCCCGCCCGTTACATTGCGCATGGGGGAATTGTTGTCGTTTCCGACCCAGACGCCGGTCACATAATCCGGGGTGAACCCGACGAACCAGGCGTCGCGATAATCCTGGGTCGTGCCGGTTTTGCCGGCGGCTTCACGTCCGGGAAGCGCCGCGGAGCGTCCGGTGCCTTCCGTGATGACCCCGTAGAGCATCATCGTCAGATCGCGATCAACGTTGGTGGCGATGGCGCGCGGCTCGGGCGCCGGCCGGCGCTGGTAGAGGAGATGGTGCGCATTGTCTTCCACGGCGGTCACGAAATAGGGCGCTACGCGCAATCCGCCGGAGGCGAACGTGGCGTAAGCCGTCGTCAGCTCCAGCGGTGTCACATCGGATGTGCCGAGCGCGAGCGATGGATTGGCTTGCAATGGCGAGGTGATGCCACAGCGATGGGCTGCGTCGATCACCTTGTCGATGCCGACATCCTGCGCGAGACCGGCCGTCACCGTATTGATCGAATGCGCCAGCGCGTCTGCAAGCGTTACGGTGCCATAGCTTTGGCCGTTGTAGTTGGTAGGAGACCATCCGTTGATGTCGATCGGTGAGTCATCGCGGGTGTCGAACGGGCTCATGCCGTTCTCGAGCGCAGCCAGATAGACAAAAGGTTTGAACGCCGAGCCGGGCTGGCGTTTCGCTTGAGTCGCACGATTGAAGGCGCTCGAATCGTAGTCACGCCCGCCGATCAGCGCCGGAACGGCGCCGTCGGTCCTCATCACGACGATCGCGCCTTCATGCGCCCGCGCGTGCCGGCCTTTGGCGTTCAACGTGCGTGCCAACGCATGACGGGCTGCGTCTTCAAGCGCCGGATCGAGTGTCGTGTGGACGATGAGATCGGCGCTGTGCTGCGCGCCGTTTGCATCGACGAGCCGCAATGCTTCTTCCCCCGCCGTATCGAGAAAGAAATTGCGCGCATCGACAAGCGTTCCGTCGGTAATCACGGCCGGATGGGCGATCGCCTCCGCCGCCTGTTCTTTGGTAACGGCGTGTGTCTCCACCATCGCACGGAGGACCGAGTCCGCGCGATCCTGCGCGGCGGGTAGGTCGCGCCTTGGCGAAAACGCCGACGGGGCGCGTGTTAGCGTTGCCAGCATCGCCGCTTCCGGAAGCGTAAGATCGCGCGCCGATTTGCCGAAATAGACGTGGGCGGCACCATCGACGCCATAGGCCCCCGATCCGAGATAGATGCGGTTGAGATAGAGTTCGAGAATCTGTTTCTTGTTCAGCGACTTCTGCAGCGCGGCGGCGTCGACCAGTTCCTCGTATTTGCGCGCGAAGGTGCGCTTCGGCGAGAGAAATACGATCTTTGCGGTTTGCTGCGTGATGGTCGAACCGCCGGCGACCACGTGGCCGGCGCGGAAATTCATCCACATCGCGCGCAGCAATCCGCGCACGTCGATCCCTTCGTTTTGATAGAAGGAGCGGTCCTCCATGGCGATGAAAGCCGCCGGCAGATAGCCCGGCATCTCGTCAAGCCGCAGACGTTCGCCGACAATGGCGCCCCGATGTCCGGCAATGTGTCCCTGGGAGTCCAGGAAGGTAAACGCCACCGGTCGATTCATCGAATAAAGATCTTGCGAGGTGTCGATCTCGGGCGCCGAGAAGACGAGGAATGCGGGCACGAGCCAGATCAGCGTGATCGGGATCGCGACAATGGCAATGGCAATGCTGGCGACGCGAACAAAACCCGGTTCCGGCCGCTTCGCGTAGAGTCGGACCGCCTGCAATTTCTTCAAGATGCCCTTGCCCGTCACGATACACCTGGTTCCTTGCCAAACTTTGCGGCGCTTTCAAGACCCGCAGGACCTATGTCGTTATCGCGTCGGCAACAATCCAGAATCCCGTGCGAAAGCCTTTGCAGCGATCTGCGCAGCACTCCCGATTTTGCTTTCGCTGGGATTACGGGAATCGCAACTGGGGTTAACGATCGCATCGCTCGCCGATGTTCCCGATGCAGGTAACGCCCGGACCCTGGCGTTGGAGCCTCGCCTCATGGAATACATTGGACCACGCAATTGTTGCGTGGTGGTTGCTGTTCATCCGCCGTTCATTGCGAAAGTATTAGGAATCCCGGATGTTCCGGCGTGCCTGTCTTGGCCTTCTGCTCGCGCTGCTGGCGTTCGGAACCCCGGCTTCAGCGCAGGAACGCCGGCCTGTACCGTATGCCTACAATGTGCAGCCGCTGGATCGCATATTGCCGGGAATCCGCAGCGGCAGGCCGGGCCGTTTTTTTGACGCCGAAGGACCGTATCCGGACGCCGTCGGCGGGTGGCACTACCGTATCAAATGGCTGACGCCGGAAGGTCGGGTGACCTGGCTTGATGCCGACGCCCGCACGGGACGGGTGCTTGGGCCCTACAGCGGCTACCACCCCGGACTGATGATGCCGCCGAGCGGCTTGCGCTATTATCCTTTGCCCGCCGGACCGCCCGGCATCAGAGGGCGATTCGGCGGCTGGCGTCCCGGTGCGTGGCGGCCGGGTGGCTGGGGCTTTGGCGGCGGACGCCGTCGCTGAACGAACGAACCGAAGGGGCACCGATGCGCATTCTTCTCGTCGAAGACGATCAGGATCTGCAACGCCTGTTGAAACGTGCGCTCACCGACGCCGGCTATGTGGTGGACAGCGCCAATGACGGGGAAGAGGGCCATTTCCTGGGCGACACTGAACCTTATGACGCTGTCATCCTCGATCTCGGCCTGCCAAAAATGGATGGGGTGCGCGTCCTTCAGGAGTGGCGCAAAGCCGGCCGCAAGATGCCGGTTCTGATCCTCACGGCGCGGGACCGCTGGAGCGACAAGGTGGCGGGTTTCGACGCTGGGGCCGACGATTACCTCGCCAAGCCCTTTTACACCGAGGAACTGCTCGCCCGGGTTCGCGCCCTCCTCCGTCGCGCCGCCGGGTTTGCCACCTCGGAAATCGAGATTGGACCGCTCCATATCGACACCCGCTCATCCCGAGTCACCCTCGACGGCAATCCGGTGAAGCTCACGTCCCTCGAATACCGCCTCCTCGCCTATCTTGCGCATCACCGCGGGCGGGTGGTTTCGCGCACCGAACTGGTAGAACATCTGTACGATCAGGATTTCGACCGCGATTCGAACACGATCGAAGTCTTCGTCGGGCGGCTGCGAAAGAAGCTCGACGCCAACTTGATCCAGACGGTACGTGGACTTGGTTATTGCCTCGATATTCCGGACGCGGCTGAAGCTGCCGATCACGCCAAGGTTTGACTCCCTTGCGGCACGCCTGATCGCGGCTGCCGCGATCTGGACGCTCTTGGCTCTCCTCGTCGGCGGCTACGCGCTGTCGGGTCTGTTTCGCTCCGCCGTCGAAGCCGATTTCGATTCGCGCCTCCGCTCCGATCTCGACGAGATGATCGCCGCGGCCGAACCGACGGCGCAAGGCGGGCTGTCGCTGCAGGGCCGTTTTAATGATCCGCGTTTCGAGCGCGTCTATTCGGGCTGGTATTGGCAGATCACGCCGGAAGGTCCGAAAGGGCCACTCACCGATCTTGCGCAGATTTCCCGTTCGCTTTGGGACCATCCGGGGATTCGTGTGGCGGATTCCATCGTTTCCAATGGTCTAGTCTGGGGCCACGGCCTCGGTCCCGACGGGCAGAGGTTGCGGTTCGTTGCGCGCCGCATTGAGTTCCCTGCGCAGGCGGGCACGCCCAAGAACGCGCCGCGCGCGTTTTCGCTGCTCATCGCCGGGGATGTGACACAGGTTGAAAATGAAGTCGCGAAGTTCAATGGCATCCTGTTCTGGTCGCTGGCCATCTTCGCCGTCGGCCTGATCGCCGCGATTTTTGTGCAGGTGCGCATCGGTCTGCAGCCGCTCTATCGCGTGAGTCGGGCGCTCGCGCGCATCCGCGACGGCCAGGCGCGGCGGCTTGAAGGGCGTTTTCCCGCGGAGATCGCGCCCCTCGCTTCCGAATTGAACAGTCTGATCGAACACAGCGCCGAAGTGGTGGGGCGCGCGCGCACGCACGTGTCCAACCTGGCGCATTTTCTGAAGACGCCGCTCAGCGTTCTCGCGAACGAAGCGTCGGCGCATCCGGGCTCGCTTGCCGATGCCGTGCTGAAACAGGTGGCTGTGATGCGCCGGCAGGTCGATCACTATCTGTCGCGCGCGCGGGCGGCCGGAGCTTTGGACGTTCTCGGCAACCGCACCAATGTCAGGCCGGTGATCGATGATCTTGCGCGCGTGCTTACGCGCATTCACGCCGGCCGCGGCGTGACGATCGATGTGGATTGTCCTTACGAACTTGCGTTTCGCGGCGAGCGGCAGGACCTCGAGGAGATGGCGGGCAATTTGATCGACAACGCCTGCAAGTGGGCGCGCGCGCGTGTGCTGGTGAAGGCGCGAAAGAACAGCGGCGCGTCGCTCGAGTTGCGCGTCGGCGATGACGGCGAGGGTATCGATCTCGAAGAGCGCGCGCGTGTGGGTGAACGCGGCGAGCGTCTCGACGAGACTGTGCCGGGCACGGGGCTCGGACTTGCCATCGTGCGCGACATTGCAAAGCTCTATGGCGGTTCGCTGGCGCTCGGCGACAGTCCGCTCGGCGGCCTGGAAGCGCGCCTCGAATTGCCGGCGATCGGATGAAGCCGCGCGCGATCCGGCCACGCGCTCTGAACACCATCTTTGCGTGATTGGTTCGAATCCTGTCCGGTGCGCCGGAGAGACGTATCGCAAAGTTGTGATTTGCGAAGGGAGGGAGCCTTTCCCGACAGTCCGTACGGCTCTATGGGGAGAATCACCATGCCATGGACAGTTTTGCGGGGGCTCGCAGCTTGCGGCGCGGTTTTGCTGTGTGCATCCGCGGCGTGTGCCGCGGCGTATCCCGCCATGGCGCCCCTCGATCAATACATGATGCGCCCTTCCGACGAGATCGCGATGGCGAAGAGCGCGGCGCCGCCATCCATCGCCGACAAGGCAACGGTATTGGTGTTGACGCGTCACGGCTACGACACCGGGATCAAAGGGAGCAACGGTTTCGTCTGCGCGGTGGAGCGCGGGTGGATGTCGCAGTACGACTTTCCCCAGTTCTGGAATCCGCATATGCGCGGACCGCTATGCTATAATCCAACCGCCGTGCGCTCCATCCTGCCTTACACGATCAGGCGCACGGAACTGGTGCTCGCGGGGCGCTCCAAGCCCGAAATCGCTGCGGCGATCAAACAAGACATAGAAAAACATAAGCTGCCGCCTCTGGAAGCCGGCGCGCTGACGTACATGATGTCGAAGCAGGGTTATCTCAACGATCAGGCGCACAACTGGGTGCCGCATCTGATGTTCTATTTCCCGCGCGCGGCGGGCGCGAATTGGGGCGCGGATCGTCCCGGTTCGCCGGTAATGCTGAACCCGCAGTTCCAGAACTCGTCGGAAGCAATCAGCGTGATCATGGTGCCGGTGACGGATTGGTCCGACGGCACGCCCGCGCCCATGATGCGGTAAACTCCACAGATTCCGATCGTCCAACAGGTGCGCCGATATCGTGGACCTCGAAATGCGTTCGCATCTTTCCGTCGATAATGCGGACCGCAATGTTGCACGTGAAACAAGGGCAGTGTGGACGCAGCATCCCGGCGCCACGCTCAGATTCCTGTTTTCTGCCTGTTCCAATGGACTTTCTGCCTGTTATTTTCCACAGGGGATTTCGTACATTCCCTTGAATCGATTGCATATTTTCAAGCCGACAGGCCCTGGGCGCCCTCCGGCGCGCGATTTGTCCTGTAAATTGCCTGATAAACAGGGAAGTTTCGCGGGCGCCCCCTTCTCCCCGAATACGGGGGGAAGGGAGTCGATCTGCGGCGAGAGGGGAAAGGGGGCGGCTATTTTCCCCTGTATGCGACGCGCCAGACGGTGCCGCCCACATCGTCGGCAACGAGAAGACTGCCGTCTTTGGCGATCACCAATCCGACCGGGCGCCCCCACACCCGGGCGGGCGAACTCGCGCCGTCCCAGAAGCCGGTCAGGAAATTCTCGTAGGCGTTTTCCGGTCTGCCGTTGGTGATTTTTACGCGCACGATTTTGTAGCCCGTCGGGTGCGCGTCATTCCACGATCCGTGCAGCGCCACGAAGGCATTGCCTCTGTATTCGGCGGGAAACTGGTTGCCGTCGTAGAACACGAGGCCCAAGGGCGCCGAATGGGCGTGGAAAAGAACGTCCGGCGTCTTCGTCTTCGCCACCAGATCCGGGCGCTTCTTCCCGTTATCGGGATCGGCATGGCTGCCGGTATAGGCGTAGGGCCAGCCGAAGAAATCGCCTTTGCGGATGCGCGTCAGATAATCCGGCGGCAGGTCGTCGCCCAGGCCGTCGCGCTCGTTCACCGTCACGTACAGATCATCCGTACCGGGATAGAAGGCGATGCCGACCGGGTTGCGCAGGCCGCTGGCAAAGGTCGAAAGTGTGCCGTTGGCATTGACGACCTGCACGCTCGCATAGGGAAGCGGATCCTCGCCGACATTGTCGCGGCTGCCGATGGCGAGATAGAGCGTCCCCTTCGAGTCAAAAACGATGTCGCGCGTGAAATGTCCGGGCCCTTCTGCCGGCGTGGTGTCGGCAATATGCACCCGGCGGCCGGAAGCGCTGAGCGCGCCGACGGCGTAAGGCAATCGCCACAGCGATTTCACGTCCGCGACGTAGAGCGCGCCATTGTGGATGGCGAGGCCATGCGGACGGTCAAAGCCGCTCGCGAAGGTCCTCACCTTTGCCGCGTGCGCGCCATCGGACGAAGGCCGCAACACCACGACTTTTCCCAAATCGGATTGTGCGAGGAAGACATCGCCGTTCGGAGCCACCGTCATCCAGCGCGCATGCGGGACGTCCCCGGCAAAAACCGAAACGGCGAAGCCGTCGGGGACCTTGGGAAGCGCGCCGGTGGGCCGCGCAATCGCCTTTGAATCGTTGGCAACCGCGGCCGTCGCGTACGGTTTGGCAAGCGAAGCCGGTGAAATCGAAAATCGTTGGCCGGGCAGATCGGCGCCCGGAGCCGCGGTCGTCGCCAGAACCGCCGCCGTGAACAGCACGCATTTGATCAGTCGCATGCACGCCTCCTTGGCACTCGCGCAGATTTTCTTAAGCCTCCGCCAACGAAAGATGTGGAATCAGCGGCACGCCGGCTGAGGCTCTGTTGTCGCGTTGTCACAGTCACGTTACAAGGCCGCCGAATGGCGGACAAATCCTCGGGATTTCAAGGCGTTCTTTTGGTGCGCAGCCTTGCCGAAACAGAAGACCTCGCCCGGCGAATTGCGCCGCGATTGCGCGCGGGCGACACCGTGGCACTCAAAGGTGAACTGGGCGCTGGCAAGACCACGCTCGCGCGCTCCATTTTGCGGGCCTTGGGTGTCACGGACGATGTGCCGAGCCCGACGTTCACACTGCTGCAGGAATACCAAACGAAGGGGCTGGGGATTGTTCATTGCGACCTCTATCGAATCTCTCGCCTGCGCGAGCTGGATGAGCTGGGTCTCGACGAGGCGTTGCAGGAAAGCGCCATCCTCGTCGAATGGCCCGAACGGGGAGGTTCCAGAATTCCTGATGACGCGCTGTGGATCGAGATCGCAATTGCCGGCGAAAGCGCGCGGCAGATGACAATCTCGGGCCCGGACCGTTGGGCGTGGCTGTGCGGAGCGAAGAGCAAAACATCATGATTCGCGACAGAAGCGCGGAAGCGCTTGCATTCCTCGACGACGCGGGATGGGCGGATGCCGAGCTCGTGGCCTTGCGCGGCGATGCGTCGACACGCCGTTATTACCGCGTGCTGCGGAACGGCCGGAGCGCCATGCTGATGGACCAGCCGCAAAGTGCAGAGGCGCCGTCCTGTCCGCATTCCGCTTCACCCGAGGAACGGCTCGCGCTCGGTTACAATGCAGTCGCCCGGCTAGCCGGCGCTAATTGCGCGCGCTTTATCGCCACCGCGAATTATCTGCGCGGCCGTGGATTGGCCGCGCCGGACATCTACGCGGCCAATGTGGCACAGGGGTTCGTGCTGCTCGAGGATTTCGGCGATGATCTTTACGCCGACGCGCTCGGCAACGGCGCCGACCAAATGGCACTCTACAGCACGGCGACCGACGCGATCGCGCGCTTGCACCGGGAAGCCGCGCCGCGCCGCATCGCGGGCGACACGCCGCTTTACGAATACGATCTGCATGCCCAGCTTGCCGAGGTGGATCTGATGACCGAGTGGTTCGTCCCGCTCGCGCTTAGGCGCCCGGCAGTGGCCGACGAGGTCATGGAGCATCAGGCCTTATGGCGGGAGACGCTAGCGGCGATCCGGGCGCCCCGTCGGGTTTTCGTGCATCGCGACTATCACGCCCAGAATCTCTTCTGGCTTCCTGAGCGGGAAGGTCTCGCCCGGGTCGGCATGATCGATTTCCAGGATGCGCTCGCCGGAAACCGCAGCTACGATCTTGTTTCGCTGCTCGAAGATGCACGACGCGACGTGCCGCCGGAACTCGCGCGCGCCATGCGCAAGCGCTACCTCGCCGCAGCGCATGCGGACGGCGATGCGATCGACGAGGAAGCGTTCGCGGCAGAGGCCGCGGTCACGGCGGCGCAGCGCAACACCAAGATCGCCGGCATTTTCGCGCGGCTCGCCCGTCGCGACGGCAAGCACCGTTATCTTTCGCTTGTCCCGCGTGTCTGGGGCTATCTCGAGCGCGATCTTTCGCACCCGATCCTGGCGAGGCTTCGCAATTGGTACGATCGGGTCATCCCGGCGGAGACGCGCTGCGGGCTGGAGACTGCAGAGGCGTTCGCATGAGCGGTCCGAGACGCGCCATGGTGCTCGCCGCAGGGCTTGGCACACGCATGCGCCCACTGACCAATCGTGTTCCCAAACCGCTGGTCAAAGTCCGCGGAAAGGCGCTGCTCGACCACGTCATTGACCGCCTCGCCGCGGCGGGTGTCGAGTTCGTCGTCGTCAACGTCCATCATCACGCGGCGCAGATGCGAGAGCATCTGGCGAAGAGGCGCGATGTCGAAATTCGTATCTCGGACGAGAGCGATCGGGTGCTCGGCAGCGGCGGCGGGATTTTCAAGGCGCTCCCGATGTTCGAAGGCGAGCCGTTCTTTGTCCACAACGCCGACTCGATCTGGGTCGAAGGTTACGGCCACGCTCTGGCCCGTATGATCGCGCGGTGGAACGCGGAGGAAATGGACGCGCTTCTGCTCGTCTCTTCGCTCGTCACTGCGATCGGTTACGAAGGCCCGGGCGACTTTCTGATGGACGCAGAGGGCCGGCTTTCGCGCGTGCCCGAGCAGCGGCTGTCGCCCTTTGCCTTTCCCGGCGTGCAGATCGTGCACCCAGGGCTGTTCGATGGCTGCAACGAAGGCGATTTTTCCATCAATCCGCTCTGGGACCAGGCGATCGGGCGCGGCAGGTTGTACGGCGTGCGTCTGGAAGGCGTTTGGATGCATGTCGGCACGCCGGACGCGCTGGCGCAAACCGAAGAATACCTCGCCGACACGCTGCCGGCGTAAAGGGGTGGCAGCGCTTTATACGATTCCGGCAGGGAAAGACTTCGCCGGCAGCCTCGCGCGCGGACTGTTGGCTCGCTTCGAATCCGCACGCGATCCACTTGCGCTCGCATCCGTCACCATCTTTCTGCCGACTCAGCGCGCGACGCGCGTGCTCGGCGACAGCTTCGCACGCCTTCTGAACGGCGCAGCGCTTCTGCCGCAGATTCGCGGCCTCGGAACGGACGATGACGAGGAGTTTCTGTTTGATCCCGGTACGGACGGAATCGATCTGCCGCCCGCTATCGATCCGGTTCGCCGGCGTCTTCTTCTAGCGTCGCTCGTCCGCAGATGGGCGCAGCAACAGCGCGCCGTCTCGCCAGGGCTCGCGCGCGCCGCCGCGATGGCGCTGCCGCTTTCACGGTTTCTGGACGAAGTGAAGACTCAGCAGGTGGATCTCGCGAAACTGCGCGATCTTGCGCCGGAAGGGCTCGCCGGCCATTGGGCCGAAGTTTGCGATTTCCTGCTCTTTCTGCGCGAACAATGGCCGCTCATTCTCGCAGCGGAAAACGCTCTCGATACCGCTGACCGCCGCGATCGTCTCCTGCGTGACACTGCCCAGCGATATCGCGCAACGAGGCCGTCGACTCCGGTCCTTGCCGCAGGCACGACGGGAAGCATTCCGGCGACGGCGGAACTGCTCGGCGTGATCGCGGCGTTGCCGGCGGGTGGGATTGTACTTCCCGCACTCGATCGGGAGCTGGACGACGAAAGCTGGAACGCGCTGGAGCCAGGTCATCCGCAATTCGGGATGAAACAACTGCTCGAGCAACTCGGTGCAAGGCGCCCTGATGTCCAGGACTGGGAAGAGCTTTCTACCGCTCCCGCCGCGCGTCTCCTTTTTCTTCGCGAAGCGCTGCGTCCGGCGCCGACCACCGATGCCTGGTGCGAAATCGCGAAGAGCCGCAGGGAAGCGCTGTCTGATGGACTCGCGGGCGTTGCGATTGTCGAGGCCGAACACCCCGGCGAAGAGGCGCTCGCTATTGCGCTCATGCTTCGGGAAGCCGCGGAGTCGCGCGAAAAAACTGCGGCGCTGGTGACACCCGATCGCGGGCTCGCGCGCCGGGTCGCAGCCGAACTACGCCGCTGGGATATTGCAATCGACGACTCCGCGGGTGTGCCGCTTGCGCATACGCCGCCCGCTGTTTTTCTGTCCCTTTTGGCGGAAGCGGCTGCGGAATCTTTTGCTCCGTTGCCGCTGCTCGCGCTTCTCAAGCATCCCTTTGCCACGAATGGCGAGGCGCCCGGCGAGTTTCGCCGTCGCGCGCGTCAGCTCGATCGCATGGTGCTGCGCGGCCCGCGGCCCAACCCCGGCCTTGGTGGCATACACAAGGCGGTTGAGAACGCGCGCGCCGACAAACGCGACAGCAAAACTGCGCCGATGCTCTCGGAAATTGGAGATTGGTTTTCAACGCTGGGCACGACACTGCAGCCATTTGCCGATGCGATGGGCGCGTCGTCCGTCTCGCTCGCCAAGCTCGTGGAATTGCACTGCAAGACCGCAGAAGAGCTCGCGAACACGGCACAGGTGAAAGGAAAGCACCGGCTTTGGCGAGGGCATGAAGGCGAGGCGGCGGCTGAGCTGATGGAAGCGCTCGCGCGGGCCGGCGAGGATTTTCCGGACATTGAGCCCGCGGCCTATCCGCTGTTGCTCCGGCAGTTTGCCAATGAACGCGCAGTGAGGCCGGCGTTTGGGCGACATCCGCGTCTCGCCATTCTCGGGCCTTGGGAAGCGCGTCTGCAGCATTTCGATATCATCATTCTTGGCGGACTGAACGAAGGCACGTGGCCGCAATCGACGGCGGCCGACCCCTGGTTGTCGCGGCCGATGCGCGCACGGCTGGGACTCGAATCGCCGGAGCGTTCCATCGGCCTTGCGGCGCACGATTTCGCGACGCTTGCGGCGGCCAAGGACGTGCGCCTCACGCGGGCCCTGAAAAGCGATGGCGTGCCAACTGTCGCGTCGCGCTGGCTCCAGCGCCTGCAGCAATTGGCGAAGGGCCTCGGAGAGCAAGATCGGCTGTTGAAGGCTCCGCCGTACGCCGGCTACGCCAAGTCGTACAGCGCTCCCGACCAGGAACCCAAACCCGTTTCGCCGCCTGCTCCGCGTCCACCGGTTCCGGAGCGTCCGCGCGAACTCTCGGTCACTCAAATCGAGAAATGGCTGCGCGATCCGTATGCGATCTACGCGCGCTACATTCTGAAACTGAAACCGCTCGATCCGCTGGATGCGGAAGTCGGTCCCATGGACCGCGGGCGCATCATGCATGAGGTACTGGAGCGCTTCGTAAGAGAAACGGAATTGGGCTGGCCCGCCAATGCCGAGGCGCGCCTGATCGCGATGGCGGAGGAAGCCTTCGCCCGCTACGCCATCCCGCAGGTTGCGCTCGCCTTGTGGCGGCCACGTTTCATTCGCGCAGCGCGCTGGTTCGTCGCCGAGGAGCGAAGGCGGCGCGCGGAGATATCGCGCTCGTGGCTCGAGATAGAAGGGCAGATCGAAATTGCCGGCCCTGCGGGACCTTTCGTGCTCAAGGGGCGAGCAGATCGCATCGATCGTCTGCACGAAGGCGGCGCGGCGGTCGTGGATTACAAGACCGGCAAGCCGCCCAGCGATCCGCAGGTGGCGAAGTTTGCACCGCAATTGCCGCTCGAAGGCGCAATTCTCGAGCAGGGTGGATTCGGCGACATCGGATCGCTCCCCGCCGCGCAGCTGGTGTACATCCGGTTTTCTGGCGGCGCGATCGCCGGTGAAACCCACATTGTCAAAGGCGATGCGGGCGAGCGCGTGACGGCAGCGCTGGCCGGCCTGACGCGGCGCATTGCACAATTCGATCTGCCGGACACGCCGTATACCTCGCGCATTGCGCCATATCGTGCCGACATGCCCGGCGACTACGATCATCTTGCGCGGGTGCGAGAATGGTCGCTCTCGGGTTGGGCCGAAGAATGAGCGCCGGCTTGTCCGAGTCGGCCCGGGCCGGCAATCCCAACATTTCGGTTTGGGTGTCCGCGCATGCGGGGACAGGAAAGACCTACACGCTCGCCAACCGCGTGACGCGTCTTCTTCTCGATGACGCAGCACCCCAGAAAATCCTGTGCCTCACTTATACCAAGGCCGCGGCCGCCGAGATGGCCGGGCGCCTTTTCGCGCAGCTCGGCGAATGGGCGATGCTCGATGACGCGACGCTTACGCAGAAACTTGCAGACATCGGCGTCGAACACCGCGGCGAGACCGATCTGCGGCGCGCGCGGCGCCTGTTCGCGCTGGCGCTCGAAACGCCAGGCGGTCTCAAAATCCAGACGATCCACTCGTTCTGCCAATATCTCCTCGCGCGCTTTCCGCTTGAAGCCGGCATCCCTCCGGCCTTCGAGGTTCTCGATGAAGCAACCGCCCGCGAGTTGATCGGTGAAGCGCGCACGCACGTGTTCGAACGCGCGGCCGAGGGCGAAGAAAAGCTGGCGCAGGCGGTCGCATGTCTCGCGACGCAGGCGGACGACGGCAAGCTCAGGGCTCTTCTCGACCACTCGCTGGGTGGGGACCGCCGCAAATTCGAACGGTATTTGGACCGTTTCGGCGGCGACTCGAACGCGATCGATGCGGCGATTGCGGGAGCACACGGCGTCGAACCCGACGAGCAATGCGAAGCAATTGCCGCTCGATTTTGCGCGAAAATGGAGGAGGAGAGGGAAAGCCTCTCGAATATCGCGCATTGGCTTGCCCGCGGCTCGAGAAAGGATCGCGAGCTTGCCAACGGCCTTACTGCGGCCGTTGCCGGCGAAAACGCCTTTGAAGCCTGTTGTGGGATGTTCCTGACCACGGCTGCCGAACCGCGCAGGCTGCTCGTCAGCAAGACGCATGCGGACTCGGACCCTGTTCTGCACGAACAATTCCGTGAATTCGTCGACAAATTCCTGGCGGTCGAGCAGCGCTGTCGCGCCGCGCGCGCCGCGGCGCTCTCCTCCGCCACGGTTACCATCGCCACGGCCGCGCACGCGGAATATGCGCGTCTCAAAACGGAGCGCGGCGTTCTCGACTACGAGGATCTGATCGCCAACACCTTGCGTCTTCTCGAGCGGAGCGGCGCCGCGTCCTGGGTTTTATACAAGCTCGACGGCGGCATCGATCATATTCTGATTGACGAGGCGCAGGACACAAGTCCCGAGCAATGGCGCATCATCCGCAGGCTAAGCGAGGAATTCTTCGCGGGCGGCGCGGCGGACGAAGCACATACGCGCACCTTGTTCGTTGTCGGCGACGAGAAACAGTCGATCTTCAGCTTTCAAGGCGCCGATCCCGCCCAGTTTGCCATCAACCGGCGGGAATTTGAATCGCGGGCCGGGGACGTTTTCGCATCCGTCGACCTCACGGAATCCCGCCGTTCGGCTAGGGGCATTCTCGATTTCGTCGACGCAGTTTTTGCAGACGATGCGGTGCGCGATGGCGTGTCCAGCGCGCCAATTCGTCACCAGACGGCGCGTCGCGACGCGCCGGCCCGCGTCGTGTTGTGGCCCGCCATCAAACCGATTGAAGCGCCAAAACACGATGTCTGGGACGCGCCGGTCGATGTGGAGCCGAGCTGGAGTCCCGTGGTGCGGCTCGCGCAGGCCATCGCCGACAGAATTCGCAGCTGGATTGACGGACAGACCTTTCTGCCCGGCCATCACAAGCCAATCACGCCCGCCGACATCATGGTTTTGATGCCGCGGCGCGAACCCTTCGCGAGCGAACTGATACGTCAGCTGAAGCAGAGGAGCGTGCCCGTCGCAGGCGCCGACCGCATCCGTCTGCTCGACCAGATCGCAATTATGGATCTCGTTGCCCTCGGCCGCTTCGCGCTTTTGCCGGAAGACGATTTGAATCTCGCCGCACTGCTGCGCTCGCCGCTGGTCGGCTTTTCGGAGGACGAACTTCACGCGCTCGCAGCCGGGCGGGAAGGCTCCATCTGGCGCGCCCTCGTGGAAAGGCGCGAAGAACTGCCGGTGTTTGCCTTCGCGTACGAATGTCTTCACGAAGCGCGTAACCGCGCCGATTTTATGCCGCCTTACGAATATTTCGCGCATGTGCTGGGGCCGGGAGGAGGGCGCAAGCGGCTGCTCGCGCGGCTCGGCGCAGAGGCAAACGACGCAATCGACGAATTCCTTGCGCTTGCGCTGGTGCACGAGCGCCTGAACACGCCGTCGCTCGAAGGTTTTCTCTACTGGCTCCAGTCCGGAGAGGCGGAGATCAAGCGCGACATGGAACGCGGCCGCAACGAAGTGCGCGTCATGACCGTGCACGGCGCGAAAGGCCTGGAAGCGGATATCGTGATCGTTCCCGACGCGACATCCATTCCGCAAGGGGCAAGCCGCCACGGTGCCATGCTGTACGACAATGACGGCGCGTACTTTCCGCTTTCCAATACGCAGGCGCCGGACTGCGTGCGTGCCGCGAAGTTGCGTGCGGACGAGGAGGCCCTTCGCGAGCATCGCAGGTTGCTTTACGTGGCACTGACGCGCGCCAGGGACGAGCTTCACATCTGCGCTTTCGAAAACAGCAAGCCAATTCCAAAAGGCTCCTGGTACGATGTGATGCGTCCCGTCGCGGACCGCCTCGGTCTTACATTGAACGAAGACGAGGATTTCGTCCGGGAAGCAACGGCGCCCGTGGCGATGCACGAGCATGAGAAGACGGCGGCGCTGATTTTGCCGGATTGGGCGCGGCATCCCGCACCTCAGGAAGAGGAGCGATCGCGATTCATTCGGCCGTCGCTCGCGTTGGACGAGGAACCGCCGACGCGCCATGCCCCGCGCCGGGGACCGCGCTTTGCGCGCGGTCTTCTGGTGCATGCGCTGCTTGCGCGATTGCCTAATGTCGCGCCGGGCGATCGCGAGCGCGCCGCGCGCCGCTATCTCGCGGCACGTGACGTTGCAGAGAGCGACGCGGACGCGCTGATCCGCGAAACCACGGCGATCCTCGATAATCCCGATTTCGCCGAAGCCTTTGCTGTCGGCTCGCGCGCGGAAGCCGACGTTGTGGCCGAACTGCCAGAATTGGGTGCGGGTGCGCGCATCAACGGACGCGTCGACCGACTCGCGGTGACCGATCACGCTGTCCTCGTGGTCGATTTCAAGAGCAATCGCACTCCGCCCGGAACCGCGCGCGAAGTCGCGCCGATTTATCTCGCTCAGATGGCGCTCTATCGCGTGGCGCTCGCCAAAATCTTTCCGTCCCGGGAGATCAAATGCGCGCTGATCTGGACCGAAGTGCCGCTCCTGATGCCGCTGCCGCTCGCGCTGCTCGACGCGGCGCTGGAACGGATCAAGGCGCGGCTTGACCCTGCCGGAACCCGTTCCTAAGTATGGCCCCACGCGTTCTTCCGGATGTGACCATGGCTCCTCTGAAGATTTCCGATTCCAGCTTCGAGACCGATGTCCTCAAAGCCAAGAAACCGGTCGTCGTCGATTTTTGGGCGGAATGGTGCGGGCCCTGCCGGATGATTGGTCCGGCGCTCGAAGAACTCGCCACCGAACTCCAGGAAAAGGTGACGATAGCGAAGCTCAACATTGACGAAAGCCCCCACACGCCGACGAAATATGGTGTGCGCGGCGTGCCCACACTGATGATCTTCAACCAGGGTCAAGTCGCAGCCACCAAGGTCGGCGCACTGCCGAAATCCAAAATCAAGGAATGGATCGAAGCCTCGATTGCGGAAAGCGCGCTCAAACCGTCGCGGTCAGGCCAACTCTCGTAACGGCACCTCGCTCCCTAGGCATGGCGGGTCGGGTAACCGCAGACGCGCGCGAATAGCGTCTCGCTTGCATTTCAACGGTTCTTGAGGCACAGGCTCCGCTGTCGAAGGCAGCTGGGGGCGGCTCATGGCCTGCAAAATTTTTCCTCTCGCGGTTTGCGCCGCGAGCGTAGCCTTGGCGCAGGCGGCTTGCGCCGCGCCTTTCACCGACCGCCAAAAAGCGGAACTCCTCGCAGCGCAGAATAAATACCGCGCGGAGTTGGGCGAGGGCGCCCTCGTGTGGTCCGACAAGCTTGCCGGCAGCGCCCAAAGCTGGGCCGAGCATCTGGCGAGTGTGGTTCACGCCATGGTGCATAGCGGCGCCATCGCAACGGGCGAGAACATTGCCACGTGGCCCGCCGGTCATGCGACTCTTACCCGTCTCGTCGAAATTTGGGGCGCCGAGAAGCAATACTTTATCAACGCGTCGTTTCCCGACGTCTCGCGCACCGGAGATTGGAAGTCCGTCGGGCATTACAGCCAGCTTGTATGGCGGAGAACGACCGAGGTGGGCTGCGGATTGGCGACAGGTGGCGGCCAGGACTACCTGGTCTGCCACTACAATCCTCAGGGCAATTTCATGGGCGAGAAAGTATTCTGAGCGCGAAGCTTCAGAATTCGCCGTTCGCGGCACACGGGTAGGAGCGGAACCGAACGTCCTCGCCCAGAGTCGTTGTCATGCTGCGCGAATGCGCAGGATTCAGATGAATCCTGGCAAGACGACAACTCCGGACGAACCTTGCATTATCCGTTTGCGGCAAGCACACGTCCGGCGAGGTAGAGTGAGCCGCATATGAGGATGCGCGGCGGCCCCTCGAACGGGCGCGCGCGCGACCACGCGGACACCTGCATCATCGCGTCTTCGAGATCTTCGGCCGGACTTGCCTCCAGTCCGCTCGCGCGCGCAAAGTCGTAAAGCTCGCCCGCGCCTCGGCTTGCCTCCTCGCCGGTGATCGCAACGGTCGCGATATGGCGTGCCAACCCTTGGAACGCGGCGAAGAATTTTTTTGCGTCCTTCGTCTTCAGCATGCCGCAAATCAGATAAAGCGGTTTCTCGGCGCGCTCCTCGAAGTCGGCCATGGTCCGCGCGACGGCCGCCGCAGCATGCGGATTGTGTCCCCCGTCGAGCCAGACTTCCGCACCTTTCGGCGCAAGCTCGACGAGTGGCCCATGCGACAGGCGCTGCATGCGTGCGGGCCATTGAACCGTCCGCAGTCCTTTTTCGACCGCAGATTCCGCGCCCCAGCCGCCGGCGCGCAGCGTAGCAATCGCCGTTGCGGCGTTGTCGATCTGGTGGCGGCCGATCAGACGCGGCGGCGGAAGATCCAGCAGTCCTTTTTCGTCCTGGTAGATCATTCGGCCATGTTCCTGATGGGCAAAGAAATCCTGCCCGTACAGTAATACGGGTGCGCCGAGCGCCTCTGCCGTGCGTATGATGACGTCTCGCGGAATATCGTCTTGGGGACCGACGATTAGCGGCACGCCGCGCTTGACGATACCGGCCTTCTCCGCGGCGATGTCTCCGAGCGAAAACCCCAGAAATTCCTGGTGATCGAGCCCCACGGGTGTAATCGCGGTTACCCGCGGGCGACCGATCACGTTCGTCGCGTCGTAGCGTCCGCCCAGTCCTACTTCGAGCACCACGGCATCGGCCGGATGGCGCGAGAACGCGAGGATCGCCGCTGCGGTGGTGATTTCGAAAAACGTAATCGGTGCGCCGCCATTGGCGTGCTCGCATTCCTCCAGCATGTCGGCCAGTTCGTCTTCCTCGATCAGACGTCCCGCGATGCGGATGCGCTCGTGAAAGCGCACCAGGTGCGGAGAGCTATAGACGTGAACGCGAAGGCCCTGCGCCTCCAGCATCGCGCGGGCAAAGGCGCAGACGGAGCCCTTCCCATTCGTGCCGGCAACATGCAGGACAGGCGGCAGCTTCTCTTGCGGATTTCCCAGCGTCGCGAGCAACCGCAGAATGCGGTCGAGGACGAGATCAATTCGTTTCGGATGGAGCGAAAGCAGCCGTTCGAGGATCGCGTCGCTCGCTTCGGTCTGGCTCATTGTGCGGATGATTCGGCGCGCTTTTCGCGTACCGGATGTGCTGGTGCTGACGCTTTGGGCCCAGGCCTCGTGCTCAGCAGGTGTACCAGTCGCGACAGCGTTGCGCGCATGTCGTGCCGATGCACGACCATGTCGACCATGCCGTGTTCACGCAGGTATTCCGCGCGCTGAAAACCGTCCGGCAATTTTTCGCGGATCGTCTGCTCGATGACGCGCTGACCGGCAAAGCCGATCAGCGCCCCGGGCTCTGCCAGATGAATATCGCCGAGCATGGCGTAGGAGGCGCTGACGCCGCCCGTCGTGGGATCCGTGAGCACTACGATATAAGGGACGCCCGCTTCGCGCAGCATCTGTACGGCGACCGTCACGCGAGGCATCTGCATCAGCGAGAGAATGCCTTCCTGCATGCGCGCGCCGCCCGAGGCGACGAAGAGAATAAATGGCCGCTTTTCCTGCGCCGCAGCCTGCATTGCAAGCACCAGCGCTTCGCCCACGCCCATGCCGAGGGAGCCCCCGAGAAAATCGAAGGGCTGCACGGCGATCATCACTGGCAATCCGTCGAGCGTGCCGCGTGCCGCGGAAAGGGCATCGGAGCGGCCCGTTTTCGCGCGTGCATCCCTCATGCGGTCGCTGTAGCGGCGTTCGTCGCGGAAGCGCAGCGGATCGGCCGGAACAGCGGGTTCGGGCAGCTCCTGGCGTTTGCCGTCGTCAAACATCACGGCAAAACGTTGCGCCGGTCCGATTCGCAAGTGATGACCGCAGCGCAGACAGACGTGAAGGGCTGCTTCAAGGTCGCGATGAAACAGCATCTCGCCGCAGCCCGGACATTTTTTCCATAGGTTCTCCGGAGTACCGGAGCGTCCCGTTATCAAGCCTTTGATCCGTGGACGGACGAAATTGGTGATCCAGTTCATGGCGTATATTCTAGCACGGTGCTGGACTGGCAGACAAAATCACCGGCTGCTACGAGAATTGCTGCCGGTTGCGAGCGACGGGTGAAATCCCAAAATGGAGCGCCGAGTGGACGTCCAGTCTTTCCGTTGCTCGACGGGGAAGGGTTTGAAGTCACTCCAGTCCCGCCGGTCCGGAGCGCATTTTTTTAAAACCGTGGTGTTCGGCACAGGGAGGTGCGCGATGGCATAATCCGGGCGGTTGCAGCGCACATAGTTTACGACCGTCTCGATTGCAGGCGAGGTTGCGTCATCGAAGACGACGAAGCCTTCGTTGCAACACAGAAGATCTGCCAGGCGGAAGTCCGTCATGACTGTTTCGAAGTGATGACCGCCATCAATGAAGGCGAGGCCGACGGATTGCGCACCGTGCTCGCCAAGAAGCTTTCCCAGTCCCACTTCGGATCTTTCCCGGAACCGGCGAAACCTCTCGCCAAAATTTGTCTCCAGATAAGACTGAACGACGGCGCCGCGCTGGCGAAACGGATCAAAAGCCAGATGTTCGAAATCCTGACCAGCGGTAGCGCGCGCACCTACTATAACGGCGGTTGAAGAGCCCATCCCGAAGCCGGTCTCGATCGACAGGCGCGTGGGCGAGCGCCGCGCGAGCCACGCCAACAGCGCCGCCTCCGCCGGCGGGAGCACAACATCCAGTCTTTCGGTTCGTCCGTCCGGATCAGTGAACGTCCGGGTTTGGAACGCGAGCAGATAGCGACGAATGGCATCGCTGTCATGCGACAGCGCGAAGAGTTCCGTAACGAGCGTCTCCTCCTGCGGCAATACCAGGCTTGAGCCGTTATCGAAGGTCATTAGAGATTGCCTCGCGAATGCACCGGATCACACATGCTTTGAACCTCTTTAGGCGCGGGCGGAGCGGATTGCCTCGGCGAGCGACGAACAGAAATCCGTGACCTCCTTGACGATGGCGGCACGGCGCAGCCGGTTTTGCAATCCCGTGGCGATGCGCGTGACGATTGCGGAGCCCACCACCGCGCCATCGGCAAAGGACGCAATCTCCGCCGCCTGTTCCCGCGTTCTGATTCCAAAACCTACGGCGCACGGAAGGCTGGTGTGAGCTTTGACGAGCGCCAGCGCCTGGCGCACATCGTCGATGGTGAATGTCTTCGTGCCGGTAACGCCGGCGACCGAAACGTAGTACAGAAAGCCGCTGGCGGCGCTCAGGATTGTTTCCAGCCGGCGTTTGTCGGTCGTGGGCGTGGCAAGCCGTACAATGTCGAGGTGCTGTGCAGCGGCCGGGGTGCGCAGGACCGCATCCTCTTCCGGCGGAAGATCGACCGTTATCAGTCCGTCGACACCGGATTGCGCGGCGTCTCTGGCAAAGCGGGCGGTCCCGTAGGCATGGATCGGATTGTAATAGCCCATCAGCACCAGCGGCGTCGTCGCGTCGTGCTTGCGGAAACGCCGCACCAGTTCCAGCACCTTGGTGAGCGTCATGCCGCCGGCGATAGCCCGCTGCGATGAGGCCTGAATCGCGGGGCCGTCCGCCATCGGATCGGAAAACGGAATACCGAGTTCGATGAGATCGGCGCCCGCCGCTGCAAGGTTTTCGAGTATAGCGAAGCTCGCCTCTGCATCGGGATCGCCGGCCGTAACGAAGGGAATGAAGGCGGCGCGCTCTTCGCGCCGCAGATCCGCGAATCGTCCGGCAATGCGGCTCATGAGAATGATTGACGCAAATTCTTCATCTCAGCCGTTCGCCCAATGCAGAGGCGACGGTGAACACGTCCTTGTCGCCGCGCCCGGAGAGCGCGAGCACGATCGTCTCGCTCTTCGCACGGCCGGGCGCCATGCGCATGACATGGGCGAGCGCATGCGCGGGCTCGAGCGCTGGAATGATTCCTTCCAGCTGCGACAGCGCCGAGAACGCATCCAGCGCTTCGCGATCAGTGGCAGAAAAATATTTTACCCGTCCGTGATCCTTCAACCAGGCGTGTTCGGGGCCGACGCCCGGATAATCAAGGCCGGCAGAGATGGAATGCGCTTCAAGCACCTGTCCTTCATGCGTCTGCAAGAGATAGCTGCGCGCGCCATGCAACACGCCGGGCTGGCCTTTCTCGAGCGTGGCGGCGTGTTGCTGCGTGTCGAGTCCCGATCCAGCCGCTTCCACGCCGTGTATCTCGACGCCGTCGTCGTCGAGGAAGGGATGAAAGAAGCCAATGGCATTCGAACCGCCGCCAATGCAAGCGACGAGAAGGTCGGGAAGACGTCCTTCCATTTCCAGAATCTGCGTGCGTGTCTCTTCGCCGATCACCGTCTGAAAATCGCGCACCATCGCGGGATAGGGGTGCGGACCGGCCGCGGAGCCGATGATGTAGAAGGTGTCGGTTACGTTGGCCACCCAGTCGCGCAGGGCTTCGTTCATCGCGTCCTTCAGCGTCTTTGATCCGGACGTGACCTCCCGCACTTCCGCGCCAAGCAATCGCATGCGGAACACGTTCGGTTTCTGCCGCTCCATGTCGGTGGAGCCCATGTACACAATACAGGGCAGGCCGAAGCGCGCGGCGACGGTCGCGGTGGCAACGCCGTGCTGACCGGCTCCGGTTTCGGCGATGATGCGCGCCTTGCCCATGCGGCGTGCAAGCAGAATCTGACCAAGACAATTGTTGATCTTGTGCGCGCCGGTGTGGTTGAGATCTTCGCGTTTCAGGTAAATCCTCGGGCCACGGAGATGGTCGGTAAGCCGCTCTGCGAAATAGAGAGGACTTGGCCGGCCGATATAATGTCGCGATAGATTGTCGAGCTCTGCCTTGAACTGCGGATCGTGTTTCACAGACTCGTATGCTTCTTCCAAAGCGAGAACGAGGGGCATCAACGTCTCGGCGACGAAGCGTCCGCCATACGCGCCGAAATGGCCGAAGGCGTCCGGACCGCTGCGCCAGGAATTGGCGAGGCTCATGCCGGTCCTCCTGCCGCGAATTCCGCCATCCGCGCCGCCTCGACAAAAGCGCGGATCGCTTCTGCGTCCTTCACGCCCGGCGATGTTTCGACCCCGGATGAGACGTCGACACCCGGCGCCCCGGCAGCAGCCACCGCACGCGCGACATTCTGTACGTTCAATCCGCCGGCAAGGAGCCACGGTTTTCGGATCGTCCGCTTACGGAGCAATTGCCAGTCGAAGGCAACCCCGCGGCCGCCCGATGCGCCGTCGGCGGCTTTTGCGTCAAACAGCAGCATGTCCGCGGCCGCTTCAAACCCGGCAAGCGCGCCGACGTCGTGTTCATCGGCGATACCGATGGCTTTCATGACCGGAATGCCGAAGCGCGCACGGATCTCCGCCACGCGTCTTGCCGGCTCCTGCCCATGCAGCTGCAGGAAATCGGGTTTTGCGGCGGCGATCGCCGCAACAATTATGTCGTCAGCCGGATTGACGAAGAGCGCCACCACGCGAACCCGGCCGGACAGTTTCTCTGAAATCGCGCGCGCCTTGTCGGGAGACACATAGCGCGGCGATCCGGGATGAAATACGAGTCCGGCGAAATCGGCGCCAGCCTGGGCCGTTGCAAGCGCGTCCTGGGGCCGCGTCAGCCCGCAGATTTTAACTTTTACAGCCATTCGCCATGAGCCTCGATGGACGAAAACTAGGCGCCCGATCGCGCAGCTACAACAGCCGCAGATCACGCGGCAATCAAACGTGATTGGCCGGTGTTAAACCGCGGTGCCGTTGTTCAGGCGTTCGCGCAGTTCCTTTCCCGTGCGGAAAAAGGGGGCGCGTTTTTGGCCTACGCTCACCGGCTGGCCGGTTCGCGGATTTCGCCCGGTGCGCGAGGAACGGACCTTTACGGAAAAAACACCGAAGCCCCTCAGCTCGACCCGCCGGCCGTCCGAAAGCGCCTGCGAGATCTCCTCGAGCAGGGTTGAAACGATGCGCTCGACATCGCGATGGTAGAGGTGCGGGTAGCGCTGCGCGAGGCGCCCTACCAGTTCCGATTTGATCATCCCCCTGCCCCCAGGATGCTCGCCAGACGAGGCTCACCCCGAAATTGCTCGCAAAAATAGCGTAGTCAGGCTGGCCTTTGAGCGTCAACGGAAAGGCATCAGACGCGCGAATCTGCACATCCGATGCGGCGTTTTTGCCACGCTTCAGGATGCAGCGGCGACTATTCCTCGCCGCCTTCGGTATCGCGCCGCTTCTTGAGCGCGGCGCCGAGGATATCGCCCAATGATGCGCCGGAATCGGACGACCCGAACTGTGCCACGGCCTCCTTTTCCTCCGCTACTTCGCGCGCCTTGATCGAGAGCGAGAGCTTCCGGTTTGCCTTGTCGACCGCGGTCACCAGCGCGTCCACCTTCTCCCCCACGCCGAAACGGTCGGGGCGCTGGTCGGCGCGATCACGAGCGAGATCGGAACGGCGGATAAAGCCTTTGCTGCCGTCGGTAAGGCTTACTTCAATGCCGCCATCCGTCACCTCTGTCACCGTGCAGGTCACTACATCGCCTTTTCTCACGGGAGCGGCTTTCTCCACGCGCTCGCCCGCGAGCTGCTTCACGCCAAGGCTGACGCGTTCTTTCTCGACATCGACATCGAGCACCTGTGCCTTGACCATGTCGCCTTTCTTGTACTCGGTGACGGCCTGCTCTCCCGATTTGTCCCACGAGAGGTCCGAAAGGTGCACCATTCCGTCGATTTCGTTGTCCAGGCCGACAAACAGACCGAATTCGGTGATGCTCTTGACCTCGCCTTCGACGACGGAGCCTGGTGGATGCGCGGCCGCGAACGCCACCCAAGGATTCTCCGTGCATTGCTTCAGTCCGAGACTGATGCGGCGCTTGTTGGAATCCACTTCAAGCACCTGAACCTCGACTTCCTGGCCGGGCTGAACGATCTTGGAGGGTGCTACGTTCTTCTTGACCCAGCTCATCTCGGAGACGTGTACAAGTCCCTCGACCCCCGGTTCGAGCTCCACGAATGCGCCGTAATCGGTGACGTTCGTCACCTTGCCCGTGAAGCGTACGCCAGGCGGATATTTGGCGGCGACCCCTTCCCAGGGATCGGTCTGCAGCTGCTTCATGCCGAGGCTGATGCGCTGCGTCTCCTGATTGATCTTGATGATCTGTACGGTGACTTGCTGTCCGACCGAAAGAACTTCCGTCGGATGACTGACGCGGCGCCAGGCGATGTCGGTCACGTGCAAAAGGCCATCCACGCCGCCCAAATCGACAAAGGCCCCGTAGTCGGTGATGTTCTTCACCGTGCCCTCGACGATCTGCTTCTCCTGTAGACTTGCGACAAGGGACGACCGTTCTTCGGCGCGACGTTCCTCGAGCACGGCTCGCCGCGACACGACGATGTTTCCGCGGCGGCGATCCATTTTCAGGATTTGAAACAGCTGCGGCTGGTTCATCAGCGGGCCAACATCGCGCATCGGGCGCACATCCACCTGGCTTCCGGGAAGGAATGCGACCGCGCCGTCGAGATCGACGGTAAAGCCGCCCTTGACGCGACCGAATATCACGCCTGTTACGCGCGTCTGTTCGTTGAAAGCCTTCTCGATGCGAATCCAACTTTCCTCGCGGCGCGCTTTGTCGCGCGAGAGCACCGCCTCGCCGAGGGCGTTTTCGATGCGCTCGACATAGACTTCCACTTCGTCGCCCGCCTTGATGCTGGGCGGCTGCCCGGGCATCGAGAATTCCTTGAGCGCCACGCGGCCTTCGGTCTTCAGGCCCACATCGACGATGGCGTAGTCGTTCTCGACGGCGACCACGATGCCGCGCACCACGGTGCCTTCGGCAGGCGCACGGGTCTCGAAACTGGCCTCGAGCATTGCCGCGAAATCGTCGCGGCTTGGGGCGGAAATGGATTCGGCGAGAGCTGCCATGGTTGTCCTTCTCAAAAATGTTTTCTGCGGCACGAATCCGTGCCGAAACGGTTGATGCGAAAGGCGCGCGGCCTTTCGCCGGAATTCGGGGTTTTCGCGGATCGGCCCGAAAAAGGCCCGCCGGGTCTCCTTTAACCCCTATGGCGGATCCTGAGCGCCCCCTCGACCATTGGGCTGACCAGTGCGAGGGCTGCCGCGAAGGCGCCGTCTATATCCAATTCGCTGGTGTCGAGCAAGATTGCATCCGGTGCCGGCCGCAAAGGCGCGGCTTCGCGCGACCGGTCGCGTTGGTCGCGCGCGCGAATATCGGCGAGCACAGCGTCTTCCGAAACGACCCGACCGGTCCGTTCAATTTCGCGCCAGCGGCGGTGCGCGCGCACCTGTGGCTGCGCATCCACGAAGAGCTTGGCGACAGCATTTGGGCATACCACCGTACCGATGTCGCGGCCGTCAATCACGGCGCCTTCAGCACCGCCGGGGGGATGTAAGGCGAACGCACGCTGATAATGCAGGAGCGCCGCGCGCACGCGCGGGAAAGCGGCAACAATGGATGCTGCCTCGGCGATTTCGTCCGCACGCAGGTCGTGACGCCGGGCGCTGGCCGGATCGACGTAGCGCGCGGCCGCGGCGGCACTGGGTTCGTCACCCGGATGATGATCGCTGCGCAAGACCTGAAGCGCGACAAGTCTGTACAGTGAGCCGGAATCCAAATGCGCAAACCCGAAATGCTCAGCAAGGCGTCGCGCCAGCGTGCCCTTGCCGGATGCGGCGGTGCCGTCGACGGCAATCACGACGGGTGTCATCGTGCGGGACCGACCGGCGCGCCGAGACCGCGCATCAGGCGGGCAAAACCTGGAAAGCTAGTGCGCACCATGGTCGAATCGTCGATCGATATCGGCTGGCGCGAGGCGAGTCCGGCAACCAGAAACGACATTGCCATCCGGTGATCCATATGTGTCGCGATACGCGCGCCTCCGGTCACGCCGTCGAGACCGCGACCTTCGACGATCAGTCCGTCCGGTAGCTCTTCGACCGTGATGCCGACTGCTTCGAGACCCCGCGCAATGCCCGCAAGTCGGTCGCTTTCCTTCACCCGCAATTCGGCAAGGCCGCGCATGACTGTGCGGCCTTCGGCGTACGCCGCTATCACCGCGAGCATTGGATATTCGTCGATCATGGACGGCGCGCGGTCGGGAGGAATCTCCACCGCCTTCAGCGAAGAACTCCGGACAACGAGATCGCCAATCTCTTCCCCGCCGCTGTCGCGGCGATTGACGATCTCGATATTCGCATTCATTTCGCGCAGTGTTTCGAGCATGCCGATGCGTCGCGGATTGAGCAGCACGTCGGGCAGCGTGATTTCCGAACCGGGCACGAGCAACGCCGCGGCAAGCGGGAACGCAGCCGATGAGGGATCGCGCGGCACGAACACCTCGGCCGGACGCAACTCGGCCTCGCCCTCTACGCCAATCGCTTCTCCGCCTTCCGTTTGCTCGACGGTAAGCTCGGCGCCGAAAGTCTTCAGCATGCGCTCCGTGTGATCGCGTGTGGGGACATGTTGCACGACCAATGAGCGTCCGGGTGCGTTGAGCGCGGCGAGCAGCACCGCGGATTTCACTTGCGCGGAGGGAATTTCAAGCGTGAGCTCGACGGCGAGCGGCCGCGTGGCGCCGGTGAGCGTAAGCGGAAGCAGGCCGCCCTCGCGCCCGCTGAATGTGGCGCCGAAACGCGCGAGCGGCTCGAGCACGCGCCCCATGGGTCTTTTGCGCAGCGAAGCATCGCCAGTGAAGACGGCAGCTATCGGACTTGTTGCAACCGCGCCCATCACGAGTCGCGCACCGGTACCCGAATTGCCGAAGTCCAGAGCGTCATCCGGTTCGGCAAGGCCACCGACGCCGACCCCGTGCACGCGCCAGATACCGCTTTCCTCCTTGATAATGAACGCACCTAGTTTCCGCATCGCCTCAGCGGTCTTGAGCACGTCATCGGCCTCAAGGAGGCCGACGATTTTCGTTCGGCCCACCGCAAGCGCGCCAAGGATCAGCGCACGGTGAGAAATCGACTTGTCGCCCGGGATTTCCACAGCGCCTTTAAGCGGGCCCGAACGGCGTGCCTCCAGTGGCCGCGAGATTTCCGGTGCCTGCATTTGATCTCTCCGCCGGCTTTGACAGCCTGAGCCAACCGTGGCAAACGACCCGACCTTCGCAACCGGAATTCACAATCGGATGCAATGACCCTGGTCAAGGCTGATCTCGGAACCAAGCGCGTTTGTCCAAGCTGCAGCGCACGTTTCTACGACCTGCAGAAGCGGCCCATCGAGTGCCCGAAATGCGCGTTCACCTTCGAACCGGAAGCGCTCTACAAACAGCGGCGCCCGCGTCCGGAGCCGGAAAAAGCAGCCGGCGAGCCGCTTCGGGAAGAGGCGGAGGAGCTCCAGGAGGCCGAGGAAACTGAAGCCGAGGACGTAGACGAGGCCGCCAGTGAGGAAGTCGCCGTGCTCGAAGAGAGCGATGAAGATATCATCGAAGGGGAAGAGGAAGAGAAGGAAACCGCCGGCATGACGGTTGTCGATCCGGCCGAACAGGGTGGCGAGATCGAAGAAATCGAAGAGGAAGCTATCGCCGAGGAGGACGTGGAAGATCCCGCGCTCCTGGAACAAGTGGGCGAAGAGGAAGAGGACGTGAGCGGCATCATTGATGCCGGCATCGATAAGGACGAACGATAGAAGCAGGGGAGGAACCGGGGCCATAGCTCAGTTGGGAGAGCGCTTGAATGGCATTCAAGAGGTCAGGGGTTCGACTCCCCTTGGCTCCACCAGCCGTCGATCGCAACAGCGAGCAGGACCGGCACGCCGGAGCGCGCACGGCTAAGGCAATCTGGTTGGCTCGAACTTCGGCACCGCACGCCGGCGCGTGAGGCGAAAAGCGCGCCGAAGCGTGACATGCAAAAGGTGTTTGAGTGCCCGCCTTCATTGACGCCCGGTCGGTAACGAAAGGCACAGCGCTCGAAACCGACCTGGCCATCATTGGCGGCGGCCCTGCTGGTATCTCGCTTGCGCTTGCGCTTGCCGGCGCTCCGTTCCGTGTTCTGCTGATCGAGAGTGGCGGCATGCAGTTCGACGCCGCGACCCAGAGGCTGTATGCGGGCGTGGAGAACGGCGTCGCATACGTCCCCCTGGAAAACACCCGCCTTCGCTATTTCGGCGGATGCAGCAATCATTGGGGCGGCTGGTGCCGCCCGCTCGATCCGGTGGATTTCGAAAAGCACGACTGGCTGTCATGGTCGGGTTGGCCGTTTTCTCGCAGTGAAATCGAACCGTACTTTGCCCGCGCGCAATCACTCGTCGAAGCGGGGCCGTTCATCTACGACGATTCAAAACCATGGACGAAAGCGCTGGGCGCGCCGCTGCGGCTCGGAAACGGCGGCCTGTACACGACCTATTTTCAGTTCAGCAAGCAGCGCGATGGCGTTCTCCCGACGCATTTCGGCGAGCGCTATGCCGACGATCTGAAACACATTGCCAATCTCACCGTCTATCTACACGGCAACGTGACGGGATTGCGCCTCACGCATGACGGGCGCAGCCTTACACGGCTTGATGTGGCGACGCTCTCGGGTAACCGCTTTGTGGTGAAACCGAAGATGGCGGTCGTTGCGACAGGCGGAATTGAAACGCCGCGCCTCTTGCTCGCTTCGAACGACGTAATGCCCACCGGTATTGGAAACGCCCACGATCTGGTCGGTCGGTTTTTTGCCGATCATCCCATTCCGGGTCAGACGGCGACGCTGGTCGTCTTTGACGGTCGCATCGCGCCTTACTACCAGCTCATTCAGACCGCGAACGGCAGCAATTTCCGTGCAGCGCTGGCGCCCGGGGATTCCTGGCGCCGCAGGCACGGCCTCTCGGGCGCACTGGCGACGGTAGAGGGCGAAGTCCAGCTCGACGGCATCGGGCTGGCCGCGCTTGCCGAAACGGCAGGGGCGCTCGGAATCGACGCATCCGGGATGCGTGCCTTCACGCTTGGATGTGGAATGGAACTCGCGCCCGATCCCGACCGGCGGCTTTCGCTAGCGTCCGAGAAGGACGCGCTCGGCATGCGCCGCCTCAAGCTTGAAATGAGCATCTCCGATGACGATTTTGCGCGGTACCGTAAGACGCTCGAGGAATTGGGGCGGCAGTTGCTCGCCGCTCGCACCGGCATGATACGCCTTCTGCACCATTCGCGTTCGGAATGGCTGAGCGTCATGCAGTGGGGCAATCATCACATGGGTACCGCACGGATGCACCACGACCGAAGACAGGGTGTGGTCGATGCCGACATGAAGGTGCACGGCGTGGGGAATCTGTACGTAGCGGGCAGTGCGGTCTTTCCGACATACGGCGCGTCAAATCCGACGCTCAATCTGCTCGCACTGGTGTTGAGGCTTGCCGATCACCTGAGGGCAAAATTCCGATGAGCGTCGCCGACAAGACACCGATAGTCCGGCGTTCTTTTATTTCGGGGCTGATGGGAGTAGTGGCGCTCATGGGGATTGCCGCGCTCGAAGCGCCGCGTCTCTTTCCCGGTCTGTTCGCAAAGCGTTATCCGCCGACGGCGTTCGACGATCTTTTCGCGCTGCTGACGGATCGCGAAAATGCCATTCGCATAGGGACCGTGCTGGTACAGACCGGGCGCGGGCTGGATGTGCGAAGCATGGCGGCGGAGCTCCGCCGGAAACTCGGCGGGCACTCCCTCGCCGTTGCGATCGCGGACGATCTGGCGCACAGCAGGCTCATCGAAGCGCAGGGCTGGTTGTTGCCGGAGTGCGTCGGCGAACTCTGCGCCATTGCTGCGATGGCAGAACGGCCCTGAGTCATCCCCACAACACCTCCGCAACGCCGCTCGTCTGGATGACGGAAGGTGTCTTCTTTCGAGGAATTCGCCCTTCTGCTTGATACCACCCCAATCTGCACCACATAAGGTTGCGGGGCGGCCCTTTTGCGGCTTACGAGCGTTATCAAGTTCGAGGCAAGCATCCGAACGATGCGTTCGACGCTGCCATTGGAAAGTGCGATGAACGGAGGTTCATAAAAGGCGTTTTCGCGGCTGATCGAGGACACGAGAACGTGTCGACCTTGGCGCTTAAAGAGGTTGAAACGGGCGGCGAAAACATCACGTCAGGAGATGCCGGAACGGTTCGAGAGAGGGGAACCTCCGGGAAGGAGTAATGGACATGACCGACACGAACGAATTTCCCGATCTCGATACCGCGGCAGGGCTGCTGTTCGATCCGCGCATTGCCTATATCAAGCCCACACCCGCGGCGGAGGCGCGGCGGATGGGCATTCTCCCACCCGGCATTCGTGTTCCGGACAATCTCAAGCTCTACGTGTTGCATGCGAGCGATGGCCGCGTGCTCGGCTTCACCGACGATTGGGACTCGGCGTACAGCGCGGCTGTACAAAACGAGTTAACCCCGCTTAGCGTCCATTGACGCTGGAACAGCCGAGTTTGCTTCGGAGCTACGCTGCCTGGGATGACGAACTGGCGCCGCCGTTGGTCGGTTCGGTAAGCAGCGCATAGAGCACTTCCGCCCGCGCCGCTGCGCGCAATTTCTCGCAAGTATTCTGGTTTCTGAGGAGGCGGGACACGCGCGCCAGCGCCTTCAGGTGATCGGCACCCGCGGTTTCAGGTGCAAGAAGCAAAAACACGAGATCCACCGGCTGCTCGTCCACCGCGTCATAGGCAACGGGTGTCTCGAGGCGCGCAAACAATCCGACGATGTTCGAAGGCCCGGACAGCCGGCCGTGCGGGATGGCGATGCCTTGGCCCATTCCGGTGCTTCCCAGTCTTTCGCGCTCGATCAGCGTCTCGAAGATGCGGCGCTCGGGAAGCTGCGTGAGCCGCGCCGCGTGATGCGCGAGCTCCTGCAAGAGCTGCTTCTTCCCGGAAGCCTTTACTGCGGGAAGAACGGCTTCGGGGGAAAGCAAATCGACGATTTCCATGACGGCTCGCCTGGCTGGCGATCAGACGGCTGCATCCCTCGGCAGTTTCGTCTTCTCGCGGTGATTTCGGATTTTACGTTTGTACCGGCGCATCTGCTTTTCGAGGTGATTGAGGCACACTTCAAAGGCGCGTTGCGCATCGACCGCATCCCCTTGCGCCTTGAGCACGATCCCGGAGTCGAGATGCGCCGTGCAGTCGGCGCGGTATCCAGGTCCCTCGTGCGAAAATACCACATGTGCCTCTCCGCCACCGTCGAAATGTTTGGCGAGGGCATGCTCGACGCGCTCGCGCACATGGTCGGGGAGCGCCGTTCCGATCTCGATCTGCTTGCCCGAAACCCGAACCTTCATGTGCTCCACATGTACGGAATTTCCGGCAGGTCCGGATCGCGCGCGTCGGCCTCGCTGATCCTGCCGAAAAAAAGCGGCGGACCATAGGTCGCGGTTTTCGCACTGTCAATTGCGGATATTACGCCGGCGGCGCTTGGGATTTCCATGCGCCCAGATTGGGCTGACTGAGCCGGCGGCGCTGCGCGGAAGAGGGTATCCGCATCGCCTCCCGGTACTTCGCAACCGTGCGCCGTGCGATGTTTATCCCGTCGGCCATGAGGATAGCGACGATGCGATTGTCCGAGAGAACTTCTCCGTTCTCCCGCTGGATCAGTTCGCGGATGCGATGGCGGACGGATTCGGCGGAATGCGCTTCGGCTCCGCCGGTAGACTGTATGGCGGCAGTGAAAAAATACTTCAATTCGAACACGCCCCGCGGCGTCGCCATGTACTTGTTTGAGGTGACGCGGCTCACCGTCGATTCGTGCATGGAAATTGCTTCCGCGATGGCGCGCAGATTGATCGGCCGAAGATGCCGGACGCCATACGCAAGGAAGGCGTCCTGCTGACGCACGATCTCGCTTGCAACCTTCAGGATCGTGCGGGCCCGCTGATCGAGGCTCTTCACGAGCCAGTTTGCACTGTTCAGGCATTCGCTGAGATACGCCTTCGAATCGTTGTCGCGCGAGCGCTTGGCCACCGTCGTGTAATAACGCGAATTGACGAGCAGCCTCGGTAACGTGTCTGTGTTGAGTTCCACCAGCCATCCGCCTTCGGGCGCCTCGCGCACGAACACGTCGGGCGCCACCGCCTGCACCGGCTCGCTGCCGAAGGCAAGGCCTGGCTTCGGTGTCAGTGCGCGGATTTCCGCAAGCATGTCGGCGATGTCTTCGGCGTCGACCCCGCATCGCGTGCACAGCCCTGCCAGATCGCGCCGCGCAAGCAAATCCAGGTTCGACAGCAACGCTGCCATGGCCGGATCCAGGCGCTTTCTCTCGCGCAATTGCAACGCCAGGCACTCCGAAAGGTTGCGCGCGCCCACCCCTGTCGGATCGCAGCCCTGGATGACGGCAAGTACGCGTTCGACGTCGTTTTCGTGAGTGCTCAACCGCTCTGCAATCTCCCGGGTTTCGGCGCGCAGATAACCGGCTTCATCGATGCCATCGATCAGCGCGGCGCCGATCAGCCGCTCCGCCGGATCGAGTCCAGCAATCGCAAGCTGCTGCAGTAGATGATCCTGCAGCGAGAGCGTGCGCGTGATCCCGCGCTCAAAAAAATTATTGTCACCAGCGGAGGCACCGTTTCCGCGCACGCTCGACCAGTCCGCAAGCGGCGCGCCAGGCACGGGCGGTGGGGCGTCCTCCGCAAAAACGTCATCGCGCTCGGCATCGAGTTCGTCCGCCTGTGAAAAATCTTCGCCTGCCGCAGCGGCGTCGGCGGGCGTGTTCTCCGTCGCCTGGTCACCAAGCGGAGTGTCCACTGCCGATTCGCTCGCGTCGTCGCGCTCGAGCAACGGATTGCGTTCGAGCTCCTGTTCGACGAAGACCTCAAGTTCGAGGTTGGAGAGCTGCAGAAGCTTGATGGCCTGCTGCAGTTGCGGCGTCATGACGAGCGACTGTCCCTGCCGCAACTCCAGTTTCTGTGAAAGTCCCATCTGCCCCAGCCCGCTCGGCGAATCGCCTAGAGTGAAAACCGCTCGCCGAGATAAACCCTGCGCACGTCGCGATCGCCCACGATGTCGCCGGGAGCGCCTTCCTTCAGCACCTGGCCTTCGTGGATGATGTAGGCGCGATCGATGATGTCGAGCGCGTCGCGCACATTGTGGTCGGTGATGAGGACACCAATGCCCCTGTCCTTCAGGTGGCGCACCAGCGCGCGAATTTCGCCGACCGCAATCGGGTCGATGCCGGCCAGCGGTTCGTCGAGCAGGATGTACGATGGATGCGTGGCGAGCGCGCGGGCGATTTCGACGCGCCGCCTCTCGCCGCCGGAAAGCGCGATGGCCGGCGTGTCTCTCACATGGGCAATGCCGAATTCGGCGAGCAGGTCCTCAACCACCGCTTCAAGTCGTGACGGATCGGACTCGACAAGTTCTGCGGTCGCGCGGATGTTGTCCTCGGCGGTGAGGCCGCGAAAGATGGACGCTTCCTGCGGCAGATAGCCAATGCCGAGCCGCGCCCGGCGGTACATGGGGAGCTTCGTTACATCGTGCCCGTCAAGCTCGATCGTGCCGTAGTCGGCGGGTACGAGGCCCGTGATCATGTAGAAGCAGGTCGTCTTGCCGGCACCGTTCGGCCCGAGCAGTCCGACGACTTCGCCGCGTCTGAGCGAAAGGCTGACTGCGCGCACGACTGGGCGGCGCCGAAAGGTCTTGCCGATTCGCGTTACCACCAGACCTTGGCCCCCTTCGACCACGCGAACCCGCTCGCGGTCTGGCCGGTTTTGTCTCTCGGGCGTTGCGTCGGTGCTCATGAAGAAAGTTTCGGCTCCCCGCGTTTAAGGAATCGTGAACTATTGCTTCCCGCTGCCCGCGGATTTGCTCTTCGCAGTGCCGGATTGTGGCTGTTGCACGAAAAGTCCCTGCACGCGATTGCCCTGCGCGCCCTGCGCGATCAGGCGGGATTGACCTGTGTCCATGTCGACAACGAGCGATGTACCGCGCATTACATCCTTATCTTTCGTCAGAACAACATGCCCTGTGAGGGTGATCGTGCGCGGACCGAGCTCGTAGACGCCATTGTCGCCGGTGGCCGTCCCCGACGGCGAGACGAAAACGACATGACCGGTGGCATCGAAGCGGCTGGGTTTTCCCGCGACCACGTCCACCTTCACCTTGTCGGCGCGCAACCTGTCGTCGGCCTGCGTCACGACCACATTGCCGATATAGGTACCGACCTTGGTCTGCAAATTTCCCTCGAATGTATCGGACGAAACATTGATGGGCGCATTCGAATTGCGTGCCGACAGATTGCGGTGCGGCGTCGGCTTCACTGCATCAGTGGCCTGTGCGGCCGGTATTGCAACGGACGTCGTCAGCAGCACGCAAAGCCAGGTGTTTTTCATGAGTGCGGCTTTCCGAGCGCATCGATTTTCATGCGCACATGGCCGTAAAGGAACACCTGACGCGAACGGCGGTCGACTTTGAACCGGTCGGCACGGAAGATTCCGAACGGACCCTGACCGTTCACGGCATCGTTGCCGACGATCATTGCGTTGTGCATGTCGAGATTTGCGGACACGGTGTGCATTTCGTATCCGCTGTCGGAATAGAGCGAGATCGGCCCTGCAAGCGTCAGGTGTCGATTCTTTGCGTCCAGCAGGCCGCGCGGCGCTATGGTGCTGATCCAGGTGCCGTCCTTCAATGAGATATCGCCCTGGACGTTCTTGAGTGTGGCGCGCTTGGAATCGCCCTTGTCCTGGACGGCCTCGTCCGCGGTGACGATGTACGGATCACCCTCGTCGTCCGTCCCGGTAAGACGCGGTTTGAGCATCGCCAGATCGTCATTGACAATTCCGAGGCGCTGGAAGGTCATGGCGACACGCCCGATTCTTTCCTGTCGCGGCTGCAAGGCATAGGCGAGTACGGCGGCAACGAGCGCGGCCGCGGCAACGGGCAGCACGCGCTTCATGATGGTGACGAAACGCGAATAACGCTCCGCCTCGCGCGCGGTAGCGCGCCGGCGCGCCGTCCAATCGCGCGAGCCGCGCACGATTGGCGGTCGGCCCAGCGGCTCCGCAACCGCGTGCTCGCGATGAAGATTCCCGGCCGTCACTGCAGCCCGGCCCGCAAGCAGTCGTGCAAATGGAGAATGCCGATCGGCCTTTGCAATCTGTCGGCACGCTCAATGACGAACAGCACATTGAGCTTTGGTGTGTGGCCGTTCATGAACGCAAGTGCCTGCGCGGCGAGATCCCCCGGCGATGTCGTCTTCGGAGATGTCGTCATCAATTCAGCGATGGGCGCGTCTGCCGTGAGGCGATCGACGGAACGGCGAAGGTCACCATCGGTAAATATCCCAACCAGCCGGCCATCGGCGTCAACGACACCGGTGCAGCCGAAACCCTTCGCCGTCATGACATAAAGTGCGTCGCGCAGCCTTGTCGCTTCGCTGACGAGCGGGAGCTCATCGCCACGGTGCATGATGTCGCCAACGCGGATCAGCGATTTGCCGAGCGAACCGCCAGGATGAAGTTCGCGGTATTGATCGGGGGTAAACCCGCGTCGTTCCATCAGGGCAACGGCGAGTGCATCGCCAAGCACGAGCATCAGGGTTGTGGATGTCGTAGGCGCCAGACCCATGGGGCAGGCTTCCTTCGCGCGCGGCAAAAGCAGCGCGACGTCGGCCGCACGCAACAGCGCCGAATCCTCCCGCGCCGCGATCCCGATCAGCGGCACCGAAAAACGCTTGGCAAAGGTTATGAGGTCTGAAAGCTCCGTCGTCTCGCCGGAATTGGACAGGATCAACAGCGCGTCGTCGCGGGTGACGACGCCGAGGTCACCATGGCTCGCTTCGGCAGGATGCACGAAATGCGCAGGCGTGCCGGTCGAGGCAAGCGTGGCGGCGATCTTGCGGGCCACGTGGCCCGCCTTGCCCATGCCGCTGACGATCACGCGGCCCTTGCTGCCCAGAACGACGTCCACGGCGCGGCTGAAATTTCGGTCGAGTGACCGGGCAAGTGCGGTCATGGCCTCGCGTGCGCAATCAAGCACGCGCTCTGCTGCCCGTAGGTCGGACTGCGTTGCATCGGTCGGGTCGCTGCTCGCGGCGGCCGCTAAGGGGAGGGTTGGAGGCATTCCGGACACCCAGTCATCAAACCAGCCGCAATCCAAACGCGACCGGCCGCGAAGCGCCCCCGAAAAGTCCCGGCCGCAGGCGAAAATCGGGCCGAACTCCAAGGATTATGGGACCTCGGGCTGCGGCATTCAAGCGCGGTGCGCGGGATGCGAAACGGTGTGGTGTCCTACAGGGGCGAGCCGAACGGCCACACTATCCAGTCCCGCCCCTCGTCTTAATGGGCGAAAATGTCGGCGTCGGCCCAACCTGCCAGGTCGAGGTCGACGCGCGCCGGTAGGAAGGAGAAGCAGGCCTGTGCATGGGCCGCGCGCCCTTCACGGGCGAGCATCGCATCGAGCGCGGTTCGCAGCCGGTGGAGATACGCCACGTCGTTTGCAGCGTAGGCCAACTGCTTTTCCGTTAGTTTCGGCGCGCCCCAATCGGAACTCTGCTGCTCCTTCGAGAGATCGACGCCCAGAAGTTCGCGCACGAGATCCTTCAACCCGTGTTTGTCAGTATATGTTCGCGCAAGACGCGAAGCGATCTTGGTGCAATAGACCGGCCCCACTGTCACGCCGAGGTGACGTTTCAAGGTGCCCATGTCGAACCGCGCGAAATGAAAAAGCTTCAATACGTTTGGGTCGGTGACGAGCCGCGCCAAATTGGGCGCTGCGATCTCGGAGTTCGTGAACTGTACGGCATGGCATACGTCGTCGCCGGCCGACAGCTGTACCAGGCAAAGGCGGTCGCGGAAAGGATTCAGTCCGAGCGTTTCGGTGTCGATGGCGACCGCGGAGCCAAGGTCGAGCCCCTCGGGCAGATCGCCATTATGCAGTTTGATCTTCACGCGATGCAGTTCTCTCGCGAATTGAGAACACTGGTGCCCAGAAGAGGACTCGAACCTCCACGCCTCGCGGCGCTAGTACCTGAAACTAGTGCGTCTACCAATTCCGCCATCTGGGCGAGGGCCGCTGATAAGTAGGAGCGCGGCACCCGGGCTGTCAACGCGCACCACGCAGGGACAGAATCAGGGCATAATGCCGGCCCTGAGCGAATCCATGGAGATGCGAGCATGCTTGTGGCGACAACGGAAGGCGTGGCGGGATATCGGACAAAACAGACGCTGGGGCAGGTGTTCGGGGTCGTCGTGCGCTCCCGCGGGCTCGGTGGCAACATCATGGCTGGGCTGCGCTCGATAGTAGGCGGGGAGATCCACGAGTACACGCAACTGCTCGAAGAGGCGCGGCGCCACGCTGTGGATCGTCTGGTGAAGAACGCGACGGTGATGGGCGCGAACGGCGTAATCATGATGCGCTTCGATTCCGCGGAGATCGGGCAGACCATGAGCGAGATCGTCGCATACGGCACCGCGGTCGTTCTCGAGCCGGAGCCCGCGCATGTTGCGTAGCGCGCTTCTCTTCCTGGCTCTCGCTGCAATGGCGCTGGGCGCGCTGTGTCTTGTCGTCGGCGCTGATCCGCCCGCCTTCACGCTCTTCATCTGGGGCGCGATTCTGCTGGCGGCGATCGTGTACGAGCGTTTCCGATACAAGCCGCTTGCAACCGCATCGCCCGGTGCGGGCTGGCAGCGCACCAATGAGCGCTTTGTCGATCCCGATTCTGGAAAAACGGTGACAGTCTATCTTCAGCCGGGAAGCGGCGAACGGCAGTACGTCGAAGAGTAGCAGCCCTGCTTTCGAATGCGTTTCGGTCCCGCGCGACTTGGCGCCGGTTGCGGCGCTCTTCCGGTATTTCTGAATTGGGGTGCAGGCAAGGCCTCGACCGGCGGTTGGCGAAACCGCGAGGATGCCTTGGCGCACCGGCCGGACCGAGGACCTTTTGCGCGCACGTTGTTCGCGCTAAGAGCACCGCTGGATTAGGCAGACCGCGGGCGCTCAGATGAAGCTTGTCACCGTGTTCGGCGGATCGGGATTCCTCGGCCGCTATACCGTGCGCGCCCTCGCCCGCGCCGGTCACCGCATCCGCGTCGCGGTCCGCAGGCCGCATCTCGCGAATTTCCTGCTGCCCATGGGGCATGTTGGGCAGATTCAGATTGTCTATTGCGATATCGCAGATGCCACTACGGTTGCGCGCGCGCTGAGAGGCGCCGACGCAGCGGTCAACCTCGTCGGCATTCTCTATGAAAGCGCCAGCCAGAGATTCCAGAAATTGCATGCGGACGCAGCGGAAACGATCGCGCAGACCGCGCGTGCGGAAGGGACAGGCGCAGTAGTGCATGTTTCGGCGATCGGCGCCGAGCGTAATTCAGATGCCATTTATGCGCGTACGAAAGCTGATGGCGAACGGCGTTTGCGCAAGATTTTTCCGGAAGCGGCCATTCTCCGGCCGTCGATTGTGTTCGGTCCCGAAGACCATTTCTTCAATCGCTTTGCGGCGCTCGCGCGGATCAGTCCCGCGCTGCCCCTGATAGGAGGCGGCCACACCAAATTTCAACCAGTGTACGTTGTGGACGTGGCCGCGGCGATCTTGTGCTGTATCGGCAATGCCGCGACCGGCGGCCGCAACTACGAGCTCGGCGGGCCGCGCGTCTATACCTTCCGCGAGCTGATGCAACTCGTGCTTGCCGAAACGAATCGTCGTCGGCTGCTGCTGCCGATTCCCTGGGGCATGGCGATGCTACAGGCCGCAATTGTTGGGACGTTGCCGAATCCGATGCTCACGCGCGACCAGGTGCGGCTCTTGAGGCGCGACAATGTGGTGTCGCCCGATGCGCTCACCTTTGCCGATCTCGCCATCGAGCCGGAACCGGTAGAGGCAATCATTCCGACCTATCTCTGGCGGTTCCGCCGCGAAGGCCAGTTCGAGGCGCCGCCGCGCCTGCCGGCTAGTGCACCGCGATAAAAGCGAACAGCGCCAGCGCGCTCGCGATTCTGTACCAGCCAAACGGCTTCAGACCATAGCGGGCGATAATGTCGATAAACACCTTGACCACGCCGAGGGCGACAATGAACGACACGACAAAGCCGATGGCGATGAGCATTTCGTCACCGCGTGAGAGGGTGCCGCCTTCTTTCCACAGTTCGAAAGCGGTCGCGCCGAGCATTGTGGGCACCGCAAGAAAGAAGGTGAATTCGGCCGCGGCCCGCCGCTCGACGCGCAACAGTTCCGCGCCGAGAATGGTCGCGCCGGAACGCGAGACGCCGGGCAGGAGCGCGACGCACTGGCAGAAACCGATCTGCAGGCACTTCCACAGCGGAAGGTTGTCGCTTTGCGTATAGCGCGGCTTGGGCGCAATACGCTCGAGAACAAGAATGAGAACGCCGCCGATTAGCCAAGTGGCGGCGATGACCGGGAGTGCGCGCGTCGGACTGAGTAGGACCGTGTTGATTTTTTTGATGAGAACGGCGCCGAGAACGCCCGCGGGAATAAAGGCGACGATGATCATGGCGGCGAACTGCCGTGCTTTCGGGTCGGTAGGAAGTCCCATCAGCGCCGTCCAGAATTTTCGCCAGTAAACGGCGACTACTGAGAGGATCGCGCCGAGCTGGATGACGATGGTGAAGACGTGCCAGCGCGTATCGTCGAGATGCAGCAGCTTCTCCGAAACGAGGAGATGTCCGGTCGAAGAGACCGGCAGAAACTCCGTTAGCCCCTCGACGATCCCGAGAATGATGGCCGTCCATATGTCGTGCATAACCGACCCATGATTCGCCTGAACCGATAGCGCCTAACATGCGGCGCGCCGCCAGCCTATCGGATTTGCGCCGACAACCGCCTCCCTGGCTTTTGCGCCTGCGCGCTGTTTCGCGATACTTGCCGGTGCCGGAAACGATTCTCTGACACATGGCCGCTGTGCAAAGCCTTGGTAAACCAGCCGCACGATCGCGTGGCCGCGCGCGTTCGTCATTTTTGCGCTGGCTGGGACGAATTCTCTTTATCTTTTTCATTCTTCTGGTGCCGCTGCCGGCGCTGCTGTTGCTGATCTTCCGTGCGGTGCCTGTTCCGGCGACCCCGCAGATGCTTGCCTCCTGGCTCGAGGGAGACGGCGCGCATTACGGCTGGGTCGATATGAACCATATCTCGCCCGGGCTCGCGCGCGCCGTGATCGCATCGGAAGATCAGAAATTCTGCTCGCATCACGGCTTCGATTGGGGTTCGATCGACAGCGCGACGCAGATCTATGCGGAGGGCGGGCGCCTGCGCGGTGCAAGCACCATCAGTCAGCAGACGGCGCGCAGTCTTTTGCTTTTTCCTGTGCGGAGCTGGATCCGCAAAGGTCTGGAAGCCTGGATCACCGTGCTTGAGGAAGCGCTGTGGCCGAAGCGGCGCATCCTCACGGTCTATCTGAACGTGGTCGATTGGGGGCACGGCAATTTCGGCGCGGGAGCGGCCGCGCGTGCCTATTTCCATCGCACCGCGGCGGCGCTTTCCCTTCGGCAGACAGCGCGGCTCGCGGCGGTGCTGCCCGACCCGGACAAGTGGCGTGCCGTTCAGCCAGGTCCTTACGTTGCGGCGCGGACGGCGCTCATCCTTCGGCGCATGGGCGAGGTGCGGCGCGATCGGCTCGATTCCTGCCTTCGCCCCTAATATCGAAGCGAATTCCAGAATTCGGACACTAGGAGTGCGGCAGAGGCTTCTCTAGATTGGCCCATCATGCGCCGCTTGGTCCAATTGCTGCTCTCGCCGCCCTCCCGCTTTGCGCGGCTCCTGATTGCGGAAAAGCGTCTCGCCTGCGACTGGACCGCGCCGGAAGACTTGGGCGAACATCTTCCGCTATTCGTCGAACTGGATGGCAGCCGCTACCACGGCCTGTGGGCGATCGTTGATCAGCTGGAGGGCAGCTATCCTGATCATCCGCTCACGCCGGAAGAGCCCCAGCCGCGCGCCGAGTCGCTTCGCCTCCTCGATTGGGCCATAGGGCCGTTCCTGGAGAACGTGACCAGGCGTATCGTCTATGAGCGTGCTTCGCAGCGTTACACCGGTTCGACCGCGCAACGTGCGCCCGATATGCAGGTCGTGCGTGCCGGACGCGAGGCACTCCGGACCGCGCTTAGCGAAATCGGCGCGATGGCCGAGCGCAACGGCTGCCTTGCTTCGCGCAATTGCTCGCTGGGCGACCTGGCGGTGGCTGCGAATCTCTCGGCCATTGATTATCTCGGCGAAGTGCCGTGGAACGAATTTCCCGGCGCCGCCGAATGGTACATGCGCATCAAGTCGCGTCCGTCGTTCCGCACGCTGCTCGCAGACCGTGTGCCGGGTCAGCCGCCCGCTCCGCATTATCCGGACCTCGATGCCTGAAGGCGATGAGCGCGAACGCATTCGCGCCCGAGGTCTGGAGCTTGGCTTTGACGTGGTGCGGTTCGCGCGCGCGGCATTGCCCGATTCGACGCGAGACAATCTAAGGCAATTTCTCGCCGACGGCCGCCACGGCGATATGGATTGGCTCGCGCGCAACCACGACCGGCGCGAAAATCTCGCGGTACTCTGGCCGCAGGCGCGCTCCGCGATCGTCGTGGGGATGAATTACGGGCCTCCGGACGATTTACTGGAGCGTGGCCATGTACGCACCGGCGCGATCTCGGTCTATGCTCAGGGTGACGATTACCACGACGTACTGAAAAGCGGACTGAAGCAACTCGGTCAATTCGTTGCGCAGACGTTCAATGCCGATGTAAAGATATTTGTCGACACTGCGCCTGTCATGGAAAAACCGCTGGCGCAGGAAGCAGGCCTGGGCTGGCAGGGCAAACACACCAATCTCGTTTCGCGCGAATTTGGTTCATGGCTGTTCCTCGGCTCTCTGTTGACCACGATGGAAATTCCGCCCGATGCGCGCGACGAGGATCATTGCGGCAGCTGCCGCAGTTGCCTCGATGCCTGCCCCACCCATGCCTTCACAGCGCCGTACCGAATGGATGCGCGGCGCTGCATTTCGTACCTCACCATTGAACACAAAGGACATGTCCCTCGTGAATTCCGCGAGAAAATGGGCGATCGCATCTATGGCTGCGACGATTGTCTTGCGGTTTGCCCGTGGAACGGATTCGCTTCGGTCGCGCGGGAAGCGCGCTTTCATGCGCGCGCTGAATTGAAGGTGCCTTCGCTGTCCGCGCTTTCGCGCCTCGACGATGCCGCCTTTCGCGCGTTGTTCCGCAAGTCGCCCGTCAAGCGCATCGGCCGCGATCGCTTTGTGCGCAACGTCATGATCGCGATCGGCAATTCCGGCGAACCAACGCTTGCCGAGGACGCCCTGCGCCTCGTTTCAGATCCGTCGCCGCTCGTCCGCGCCATGGCCGTTTGGGCCCTCCGACGATTGTTGCCAACTGACGAGTTTGTACATCTTCGCGCGCAGCGTTGGGACCATGAACTTGACGCAGAGGTCCGTGCGGAATGGGATGAGAGTCCGTCTGAAACTTGAATTGTCGCTTGGGCCGCGTTTCGCGGAGCCGGGCGCGCGAATGACACGCTTTTCCATGGTATGTACGCCCGTGCGGATTCGTCGCTAGTGAGGTTTTTTTATTGCCGCAGCGGGAAGCTGTTCCAACCCGGCACGCGCTGCCTGACCGGCGTCGCTGCCGGGAGCTTCGCGCGTCGCCTCTTTCCAGTCGGCGCGCGCGCCCGCAATGTCGCCCGACTCCAGGCGCATCGTGCCGCGTTCGACAAGCGCTTCGGGATAGCCGGGATAGATGGCAAGTGCGTGGCTGATGTCGGCCCGCGCCTCCTGTTTTCTGCCTTCGGCGTGAAGGGCACTCGCCCGCAGCACATAGACGTCAGCGCGGTCGGGATCGAGCGCCAGCACGGCCGTCAAATCCTCGTACGCGCCGCGCCAGTTCTTCGCCGCCCCGCGTGCGCGTGCGCGATCCTCGAGAATATCCTCGTCTTTCGGCGCAAGCGCGAGCGCGTCGCCGAGTGCGGCTTCGGCTTTCGAGCTGTCGCCGGCAAGCAGCCACGCGTTGCCCTCCTGGTCGAAGATCTCCGCCCGTGCCGCGAGGCCAGCGGTGATGCGTGCCGTGTTTTCGAGCGCCTGTGCCGCCTCGCCGTAGCGCCTGAGTTCCACCAGCGCGAGCGCCGCACAGTGGAGCGATGCAGCGCCGCCACGTTCATTCGACCATTGCTCCGCCTCATTGAGGCCTCGTGCCGGATCGCGCTTCACGGAAGCGAGGCAATGCTCGTAAGCTGCGTTCGGTTCGACGGTCTTCTCGGGCCCCGCCACGCTCGCGCTCATCCAGGTGCAGGCCACAAGAGCGAGGAGCACAACCGGGTTTCTTCGGCACATCCAATTTGAGCGCATGACGCATAGTAGAACCGGAGCAGCGAACGGGCCAGCCATCCTGCAGGTCGTGCCGCGGCTCGATACCGGCGGGGCCGAGCGCGCGACGATCGACATCGCCGCCGCGCTGGTGGCCGAAGGATTTGAGTCCCTGGTCGTCGCTGATGGCGGACGGATGGTCGCAGAACTCGTGGCCGCGGGTGGCGAATGGATTTCAATGCCGCTCAACACCAAATCGCCGATCGCGCTTGTGGCCAACGTACGCCGCCTGCGGCGATTGATCCGGGCACGCGGCGTCAAACTTGTGCATGCCCGATCGCGCGCACCCGCCTGGAGCGTATTCTTTGCGGCGCGGGGTGAGCGGATCCCCTTCGTCACCACGTTTCATGGCGCATATTCGGCCAGGTCGGCGCTCAAGCGTTTCTATAACTCCGTGATGTTGCGCGGCGATGCGGTAATCGCCAATTCGCATTGGACCGCGGATCACATCCGCACCCGCTACGCGCTCGCGCCCAAGCGACTGGTGGTCGTGCACCGTGGAGTCGATCTCGACGTCTTCGATCCGGCGCGCGTCAAGACCGAAGATAGCGATCGCCTGCGCCGGTCCTGGGGAGTTCGCGATGGCGAAACCGTTATTCTGCTGCCCGGAAGAATCACGCGGTGGAAAGGACAGCTGGTGTTCGTCGAAGCGCTAGCGCAATTGCTGCGAAATGGAGCTGCATCGTTTCGCGCGGTGCTCGCCGGCGATTCCCAGGGCCGCGACTCCTATGTCGCCGAAGTAAAGCGCAGCATCGAACGGAATCGTCTTGGAAGCGTGGTGACGATGGCAGGGCATGTCACCGATATGGCGGCGGTGTATCGCGCCGCCGACATCGTGGTGTCGGCCTCGACCGAGCCGGAGGCGTTTGGCCGCGTTGCCGCTGAGGCGAGCGCCATGGAACGGCCGGTGATCGCCACTGACCACGGTGGCTCGCGCGAAACCATTCTGCCCGGCATCTCCGGGATTCTCGTTCCTCCAGGCGACGCGAAAGCACTTGCGGCGGCGCTTGCGCAACTCGTGCAGGCCGGCCCCGAAGCACGTTCGGCGTTGGGCGTGAGCGGCCGCAATCACATCCTTCGCAACTTCAGTCTCGCCCGCATGACCACCGACACGCTGTCGCTGTACCGCGACCTGCTCGGCGGAGCCCTGCTAGGTTGAACGACAACAGGAGAACGAGAGATGGGCTGGAGGCAGGCGGCGGTGGTGATGGTCGTGCTTTGCGCGACGTTCCTTGCAGGTTTTGACGCCTACGCGCAAAAGGATTTGCGCGCGGCACCGTTGAGCCCGGTTACGGAGCAGGCGCTGCCTGCCCGCGCTGCCCCGGCGCATGCAATCCCATTCGATCCGGTGAAGGCGACCAACGCTTACCTAGCGCGGGTTTCCGGCGAAGCCCGCAAGCGCTCGGATTCCTATTTCGAAGGCGGTTATGTGCTGATCCTCGTTGATGGGCTCTATGCCGTCGCGGTCGCCGCGCTTCTTTTGTGGACCGGGCTTTCGGCCCGCATGCGCAACGCCGCGCAGCGGGTCACGCGCTCGCGGTTCGCGCAGGTGCCGATCTATGTCGCGATGTTTATCGTCGCCACGACCGTGCTGACATTCCCGCTTACGTTGTACGAAGGGTTTTTCCGCGAACACGCCTACGGTTTGTCCAACCAGAACTTCGCCCAATGGTTCAGGGATTTTGGCGTCGGCTTCCTCCTCCAACTCGTCGCCGCGGCCATCGCACTGACGCTCATCTACGCCGTTATCCGCGCCAGCAAACGCCTGTGGTGGGCGTGGGGGACGCTGGTCGCGGTCGCCCTTTCGGCCTGTATCATCATGATCGCGCCGGTCTTCGTGTCGCCGCTGTTCAACCACTACAAGCCGCTGCCGGAAAGCCCGATGAAGGAGAAGATTCTTTCGCTCGCTAAGGCGAACGGAATTCCGGTCGACAACGTCTATGAGTTCGACGCCTCGAAGCAGAGCAAGCGCATCTCGGCCAATGTCTCGGGTCTGTTCGGCACGACGCGAATTTCGCTGAACGACAATCTGATGAACCGCTGCACGCCGGCGGAGATCGAGGCCGTTCTCGGGCACGAGATGGGCCATTACGTGCTCAGTCACGTCGTCATTGGCATCACCTGGTTCGGCCTCGTCTTTCTCGTGGCGTTTCTGTTTCTCGATTGGGGATTTCGTGCGCTCACCGATATATTCGGCGGCAATTGGGAGGTGCGTAGCATCGATGACCCTGCGGGGCTGCCGGTGCTTTCCGCGCTTCTCGCCATCTTCTTCGTGCTGGCGACGCCGGTCACCAACACCATTACGCGCACGATCGAGGCGCAGGCCGATATTTTCGGACTGAACGCGGCGCGGCAGCCCGACGGTTTCGCCACTGCGACGCTCAAGCTCTCCGAATACCGCAAGCTCGATCCGACGCCGCTCGAAGAATTCGTGTTCTACGATCACCCCTCGGGACGCACGCGCATCATGAACGCCATGCGCTGGAAGTTCTGGCATCTCAATGATCCGGACATCAAAGCAGGACCGGTGTCGCCGCAGTGAAAGGATTCTCGCTCAGCATCGGCGCCGCGGGAGCGCCGTTCCATGCGGCGGCACACAGCCATCATCCCTGGCCGGATGTGACGCTTGCCGCACAGGAAACGGCGTGGCGCGATGCGGCGCGGCTTCTGGACCGCAAATGGGAGCAGGTGTTCGTTAGCGTCATTCCGGAAGCGCGGGCGCATGTCGCGCGTGTGCTCAACCTGCCCGATCCGGCGAGCGTCGTCTTTGGTCCGAACACGCATTCCTTCCTGTTGCGATTGCTTTCCTGTCTGCCGCGCGAGCGTACACCGCGCATACTCACCACGGGTTCCGAATTCATGAGTTTTGCCCGCCAGATGGCGCGGCTCGAAGAGGAGAAACTGGTTTCCGTCACCCGCGTGCGCCCCGAACCGTTCGACAGTTTCGAGGAACGGTTTTCCCACGAAGCCCGCAGCAATTTCGACCTCGTGTACATAAGCCAGGTGTTCTTCGATTCCGCTTTCGCCATCGATCCCGTAGCTCTCGCACGCGTGGCGCGCGATCCACAAACGCTGGTCGTCATCGATGGTTATCACGGCTTCATGGCGCTCCCGACCGACCTTCGCGCGATTGCCGGGCAGGTGTTTTATCTCGCAGGCGGCTACAAATATGCCATGGCCGGGGAAGGCGCATGTTTTCTGCATTGTCCGCCCGGAATTTGCCCCCGGCCGCGCGATACAGGTTGGTATGCGGGCTTCTCCGCGCTTGAAAAGGGCGGCTCCGGCGTGCCTTTCGCAGCGGATGGCAGCCGCTTCTTTGGCGCGACCTTCGATGTTTCCGGGCTTTATCGCTTCAATGCGGTACAGAACTGGCTGTCGCGCGAAGGCCTGACCGTCGCGGCGATGCTCGAAATGGTGCGCGCGATCGAGCGGGTCTTCCTCGCGGAACTCGACCGCCTGCAATCGCCGCTCCAATCCCGCGATCTTGTCGTACTTGACGAAAACCGGCGTGGACGCTTTCTCGCCTTTCGCGCCAGGGATGCGGGTGCGATTGCCGCGCGTCTCGCCGCCGAGAACATCGTCGTTGATTGGCGCGGCGACCGTTTACGCGTCGGCTTCGGCATTTATCATGACGAGAACGATGCGACGCGGCTCGCAACTGCGCTCGCGACGGCGCTCGATACATGATGGGCGGGATTGCTCGCTCTTCAGTTGACCCTGCTTTTTCGTTTTCCTTCCCCCGCGCAGTGCAAGCGCTGGGGAGAAAAACTGAGAGACGACTTACGCGGCGATCAGCGGCGCGGCGTTTTCGCTCCACGGGAAGATGATTGAGGGATTCGGATGTGCGAGCTTCCTCGATTTGTCGTCGTACGAAAAGCTCGCAACGAGATCGCGGATCAGTTCGAGCCGCGCGATTTTCTTCACATCGGCGCGGACGATGCGCCACGGCGCGTCTGCGTGGCTCGTGCGTCGAAACATCGCGTCGCGTGCCTTGCTGTAGGCTTTCCACTTCTGCAGCGCTTTGGCGTCAATCGGCGACAGCTTCCATTGCGTCAGCGGATCCTTCGCGCGTTCGGCAAGGCGCTTCTTCTGCTCGCCGCGTGAAATGTCGAGATAATATTTTCGGACGACGATACCGTCGCGCACCAGTATCCGCTCGAACGGCACCACGGATTCGAAGAATTCCTCGAGTTGCCAATCGGTGCAAAAACCCATGACACGCTCAACGCCGGCACGGTTGTACCAGGAGCGATTAAACACCACGAATTCCTCGGCTGCGGGCAAGAATGGCACGAAGCGCTGGAAATACCATTCGGTTTCCTGGCGGCTGGATGGCTTTCCGGGGGCGTGGATGCGGGTCTCGCGTGGGCTCATATGTTCGATCAGCCGTTTGACTGCACCGTCCTTGCCGGCGGCGTCGCGACCCTCGACGATAACAAGAACGCGCGTGCCCTCGGCGATCAGTTGCCGCTGGAGCTTCACGAGCTCGACCTGCAGGTCGTAAAGCGCCCGGTGGTAATGCCGGTCGTCTTCGGGAGTCGCGTCTTTTTTCGCCATCGGCTTGTCTCCGCGCGGGAACTCGCGCGAGACTTCGCCCATGCGGGCCCCGCGCACAACCAAATTCGAATCCACCAAGGCGTACGATGTGCTGGCGGCGTCGCCGCTCATTCTGTTTTACGTCCTCAGCATCTTCGGACTGGCGCCGCAATTCCCGGCGGCGCTGGCGCTTCGTCCGGCGTGGTTCTCAGGCTTGCAGATCGCTGTGCTCGCAAGCGACATCGGTTATTTCACCCTCGTTGTCGCGCTCGTGCTCCTGCGCCGGATGCCCGTCGCCAAATCGCACGGGATGTGGCCCCGCCTTGTCGCGCTTTTCGGCGCCAACCTTCTGATCGCGGTTGCCTTGCTGCCGAAGCAGTCACCGTCCGTGCCCATGGCGGCACTCGCCGCCGCCCTGACCGGTGGCGGTACACTGGCGGAGATCGCCATTCTTTTCTGGCTCGGCCGATCGTTCACGATTCTGCCGGAAGCGCGGCGGTTGGTGACAAAGGGGCCGTACCGCTTCGTCCGGCACCCACTTTATCTCATAAGCATCGTCGCCTCTGTGGGGACAATGATTCAGTTCCAGGAGCCGTGGGCGTTCTTCATCGTGTTGGCGGCGGATGTGCTGCAGCTCGCGCGCATCCATTACGAAGAGCAGGTGCTCCGCGATGCCTTTCCCGAATACGCCGACTACGCCGCGCGAACCTGGCGGCTTGTTCCGGGGCTTTATTGAAGAAGGCTCGGCCGGCACGTTCAGGGGTGAGCGCACGAGACTGTTGAGGGCGAAGCTGAAAGTTGTACAAGACGCCGAACGGAGGCTTGAACGCGCCGGGGCAAGGGCCGTAGGCGACTGCTCTTGGGAAGTCGTTTGTTTGGCTTCCAGCGTCCGGGGCTGTCCGACAGACTGTTTCAAATTAGCCACAGTTGGGCCACCAGCTCGGCCTGCCGGTCGGAAACTTCGCTGGGTCAAGGCGTTAGCACGGGGCAAATCGCACAAGAAGCGGGGTTCTTATGAAGCTGCAAACAATTCTGCTCGGGTGCGGGGCCGCGCTTTGCCTCGCAGGCCCTGCCATCGCGGGCGTGGGCATGTATGTGGGCCTTGGCGCAGGCTGGGACGGCCAGAGCAATATTAACGTCACTCAATTCGCGCCGCCGCCCGCCACTGGGAACTTGACGACGGACGACGGGCTGATCATTGCGGGAACGCTTGGCTACAAACTGCCGGTAATCCCGATCCGCCTGGAATTTGAATCGGGCTACGACTGGCACAAGATTTCCACCTTCAACACCGGGGGCGCGAGTTACGGCGCTGGTGGACACGCCAATATCGCGTCGGAACTCTTCAACGCGATCTACGACTTCCCCATCACGCCGGGCTGGAATCTGTACGGCGGTGCAGGCCTCGGTGTGGGGCATGTGTGGTTCGCGCCCTACGTCGCTGCGACGCACGACCAGATCGCTTTCACCGACAAATGGGGATTTATGTGGCAGGCGATTGCAGGGACATCGTTTGAAATCGCGCCTGATGCCGATATCTTTGTGGACTACCGCTATCGCGATGCGACCGCCCAGGCGACCACGGACACGCCCGCCTTCGGTCCTGTCGCTTCGCACAGCATCCACGAAAACGTGGTCATGGCCGGTGTCCGCTTCTATATGTTCCCGCCCGTGGTTGAGGAAGCGCCGCCGCCAGCCCCCGCGTACTATGCGCCGCCTCCGGAAACCTCGCCTCCGGCGATGGAGCAGCAGCAGAACACCCAGCAGAACATGGCGCCCGGTTCCTCCGGCGGCGCCAGTTCCGGGGGTGCGGGCGGCGGAGGCCCGCAGTAGACCAGCCTTTTCCGGGGACAGGATATTCCCGTCCCCGGAATGCGCTTCATCAACGCCACCAATCAGAATTTGCTGCCCGCGAAATCTGCCTCTCGGCCGACGAAATCCTGTACGTCGCGCTCGCCGAAGACTGCCAGCTTGGCGACTTGGCGGTTATCTTCCGTTCCTCCGTGGTGCGTACCTGTTCGCTCCAACTAACGACGCACACTCAGGCGAATACCGGGTCGCGAGGCGCGCATCGAACGAAAATGGGACCTCAACGCGTCCGTATTGGCGGTCGCACGCTTCGGGCCTATAGAAACGTGTGAAAGGGTTAAGCCGATGCCGATCTATCGCGCGCCGCTCGAGGACTATCGCTTCCTGCTGCATGAATTCTTCGAGATCGCCAGGCAGACGGATCTTCCCGGCTTCGCCGACCTGAGCGCCGAGACGATCGACGACGTGCTCGCGAACGCGGGAAAGTTCTGTGAGGAGGTATTGCAGCCGCTCAACCAGGCGGGCGACGCGGAGGGCTGCCATTTCGAAAACGGCGTGGTGCGCACGCCCAGGGGATTCAAGGAGGCGTACAAGGCATTCGCCGAGGCCGGCTGGAGCGGCGTCGGTGCGCCGGAGCAATTCGGCGGCGCCGGCTTGCCGGGTTTTGTCACCAGCTTGATCGGCGAAATGACGCAGGCCGCGAACCAGTCTTTCGCCATGTATCCCGCGCTTTCCATGGCGGCCTACTCCGCGCTCGTTTCCGGCGGCGCCCCGTGGATGAAGGAGCACATCGTCCCGCGCATGGTCTCCGGCGAATGGACGGGCACGATGTGCCTGACCGAGCCACATTGCGGCACCGATCTCAGATTGATGAAAACACGCGCCATCGAGCAGGACGACGGCACCTACCGGATGAGCGGAACCAAGATTTTCATTTCCGGCGGCGAGCACGATCTCACCGACAACATCATCCACATGGTGATCGCGAAGATTCCCGACGAACAGGGAAAGCTCCATGACGATCTTTCGAGCGTGAATTTCTTCATGGTGCCAAAATATCTCGTAAAGGAGGACGGCAGCGTCGGCGCGCGCAACGGCGTGTTCTGCGGCGGCATCGAACACAAGATGGGAATCCGCGCGAATGCCACCTGCGTCCTCAATTTCGACGAGGCGGTCGCCTGGCGCGTCGGGGCGAAACCGCAGCCGCCTTCACCCGGCGCGAAGCGCTCGTCGTCCGAAGGCATGAAGGGCATGTTCGGAATGATGAACGCCGCGCGGCTCGGCGTCGGCGTGCAGGGCATCGCGATCGCCGAAGTCGCGCAGCAGAACGCCCGCGCCTACGCGATGGAGCGCCGCGCCGGCCGTGCGCTCACCGGCGCCAGGGATCCGGACAAATCCGCCGATCCGATCATTGTCCATCCCGACATCCGCCGGATGCTGCTGCATGCCCGCGCCTTCACCGAAGGGGCGCGCGCCGTGGCGGTTTGGGCCACGCTCAACATGGCGATCGCCCATTCAAGCCGGCCGGAACGCGAGAGCGCGGGATTGCTCACCGATCTGATGACGCCGGTGATCAAGGCATTTTTCACCGACATGGGGTTCGAGTGCGCCAACATGGCGATGCAGTGTTACGGCGGCCACGGCTACATTCGCGACAACGGCGTCGAGCAGTTCGTGCGCGACGGGCGCATCAACCAGATCTACGAAGGCGCCAACGGCGTACAGGCCATGGATCTGGTCGGCCGCAAGCTCGGCCGCAAAGGGGGAGCCGCGCCGCTCGCGCTGTTCGGCATCATCAAATCGTTCGTCGAGGATAACGGCGACGACGCCGCGCTCGCGTTCTGCACCAGGCCGTTGCGGAGCGGTCTGGAATCGCTGCAGGGCGCGACGCTGTGGCTTGCGCAGCACGGCATGTCCAACCCGGACGATGCCGGTACGGCTGCGGTCGATTACCTGCGCCTCATGGGCATTGTCGTCGTGGGCTGGATGTGGGCGCGCCTGGCGAAACACGCGCTGGCGAAGCTTTCGGAGAACGGGCAGGGCTCGACATTCTACCAACAGAAACTGGTCTCCGCCCGCTACTGGATGGAACGCATGATGCCCGAATGCGAGAGCTTGCGCGCCCGCGTCGAAGCCGGCAGCGCGGCCGTGATGGCGTTCGAAGCGGGACCATAAACACCCCCCTCATCCAGCCGCGCTGACGCGTGGCCACCTTCTCCCGAGAGGGAGCAGGGACACCGGCCATGATTGTACAGATTTTCCGGATGATAACCCTCTCCCCTTGCCCCCTTGCGGGAGAGGGTGCGCCGGGCTTCTCCCGGCGCGGGTGAGGGTGCTTACGCGGCCTTGCGGTCGGCGATGCGCACGAGCTGGGCGAGGGTGGACTCCACGCCTTTCAAGCGCAGCTCCGGCGTCGGCCAGTTGCGCGCGATCACCACCTTCTGGTCGGGACGCACGCGCATGGTGGCCTGGTGTTCGGCGATCAGACGCACGAGGCCGCCGGGATTGGGAAAGAGGTTGTTGCGGAAGGTGAGCGTCGCCCCTTTCGGGCCGGCCTCGATCTTTTCGACCTGCGCCAGACGGCACAGCGCCTTGATGGCGACGACGTCGAGGAGATGCGCGACTTCTTCCGGCAGGGCGCCAAAACGATCGATCAGTTCCGCGGCGAACGCATCGATTTCCGCGCGCGTCTCGATTCCGGCGAGCCGGCGATAGAGCGCCATGCGTACATCGAGATCGGGGACGTAGGATTCCGGAATGAGAACCGAGGTGCCGATATTGATCTGCGGCGACCATTCGTCCTCGGCTTCCGCCGGCGCGCCCGTGCGCAACTGCGATACCGCTTCCTCGAGCATCTCCTGGTAAAGCTCGATGCCCACTTCGCGGACATGGCCGGATTGTTCTTCGCCCAGAAGGTTGCCGGCTCCGCGGATGTCGAGATCGTGGCTCGCCACCGAAAAACCCGCGCCAAGCTGATCGAGGGACTGCAGCACCTGAAGCCGCCGCTCGGCGGTTTCGGTGAGCTTCTGGTCTGCAGGGGTGGTCAGATAGGCGTAAGCGCGCTGTTTGGAGCGCCCGATGCGGCCGCGCAGCTGATAGAGCTGGGACAGTCCGAAGCGGTCGGCGCGGTGTACAACGAGGGTGTTGGCGGTCGGAATGTCGAGACCGCTCTCGATGATGTTGGTGGAGACCAGCACGTCGATCTTGCCGTCGTAGAACGCGGTCATGACGTCTTCGAGCGCAGCGGCGGGCATCTGGCCGTGGCCGATGGCGGCTTTTACTTCGGGGATGGTGTGCCTTAGGAAATCCATCGCATCCGGGAGGTCGGCAATGCGCGGGCAGACGTAAAAGCTCTGGCCGCCGCGATAGTGCTCGCGCAGCAATGCTTCGCGCAGCGTCAGCGCATCGAACGGCGTCACGAACGTTCGCACAGCGAGGCGGTCGATGGGCGGCGTGGTGATCAGCGAAAGATCCCGCACGCCGGAAAGCGCGAGCTGCAGCGTGCGGGGGATCGGCGTCGCGGTCAGCGTCAGCACGTGCACATCGGCCTTTAGCGCTTTCAGCCGTTCCTTGTGCGCCACGCCGAAATGCTGCTCCTCGTCGACCACGACAAGACCGAGCCGTTTGAAGGAAATGGCTTTCGCGAGCAGCGCGTGGGTGCCGACGACGATGTCGATATCGCCTGCGGCAAGCCCGGCTTTGGTTTCTCGCGCGTCCTTCGCGCTTACAAAACGCGAAAGCTGGCGCACCTTTACCGGAAAGCCCTGAAAGCGCTCGCTGAACGTGCGGTAATGCTGGCGCGCCAGCAGCGTAGTCGGCACCACCACCGCCACCTGGGCGCCCGCCATCGCTTCGACGAACGCCGCGCGCAACGCCACTTCCGTCTTGCCGAAGCCGACATCGCCGCACACCAGCCGGTCCATCGGCCGGCCTTTTGCGAGATCCTCGATCGTCTCCGCGATGGCGCGGTCCTGGTCTTCGGTCTCTTGCCAGGGAAAGCGCGCGCAGAATTCGTCGTACAGGCCCTGCGGCGGGTCGGCGGCCGGCATTTCCTTCAACTGCCGCTCTGCGGCGATGCGAATGAGTTCGGCCGCGATCTCGCGCACGCGCTGCTTCATGCGGGCCTTGCGCTGCTGCCAGCCCGCGCCGCCCAGCCGGTCGAGCTGTACAGAACCTTCGTCGGCGCCGTAGCGCGTCAAGAGCTCGATATTCTCGACGGGGAGGAAAAGTTTCCCGCCTTCGTATTTGAGCGCGAGGCAGTCATGGGGCGCGCCGGCGGCATCGATCGTCTGCAGCCCCTCGTAACGGCCGACGCCGTGCTCGATATGCGTGACGAGATCGCCGGGCGAGAGCGTGGAGATCTCGGCGAGAAAGTGCTGCGCTTTGCGCGATTTCGCGCGCGCGCGCACCATCCGGTCGCCGAGAATGTCCTGCTCGCTGACAATCGCGAGGCCGGGCGCCTCGAAGCCGTGCTCGAGCGACAGCACGGCGACTCCGACCGCATCGCCGTGCAGCAACTGCGCATCGGGCCAGGTCGCGATGCGGCGCATGGCGGCGAGCCCGTGATCGGACAGGACGCCGCCGAGCCGCTCGGCCGAGCCGTCGCTCCAGGCCGCGACTATCACGCGCTTCTTCGCGGCTCGCAGCGCCTTGATGTGCGCCGCCGCCGCTTCGAACACATTGACCCGCTCCTGCGTGCGTTCGGGCGCGAAATCGCGGCCGAGCCTGCCGCCCATATCGACGGAACGCATCGATTCCGGCGCCTGGAACGGCGACAGTTCGCGCACATCCCTGTGCGCGAGTGCGGCCTTCCATTCGTCTTCCGTGAGATAGAGTTCGTCCGGCGGCAGTGGCTTGTACACGGGTCCCGCGTTCTTCTCTGCGACACGGTCGCTGAGCAGCTGGCGGCGCGTGGCGAAGTAATCCGCGATCAGTTCATGCCGCGCGGCCCGCGCCTCTTCCGCCTGGTGCGAGAGGAACACGAGCGGCGACTCGAGGTAGTCGAACAGCGTCTCGAGTTCGGGATAGAACAATGGCAGCCAGTGCTCCATCCCCTGATGTTTTCGCCCCGCGCTGACCGCTTCGTAAAGAAGATCGTCGGAGCCGGCGGGGCCGAACGCCGCGATATAGCCGGCGCGGAAACGGCGGATCGATTCGGGATCGAGCGGCGCTTCGCTGGCCGGAAGAAGCTCGATCGAGTCGATGCGATCGCTGGACAGTTGCGTGTCGACGTCAAATCGCCGGATGGCGTCGAGCGTACTGCCGAAGAAGTCGAGGCGCAGCGGATCCTCGGCGCCAGGCGGCCACAGATCGACGATGCCGCCGCGCAACGCGAAGTCGCCAGGCTCGCGCACAGTGCTCGCGCGCGCATAGCCGTTCTTGACCAGAAAATTCGTCAGCGCGCCGTGTTCGATCGTCTCGCCGGCGCGGGCAAGAAGGCTTGCGCCGCGAATGGACGCGCGCGGCGGCACGCGCTGCACCAGCGCATGCACCGGAGCAACGACCACCGCCGGCACCGTATCTTTGCCCCGCTTGGCAAGCGCCGCGAGGGTCGCAAGCCGCGTGCTCTCGATATCCGGCTTCGGCGAAAGGCGGTCGTAGGGAAGACAGTCCCAGGCCGGAAAGCTCAGCACCTCGAGTGCCGGCGCGAAAAAACGGATGGCTTCAACCGCGGCCTGCGCCGCCATATCGTCGGCCGCGACGAACAGCACGATGCCGCGCCGGCGTGTTGCCGCTTCGGCGGCAAGATAGGCGTCGTAACCCGCGGGCGCGCCGGTCAGCGCGAGCCGGCCCTTGTCGCGTGCGATGGCGGTCAGACGTTCCACGCCGGCTGCTTTCGTCCGCAGATCGATTTCAGGCGCGCAAATACCGGCGTGTCGTGCGCGCGCGGCACCGGCGCCGCATCGCGCAACCAGTCATAGAGCTCGTGGTCGGGCACCTCGAGCAGCGCGGCAAACATTTCGAGTTCGTTTTCATCAAGCTCCGCAAGATGCAACGCCGCAAAGGCGCCGAGGATTGCATCGGCTTCCTTGAAACCACGATGCGTGGCGCGGAAACAAAGCTGCTTGCGGCGGGTGTCGGATGCGGTCGTGTTCACGCAAGGGCTATAACGCGCCATCAGCGGTGCGGGCCAGACACAATTTCCCTCGCTCCCGCGCCGCCCGAATTATTCCCCTCGCTCCCGCGGTTCGGGGGAGCGGGTTAGGGAAGAGGGGCAAGACAAGCTTCGTTGGGAGACAAAAACACCGGCCGGCGCCGCGCGGATAGCGGCGCCGGACCCGGTCGAAACGCGCGCGGCCGCTAAGCCGTCGCTGGAGCGCGGATCTCTTCGGGTAGCCCGAAGCCCGCGTACAGAATCACGATTGCCAGCACCACATGCAGCCAGTGATCCGCCATGTTCATCGCCACACCGAGAACCATGTCGCCCATCACGAAACCGACAACGGCGACAATGGCGTAGATGAGGCCGACAACCCTCAGCGTCAGCGTTGCGCCGAGAGGCGAGTAGGCGCCGAGCAGAAGAACGATGCCGCTGCCGATGTGCACATAGTCATGCAGGCGATTGGTCAGGAAGACGCCGTTGGCTCCCAGGATGGGATTCGGAATGAAACCCAGGACGCCCGCGATCAGGAACGCGATGCCGAGCACCATCGCCGCTATCTTGGCGTTCACAACCATGATGTTCCCCTTCGAAAAGGATTGATTCGGAACTGTGCGCCCGTCCGTTCGGGTCGGCAAGACTGGTGGTTGTGGATAAGCGGGCCTGCTCGCCTCACTACTGCATGTCCGGCATCGCACCCGACTGCATCTGGTGGATATGTGCGACCGCGTCGTTCCAGGCGTCAGGGCCGATCCCGACATCGCTGCGGAACGGGTACTGCAGCTCGAAAAGGAGCACGAGCGCGGAGACGATAATCACCGTCACCATGGCCGTCATCAAGAGATGCACGCGCGCGTTGTGAAGGCCGAACAGCCAGCAGAAACAGATGATGCACGAGCCGCCCAGGAGGAGGATGAGCCATTCGAACCACGCCAGCCCGGCCATATTGGTCGCGATCCGCTGCTGGCGGGCGTCGTGCATGATCGTAAGCTGCTGGAGGGTTATGGACTGGGCATTGGATTGACCGGAATTCGCCGGCACCAGCGAACCGGTTGCATCGGTCGCATCCATGCCGATCATCGCCGCGGTTGCGTCATTGCCGCCCTGCTTCATCAACGGCCATTCGCGGCCGGTCATGATCTGGGCGTAACGAAGCACATCGCCGCGCACACGCTCGCGCGCGGAAGGCGGCAATCCGACCGCGGTGTGCCAGACATCGATGTCGGCGTCGGACTCCATGACCACCAGCTCGCGGGCTTCCAGATAGTGCTGCCACATGGCGACGGTCAGAAGACCGAGCATCACCGCGTAGAGCGTTCCCGAAACCGCCATGATGGTGCCCCCGACCTCGTTATGGGCGATGAAGTCCTGGCGGCGGAAACTTCGGTGCACCCAGATCTGTCCCGCGGCCGCCAGCACGAGGCTAATGCCGAGCGCGAGCACGAGGAGGAGAAGCGCCGGGATGCCGTAGAGCGCGGTCATGGCGGGATTTTGATGGCTCCCCAATTCGCGTTAGCGTGTACCTGCAGGTGCCGGGGAATGCCAGCATGCTGAGAGCCGAACCCGTCTTCTTATGGACGGCGACCGTGACGCTGTTGATCGGGCTGTTTTATTTCTATTGCGCTTTTCGCGTCGGCAATCTGCGGGCGAAGCACAATATCCGGGCGCCCGCGACGAGCGGCCATCCGGAATTCGACCGTGCCTATCGCGTGCAGCTCAACACGCTCGAGCAGATGGGCATCGTCTTGCCGTTTCTCTGGGTCGCGGCCTTTTATCCCATTCCCTGGGCGTGGCTTGCGCCGCTCGTCGGACTACTCTGGATTGTCTCGCGCATCCTCTATCGCGTCGGATACGTAGCCGATCCCGACAAACGGCTTTCGGGCGCGATGCTGGGCGGATTGTGCGGTGCCGCGCTTTTTATTATCGCGGCGATCGGTGTTGCGCGCGTCTGGCTCACGCCGCACGTCATGTAGGAACAGTCTGCGATGACCAGGAAATCCGATCGTCAGCTGGGCTTGGACCGCGCCATTGCGCGGCGTGATTTCCTGCAGGGCGCGGCGATCGGCGTGACCTTCGGCGCGCTTGCGCCCGAACTCGCCCAGGCCGCCGAACAGGAGGCGCAGAACGCGCCCGGTTATTATCCGCCGACGCGGCTCGGCATGCGCGGCAACCATCCGGGCTCGTTCGAAGCGGCGCACGAGCTCAGGGACGGCGATTTCTGGAATCACACGTCGTCGCTCGTCGACGACGACGAAGCCTATGATCTGGTGGTCGCCGGGGCGGGAATCAGCGGACTCGCGGCCGCCTGGTTTTATCGCGCGGCAAAGCCACGCGCGAAAATCCTCGTCATCGAAAATCACGACGATTTCGGCGGCCACGCCAAGCGCAACGAATTCCATGTGAACGGGCGCATGGAACTGATTAACGGCGGCACGCTGGAGATCGACAGCCCGTATCCGTACAGCAATGTTGCGTCAGGCCTGTTGCGTTCGCTCGGCGTCGAACCCTCGGAACTCAGCAAGGCCTGCGACGTCGCCTCGGTCTATGCCGGAATGGGGCGCGCCGTGTTTTTCGACCGGGAGACGTTCGGCACCGATCGCCTCGTCTGGCTCGACAACCGGGTCTGGCGGAAGAGCGATCCAAAGGCGTGGCCGCGGTTCCTGGCGCAGGCGCCGCTGAAGCCGGCCGTCAGAGAGAGCATTCTGAAGATCGAAACCGGCGCTGAGGACTATTTTCCGGGAAAGAACGCAGACCAGATCAAGGACCGGCTCTCGCGCATTTCGTACAAAAATTATTTCCTTCAGATCGTGAAAGCCGATCCCGGCGTCGTTCCGTTCTATCAGCATGTAACCGACGAATGGTGGGGCTGCGGATTCGACGCGATTTCGGCGCTCGACTGCTGGGCCCTGGGCTATCCGGGATTTAACGGGCTGAAGCTCAAGCCGGGCGGACCGAGCCTGAAGCGCATGGGCTATACGCCGGCGGGATATTCGACGACCGGCGGCTCGGAGCAGTTTCATTTTCCCGACGGCAACGCCTCGATTGCCCGCTTGCTTGTGCGTGCGCTCGTTCCCGGCGCGATTCCCGGAAAGGACGCGCGTGACATCGTTGCGGCGCGCGCGGATTACGCAGCGCTGGACCGGCCGGGCAACGGCGCTCGCATCCGCCTCAACAATATCGTGGTGCGTGCGCGCAATGCCCCGAACGGCGTCGAGGTTGCGTACACGGCGAGCCGCGGCGGCGGGGCGGTGCACCGGGCGCGCGCGAAAGCCTGCGTGCTCGCCGGCTTCAATGCGATGATTCCCTATCTTGTTCCGGAACTCCCGTCAGAACAGAAACAGGCGCTTCATGCGCTGGTCCGATGTCCTCTCGTCTACACCAACGTCGCGCTGCGCAACTGGGCGCCGTTTCATGCCGTTCGCGCCCGCCGAATCGAGGCGCCGGGTTGTTATCACATGAGCATCACGCTCAATCAGGCGGTCGATATCGGCGCCTACCGAAGCCCGCGCAACCCGGAAGAACCGAACCTCATCCGCATGGTCCGCGCGCCGGCAAAGCCCGGCCTCTCCGAATACGACCAGAACCGCTTCGGCCGCATGGAGCTGCTCCAGACGCCGTTCGAAACCTTCGAACGCAATGTGCGCGACCAACTCGCGCGCACCCTCGCCGGAACCGGTTTCGATCCGGCACGCGACATCGAAGGGATCGCCGTCAACCGCTGGGCGCACGGCTACGCACCCGAATACAACTCGCTGTGGGACACCGGTTTCGACGCTGCGCACGGGCCCAATCTGCGCGCGCGAAAGCCGTTCGGCCGCATCGCCATCGCCAATTCCGACGCCGGCTTTGCCGCCTATACCGACAGCGCCATCGACCAGGCACACCGGGCGGTCATGGACCTGCTGAAAGCCTGAGACGAAGCTTCCCGCAAAACGTCCGCTCTGTTCTTTTGCTGCGGTTGCGTGCGGGTTCTGTCCGTCTGTTTTTTGCCCCACTGTGGCTGTGCTGCCATCGAAAATTATTACAGGTTAAGGCGAATTGTGCGGAAAGCAGCCATAGGTCGTTTTGATATTGTTCTTTTTCTCGGGTTCGCTCTAGGCGCGGGTTTTTGTTCTGCTAGTCTTTTTGTATCCGCAGCCCCAATTAAAGAGGGAATCACATGCATTCACGATTTTTGTCGTCGACGGCGCTCGCGCTCGTCACGCTCCTGCCGCTTGCGGCGACGGCCCACACAGCGCCAAAGCCCAGATTCGTCACGCTTCCCAATCACTACAGACTGGCGCCGCATAACCCTTCGGCTTCGCTCACCCAGTGGAGCGGCAGCTTTACCGATCTGACGGGCCGGCAGATCAGCTACGTGATGCCCGGCACCAATCCCAACACTACCAACACGTCGACCACTGTCTCTGTCGTGCTCGTCCCGATCAAAATGGTGTACGGCAGCCGGAACGGCAACATGACGTTCGACCCCAACACCCATACGGTTTCGAACGGGAAGACCGTCACCCAGAACACGCTGGCTTCGCCCCTGTTCAATGCCGGCATCGATTTCAATCAGGGCGGTACCGATCTCGGCAATACGCAGTACATCGATGCCTTCCAGCGGGGCAACTTCTGGTCCGGAGTGAAAACCAACACCGGCTATCATGTCCTCCTTGGTACACCGACCGTTGCCGCGGAGCAGACGATCACCGTCTCGAGAACCTATGGCAGGGTGATCAACAACCCGTTCGGCTCCGGCGTGGTCGGGGAGATGGACATCAATGCCTTTGATTCGAAGCTGCAGTCGTTCATCACGAGCCTCAGCAGCCAGATCAATCCGGGCGTGCTGCCGATCTTCATCACCTACAACATCTATCTGACGTCTCACGGCTCCTGCTGTATCGGCGGATATCATTCAGCAAACGGCAGCCAGCCGAGCGGCCAGACCTATTCCTACGCGACGTATGTCGACTCCGCCGGCTCGTTTTCGCAGGACGTGTCGGCGCTCTCGCACGAGATCGGCGAGTGGATGGACGATCCGTTTGTCGACAACCACGTGAACTGCACGGACAACAGCATCATGGAAGTCGGCGACCCGCTGGAAAATGAGTCGAACTATGGCGGGTACAAATACACGCTGAACGGCTTTACCTATAATCTCCAGTCGCTGGTGTTCATCGGCTATTTCGGTGCGCCGCGTTCGACCTCCGTCAACAGCTGGCTGAGCTTCCAGAACGACGAAAGTCACGTCTGCCCAGGCCAGTAACGGCTGACAACGTTTCTCTTCGAACCCACGGCCTTTGCGGCCGTGGGTTTTTTTCTTGCCAATTCGCGCGCGGTTGTCGCATTCTCGCCGGCGCCAGAACGGCGGCCAGAGGGCGGATCATCCGCCGATCCGACAAGGGATGCTTCAAATGACCGTGCGACTCTCGAACGTGCGATTTTCACTGGCGGCTGCTGTCGCAGCCGCTCTCTTCGGAATGCCTGTTGCTTCGCTGGCCCAGCCGGGCGGAAACGGCGGCGCCTGGCATATCTTTGCGACACCCTCCTACGAGGCACGCACCGGTCGCGTGCCGGATCTCGGAACCAGCGGCAGAATGGAATATTTCGGCGGCAGGGTTTTCTCGACCGTGGAGGCGGTTTCCGTGATGTGGGGACCCAACGTCAACGCGACGACGGTAAAGGAAATCCCGGATTTCACCGCAGCGCTCGTCAACAGCACCTTTCTCGACCAGCTGCGCGAATACAGCACCAAAGGCGTGCAATCGGTAAACGGTCACAAGAGCTCGGACCAGAAGATCCACCGCGGCACCTATTTTGGCCAGGTGCAGATCACGCCGCAGAACCAGAACACCACGTTGACCGACAAGGACATCCAGAAGGAGCTCGCCTATCAGATCAGCATCGGCGCGCTGCCGCCGCTGGGCAAGAACATCGTGTACATGGTGTACTTTCCCACGAACATCACCATCAACCTGGGCGGGTTGCTCTCGTGCCAGGACTTCGGCGCTTACCACTCCGCGAGCACCGCCAGGAGACCGAGAGCGAATACCATTTATTATGCCGTGGAGCCCGACTGTAGCTCGGGCTTCAGCTTCATCACCTTCGCGGCGTCGCACGAATTTGCCGAAGCAACGACCGACAATATTCCCACGCCGGGAAGCAATCCGGCCTACCCGCAGGCGTGGAACACATCGGACGGCTACGAGATCGGCGACCTCTGCAGCGGTTCGGGCACATTGACCGACGCAACCCGCAGTTACACGGTGACCCAGGTGTATCTGAACAGCACCGCTGCCTGCAGCACCGGCAACTATACCAGTCCTTGAATTCCCGCCCGGGGCGGCTTTTCGGCTTCCCCGCGGCGCTTTCCTTTGCGCGAGCCTTGCGGCAGCCGCCGGAGCGGCGCATTCTGCCAATACAAGAGGCGGGTCGTCCGTCCATTCGAAAAAGGGGTTCTCATGTCTTCAATGTTGCGCATCGCCGCCGTCGGCGCCGCGGCCGCGTTCGTCCTCACTGCTCCGGTTTCGGCCGGGTCCGTGAAGCCCTCCAACAAAGAGGAACGCGCGATCCATTTCATGTACACGCCGCAATATGCCAGGCAGATCGGCCGTGTTCCCAATGCAAATACCGGCCAAATGGAGTATTTCGGCGGGCCCGTCTTCTCGAAGGTACAAGTGGTCTCCGTGATGTGGGGTCCGAACGTGAGCCAGGCAACCGTTCAGGGCATGCCCGGTTTTCTGAAGGCCCTGCCCAACAGCACCTTTCAGGATCAGCTGGGAGAGTATAGCACCAAGGGATTGGTGGGCGTCGACGGCCACAAAGGAACCAACCAGACGATCAAGCGGGGCGGGTTCCTCGGCCAGTTCGTGATTACGCCAAAAAACACCAAGACGACGATTTCCAACAGGGATATCCGTATCGAGCTGGCGTATCAGATCGCCAATGGCAACCTTCCGGCGCAAAACCAGAACAACCTGTACATGATCTATTTTCCTTCAAACGTGACCATCGTCGCCTTTGGAATACAATCGTGCAGCAGCTTCGGCGCCTATCATTACTCCTCGTCCGGGCACAAGCATTCGACCAACGTCTATTACGGGGTCATGCCCGACTGCGGCTACAGCTTCGAAAGCCATACCATCATTTCCGCGCACGAGTTTGCGGAAGCGACGAGCGACAATATTCCGACTCCCGGAACCAATCCGAAATATCCGCAGGCGTGGAACACCTCGGACGGCTACGAGATCGGCGACCTTTGTCAAGGCACCTCCGGCCAGCTGGTCACCAAAAAGACCACCTATTACGTTCAGCAGGTTTATCTGAACAGCACCGCTGGCTGCAGCACGGGCAACTACACCAGTCCGTAACAGGGACGTTCTGGAGCCAGGGACCTCGCCGTCCCTGGCTCCCCTTCCTTCCGAAGCGATTTTCAGATGGCTGAACGCGGAAAAACGCCGTCCAGGGCGCTCCTCAAGCCGCTCGTCGCAATGCACAATCTGATTTACCGCACGAGCGGCGGCCGCATCTGGGGACACTTCGGCAAGGGTCCTGTGCTGCTTCTCACGGTCAACGGCCGCAAGACGGGAAAACCGCAGACCGTACCGCTCATCTATGTACAGACCGATCGCGGCCATGCGGTGATCGCCTCGTTCGCCGGATCACCCACCCATCCGGCCTGGTATCTCAACCTTGACGCAGCGGGGGTTGCGGAGATTCAAATCGGCGCGCGGCGCCGCCGTGTGACGGCGGCCCACGTCGCTTACGGCAGCCCGGCCTACAGCGACATCTGGCGGCGCGCGGTGGTGCTCTATCCCGACTACGAAACGTACAAAACCCGCACCGCCCGCCCGATTCCGATCGTCGAACTCGTCGCGCAATAGCCGGGCACTTTCCGGCTATGCGGAGTCACGGAGCAGTTCCCCAATCAAAAAGAATGTGTCATTCCCGCGGAAGCGGGAACCCCGATGTTTGAAGTTGGAGAAAGCGGACTGTGGCTGGCGTACATTGTCTCGCGACGCGCGTGACGGTGTGCGTATCCGCCCCCCTCACCGGCATCGATCTCGCCTATTCCGGCTGAAAGCGAGGCGGCCGCTACGGCTGGCGCTGGCTGTAGCGCGCGAAGCGGGCGTTGAGCGCGAGCGCCATGTCGAGGTGCTTGCGCAGAGTCGGCAGCTGGTGGCGCGCCAACGCGCTTGCGGCACCCTGATTGGCGTCGGCTTCCTCACGGAATTTGGCGATGTCCTTGCGATGGTCCGCGACCATGTAGCGGGCAAATTCGCGGTCGAAGGCCCAGCCGGAAAGTCCCTGCAGCCGATCGCGCTCTTCCACCGCTTCCCTTTCAGGTCTGCGCGGCGGTCTGATGCGCAGCCGGTCGGCGAGCCGCATCGCCTCGGATCTTGCCTGGGTGTGGTCGCCCACGAGGGTATGGGCGAAATTGCGCGTGGCGGGCGCAGCGGCACGACGTTCGCCCATGCGCCCGAGCATGATCTCCGAATTGTCGCCTTTGATCGCGTCCTTCAGGAAATCGCGCGGGCTGGCGGCCAAGGCGGGGGTGAGACAGGCAAACGCGGCAAGGACCGCTGCCGCAAAAACGGCAGAGCCCGGCGAGGGTTTCATGGGCATGCTCCATGGAAAAGACCCATAGGCAACGGCTGTTGCTTTCGGCCGTTCCGGGCAATCGCGTCAGGCTCTCACCGGCAGCGTCTGCATGCGCGGGCGAAAAAGCCTGTGCGGATTCCGGGACGCCCAAACGTCCTCTCTTTGAGCAGAAATCGAACCGCGGTTTCCGCCCCGTCATGGCGAGGAGCAAGGAGAAAACACCAAATGCGTTCGTTGGTTGTCGCAACTCTAATTTGTTCGAGTGCAATTCTTGGGCGGGCAGCGCTCGCCGATCCGGCGCAGCAAACGTCCGCCGGTCCTTCCATGGCGGCGCCGGCGCCGGCGCCGGGCCCAACCGCTCCCCAGGCGGCCGCGCCGGAGCAGAGCGGCGTCAACCTTGACGAGATCGTGTGCAGGAATTCGCCGCCCGCCACCGGCACCCGGCTCGGCGGCGGCCGCGAATGCCATACCGTCCGCGAATGGAACGACCGTGAACGGCAGGCGCAAGACCTGACCCGTCGCCAGCAGATAACGGGATTCGCGCAGCAGCCCAAGTAATCACGAGGAAAGCCGCGGGCTTTACACGCGCTTGCGCGCCGCGAAGCGCTGGAAGTTGTTCTGCCGAACGCTGTTCACCCTGCGAGTCGAGGGAATTCGGACAGTGTTCGGGATGCGTCGCCTTGGGACCATTCGGCCTCCCCGCCCGCAGCGGGCCGGAGACCCGCGGCCCATGAGACGTCCGGGACAATTCGCCAAAATCCCCTGTTGGAACATATCGGGAACACTGGTATACCTCCACGCATCGTTCTGTCCACAAGCCGGCGGGAGCCCGTGCATGGCGCGGGGCCGGGCAGGGCGGGTAACGTGAACCCCAGAGATGGTGGAGAAAAGCTATGGCCGGCAGCATCAACAAGGTGATTTTGGTGGGCAATCTGGGCAAGGACCCCGACATCCGGCGCACCCAGAACAACGATGCGATCGTCAACCTGTCGGTGGCGACGAGCGAATCCTGGCGGGACAAACAGACGGGCGAGCGCCGCGAACGGACGGAGTGGCACCGCGTGGTGATCTTCAACGAGAATCTCGCCAAGGTCGCCGAGAACTATCTGCGCAAGGGCTCGAAAGTGTATCTCGAGGGACAGCTGCAGACGCGCAAATACACGGACAAGGACGGCACGGAAAAATACTCGACGGAAGTGGTCCTGCAGCGCTTTCGCGGCGAACTGGTGATGCTCGATTCGCGCGGCGACCGCGAGGGCGCGCCGGCGCGCAACGGCGGCGCGACGACCAACGAGCCGCCGGCAAGCTTCGAGCGCAACGAAATGGACGACGAAATCCCGTTCTAGTTCTTCGCCCGCGAAGCCGCCCCTGCTTTCGCGGGGGTGAACTCCGCAGGGGAGAAAACAAAAAAATGGTGTCATCCCCGCGCCCGGGTCCGCGCGAAGCGCGGCCCAAGCGTAAACTCCAGCGGGGACCCAGATGTTTGAAGGCGAAGGCAAAGCATCAAATCGCGAACATGCGTTTCTGCAACATGCGACTCTGTTCGTACCCTTTCCTTCCTGCTCTACGCATCCAGCTTCCCGCTTGCGCGGGAATGACACGTTTTTTGGGGAGAGGTCCCCTGCCATTCGCGCTTGGCGCTTGGCGTCTTGGCGGTTCATTTTCTCCTCCGCGTCTTCGCGCCTCCGCGTGAAAATCTCTTTTTTGTGCTATTTCCGCGTGCCCTGTTTTGAGCACCGTTTGAGGACCATTTTTGCTGGCGTTTTCGTCTCCCAAAATGCTAGAAAACAGCTCCCCATTCGGGCCCTCGCTGAAGCCCGGAAAACCGGTCTCTTAAGGAGCAGAATTTGAGTGAAGCAACGGCGGCAGGTGGCAGCCCGCCAGCCGCAGGCGTCAGCAACATTGCCATCGAAGAGGAGCTGAAGCGCTCCTACCTCGATTACGCCATGAGCGTGATCGTATCGCGCGCGCTTCCCGATGCGCGCGACGGTCTGAAGCCCGTGCACCGGCGCATCCTCTTTTCGATGCACGAGAACGGCTACGACTGGAACAAGCCGTACCGGAAGGCCGCGCGCGTCGTGGGCGACGTTATCGGCAAATATCACCCGCATGGCGATCAGGCGGTGTACGACGCGCTGGTCCGCATGGCGCAGGACTTTTCCATGCGCGCGCCCTTGATCGACGGTCAGGGAAATTTCGGTTCGGTGGACGGCGATCCCCCGGCGGCCATGCGCTACACCGAAGTGCGCCGCGCCCGCATCGCCCACGCGCTGACCGACGACATCGAGAAAGACACGGTCGATTTCCAGGACAATTACGACGGTTCGGAACGGGAGCCGACGGTGCTGCCGGCGCGCTTCCCCAATCTCCTCGCCAACGGCGGGAGCGGCATCGCGGTCGGCATGGCGACGAATGTGCCGCCGCACAATCTGGGCGAAGTGATCGACGCCTCTCTCGCCTATCTCGACGATCCCTCGATCAGCCTCGACGCGCTCACCGAAATCGTGCCCGGACCCGATTTTCCGACCGGCGCGCTCATCATCGGCAAGCAGGCGGCGCGGGGCGCGCTCGCCCGCGGCCGCGGACCGATCCTGATGCGCGCCAGGCTGCATGTCGAAGAGCTTCGGCGCGACCGCGAAGCCATCATCGTCACCGAGATCCCCTATCAGGTGAACAAGGCGACGATGATCGAGCGCATCTCCGAACTCGTGCGCGACAAGCGCATCGAAGGCATCGCCGATCTGAGGGACGAGAGCGACCGCCACGGCATGCGCGTGGTGATCGAATTGCGCCGCGACGCCTCGTCTGACGTCGTGCTCAATCAACTGTACAGGCACTCACAGCTGCAGACCAGCTTCAACGTCAACATGCTGGCGCTGAGCGGCGGCCGCCCGCAGCTGATGAACCTGAAGGAGCTGATCGCCGCCTTCCTGCGCTTCCGCGAAGAAGTGATCACGCGGCGCACCCGCCACGATCTCTTCAAGGCGCGGGAGCGCGGCCACGTGCTCGTCGGCCTCGCCATTGCCGTCGCCAATATCGACGAGGTGATCGCGCTCATTCGCGGCGCCGCCGATGCGCAGACCGCGCGGGAGCAACTGATGGCGCGCGCCTGGCCGGCGAAAGACGTGGCGCCGCTCGTCGCGCTCATTGCCGATCCGAGGCACGAGATTCAGCCCGACGGCACGATGCGCCTCACCGAGGAACAGGCGAAAGCCATTCTCGAAATCCGGCTGCAGCGCCTGACCGCGCTCGGCCGCGACGAACTCGCCGACGAGGTGACGAAACTCAGCGAATCCATTCGCGATCTGCTCGACATTTTGCGCAGCCGGCCCCGCCTCATCGGCATCATTCGCGACGAACTGACCGGCATCAAAAGGGATTTCGCCACGCCGCGGCTGACCGAACTCGTCGATGCCGAGGTGGAAATCGAAGACGAGGCGCTGATCGAGCGCGAGGAGGTGGCGGTGACCGTCACCCACGCCGGCTACATCAAGCGCACGCCGCTTGCCGAATATCGCGTGCAGGGACGCGGCGGCAAGGGCCGCACCGGCATGGCGACGCGCGAGGAAGATTTCGTCACCCACATCTTCGTCGCTTCGACGCATGCGCCGCTCCTGTTCTTTTCCTCGACGGGCATGGCCTACCGGCTGAAGGTGTGGCGTCTGCCGGAAGCGCGCATCCAGGGCCGCGGCAAGGCGATGGTCAATCTGCTGCCGCTCTCCGAAGGCGAGCGCATCACGACCGTCCTGCCGCTCCCGGAAAACGAGACGGAGTGGGAAAAGCTGAATGTCGTCTTCGCCACCAAATCGGGCGATGTGCGGCGCAACGAACTTTCCGATTTCCTGAACGTGCGCGCCAACGGCAAGATCGCGATGAAGCTCGAGCCGCAGGACGGGATCGTCGGTGTACAGACCTGCACCGACCAGGACGACGTGCTCCTGACCACCCGCGACGGCAAATGCATCCGCTTCGCGCTTTCCGACGTGCGCATCTTCAAGGGCCGCCAATCGACCGGCGTGCGCGGCATCAAGCTCGCCAACGGCGACGAAGTCGTCAGCCTGGCGCTGTTGCACCATGTCGATGTGAGCGTGCCCGAGGCCCGCGCCTATCTGAAACAGGCGGGCGCCGTCCGCCGCGCCGCGACCGGCGAAGAGGGCGAGGAGACGCCGCTCGAGGAATCGGAAGAGAACGGCGAGGAAGCCATCCTGACGCCGGAGCGCTACGCCCATCTCGCCGCGGCCGAGCAGTTCGTGCTGGCCGTCTCGGCGAGCGGCTTCGGCAAGCGCACCAGCTCCTACGAGTATCGTCTGACCGGCCGCGGCGGCTCAGGCATCGTGGCGATGGCCATGGCGCGCAAGAACAACGCTATCGTCGCCGCCTTCCCGGTCGAGGAAACCGACGACATCATGCTCATCACCGACCAGGGACAGACGATCCGAAGCCCCGTGGCGAGTGTCAGGATCGCCGGCCGTGCCACCCAGGGGGTGACGCTTTTCCGGCTCGAATCCGGCGAACGCGTGGTATCGGTCGAGCGAATCGAGGAAACTTCCGCCGATTCGGAAAACGGCAGCTAAAAAGGTTTTAGCGCAGAGGATGCGCCGAGGACGCGGAGAAATTGCACAAGACAAAGCGGAGCGCTCGGAGTGACTTTCAATCAAAATCAAATTGTCATCCCCGCGCAAGCGGGGACCCAGATGCGTAGAGCGCGACGAACAACACAGGTGCTGTCATCTCTGTTGCGGAGAGCGTATGCCTCCCAGCGGCGTTCATCCTTCACCCTCCACTCCCTGGGTTCCCGCTTGCGCGGGAATGACAAGTTTTTTTTGTACCTTTCGCGCCGGAGTTTACCCCCGCGAAAGCGGGGGCGTCTCCGCGTGAAAATACCTTTTCGACCGTCTCCCCCATGCTGAACAGCAGGCACGAACGATGACGCGCCATGTCGGCCTTTATCCCGGAACCTTCGATCCGGTGACCCTCGGCCATCTCGACATCATCGGCCGCGCGGTCAAACTCGTCGATCATCTCGTCATCGGTGTCGCCACCAATCCATCCAAATCGCCGATGTTCACGCTCGAAGAGCGCGTCGAGATGGTGAGAAGCGAAACCGCGCCGCTCCAGGGCAACGGCCACGCCACCATTGACGTCACGACGTTCGACAATCTCCTGATGCGCTTTGCCGAGCAGGTCGGCGCCACGGTGATCGTTCGCGGGCTTCGCGCCGTCTCCGATTTCGAGTACGAGTTTCAGATGGTCGGCATGAACCAGCGGCTCAATCCCGACATCGACACGGTCTTCTTGATGGCCGATCCCAGGCACCAGGCGATCGCCTCGAAGCTCGTGAAGGAAATCGCCGTGCTGGGCGGCAATGTCGCGCCGTTCACCACGCCCAACGTCGCGCGCCGCATCGTCGAGCGCGCCAAAACCTGGAAAGGCTCGTGATGGCCGACAATGCGGAAAACACCCTCGTCCTGACCCTCAAGACGGGCGAGGTGAAAATCGCGCTCAGGCCCGATCTCGCGCCGATGCATGTCGCGCGCATCAAGGAGCTGGCGGGCTCCGGCTTCTACGACAACATCGCCTTCCACCGCGTCATCCCCAACTTCATGGCGCAGACCGGCGACCCGACCGGCACCGGCTCGGGCGGATCGAAGCTGCCGAATCTGAAGGCGGAATTTTCGGCCGCGCCGCACAAACGCGGCACGCTTTCGATGGCGCGCACCAACGATCCCGACAGCGCCAACAGCCAGTTTTTCATCTGCCTCGCCGACTGCACCTGGCTCGACCGTCAGTACACCGTGTTCGGCCAGGTGGTGGGAGGCATGGAGCATGTCGACGCGATCAAGAAGGGCGGCGAACACAGCAACGGCGCCATCACCGGCCCACCCGACCGCATCGTCTCGCTCCGCCCGGCCACTGCTTAACCAGCACGCGGGCAACCGACGGTTTCATTTAGCATGATCCATTCGCATTGGATCGCGCACGCGCCCTCATCCTTCGACAAGCTCAGGATGAGGGCCAAAGAAAAAGCCTCACCCTGAGCCTGTCGAAGGGGGAGACTGATTCAGTTCGAGCGAATCCCGTTCTAATGCGTCATTCCCGCGCCCAGATCCGCGCGGTCACGGAGCCGCGCTGTACGTTTTCCTCCACCGTCGAGCGAAGCGAGATGGGGGAGGGGGACCGCGAAGCGGTGGAGGGGGCAACAAACCCGACAGGCACCAAATGCCCCCTCCGGTGCGAAGTTTATCCTCGCGCCGGCCTTTGGCCGGACGCGGGGGCACCACCTCCCCCACGCAATGCATGCGCGGGGGAGGAAAAAACGCCAAAGCGCCACCGCGTCTGTCGGATGTTGGACGACAGGCGCGGGCCATATTTTGACCAAAGACGCGGGTTCAATCGTTATCGCCGTGTGTGATTTTCGGGAGTGTTCGCGATGCGCCGTACCGTGGCTGCATTTTTGCTTTTGAGTGTCGGGCTCTCGCTCTCGGGCTGCGTGTGGTGGGGACCGCCCTACGGCTCGCGCTGGTGCTACTACCATCCGCACCGCTGCCCGCCACCGCCACCGCCGCCCTGATCGGCAAAAGTCCTTAACGCAGAGGCCGCTGAGGTCGCGCAGAGGTTCGCGGACTCTTCGACAGGCTCAGGGTGAGGAAAAAGGAACCTCATGCTGAGCCTGTCGAAACACGCGCCTGTCGAAGCATGCGTCCGTCGAAGCATGGACTGGTGCCCCGGTAAATCCGGGGAAGTATACGCCCTCCGTGTTGAGCCTTTTCAGCGCGGGAACGCCACTGGTGTTGCGGCGAAGGGCCGTTATGGTGGCGCGCCGATTGGCCGGCTTGATCCGCAGAGCTGGTCTGCCTCGAAAGATTCGATCATGAGCGCGCGAACGATCGTTGGCTCTGCAATTCTTGCCGGCATTCTCGCCGGCGCCGGCGGCTCGAATGCGGTTGCTGGCAATCTGATCAAGGACGGTTCGTTCGAAGTGCCCGCGGTCACGGACGGGAGCTATGAGCTGTTCTCGAACGGACAGACCATCGATTCCGTCTGGACGGTGGTGGGCGCCTCCGGCAACGTGGCTGTGGTCAGCGGCGACTTCACCCAAAACGGCTATACCTTTCCCGCAAAAAAAGGCGTGCAGTGGCTGGATCTTACCGGCACCAGCAATTCGGCGACGGAGTCGAGCAAACGGTCAACACGGCCGCCGGCACCAATTACGCTTTGATATTCTACATCGGGAATACCTACGATCCCGCCGGTATTTTCGGCACCGCAAGTTCCGTCGATGTCATGATAAACGGCAACGATGCCGGGACATTCACCAACAAGTGCGGCAAGGGAACCACCGTACAGTGCTGGCGCAAATTCACGGTCGATTTTGTCGCCGCCGGCGCGCAAACAACCATCGACTTCATTAATGCCGATCCCTCCACGGATACGCAGAACGGGCTCGACGCCGTATCCGTGGTTGCCGATCCGGACTGATCCGGCAGCAGAGGCGTCCTTTTCCTCCGCCGCGCTGATCGGCAGACGAAGCCTTCTTCAAGGGATCGCCCTCATCCTTCGGCAGGCTCAGGATGAGGGCTAAAGCAAATACCTCACCCTGAGCTTGTCGAAGGGTGAGCTTGTCGAATTCCTCCACGCCCTCCGCGCTAAAGCCTTTTTTTGCTCGGCTTGCGCAGGGGGCGCCTCGCTGCTAAAGGCTCGGCGCTCCAAAGCCATGCCCGGAGCGACCGCCTGACGATTCCCGAAGCGCTCACCTTCGACGACGTGCTGCTGGTCCCGGCAGCCTCCGAGGTGCTGCCCGGCCAGGTCGACACCCACACCAGGCTCACCAGGACCGTCACGCTCGGCATTCCGCTCATTTCCGCCGCCATGGACACCGTCACCGAGGCCGCGCTCGCCATCGCCATGGCGCAGGAAGGCGGCATGGGCGTCATCCATCGGAACCTCTCGATCGAAGAGCAGGCCGAGCACGTCCGCCGGGTCAAGAAATTCGAGAGCGGCATGGTGGTGAACCCGGTCACCATCGCGCCCGACGCCACGCTGGCCGACGCGCTGGCGCTGATGGAGCGCTACCGCATCTCCGGCATCCCGGTGGTGGAAGACGCGAAGAACGGCGCCGGCAGGCTCGTCGGCATCCTGACCAACCGCGATGTACGTTTCGCCACCGATCCGCGACAGAAAGTGGCGGAGCTGATGACCAAAGACCGGCTCGTCACCGTGCGCGAAGGGGTGCGCGCCGACGAGGCCAAACGGCTCCTGCACCAGCACCGCATCGAAAAGATCCTGGTGGTGGACGACGCCTATCGCTGCGTCGGCCTCGTCACCGTCAAGGACATCGAGAAGGCGAAGAAACATCCCAACGCCTGCAAGGACGAGCGCGGACGCCTGCGCGTCGCCGCGGCGACGAGCGTCGGCGACGACGGCCTGAAACGCGCGCTGGCGCTCATCGAAGCCGAATGCGACGTGATCGTCGTCGATACCGCGCACGGCCATTCGCGCGGCGTGCTCGACGCGGTGGCGCGCATCAAGCGCGAATCGAACTACACCCAGGTGGCGGCGGGCAATGTCGCCACCGCCGACGGCGCGAAGGCGCTGATCGATGCCGGCGCGGATGCGGTCAAGGTCGGCATCGGGCCGGGCTCCATCTGTACAACACGTGTCGTGGCCGGCGTCGGAGTGCCGCAGCTGACCGCCGTCATGGACGCGGTCTCGGTGGCGCGCGACGCGGGCGTGCCGGTGATCGCCGATGGCGGCATCCGCTATTCCGGCGATCTTGCCAAGGCGCTGGCCGCCGGTGCCCATGTGGCGATGGTCGGCTCGCTCCTCGCCGGCACCGAAGAAAGCCCGGGCGAAGTCTTTCTCTTTCAGGGCCGCTCGTACAAAGGCTATCGCGGCATGGGCTCGGTCGGCGCCATGGCGCGAGGGAGCGCCGACCGCTACTTCCAGGCCGAAGTGAAGGACATGCTGAAGCTCGTGCCCGAAGGCGTGGAAGGCCAGGTGCCGTACAAGGGACCGGTCGCCAATGTCGTGCACCAGATCGTCGGCGGCGTGCGCGCCGCCATGGGCTACACCGGCTGCCGCACCATCGACGAGTTGCACGCCCGCGCCAAATTCGTCCGCATCACCGGCGCCGGCGTGCGCGAGAGCCACGTCCACGACGTCGTCGTCACCCGCGAATCCCCCAACTATCCCGGCGGCGCCGGCTGATTGAGGTTTCCTCCCCCGTCGAGCGAAGCGAGATGGGGGAGGGGGACCGCCCCCGGGTCCCGCCGAAGGCCGGCCCGAGTGTGAACTTCGCGGTGGAGGGGGCAACGAACGCGACGCGGAGTTTCTGCTTCAAATAAAATTGTCATTCCCGCGCCCGGGTCCGCGCGAAGCGCGGCCCAAGCGTAAACTCCAGCGGGAACGCAGAAACGCTCACCCGCTCAAATAAAATTGTCATTCCCGCGAAAGCGGGAACCCAGATGCGTCGAGCGCGAAAATAGAATGCGGAGATTGCCACCCGTTTTCAGAACGTGTGCGCACCATCGGTCTCTTTCCGTGGTATTCAAACATCTGGGTTCCCGCTTGCGCGGGAATGACACTATTATTTACGGTTACGCCCCCTCTCAGGGGCTCGTGTACGTGGCTGTCGTGCTGCAGCCGTGCAGGCTGTTCAGATAGACCTGCGTGACGTTCCAGCTGCCGTCGCTCGATGTCAGGGTACCGTTGGTGGAGCACTTGTCGCCGATCTCGTTGCCGGTCGAATCGTTCCACGCCTGCGGGTAATTCGGGGTGACGCCCGGCGTGGGCACGTTGTCGGTGGTGGCTTCGGCAAATTCGTGGGACGCAGCGAACGTCAGGTAATCGAAGCCCGAATTGCATTCCGGCTCGACGCTGTAAAAGATATTGCTTCTTTTGGCCCATCTTTTGTCGTTCGTCGCGAAATGGTAGGCGCCGAACACGACGCACGACGTCATGCCGTCGAGAATGATGGTGATATTGGACGGGAAGTACACCATGTACAGCGTATTGTCGTCCTGCGGCGGCAGCACGCCTATCCCGATCTGATACTTCAACTCCTTCTGGATGTCCCTGTCCAGCAGCACCGTGGAGGTGTTGCGCGGCGTCAGCACCACCTGCCCCAGATAGGTGCCGCGGTTGATCGTCTGGTGGGTGCTCTTGTGACCGTTGATCGCCTGCTGGCCCTTGGTGCTGTACTCGCCGAGCTGGTCCACATAGGTGCTGTTGACGAGCGCGGCGGTGAACAGCGGCATCTGCTGCTGCGTATTCGCCAGGACGCTGCTGTTCCACATCACCGTCTCGACCTTGACGTTCGAGAACACCGGGCCGCCGTAGTAGTTCATGTCGCTCGCCGGCGGCACCGGTTGCCGTGCCAGCGACTCGAAAGAGGTCGCGGGGAAGATGTGATAGTGCTTGACGGGCCTGGCATGGGCCGAAGCCGCCAGGGCGAAGACCGCGGCCGCACTTGCTGCCAGCAAGTGTCTGGAAACGAACATGGAAATTCCCCCTTTAGGACGTGGGCGCGAACACGGCTGTCGTTGCGGGCGCCGCTTCGGTCCGTGTCGGAACCAAGGATCGCGAACGCACGAATTTCTGCAAAGGTTCCCTGGGCCACGCCCTCCTCGCTTGAGGCGCTGAAGATGACTCCGGCGGCGCGCTTGCAGGCGGCGATCGAGATCCTGGGCGCGCTCGAAAACACCAACCAGGCGGCGGACCGCTTCCTGCGCGACTGGTTTCGCGCGCGGCGCTATGCCGGCGCCAAAGATCGCGCCGCCATCGGCGAGCGCGTGTTCGCGGTGCTGCGCCACCGCGCTTCGCTTGGCTGGCGCCTGCACAGCGACCAACCCCGCGCGCTCGTGCTGGCGAGCCTGATGAAAGACGGGCTCGACGAAAGCGCCATCGATGACCTGTTCAACGGTGGAGGCTATGGCCCCGCGCCGCTCGACGCAGCGGAACGCGCCGCGATCGCGTGGGATCCGCGCGAACCGCCTGCCTGGGTGCAAGGCGACTTTCCGGAATTTCTCGAAGCCGAGCTGACGCGCAGTTTGGGAGACAATTGGCGCGACGAGATGTGCGTCCTGAACGGCCGCGCCACCATCGATCTGCGGGTCAACACGCTGAAGGGGGCGCGCGACGCCGTGCTGCGCGAATTGGGCGATCAAGGCTTTGCCGTCGAACCGACGCCTTATGCGCTGTACGGAATTCGCCTCGTGGAGCGGGAAAAAGGCTCGCAGCTCCACAGCACGCGAGCCTTCCTGGACGGCCGTTTCGAATTCCAGGACGAAGCGGCGCAGATCGCCGCGATGCTCTGCGCCGCGAAACCGGGCGAACGGATTCTCGATCTCGCCGCCGGCGCCGGCGGCAAGGCGCTGGCGCTCGCCGCGGCGATGCACAACGACGGCGCGATCCTCGCGCGCGATCATGATGCCGCCCGCCTTGCGCAACTTGCCCCCCGCGCCCTTCGCGCCGGCGTTACCATCATCCGCCAAGAGCCCATTTCCCTCTCCCCCGGTACCGGGGGAGAGGGAGGCGAGCCGTGCAGCGGTGAGCGGGAGAGGGGGCGAACGTTCGACGCGGTGTTCGTCGACGCGCCGTGCAGCGGCTCGGGCGCCTGGCGTCGGCAGCCGGAACAGAAATGGCGGCTCACCCCCGGCCGGCTGCAACAGATGCAGAATGTACAGGATACGCTGCTCGACGAAGCAGCGGCCGCCGCGCGCGGGCGGATCGTCTATGCCACCTGCTCGATTCTGATGGGCGAGAACGAGGACCGGATCGAAGCCTTTCTGTCGCGACACCCGCAATTCCGCATCGTGCCGGCCGAATCGATCTGGCACGAACGTACCGGTACATTTCCACCACCCGGAATGGGCAAGTTCTTCAAAGCCACCCCGCGCACCACCGGCACCGACGGCTTCTTCACCGCCGTGCTCACGCGCACGCCCTAGTTCACGCGGCGAAGCCCCCTCTCCCGCTCGCCGCTGCACGGCTCGCTTCCCTCTCCCCCGGTACCGGGGGAGAGGGTAATGAGCAGCGCGTCAGCGCTGCGAATGGGAGAGGGGGCGCTTGCGCTTTCCTTCCTGGGCTCGCGTCTCCGCGTCTCCGCGTCTCCGCGTGAGCAATGACTTTGGAGAGAATTCGGCTAGGATCACGACACCATGACCAGAAACGCTGCCTGCTCCTGCGGAGCCTTGCGCATCGCCTGCGAAGGCGAGCCCGTTCGCATCTCCGTCTGCCACTGCCTGGAATGTCAGCGGCGGACCGGAAGCGCCTTCGGCTTTCAGGCGCAGTTTCCGCGCGCGCAGGTGACCGTCACCGGACAATCGAGCAAATTCACCCGCGCCGGCGACAGCGGCAACACCGCAACCTTCTCGTTCTGTCCGCAATGCGGCAACACGCTCTATTGGGAGCCGCAGGCTCTTCCCGATCGCATCTACGTCGCGGCCGGGGCTTTCGCCGATCCGGATTTTCCGGCCCCGCGCCATTCCGTCTACGAAGAGCGGCGCCATCGCTGGTTCGAATTCAGCCCCGGCGCCGACATCGAACACTTCGACTAGCCGCGCAGCCGGAGACCCGATCCTGACAAAGCGGCACTTGCGTCGATGTCTTATCGGCACACAGAGCCACAGAGGCACGGAGCAGAGGAATCGCAGCGCCGCAGGCGCGCATGCTTCGAAGGGCTCAGCATGAGGGGCTTTTTCCTAACCCCGGGTTTGCCGAACGTCTCCGTGTCCTCTGTGGCTCTGTGGCTCCGTGTGACCAGCGACTTCGCTGGACATCCGCCGAATCGCTGATTATTCCCTGTCCATGTCGGCCCCCGTCCTCGTCATCGATTTCGGTTCGCAGGTCACGCAGCTGATCGCGCGGCGCGTGCGCGAGGGCGGCGTCTATGCCGAGATCGTGCCGTTCAACAAGGCGGACGAGGCGCTGCAAGCTGCGCCGCCCAAAGCCATCATCCTCTCCGGCGGCCCGGCCAGCATCACCGAGGCCAAATCGCCGCGCGCGCCGGCCCGCGTCTTCGAGCTCGGCGTGCCGGTGCTCGGCATCTGCTACGGCCAGCAGGCGATGGTCGATCATCTGGGCGGCCGCGTCGAAGGCTCGACCAAGCGCGAGTTCGGCCGCGCCACGCTCGAAGTCTCCGGCCAGAGCCCGCTGTTCGACGGCGTCTGGCCGCTGGGCGCCCGCGACGATGTGTGGATGAGCCATGGCGACCGCGTCACCGCGCTCCCCGACGGCTTTCGCGTCATCGCCGAGAGCGAGAACGCGCCTTTCGCCGTCATCGCCGACGAGCGCCGCCAATTCTACGGCGTGATGTTTCATCCCGAGGTCGTGCACACGCCGCGGGGCTCCGCGCTTCTCGCCAATTTCGTACAGAACATCGCGCATATAGCGCCCGACTGGAACATGAAGGCCTTCGCCCGCGAGGCGATCGCCCGCATCCGCCGGCAGGTCGGCAAGGGACGCGTGATCTGCGGCCTCTCCGGCGGCGTCGATTCCTCCGTTGCGGCGCTCCTCATCCACGAAGCGGTCGGCGACCAGCTCACCTGCATCTTCGTCGATACGGGGTTGCTGCGCGCCGGCGAGGCGGAAGAGGTGCTGTCGCTGTTCCGCGGCGCGTACAACATTCCGCTCATGCACGCCGATGCGGGCGAGCTGTTCCTGCGGCAGCTCGCCGGCGTCGCCGATCCCGAGCGCAAGCGCAAGATCATCGGTTCGGCGTTCATCGAGGTGTTCGAAGCGGAAGCCGCCAAGATCGGCGGGGCGGAGTTTCTCGCCCAGGGCACGCTCTATCCCGACGTGATCGAAAGCGTCTCGCCGCTCGGTGGCCCCTCGGTCACCATCAAGTCGCATCACAATGTCGGCGGCCTTCCCGAACGCATGCGCATGAAGCTGGTCGAGCCGTTGCGCGAACTCTTCAAGGACGAGGTGCGCGCGCTCGGCCGCGAGCTCGGCCTGCCCGAGCGTTTCGTCGGCCGCCATCCTTTTCCCGGGCCGGGGCTCGCCATCCGGGTTCCTGGCGAAGTGACGCGCGAAAAACTCGACATCCTGCGCCAGGCCGACGCCATCTATCTTGCGGAGATCCGGAAAGCGGAATTGTACGATTCCATCTGGCAGGCCTTTGCGGTGCTGCTGCCGGTGCGCACCGTCGGCGTCATGGGCGACGACCGCACCTACGAGCACGTCTGCGCGCTTCGCGCCGTCACCTCGACCGACGGCATGACCGCCGATTCCTATCCCTTCGAGCACGCCTTCCTCGCCCGCGTCGCCACGCGCATCATCAACGAGGTGAAGGGCATTAACCGCGTCGTGTACGACGTGACGTCGAAACCACCGGGCACGATCGAGTGGGAGTGAGCCAAATCTGTAGCGTGGGGCGCCACAGCCGCTTGACATCGTAGCGCATTGCGCTACGTTCTGGTTCGGAGAGGCGGGCGTGATCCAAAGCTGGAAGGGCGGCGTGGCCGAAGCCATTTTCGAAGGCAAAAAGCCCAGGGAGTTCCCGCCCGATGTTGTCTCCGCTGCGCGACGGCGGCTGTCCCGCCTGGATGCCGCGCTTAGCCTCCAGGATTTGCGTTCGCCGCCTGGCAACAAGCTTCACGCATTGCGTGGGGACCGCAAAGGTCAATGGGCGCTGTGGATCAACGACCAGTTTCGCATCTGCTTCGTTTGGGGCGCCAAAGGACCGCGAGACGTGGAGATCGTAGATTACCACTAAGTCGCGCCGTGCCGGATTAAAGGAGGATCAAATGACTGCGCGGGATTATTCGAAGTTTCTTTCGCCCTTGCCGCATCCCGGCGAGCATTTGCGCGAGGATTTTCTCCCGGACTATCGCCTGACGGCAGGGTCGCTTGCGAAGGCGATGGGCTTACGGGATCGCACGCGGATCGAACGGCTTGTGCGCGAGGCGCAGCCGGTCACTCCCGATACCGCGCTTCGGCTGGCCAAAGTGTTCGGAACGACCGCCGATTTCTGGATGAACCTTCAGGCGCAACACGATCTTTCGGCGGCGGCCATCAAGTCGCGGCGGGCCCTCAAGGCCATCAAACCGCTGGCCGCCTGACGTGGTGTACGACGTGACGTCGAAACCACCGGGCACGATCGAGTGGGAGTGAAAGGGAGTACTATCGAGCAGAATCGAGCGGGGCGGGGGTAAGTTCTATATTTCAATAGCTCTCGATAGTGCCTGTCGCCCTTCGAGGCGATCGATGAAATCAATCGCTGCGGAATGCGTAGAAAGGGGCTGTCGGGTCCGCCTGCCAAGGGGCTCTCCGCTAGTAAGGGGTTCGCGATGGGTTCTGACAAAACGAGTCGACGCGCGAAAGTGCGCAGGCTTCGAACGCAACGCGTCCGCCAAAGAACCGGCTCGACAGGGTCTGTTCCACTGTCCGAGGGCGTGATCCAGCCTGCCGCGAATGTCGACCTTGGTGCAATGCGAGACTCGATCTCGTTTCAGCTGCGCTTTACAAGCTGGGCCGTGCATAATGCTTTTGGCACACAGTTCGCGCCGTCGGATGCAGTCCCGCGGCAATACAGCGTGCTTTACCTCATCAGTCTCAATCCGGGAATCAACGTCAAGACATTGAGTGCAGCGATCGGTGTCGACCAATCCACGCTCGTCCCGACGCTCAACGTTTGCGAACAGCGGAAATGGATTCGCCGGCGGCGCGACAAGCTTGATCGACGGGTTACGGTGCTTGCACTCACTGAAGCCGGCGAGAGGACTTTGCGGGTTGCCGGCAGGATGCTGGATGCGCACGACAACGCGATTGCGGCGGGGTTGTCGGCCGCCGAACGGCGCCGGCTGCTGGATCTTCTTCGTAGAGTGAGGATGGACGCCATGCCCGGGGTTTCCCCCGCCGCGCCGAGTCGATCTCCGGCAAAATAGATTGATACCCAATCTAATTCGTGTTCAATTCAGGTATGAGCTTGCCCAGGAAACCGTGGCGCGATTCCGGCTGCGAAGGAGATGTTTCGACGCGGCAGAAGCAGAGGCTGCGCGTCGGTTCGGCTGCGCTTGCCATATTTTTCGGGCTTTTTTCGGGTGCTGCGGCAGCCCATACGGCGCTGCCGCTGTCAGCATGCCGGCTTCCGGGTATTGCTCGTCCTGCACGATGCGGAGCGCTCGATGTTCCCGAGGATCCCGGGCGGCCCGACGGCCGAAAGATACCGATCCACATCGCCAGAATACCTGCCTCTTCCGGTAAATCGCTGCCCGATCCGATAGCGGTGCTGATGGGCGGACCGGGCGAAAGCGCGATCGAGGCGGCCACACTCTATGCGAAATGGCTTGCGCCGTTGCTCAAAGATCGCGACCTCCTTCTCGTAGATCAGCGCGGGACGGGAAAATCCGCGCCGTTGAACTGCGACTTTTCCTCGCCCGCCCTGGCCGCTGATGAACTGCGCGATTTTTTTCCGCTGGCTGCGGTGAGGAGTTGCAGAGGTCGTCTGGAGAAGACGGCCGACCTCAAGCGGTACACTTATTTATATTTCGCCAAAGACCTTGAAGGGGTGCGGCGCGCCCTCGGATACGGCCCCTTGAATTTGTTTGCCGGATCCTACGGGACACGCGCCGCCCAGGTTTACCTGAGGATGTACCCCCATAGTGTACGCACGGCCTATCTCGGCAGCGTCGTGCCCGTCGACATCGAAGGCCCGCTCGATTTCGCCAGGACGGAGCAGACGGCGCTCGAGCGCATGTTCGCAAACTGCAACGCCAATCTCGCGTGCCATCGCGCGTTTCCGCATGTGCGAAGCGAATGGAACGACGTCATTGAGCGGCTTCAGTCCGGAAAGATGCGCGTTTCGCTACCGGGGCACGCGAAACCCGTTCCGCTCGGCCGCGGGCGCGTCGTTGAATGGGTTCGGTCGCAACTCTACAGGCCGGCCAATGCGGCGGCCTTGCCCTGGATAATTCACCGCGCATTTACAGGGGACTGGGCGCCCGTTGTCGATGGCATTCTGTCCAACGGCCGCCACATCGGCAAAGATATAAGCCTGGGCCTCTTTTTCTCGGTCGTTTGCAGCGAGGATATGCCGTTCGTGCGCGAGCGGGACGTTCCTCTTGAAACACGGGGTACGTTTCTCGGCGACTATCGCCTGCGCGAACAGCAATCGGCTTGCAGGGGATGGCCGCGAAGCACGCTCCCGAAGGATTATCGCAAAGCTGTACAAACAGGCGTGCCCACCCTGTTCGTCACCGGCGATCAGGACGGCGGTACGCCCTTGTGGTTCACCGATCGGGTCGCCCGCAGGTTTTCCAGTCGCGCCATCATTGTCGTACGCGGCCAGGGGCATACAGAATGGAACGGCTGCGTTGCGAGGTTGTATGCGACGCTCGTCCGTAGCGCATCGGTCCGTGGGCTCGAAGCGCGGCCGTGCCCCGCAATCCCGCTGCCACCGTTCAAGACTTAAGCAGGCGGAGCATCCGGCGTGGGCAAATGACGGTACTTTGCCGCCGCCAGGAGATGGCGTGTCATGGCAGATGCCGAAAATTGACCGCGGCTGTGAACCTCAGGCGCCGCAGAATCTAACCGGCGCTGTCGGATTTGCCGGCCTTCGTACGTCCTCGGGGTCTGAACCATGGGGTCCAATCATGTTGGAACCAACCAGCGCCGAGGAAGCCCGGATCAAAGCCCTTCTTGAGGGTTGGGCGGATGCCGTCCGCCGGCACGATCTTGCCACCATCCTCGCCCACCACGAGCGAGACATGGTGATGTTCGACGTGCCGCCGCCGCTCCAGTGTCGCGGTCTCGAAGCCTACGAACAGACCTGGGATCTGTTTTTCCGTTACCACAAGCCTGGTGCCCCCTTCGACATTCGGGAGCTCGCCATTACTGCAGGCGCGGACGTGGCCTTCGCGGTTGCCATCATGTGGTGCGGACCGGACTCGTCCAGCAATCCGAAGGACAGGGATGGCTTTCCGTTCCGGCTGACCGTGGGCCTGCGCAAGGTTGATGGCGACTGGCGCATCGCACACGAGCATCACTCCGTGCCTGCTACGGACTGAGTCCCTCGCCGGATTCCATCCACTATGCCGCTTTTGCATGGCGCAATCTGCTAAGCGCTGATGCGAAAGGGAGTGGATGATGGCGAAAGTTCGCGTTGCGGGGTTTTCGGTCTCGCTCGACGGTTTCGGAGCAGGGCCGGAGCAAAGCCTGGAAAATCCGCTCGGCAAGCGCGGGCTGGAGCTCCACACGTGGTTGTTCGGCACGCGTACCTTCCGGGCAATGATCGGTGAGGCTGGCGGCTCGGACGGACTTGATGAGGCTTACGCGCACCGTTCCATGGACGGGTTCGGCGCCTTCATCCTCGGCCGCAACATGTTCGGCCCGGTGCGCGGCGAATGGCCCGACGAAAGCTGGAAGGGCTGGTGGGGCGCCAATCCGCCCTATCACGCACCGACCTTCGTGCTGACGCACCATCCGCGCGATCCGATCCAGATGGAAGGCGGCACCACCTTCATCTTCGTGACCGGCGGCATCGAGGCAGCGCTGGAGCAGGCAAAGCTTGCCGCCGATGGTCGCGACGTGAAGATCGGCGGTGGCGTCGCGACGGTGCGTCAATATCTTCGCGCCGGCCTGATCGACGAGCTGCATTTCGCCTTGTCGCCGGTCTTGCTCGGGCAGGGCGAAGCGATGTTCGCCGGCATCGACCTGCCGTCGCTCGGCTACCGCGTCACCGAACATCAGGCGAGCGGGGACGCCACCCACATCGTTCTCGACCGATAGGAGCCCGCCATGACCATTCAGTTGTACGAGCACCCGTTCTCCCTCTATGTACAGAAGGCGAAGACGGCCTTTTACGAGAAGGGGATTCCTTTCGAGACGAAGATGGTTGACGGCTCGGAGCCCGTCGCGAGCGCGTTCGCCGCGCTTTGGCCGATCCGGCGCTTCCCGGTGATTGTCGACGATGGTCGGTTCGTCTTCGAGGCGACGGGCATCATCGAATATCTCGAAGCGCGCTTTCCCGAAACGGTGCGCCTGATTCCGGCGGATCCGATGCTGGCGGCCGAGGTGCGGATGTGGGACCGCTTCTTCGACAACTACATCAGCTATCCGCAGGGGCGCGTCGTCTGGATGGCGATCGGACGCGAGCCCGACGACGGCAAGGGTGGCGCAACCTGGAAAGCGATGCTCGAGACGTCCTACGCGCTTCTCGACCGCCGCATGGCGAACCGGACATGGGCGGTCGGAGAGAGCTTCAGCCTGGCCGACTGCGCGGCGGCGCCGGCTCTGCTCTACGCCGACTGGACGCATCCGATCGCCGAGCGCTTTGCTGCCGTCCATGCCTACCGCCGGAGGCTGCTCGGCCGCCCAAGCTATGCCCGCGCACTGGACGAGGCGCGTCCCTACCGAAAGTTTTTTCCGCTCGGCGCCCCCGTCGATCGCGACTGAACAGAAAGTTGTACGGATTGACTGGGCCTCACCCTTCGACAAGCTCAGGGTGAGGCTCTTTTTTTGCCCTCGTCCTGACCTTTTTGCCCTCATCCTGAGCTTGTCGAAGGATGAGGGCGCCCGGCTGACGCTTTCCTCCCCCCGTCCCCGCGAAAGCGGGAATTGGGGGAGAGCCTGCCCCGCACTCGATGCGGGGGGACCGCCCCCGCGACCGGCCGAAGGCCGGCGCGAGGATAAACTCCGCGGTGGAGGGGGTAGTGCACATCACGGCCGCGAACGGGCCCTGGAGCGAGATGCGAACAGGTGTGGTCGTTCTTTTCGAATTGTCATCATGCGCGAATGCGCATGATCCGGACGAAATCTGGCAAAGCGTCTGAAGCAATCTGTTTCAACTCGTCCGCGTGCGAGCCGCTGCCATCTGGATGCTGCGCATTCGCGCAGCATGACAACGCATAGAGTGATTCGATTCGAACGACCTTCGCACTAGCGCCTTCGCGCGCGCTTCGGCGACGGCTTGAGCAGCGCGCGGATCTTGTCCGCATCCGCCGGCGTCGCCGGATTGTACACCACCAGGGTGAGATCGGGCCGGCCGTCGACCGCGAAGCCCGAAAATTCGAGCGACAGCTTGCCCGCCACAGGATGATGCAGGACCTTCACGCCCTCGGCGTGGCCCTGCACGTCGTTGTCACGCCACATCGCGGCGAACTCGGGGCTCGTCGCGCGCAATTCGTCGACCAGCGATTGTACGTCGCGCGCCGCGCCCGCGCGTGCCACGTCGGCGCGGAACGAGGCCACCACGTAACGCGCAACGCTTTGCCAGTCGGACTGCGCCCGGCGGACGCGGGCATCGCGGAACATCATGCGCAGCACATTGCGTTGCCCGTCGGGCAGCGTGCTGTAGTCGGTCAGCACCGCCTGGGCCGCCCTGTTCCACGCGATCACATCCCATGTCGCTGTACGGATGAAGGCGGGACTGTGATCCAGCGTGTCGAGCAGGCGCTGCAGCCGTGGCGTGATGCCTTCGGGCGCGCGGTAGCGGGCTTCCGGCGGTCGGCCCAGCCCAAGCAGAAACAGATGTTCGCGCTCCACATCCGTCAGCATCATGGCGCGGGCGATGCGGTCCAGAACGTCGGCGGAGGGTGCGCCGCCGCGCCCCTGTTCCAGCCAGGTGTACCAGGTGGCGCTCACATGGGCGCGCTGTGCCACTTCCTCGCGCCTGAGGCCCGGCGTGCGCCGCCGCGTCAGTGAAAAGCCGAACGCCGCCGGATCGAGCTTGCCGCGCCGATCCTTCAGATACGTCCCAAGCGAATTTGTCTGGGTCATCCCGTTAGCCATTATACCTGTATAATCTCACATCTTTACCCGCATGATGAACATACCAATATCCCGCCCGTCCGAACAGGGAGTTGTCTCATGCGTGTCTTCGTCACCGGCGCCGCCGGCTTTATCGGGACTGCCGTCACCAGGGAATTGATCGCCAATGGGCACGCGGTCCTCGGGCTTGCCCGCTCCGAAGCCAATGCCCGGGCGCTCGAGAAAGCGGGCGCGCAGGTCCATCGCGGGTCCCTCGAGGATCTCGACAGTCTCCGCCAAGGCGCAAAGGGAACGGATGGCACCATCCATCTCGCCTTCATCCACGATTTCTCGAAATTCGCAGAGAACGGAGAGATCGACAGGCAGGCGATCGATGCGATGGGCGAAGCGCTGGCCGGATCAAACAAGCCCTTCATCGTCACCTCCGGCACGCTGCTCGTTTCGCCCGGGCGGCTCGCCACCGAAGAGGATCCGGTGATGCCCGGTTTGCCCCGCGTCTCCGAAACCGCCGGGCTCGCCTTTGCCGCACGCGGCGTGCGCGCCATGGCGGTACGCTTGCCGCAGGTGCATGGCGGCGACGGCAAATGCGGCCTCGTCAACTGGCTTCTCGCCATCGCGCGGGAGAAAGGCGTTTCCGGCTACCTGGGCGACGGCGGCAACCGCTGGTCCGGCGCGCACCGGCTGGATGTGGCGCGTCTTTACCGGCTGGCGCTGGAAAAAGGGTTAGCCGGCAAGAGTTATCACGCCGTCGCCGACGAAGGCGTCACCGCGCGCGACATTGCCGAGATTGTCGGCCGTCACCTGAAGCTGCCGGTGGTTTCGATCGCGCCGGAGAAAGCCTCCGAACATTTCGGCATGATGGCGATGTTTGCCGGAATGGATGGCCCTGCCTCGAGCGCGCTTACGCAAGCGTGGTTGGGATGGAAGCCCAAAGAGATCGGCCTCATCGCGGACATCAGCCGGCCGGATTACTTCACGGTCTGAACTGCCGCGGCGCGCCGTTCCCTTGTTGTCATGCTGCGCGCATGCACAGCATCCAGTTTAAGCGACGACACTAGGGAGCAATATTCCGCGTCGCCCTGGTGCAAAGGGGAATGCCGGCGCACAGGCGTGATAGGCGACGACCGCACCTACGAACACGTCTCTCGCGAGCGACCGCATTGGCGCGTAGAATCCGGGCAGCGTAGAATACGATCGAAGCCTGCTGAGATGGCGAAGGAGCCGGATCATGTGCCGCAACATCAAGACGTTGTTCAATTTCGAACCTCCGGCGACCGATGAGGAGATCCGCGCGGCGTCACTTCAGTTCGTGCGCAAGCTGAGCGGCTTCAATGCACCGTCGAGGGCCAATGAGGCAGCTTTTGGCGATGCGATCGATGAGGTGTTCACCGTGGCGCGCCGCCTCATTGATCGGCTGGAGACGAGTGCCTCGCCGCGCAACCGGCGGGAAGAGGCGATGAAGGCACGACAGCGGGCTGCCATGCGGTTCGGGCGGCCGGCTTTGACCTGACCTCGCGCGATGGTGGACCAACTTAAGGATCTCAAGAAGGACTAATGGGCGACGACCGAACGGAACATGGCTTACCGAGCCGAAGCTCGCGAAGCGAGCGAAGGCTGGTGTACACGTAACGAGCAACCCGCCAGGGAAGTGACGAGAATCGTGTGTTGGAGAAAACGCAGCAAATGGCAGAGCATTACCTTATCCGATGGCCTGTACAGCAAATAGGTTAGAGCCACCGTGCGCTCAGTTAAGGTGCTGGCACTATGAGCGCAGTGCACCGCAGCGAGAAAGGCCAAAGCATTACTGTTAGCGCTGATTGCAATTCCAAACGCCGACACACTGCAGTCGAGGCGCAACATCACAAACAAACGCACGGCGAGCGCTGATTAGTCGACTGGCTGTTCTTTCATGGCTGATCCCCTTGAACCCGAGAAGCAGAACATTTCGACCTTAACGAATGGAAAAGCGTCAAGGGCCCCAACATTACAAAAAGTTTATCAAAATTCGGGCGGCCGGGACTTGGCATAACAGATCACATGATCTATATAGCTGATATGCTACTCGATGAAGGCAACAGAATAGATCATATGATTGGTCGTGCATTAGGACCGCCGAAGGGGGCGACGGTCAGTACGGCAAACAGGGGGCTTGGTTGCCCGAATGGACTACCTGACCGATTGGGCGATCAACCTAGAGATTGCGAGCTGCTGTCGCGACCCAGATCGGCGCGTCATTGGACAATGGCAGCAGGGTCAGCCGGCTCGATGGTTTCCAGGCACAGTCAACCGACCCGACGGAACTGGACCACTCAGCGACAACGATGCATGGGAACTGATTGCCGATCTAATCGAAGCGCGCCATGCCTTGAAAATTGTCTCCCTCGACAAGCCGCCTGGCTCCGCAGCTTACGTCTTGCTGGCCCAGATCCCGCCCGACGGCCGCCACCTGTACGCAAAAATTGTTCTGACAAAATCAGGGCGCGTTATTGGCCGCAGTTTTCATTACAGCGACTACTGAGCTCTACAAGGGTATTAGGACATGTCTGAGCAAGGGAAAGCTACGGAAACGTGCCCTGCATGTGGTGATGGTGATGTCACATTTCGTGATACCACAATTTCATTTCCGTATTTAGACGGCGCCAATCAAGTTCAGATTCAAGCGTGCGTGCCTCAGGGGCAATGTGCGAACTGTGGCTTCGAATTCACGGACGCCCGAGCAGAGCGCATAAAACATGATGCAATTTGTCGGCACTTTGGGCTTCTCACTTCTTCCGAAATCGAGAACCGTCGACGCAGTTGGGGCATGACCCGACAGCGGTACGCCCAACTAACAAAAATTGGCGAAGCGTCGCTCTCCCGTTGGGAGCGAGGGGCGAGTATTCAAAGCGGCGCGCTTGATCAGCTGATGTATCTGCTTGGTTTTGCCGACAACACGCAGCGGCTTCTCGATAGAGAAATCTCACAGTCATCAAATCCTGCCTCGGACAATCTAGCGGATTTAACTTCTCGCTTTCCCAATCTTAAGAACCTTGATGTGAAACGCGTGGAGGCGACGCATTTTCGGCTGCGCGCGGGGGCACGTTAGCTATGTACGTAGTTACTTTCTATTCCTACAGAGGGGGCGTTGGCCGTACGCTCTCGCTTCTAAACACGGCTGTAGAACTAGCTAAGCGAGGGCGCAAAATCCTTGTGGTGGATTTCGATCTTGAAGCCCCCGGAATTTCCACTTTCCATTTCTGCAAGTCAGGCAATTTATCAAAGGGCATCGTAGATTACATTGCCGAGTACAAAGAAACTGGTCGCGCACCAAATGTAACCGAATTCGTACAGGAATGCGAGCTCATCGATGGTGGACATCAATTGAAATTCTGGCTTATGTCCGCAGGCCGCCAGGATGAACACTACGCTCGCAAATTTCATTCAATTGATTGGGAGCGCCTGTACGCCGACCATGCCGGGTTCCTAATGATAGAGAACTTGAAGGAGCAATGGAATGACTCTTTAACGCCGGACTATGTCTTTATAGACTCCCGGACAGGTCACACAGATATAAGCGGGATATGTACGCGGCAGCTTCCGGATGCGGTAGTTTTCACCTTTTTGCCGAATCTACAGAATCTGTCGGGTCTTAGCCACGTCGTGAAAGAGACCAGAGAGGAAGTACAGACTGATCGCAAAAAAGTTATCCGCACTTACTTTGTGGCGTCTAACGTTCCCACCGCCGACGACGAGTCGGGAATACTTCGCGAAAACCTAGAGAAGTTCCGGGCGGCGCTAAACTACGATCATGACAACTTAACGTTGGTTTTTCACTACGACAGTTTGGCCTTGTTGGGCCAAGAAATATTCACGCTAACCAAACCCAACACTAAGTTAGCGAAAGAATATGTTTCGCTCGCGAATAGTATTTTGCGTGGTAATCCGGCCGATCGCGACGGGGCATTGGCCTACATTTTAGACGTAATCGAAAAGGTGCGCACCGATCGCCGGAAGTACGCCGACGATGCTGGTCTAACGGACATGATGGAAAATATTGCGAAACATCATCCCCGAGACGGAGAGGTGCACTTCAAACTGGCTGATCTATACGTGGCACTTCGCTCCTTTCCGGAAGCCACATCTCAGTACGAGCTAGCAAAAGCAAACGGCTATGAAACTGCTGAATTACTTCTAACTCTATCGTTTTTATATAGCGAACAGAAGCGACGGGAAGAAGCTACCGCACTTTTGCTGAAACTGACAGAAGCGCCTTCTGCAGATCTCGATGTGCATATAGCGATTTTGCAGCTTATTCGCATAGACATAACTAAGGTTCCCGACGCTTTAAATTCAAACGGTGTCCGGAAGCTCGGTGCTCTTGAACGTCTTAAACTGGCAAATATTCTCCTCCGAAAGCGCGAACTACTACCAAATGCGATGCAGTTTTTTGTCGAAGCTGGAGCCAGCAATTCCCTAGAGGAGGGAGCGCGGGATTCAGCACGGTATAAGATCACGTTGTGCAAAATAGCTTCCGGTGATTTTGCAGATGCACTGCGCGATCTTGGTGACCGGCAACGCGTTTTGAATTCCGACGATGTTGGAGATGTTTTCAATTTTGCGATGGCCGAGTGGGGGGCAACACAGGTGCCTCCGTTGGACATGTTGAACCGGGTACTAGAATTGTCGCCAAAGCGCTTAGCGCCTGATGCCAATTTCGCGCAATGTCTGGCCGTGGCAACCCATTTGGTGGGCGACTCGTCTGCTGCCTCTGACTGGCTTACGAGGGCGCGCGAACTGGCTAGCCGACAATCGCAACAGTCGATCGAGTTCAGCTGTTGGTCTTATCTGAACACGACCATCGCCGAATTCATTGAAGAATTAGGACAAGTGCAGAGGTTTATAAATGGAGACCGAGTCGTGCCTGCCTTTATGGACGCGACGATACGTCGAAGTGAAAGAGTACCTCGTCTAACTGCCGGCCAAGGGTATTAGCCTTGTCGGTAAGAAAGATCCATTTGGGAAAGCTTCTCAAGGCTTTCTATTTGCCGGAGGCGCCGCGCCGGTCATTTTTGCGTGCTGACATTCGAAGCGAGATTCAGAAGGAGAGCGGCACAGATTTAGCTGGCGGCGACTTTCATCTGCCGTTTTGGACGGATGCGAAGAACCATGTGCGTGGATTACTGGACTTGAAAGAAAAATCCAAGCTCCGGATTGAGAGCAACAAAGGTCGCGAACGACTTTATCCGCAATTGACTCGCGGATTCTTAAATTGGTGGAACGAAAAGCGACGTTGGCGTAATGAGGATTTCGAATTTATCAAAGAGGATGTTTACGCTCGGTTCCCCTTGCCGGAAGTCGACGGGATTGTGAAGATCGAAAACCTCTTAGCCTTGAGGATTGGCGATCAGACTAACAGGATCATCTATCCGTATTTTACCGAGGAACCCAACTTGAAATTTGAAGGTGCTCGGATCGGTCTTTGGATAATGAATCAGGCTTTGAAAGGTTATGCGCTCAACGATTTGAGGATACTCGACATTCTAAGAGAAAGATCGTTTGCGACACGTGATTATCCGCTTGTTGGAAACGAACGGGTATTGTTCACTCAAAAGTACCAAAGCTTGGTCAGGGAGTGGGACAAATTGCGCCAAGAGTACTGAGGCGCCGGAATGGGGGGGAATTGTAATTGCCCATACGGAGTCGGTGATGGTTTCCGGCACGCAGTGCCGGAGCACACCATGACGTCTTCTGAAAATCCCCCCGCGGTCGATGAATACATCGCCGCTTTTCCCCCGGACACGCGAAAGATCCTGCAGAAAGTACGGCAGACGATAATGAAAGCAGCGCCGGCGGCGAAAGAGGGGATGAGCTACAACATACCGACCTTCTTCCTCGACGGACTCATCGTTCACTTCGGCCGCTTTCAAGGAGCACCATCAGCCTCTATTCGCGGGTTCGCGCTCCCGAGCTCCATGCGCGTATCGCCCCCTTATCGCGGAGAAAAGGGAAACCACCGGTTTCCGCTCGACAAACCCATTCCTTATGATCTGATCGCCGACATCGTGAAATCACGATTGGCATCGCGCGCCGGAAGGGCGGCAAACGTTTTCGGCGCTGGACTATGCGTACGTCCTGATGATGGAAAACACGAACTACGCCGATGTCTTCTACACCGGTGGAAACGGTGTCGTGACGGCCGATCCACAAATGCCGTACTTTGCATCGCGTGCGCGCGGCGGGGTCATCCTTGCAACACGTGGGCTGTCTATTACCCCAGCGACCAGAACTATGTCGCGTTGCCGGTTGCAGAGCGATGATCTATCTCGCACCGCCGCACCGCCGGTGACTGCCCCGCGCGTCTTGCCTGCGGCTCGCCGGCAGTGCAAGGATCGACCTGCGGCATCACACTTTAATTCCAGAACCGGGGATATCTCATGAAAGCAAATTGGCTGCTGGCCGCAACGGCGGTCATTGCCCTCGCGGGCGAGAGCGCAGTGGCGGCGCCCGCCGGGCCTTCGTTCGATGGCGGCAAGGTCAGCCTGACCGCCGGCCCGGTGGTCCGCCATTCCCCGGGCAAACAGGTTCTGTACAATCAGAACAGCAACCCGAGCTATGCCTATGTCAACTCGCAGAACGACACGGGCGGTCAAAACACGAATGACGACCAGGGCGCCGACGACTTCATTGTTCCGTCCGGCAAGACGTGGAGAGTTACGGAAGTGGACGTGACCGGCTGCTGCGCGTACACGACTTCGATCACGGAGAACGTCTACTTCTACAAGGACAACAATGGCGTGCCGGGCAAGCTGGTCAGGAATGGATCGTTCACCAATATCTCCGGCACGGGAAATCCCAGCTTTGCCATCAGCCTCGGAACGGGTGTCAGGCTGAAGGCTGGGCACTACTGGGTCTCCGTCGTCGCCAACTGCGACTACGAAACCGGCTGCGGCTGGGGCTGGGGAGAGACGTCCGCGATCAACAATGATGCGGCTCTGTGGCAGAACCCCGGCAACGGGCACGGCACCGGATGCACGACCTGGACGACGCTGGAGACCTGCCTTGGCAGCGCCTATGCGGGCGACTTCATGTTCGAATTGCAGGGCAGGAGCAGATAGGATTCACGCGCGAGATCGCGTGAATGGCGAGACCAAAGCGAATGCGCTGTTACGACGGGCTGCGGGCGGCGGCGATGATGGGGCCGCCGCGGCCCTCTTGCACGATGATGGCGTCGCGAAGTCCGGCCTGCGTCGCGGGCGGTATCGCGAAGCTCTCCGGCGTGCCGCTCCAGCGGCCGAGGTTCAGCAACTCCTTCACCACATTCTTGTGCGGCAGCGTGCGGCCTTCGTTCTCGCCGCGCGCAATGGCCACCTGCTCGATGTTCGGATCGTAACGGACGAGCCAGACATCGGCTCGGCCAGCCGTTCCGTTTGCATCGCCGACAAGCACCGCGCCGTTCGCGATCGAGACAGGCGGTCCGTTGCCGGGAGCGGCTTCACGCCGGATCAGCGCTTCGAGCGCGCCGCGATTTAGCCCGCTCACATCGGCGCGGCCGTTGACGACGACCTCGGGCGTGAACACCTGGTGGCGGCGGAAGGTGCGCGCATAATCCCACTGCCGGTTTGTGTATTGCTCCGTCGCGAAGGTGTCTCTCCAGCCGAGATGGTCCCAATAGGTGACGCCGAAGCTCAGAGTCAAAAGATCGGGTCGCTCGCTCAGCGCGGTCACATTCGCGTTGGCAGGCGGACAGGACGAACAGCCCTGGCTTTGAAAGAGTTCGACCACGGTCAGATTTGGCCCGTCGGCAATTGCGGGCGTTGTCGTTGAAAGAATTGCAACCGCCAAGAACGCGGTCCATGGAGCAATGCTGCGCGTCATGACGGATCTCCGTTTTCGCTCCCCATGCTTCATTCGCTGTAGCAGGCGCCATCGTTACGCACCACCTCGCGCCTGCCTCCTTGGAAATCGATCGCAAGCCCGATTCCGCGCGGCAGGCGCGGGCGGCCTGAAGCGACGGGCGACGGAAGCTCAGGCCGCGAGCAGCACCGTTATGCCGATGACGATAAGGCGAAACACGGCGCGACAGGCTGATCGGCTGCTATTATTCTTCCGAGAAGTGGGCAACGCATTTGTCACCGCTTTCCCGCATGCAGGCCGGAGCACACCATGACGTCTTCTGAAGACCCTGCCGCGGTCGATGAATACATCGCCGCTTTTCCCGCGCACACCCGGAAGGTCCTGCAGAAAGTGCGGCAGACAATCAAGAAAGCCGCGCCGGCGGCGAAAGAGCGGATCAGCTACAACATACCGACCTTCTTCCTGGACGGAGTCATTGTTCACTTCGGCGCCTTCAAGGAGCACATCGGCCTCTATCCGCCGGTTCGCGCGCCCGAGCTCCAGGCGCGCATCGCCCCCTATCGCGGAGAAAAGGGAAACCTCCGGTTTCCGCTCGACAAACCCGTTCCCTACGATCTGATCGCCGACATCGTGAAATCGCGCCTGGCATCCCGCGGCGGGAAGGGCAGCAAACGGAAGTGACAGCCGTTTTCGCGCACGTGCCGCCGGCCGCAGCCGTTGTCGTACACTTCGCAACTTGAACGTATGGCGCGGGAGTTTGCCTCCCCCGCTTCAGCGGGGGAGGTCCTGCGAAGCCCCGGACTTTGATCCGGGGCAAGCAGGGGAGGGGGCAATTAAATCGCGGCACCAAGTACCCCCTCCGGTGCGGCGTTTATCCTCGCGCTGGCTAACAGCTTCAGTCAATATCCGCGCGCGCAGCCGGAACGGTCGTTTCAACGCCCAACCCGAATCGGAATCGCATGATGGCCGAAAATTCCCCAGGCAACGCCCCGAACAATGCGTCCGACAACGCGAAGAAACCGCGAAGTGGATTTGGGGAAATTCTCAACACGCCGGCCGGCGTGACGCTGCTCGGATTTTTCCTGACGGGCGTCCTCGGCGGCCTGGTTTCGCTCAGTCTCAACGCCTTCCAGCGCTGGGACCAGGACAGGGTGGCGACGCTCACCGAGCGGGAAAACGAAATCCGCAGCGTCAACCGGGAATTCGTCGGCGCTATCGTACAACGCGCCTTCTATACCGACGCCGTCATCGAGGCGATCACCTTGTCCAAAACCGGAAGCGATCTCGAGGGCGCGTGGCCGCGCTACGAAAGCGCCTTCCAGGCGGAGCAGGGCGCCGTCTGGCAGAATCATCTGAACATAGAAGGTCATCTGCAGGACGATCCCGCGCCCACCGGCGAGAACGGCTGGCAGCCGTTCTGGTACTACCTCGATCTCGTCATCCAGCCGCGGTTCGAGGAAATGGATCGTTGCCTGCGCAGTGCGCACGGCGTCTATCTGTCAGCGGGCGGTCCGCAACCGGACCGGATGAAAGCGGCGCAAAGCGTTCTTCTGGGCTGCGAGTCCAGCACTCATTGGGACCATGTCAGGCCGAAGCAGGAGGCGTCGGTCGCGCAGTGGGATCATTTCAAGACGTGCCTCGAAAGCTTCACCTATCACGTGGATCTGAGCGCAAGGATTCAACAACAGGTGTGGAAGGCCGGCGAATCGTCCGTCTCGCTTCCCGACCCCGCCCGCTGCAACAAGGATGATCCGGTGTGCCAGCAGGCGCGCTTCCTGATCGGCCTCGAGGACAGCATCGCCGACGATTGCGGCCCGCTGCCTCCCGGCCACTATGACTGACGACACCGCCCGCCCCAGCCATCGCTGAGCGCGACTGTACATCCGCACCGTCCACCCAACGCCTCGCCATGGCCGGGCAAGACCCGGCCATCCAGAAAACCGTCACGGCCCTGCTGGATGGGCGGCTCTTGGCCGCCCATGGTGAGACATTGGAAATGGCCGTGATTCTGAGCGAGTCGCGCTAGAGCGGGACTCGTTGACATGGAATCAGCCTCACCCTTCGGCAGGCTCAGGGTGAGGCATTTTTTTGGGTTTTTTCTTTTGCCTCATCCTGAGCTTGTCGAAGGATGAGGGCGATTTGAACGGATCCCGCTCTAGTACGGCGGGGGCTTTTGCAGGCGCTGGTTTCGGGCGGCCGCGGTTCACCACGCGAGATCATCGGCGAGGCGGCCCTGTCGTCAACCGTACGTGAAGTCCGGCTTGCTCTGTCCGACTTCGATAATATAACCGTCGGGATCACGGATGTAGCAGCGCGTCTCGCCGTACTTCTCCTTCGGCTCGGTGATGAACGGGGCGCCTCGGCTTTTCCACAAATCATAGCACGCCTGAATATTCGCGACGCGGATGTTCATGAAGCTGCTGATCTTGTCCCTGTCGGCGGGGACGCTGAGCGTAACCGTCGGCTTGTCGGGCGTGGGTCCGCCGCCGACATTGACGATGAGCCAGGTGTTCGCGATCTGGACGTAGCCAGGCGCGCCCTTGCTGTCGCCTCGGCTGAGAATGCGGCCGCCGAAGACCGTTTCGTAGAAGCGGACCGATCGCTCGATATCGGCGACAGTGAGAAAATGTGCGACGGTGAACCCGTCCCGCGGCGGCATCTCGTAGTTCTTCTGTTTGGTTTGTACGCTGCTCATTGGCGGTTCCCATTCCGATCCGGTGCTGCGCGGCGATTAAACACCCGAAGCCCGCCCGTTGTCATCGCTCGCGCGAATGCGCAGCCTCCAGACGGAATCAATTTGACTGTCATGCTGCGCGGATGCGCAGCATCCAGTTGGAGCAACGGATATTCGGCCGATTGAAAAGAATCTCTCCTGCCTTTCTCCGCTGAACCAGATTTCTTCTGGATGCTGCGCATTCGCGCAGCATGACAACAGAAAAGAGGATCACGCTCTAATACGGCGGGGGTTTCTGCAGCCGTTGATTGCGGGCGGCCGAGGTCCACCAGGCGAGATCATCGGCGAGGCGGCGCAGCGCCTTTTGCGCGAGGCGGCCCGGCTCGCCGATCGGCGCGCCCTGCGCATCGAGCGTCTGTTCGATCGGCCCGACGGCCACCGTGCTCGAGATCACAACCATGCCCATCTCCGACAGGATGGGATGCCAGGCCGAACTGGCGCGGACGCCCGACAGCCGGCTCGGCGAGTAGCTGACGAGCGCCGCAGGCCGCCAGTACCATTCTTCCAGAAAATGGTCGGTCAGGTTCTTCAGGCCCGGCTGCGGCCCCCAATTGTATTCGCCGATGACGAACACAAACGCGTCCGCCGCGCGGATTTTTTGCGCCAGCTCTTCCATCGCCGGCGGCGCGGACCCTTTGGGATATTCCTTGTACATCCGGTCGATGATCGGAAGTCCCACATCCCGGGCGTCGATCAGCTCGGGTTGCGCGCCGCAGGCGCGAAGTTCGTTGATGACGAACCGTGCCATGCGGATGCCGATGCGCGTGGTGCGGTAGGAGCCGTAGAAGACCAGCACGTTGTCGGCCATCGCGTTCCCTCCTGATTTACCGGACGCAACATAGACCAGATCACGGCTTCCTGCGGCCGGGAATTGTTGCGCAAGAACGGATTCGCACACAGAGACACAGAGGCACGGAGGGCACAGATTGTGATGCGGTCGGGGCGCCCGCGTCCAAGGTCCTCCGTGGCTCTGTGTGAGATTTCTTTCGCGCCAGAAGACGGGTTTTCCGCGCCTTCAACCGGCGTTGAGCGAGCGTGGACCGCTGACGAACGGGCTGCCGCGCAGATAAAATCGCAACAGGCGGTCCGCCTCTTTGGTAATGCCGATCCGCACGCTCTGGCCGATGTCGCCCGCTTCGTGCTCGTCGCGTGCGAGCCAGAGCGGACCCTTCCGGCAGAGATCGAGCCCGTCGAGCCGGCGATCGATCCTGAGCGCCTGGGCGAGCCGTCCGGGTCCGCGCGTGAGGTCGCGCAGGCGCTCCAGCCCACGGTTGCGCTGCATGAGGGGCACGCCTTCGAGCGGCTCGAGCGCCCGGATGAGGACGCCGGCGCCCGTCCCTGGCGTCTCGCTCGAGACGTTCAACATGTACGAAATGCCGTAGGCGAGATAGACATAGGCGTGGCCGCGTTCGAGAAAGAGCGAGCGGTTGCGCGGCGTCATCCCTCTGTACGCATGCGCCGCGGCGTCGCCGACGACATACGCCTCGGTTTCGACGATGCGCCCGCTGACGATGCCTTCGGGCAGCTTCCGCACCAGCAATTTGCCGATGAGGGTGCGGGCGAGTGCGACGGTGTCGATCGGCAGCTCCGCGCGCGGGAGCGGCACATGGCGATTCACGCCTTCAGCACCTTGCGCAGCGAAGCCTCGATCCGGCCGCCGCACCAGGTGTCGCCATAGTCCCGGCGCGATTTGGCGGCGAGCTTTGCCAGGGGCGGCAGATGCGCGGCCCGCCGCGTCAAACCCGCGGTCAGCGGTGCCGCGTCCTCGAAGATCGCGGAAATTGTACGGAAGCGCTCGGTCATGGTCGACCACAGCGTTGCCGTCACGATATCGGCGACGCCCGGCCCCTTGCCGCCCAGCAGGTATCCGCGGGTCTTCGTCAGTCCGTGGCGGCGGCCGGTCTCTTCCCAGAGCGACATCCACTTCTTCAGGCGCGGAACGAACGCGCGCCAGCGTTTTTCGGTCCACATCAGGCGTCCGCCGTCGAGCGTCAGCTCGTCGAGCACGTCGTTCGCGTCGTTGACGATCTTCATCGTCATGGCGCGGCCGGGCGGTGTGTCCGGCATGAGGCCGAGCGTCTCGCCCAAATAGTGAACGATGGCCGGCATTTCGGCGATGGCGAAGCCGGTCTTTCGGTCGATCAACAGTGGCGGCCCCATGAACGGGACCGGCATTGTCTTCACCGCCCCGCGCATCAGCTTCGCGATCGCGTCGTCGCCGGCTTCGTCCCAGGTCTTTCCGGCAAAGGCGAGGACCGCGCGCACGAACTGGCCGCGGAACGGCGCAGACCAGTAATAGAGTTCGTAGTCGGACATGATGGCTCCAGGTCAGCGCACTAATTTTGTCCCATCGGATAGAAATAGCCGTCCGAAATATTCACATATCCGTACTGAGACGAGTTGAACTCAAGGTAGACAAACCGCGCGTTCCTTTCAGGGCGGGGGACCATTCGTCCATGGTGCATCTCGTCGTACAATTCGTTTGTGATCCAGGTATTCGCATCGATGGTTGGTGGTGAATGCGCTGCTGCTGAATCCAAATGGGAAATATACGGATGGGCGGAGCGATAGGGGCAAAGATTTGCTTCCACAAAAGGGTTGCGAACCCAAAGGAGTCGCCCTTTTGCGTCAATCGCCGCAAGGTGCCGCCCGTCGCTTTCCACGTAGAAGACGATTCCGCTCGGGGCGTCACGGTACGCTGCCGGTGGTTGAGGTGGTGGTGTTCCGCCGAACCACCACGGCGACCGTAAGATATTCGAATGCGGGTGCTGCGCCTTCAACTGATTTGTGTGAATCTCACAGTTGGACTGCTGTGCAGGCACGACTGGACCGGCTAGCGAGGACGCGCTAGCGACCAGGGCCGTTATGCATGCAACCGTGAAGAGGTCGGACGCACGTCTGCGCATACGGCTTTATTGTTCGCAAATACGCGCGCGTCAACGGAATGGAATCAGGGTCGTGTCCTGCTTTGATTTCGGGTTCGCCCCAATGGCTACGACTGACCATCAGCATTCGGAACTTGTGGCCGGAGCCACGGTTCGGGTACTGGTGCGATGAAAAAAAGGAACTACGGATATCCGTCCGCTCGATCTCGCTCACCAAGGCGTGGGATGCGTTCCGGGGAATTGGACGGTCAGTTATCAACGATACGCAGAGCGCCGCAGGACACGGCTTTAGGAGGGCAACGTCATGCATTTGGGAAGGGCAACCGCCCTTTTTGCATTAATGATGTCGGTGAGCACTGACCCTACTGTCGCTGCCCAGGTTCGTACGATTGCAGCCGACATCCAAATTCACGGTGCCGGTCCTGTTGTTCAACGCCTCGATAAAGCCGGCGACTACGACAGAGTCCTGAACCGTATACGTTCCGGCTCGGCCGAGTGGGTGAGGCTCGCGTTCAATTTAGTGCCCGGAACAGATGGAGCACGCGCCGAGGACTTACAGACCGCCATAGGTGTTGCTCTCTCACACAATCCCAAGCTCGTCTTGTCGCTGCTCGCTACGAGCAGTTCTGGTCTTTCAGTGGAAGACGTTTGCAATCCGCCTTTCATTGATGAAACACCGGAGCAAGTGCGCTGGTGGGCGCGAACGGCAAGAGCGGCAATCCGGATGGTGACGGAGCCAGAACTGCAGAACAGCAAGCGGCGATGTCTGGCCGAAATAGCGACAGCGCAGAAGCATCACACGTCCGAGTGAAATGAGGGACGCGGAAAGCGCTCCCAAGTTATTGGCCTGACGTTTGCGATAGTCGTGGAGCGCTCGACGGGTTTCGCTGTTACCATTCCGGCCGCCTGATATTCGAGGAGAGGCGCCATGGAGCAAGTCACGGGTGGTTGCCTGTGCGGCAGCGTTCGAATTGTTGCGTCGGGGCGCCCATACCGCGTCGGGCTTTGTCACTGTCTCGACTGCCGCAAGCATCATGGCGCCCTGTTTCACGCCTCCGCGGTCTTCCCGGCGGACGCGGTGACGGTCGAGGGCGAAACAGGCGACTACGCCGGGCGGTTTTTCTGTCCCCGCTGCGGCTCCCCCGTTTTCGGACGCAGCGACGACGAAATCGAAGTGAACTTGGGCGCCCTGGATGCGCCCGACCAGCTGACGCCAACCTACGAAAGCTGGATCGTCCGTCGCGAGTCCTGGTTGCCGCCGTTTCCGCTCAAGCGGCGATACGACCGCAATCGTGAGGGCACCGGCCGCTCCGAGGACTAGATCGCGATCCGTCTGAACTGATCGCCCTCATCCTTCGACGGGCTCAGGATGAGGGCTTATTGTTCCCTCACCCTGAGCTTGTCGAACCGCGACAGGCTCAGGATGAGGGCAGGAAAAAGGGCCTCACCCTGCGCTTGATCCCCGCGCAGGCGGGGAAGGGTGAGGCTGATTCGGTTTGAGCGACTCGTGGTCTAACTCCACGTACACGCCCCTTGGGGGTTGGCGAACGCGGGGCAAAGCCTTTATGCAATCGGCCGGAAACGATTCTCCCACAAGCAGGAGTTCCTCATGCACGCGAAATCGATGGCCGTGGCGATGCTGTTCGTTCTCGGCGCGGCCGCGCCCGTGGCCACCACGACCTACGCCGCCCCGGCGTCGCAGCCGAACCAGCTCAAGATCATCGATACCAAAGTCGGCGCCGGCGCCGTGGCAAAGGCGGGCGAGCAGGTGACGGTCCACTATACGGGCTGGCTCTATCAGAACGGCGCCAAGGGCAAGAAATTCGATTCCTCGGTCGATCGCGGCACACCCTTCAGCTTCGCGCTCGGCGCCGGAAACGTCATTCCGGGCTGGGACCAGGGCGTGGCCGGCATGAAAGTCGGCGGATCGCGCACGTTGATCATTCCGCCCGACCTTGGCTATGGCGCCGGCGGCACGCCGGACGGAACGATCCCGCCCAACGCGACGCTGATCTTCGACGTGCAACTTCTGAAGGTGCAGCCGTAAGAGAAATCGAAAAGACACGCCCCCGCGTTTGCGGGGATAAACTCCGGCGCGGAGACGCGGAGCGAAATTCCTCCCCGTCCCTGCGAAAGCGGGGATGGGGGAGGGGGACCGCCCCCGGGCCCGGCCGAAGGCCGGCCCGAGTGTAAACTCCGCGGTGGAGGGGGCAACGAGCGCGACACGCTTTTTTGAAACGCGTGCGCACTTTTTTCCCCCGGCGTGTCGGGACGACGCTGGCCGGTGCGTCTTAAGAACATCCGGCAACCGATTATAGGAAGGCATCCATCATGAGCACGAATACCAGCACTTATCTCGCCGTTTTTCTTGGCAGCAAAACCAGCCCGCGCATGCAGGCGTGGAACGCGCTTTCCGAAGACGACCGGCGCACCAAAAGCATGCAGGGGATGGCCGCCTGGAAGGCGTGGATGGACAAGCATCAGGCCGCGATCGTCGGCACGGGCGGACCGCTGGGCAAGACCAAAAAGGTCACCGAGCGCGGGACCGGCGATGTGAGCAACGACATGGGCGCCTTCATGGTCGTTCGCGCGGATTCGCACGAAGCGGCCGCGAAGCTGTTCGAGGACCATCCGCACTTCACGATCTTTCCGGGCGAATCGGTGGAGATCATGCCGGTTCTGCCGATCCCCGGCGCCTGACCGAAGCCACGCGAGCACGCGCAGTTTCCTCCCCCGTCCCCGCGAAAGCGGAGATGGGGGAGGGGGACCGCGGCGTGTCCGCCGAAGCGCGCAGCGCGAAGGCGGAAGCGGTGGAGGGGGCCGCTTTCAAAATTAATGTGTCATTCCCGCGAAAGCGGGAACCCCAGATGTTTGAAGGCGAAGAACGAGCACCAATGGTGAGCACGCGTTTAAAAAAGCGCGTCTCTGTTCGTAACCTTCCTTCCCGCTCTACGCATCTGGGTCCCCGCGTGCGCGGGGATGACAATTTTCTCCTCCCCCGCGCATGCATTGCGTGGGGGAGGTGGTGCGAAGCACCGGAGGGGGCCGCTTAAATGCGCGCCGCGTTCGTTGCCCCCTCCACCGCGGAGTTTACACTCGGGCCGGCCTTCGGCCGGGCCCGGGGGCAGTCCCCCTCCCCCACGCAGCGCGCGGGGGAGGAGCCCGGCTATTTCCGCGTCAGGCTGAACACCACGCCGTCTGCAGCCGTGCCGCCGCCGGCGACGGTGCCGTAGAAGGTGGTGCCGCTCGCGGTCAATCCCGCGGAATAATCGTTGTAGGGGTCGGTGTTGGTGAAGGCATGGAGCATCTTTTCCTTGCCGGTGAGCGGCATCTCATAAACGCCCCCGCAGCCGCAGGTTGGATCGCCGCCCCTGGTGGCAGTGCTGTACAGGCGTTTGCCGGCCAGCAGCATATCGCCTTCGGGATTGCCGCCGTCCGTGCCGCCGGTGAAACTGTACAGTGTGGTAAACGTTCCGTCGGAGGCCAGCTTGAATACCGTGCCGAAGCCGTTCGCGCCGTAGTCGACCGTGCTGCCATAGAGGGTGCCATCCTTCCTGTCGATGGCGACGCCGCCATAGAGGAAACCGCCATCGGCGCCGGCGGTGAAGCTGTACAAGGTGGAGAAGGTACCGTTTGCCGCGATCTCGTAGACGGTGCCGTTGCCGTAGCCGCCGCCGAACGCCGTGACGCCGTAGAGATTGCCGGCCGTGTCGCGGACCACGCCGTGTTCGGGATATTGGCCCTCTCCGCTGCCGAACACGTGCAGGACGGTGAGCTTGCCCCTGGTGTTGTACTTGAACACCGTGCCGTAGCCGTAAGCGCCGCCGAACAGCGCCGTGCCGTAGAGATTGCCTTTCCGGTCCTGGACCAGGCGGCCGCGGATGAAGTTGCCTTCGTCCGAGGTAAAACTGTGCAATATGCTGTAGGTGCCGTTGGCAGCGCGCTTCCAGATGGTGCCGTTGCCGGTCGGCCCGCCGTAATTCGTGGTGCCGATGATGTCCCCGTTCGACTCGAGGGTCAGCGCGCCATCGGGCGAGGTGCCGTCACCCGAGGCGCCGAAGGAATGGAGCAGGGTCTCCGTTCCCGAGGCGATTTCGAAGAGTGTGCCCGCGCTGTTGGCGCCGCCGCCGGCGGTCGTCCCGTAGATGTTGCCTGCGCTGTCCAGCGTCACCTCGGCGCTCGGATCCTGGCCGTCGCCCGGCCCGCCGGCGAAACTGTGCAGCACGGTGTAGGTGGCAGGGCGGCGCGTGGCGCCGAACAGGGAAACGGTGCCCTTCTGCGGAGCCGAAGAAAGCTTTCCGGTTGCCGCCTCGATCCGTTCCCGGGCGGCGCGCGACAGATCGGCAGCCGTTGCCGGCGTCAACGCGGCGAGTGCGACGGTCGAGCCAAAGAGCGCGACGCGAAAAATTGCCAGATGATTACGCATAAAAACCTCCCTCGAGAGTCTTTGTTTGCCAATGCTCCAGGCGCATTGAAGCGCGGCGCGCACGGCCTTTGCAACGACGAATTCGCGGGCATAAAACAAAAACGACACGGAGATGACAAATCATCGGTACGCAGATGACTCCAGTGCACCGGTACGAAGGCGGCTGCCACTGCGGCAACCTCGGATTCGTCTTTGAAGCATCGGCGCCGCTGCAGGCGCTCGGGCTTCGTGCCGATCAGTGCAGCTTCTGCCGCGCCCATGGCGCGCGCAACACGAGCGATCCGAACGGCACAATGTCGATCTCGGTGCGCGATGCGGACGCGCTCGTGCGCTACCGTTTCGGGCTCCGCACTGCGGACTTTCTCGTTTGCCGCGCTTGCGGCGTCTATATCGGCGCGCTGATGGAAGACGGCGGCAAGAACTGGTTCACCGTCAATGCGAACGCGTTCCGCCCGCCGCCGCGCGACGATTTTCCGGTTGCGCCGGTCGATTATGACGCCGAGGACGTTCCCTCGCGCATCGCCCGGCGAAAGCAGAAATGGACGCCGGTGACCGCTTTCAAAATGGGCGGCCGTTGAAGGACCCGCTCTTTGGAAACGCGGGCTCACCATCCGTGCCCGATCTTCTCTTTCAAACATCTGGGTCCCCGCTGTTCGCGGGGATGACACGTTTTTTGTTTTTTCTCGGCGAAAATATCGCCGTGAGTAGGACGAGGTATTCAATCCCAGCTAAGTGCCAATCCACTGAGCGGCCGGCATGACGTCGGCCTGGCGCGGAAATATCTTCCCGAGCAGCACATTGTGGACTTCCGCGTCCATGTCGGCGCAGCAGTCCGACAGCACCGTAATCTGGTAGTCCTTGTCGGCGGCTTCGCGAAGCGTGGAGAGCACAACACCGCTCGTTGCAATGCCGCACAGCACCAGGTGTTGAATGCCTTGCGAGCGCAGGATGACCTCGAGATCGCTGCCGGCAAACGCGCTGACGCGGCGCTTGACGACGATCACGTCGTCCTCTTTCGGATTGAGGTCGGGATGGACCGCGGCACCGGCCGGATCCGCGAACAGCGCGGCCCTCTCTCTGATGGCATGGAACATTTTGTTGTTCGGGCTGATCTCGGGAAATCCCGGACGGAAGGTGACCGTGACAAAAATCACCCGTACGCTTTTTTTCCGCGCGTTGTCGATCGCCTTGCGGACATTCTGCAACAGCGCCGTGGAATCGGCAATCATGCCCACGATGGGCGTCTGCATATCCATGACGAGAAGCGCTTCCATGACGAACCCGTTCACGTTTTTAGCGACCAAAGACCATATCATTAAATTTGCAGCGCAAGCGGCGCTCGCGACAAATACGCCTTTGCGCGCTGCGTGCGAATTCCCATATAACCGATCGCGGTTTTGACGCAAGGACGATCTTTCGATGACCTGCGGGGGGCTCGCCCGGGATCAGAAGTGTACAGAGAAATTCCCTGCTTCAGGGAATTTCTCAGGGAATTTTGCAAAATTTCCTCCCCCGTCGAGCGAAGCGAGATGGGGAGGGGGACCGCGGAAGCGGTGGAGGGGCAGCACGCGTTCAACTGCGCCCAATCCTCCCTGGTGCAGGGAGAAAAGCAGGGAAGAAACAAAAAAGCGCACGTCCGGGGACCGGCGCTCGTCGAGGCGTTCAAACGTACAGACAAATTCCCTGCTTCAGGGAATTTCTCAGGGAATTTTGCAAAAAGTTGCCCATGAACTGGCGAGCACGCGCTTTTCTTTCCTCCCCCGCGCATGCATTGCGCGGGGGAGGTGGTGCGGAGCACCGGAGGGGGCGCCTGGTACCGGCCCGGGTTCGTTGCCCCCTCCACCGCGAAGTTTACACTCGGGCCGCGCTTCGCGCGGACCCGGGGGCGGTCCCCCTCCCCCACGCTGCGCGCGGGGGAGGAAAGTGAGAGCCAAATCCTCCCTGGTGCAGGGAGAAAAGCAGGGAAGAACGTAAAAAAGGAGGCCTGCCGGGACCGGGCCTCGTGGAGGTGTTCAAATGTACAGTAAAATTCCCTGCTGCAGGGAATTTCGCAGGGAATTTTGTAAAAAGTTGCCCATGAACTGCGACGCACGCGCTTTTCCCCCTCCCCCACCCACGCGCGGGGGAGGAAAACAAAATTGAATCTTTAGGGTGGATTCCATGCATCGTTCGCGCATCAACGGTTTGCTGATCGACTGCAAGAGCGGCGATATCGACGCGGCCGCGCAGTTCTGGGCGGAGGCGCTCGGCCGTCCCGTCGACATGACGCATCCGGGAAGCCGGGGGAATTACCGCATGCTGGAAACGCCCGAGGGCGAGCTCAGCGTGCAGGTCCAGTGCGTCGAGCACGAGAGCCGCGTGCATATCGATATCGAGATCGACGACATTCCGGCCGAGGTCGCCCGACTGGAGAAGCTCGGAGCCAAAGTGGACGAACGCAAGGAGCGCTGGGTGATCATGCGCGCCCCCACGGGCCAGCGCTTCTGTATTGTGCGTGTCCAGCGGCGCGACTGGCCGAAAAACGCCAACCATTGGGACTGATGGAGCGAGAGGAAAAGCGAGCCATGAAAATCAAACTGACGAGCGTGTATGTGGACGACCAGGAAAAGGCGCTGCGCTTCTACACCGAGGTGCTGGGCTTTGCGAAGAAAGCCGATTTCAGCAACGGGCCCTATCGCTGGCTGACTGTCGCGTCGCCCGATGAGCCGAACGGAACCGAGCTTCAGCTCGCGGTCAACAACAACCCGGCGGCCAAGGCCTACCAGCAGGCGCTGTTCGAGCAGGGCCAGCCCGCAGTCATGTTCTTTACCGACGACATCAAAGGCGACCACGCGCGCATCACGGCGCGCGGCGGAGCGTTCATCATGCCACCGACCGAAGTGACCGGCTCGACCATCGCCAAACTGAACGACACCTGCGGCAATCTCATTCAAATCACCCAGCTGGCACGCTGGTGAACGTACAAAGAGGACAAACGGCGTGAAGAAGAGCGGATCGCGCGGGTCGCAGACGGGCAAGTCCCCGTCGCAGCTGATCGATGCGCGAATCGCGGAACTGGGCGACTGGCGCGGCGAGATGCTCGGCCGGTTGCGGGCGCTGATCAGGGAAGCCGATCCGGAAATCGTCGAGGAGTGGAAGTGGCGCGGGGTTCCGGTGTGGTACCACGACGGGATGATCTGTACAGGCGAGACCTACAAGGAGGTGGTGAAGATGACCTTCGCCAGGGGGGCGGCCCTGAAGGATCCTTCGCGGCTCTTCAACTCCAGCCTCGAGGGAAGCACGCGCCGCGCCATCGACTTCCACCAGGGCGACAGCATCAATGCGGCGGCGTTGAAGGCGCTCGTTCGCGCCGCCGTGGCGCTGAACGCGGTCAAGGGGAAACGGTAGGAACGTTTCCTCCCCCGCGCGAGCGAAACGCGAGCGTAGGGGGGGCGGACCGCGATGTATTTAGTTTTCCTCCCCCGCGCGAGCGAAACGCGAGCGTGGGGGAGGGGGACCGCCCCCGGGTCCGGCCGAAGGCCGGCCCGAGTGTAAACTCCGCGGTGGAGGGGGCAGCGAAGCGGGGGAGGAAAGCCCGATCACGGCTCGGCAAAGCTGCCGGTCTTGACCGCGCCATCGGGTCTGTACGTCGCGGCAATGACACCGGCCGGAAACGATTGCGACCTGAGCAGTTTCAGCCCGGATGGCGTGGTCCCATCTTCGAAGAGGCGCTTGCCGTGGCCCAGCACCACCGGAAAGATCAGCACGGTGAAGTCGTCGACCAGGCGGTTCGTCCACAGCGTCTGGAGGAAGTCGCTCGAGCCCTGTACAATGAGATCCGGGCCCTCCTCGTTCTTCAGCGTCTTGAGCGATCCGACGGTGTCGGTGCCGAGCCACCGGCTGTTCTGCCAGGCGAGCTTCGGGTTCGCGCGCGAGGCGACATACTTCGTCACCCGGTTGAAAGGTTCGGCGATCGGGTGGTTCGGGTCGGTGATCTGGGGCCAATAGGACGCAAAGATGTCGTAGGTCTTGCGCCCGAGCAGCAGGTCGAACGGACCGCTGAAGACTTCGCTCATGAAGGCGCCGCCGGCTTGATCGAAATGCGGAAAGGTCCAGCCGCCATAGGAAAAGCCGCCGGCCGGGTCTTCCTCGGGACCGCCCGGTGCCTGCATGACACCGTCGAGACTGACGAACGTGGTAGCAACGATCCGGCGCATGGCGAGCCCTCGTTTTTCGGTTTCAATGACCCAAGGACGCGTCGGTTAGCATCTTCCCGACACGTCCGGTAAGAAACTTTTTTATCGGACCGTCGCAAACCAACGCCGTGCAGACGCAGCCATCGAAGAACCAGCAAAAGGCAGCCATCGCGGCTGTCGCGAAACATTTCTCCGCCAATCGGGAAAATGGCCGTGACGATTCTGCCGCGGCTTATCTCACGATCGCGCGAAAGCGCATCGCGATCGAAGTTGCGACGATCAAGCCAGTGCTGACGGAACGGCCGCGGCTGCGGTTCGACAAAGTGGCGCTCCGCTTCGTTGCGGATTTGCGCGCGGCGTTGCAGGCCTTCGTTCCGGACGGTCAAACAGCATTGATCACCATCACCGCTCCCATTCGGCTCGCCTCGAAAACGGCTGCGGTGGTGGAAGAGACGACGCGTGCGCATCTCGCGCGCCGGTCCGCGCGCGTCGACATCAAGGAGACGATCCACGGCAATCAGGTCCGGGTTCGGCTGGCCAAGCGCGTACCAAACGGCGTGCCGAAGGTGATCGGTTTCGTCCACAATCCCGAAACGGATGCGGAGAGTCTCCTGCGCTTCACCGAAACGTTGCTGCAGCGCATCGAAGCGACGGCGAACAACCGCCCGTCAAAGTCCTTCGCCGGCCATCGCTGGCTTGTCATTGCCGATGGGAATGCGTTCTCACCGTTAGAGATGTATCGGCTTGTGCTTTCGGAGTTCGCCACCCCGGCCGGTTTCGAAAAGGTTCTGCTGGTTTTTGCCGACGGGCAGGTCATCGTAATTGGGGACAGGATACCATTTCCCCGTTCAGCGCGGTCGCCTTCGCAAGAACTTTGAAACGAAAATGGTTTCCTGTCCCCAATTGCCCTGGGCCGCAGCCAAAGGCACTCAATCCGCCAGCGGTATGACGGGATGCATGAAGCGCGCGAAATGGCCGTCGGTGCGGCGGCCCGTACCGATGACGCGGCCCACGCCAGGGACGCGCCGGAGCAACGCCGCTGTCGCCCAGCTGAGCGCCAGTGTGGACACAAAGACCACGGAGGCTTTGACGATCGCCGGAACATCCGTTCCGAGCAGCGCGAACTGCACCCAGAAGGCAAACACATAATGTACGAGGTAAATGCCGTAGGCGTTGTCGCGCAGGCTGTGCCACACCGGTCCGCGTGAGCCGGCGAAACGCGTCGTAAGCGCAACGGCGGCCCAGCAGCTTGCGAAACAGGCGAGGACGTAAGCCGCTGCATCCGCAGCCCTGAGGCCAAGGGGCGCAGATGCCTTCGTCATGGCGACTGCGGAAGCAAGAAGCCACAAGCCGAAGCACAGGATGGCGAGGGCAGTGGCGCCGCGCCAATGGCGGGCAAGCCGTCCCTTCACGCCGGTCAGCTCGCGTTCAATGCCGCAGGCGCCGATCACCACGCCGGCGAAGAAATAGACCGCGTATTGCGCCGGACGGCAGAGCTGGAGCGAAAACGGTCCGAACTGGCCCCATGGCAGCGGACCAAACAGCAGCGCGAGCGGGATGTAGCCGGCGGCGGACGCGGCGATCACAGCGGCGGCAAATCGCAACGGTTTCGCCCGTGCGTACAGCGACAGACGAACAACCAGCGCGTTGATGCGCGGGAAGAGAACGAACAGTCCGGCCGCGACCGCGTCGAACAGCAGCAACACCCACAAGAACCACATCGGCCCGGCGGGCCAGAAGGGCAGCGCGAGAAAGCGGCGGCAGAAATCGACAAGCGAAGGATGCGCGGCCGTTTGCAGATAGGTGGGAGCGGTCGCAAGCGGCATGGCTACGAGCACAACAACCGCAAAGGGCAGGCCGAGGCGAAAGACGCGCTCTCCGATGAAGCGCTTTGCGCCTTTGCGCGCGAGACAGGGCCAGACAAAGAGACCGGAGATCAGGAAGAAGGTCGCCATGACGAACACGTCGACCCACGCGCTCAGAATGTCGAAACCGAGCAGGCGGTGCGTGTCGACCAATGGAAAGCTGCGCCAGAGCCATGGCGGAGCGCTGAACGCGTACGGTTTGGCGGGAAGAAAGGTGAAATAAGGAAGCAGAACGTGAATCGCGATCACGAGCAGGATGACCACGGAGCGCAGATTGTCGATTGCCGGAATCGCGCGCGGCTCGCGCGGCATCCACTGTGGCTCGGCGTTCATGGCGCGGTCCGCATCGCGACGAGTTCTGGTTGGAGGGATTTCTCCTGCCGCGGGACGGGGGACGGTCGTTCTTTCGCCTGGCGGGGCGGTCCCATGAGCGCCGGTTGAAAGAGGACCGCGGCCAACATCGTACAGACGAGCGCGAGCGACATCAGCTGTCCCATGCTGGAGGTCCCGGGATGATGGGAGAGCCACAGGCTGCCGAAGGCGGTGGCGGTCGTCATGGCGCTGAAAATCACCGCGCGTGTCAGCGTCGACTGGACAAGTGCGGTCCGTCCGCGCCGCCACGCCATGATGTAATAGATCTTGAAGGCGACGCCGACGCCCAGGAGCAGCGGAAAGGCGATGATGTTGGTGAAATTGAGCGGGATGTCGAACACCACGCACAATTCCATTGTGAGCACCGCCGCCAGCATGAGTGGAACAAGCGTGACGAGCACGTCGCGGATATTCCGCAGCGAAATGAAGAGGAGCAGCGCAATCGCCGAGAGCGCAAAGATGGCGGCGATCTTGAAGGCGCGGACGATGGTGTTGCCGGCTTCGTATAGAATGACGGCGGGTCCGGTGGCATTGGGCTCATGCGCGAGCACTGCGCCCACAAATTTGCGCAACGACGCGGTATCTTCGGGATCGCCTTTGGGGAGGATCTGCACCCGCGCCTCTCCGTCGGGTGCGAGCCAATCGCGTTTCAGATCGGGTGGGACATGCGCAAGCGTCACCGGCCGCGCCTTCAGCGCCTGTTTTAAACCGGCAAGGGAAATCTCGAGCGGCTGTACGAGCGCCTGCGAAGCGCGCGCGCGCGTTTCCGGAGGCGCGGCCGCGAGCCTTGTCAGCAAGCTGGCTAGCCGCTTTGCCGCCGTTCCTGTGTTGCCGGGCTGCGAGGACGCGCCGGCAAAGAGCCGGGCCGCGGTGCGCAATGCCGCGACGTTTTCCGCGTCCGTCGGCGCCGGCCGCCTTGGTCTTTGCAGCGCCGGGCGCAGTTTTGCGGCGACTTCGTGGATCAGCCGCAGCTTGGTTTTCTGGTCGGCCGGCACAAGGCTCGTGAGCGTCTGGGTTTGCGCAACCTCCGGAAGCGTGGCGAGCCGTTGTGCATCCGCGTTCGCTGCTTCGAGATTCGGCGAGACCACGTCGACGGCATTTGCAGCCATCGCGGGATCGCGCCGCAGTTCGAGAAAGGCTGCGACGGGCGGAGATTTTGGATTCTCGAGATGAAGCGTGTTGAAATCGAACCGCAGGAATATCAGGAGCGGGGAAGCCAGCACCACCACGCCCAAGGTTCCGAAGAGTACAGCGAAGCGCCGCCGTTTCAGGAAATCGTCAATGGGCGCGAGCGCGGCAAATCCCATCGGATTGGGCTCACCGGGCGGATCAAGAATGCGCAGGAGCGCGGGGAGCAGCGTGATGCTGGCGATGAAGGCGATGATCATGCCGGGACCGGCAATGCGGCCAAGCTCCGACAAGCCGCGATAGTCGGTCGGAAGAAATGCCGAGAAGCCGAGCGCGGTCGCTGCGGCCGCCAGCGCCAGAGACAAACCGGCTTTTTGTGCGGTGCTTAACAGCGCCGCGCGCAAATCGCCGATCTCATGACGCTCGGCGCGATAGCGAACGCTGAACTGGATGCCGAAATCGACCGCGAGCCCCACGAACAGCACAAAGAAGGCGACGGAAAGCAGATTGAGCGATTGAACGAGCGAGAGCCCGAGCGCCGCCGACCACGAGAGCCCGCAGGCGACACTGATCGCGACCGCGACAATGATCCGCCACGAATGCAGGGCGAGCCAGAGGATGAGCAGCACGGCACCGATGGAAATGGCGACGTTGAGCGCGGCATTTTCTTTGAGCGATGCGAACTGGGCATCGTTCATCGGTACGAGGCCTGTCACCTGCACGCGCGCCTGTTCGTTCTGCGCCAGACCAAGTTTTCGCGCCGTCTGGTTTATCGAGACCGTTGCCGCATGGCCGGGCTGGAGCGCCTTGAAGTCGAGCACCGGCGACACTTCGATAAGGCGGCGCAGATCGCCAGGAGCGGCAGGTCTGCCGTCGAGCAGGTTGCGCCAGGAGAAATGCGCCGGCCGATTGTCCAGCACGTCGTTCAGCGTGCCGGAAAGCGCGTTCATCGGCGCTGCAAATGAATCGGCGCCGCCCGGCATGGCTGCGCTGGCGCTCATCTCTGTCGAGAGCGCGCCGAAAATCCCTCTGAGACTCGGGTCCTGCGCAAGCGCGCCGAGGAGCGGCGCCGAGTTTTTCAGGCTGTCGGTTGTCTGCAGAAGTTGCGGCAGCGGCTGGAACAGCAAACCGTCATGCGCCAGGAACGGATCGCCTTGCGGATACTCGAGCCCGCGAATGTGCGCGGTATCCGTGCGCAGCGCTGCAGCCAGTTTCGCCCCCGCTTCGTCAGCCAACTCCGGCGTGGGCGCGGTAACCACGACCAGCCCGTCGTATTGCGGGAATTCCGTCATGAACCGGGTAGCGCGCTGCGACCACGCAAGATTGGTTGGAAAGAGCTTGCGGACGTCGGTGGCGATCGAGAAATTCTGTGTGGTATAGAAGATGCAGAATGCCGTCAGGATCGCCGCCGCGGCGACAACAGCCCAGGCGAAGCGGGTGGACACATCCACTATACGGACGATGACGGTGCGAAGCATGGGCGCTGGTTCCCTACGCGCAACCCTTGGCGAAGCCACTGGGTTCCGCGCCAGCACTCATTTGGCAGTGTCGTAATATTGGTTTTTCAGTATCCGGGACAGGAAATGTAAATGCCTGCGACGGAGGAAAGACTTAAGCGTTTCCTCTTTGGAGGGCTGATGATGGAATACCGTCTGATAGGCGTGGCGGCCCTTCTTGCCGCGTTTGTTTCACCCGCGCAGGCCGATCCGAATGCGGGCTCGATGAGCTTTGCCGTCATGCGCAATGGCGCCCAGATCGGCACCAACCGGATCAAGGTCGGTCACGACGGCGAGGACACGACGGTCCAGAGCGTCACGCATGTGGCGGTGAACATCGGCTTTCTCACGCTCTACAAATACGATCAGACGGAGACGGAGCGCTGGGCAGACGGCCATTTCATCGCGATGAATTCGAAGACCGACGACAACGGCACGGAACACAACGCAAGCGCCAAAGCCAAAGACGGCAAAATCGTCATCCACGGCGATGACAAGGTGAGCGAAGCACCGGTGACGGCGGTCCCTCTCAGCCTGTGGAATGCCTCGGTGGTCGATACGGACGTCGCGGTGGACACCAAGGACGGAACTGTACAACCGCTCAAAGTGGTCGATCGCGGCGAGGAGAACGTCGTCGTGCAGGGCAGGGCGCGTCCGGCCCACCATTACGAACTCGTCACCAAATTTCCGCAGGACGTCTGGTACGACGAGAGTGGTCAGCTCGTGCAGGTGGAACTGAAGGGCAGCGACGGCTCGACCATCCGCTATCAGTTGATGTAGCGCGCGGCGACACCCGTTTTTTCCCGTACGAACGCGCCGACCCTTGCGATCGCCTGTCCCGCTTCCGGCAGGATGGGCGCAAAGGCATGCCACACATGCGGCATGCGCGGCCACGCTTCCAGCGTGACGTCGCAGCCCGCCTCGCGCATCCGCGCTGCCATGCGGCGCGAGTCGTCAAGCAGGATTTCGTCGCTGCCGACCTGTATGAGCGTGGGCGGCAGCCCTTCCGGATTGCCGTAGAGCGGCGATGCGTAGGGTGCGCGGGGGTCGGCGCCGGCGAGATATAGGGCGGCGATGGGCGCGAGATCGCCGGCATTGAGCATGGGATCGGAAGCGCCCGGGCGGGCGCTTTCGCCGGTGACCGCAAGGTCGGTCCAGGGCGAGATCGCGACGATTGCGCCGGGCAGAGAGCCACCTTCGTCGCGTAGCCTCAAGGCCAGCGCGAGTGCCAGTCCCCCGCCTGCGGAATCGCCGACGAAAGCGCAGCGGCGCGCCTCAACGCCTGATGCCAGCATGGCGCGCCAGGCGGCAAGCGCATCGTCAAGCGCGGCCGGATAGGGGTGCTCGGGGGCCAGCCGGTAATCGGGCGCAATCACGCGCGCAGCCGCGGCATCGGCAAAACGCCAGGTGATATGCCGATAGAGCGTGGGGGATCCCGCCGCATAGCCGCCGCCGTGCAGGAACAGGATGTGGCGCTCGTCCGTGGTGCCGGTTTCCCAGACCACGGAAGCCGGCACGCCACCGAAGTTAGCATCGACGCTTTGCATCCGCCGGGGCGGCGGAAGAATCCAGCGTTCATAGCCGCGCAACTCCTTGCGCGTGGATGCGCGGACACCCGGTCGCGAAGCGGTCGAACCGCCGCGCAAACATGGTCCCAACACCAGCCGAATGAACTCGGCTGTCCAACTCGCCTTATTCCGAATCATGAGCTTGCCTTCGACGGCCGCCCTCCTAGGCGATCGTGGCTCAAATAACCAGCCAAAAATTACCCTTCGCCGCGGTCTTTCAAGACTTTATGCCGCCGGAACCGGGTTTTATTTTCCCGCTTTCCTTGGATAGGCTGTGCCCTCCAGGAGGGGAAGACGCCCGCATGCTGAACCGGTTCCTCGCATCGATCATCAAGACCGGCACGCTGACGGTCACGACGCCCAAGGGCCGATCCGGGCGGTTCGGCAGCGGCCAGCCGGAGATTGGCATCCGCTTTCATGACGGCCGGGCGCCGCTGGAACTTGCCGCTAATCCCGAGCTGATGCTTGGCGAACTCTACATGGACGGCAGGATTTCGGTGGAGAACGGCGACATCGCCGATCTGCTCGACTTTTTTTTGCTCAATCTGTCGCGGTCGCAACCGCGCGGCATGCTGCGTGTGACGCAGGCCTGGCGGTGGCTCACCCGACGGCTCGCGCAGCGCAACTATTCGGCACGAGCGCGCAAGAACGTGGCGCATCATTACGATTTGTCCGGCGAACTTTATGACATTTTTCTGGATCGCGACCGGCAATATTCCTGCGCTTACTTCTCCGCGCCCGGCGAAACCCTGGAAGAGGCGCAAATCGGCAAGAAGCGGCACATCGCGGCCAAGCTGTTTCTGGATCGCCCAGGCCTCAACGTGCTCGATATCGGTTCGGGCTGGGGCGGCCTCGCCCTCGATCTCGCCCGCGACTGCGGCGCAAAAGTTCTTGGCGTCACGCTTTCGCAGGAACAGATCGCGCTGGCTCGGACGCGCGCGCAGAAGGCCGGCCTTGCCGAGCGCTGCCGTTTCGAACTGGTGGATTATCGTGCGCTGAACGGCACGTTCGATCGGATCGTCTCGGTCGGAATGTTCGAGCATGTCGGCGTGCCGTATTATGCGGCCTTCTTCGACAAGATGCGCGCGTTGCTGAAGGACGACGGCGTGGCGCTGCTCCACACAATCGGGCGCAGCGATGGTCCCGGCGTGACCAACGCCTGGATTGCCAAATACATCTTCCCCGGCGGGTACACGCCCGCTTTAAGCGAGGTGCTTCCCATCATCGAGCGCTCAGGGCTGATCGTGACCGATGTCGAAGTTTTGCGTCTTCATTACGCCGATACGCTCAGGGAGTGGCGACGCCGCTTCAAGGCGCAGTGGGAAAAGGTCGCGGCGCTTTATGACGAGCGCTTCTGCCGGATGTGGGAATTCTATCTCGCCGGTGCCGAAGCGGCGTTCCGTCGCGACGGACAGGTTGTGTATCAAATTCAGATGACAAAAAGCATCGATACATTGCCGCGGACGCGCGACTATATGTTCGAGACGGAGCGCACGATGCGTTTCGCCGGAACGCAGTCCATGCCGCGCCCCGTCCGCGCCGCCTAGCGTCGTGGTTTCGAAGTTCGCTTTATCCTGACATCGGTGTCCTGGCCGACAGTACCGGGACACTAGTATTTTCCGGTTTCCAAATTTAGCTGTGGGCAAGCCTCCTTTGGTCTTGCAGCATGCGCGTGCTGTGCTTCTGATTCGCCTTTCCCGCGACAATCGGTGCGCAACGCTCGGCATGGAACAGGAAGTCTATCGCCACGTCCCTTACGACATCGACGTCGAGCAGGCATTGCTCGGCGCGATGATCGTGGACAATCGCGCGATCGAGAGGGTTTCCGCGCTGCTTCGGCCCGAACATTTCTACGATCCCCTGCATCAAAGGCTGTTCGAAGCCATGGTTGTTGGCTTCGAACGCGGCGGAATGGTGATCTCGCCGCTGACACTCCACGCGCAGCTCAAGGCCGATCCGGGGCTGATCGAAGTTGGCGGCATCGGCTATCTCGCAAATCTTGCGGCAGCGTCGCCGGCACTTCCCAACGTTCGCGACTATGCGGGAATCCTGCACGATCTGTGGGTCAGGCGCGCGCTGATCCGCATCGGCGAGGATATCGTCAACACCGCCTATGAAGCACCGCTCGAAAAACCGCCGCGCGCGCAGATCGAACAAGCGGAGAAATCGCTCTACAATGTCTCCGAGAATTCGAAATATGGCGATGGGCCGCTCGATTTCGCCGAGGCGCTCAAACGTGCGGTGGAACAGGCCCAGCGGGCGCAGCAACGCGGCGGCCGCATCTCGGGTGTTTCGAGCGGATTCGCGGATGTCGATTCGCTGCTCGGCGGGTTACAGCCATCCGATCTTCTCATTCTCGCCGGCCGTCCGGGCATGGGCAAAACTGCGCTCGCGACCAATATCGCCTTCAACGCGGCGCGCTTTCACTCGCAGGATATGGCAGACGGCGTAGAAGTTTCGCGTGGCGCGCCCGTTCTCTTCTTCTCTCTCGAAATGGCGGCGCAACAACTCTCGGCGCGTATTCTTTCCGAGCAGACCGAAATCGAAATGTCGAAAATACGTTCGGGCCGTTTCTCGGAGTCCGAGTGGGAACGCTTTGTGCTCAAGATGCAGGATTTGAGCACGCTGCCGCTCTATATCGACGACAGCGGCGGGATTTCCATCGCCCAGATTGCGGCGCGGGCGCGGCGACTGAAGCGCGAGAAGAACATCGGCGTGATCGTGATCGACTATCTGCAGCTCATCGAACCGACGCGCCGTTCCGACAGCCGCGTGCAGGAAATAACGGAAGTCACCAAGGGTCTGAAGACGCTCGCAAAAGAACTGAACGTGCCGGTGCTCGCATTGTCGCAACTATCGCGCGGAGTGGACAGCCGCGACGACAAACGTCCGGTGCTCTCGGATCTGCGCGAATCCGGCTCGATCGAGCAGGATGCGGACGTAGTGATGTTCGTGTTCCGCGAAGCCTATTACCTGAAATCGCGCAAGCCGGAGGAGGACGACCCGGAATTCGTGAAATGGAGCGAGAAGATGGAGCGCGTGAACCATCTGGCCGACCTGCTCGTCGAAAAGCACCGCCACGGCCCCACAACCAAGATCGAGCTCTTCTTCGATGACCGCTTCACACGGTTTAAGGACCTGGCGGAGCGCTCGCAGTAACTCCGTTTTCCCGGAACCGAAGAGCCAACAATGAGTGACGATTTATAGTCTTGGCGCGTTATGCGCTGAGACTCCTGCGAACCTCGAGTGGGATTGTCAGTGGCAAATATTTCCTCACCGGCGACTTTTCCTCAGCTCGGTGGGGAACGGGAATAAAACCATAGTGACCGATAGTCCCAACGCGAACGCTTCTCTCGTGCTGCGGCTAGATGCCGTGGTCGAAAACTATCGCACCTGCCGGCGGTTGTCCGGCGCGAACGTCGCCGCCGTCGTCAAGGCGGATGGCTACGGTCTTGGCGCAATTCCGGTTGCGCAGGCGCTTCACGGGATGGCGCGCTGCGACAACTTCGTCGTCGCGCGGCTACAGGAAGGAATCGCGCTCCGCCGCGCGCTGCCGGACGTACGAATCCTGGTGCTCGACGGCTGTCCCGCCGGCACCCCGTCGGCGCTCGTTGCACACAATCTCACACCGATCCTGAATTCGCTGCAGCAGGTCGAAGCCTGGAATGCCGAGGCACGCACGCGCCGTACGAAACTGGATGCCGTTGTTCATATCGACACGGGCATGAACAGGCTGGGATTGCCCGCCGACGAGCTGTCGATCCTCTCGGCGGAAGCAGGCGAGCGGCTTTCCGGCATCAACCTCGTCCTGATCATGAGTCATCTCGCCTTTTCGGAAGATCCGGCGGCGAGAATGAATGGGGCGCAGCTTGCGCGTTTTCGTGCGGCGCTCGCGTCGCTTCCATCGGCGCCGGCGAGTCTGTCGCCCTCGGGCGGCATCTGTCTCGGCCGCGACTACGCCTTCGATCTCGTACGGCCCGGAATCGCCCTTTACGGCGGAAACCCGCAGCCGACGCAGTCGAATCTGTTCAAACCTGTCGTGCGATTGACCGGCCGCATCCTACAACTCCGCCGCGTTGACAAGGGGGAGAGCGTTGGATACGGAGCCACCTTCCACACGCAACGTCCGGCGACACTCGCTACAGTCGGGCTCGGTTACGCGGACGGTCTCATGCGCGCCATCGCCAACAGGGGAGCCGGAGCGATCGGCGGTATTCGCGCTCCCGTCGCCGGACGGGTTTCGATGGATGTGATTACGCTTGATGTCACCGGAATTCCGGGAGCAGAGATTGGCGGTGAAGTGGAGTTCATCGGCGATACCATTGTGGTTGACGAAATCGCCGCTGCCGCCGGCACGGCGACTTACGAAATCCTCACGAATATCGGCAAGCGCCTGCCGCGAGAATATGTGAGCGCGTCGTGAACATTCTTGCGGCCATCGGACGCACGTTTCTAGCCTTCCTCGCCCAGACGGGACGTTTGACGCTCTTCACGTTTTCCGCGCTCGTCAGTTGCGTGCGCCCGCCAATCTACTGGTACCTTATCGGCCAGCAGATACTTCGCATCGGCTATTTCTCGCTTCCCGTTGTCGGACTGACGGCGTTCTTCACCGGCGGCGCGCTGGCGCTGCAGATTTATGTCGGCGGCAACCGGTTCGGCGCGGAAGCAGTGGTGCCCAACATTGTCGTCCTCGGCATCACACGCGAATTGGGCCCGGTGATCGCGGGTCTGATGGTAGCGGGCCGCGTCGCGGCCGCCATTGCGGCCGAAATCGGCACCATGCGCGTCACCGAACAGATCGATGCGCTGACGACACTCTCGACCAATCCCATGCGCTATCTCGTTGTGCCGCGCCTGATAGCGGCGGTCGTCACCATGCCCGTGCTCGTGCTCATTGCCGATGCGATCGGCGTGTTCGGCGGTTACGTCATCTCCACCCGCAGCCTCGGGTTCAATGGCTCGATCTACCTCAAGAACACAATCGATTTCGTCACCAATGGCGACGTACGCAGCGGCGTGATCAAGGTGGCGGTGTTCGGATTCATCATCGCGCTCATGGGCTGCTACAACGGTTTTCATTCCAGAGGCGGCGCGCAGGGCGTGGGCGCCGCAACGACCAGTGCCGTCGTGAGTTCGTCAATTCTCATTCTCGCGGCAAACTATTTCCTCACCTCAATTCTGTTCTCGCGGTGACGGCGGTGGCGGACGGCGTTCCGAAAGTCGAGCTGCGGGGCGTGAAGAAGCGCTTCGGATCGAAGATCGTGCTGGACGGCCTTGATCTCGCAATCCCGCGCGGCGAATCGCTCGTTGTCATCGGCGGCTCGGGGACCGGCAAATCGGTGATGATCAAATGCGTCCTCGGAATCCTTCGGCCGGAAGGTGGCGAGATATTCGTCGACGGCAATGAGGTTACCCACCTGTCCGGGCGCCGGCGCGACGCCGTGCTGCGCAAATTCGGCATGCTGTTCCAGGGCTCGGCGCTGTTCGACAGTCTTCCCGTCTGGGAGAACGTCGCCTTCGGGCTCATCCAGGGCCGGGGCATGCGGCGGGCGCGCGCCAAGGATATTGCGATCGAGAAACTCGCCAAAGTCGGGCTTGGTCCGGAAGTCGCAGAGTTGTGGCCGGCCGAATTGTCGGGCGGCATGCAGAAGCGCGTCGGGCTGGCGCGCGCCATTGCGGCGGAGCCCGAGATCATTTTTTTCGATGAGCCGACGACCGGCCTTGATCCGATCATGGCCGACGTGATCAACGACCTCATCGTATCGACCGTAAAGGACCTCGGCGTAACCACCCTCTCGATCACACACGACATCGCGAGCGCCAGGAAAATTTCGAGCCGCATCGCCATGCTGTACAAGGGAAAGATCATCTGGCAGGGACCGACGGCCGATATGGACCGGAGCGCCAATCCTTACCTCGACCAGTTCATTCACGGCCGCGCCGAGGGCCCCATCAGGATGGAGATCCGCGGCTAAGAATGGCCAGACCTCAGACCAGTTTCGTCTGCCAGGCGTGTGGCGCGACCGCGGCGAAATGGTCCGGCAGATGCGAGGCTTGCGGGAGCTGGAACACCATCGCCGAAGAGCGGGCGCTCACGCCCTCGGGCGCTGCGGCGCGAAGGCCTGGGCGCGGCCGCGCCGTCACGCTCGAGGAGCTGAAATCCGTTGAAGAGTCGCCGCCGCGGCGGGCGACGGGAATAGCCGAATTCGATCGCGTCTGCGGCGGGGGGCTTGTGCCGGGATCGGCGCTGCTCGTCGGCGGCGATCCGGGCGTCGGCAAATCGACGCTCGTGCTTCAGGCGCTCGCGTCCTACACGAACAAGGGCGGACGGGCGGTGTACATTTCCGGCGAAGAAGCCATGGCGCAGGTCCGGCTTCGCGCCGGCCGCATGGGCCTCGCCGACGCACCGGTTTTGCTCGCGTCTGCCACTTGCGTCGAAGACATTCTCGCGACGCTCGATGCCGGTCCGCCGCCGGGACTGGTCGCGATCGATTCCATCCAGACGATCTGGACGTCGGCGCTCGATGCGGCGCCGGGCACGATCGCACAGGTGCGCACCGCCTCGCTTGACCTCGTGCGTTATGCAAAGGCGGGCGGCGCGGCCGTCCTGCTGGTTGGACATGTGACCAAGGAAGGCCAGATCGCCGGGCCCAAGGCGGTCGAGCACCTCGTCGATGCGGTGCTGTACTTCGAAGGCGAGCGCGGCCATCACTTCCGGGTCCTGCGCGCGGTGAAGAATCGCTTCGGGGCCACCGACGAGATCGGCGTGTTCGAAATGACGGGACAGGGACTTGCGGAGGTCCCGAATCCTTCGGCCTTGTTCTTGGGCGATCGCAACAGCGCCGCACCGGGCGCTGCGGTGTTCGCGGGACTTGAAGGCACGCGTCCCTTGCTCGTCGAAATGCAGGCCCTGCTCGCGCCGGCGAACTACGGCACGCCCCGGCGGGCTGTGGTCGGCTGGGACAGCGGCAGGCTTGCGATGATCCTCGCCGTGCTCGACGCCCGCGCCGGGCTTGGAGCGGCGGGCCAAGATGTCTATCTCAACGTGGCGGGTGGACTGGAGATACGGGAACCCGCGGCCGACCTAGCCGCTGCCGCTGCGCTCGTCTCTTCCCTCGCCAGCCGGCCGCTGCCGAAAGGGAGCGTCTTTTTCGGCGAGATCAGCCTCTCTGGCGAAATCCGCCCTGCGCCGCAGCCGGAACTGCGACTGAAGGAGGCGGCGAAGCTCGGGTTTTCGACGGCTGTCGTTTCGCCGGGCATGCAGGCGGGATCGAGCGGCTTGAGGGTGCGGGAAATCGGGCATGTGCGCGATCTGGTGAATCTGGTCGGCGCACCCTAAAACAGACGCGGTGCGCCGCGCCGTGGTAGAGTCGAGTCGATGCATTCATTAAACATTTCCTGGGTAGACATCGCCGTCGTTGTCGTCCTGATCGTCTCGACGATCCTTGCGGTCGCTCGCGGTTTTGTGCGCGAAACCCTGTCCATCCTCGCCTGGGCGGCGGCGGCAATCGCGACCCTTTATTTCGGACCGCCGCTCGCATCGTTTCTGGCTGCTCGGATTTCAACACCTCTGCTCGGCCCGGTTCTGGCGTTCGCCGGCATCTTTCTCGTCGTCCTGATACCGCTTTCGTTCGTGAGTTTTCGGATCTCGGAGCGCGTCAGGAGATCGCCGGTCGGCACGCTCGACCGATCGCTCGGCGTACCCTTCGGGATCGTGCGTGCCCTTGCGCTGATCGGCATCGCCTATCTGGCAATTTCGCTTGTCATTCCCGTGCGCGCGCAGCCGGACTGGCTCACCCAGGCCCGACTGTTGCCGGTGATCCAGCGCTCGAGCGACGTGATTCTGTCGCTCATTCCCAGCCGGACGCATCTGCCCAATGCCGTCACCGCAATCGGGCAACACCACACGAATGGCCATCAGGGTACGGCCAACGCGCAACCGACGCGCAAGACGTATCAGGCGGATGTACGCCGTGCGCTTGATCACCTGATCGCGGCGACCCGGCCCGCCGAGAACGACAAACGATGAGCTTCGCGGAGGACCGTTTCCACGAAGAGTGCGCCGTCTTCGGCGTGTTCGGACATGTCGATGCAGGTGCGCTCACCGTGCTCGGATTGCATGCGCTGCAGCATCGTGGGCAGGAAGCCGCCGGGATCGTCACCTACGATGGGACGCAATTCATCGCCGAACGCCATCCGGGGCTCGTGGGCGATGTATTCGGCAAGAACAGCACGCACGCAGAGAAGCTGAAAGGCACGCAAGCCGTCGGGCACACCCGCTATTCGACGACCGGCGGCTCCGTTGCGCGCAACATCCAGCCGATGTTCGCCGATCTTGCGGGCGGTGGCATCGCCATTGCGCATAACGGCAACCTCACGAACGCGCGTGAATTGCGCGCCGAACTGGTGCGCGAGGGCGCGATTTTTCAATCGACTTCCGACACCGAGACCATCATCCATCTGATGGCGCGCAGCATCTACAATCCGGTCGTGGACCGGCTGGTGGACGCACTGAAGCAGATCGTCGGCGCCTATTCGCTTGTGGCGCTCACCGCGCGCAAGCTGATCGGCGCACGCGATCCGTTTGGCGTGCGGCCACTCGTGCTGGGCGAACTCGACGGCGCACCAGTGCTTGCCTCGGAGACCTGCGCCTTCGACATCATCGGTGCGGATTTTGTACGCGACGTCGAGCCGGGCGAGATTATCGTCGCGACGCGCGAAGGCGTCGAATCCTTTTTCCCGTTCAAGCCGAAGCCGCAGCGCTTCTGTGTCTTCGAATACGTCTATTTCGCCCGTCCGGATTCGACCGTGGAGGGACGCAATGTTTACGAGGCGCGCAAGCGCATCGGCGAGGAACTGGCCCGCGAAGCGCCAGTCACCGCGGACATGGTGATTCCGGTGCCCGATTCCGGCGTCCCCGCGGCGCTCGGCTATGCGGCGGAATCCGGCATACCCTTCGAGCTCGGCATCATCCGAAACCACTATGTCGGCCGGACCTTCATCGAGCCGTCGGAACGCATCCGCCATCTCGGCGTGCGGCTGAAGCACAATCCCAACGGAGCGATGCTGAAAGGAAGGCGCGTCGTGCTGGTGGACGATTCCATCGTGCGCGGTACGACTTCGAAAAAGATCGTCGAAATGGTGCGTGATGCGGGCGCCGCGGAAGTACATTTCCGCATCGCAAGCCCGCCGACCACCCATTCCTGCTTTTACGGCGTCGATACGCCGAACCGGGAGGAGCTTCTCGCGCACACCATGACGGTCGAGGAAATGCGGCTGCACATCAATGCCGACAGCCTCGCCTTCGTTTCCATCGACGGTCTCTATCGCGCGACGGGTGAAGCGGAACGCAGCTCGGCGGCGCCGCAATTTTGCGACGCCTGCTTTTCGGGCGATTACCCGATCGAACTCTCCGATCTCATCGGCGGCCGCAAGGACACACAGCTCTCGCTCCTCGCCGAAGTCGCGTGACGAAAACCCTCGACGGCCGGATTGCGCTCGTCACCGGCGCCTCGCGCGGCATAGGTCGCGCGGCGGCAATAGCGCTTGCTGCGGCAGGCGCTCACGTGATCCTCGTCGCGCGTACCGTTGGTGGTCTCGAGGAAACCGACGACGAAATCAGGAAGGGCGGCGGCGCTGCGACGCTTGTACCGCTGGATCTCAAGGACTTCCCCGCCATCGATCGCCTCGGCGCGACAATTTACGAGCGGTGGGGCCGGCTTGACGCGCTCCTCGGCAACGCAGGTGTTCTTGGCACGCTGACGCCGCTCGCGCATCTCGATCCGAAGACATTTGCCGAATGCATCGATATCAACGTTACCGCGAATTGGCGCCTTATACGCTCTTTCGATCCGCTTCTCAGGCAATCGGATGCGGGCCGGGCGCTCTTCATCACCTCCGGCGCGGCGCGGAAGTTCCGCAGCTATTGGGGATGTTACGCCGTGAGCAAGGCGGCGCTCGAAGCGCTGGTGCTCACTTACGCGGCCGAATGCAACGGTACAAATGTCCGCGCCAATCTGCTCAATCCGGGTCCCTTACGCACCCGCATGCGCCAAAAAGCCATCCCAGGCGAGGACCCACAAAGTCTTCGGCCCCCGGAAGCCGTTGCGCCGCTGATCGTCGAACTCCTCTCGCCCGGCTGCCGCAAGAACGGCGAAGTCGTCGCATTCAAATAACCGCACAACCTTCCCGCCCGGCTGTGATCAAGCTATGCTTGCCCGGCGTGCAGGAGGGGAGTTGACGATGTCAACAGATGTCATTGGGCGGCCAAGCGACGGATTCGACGTCGCGAAGCTCATTCTCGACAAATACTTTTATTTCGCGATGGCCGTTCTCATCGCCATCGCCGTGCTTTCGGGCTTCAGCTTCACGGTCAACGACAACCTGTTGCATCCCGTGCATCCGGCGATTGCCCGTCCTGCGATCCTTTATGTGCATGGCTCGCTTTTTGTGGCGTGGATTGCCCTGTTTCTGTTTCAGACGAGCCTGGTGCGCTCGCGAAACGTGCAACTGCACCGCCGGGTCGGTTGGTGGGGAATGGGTTTGGGAATTGTGATGATCATTGTCGGAGCCGCTACGGCGATCATCATGCGCAAGTACCGTCTGACGCATGACAGTACCGAGACGGTCTCTTTTCTCAGCATTCCCTTCAATGACCTGTCGGAATTCGCGGTATGCTTCGCGCTCGCGGTGTCGTGGCGCCGGAATCGCGAGTTTCATCGCCGGCTGATGCTGCTGGCTACAATCGCGCTGACCGGCGCCGCTTTTGCGCGTTTGCCGCTTTCGATGATGCAGAGCTCCTGGTACTGGTACAGTTTCACCGACGGGCTGCTGCTGATCTGCGTCTTGCGCGAACTGTGGTTGACGCGCCGCATCCACCCGGTGTTTCTCTACGGCGTTCCGCTTTTCCTGATCGGCGAATATGGCGCGGTGTATCTCTTTATGCATCCACCCGCGCTGTGGCTGTCGATCTGCCGCGTACTTGTGGCGTAGCTACGCCCTGGCGGGAGCGCCGGCGAGGTTTGCCAATCGGCTGCGCAGTTTCACCGGCGCGGACTCGGAAAGTGTCGTCGCAGCCATGACGAACACAAAAGCGGCCGCCGTCCAGAACTATCCGGGCGCAAGGGGACTGCCGGTTTCCCGTATCAGCCAGGTGATGAGAAACTGCGTCGAGCCGCCGAAAATCGAGATTGAGAAGGCGTAGATGATTGCGACCGTCCCGGATCGGATTCGCGCTGGTACCGATTCTGTGAACGAGACGATCACCTGCACCGAACAAAGTTCGAAAATCACCGAGAGCGAGCCCAACAAGACGTATAGCAACAGCGTCGAATTGACATGCGTGATCGTCCAGAAAACCGGCATGATCGACAGAAGCAGGAGCGACGCACAGAGCATCATCACGGGTTTGCGGCCGTAGCGGTCGCCGAGTGCGCCACCCGCGCCGTCCGCGATCAGCCCCGTCAGTGACGTCACGACGTTCACTCCAAACGCGATTCCGGCCGCGAGATGGAGCGTGTTCAGGGCGAATGTGGTCATATAAGCGACGACGTAGGCACCGATTGTTACACAACCCAGGAGCACGAAACCGAGGGCCATGACTTTGGCGTAGCGCTTCACACCGGGTTGGTCCGACGGCATCTCCGCTTCGACCTGCTCGGCGCTGTACAGCGTTTCCGGAAGCCTCCGCCGGATCAAGATTCCGAAAGGAACGATCACCACGCCGAGCAGGAAGGCGATCCGCCAACCCCAGGTTTGTAGATCCTGCGCATTCAGGAGGGTCGAGAGCAGGAGGCCAACGCAGGAAGCGAGGAGCAAGGCCGCGTTCTGCGTCGCATATTGCATCGAGGCGTAGAAGCCGCGCCGCCCTTCCGGCGCTGCTTCGATCAGCCATGCGGTGTTTGGACCGACTTCGCCGCCGAGCGCGAATCCCTGAATGAGACGAAAGCAGACAAGCAGAATCGGCGCTGCGAGGCCGATCTGCGCATAACCGGGGGTCAGCGCAATCCCGAGCATGGCAACGCCGATAAGGACAAAAGATATGACCATGGCGGGCTTGCGGCCGAGCCGGTCCCCCAGGGTCCCTAGCACGATCCCCCCGATCGGACGGGTGATGAATCCGACGCCAAAGGTCGCAAGCGAGAAAATCAGATTGGCGGACGGATCATGCGCCGGAAAGAACGTCCTGCCGATATAGACGGCAAAGATTGCGTAACTGAGGAAGTCGTAAAATTCGAGTCCGTTGCCGAGCACGATCGCAACGACATGGAGGACCGGGATGGATTTCCGTGAAGGTGAAATGGTCATTCTGCTCCGTTCATCCCATCGTTGGCGCGCGCCCGCCGTCCCGGCCTGAAGCTTGCAGGATTACGCCGTCATGATCAAAGGCTCGAAGGTCTTGCGCGGCGCGGCCCGCTACATACCTGCCGGTCCGCTCCGGCCATTCGGGCGGCCGGTGGCCTTGTTTTTCCACGGTGTCGCCGAGTGCTTTCATGATCCGCGAATCGAGGTCAACCATCACAGCGCAGAAGCGTTTTGCCGGATCGCCATGCAGCTGAAGCGCGATTTTCGCGTCATGCCCTTGGCGTCTCTCGACGATGCGCTGAGAAATCCTGCAAAACATGCGCGCAGCGTGTTTCTGATGTCCGATGATGGTTACGCGAACACGCTTCTCGCCGCCGATATCCTTGGCGAATTGGCACTTCCCTGGAGCCTCTTTGTCAGCACCGAGCATATTGATACCGGTGCCTTCAACCCACTGATCCTTGCGCGTTTGTTCGTGCATTTCGCAGCGGATGGCGAATATCGGCTCCCGCACCTCGCCAGAGAAGTTTTCCTGCGAAACGCCGACGACCGTGCCCGGACGGCAAAGTGGCTGCTCGCCGGCTTGAAGCGTCTCCCCATTTGCAAGGCGCGCGCGGCGATCAGAGCCATGAGCGACGCCTTTCCCGCGGCACGACTCGAAAGCTTGCGCAATACATTCGCGAGCGAGCGCTATCTCACTTGGGCGGAGGTGGAAACTCTCCACCGACGCAATGTCGAGATCGGCGCCCACGCGCATTGGCACTGGCCGATGAACGCGTGCCAAAGCGAGGAAGAACTTCTCTTGCAGGCAACGCTGCCGCGCGAGGCCATCGCCGCACATACCGGTCGCTGCGATTATTTTTCCTACCCGTTTGGAAACGAGGGAGATGTTTCATCGCGCGCACGACAGGCGGTTCGTGCGGCGGGTTACAGCCATGCTTTCTCCACGCTGTCGGGAACCCTGCGCCCGGATTGCGATCCGTGGCTTCTGCCGCGCTATGGGCTGCGCGCGGAGGAGCCGAATCTCGGCGCACTCGTCCCGCTGCTTCGGCTTGGCAATCCACGGGTTGCGCGTTTCAGCCAGAAACTCGCAGCCTGAGCCGGGCCGAAGCGCAACCCGTCTCGCAATGGCACTCATCGGTACACGTGGGTATCTTGGGAACTGAGCCGGTAACCATTCCGTATCGAAGCGAAACAACGCTCGGGCAATCGCATGGCGCGGGGAGTGCACCCGCACTTCCGGAAGATAAATTCCGGAGATTTCCGCCGTGGCTTTGCGCGAGCAGCTGGCCGAAAAGGCCGACTGGGTTGCCGTTCACGAGGCCGCTCCGGCGCATGCACCGGCACCGCTCCGGCTCATCAGGACCACCGCAGTTGGACAGCAGCCGACGCGCGGTTACCGCATCACCAAGCGGGTCACCGACGTCACGATCTCGCTTTTCCTGCTCGTCGTGCTTCTGCCGTTGCTCGCAGTTGTGGCGCTTGCCATTCGTCTCAACAGTCCGGGCGCGGCGATATTTCGGCAATGGCGCATCGGCCTCGACGGCCAGGATTTCCGCATCTGGAAATTCCGCACACTCACCGCCGCCGAGGACGGCGATCACATCGCCCAGGTGACAAGGGAGGATCCGCGTGTCACCCGGATCGGCCGCTTTCTTCGTCGCACCAGCATCGACGAGCTGCCGCAGCTGATCAACGTCGTGCGCGGCGAAATGTCGTTGGTCGGTCCGCGCCCCCATGCGCGCGCCCATGACTTCTATTTCGCCGAGCGGATCGAAAATTATGCGTTCCGGCACAGCGTCAAGCCAGGACTAACAGGTTGGGCGCAGGTGAATGGGCTGCGCGGCGAGACCGCAACGCTGGAAGAGATGTCCCGGCGCGTGGGTTTCGACCTCTGGTACGTTCGGCAGGCGCGCTTAGTGCTCGACATGCAAATCCTCTTCGCCACGCCGCGTGCCGTGTTCCTCGGCCGGAACGCGTGGTGATGAACGCGCCATTCAAGCATCCGCCCAAAACCTATCCCGAGGTGATCGTGGGGGGATTGCGCACGGCTTGCGTCAGTCGCGCCCAACTCGCGCAGCTCATGGTACGGGAGTGTTACGAAGCCCGCGCGTCGGGCGTGTCGCCGAAGCTGGTTTTCCACGTCAATGGCCAGGCGATTTCGCTTGCCACGAGCGATCCTGAGCTTCGCCGCCTGTACGATCTCGCCGATCACGTGCATGCCGATGGCCAGCCGCTGGTGTTTGCGAGCTGCCTGCTCGCGCCACCAGGCATTCCGGAACGTTCGCCCGTCACTGATTTTTTTCATGACGCTGCTTTGGCGGCACGCGAGACCGGCTTGCGCTTTTACCTGCTCGGCAGCACCGAAGCGGACAACGCGGCCTGCGCAGATTTCATGCGTCGCAACTATCCGGGCCTCGCTATCGCCGGCCGCCGCAACGGTTACTTCCAGCCGGGCGAGGAAGAGTCGATCTGCAGCGAGATCAATGCGGCCGAAGCCGACGTGGTTTGGGTCGGCTTGGGGATTCCGCTGCAGCAGGCGTTCTGCGTGAGAAACCGTCACCGCATTCGGGCAGGTTGGCTGATCGCGGCCGGCGGATGCTTCAACTACGTTTCGGGCCGTTACCGCCGCGCTCCTCTTTGGATGCAGCGCGCCGGACTTGAGTGGCTCTATCGGCTTTGGCGCGAGCCGCGGCGGCTATTCCTGCGTTATGCAGTGACCAATCCGCACGCGCTCTATCTGTTGTTGACCCGCACCTCTTCGGTCGCGTCTTCGCACACGCTCTGGGAGGGCCGCTGCACCGAAGCGGCGCGCGCGAGATGAGTACCGCCGCGCCGTGCGCGCCGCCAGCTGTTGCCGGAGACGTCGAGCGGAGCAGGATTGCCGGCACGGTCGTCTTGCGATACGTGCTCTCGGCCGCGGGTCCGGTCTGCATATCTGCCGCGCATTTCATTGCCGCGCTGGTATTCCTGCACACGTTCACGCGCGCCGAGTTCGGGCAGTTCTCCTTTCTTCTGGTGATCGTTCCATTCTGTCTCAGCCTGGCGGGGGCAATGATCGGTGCGCCGGCCGCCGTGGCCGTGCGCCACGGTTCAATGATCGCGTCGGAGCTTGTCACCTATCTGAAAACAAACCTTGCATTGGGCTCGGTCGCGGGAGTGTCCGTCTGCACCCTGATGTGGTCCAGCGGCGGCGGCTGGCATTTTGCCCTGATCTCCGGCGCTTACGGCGCCGTGATGACGCTTCGCTGGTTTGCACGCACGCTGACATACGCGCGCGGTCCGGCGTACCGCGTGCTGGTGTCTGATGTTCTGTACAGCGCCTTCCTGGTCGCCGCTCTGCTTCTTCCAAGCCACCTGCATCGGCTTACTCCTCTTTCGGCAGTGCAGATTCTCTGCTGTTCCTGTTTTCTCGCCTGGCTGAGCTTCGGACCGACGTATCTCCGCGAACAGTTCGCTGCCGCACTTACCGGCTCGCTCGGGGGTTACGTACGCATCTGGAATCAGCTCGCACGCTGGTCCGCCTTTGGCGTAGTTCTCACCGAATTCACCGCCAATGCGCATGCCTATCTTGTTACCTTTATTGCCGGTCCTGCGGCTTTCGCGCCGCTCGCGGTGGGCGCGCTGCTCATGCGGCCGGTGCAGCTTGTCCTCGCCGCAATTCCCGATCGCGAGCGACCGACGATGGCGATCCTCTTGGGCAGCGGGAATTACCCGGCCGCCCAGCGTTCCGTTAACCATTTTCGAATGGCCGCGGGTGCAGTTTGGCTCCTGACCGCAACGACCGCCGCCGGACTTCTTTTATGGTACCCGCAGCTCATTCTCCGAAAGGGCTACGAGCCGTCGCAGGCGCTGACCGTGCTTGGCTTCTTCGCTGTCATCACAGCGGTGCGGAGTTTCCGCACGCCGGAATCGGTTCTCCTGCAGGCGGCCGGCGAGTTCCGCGCGCTTGCGTTCGCCAGTCTCTTCTCTTCGATGGTTTCACTGGCTGCCACGCTTGCGCTGCTCATTTTCGTGGGACCGGTATTCTCACTCGCCGGAATCCTGGCCGGCGAAATTGTGGTGACCATGCGCGTGCGAGCGACGGCAGATGCATGGATGCGATGCCGTGCCTGACGTAACAGTCGCGATTCCGACCTTTCGCCGCCCGAAAGGTCTGGAGCGGCTGCTGCTTGCGATCTCGAAACTGGAGACAGGAGCGCGCATCCGGATTCTGGTTGCAGACAACGATGCCGAACGCCGCGAGGGCATCTCCATTGTCGGCCGCGTGATTTCGTCGGGATACCGGTGGCCGGCAGGTTCGTTCGTGGTCGAGCGGCGCGGCATCGCGCAGACGCGCAATGCCCTTGTCGAACGTGCGCTTCTGGGCGGATTCGATTACCTCGCGATGCTCGACGATGACGAGTGGCCCGAGCCCTGCTGGCTCAACGCATTCCTAAGAGTTGCCACGGAAACGGCCGCCGATGCCTTACATGGCGCGGTCATTCCGGATTTCGAGAGGGCGCCGGGCCGCTGGGCGAAGCGCTGCCACGGCTTCGCACCGCTGCGGGGCACGACCGGCCCTGTCGCGATGATCCATGGTACGGCAAACGTCTTGCTGCGTCGTACAGTGTTCGACAGGCTCTCGTCGCCGTGGTTCGATCCACGGTTCGCGCTCTCGGGCGGCGAAGACAAGGACTTCTTCACGCGCCTCAGAATCGCGGGTGCGCGTTTCGCTTGGGCCGATGATGCGGTTGTGCATGCCGAGATGCCGCCATCCCGCGCGAACCCGCGTTGGGCAGTGCAGCGCGCCTTCCGCTCCGGCAATTCCGATATGCGGGTGTTCATCAAGCACGCGGATGCGTTGGGCGAGAAACTGATCGAGAGCGCCAAGATCGCAGGCGCTCTGGCGCTTTCACCGCCGTTGGCGCTTCTCGCGGCGCCCGTTGCGGAATTGCGGATGCTGCCCGTGTGCAAGTTCGCGCGCGCCGCAGGCAAACTCTCGGCGGCTTTCGGACTTCGTTACGACGAATATGCGGTGACCCATGGCCGTTGATGCTGTCGCCGTTGCGCCGCGGACGCATCTTCGCACGGGCTGGAGTCTTGCCGACACTGCCTTCATGCTGTTTCTTGTGCTTGTTTTCATCGGCCTCTCGCCCTTCGCAACGCGAGATCCGCTCGCGCTCGCCGCAGGCGATAGGACGGGTGCCGGCGATCTCCTGCGCGAGATCGCCTATTCTGGCGCCTTCCTGTTCGTCGGTTTTGCCGCGCTTCGCGCGAAAGGGCTTGCCGTGCTCCGCGGCTTTCCGCTGTTTCTCGCTCTCCTTCTCTTCTGGTGCATGCTGAGCGCGGCATGGGCGGCAGCACCTGATGTCACGCTTCGCCGCGCCGTGCTCGAGACGGTGATTGTCGTCTCGACGATGCTGGGCGTGGCATCCAATGGCGAGGAACGGAGCTTGTCGCTGTTGCGGGCCGTTCTGGGAATTGTACTGATCGTAAACTGGATTTCGATCCCGCTGATCCAAAACGCAGTGCATATGCCGGGCGAAATCGATCCGGGATTGGTGGGCGACTGGCGCGGACTCTACTTCCACAAGAACATCGCGGGCGCAGTGAGCGCCATCACCGCGATTCTGTTTTTCTTTCAGGCACTGAAAACGCGTCCGCTCTTGAACGGCGCCGTCTGCGTCGCTGCTATCGGCTTCACCTTCATGACTGGCTCGAAATCGTCCTTGGGATTGTTGCCGGTCGCAATCGCTCTTGCGCTTCTCTACGGCATGGCCTGGAGGCGCGGCATCGACCGCGCGATCCTCAGTCTCGCGGTGTTGCTCGTCTCGCTCTGTGCCGCCGTCGCCGTTCTGAAATACTGGGGACATATTTCGCACCTTTTGACCGATCCCACCGAATTGACCGGCCGCACGGCCATCTGGCGAGGCGAGGTCGCATATTTTCGCGATCACCTGCTGCTCGGCGGAGGCTTCGGCTCTTTCTCCGATACGGGCGCCGTTTCGCTGCTTCACAATTACGTCTCAGACCAATGGGTGCAGAGTATCAGCCACGGCCACAACGCCTATCTGCAGATCCTCGTGACACTCGGTGCTGCCGGATTCGCCCTCGCCATGGCCGCGCTTGTGGTTTCGCCGGCGCACGACTTCTGGCGCTTCGATCCCGCCAATCTCGGCACCAAAACTGTCCTGTTTGCGATTTTTCTTTTCATGGTTCTGCACAATGCCGTTGAGTCCGATTTTCTCGAAGGCGATGGGCCGCCCTGGGTGGCGTTCCTGCTGATGCTCGCCTGTTTGCGCGGATGTTCGCTCCGCCCGGGACAAAGCGCTGCAGAAAGCGCACGCTGATGCCATTTTTTTCCGTTGTTATTCCGGTGTACAACAGAGAGCGGGCGCTGGGCGTTGCGCTCGCCTCCGTGCTCGCCCAGACCGAACAGGACTACGAGATTCTGGTCATCGATGACGGTTCGTCGGACGACCCGGTATCGGTGGTGGCTGGCTTCGCCGATCCGCGCCTGCGCTGGGTGCGTCAGGAAAACCGGGGTGCGGCTGCGGCGCGCAACCATGGCATCGATCTCGCCCGCGGGCGCTTCGTCGCTTTTCTCGATTCCGACGACCGTTTCCTGCCACACCATCTTGCCGTCATGCGCAGGTTGCTCGATGGCACGGAAGAAACGGCTGGATATGCGCCGATAATCGTCGAACGCGGCTCAGGCGTAAGCTTTGTGAAGCCGCCCCGCGCGCTTGGCAGCAAGGAGAACATGGCAAGCTATCTTCTCTGCCAACGCGGCTTTGTGCCGACGATCACGCTCGTCGTGCCACGCGAATGGGCCCGCCGCGTGCGTTACGGAGAGGCCATGCCCTTCGCGCAGGACACGGACTTCGCCATTCGCCTGTATCTCGCGGGCTGCCGCTTTGTGATGGCGCGCGAGCCCGCGGCCGTGTGGGACGATACGCACGATCCCGGCCGCGTATCGGCAGGTCGTCGAAGCGCACGCCTCCAAAGCTGGCTGGACGAATTGCGCCCGCACATTCCGACAAACGCATATTACGGTGGCCGCGGTTGGATGATCGCCAAAGGCGTCGCGCAGTCGGATCGGTTGCGCGCGTTTTGCTACTACCTCTCCGCGGTTTTGCGCGGCTGTTACCGGCCACGGCTTGCGCTGGCGGTGTTTCTGCAGATTTTTGCTTCGGATGCTTTGTACCGGAGGCTTTCGGATCGGATGATCGCGCGCTTCGGCGATCGCGTGTGGTCGCGCGGAGATCGGGCGAGGTTCGACAAGCTCAGGGTAAGGACAACAGGGACTCCTCACCCTGAGCCCCTCGAAGGGTGAGCCCTTCTAAGGATGAGGCGCGGCGCGTAGCAATGCTGTCACGACGGGCCGTGCTTCGGAATTTGTGCGCCAGTGGGGCTGCCGGCGTGGTTTTCCCGGCCTGCGCCGGCGCGCCCGCGCTGCGCACGAGCATCGACGGGGGTAAGACGCTCAGGAGCGCGGCGCAGTCGCGCGGAATTCTTTACGGCGCGGCCGTGAACACGGCGGAGCTTCGCGACAGAACCTTTACGGGGGTGCTGGCGCGCGAGGCGACGATTCTCGTTCCCGAATACGAGATGAAACGTGCCATCGTCGAGCGCAGGCGCGGTCCCATCGATTTGTCCGGCTGTGATGCGATCGCCGCTTTCGCGCACGAGCATGGAATGCGCTTCCGCGGGCACCCGCTTGTCTGGCACAAGCGCAACCCCGACTGGCTGGAAGAAGCGGTGCGCACGTCGCGCGACGAAACGCTCCTCACATCCTACATTGAAGATATTCTCCGGCATTTTGGCGGTCGGGTGCATTCCTGGGACGTGGTGAATGAGGCGATTGCGCCGGACGACGGCCGCGCGGATTCGCTGCGCCGGAGCTTCTGGGTTGACGCATTCGGCCCGGCCTACATCGATATCGCCTATCATGTCGCGCGCGCCGCCGATCCCGATGCTTTGCTGGTGTACAACGATTGGGGCTGCGAACTCGGAGCTCCGGCGAACGACCGTTTTCGCGCGGCAACCCTCGATTTTCTCGAGCACGCGATCGCTCGCGGCGTCCCCATCCAAGCGCTCGGACTGCAGGGACATCTGCGCGCCTTCGGAACGCCAGTCGATCAGGGAAAGCTCGCCGTTTTCCTCGCGCATGTGAGAGCGCTGGGTCTCAGGATTCTGGTCACCGAGCACGACGTCGACGACACCGGTGGACCTTCGGATGTCAAGTTGCGCGACCGCGCCGTCGCCGATACCAGCCGGAGGTTTCTCGACGTTGTGGTTGATTCAGCGCCCGTCGCCGTGCTCACCTGGGGGCTATCGGATCGATTTCTGGACTCACCGGGGCCGCGGGCGGAACTTGCTGATTCCTGGCTGCGGATGCTCCCTCTCGACCGTGATTTTCAGAGGAAACCGATGTGGCGCGCGATCGCGGACGCGTTCACTGCAGTATAGGACTGCATTTCATCAGCCCATTCTGAAAACATAATGTCACAAAGCCGTGCGCAGGCTGCTTTTGATTCCTGCTTTGAGCTACAAGAGCTTTCGCAAAATCGGGAGGACATCATGCGCGCGGGCTTCGTGGCTGCTTTTCTTGCACTTTTTTCCTGTCTCACGGTATCGCAGGCTGGTGCCCTTCCCACGGGCGTGCAGCCCGGCATCTGGGCCGACGGCGCGCTGGCAAGCGCGGTGCGCAGTCCAATCCGCAATCCGAAAAATGTAGCCCGCGACCGGTACCGTCATCCGCGTGAGAGTCTTTCGTTCTGGGGTCTCCGCCCCGGCATGACCGTACTCGAGATCTGGCCCTCCGCGGGTTACTGGACCGAAATCCTCGCGCCTTATGCGAAAGCGACCGGCGGCAAATACATCGCCGCTGTCGAGAGCGGACGTACGCTGCCGGCGAAATTCGCCGACAAGGCCGTGTACGGAGACATCGAAACGACGGCGTTCGGCAAGGACTCCCCGCCCATGGTGCCGGCTGGACGCGTCGATCTGGTGCTGACGGCGCGCAACATTCACGACTGGATGCAGACGCCGGGCTGGCCCGAGAAGGCGATGGCCGATTTTTACGCGGCGCTGAAGCCCGGCGGCATTCTCGCCGTCGAGCAGCATCGCGCCGATCCGCGGCCGATGAAGCCGGACGCGAGCGACGGCTACATGTCGACGGCCTCTGTCGTACAACTCGCGGAGAAAGCCGGGTTCAAGCTCGAGGCGCAGTCCGAGATCAACGCCAATCCCAAAGACACCAAGGATCATCCGTTCGGCGTGTGGACACTTCCGCCGACGCGGCAGAGCGCGCCCGGGGGCCAGCCGCCCAATCCCGCTTTCGATCATTCGAAATACGACGCGATCGGCGAAAGTGACCGCATGACCTTGCGCTTCCGCAAACCGGCATAAGACCCGCGACCAAGAGACGACAGATGACGATCCGTTCATTCGAAAGGAGAATGCTATGACAATGACGATCAACCCCTATCTCAACTTCAATGGCAATTGCGGCGAAGCTTTCCGCTTCTATGCCGACGTTCTCGGAGGCAAGGATCTGCACATCATGACTTTCCGGGATTCGCCGATGGCGGCGCAGATGGCTGACAACGAGAAAGATTTCGTGATGCATGCCCGGTTTTCCGCCGGAAATGTGACGATCATGGGTTCGGACGCGCCGGGCGGCCGCTACAACAAGCCCCAGGGCTACGCCGTCAACATCGGTGTGGACACGCCGGAAGACGCCGAGCGGATTTTCGGCGCACTTTCGCAAGGTGGGAATGTCGGCATGGCGATGGCCGAAACGTTCTGGGCCAAACGTTTCGGCATGGTCACCGACCGGTTCGGCACGCACTGGATGGTGAACTGCGAAAAGCCGATGTAACGGGGTAGAACGCCCTACTAAGCCGCGGCCCGGGCGCGGCGGCGGGAAGCCAGGGCGCCGGCCAGCGTACGTTCTTCCAGAACGGCGGCGGTCGCGTCGCGCGCAGCAAGGAGCACCTTGCGGATCGCACAGGTTTCCTCGTCCACGCAATCCTCGCAGCGGTGATAGGCGGTCGTGCTCACGCACGGGGAAAGCGCAAGCGGGCCATCAATGGTCCGGATTACTTCGGCGAAGGTGATATTCTTCGGCGGCTTTCCGAGCAGATAACCGCCCGCGCGGCCGCGGAGGCTCCGTACGATGCCGCGCTTCTTCAGCTCAAGCAGAATCTGCTCGAGGAATTTGCGCGGCACGCGAGCTTCTTCGGCGATATCGGCGATCATCTTCGGCTCGCCGGCCCCATGCTCGGCGAGTACGATCAAAGCATGGAGTGCGTACCGGGCCTTCTGCGACAGCATCCACCAAGCCTCTCGACCCCATCAGCCATATCGACTTTCATGGGGCGAGCGTCAAGGCTCTACGCGGCACGCTGCTCCGTGCGGGCGCCGAGTTTTCGTGAAAGATAGCCGGAGAGCCTGGGCGCCACGAATTCCGCGCCGACCATGAACCGCATTAGCGGACCGAAGCTGTCGATCACGGCGGGCCCGATCACGAACAGCCCCTCGATCGGCGTTTCGAAATTATCGGTCACCACTGGCGTGTTGCGCGGAGAGGCGATCGCCTCGCGGAGCGGCGCGCCCAGATAGCGCATCCGCCGCGTGTCCGGATGGTAGCCCGTGGCAGCGATCACGTGATCGCACACGATCTGCTCACGGCGGCCGTCTCGGCGCGCGAGCGTCAGCAACACGCCCTGCTTCATCGCTTCCGCGCCGGCGATGGTACGGCCTGGGAGGGTCTCGGTCCGGCCCTCGATCTTCTCCCGCATGAACCATCCGGCGGCCGGATGCATGTGGCTCGCGACGCCGCGCCTGCGCAGAGGTTCGGGCAGGCGATAGAAGAAGAGCGGTGCGTTGGCGCAGAAATACGAGCTCCAGCCGCGGCCAATGCCGGAAGCGGGTCGCCGGATCTTGTAGAGCAGAGTCTCGGCGTCCGGATCCGGAACGGAATTGTACTCGATGAAAGGCGCGCGCACGACGATGCGTACCGTCGCGCCGCAATCGTTAAGGAGCGCGGCGAGGTCGATCGCCGATGCGCCGGCACCGATCACCACCACATTGCGGCCGCGGAATGATTCGCCGGTGCGATGGTCGTAGCTGTGAGAGACGAGATGCGGCGGGAGATGCGAAAGCGAGAGCGGGATGTACGGGAAAGAGGAGATACCGGCGGCGGCGACGACGTTGCGCGCCGAGACGCGCTCGCCGCTCGCGAGCGTCAGCTCGAATCGGGCACCCACCTCCGCGACCTGATCCACCATGACCTCTTCGGCGTCGGGGACATAGCGCTTCTGGAAATTCGTGCCGTAGGAAAGAAACGTCTCGAGCGACACCGGGAAGCCCTGATTCGCATACGGAATCCCGTGTTCGCCGCACCATGCTTTCAAGGTCGAGTGTTCCGAAGGCGCTGAGAGATTCGAGGCGAAGCCATCGGATTTGAGCATCATGCTGGCCGGCATGTGCTCGCGCCAGGTACCGAGCGGCTTACCGAAAATCCGATACTCGATCCCCGCTGCACGCAGATGGGCGGCAAGCGACAGCCCGTAAGGACCGGCGCCGATGATGGCAACGTCGCAGCGGCTGCTCATCGGCGGCTCCCTTTCATGAAAATGCGCGCCATCGCTGGTGCCAATCCGGGACATTCGCGCGTGCGAGATCGCATCAATTTGGCCTGTTGCTTGATTGCAGAATGGCCTTTCCAAATTCCGTGCCATTTTCGCGCGGTTCACTTCCGGTCAACCCCTGCCGTGCATAGTCGCGCACCATGTCCGCGAGGGTGCTGCTTCTCTCGAGCGTCGGCTGGCCGTCGGTCGCGCGGCTCGCGGCCGGCTTTGCGCACGTTTCCTGCACGGTCGATGCGCTGGCGCCGGCCGGCGCGGCGATCATCGCGAGCCGTTATCTCTCGGGCTGGCATCGCTACAACCCGCTCGCACCCCGAGCTTCACTCAAGAATGCGATCGCCGTTTCCCGCCCCGATCTCCTTGTCTGCTGCGACGATCGTGCGCTTGCCTCTCTGCTTTCGTTTTACGAGATGGAGGATGGGACCGGCAGCATCGGCGAACTCGTCCGGCGTTCGCTCGGGAATCCAGGCGCCATTCCGCGCCTCATTTGCCGCAACGGTTTCATTGCGGAAGCAAGCGACGAAGGCATTCGCGTTCCCGAAACGCTTGCCATCTCCGAGCGACGCGAACTGGACGAAGCGATTGCCGCACTCGGTTTTCCGCTCGTTTTGAAATCGGATGGCAGCTGGGGTGGAGAAGGCGTAGTGATCGCCGGTAACGCCCGTGAAGCAGAAGCGGGATATCAGCGATTGAGCCGCGCGCCATCGCTTCTGCGTGGAATTGCCCGCGCTACGAAGCGCCGCGACGTGCATTTCGCGCGCGAGGCGATGACGCGGAAAACGCGGCGCGTCAGCGCGCAGAAATTCGTTGCCGGTACCCAGGCCGCAACGGCGTTCGCCGCCTGGCGCGGCGATGTGGTTGGTGCGATTTGCTATGACGTGCTGGTTGCGGACGGCGCGATAGGCCCGCCCAACGTGATCCGGCGTGTGGACTGTCCGCAACTCGAATCCGCCACGCTGAAAATCGCCCGGCGGTTCGGCCTTTCGGGCATCCACGGTCTTGATTTCATCCGCGCCGCCGACGGCGCGGCCCATCTGATCGAGATCAATCCGCGCGCCACGCAGGGGAGCACGCTAGCCTTCGGGCCCGGACGTGATCTGCCGGCTGCGCTTGCTAGCTGTCTGGTGCCAAATGCTGGAATGAGACCCGCGGTTCCGAATGACATCGTCGCGATCTTTCCCCGCGAATGGCGGCGCGATCCTTTAAGTCGCTTCCTCGCGAGCGGCTATCACGATGTTCCGTGGGACGATCCCGGCGTGCTGCTCGCCAGTCTCGGCCTGAAACCCCGCGGGCGCTCGCTCCGGACTACGTTTCCCTTGGGGGAGATTCGAAAATCGCAAGCGCGTCAGCGCGAGATTTTCGGGGAGGGATAAGGGGTATCACGACCCTTCCCGAATTTTGCTCACGGACCATGCGTCATCATTCTGATGCGTGACCACAGTCAACGCTCGCAAATTTCCACCGTCCCCCCGGGGAGGGGTTATCATTAACGGAGATCTTCTGAACTTCGCGGTTTGCGGGAACCTTCCGTTAACCGTTCGGAAGGTGGTGCCGGGTTAAGTCCTACACTCGCGCAGTTTAGCGGCCGAAAGGTCCAAACCTTGTCGACGGTACAGCCCGGCACGTTCGCCCCGGCCGATTTTCTGAATCCGGAAAGGCCGTTCGGCCTCTACGACCTTGTACGCCTGCTGCGGAGACGTGGGCGTACGGTGCTGAAAGTCGCGGCCGGTTTTGTTGTCCTTACCATCATCGCTCTCCTCATTTGGCCGTCGCACTATACGCCGACGGCGGTCGTAATGCTCGACCCGCGACGGAACAATGTTACCGATCGATCCCAGGTGCTGACGGAGTTGCCGACGGATCCGTCTTCGGTGCAGGATCAGATTCAGATCCTGACCTCGCGCGATCTTGCAGCGACCGTCATCGACCGGCTCGATCTGGCGCGCGATCCTGAGTTCAATCGCGCCCTGGCGTCGTTTCCGCTGAACCTCCTTCCAACGACATCCGACATCGCGGCGCAACATTCTGCAATTATCGATGGATTCCTCAGGCATCTGACGGTCGAATCGGAGGGCCTCTCGACTGCGATTTCGGTAACCTTCTCGGCAGAGGAACCGGATAAGGCGGCGCAAATCACGAATGCGGTCGTTCAGGCCTATATCGATTCGCAAGTCGCGCAAAAATCCGAAGCGGCGCAACGCACGACCCAATGGCTTGAAACACGTATCGGCGAGCTGTCCCGGCAAGTGCAGACCGGCGACACCGCGGTGCAGGCGTACAAGGCCGCGAACGGGCTAAACGACAGCGGACAGGGGACGCAATCGCTGATCGACCAGCAGCTCGCCGTGATAAACAACCAGCTCGTGCAGGCGCGAGCTGACCTCGCGGAAAAACAGGCGGCCTACAATCATGTCTTAGGTCTCCTAAAATCTGGCCGCGTGGCGGAAGTCTCGCAGGTCGTTGCCTCGCCACTGATCGTACAATTACGGCAACAGCAGGCGGATGCAATCCGCAACGCAGCCGATCTCGACACGAGGTATGGACCGAAACATCCCAAGCGAATCGCGGCCGAATCCCAGCTGCGCGATTTGGACAGCAAGGTCGAACAGGAGGCTGAGCGCATTGCGGGCTCTGTGGGTAACGATGCTGCCGTCGCACAGGCGCAGGTTCGCTCGCTCGAGAACAGCCTCGTGGCAGCGCGGGCGCAATCAAACATGCAGAATCTCGCGCGTGTGAAACTGAGGGCGCTGGAAGCAAGCGCCGCTTCGACGCGCTCGACCTACGAGTCCTTCGTGACGCGGCTGCGCGAGGCGCAGGATCAGGCTGGCGTCACCGTCCCGGATGCACGCGTCATCTCGCATGCGACGGTGCCGGCAAAACCCAGTTCTCCCCCGCGTCTCTTGATCATCTGCGCGTCGGTTCCCGCCGGGCTTCTCGTCGGCCTCCTCTACGCGCTCGTAATGGAACGGTTCGGCGCCGCCTGGCCTGAGCGCGGGACAAGTAGGGGCGCACGCTCAGTTGCGATACCCGTGGTGGCCTGGATTCCCGATGCGAGCGATCCGACAGCGCCTGATCGGCTGTTGGATGCGCCGGGGGCGCCGTTTTCACGTGCCCTGCTCGGCATGGGCGCGCGGCTCTCTTCATTTCCTGGCGGATCCCACCCCCGAACCATTCTGGTGAGCGGTTTTGATCCACGATACGCGGTTGCCAATGTGGCGCTGGGACTTGCCCGCGCACTCGCTTTGCTTGGCCACAACGTGGTCCTTTTTGATGCGGACCTCGCGCGCTCCGCTGCGGCCCGGATGGCGGGATGCACGTACGAGTCCGGGATCGCCGATGTGTTGCGCGGAGCGGTTCCTCTCAGCCGTGCCATAGCGAAAGACAGGACCTCTCCCGTGCTCATTCTCGGAAACGCCCCGTCGGCCGCACATGCCAAGGCCGAGTGGGAGTCGCAGGCGACACGCGCGGTGCTCGAGCATTTGAGCCGAACTTCGGATTTCGTCATCATTCATGCGCCCGCCCAGCTCGATATGGTCCCGCTCGTTCGTCTGGCCGAGGGCGTTTTGTTCGTCGGTGCCGCAGGCGAGGCGCAGGCGCTACAAAGAACCGCCAAGGCTTTTGCTCCCGCTGCGGAGCATCTCGGGATTGTGATCGCGGACTGATCGGTAACGTTTCTCCCGTCGCCGCCGAATAGAGAGTAGGCTCTCTCCCATCTAAGGCGGACAGAAAACGTGCCATTGCTTTCCAGCCGTCGCCAGGTGCTGGCGATTTCCGCAGCGGGTCTCGCATTTGGCCCGGCAACGCTAAATGCCGGGCTGCGGAGCCCTGTTGGCCTCGTGGAAATCGAGAATTTCGACGCGTCAGGCGCCAAATTGGGCGCGCGGCTGGTCCCGAAAGTCGCGTTCAGCGAGGCGGAATGGCGCAAACGGCTCTCCCCCGCAGCATTCGGCATCACGCGAGAGGCCGGCACTGAAATCGCATTCACCGGCGCGTATTGGAATCTGCACAAGGACGGATTGTTTCGATGCGTGTGCTGCGCGACGGCTCTGTTTGATTCGCACGACAAGTTCGATTCCGGCACCGGTTGGCCGAGCTTCACGCGTCCGATTGCCGCGCAGAACATTGTGAAGCGAGTGGACGAGAGTTTCGGCATGCAGCGGACGCAGGTGTCATGCAGGCGTTGCGACGCGCATCTCGGCCATGTCTTCAATGATGGGCCGCCACCGACAGGGTTGCGCTACTGCATCAACTCCGCTGCGCTGACGTTTGCGCCGCGCGCGGCAGGGCGCGCATGAGGAATCGACAATGAGAAAAACACAACTTGCTTTATGCGCGGCATTGGTCGTCGAGGCTCTCGGCTTCTCCGCCTGCGCGCGTGCCGACGCGCCGGTGCATGGCGTACCAGCGCCGATCATCGATGAAGCGAAAGCACACGGGGTGACCGAGGTGGCCGTTCTTTCCGGCGGCTGTTTCTGGGGCATGCAAGGGCTGTTCGAGCACGTAAAAGGCGTGCGCCAAGTCGTCGCGGGCTATGCGGGAGGATCGGCTGCGACCGCGCAGTACGAAACGGTGAGCAGCGGAAGCACCGGGCATGCGGAGTCGGTGAAGATCACCTTCGATCCGTCGATCGTTACCTATGGTGAGATCCTGCGCGTGTATTTTTCGGTCGCGCATGATCCGACCGAGCTCGATCGCCAGGGCCCGGACACTGGAACCCAGTATCGCTCAGAAATTTTATTTTCCAGCCCGATGCAGGAGAAAATCGCCCGCGCCTATGTAGCCCAGCTCACCCGCGCGCATGCCTTCGCGTATCCCGTCGTAACACGCCTCGACAAATTCGCGGGCTTTTATCCCGCCGAGAGCTATCATCAGGATTATCTTCTCCATAACCCGGACAGTCCGTACATTATGATCAACGACCTCCCGAAGATCGCCAACCTGAAGCGTCTCTATCCGGACCTGTATCGCGATGCGCCCGTCCGCCTCGCCAGCGCCTGGCGCTGATCGGCAAAAATTCCGCCCGCCTCCAACGGAACCGCATTTCTGGCGAGCTGGGACAAAAAAAGGGCTCCTGTGCTGATGCACCGGAGCCCCTTTTGATCGAACCGTGTGCCGCCAGTTACCAGTACGGCGTCACGTTGTAGTAGGAATAGAGTTCTTTTTCCCGATCGCGGCTGCCATAGGCCCACGGTTCGTCCTTGCGGAATTTGGGGGCCTTGCGCAGTTGGTCCTCGGTGACGTTCACCTCATAGCCGCCGAGACGTTCGTTGAATTTGAGCAGTGACCAGGGAAGCGGATAGTAGTCGCTGCCGAGCCCGAGGAATCCCCCGAAGCTCATCACCGCATACGCGACCTTGCCGCTGAGCTTGTCGATCATCACGCGCTCGATCGTGCCCACGCGATCGCCGTTGGAATTGTAGACGTCGGTTCCTTCGACCTTGTCGCTGCCGATCAGCGCGCCTGTTTCCCGTCTGCTGAGATCCGAACTTGTCTGTTGCATTGGCATTTGACCCGAGTCCTCCTTTGAAGGGGCGCTCCGGGAACGAAGCTGGCGCGACGGCTGTTCCGGCCTCGCCTGAAAAAAGCCATAGCCGGCGTTGGACCGATCATTTGATTGGTGTACCTAGGAACCTTTCCCAACCATGGGCGATATCTCTGGCGGAGCGCCCCGCGCAATCGAAGGTTTTCATGAGTTTTATTCCCGTTGAAAACGGCCCGGAGCGTTCGGCGCAGAGCGTTTCTGCGCCTGAGCTTCTTGCCGCCCGTTATCGCGCGATCCGCGGCGAGACGGAGCGCCTCGCTGCTTCATTGAGCGCCGAAGACCAGTCCGTCCAGTCGATGCCGGATGCGAGCCCGGCCAAATGGCACCGCGCCCACACCACCTGGTTCTTTGAATGCTTTGTCCTTTCAAAGCACCTGCCGCATTACCGGCCGTATAACTCCGGTTACAACTTCCTCTTCAACTCCTATTACGAAGCCGTCGGCGAGCGGCACGCACGCGATCGCCGCGGATTGTTGACCCGGCCGTCCGCACGGGAGATCGGGGAGTATCGCCGCTACGTGGATCGTGGGATCTGCGATCTTCTCGGTGCGGGGGACCCTGCCGAGGCGTTCAGTGCGCTTGTCGAACTCGGTTTGCAGCACGAGCAGCAGCATCAGGAATTGCTGTTGACTGATGTCCTGCATGCCTTCGCGCAAAATCCTCTGTTTCCTGCCTACGCTCCGTTTCGAACCGGCAACGCGCAAGCGGCGCCGTCGTCCGCGCTGATGAGTTTCGACGGCGGGATCGTTGAAATCGGGCATCGCGGCTCGGCGTTCTGTTTCGACAACGAACTGCCGCGTCACGAGGTGCTGCTTGCGCCTTTCCGCCTGATGAACCGCCTCGTCACCAACGCTGAATGGCTCGCCTTCATCGCAGACGGCGGATACAGCACGCCGGCACACTGGCTAGCCGATGGATGGAAATGCGCCCGGCAGGAACACTGGCAGGCGCCGCTCTATTGGCGGCAACGCGATGGCGAATGGTTCGCGATGACACTAAGCGGACTGAGACCGATCGACCCGGACGCGCCCGTCTGCCATGTCAGTTACTATGAAGCAGATGCTTTCGCCCGCTGGTTGGGCAGGCGACTGCCTTCGGAATCGGAATGGGAGCATGCTGCGGAACACCTTGCCGACACATCCGGCAATTTCCGCGACGACGGCTATTTGCGTCCGCTTCCCGCCGGGCACGGTTTTCAACTGTTCGGCGATGTCTGGGAATGGACACAGTCTTCCTACAGCCCCTATCCGGGCTACCGCACGCCCGAAGGCGCCGTCGCCGAATACAACGGCAAATTCATGGTCAATCAGATGGTCCTGCGTGGCGGATCCTGCGTCAGCAGCCGCAATCATATCCGCGCGAGTTACCGGAATTTCTTCTATCCGCACCAGCGCTGGCAATTTGCCGGTCTCAGGCTTGCCGAGGATGCGCCCGTCCGGCGCAGGCGATCCGAAAATTCATTTCTGCAGGACGTCCGGGCAGGGCTCGCGAAACCAGCCAAGGAAATCCCGAGCAAATATTTCTATGATGCCGAAGGTTCGCGACTCTATGAGGAGATCAGCGAGCTTCCAGAATATTATCTCACGCGCACGGAGACCCTTCTCCTGCCGGAAATCGCGGCCGACCTTCGCCCGTATCTTGAGGCCGGCACGGCGCTCGTCGAATTCGGTTCCGGCGCGTCGATCAAGACGCGCATTCTTCTCGAGCGCCTTTCCGCCATATCGCTGTACGTTCCGGTTGACATCGCGCGAGAATCGCTGACCGCCAGCGCGCAGCGGATTCGCTGCGATTTTCCGAATCTGGCGGTTCGGGCGATTGCCGGGGATTTCCTCAAGCCGCTGACGCCTCCGGCCGAGCTCACGTCGCACGCTGTACTCGGGTTCTTCCCAGGCTCGACGATCGGTAATCTTTCCGACGAGGAGGCTCGGCGATTTCTACGGGATAGCCGCACATTCCTGGGTGAGAAGGCGCGGCTCATCGTCGGCATTGATCTTGTCAAGGATCGCGCAACGCTGCTTCGGGCCTATGACGACGACCAGGGCGTGACCGCGGCCTTCAACAAGAACCTGCTCGTGCGGATGAATCGCGAGTTGGGAGCGACCTTCGAGCCGGAATTCTTCTCGCATCTGGCGCTCTGGAATGCGCGGGAATCGCGGATCGAAATGCATCTTGTGAGCCGGATGAACCAGAGCTTGATCGTGGCCGGCCGCTGCTATGATTTTGCCGAAGGCGAGACTATTCATACCGAGAATTCGCGCAAGTACACGCTCAAGGAATTTGAGAAGCTCGCGGCGCGTGCCGGCTGGCGCGTGGAACGAAGCTGGCAAAGCGCTGAGCCGGCCTACGCCCTCGTCCTCCTGCACTAGTGCCGGCGCCGGTGAACCGAGCGACGTGACGCGGGAACAAGTCACGCCACGGAAGCTTGAATCATGTACACTTACTGCCGCTGGTCGCTTATTTTTGGCTGCTTCGCACCGATCATTTCGACGGGCAGAAACTCGTAACGGCTCTCCTCGATTGTTTCATTGAGGCTTTGTCAAACCAACAATCCCCTCGCAAAGGAGGGTCGCATGGCAGGTCCGGTCCGAGTTTTCGCGTTTTGCGGAAGCTTACGGAAGGAGTCCTACAACCGGATGGCGCTTCGCGCGGCCGAGGAACTCGCGCCCGAAGGGACGTCGTTCGAGAGCTTCGACATCGGCTCGCTGCCACTCTACAACGAAGATGTCCGCGCTCAGGGCTTTCCGCCGCCCGTAAACGAATTGCGCGAGCGAATTAGGGCGGCGGACGCCATTCTGTTCGTCACCCCTGAGTACAACTATTCGGTACCCGGAGTTCTCAAGAACGCAATCGACTGGGCGTCGCGGCCGCCGGATCAGCCGTTCGACGGCAAACCCGCAGCGATCATGGGCGCAAGTCCGAGCATGCTCGGCTCGGCGCGTGCGCAGTATCACCTTCGCCAATCCTGCGTCTATCTGAACATCTTCCTCGTCAATCAGCCGGAGGTTTTGATCGCCGCCGCCAACAAGAAATTTGATGCGGACCGCCGCCTGATCGACGAAGGTGCGCGCAAGCTCATTGCACAATTGATGCAAGCACTCGTGGATTGGACCATCCGGCTAAAGCGCGGCGACTGAAGCGCCGTCGAGCGGAAGTTTGGGACCGGAGATCCTGTCCCAAGGACGCCTTCGGAGTGCACTAGGGACACAATCTCCCGTTCCAATTTCCAGCCTGCCGAAGGGTGGACGCTGCGCTATACGCGCAGCACAGCAGGCAAGCATTGGCGCTGAAAGAACTCCGCTTAGAAGCGGCCCAGTAGCACCAGGATCACGATGATGATGAGGATGAGGCCCAGCCCCCCGCTCGGATAGTACCCCCAGCCGGAGCTGTAGGGCCAAGAGGGGAGCGCGCCAATCAGCAGCAGGACGAGAATGATAATGAGGATTGTTCCGAGCATGGGGGTGTCCTTTGCTACTTCCGGTGCGCACAGGAAACTCGTCGTTGGGAAAGAAAGTTCCTGCCTCCGCGTTCCCGGTGGCAGTCTTCAGCGACGCGGGGAAAGCTCGGCGAAGCCTGACTCGGGTAATCGCGGACTTGGGATCGCGCTTGGGATTGGCGGGTGAGGGGATCTCTTGACCCAAGGGGGTGCATCCGCCGGGATACCGTTTCCCATGGCGCGGTGGCGGGGCGCTTCGGCGGTTTCGGTCAGTGTGGCGAGGAATCGGTCGCCCCAGGCAGCCACATCGTTGCGCTTCAACGCTTCAAACAGCTTGCCGTGACGTTCGAGGCGCTCTTCGAGGGGCATCGCGATCGCGCGCCCGAGCGCGGCCGCGACGGCGTCGGGGTCGTACGGATTGACGAGCAGCGCTGCCTGACCGAATTCGGCGGCGGCGCCGGTGAAGCGGGACAGGATGAGCACGCCCGGATTTTTCGGGTCCTGCGCAGCAACATATTCCTTCGCCACCAGATTCATCCCGTCGCGCAACGGCGTCACGAGACCCACGCGCGCCACCCGATAGAGACCCGCAAGCGCCGTGCGGCTGTAAGGGCGGTTCGTGTAGCGCATCGGCGTCCATGAGACGTCGCCATAGGTCGCGTTGATGCGCCCCGCGGCCGCGTCCATGGCCCGCTCCATGTCGACATATTCCGGGACGTCCGAGCGGCTCTTGGGCGTGATCTGCATGTAGGTGACTCTGCCGCGGCATTCGGGATGGGCGACGAGAAAACGCTCAAAGGCGTCAAGCCTGAGCGGCAAGCCTTTCGAATAATCCAGGCGGTCGACACCGATAATGATCTCGCCCGGCACGGTTTCGCGCACGCGCCGGACGAAGGTCGAGCGCGAAGCGCCCCTTGCGCAGCGCTGAAACGTTTGCGCGGCAATGCCCACCGGAAATGTGCCGATGCGCATCACCCGTTGGCCGCCATTGAAGGTGCGCTGAATGTGCGCAGGCATTCCGCATTCGAGCGCGAGGTAGCGGGCGAAATTGGCGGCGTCGCCGTCGGTCTGGAATCCCACCAGGTCGTATTCCGTCAGAGTCGGGATGAGTTTCTCGTGGTTGGGCATGGCCGTGAGGATTTCCGGCGGCGGCAGCGGAATGTGCAGGAAAAAGCCGATGCGGTTTTCGCGACCGCGCTGTCGCAGTGCGCTGGCGAGCGGAATCAGGTGATAATCATGCACCCAGACCACGTCGTCGGGCGCCAGCACCTGGTCGAGGCGATCGGCGAAATGCTGGTTGACCCGCAGATAGCCGCTCAAATCGCGACGCGAAAATTCCGCGAGATCCAGGCGGTAATGCAGGATCGGCCATAGCACCCGGTTGGCGAAACCGTTGTAATATTCCTGATAATCGTCCTCGCTGAGATCGGTAACGATGTAGCTGTTATCTCTCTGTGTGATGGTACGCGTCTCGATCTCGGCGGCCGGTTTGACAGCTCCGCTCCACCCCAGCCACACACAGGGATGGCGTTTGAGCGTCGCGCGCAACGCGACCTCCAGTCCGCCGGCGTGAATGCCCCGAGCCGGATTGGGTATCGCCACTCTGTTGGAGATGATGAAGATGCGTGCCAAAAACCCTATCCTCCACCCTCGCGACAGGCGCATGGCCGCTCTTGTCTGAACGTGTGGGTGGGGCGGCGGTTCCGGTGCGTTGCCACCGATCAACTTTGCTGTCACTGCGAAAGCGCGTGAATGGGAGGCTCGAACTCCCACCGACAAAATAAATTGGAGGACTTCCACCTCCGCTGTCCGAATCATGCATTTACCCCGCGAGGCGGGCCAAATGCCCGAGCCAGCTTCGCACTGCATAGGGAGCGGGCAAGATCCGCTGCGCGCCGGGCAATCTGCGCCCGACCGAAATGGTGACGCCACCCAGCTTGCCGACCAAGGCAACAGCATATTCGTCGGTATGATCGTCACCCGCGAAGACCGGCCGCCGACCCGCGAACGGCGGCACATTCATCAGCGCCGCTATGGCTTCCCCTTTGTCGAATGCGCAGGGTTTCACCTCGAACACGGCTTTGCCGTGCAGCAGGCAAAGCTCCGCATTGCGCGGTCCGATGAGCGCTGCGAGCCGCTTTTCGAGCAATGATTTCCGTTCGGGCGCACCACGATAGTGGAACGCGAGCGTGTAACCCTTGTCCTCGATTCTGATCTCGGGAAGATCGGAAACCGCAGCTAGAAGTGCGTTTCTTACGTTTGTCGCGAGCGGCTCCGCCCGCAGCTCGGCGTCGCCGCCAGCCGTCTGCCGCCACTCCGCGCCGTGGCAACCGATGGCTGCAAGCGAAAGCGGCGCAAACAGGCGGTCGATTGCCGACAGGGGTCTGCCGCTCACCAGCGCCACGGCGCCGCCGGCCGATTGCTGGAGAATCGCGAGCGTCGCCTTCAGCGTTGCCGGGACGCGCACGGATTCCGGTGTGGGGGCGATGTCGAGGAGTGTCCCGTCGATATCGAGCAGGAAAGCATCCCCGCCGACAAAAAATTCGGCAACCTGCGGTGCCGGGAGTGCCAGATGAGTCTCGCCGACCACCGGGTGACGCGCGTGGCTCACAAACGCGATTCCGGCAGCCGCCAGAGCCCAGCGCCGCCTTCCAGTCCTGCATCGTTCGGCACGATGGTCGTCCACGCCGACGTTTCAATCGAAAGCTTACGCGCGTTCCCGCCGCCGATGAACAGATGATCGAAGTGAAGGAGGCTGGCGAGGATATCGATCGTTTTCGCTACCCGTCTGTTCCAATGTTTCCTGCCGACCTTTTTCAGCGCATCGTCGCCAATGTAGCCATTGTACGTTTTTTTGCCGTAGATCGGGTGATGGGCAAGTTCGAGATGGGGCATCAGCAGGCCGTCACGAAAAAGGCCGGTCCCAGCGCCGGTGCCGAGCGTGAGCATCAGTTCGAGGCCCTTTCCACGAATGACCGCCAAGCCCTGCATTTCGGCGTCGTTCACCATTCGCGCAGGGCCGCCGAAGCGCTCGGACGCGGCCGCGCACAGCGGAAATTCCGTCCAGTCTTCGGTTCCGAAATGCGGCGCCGTGACAACCCTGCCGCGGCGCACGACACCCGGAAATCCGATGGCGATCCGGTTGTGCGCGGGGAGCGGTCCAACAAGTTCCGCGAGCGCGTCCAGCATCACGGAGGGAGGGCACGGATATGGCGTGGCAAAGCGTCGGCGCCGCACGAGAAGATGACCGGAGGTGTCCACCACCGCCGCCTTCAAACCCGTGCCGCCAATGTCGATGGCGAGGATGCGGAGATCGGTGCTGCGGTTCTTCCCGGTCGTGGTGCGCGCCACGCCCCTACTCCCGGTGTCGCACTACGTGCGGCCGTTTGTGCCCTTTCCGTTTCGGCATCATCGCGTGCGCGTGCATGAGATTGATGCCCGAGTTGACGAGCGCAACGTGCGAGAACGCCTGCGGAAAATTGCCGAGCATGCGTCGGGCGCGCGGATCGTATTCCTCGGCGAGCAATCCCACGTCGTTGGCCAGCCCGACCAGGCGCCGATACAGTTTCTCGGCGTCGCGCAAGCGGCCCTGAAGAAGATAGTTGTCCACGAGCCAGAAGCTGCAGGCGAGGAATGCGCCTTCGCCAGGGGGCAATCCGTCGATTCCGCTCTCCGTCTCGTATCGGAGGAGAAGGCCTCCGTACATCAGCCGCCGCTCAATCTCCCGAACGGTATTCTTCATTTTTGGATCGGTTGCAGAAACGAAACCTACGATCGGAAGAAGCAATAGGCTGGCGTCCAGACGCTCGGACTCATAGGACTGCACGAAGCAGTTCCGCTTCGGATCGATCGCCTTCTTCAGCACCTCGCGCCGGATGGTTTGCGCTGTTTTCCTCCAGCGCTGAACATTGCCCTTGTTGTCGTTGGAAAATCTGTATGCACGATCGAACGCCACCCACGCCATGACTTTGGAGTAGGTGAAGTGCTGCGGCTCTGCGCGGATTTCCCAGATGCCCTCGTCCGGCTCGCGCCAAATTCGTGACAGATGATCGAGGAAGACGCGGCGTACTTCCTTGCGCCGCGGAGCAAGCGGCAATCCGCCTTTGCGCGCCTGCGTGAAAACGTCGGCGAGTTCTCCATAAATGTCGATTTGCAGCTGTACCGCAGCGGCGTTGCCCACCCGCACGGGCCCCGAATTCTCGTAACCGGGCAACCAGGGAATGCTCCACTCGTCGAGCCGGCGCTCGCCGGCGACTCCATAGAGCGTTTGAATTTGCTGCGGGCTACCGGCGATGGCGCGTGTGAGCCAGTTCTGCCAGGCGACGGCCTCCTCCTCGTAACCCGCATTCATGAAGGCAAGAAGGGTGAACGTCGCATCGCGCAGCCAGCAGTAGCGGTAATCCCAATTCCGGGGGCCGCCGATCTGTTCGGGAAGCGACGTTGTAACCGCTGCGATGATTCCGCCTGTGGGACGGAAACTCAGTGCCTTCAATGCAATGAGCGAACTGCGCAGGGCTTTCGCCCAGCGGCCCTGAATATGGCTTCGGTTGCTCCAATCGGTCCAGAACTTCTCCGTCTCGGCGAGCGTGGTTTCGATGCTTGGCGCGAGCGGCACCGGCAAGTGAGACGGCGAATAGGTCAGAACAAACGGCACTGTTTCGCCCTCGCGCAGCACGAATTCGCCCCGCGTGTGGAAGTCCTTGCCGTAGAGCAGCGCGTTTGTATGCAGCGTGAGCATGTTGGGGCCGGCAATGGCGGTTAGGGTGCGCTCGTCCGTACGGCTGACCCACGGCACCGTCGCGCCGTAATCAAAACGGATGACGAGATCGGTATGTATTTTGACCGTCCCTGAAACGCCGACAACGAGTCTCACGATCCGGCTGTGTTCCGTGCCGACCGGCATGAAGTCAACGAGCATCATCTCGGCTTTCGCGGTCTTGAAGCGCGTCTCGAGAATCAGCGTACCTTCGCGATAACGCCGTTTGACCGTTGCCCTTTCGGCGGGTTCGATCAGCCAGCGTCCGTGCTCGGCTGTGCCGAGCAGCGCCGCAAAGCAAGAGGCCGAATCGAAGCGCGGCAGGCATAACCAGTCGATCGAGCCACTGCGGCCCACCAGTGCTGCCGTGCGCATGTCGCCAATGACGGCGTAATCTTCGATGCGGCTTGCCATTCCCCTCAACCTGGGCCAAGCGCGTCGCGGTCGAGAAACCAGATCACTTCCGCGTCTGTACGGATACGCCCGGCGGGAACGGATGGGTCTCCCGCGCGTGCGAGGCGTACAGCTTTGGCTTTTTCAGCGCCCGTTGCGACGAACGCAATCGTCGCGCTCGATTCGATTGCAGGGTATGTCAAGGTAACGCGCGCCTCGGGCCGTCCTTCTGCCACGGCGGCCACCCAGTGATCGCGCTCCTCCAGCACCGGCTGGCCCGGAATGAGCGATGCTGTGTGACCGTCGGCGCCGAGGCCGAGCAACATGATATGGAACAGCGGCCGCGCGGGATCGAGCCGGTCGGCGCCATATACCTCTTTCAGCAGGCGTTCGTATCGTGCGGCAGCTTCGCGCGGCGTCCCATTCACGGGGACAGGATTGATATGTTCGCTGGGTACGGGCACGTGGGAAAGCAGTGTCTCCGCTGCCATGCGATAATTGCTAGCCGGGTCGTCGTATGGCACCAAGCGCTCATCGCCCCAGAAGAATTCCATCCGGTTCCACGGCAGGCGCGCGCGGAAGTCGTCGCCCGCGAGCAGCATGTACAGCTCTTTAGGCGTGGAACCACCCGAAAGCGAGATGCGGACGGACCCTGCCGCCACGGATGCCGTTTGCGCGAACCATTCGGCAGCGCGACGGGCCAAGGCGTGAGGATCCTCTGCTGTTTCGAGACGGCCTTTGATGGATGGCATCGGTCGTGACTTCAACGAATCGTCCGCCACACCCGGCCGTCGCGCGCCATCATCGCATTGGCGGACTGCGGACCGGGCGTCCCGGCGGCATAATTGGGAAATTCTTCCGCGGGCGGCGCGTTCCACGCCTTGATCAGCGCGTCGACCACCCGCCACGAACATTCGACCTGATCGGCGCGCTGGAACAGCGTTGCATCCCCGTGCATGCAGTCGTACAGAAGTGTCTCATATCCGACGGCTGGCGCCTGGTGGAACCAGTCCTTGTAACGAAAATCCATGGCGACCGCATCGAGCACCATTTCGGGGCCGGGTTTCTTGGCGTTGAATTTCAGCCGGATCCCCTCATCGGGCTGAATGTGGAGGACAAGCCAGTTGTCCTTGAGAATATTCGCGGAGCTGGAGCCGAACAGAAGGAGCGGTGCTTCCTTGAAACGAATGGCTATTTCCGTCCAGCGTCCGGGCAGCCGCTTGCCGGTGCGCAAATAGAACGGAACGCCGGCCCATCGCCAGTTGTCGACGCGCAGCTTGAGCGCGGCATAAGTCTCGACGAAAGAATCCGGTGCCACATTCGGCTCGTCGCGGTAAGCGCGCGCTTTTTCGCCGTCGATCGAACCAGCGCCGTATTGTCCGCGGACCGCGTCCAAAGGCTGTACCTGATGGATGGCGCGGAACAGCTCGGTTTTCTTATCGCGCACGGACTCCGCATCGAACGAGACCGGCGGCTCCATGGCTGTCATCGAAAGCAGCTGAAAGAGATGATTCGGCACCATGTCGCGCAGGGCCCCGGTCGCTTCGTAGAACTTGCCGCGCTGCTCGATGCCGATCGTTTCCGCCACTGTGATCTGCACGTGATCGATGCGGTCGCGGTTCCATATCGGTTCGAAAAGGCCGTTGGCGAAACGAAGCGCCATGATGTTCTGTACGGTTTCCTTGCCGAGAAAATGATCGATGCGGAACACCTGGTCCTCGCGCAGATGTTTGAGAACGCGCGCGTTCAGCGCCTCCGCCGATTCCAGGTCGTGGCCGAAGGGCTTCTCGATCACCACCCGCCGCCAGCCGCGCGAATCGTTCGTCAGTCCCGCGGCGGCGAGCGACTCGACCAGCGGACCGAAAAATCTGTCCGGCACGGCGAGGTAAAACAGCGCGCAGCCGGTCAAGTGCTCGTTCCTGTCCCGCTCTTCGAGGTGCGACTTGAGTCTTGTGAATGTCTGGGGATCAGAGAAGTCGCCCGACAGATACGACATGGTCTGGGCAAGACGATTCCACACCTGTTCATCAATTGTGCCCGCTTCGAATTCGCCGCCGCCGCGTTTGACTACGTCTTCGAGAAATTCGTGGAGTCCTTCGCGCCAGTGATTGGCGTCGGATGGCGTGTGATCGACCCCGATGACGGCAAAGGGCTGCGGCAGCAGGCCTGATTTCATCAGGTTGTACAGAGCGGGGACAATCAGCCGTTTGGTCAGATCGCCGCCTGCGCCGAAGATCACCATCGCGCAGGGTGCCGGCGCGGTCCGGCTCACGATTTTCGTTCCGCTTGTGCCGCCTTCTCCAGCTGCCCTTCGACATGTCCACCGAACTGGGCGCGCAAGGCGGAAAGGAGCTTGTCAGCGAAACCGCTCGAGATGCGGGAACGGAATCGCGCGTAGAGTGCGGCCGAGAGGACGTTCGCAGGTACCGCTTCCTCGATGGCCGCATTGATCGTCCAGCGTCCCTCGCCGGAATCGTCCACGAAGCCGGAAAATTCCGAAAGTTCGGGATCGTCGGCGAACGCGATAGCCGCGAGATCGAGCAGCCACGAGGAGATGACGCTGCCGCGTCGCCAGACTTCGGCGATATCCGGCAGATTCAGTCTGTAGCGCTCGGCCTCGGGTAGAAATTCACTCGCTTTCCCGCGCAGAATCCCAAAGCCCTCGGCATAGGCCTGCATCAGCCCGTATTCGATGCCATTGTGGATCATCTTGACGAAATGACCGGCGCCAGGCGGTCCTGCATGAACATAGCCCTGTTCCGGCCGCGGATCGCGGTCCTCGCGCTTCGGTGTACGGCTGATCGTTCCCAAGCCCGGCGCAAGCGCGGAAAAAATCGGATCAAGCCGATCGACGACGTCCTTGTCGCCGCCGATCATCATGCAGTAGCCGCGGTCGTAACCCCAGATTCCGCCGGACGTACCGACATCGACATAGTTGATCCCCTTCGGCGCGAGGCGCGCGGCGCGGCGGATGTCGTCCCGGTAAAAAGTGTTGCCGCCGTCGATCACGGTATCCCCTTTATCGAACAACTTTCCGAGTTGCTCGATCGTCTCTTCCGTCGGGGTGCCCGCGGGAAGCATGACCCACGCGGTGCGAGGTGGGGTTAGGAGCCGCGCCACATCGTCGAGCGATCCGGCGCCTTTCGCATTTGCGAGCTTCCGGACCGCGTCGGCACTGCGATCGTAGGCGACGACTTCGTGAGAATGCTCCATCAGGCGGCGCGCGATGTTGCCGCCCATCCGCCCCAGTCCAATGATCGCAATCTGCATGGATCAGCCGAGCGCCTGCTCGACGGCGGCAGTCAGCGTCCCAAGCCCGCGCGCTACATCGTGCAGATGCACGCGCACGGCGCGGCGGCCGCGGTCGTTCAGCACCGCGAAATCGCCCTGCGCTTGCGCGAGCTCGACCGCGCCGAAACTGAGCTTCCGATTTTCGAGCGGCACATCCTCGGCATGATCGCACGTCAGCGTGAGGAAAACGCCGCTGTTCGGACCACCCTTGTACGCCTGACCGGTCGAATGGAGATAGCGCGGACCGAAACCCATGCAGGTTGCGATCCGTTTACGGTCACGCACCCGCAACCGCAGCCCCTCGAGCGCCGCTGCGTGCTGCCCGTTTCTCTGCATGTAGGCGAGGAGCGCGAAATAGTCATCGGTCGCGATCCGGCCCAAGTGTAGCCGCAGGCATTCGGCAAGCGAGCGGGCTTGCGAACAGGCTTCGCTGATTGCTGGGTCGGCGAACACAGAGACGCCGTCGTGTACGAAGTCCGGGCGCCCGCGCGGCGGGCTGTCGCCGCGTTCGATCTGGTCGGTGAGCGCACGGGTCTTTTGCTTGGCGGCTTCGACGTCCGGCTGGTCGAACGGATTGATGCCGATCACCGCACCCGCGACGGCAATCGCCATTTCCCACACGAAAAACATCTGAGCGATCTGGTGTCTATCAGTGATCGCGAGCCTGATCACCGGATGCCCATGCTCTTCAAGGGCAGAAAGCGCTGCATCCGAGCCGTCCTTTTCGCCGAAGCGCAGATGCACGAACACACGATCGTTGCCGTAGCTCCCAGAATCCCCGAGCGATTCCCCGTCAACGGGGATCAGCCCCTTGCCCTCCTTGCCGGTGGATTCGGCGATCAGCTGTTCCAGCCAGGCGCCGAGACTCGCAATTTCGGGTGAGGCAACAAGCGTGATCTTGTCGCGGTGGAAATCGCGCGCGAGCACGCCGAGCGCGATGCCGAGCCGCACGCCGGGATTGGCAGATGGTGGCACCATATCGGCACAGCTTTCGCGCATGCATTCGGCACTCTTCAAGAGACGCGCAACGTCGATTCCGGTGAGAGCCGCGGGCACGAGACCGAATTTCGACAGCACGGAGAAACGGCCGCCGATGGCGGGATCGCCGAGAAAGATCTCCCGGAACTCATCGCGCCGTGCTTCCTGTTCGAGCGAACTGCCCGGGTCGGTGATCGCGATGAAGTGCGTGCCGGCTTTGCCGTTGCCCTCGCTCTCGCGCGTCACGTGCAGGAAATGGTCGCGCAAGATGTTGGGCTCGAGCGTGCTGCCCGATTTGGAGCTGACGATGAAGAGCGTGTCGGCGGCCGAAATCGTACGTTCTAGGGTCAGAATCTGTTCAGGGTCCGTCGAATCCAGCACGTGCAGCCTGGGCCAGCCCTCGCTCCGCCCGAAGGTGTCGGCGAGCACCTCGGCGCCGAGGCTTGACCCGCCCATGCCGAGGAGAACAGCGTCTTTCGTACCTACGCCGCGGACGTCTCGCGCAAATGCTTCCACCCGGCCCGCGTCGGGCAGCTCACGCTTCGAAATATCGAGCCAACCTAGCCAGCGGTCTTCGTCGGTGCCGGTCCAGACGGTTTTGTCCTTGCCCCAAAGGCGGCGAATTTTTCCGTCTTTCGCCCAGACAGCGATTTCGGTGTCGAACTTCGTGCCGGCATCGCGTAGCGCGAATTCCGTTTTGACGAGCTTGTCGCCGAGAGTTTTGGCGCGCTTGGTCGCCAGCGCCGCAAACAGCTGATCGGCGGCTTCCGCAAATTTGTCCACCCCTTCGCGCACCAGCTCGTCGGTGATCCGGTCGAGCGAAATGCCAACTTTCTCGAGTTGCGCGAGCTGGTGCCGCGCAGAGTCGACGTCTGCTTCGAGCGTCGCTGACGGATGTCCGTGGTCGCGGAAGGCGTCAAGCGTTTCGGGTGGAATCGTGTTGACCGTGTCCCGGCCGATCAGTGCGTCCACATAGATCGTATCGGGATAGGCCTTGTTTTTTGTGCTCGTGGAGGCCCAGAGCAGCCGTTGCGGATGGGCGCCTTGCGCTGCGAGTTTCTGCCAACGTTGGCTCGCGGACACCTCTTTGTAATGTTGATAGGCCAGTTTGGCGTTGGCGATCGCGATCTTGCCCTTTAAAGCTTCGAGCGCCTTTCGGGTCTCGGCGTCCGCCTGCGCGATCTTCGCGTCGAGTTCTGCATCCACCTTCGAATCAATACGGCTGACGAAGAAGCTGGCAACGCTGGCAATGGAGTCGAGCGAACCCCGGCGCGACAGTGTCTCAAGACCGGAGAGATAGGCTTCCAGAACCTGTTCGTACATCGAGCGCGCAAAGAGCAGCGTGATATTGATGTTCACGCCTTCGCCAATCATCGCCTCAATGGCAGGCAATCCTTCGCGCGTACCCGGAATCTTCACCATCAGGTTCGGCCGCGCGACTTCGTCCCAGAGCGAGCGCGCTTCGGCCATGGAGGCCTTGGTATCGAAGGCGATGTACGGCGAGACCTCGATGCTGACAAAGCCGTCGGCACGGCTGGTCCGGTCGTAAACGGGACGCAAGGCATCGCAGGCGTTTTGGATGTCGGCGATGCTGAGCCGGCGGAACATCGTGCCGACGCTCAGGCCTTCTTCGGTAAACTGGCGAATGTCGCCGTCGTACGCAGTGCCGTGGCTGAAAGCCTTCTCGAAAATCGCGGGATTAGAGGTCATTCCCTTCAATCCGTCGTCTTCGACCATGCGCTGGAGATCGCCGGACTGCAGGAATTCGCGGCTCACGAAATCGAGCCACACCGATTGACCGAAATCTTCGAGGCGCTTCAGCCTGTTCATGCGTTCCCCGCTTTCCGGGCGAGCTGCTCGCGCACAGCTTTTTGCACCGCCTGGGCCGTGATACCGAAATGGCGGTACACATCGGGGGCAGGCGCCGAAGCGCCGAAGCCGTGCATGCCGATCATCGCGCCGCCGCGGCCGACATAGCGCTCCCAGCCAACGGTACTGCCGGCTTCGATCGAAACGCGCGCCTCGATATCCGGCGGCAGAACGCTATCCCTGTAGTTCGCGGGCTGCGCATCGAACAATTCCCAGCTCGGCATCGAAACCACGCGCACACGAACGCCGTCGCGGACCAGGGTTTCGCGCGCCTGAAGCGCCAGCTGCACCTCGCTGCCGGTGGCGATCACGATAGCTTCCGGCTTTCCGCCTTGGGCGTCCGCAAGCACATATGCGCCTTTTGCCACGCCTTTGGCAGAACCGTATTTGCTTCTGTTGAGCGTTGGCAGTTTCTGCCGCGAAAGAACAAGGCAGGCCGGCCGGTCGTTCATGCCCATGATGATGCGCCAGGCTTCCGCTACTTCGTTGGCATCGCACGGACGGATCACGCGCATGTGCGGAATGGCGCGCAGGCTCACCAGCTGCTCGATGGGCTGGTGCGTGGGACCGTCTTCGCCAAGGCCGATGGAATCATGAGTGAAGATGAAGATGCTGGGGATCTCCATCAGCGCCGAAAGGCGGATCGCCGGGCGCATGTAGTCGCTGAAGATGAGAAACGTCGCGCCCAAGCCTCGCAGGCCCGAGAGCGTCATGCCGTTGACGATCGCCCCCATCACGTGCTCGCGCACACCGAAATGCATGTTGCGGCCGCTGAAACTGTCCGCCTCGATGCTCCCGGAGTTTCTGATCTCGGTTTTCGTCGAAGGCGCAAGGTCGGCAGCGCCGCCGACGAGCCAGGGAACGTGCGCTGCGATCGCGTTCATCACCTTTCCGCCGCTGTCGCGGGTCGCCGCACCCTTGTCGTCGGCCGGAAATGTTTCGATATCGGAATCCCAGCCGCCGGGCAGCGTGCGCGCACGCATGTGTTCGGCCTCGCGCGCGAGATCGGAGTATTCGTCGCGGTAGCGCGACGCGAGGTCCTGCCACGCCGCGAACAGTTGTGCGCCGCGCGCGCCGAGCCCTTGTGCAAACCGTTCCTTTACACCGTCCGGTACGTAGAACGTTTTATCAGCAGGCCAGCCATAGGCGCGCTTGGCCGCCGCGACTTCGCTGTCGCCCAGCGCCTCGCCATGCGCTTCCTTGGTGTCCTGCTTGTGGGGCGCACCGTAACCGATGTGGCTCCTCACGATGATGAGCGTCGGCGAGCCCTTCGCCGCAGCGGCGACTGAGAGCGCTTCATCGATGGCCGCCGTGTCGTTCGCGTCCGGCACATGCAGCACACCCCAGCCATAGCCCTGAAAGCGCGTTGCCACATCTTCGTCGAAAGCAATGTTCGTCGGCCCTTCGATCGAGATGTGGTTTTGATCGTAAATCCAGACGAGATTGTCGAGGCGCAGGTGACCGGCGAGCGAGGCGGCTTCATTCGAGATGCCTTCCATCAGATCGCCGTCGCTGCAGATTACCCAGATGCGATAATCGAAAAGCGCGAAGTTCGGGCGGTTGAAATGCGCCGCACGCCATTTCTCGGCAATCGCAAGGCCAACACTCATGCCGACGCCCTGGCCGAGCGGGCCCGTCGTCAACTCCACGCCGGTGGTTACGCCGTATTCGGGATGGCCGGGCGTTTTGCTGCCGAGTTGACGAAAGCGTTCGATCTCTTCGAGCGAGACGGCGGGTTTATCCGAGGGGTTTCGGTTGGCATCGAGTTGCCGCACCTGTGCCAGATGCAGCGTCGCGTAGAGCAGCATCGAGGCATGGCCGGCGGAAAGCACGAAACGGTCGCGCCCCGGCCACAGCGGATTCGCCGGATCGTAACGCAAATGGTTTTGCCACAGCGTATACATAAGCGGCGCAAGCGCCATCGGCGTTCCGGGATGGCCCGAATTCGCCTTCTGCACCGCGTCCATCGACAGCGTGCGTATAGTGTCGATTGCCAGTTTGTCGATATGATCCGACATGTCTCGGCGAACCCAGCCTCAAACGGCTCGCCTCGCGGAGGGCCGAACATTTTTGGAACGCCGCGAAATTGCTCCGGTTCCGGTCGGGCGGCAAGGCGGAAGACACGAGCGCGACCGTTCAGCGCAACCATGGGACGTGGGGCGCCAGCCTTGCGCTTCCCCCATGCGGGGAGCGATACGGGCGCTTGGCAATCGAATTCGCGCGGGGAACCAGCCGGACCATGATGCAGCAAAGCACCACTTTCCGGCGATTTGATCGGGAACGCGGCTGGAAATGGCCGTTCTGCGTTCGTTTGTGGCGGGACGGTCACGGAAATTGCCCGGATTTCATTGAGAGAAGAGGCCGTTTCTGCTAGACTTTTGATCTGGGAGTGCGGGTGAGAGGCTTTTCTCGCCCCCATTCGAAACCCGGGGGATCCGTGGGCGTACGCGTGATCATGGCAGCGGTTGTCGCTGCTGCCCTGCTTGGGGGCGGCGGGAGCGCGCGCGCGGCCGAAACGGCGAGTAGCGCGGCGAATAGCGCCTGGTTCTATACCACAGCGGATGGCCCCACACCGATCAGCGAGTTTGCGACCACCGGCGACGACGCGACGTCATCGGTTCAGCTATTGTCGCGTTTTGCTGCGAGCAGTCCGGCGAGAGTTCCGGTTGTGTGGCAGAGTGCGAATTTGTTTGGTGGCCGCGATCTGGAAGCCGCCGCGCCGCTCGGCCGCAATCTCGCTGTCGAATTCGGCACGCGCTCCGGCAACGCGTTTGATTTTGGATCGGAGCTCTACACAAATCCGGCCGCATGGCAGCCCTTCTCGCAAACCGGCAGGGAAGTGCACATGCAAGGCTCGCTCGGGCTCGGCACCGGTCTCGCGCTGAATTTTGGCGAGTCTTTGGGCGAAAGCGACTCGCTGCTCCCAAGCTTTGGTCCGGCGTGGATGCAATCGCCGCTCGCCGGCGGAAATCGGCTGGCAGGCACGGCCGAGACCGGCTTCGCCGCGCTCGGCTGGAACCCCGCGCCATGGGCCAGTCTCGGACTCGTGGCACGGCAGGCAAGCGCTGAAGCCTCGGCGCCTGTCGCGCAACTCTCGCCGGCCAAGCTCTCGACTCAGACGCTCGGCGTGGCCGGAAAGGTTGCGTTTGGCAGCGGTTGGGTGACGAGCTTTTCGTACAACGAGGGCATCAATCAGCTCGATCTGCGGCCGGCGGCGAATCCGCTCGCCGAAAACGCCCAGCACAGCCGCTCGTATGGCGTTGCGATCGCGAAGCATGGCCTGTTCGGCGACGATTCTCTCGGCCTCGAAGTTTCGCAGACGCCGTCTTCAGGATTTGGTGGAGTCGATCTCGGCCAAACACCGACGTCCGATCCTTTCGACGGATTCATTTCCTCCGCGACGCGTCCTATCCTTTCCGGCAGTACACCCGAAACCGACGTACAGCTTGGCTATGTGACGACGTTCCTGGACGGCGCACTCGCGCTGCAGGCCAATGCCGGCTATCAGATGAACACCGCGGGCCAGCAGGGCAACAACGGCATAGCCGTATTATCGCGCGCGAAGATCAATTTCTGATAATTGCGTAATGGCGCCGCCACGCGCCGCAAATCATTGATCAGCGGATCTTCGCCGGTGTGATGACGACGAAGCTGCCTTCCCAGCGCGCCGCATAGCTGTTGCTGCGTATGAAGTTGCGCATGCTGCCCGTATAGCCGCTAAGACCGGGTCGGATTTCGATTGTCACCGGGCCTCCGGCCGTTGCCTGGATAACGCCCCTCTGCGCTGCCGCCGAACAGATGGAGCTCGCATCGGTAAATGGACCGCTGCCGGTAAGGAGACTCTCCAGTGGTTTTCCCGGCGGGCAAAGAAAGTGATAGCGCGCACCATTCATGCCGCGAAGGTCCAGATCGAGCGGCGAGGTGCGCCAGTCGATGCTCAGCGGCGGTTTGGCAACGGCCGCTGGCATCGGCACGAGCGCGCAGGCGAGGCTTGCCACGAACGGTATCCAGCCGCGAAGGGGATACGTCATCGTCGCGCGTTTCTCTCGCGTCAGCGCGCCGGCTTCAGGCGCCAATCGGGGTGAAGATCCGACAGGAACGGCGCCTTAGCGTTTCTCCGATACGCCGCATGCCCGCCGCCATCGAGCGCAAAGGCGTACAGGTTGAAATCGTCCGATCCGACGTAGACCATGCCGTTCGCCACGGTCGGAGAGGATTGAATCAGGCTGGTGCCCATAGGCGCGCCCCACAAAGCGGCGCCGGTCGCGGCATCGAAGGCGTAGAGTTCGTTTTCCTGCGGAGTGACGTCCACGCCCACGTACACAACGCCGTTCGCAACCGTCGGCGAGGTTGTGATGAAGTAGGGAGTTGCCGTCCACAGTTTCGCGCCGGTTGTGGCGTTTAAGGCGTAGAGACTGCCCGCGCCTGATCCGACATAGACAATGCCGTTCGCCACCGCCGGCGAGGTCACCGGGCCTCCGATCGATTGTTCCCACAGAATTGTACCGCTCGCAGGATCCACGGCTGCGAGATAACCATTGTTAGCGCCGACATAGAGCGTACCATTTGCCACCGCCGGCGACGCATTGAGCGTGAGCCCGCCAAGGTGCCACAGCTGGGCGCCGGTCGTGGCGTCATAGGCGAAGAGATCAGCGGAATCGTCGACGTAAACCGCGCCATTCGCGACTGCCGGCGAGGCGGTGACCTTGTTTGGCAGTCCAATGTTCCACACAACAGCGCCAGTGGTGGCATTGAACGCGTAGAGGTTAGCATCGTCCGACCCGACATAGACAACCCCGCTTGCTACAGCCGGCGAAGACTCGATTTGCGCGCCGGTTGTTGCGGTCCAGAGCGGGGCCCCAGTCTTCTCGTTGAAGGCATAGAGCTTGCCGTCGTTCGCGCCGACATAAATCGCGCCGTTGGCCACCGCCGGAGACGAATTGCTGTAGTCGCCCATTGGTGCAGACCACAGTTTCGCGCCGGTCGTGGCGTTGAAGGCATAGAGGTTGTGATCGTTCGACGTAACGTAGACGTTGCCGTTCACAACCGCCGGCGAGGCGTTGACGTTACCTCCCGTGATCGCGGTCCAGGCAGTGTCAAGCGAGGATACGGTGCCGGGCGACAGTACATTTTCGTAGGGATTGGCGCGCTTCCCTTTTGGCGTGAAGCCGATTTCGGGCCAGTCGGTACGGACAGTAAAGGTTTTCTGCGCGGCAATACCGTCCCTGCGGCCGACGGCGGTGATCCAGTGCGTCCCGGGAAGTGCGCCGGCGGATACGGACATCGGGTAGGGGCGGAAGGCGCCGGAGCTATCGGTGACGCCCAGAAGCTCGTCCGTGGTGTCGAAATAGATGTCCACCGCCTCGCTGGCGCCGAACCCGGTGCCGCTGACCTTGACGCTTGCCGACGGATGATCGACGCCCGGGGAAACTTTAACGCTGGCCGCAACAAGGTCAGTCGCGAGCGCAGCGCCTGCGCCGCCGAAAACAGCGGCTGTAACGATCATTGCCGCGAGTGCTGGGACGGACGCGTTGCCGCACAGGCTGCGCTTCTTGGAAACAAAGCTAATGGAATGCATGGGAACTCTCCCTTCCAGTATTGTTGAGTTGGCGATGCATGGCGGGAAAATTGGCGGTGCCGCCCGTCATGACGAGGCGCGTGAGATCCGCCTGCCGCTGTACACCGCTCTTCTCGAACACCGCCCGCAACTGATTGCGCACCGTGTGCGGGGATACGCCGAATTCCCGCGCGGCGTCGCTGAGACGGCCACCCGACGCGAGATATTGCGTGAGACGCTGCTCCGCCGGCGTCAGTCTGAAGAATTCGGCGAGCCGTCCGACATTGGTCGTGGAAAGCGCATCGGCGGCATCGGCAAAGGTCACGAGAAGGCGCGGGCTGCCACCGGTTGGCTTCAGGGCCAAGCCGCAGACCGCGATTACAAGCGGCATCTGCGCGCTGCGCGGCCTCTGAACGACGAAAACCTCACTCGCATTCTCCACCGCTGCACCGCCCGAGGCGATCTGCCCCAGCGCGCGCCGAAATTTTCGGTCGAGCACGCAGTCGACGAAGCGGAGACGTTCGCCCGCGCCTTTGGCGACGACGTCGGCCGCGCCGAGCAGCTCCCGGGAACGAGCGTTTGCGAAAAAAATCGAACCCGTCGCATCGAGGATGGCGATGCCGAGCTGAAGCCGGTTGAGCACAGCGAGGCTCAGCCACGCATCTTGGGGTGCGTCGAAGGGAACCTGCATGACAGCGTCTCTCCCGAACGGCGCGGTTCGCTGCGCCGGCCGCGAAACTCGGCTAGACTGTCCGCAGGTGTCGCTGCCGTTTTTCTGGTATTTTTCTGAAAAAATTCCAGCTGTGGCCGGAAATGACGAAGCCTGTGGTTTTGCAGAAGAATCCGGTCTACCGCTTCGGCGGATTTGAACTTCAGCCGGGCGAAAGACGCCTGTCGCGCGACGGTAATCCCGTTGCCTTGACCCCAAAAGCTCTGGACACGCTGCTGCTCCTGGTCGAGCGCGCCGGCCACGTCATCAGCAAGGACGAACTGATGCACGTGCTCTGGCCGGGCCGGTTCGTCACCGAGGCCAACCTCACCAAGCACGTCTGGACGCTGCGCAAAACGCTTGGGGAAAGCGAGCAGGGCGGCCGTTATATCGAGACGGTTTCGAAGACGGGCTACCGCTTTGTCGCTCCAGTCTCCCGTACCGATGGCGCACCGCAAGGGACCGCAAGTGCACCTATCGCGAGCGCGGCCGAGGCCGAAAGTGCGCCACAAGCTGCCGCGAAGGCGCCCGACATTGCTCGGAAGAACGACGAGAAACAGTGGGTACCGCGCGCCGCCGTCGCGGTCGTCCTTTTGATTCTGGCGGCCGGAGCGCTCGTCGTCTGGCCACAATGGCGCAACCGTACGGCAATGCCGGCGGGACCGGAGGGCGAATCCGGAGCCTCGGTCGCGATCGTGGATTTCAACAATCTTTCGCGGAATCCGAAGGACGCCTGGATTGGGCCGGCCTTCGAAGAAATGCTCGGAACCGATCTCGCGCTTGGCGGCCGGTTGCATACCATGCCGGATGAACTGGTGCGGCCGGCGCGCGACGATCTGCCGGTTCCCGGCGCCGGCGGATATGCGATGGCAAGCCTAGCGCTCCTGCACCAGCGTCTGGGGACCGATTACGTCGTAAGCGGCAGCTATCTTGCTTACGGAGGCGGCGACAACCCGCCGCTCCGTCTAGACCTCGCGCTACAGGATGCGCGCCGCGGCGTGACCATCGCCACCGTCTCGCGCACCGGAACGGTCGCGGAATTGCCGTCCTTGATCACGGTTGCGGGCGCGCAATTGCGCCAGGATATGGGCGCAGGCGCGCAGAGCCCGAACGAATTGAAACTTGCCGCCAACGCGGAGCCGCCCAATGCGGACGTCATGCGGCGCGTGGGTTTCGCGCTCGACGCGCTCCATCGTTACGACCCGGCGCGTGCGCGCGACGAGCTGCTCCAGGCGATTGCGGAGGCGCCGGGCTATGCGCCTGCCTACGCGTTGCTCGCCAAAGCGTGGTCGAATCTGGGTTACGCGAAAAAGGCACTTGCAGCGGCCGAACAGGCGGCCGCGCATTCCACCGACCTACCAGCGTCGATGCGTCTGCAAATTGAAATCCAGCGCGATGAGGCCCGATTCGACTGGCCGCGCGCGATAGAGGGCCTGCGCCAGCTGGCGCTCGTTCAGCGAGGGGATCCCGAAGCGCAGCTTGACCTGATCGATGCGCTGCTCGCGGCAGGAAAGCCGGACGAAGCGGCAAACGTACTCGCAAGGCTGCGAAGTCTCGGCGATCCGGTGCGCGGCGACCCGCGTTTCGAACTCGCGGCCGTCAATGTTTCCAACGCCAGGGGCGACGCGGCGGGGAGACGCACGCATGCCGCACGTGCGCTGGAATTGGCGAAGGCCAAAGATGCGCCGGGACTGGCCGCGGATGCAGAGCTGCAACTCGGGGTCGCCTTGTCGTATGACGATCAGGGGCGCGCGGAGGACGCGCTCAGGCGCGCTCTTGCCGCCTACCGCCGCATTGGCAACCCCAGAGGCGAAGCGAAGGCCCACCTCAACCTCGGCAATCTGTACTCCACCAACGATCCTCGGCACGCGCGCGAGGAATACCAGCTTTCGCTTGCACTATATGAAAGCATCGGCGACCAGAACGGCATCGCCGCCGCCTACAGCGACCTTGGAATCATGCTGTGGAATTCCGGCGACCGCGACGGCGCGGAAACCGCGGCCCGCAATGTCCTGCAAATCCGTCGAATGACCGGAGACATCGCCGGCCAGGCGTGGGCGCTCACCGCGCTCGCCGGAGTACAGAGCGATGAAGCCGCGAGCGACGCCGCGAGCGCAGGCTTTCTCCAGGCTGCTGCTCTTGACGCAAGCATCGGTAACCATGGTCATCGCGGTTATAGTCTTTTTTCCCTGAGCGATATACTGCGCCTGCGCGGCGCGCTCGCAGATGCGCAGGCGACCTGTGCCGCGGCACAGTCCGAATATGCCAAAGTAAATGACCCGCAAAACAGTTCTTTGGCCGATTTCGAATGCGCGCAGATTGCGCTCGACCGTGGCGACGTGGTGGGCGCTGAAACCGAATTGATGCATCTGCGCACCGTGGCCGTACGAAAGGCCGACTCATTCGCCCTCGCCACTGCCGACCTGACACTGGCCAAAATTCGAATCGGCAACAAAGAATGGCTGAAGGCGGCGAGTTACCTTGATTCCGCCAGCAAGGAATATGCCCGCAATGAAATGATGGCCGGCGAGACGGTTGCACTCAGTCTCCAGGCATTATGCGACTTAACACTCGGCAAGCCAAAAGAGCGCGATGCGGCAATGGCTCAGGCGCGCGCGCTGCGCAGCCGCATTACGGAAAGACAGGAAGTGATCGCAGCCGACATCGCGCTCGCCGAAGTACGCGGTGAGGCCGGCGAAGCGGAGCAGGCAGTGCAGCAACTGCGCGAATTCGCCGATGACGCGCGCAGGCGCCAATGGCAAGGCCCGGCGCTGGAGGCTGATCTCGCAGCCATGCGCGTGCTCGCGCGTAGCGGCGACATTGCGCACGCGAAGGCATTGCGCGCGCGCATCACGGCGACGGCGCATCGGCTTGGCTTCGGCTGGGTGTTGCAGCGATTGCAGCACTCATAGTCGGACCGGCCGGCGCCGCCGCTGTTCGCATGAATTATGCGCTTACCCGTGGGTGCGGCGCGCAAGCAAACAGTTATTCGTTTTCTGAATTGCTATGGCGTTCGCAAGAAGCCGTGATAAACGCCGCTGTCGTCCTGATTCCAACCGGAGATGGTATTGGAGCTGTTGAAGTCAAATGCCTCTGTTCCGAAACCGGCACCTGTCCCCGTGCCCGGCGCATCGAACTCCACGATGGTACCGTTCTTCAACCGCTCGAAGCCGTGGTACACGGAGCTCGCGTCCTGGTACCATCCAACAATGTTTTCATGATTTGTGATTTTGACGGCAAACGTGCCCTGATTGGGGCCCCTGCCGGCGTCCGGCGCGTCAAATGTCGTGATGTTGCCGTCGGGCGCGCGTAAGTAGCCGTGGAGCACACTGTTGGCGTCAACATAGGTGCCGTTGATCCAGCCTTTGCTGTTTATGCCGTCTGTAACCGTTCCCTGAAGACGGCCGTCAACAAGGCTGCAATGACGCTTGCTGCTTTCATGGCTGCTTTTCCTCTTCAGTGGTCCCGTCCGGCGACCGATATTCGTTCGGAGGCGATCGTTGCGCATGACGCAAATGCGCTATGCGAGCAGGTGAAACCACGTGCTTTGAAAGAAATCTTACGTCACCAGCCATCGGCCGAACGCGATCCAGGCCGGCAGTTTGGTGAGATAGAACGCGAGATTGATCGATAGCAGCAATGCGCCGGCGCCCCAGGCAAATGCGGGGTGCAGGCGACGGTTGCGCAAGGTATCGATGCCCGCGCAGGCGAGCACGAACAGATCCAGGCCCGTGAGAATGAACAGGTTCGTCACATTGCCGATCGGCAATCGCGCCAGCGCCGAGGGAAGCATGCACGCGACGGTCAGGAGCATGAGCCGCTTGTGATAGGCGGTGCGTTTGCGCAGCGAGATCGCAGCGGCGGCGAAACCCGCGAACAGAATCATCTGGATGAGTTCGAGGCCGGTTATCCTGACCTGCATATCGGCGAAGGCGGTGTGGTTGTGCACTTCGCGTGCGGAGGCGTGCAGCGTTGTGACGCTTCCAAGAATCACGACCAGCACCGCCCATCCTGCGCCAAGAGCGCCGAGCCATCGGTGCGCTTGTACGCGTCGAGACGCGATGAGGCCCGATTGGACCGCAAGCAGCACGACCCATCCGGTCATCACCATGCCGTGGATGTGCAGCAGCGCCGGAAGGGGCGGCCTATGGAAGAATGTTCGAAGATAATAGGTGCGTGCGAAGGTCCAGAATATCAGCGCCGCGAAAAGCAGGCTTGTGCCGAGGTAGAACCGCCGTTCGAACGATCCGGACGTGCGAGCCGATGGTGCTGCCGCGCTCATGCCTATTTCCCCGCCAGTTCGATGGTTCGCGCCGCCACATTCCCCACCCGGCGGAGCTAGCGCATGACGCATTTGCGTCATGCGGCGGGACGCGTGTTCGGCATGCTGGGGCACCGCGCGGCCCAAACGCGCGGGAGCAAGGAGTTCACGCGTGGTCTCGGTAGTCCGTCTGTCTGGCGCGGCGGCAAAAAAGCTGTGCGCCTTCGGCTGGGGCGCACCGCGCGCAGTCGTATCGCTCTATCTGGCGTTCAGAGCGGCGCAGTCTCAAGCGGGACCGGACTCCGCGACAGCGGCTGCCCTGGTCGAAAAACGGAAGGGACATGTTGTTCGCGACGCGGCGACCCCAATCCCCACCGGCGGGAACGACGGTCGTGACGCATTTGCGTCATGACCTTCCGGTCGCGAGCGGCCACACTGCCAACGAAACTCTGCGGCGGAACGGCTATGCAGCGCAATTTGCTCGAAAATATCGCGGCCTGGATCGTGTTCGGTGCCGGCCTCTGCGCCGTCACACCGGCCCTCGCCATGGATCCGGCATGTCAGGCTCCACTGGCAGTACAAACGGATCTGAGAAACAGGCCATTCCATATGTACATAACGTCGGAGATGAAGTTCTCCGGCGGCAGGCTATCCGCGGCAGCGGCGAGTATCGGCGTGGCGGGGGCGAGAAAATCCGAAGAGATATGGACCGGCAAGGACGTCTATGTGCTGAACAACGGCAGGTGGATCGAGATGAACACCAGCTTTGCCGAGATGCAAAAGGACGCTACGGACGATCCGGATAGCAGGAAGGCTCGCGAAGCCGAACGATGCGCGGCCCTTCCGGACGAAACGGTGTACGGCCAGAGCGCGGCGGTCTATCGAATGCACACGCACAACCTCGAGCGTGACGTGGATACGAAAATCTGGGTTTCGAAATCGAGCCGTCTGCTGCTGAAATCGGAGTTCACGACAAATGCCGGGTCGACGAAGAACTTCGCGACCTCCCGTTATGAATACACCGGCGTTCAGGCTCCAGCGAACGCCATATCACTTCGCGAAATGCTAAAGAAGAAATAATTGCATTGCACGCTTTCGACGTCACGGTTCGCGCTTTTCTCGGATGCAGGCTGTCACTCCCGGCGCGTGCGAGGAATATCAGCGCTCGCCCTGCGGGCGGGAAGTCAGCCTCTGTATCGGCTGAGTCGGTCCGGAACTTCGAGGACATCTTGATGTGCGGTCGACTGAGAATCACGTCTGCGCGAATCCATTTCGGAACGCGCGTAGCTCAATTCTTCACCGAGAACTCATAGCGCATTTGCGTCATGCGGGCCTGTGCATGGCGTCGCACTCTCGGGTCTTGACCTCTCAGTCTGTGAACCACGCAGGTCGGGACCATGACCAGTCAGACCACGCTCAACGTATCGATTGAGGACTTGGCACTCCTTGGGCTCGCGATGGCGTTCGTCGCAGTTTGGGATTTGCAGGCCCGCTCGCGCGTGCCTGTACGGATCTTCCATTGCTTGCGCAGCGCGAGCTTCTTGATCCCGCGCAGGCGACGCCTCGTTCCGGAGTCATGAAACAGTTCGACACGCCCGCCGTTCTCGCGCATTGTGTGTATTGATGCCGGCCACTATGTCACGCACCGGCGCTTTGATCGTGGCGCCTATGACTTCGCGGTTGGAAGCCGGGGTGGCGCACGCCGGTCCGCCAGCAAGGACAAAAAGCGCAAGCGACGAGATAGCAGCGCGAACGAGAGTCGGATTCATACAGGGTCTCCTTCTTGAGTCCTGGACGGAGCCGTGGCCCGCGCGAAGCCGGCAGTCATGACGCAAACGCGTCATGCGCTGTCCGCGGCTGCCGCCAGCACGCAGCTTGGCTTCCGCTCGGGCGGACCAACACCCAATTTCTCCGATTATCAGCGCGGGAAATGCGGAGATTATTCTTGCCTTTGCCGTGTCAAAGGCTCTTAGGTCGGCAGAACGACCGTGATTGCGGTAACGAATACACCCCGCTAAAACCCGCCGCTTCCCGATACCAAAGAAAGGTTCGTCGGCCATGGCCGGTCCGCAATACGTCTATGTGATGAAAGGCCTCTCGAAAACCTGGCCGGGCGGCCGCCAGGTGTTGAAGGACATTTGGCTGAGCTTCTTTCCGGGCGCGAAGATCGGCGTGATCGGCGTGAACGGCGCGGGCAAGTCGACGCTGCTCCGCATCATGGCGGGAGAGGACAAGGAATTCACCGGCGAAGCCTGGGCGGCTGACGGCGTGCGCGTCGGGTTCCTCTCGCAGGAGCCCGAGCTTGATCCCTCTACCGATGTTCTCGGCAATGTAATGCAGGGTGTCGCGCCGAAGAAGGCGCTGCTCGACCGCTACAACGAGATCGCCGCCAATTATTCCGACGACACGGCGGACGAAATGGCGTCGCTACAGGATCAGATCGAAGCGCAAGGACTGTGGGATCTGGATTCGCAGATCGAGATGGCGATGGATTCGCTTCGCTGTCCCGAGCCGAATGCGGACGTGGCGAAGCTCTCCGGCGGTGAGAAGCGGCGCGTCGCGCTCTGCAAGCTTCTGCTCGAAGCACCGGACATTCTGCTGCTCGACGAACCGACGAACCACCTCGATGCGGAATCCGTTGCCTGGCTCGAACGCACGCTACGCGAATTCAAGGGCACGGTCGTGCTCGTCACCCATGACCGCTATTTCCTTGACAATGTGACAGGCTGGATACTCGAGCTCGATCGCGGTCGCGGCATTCCGCACGAAGGAAATTACACCACGTTCATCGAAGCGCAGGACAAACGTCTTCTCGCCGAAGGCGCGAGCGAGGAGGCGCGCGAACGGACGCTCGCGCGAGAACGCGAATGGATCAACGCAAGCCCGCGCGCGCGGCAGGCGAAAGCGAAGGCCCGCATCCGCGCTTATGACGAGCTGCTTTCGAAATCGCAGGAGAGCCGCTCCGGCCCGGCGCAGATCATCATTCCGCCCGGGCCGCGGTTGGGCTCCGTGGTGGTCGAAGCGTCCCAGCTCGGCAAGGCGTATGGCGACCGGCTGCTGTTCGAGAACCTCGATTTCACTCTGCCGCCGGGTGGCATCGTCGGCGTGATCGGTCCGAACGGCGCGGGGAAGACAACGCTGTTCCGCATTCTGACCGACGCCGAAAAACCGGATTCGGGGAGCTTGCGCGTCGGCGATACGGTGACGATGGGTTACGTGGATCAATCGCGCGAGTCACTCGATGCGAAGAAGACGGTGTGGGAGGAAATTTCCGGCGGGCTCGATGTGCTCGAGCTCGGCAAGCGAACGGTACAGAGCCGCGCCTACGTCGGCGCGTTTAATTTCAAGGGCGGCGATCAGCAGAAAAAGATGGGCACGCTTTCCGGCGGCGAAAGGAACCGCGTGCATCTCGCCAAGATGCTGAAGTCCGGCGCCAATCTCATCCTGCTCGACGAGCCGACCAACGACCTGGACGTGGAGACCTTGCGCGCTCTGGAAGCCGCGCTCGAAGATTTCGCGGGCTGTGCAATGATCATCAGCCACGACCGCTGGTTCTTGGATCGTGTGGCGACGCACATGCTCGCATTCGAAGGCGAGAGCCATGTCGAATGGTTCGAGGGCAATTACCAGGATTACGAGGGGGACAAGAAGCGGCGCCTCGGCGTCGATGCCGACCAGCCGCATCGCATCAAGTACAAGCGCTTCGCGCGCGCATGAGGGGCCACAAAACGCCGAGGCATGAGGCGGTGAGATCTTTACGGCGCGCAAATCCGTCCTGCTTCTAGCTCACCGTCTTCCAAGCGGAAAAAAGGGTGGCTGGTTGTGGATGGTTTGAGAACTGTTCCTTAACCCATACGGTGCGTTTTCCCGCCGAATTTCGCATTGGCGAGAAAGTCGATAAATGCCGGTTCCTGAAAATTAACCCGTGTGGCGGAAATTAGCCGCGCGTAACCGGAAAAGGAACGCGATCCCTGCCGTGGGTATCGGTAAGACCATTTGGGGCCGATTGGCCTTCGCAACCTTCGTTGGTGTGCTTCTGCTGCCGGATAACGCGCGCGCCGTGCCCAGCGCTGGCGAATCAAATCTCAGCCGGTACCAGCTGCAAGCCCTGTCGCCGCTGGATTTGTACAATCCTCCTTTCGTGCTCGCGCTCGACGATTCCTGGCCGATTGCCAACCTCTGGATGGCGACTCCGGCCTGGGCGTTCGCAAATTCGCGCTATTCCTCCGCGACCGTCACTGCGACGATCGACGACACCAATTCGCCGGTGTTCGACATCGCGAAGTACGATCCAATGTGGGACGACAGTCTGTTCAGCGAAATCGCCGCCTACGGCGGGCTCCGCCGCGACGTGCAGAGAGTCGCCGGTATGCAAGTGCCGGGCGGATCGGACGGTATGGGAGGGGTTGCGTACGGCCGGCTGACGCTTGAGCGCGAGTTTCTGGAAGGACAGGATCGGGTGACGCTTGGCGCCTACGGTCTGCACGTCAATGTACGGCCAACCGCGATTTCCGGCTTCGGCGATGACTCCTACACCGATATCGGCGCAGACGGTACTTGGCACTGGACCGCGCATCCCGAGCGCGTGATATCGTCGACGCTCGCGGTGCACATGCTTGTTCTTCGCGAAAGTCAAAGCTTGAACGCGAGTCACGCTGTGTTCGGCACCAAAAGCTCCGACGATCTTACCGTGTTCCGAAGCGATGTAAGCTGGTTCTGGGGTGCTGCGCTAATGACGGGAATTCAATACTTCGAGGTCAGCGGCTCGGACGATCCTCTGCGCCTCGAAACGCTCGAAGGAAGCCCCAACAGCAAAGGCTGGATTGCCGAAATCGGGTACGCGCCGTCAGGCCTGCCGGACTCGCCGCTCACGCAGTGTCATGTAAGGCTGGCCCTGCAGTTTATCGCTTACTCCGAATTTGACGGGACCGCCCGCAATGCTTCGCAGAACAATACGGTGTTGCTCCACCTCACAGTGAGCTCCTGACCATTTTCAGTGCGTTGGTGTTGTCGGGCCGCCAACGCGAAGACGATTGGTCAATGAATTCAAATGCGCGATCAGCGCATTGAGATTGCCGTTGTTCTCTTCGAGAAACGCCGTGAACTGATCGCGCTCCTCGAGCGCAAGCCACACGCCGGCAATCGCGGCATCGATGACCACGTAATGCCCGGGCGTGCCATCGACGCGGAAATCGACTTCGATGGGTTCGCCCCCCTGTTCAAGGCGTCCGGTTGGGTCGACGAGCACCGTACGCACGATGTAATCGTCTGGCCCGTGTTCGCTGCCGCCAATCACACGCAAGGACTGCCCGGCATAAGCCTTGAGGCGCGATTCGTACACGGAGACCGCATAATTGCGGAAAGCGTTGACGAAGGCGTCAATCTGTTGCGGCGTTGCGGTGCGCAGCGCCGGACCGAGCGTGAAGACCGCAATGCGCCGGAGGTCGGTTAGAGCGGTAAGAAAATCGCGGAATTCATAGCGCCGCTGCACCTCGGGCAGATTGTGGTCGTTGAGGATGGTCAGACCCCTCTGCACGTTGGCGCGAATATAGTCTTCGGCGGTCGCTGCGCCCTGCGCCGAGGCGGTTTGTGCAAAAGAAACCAGCCCCAATGCCAAAGTGGCGAGCACCGCCGCAACGCGTGCGGCGGCAAATGCTGGCCGAGCCATTGTTCCGCTCATGTCGGGTTTTTCCTTTTTTAACCAAAGCCCGCCGCCGATGTTGCGGCCCACCATGGCAAGTTCGTGGCGGTCTATCGCACGGGATGCCACCTCACGGGAAGGAAACGCAGATCGCGCAATAGCGTAGCACCGAGGCGTCGAGCACCCGACTCAGGCTTGTATAAACACATAAAGATATGTTTATATGACCTGAGATGGCTGTAGTCCAAGAGCTTTTGGCAATGCTGCGCGCGGCGGGCGACCCGACCCGGCTCCGCCTGCTCCTGCTGTTGCGTGAGGCGGAGCTCACGGTTTCCGAGCTGACGGAAATCCTCGGGCAAAGTCAGCCGCGCGTCTCGCGGCACCTGAAACTTCTCTGCGACGCCAGGCTTCTTCAGCGGTTCAAGGAGGGGAGCTGGGTCTTCTACCGCTCGGCCGATCGAGGCGACTCAGCCCTTTTTTCGGAGTCGCTTGCCGCGCTCGCGAACAGCGACGCCGAACCGTTTCATTCCGACCGCCGCCAGTTGGAAGATATCCGCCGCGCCCGGCAGCAAGCGGCGAGTGCATTTTTCAAGATCAATGCTGCAGACTGGGAGCGTATCCGTGCGCTTCACGCACCGGAGCAGGACGTCGAGGCCGCGATCCTTGAGACAGTAGCGATACTGTCCCGCGAATCCGTTCTCGATGCCGGCACTGGCACCGGCCGCATGCTTGAGCTTCTCGCGACCCAAATCCGTCAGGGTACCGGCGTGGATGTAAGTCCCGAGATGCTCGCGATCGCTCGCGATCGCCTCGAACGTCTTGGTGCGCGGCATTGCCAGATCCGACTCGCCGACATTCATCGCCTGCCGTTTCCAGCAGGAAGCGCCATCCAGGGATTCGATCTCGCGATCTTCCATCAGGTCCTGCATTACCTTGAAGATCCGCAATCAGCGGTCGTCGAAGCGGCTCGCGTGCTGCGGCCGGACGGAAACCTACTGATCGTCGATTTCGCGCCGCATGATGTCGAATTCTGTCGCAGCGAACTTGCTCACCGGCGCCTGGGTTTTTCGGACGATGAGGTGCGCGGCTGGTTTGAATCGGCGGGGCTGAGACACGCGCTGACGCGCTCCATTGCCGCGGGCCAAAGCGGAAAACTCACGGTCAAGCTCTGGCTGGGTGCAAAATCCGTCGCGCCCTCGGCGACTCGAACGAAGGCCGCCGCATGACCCTGCAACGTCTCGCAGCAAGGCCGGGCTCACTCTCCGTCTCGTTCGAATTCTTTCCGCCCAGAAACGCGTCGATGGAGGAACAGCTGTGGCTTGCCATCCGGCGTCTCGAGCCACTCGGACCGTCGTTTGTTTCTGTAACGTACGGTGCGGGCGGGTCGACACGCGACCGCACCCACGCGACCGTCAAGCGCATTGTCGAAGAGACGCGGCTCGTTCCGGCGGCGCATCTCACCTGCGTCGCCGCCGCGCGCGAGGAGGTGGACGACGTCGTGCGGCTTTATTGGAATTCCGGCGTGCGCCACATCGTGGCGCTGCGCGGCGACATGCCGGATATGGGCGTAGCTTATACGCCGCACCCGAACGGCTATTGCTCCACGCCCGAACTCGTCGCCGGCATTCGCCGCATCGGCCCTTTTGAAGTAAGCGTCGGAACCTATCCGGAGCGCCATCCTGATTCAGCTTCGCTCGAGGACGACATCGATCTCTTGAAGGCCAAAGTCGATGCGGGCGCGGCGCGCGCAATCGGGCAATTTTCCTTCGACACTGCCGCGATTGTACGATTTCGTGACCGTGCCCGCGCGCGCGGCGTCACCGTTCCGCTCGTGCCGGGCCTGATGCCGAGCACAAATTTTGCCGGTGTGCTGCGCATGGCCGCGCGTTGCGGTGCGACGGTGCCGAATTGGCTGAAGCGGCTCTATGAAGGACTGGAAGACGATCTCGAGAGCCGCAAGGCGATCGCGGCTGCGGTCCTTGCGGAACAGGTTGAGCAGTTGCGCGGCGAAGGCTTCGACCAGTTTCACTTCTACACCTTGAACCAGGCTGATCTGACCTATGCCGCCTGCCGGCTCCTCGGAATTCGGGAGCGCCGCGTAACCATGGCTGCCGCATCGTGAGTACCAATCGCGCAGCCCGAGTCGAATGGCTGAAGCGCGAGGCGCGCGAACGCGTTCTGCTGCTCGATGGCGCCTGGGGCGTGATGATCCAGGGCTACGGACTGAGCGAAGCGGATTTCCGAGGGGAACGCTTCGGCGATCACAACCGTGATCTGAAGGGCAACAACGATCTACTGACGCTCACGCGGCCGGAGATTGTTCGCGACATCAGCCGGGCCTATCTCGCCGCCGGCGCCGACATCATCGAAACCAATACGTTCAACGCAACGGCCATCTCTCAGTCCGACTACGGATTATCGCAGCTGGTGCCGGAGCTGAACGAAGCCGGCGCGGCGCTCGCCCGCAAAATCTGCGACGAAGTTTCGACCGACGAACGCCCGCGCCTCGTGGCCGGCGTGCTTGGTCCCACGAACCGTACGGCCTCGCTCTCCCCGGATGTCAACGATCCCGGTTTCCGCAACACCAGTTTCGACGAATTGCGCGACACCTATCGTGACTGTGTGGTCGCGCTCATTCGCGGCGGCGCCGATCTCATTGTGATCGAGACCGTGTTCGACACGCTGAACGCCAAGGCCGCAATCTTCGCCGCGGAAGAAGCGTTCGAGGTTATGGGGGAACGTCTTCCGCTGTGGATTTCTGGCACCATCACCGACCTCTCCGGACGAACGTTGACGGGCCAGACAGCCGAGGCGTTCTGGCATTCGGTGCGTCACGCGAGACCGTTTGCAGTCGGCCTCAATTGCGCGCTCGGCGCGAAGGAGTTGCGTCCCTATGTCGACGAGCTGTCGCAGGTGGCCGATACGCTGGTGAGCGCCCATCCAAACGCTGGTCTGCCCAATCCTTTCGGCGGCTATGACGACGATCCGGAAAGCATGGCCGCGACACTGGGCGAATTCGCACGATCGGGCATCGTCAACATCATTGGCGGCTGTTGCGGCACAACGCCGGCGCACATCCAGGCGTTTGGCGAAGCCGTGCGCGGATTGAAACCGCGCACAATTCCGGAAAAACCGCGCTACCTCCGGCTTGCCGGCCTTGAACCGTTTACGCTCACGCCGGAAACGAATTTCGTCAACATTGGCGAACGCACCAACATCACGGGTTCGGCAAAATTTCGCAAACTGATCGCTGCGGACGACTACGACGCAGCGCTCGAAGTGGCACGCAGCCAGGTCGAGAACGGTGCACAACTCCTTGACGTGAACATGGACGAGGGTTTGATAGATTCCGAAGCAGCCATGCGGCGGTTTCTCTCGCTCGTCGCCGCCGAGCCTGACATCGCACGCGTGCCGGTGATGATCGACTCGTCGAAATGGAGCGTCATCGAAGCCGGTCTGAAGGTCGTCCAGGGGAAGCCCGTGGTCAATTCGATCAGCCTGAAGGAAGGCGAGGCGCCGTTCGTCACGCAGGCGCTGCAGATTTTGCATTACGGCGCCGCGGTGGTCGTGATGGCCTTCGACGAACAGGGTCAGGCTGAGACCGCGGAAAGGAAGTTCGAGATCTGCAGGCGCGCTTACGACATCCTCGTGAACAAGGTCGGGTTTCCGCCCGAAGACATCATCTTCGATCCCAATATTTTCGCGGTCGCGACGGGAATTGAGGAGCACAACAATTATGCCCGCGCCTACATCGAAGCCGCGCGCCGCATCCGCGCCGGGCTTCCCTACGTGCATGTCTCGGGCGGCCTGTCGAACATATCGTTCGCGTTCCGGGGCAACGACCGTGTGCGCGAGGCGATGCACTCCGTTTTTCTGTACTACGCAATCAAGGCAGGCATGGACATGGGCATCGTCAATGCCGGTCAACTCGCGGTATACGAGGATATTCCGCGTGACCTGCGCGACGGCGTGGAAGACGTGCTTCTCGATCGCCGTCCCGATGCGACCGAGCGGCTGCTCGAGCTTGCGCAGCGGTTCAAGAACGACTCGGGCCCCGCCCGCGAGGAAACGACGCTCGTCTGGCGCGAGCAACCGGTCGGCGAGCGGATTTCCTATGCGCTGGTGCACGGCGTCGCGGATTTCATTGTCGATGACGTCGAGGAGGCGCGGCTCAACTCGGTACGGCCGCTCGATGTGATCGAGGGACCGCTGATGGCGGGCATGAACGTGGTCGGCGATCTCTTTGGTTCGGGTCGGATGTTCCTGCCGCAGGTCGTCAAATCGGCGCGTGTAATGAAAAAAGCCGTCGCGCATCTCATTCCGTACATGGAGAACGAGGATGCCGCAGACCGCGAACCGACGGGCCGTATCGTGATGGCGACCGTCAAAGGGGACGTGCACGACATCGGCAAGAACATCGTTGGCGTCGTTCTTCAGTGCAACGGCTATGAGGTGATCGATCTCGGTGTGATGACGCCGGCGCAGAAAATTTTGGATACCGCGCGCGAGAGGAAGGCGAATCTGGTCGGCCTTTCGGGCCTGATCACGCCATCGCTCGACGAAATGTGCCACGTCGCTGCGGAGATGGAGCGGCAGGGATTCGATATTCCACTTCTGATCGGCGGTGCCACCACGAGTCGCGTGCACACCGCCGTCAAGATCAATCCCAATTACCGGCGGGGCCAAGCCGTCTATGTCGCCGATGCCTCGCGCGCCGTGGGTGTTGCGGCGCAATTGGTCGGGAGCACGCGAGCGCCCTATTCGGCGGAGGTACGGCGCGAATACGCTGAAATTGCCGAACGCCACTCGGCCAGCGGCCGCGCACCGACGCGCCGGCTCACGCTTGGCGCGGCGCGCGCCAACGGCTTGAAATTCGACTGGAGCAATTATACGCCGCCGCCGCCCAGCTTTGTCGGGGGCAGGGAATTCGAATCGTACAATCTTGCCGAGCTTGTTCCGTACATCGATTGGTCACCATTCTTCCAGACCTGGGAACTGGTCGGCCGTTATCCGCTGATCTTCGACGATCCGAAGGCCGGCAAGGCGGCCCGGTCGCTTTTCGATGACGCGCAAAAGATGCTTAAGGAAATCGTCAGAGAGCGCTGGCTGACTGCGCGCGCCGCATTCGGGTTTTGGCCGGCCAACGCCGAAAGCGACGATGTCGTGCTTTATGATTGCGCGCGCCGCGACAGGCCCTTGGCGGTGCTGCATACGATTCGTCAGCAAATGGCCCGGGAGTCCGCCAAGCCCAATCTCGCGCTTGCCGATTTCGTTGCACCACGCTCGACCGGCACCCCCGATTACCTCGGCGGCTTCGTGGTGACGGCGGGGCATGGTGAAGACGCGCGCATCCACAGCTTTGAAGCAGACAAGGACGATTATAGCGCGATTCTTCTGCGCGCGCTCGCGGACCGGCTGGCCGAAGCGTTCGCGGAGCGGCTCCATGCGCGGGTGCGGCGGGAGTTCTGGGGGTATGCACCGGACGAGAATCTAACCTGTGAAGAACTGATCGCCGAAACCTATCGCGGCATTCGTCCCGCACCGGGTTATCCTGCGCAGCCCGATCACACCGAAAAGGGCATGCTGTTCGACTTGCTCGATGGCGAACGCCGCGCGGGAGTGAAGCTCACCGAGAGCTACGCGATGTGGCCGGCATCATCGGTTTCCGGCTTTTATTTTTCGCACCCCGAAAGCCGCTACTTCGGCGTCGGCCGTATCGAGCGCGACCAGGTGGAGGATTATGCGCGCCGCAAAGGCTGGAGCATTGCCGAGGCCGAGCGCTGGCTGTCGCCTATTCTCAATTATCAACCCCGTGCTGCCGCGGCAGCCTGAACGCCATTTTGATCTCTCCGGGACACCGCGCCGCCAATCCCGATATAGCAACGGGAATTCAACCGACGGCCGGACGGCGCCGTAGATAATCGCATTAGATGTTTGTGGGGAAGGAAGGGGGAGCCCCGGAAGTGAGTAGCAGCGAAGACAATTAGACCGGAGTATGGCACGGGCTTTACTCCTATCCCCGTAAGCTCGATCCAGTCAGTTTTGTTGCCACGTTGATGAATCGGGGGCGCCTCTAAGTGGCTCTGTGCATGAGCCTGTACGCCCTTGGCTCGGTTCGGGAACGGTGTTTGCCAATCTTTCGGCCATCGCAATGGAAGCGCTGTCGTGTTCGTCAAAACCTGCGTGGATGGCGTTCCGCATCGGCGGCCTGTGAACTACGAAGGCTCTGTGTTCGACGAGGGGTTAGAAATCGAGGGCCGGTGGATGCTTTCGCCGGAGCAGTCAGGACGTTTCCTGATGATCCGCGCGACGCGAAACGCGGAAAGTATTGTCAGAAAGAAGTACGAGCGCGTATGAAGGCGTGAACCAGCTGAGGGGCTCTGCAAGGCGTTGAATATTCGGTTCACGCGCCGCCAGGTCGTTCATGGAACCGCAGTCGCTGCGATTCCTGCCACTTTGCTCGCTCAAACTCCCCGGACGCTACCGGTCAACTGGACCGCCGTCGCCCAAGACGTTCGCGGCGAAATGGCATGGGCCTGGAGAAACTACGTCGAGCTCGCCTTCGGCCAGGACCAGTTGAAGCCAGTGAGCGGCGGCGCGGAGTCGTTCTTTCTGCCAAATGGACCGTCCTTTGGTCTTTCGATAGTAGAAGCCCTGGACACGCTTTACCTGATGCATCTCGATGCGGAACTCGAAGAGGGGGTGCGCTGGATAGAGAAGAACCTGCATTTCGATGTCGACGGCGAAGTACAGGTGTTCGAGACCAATATCCGCATGGTCGGTGGACTGCTCGCGGGCTGGCTCGCCACGCGCAATAAGACGCTGCTGTCGCTTGCGCACGACCTGGCGAATCGGTTGCTGCCCGCCTTTACGAAATCGCCCTTGGGAATTCCCTATCGTTTCGTCAATCTCAAAACCGGCGCCGTGCGCGATTCACAAACCTTTCCGGCCGAACTCGGCACCTATATCTCCGAGTTCGGTACCCTCGCGCGCGCCGTGGGCGACAATCGGTTTTACGATGCCGCCAAAAGAGCCGCCAAGGCGTGTTTCGACCGGCGCTCTGCCATCGGTCTCGTCGCCGACACCATCGATGCGGAAACCGGCAAGTGGCTGAGCCGTCGCGCCACTGTCGGACCGCCGTCCGATTCCTATTTCGAATATCTGTACGGCGGCTGGCGACTGTTCGGTGATGCCGATTTCAAGCATTGGTACGATGTGCACGCGGCGGCGATCGTGAAGCACCAGGCGGATTGGTTGAACGGCCATCTGTGGTTCGCCAATGTCGATTTCGAGACCGGAGCCTGCATCGATCGCCACCAAAGCGAACTTGCAGCGTTCTATGCCGGCCTTCTCGCCAAGGCGGGCGATCTCACGCATGCGCGTTCTTATCTCGAATCCTGGGCGGCAGTTCAGCGGCGCTTCGCCGTTCTTCCCGAAGGCATCGATTACGGTACGTTGTCCGTGACGCGGGTTTCCAACGAGTTGCGTCCCGAGTTTGCCGATTCCTGCCTTGCGTTGTTCGTGCATGGCGGGGGCGATGCTGAGCGGAAGCTGGGACACCTGCACTACCTGAATATGAAACGCACGAGCCGCGTCAGGTTCGGTTACACGATCATCGATGATGTCACCACGCTTCCGATGTGGCAAGGCGATTTGTGCCCCGGTTACTGGTGGGCCGAGCAGATGAAGTATTACTGGCTCCTGTTTTCCAACACTCCGCGCTTCGATTATCGGAACAATTATCTCTCTACGGAAGGCAAAGTCCTCGTCGGACTGAGATGAAACCATGCTCGACCACCTGAAACAGAACAATCGCCGTTGGGCCGAAGGCAAGATCGCCGGCGACCCGGACTTTTTCCGCCGTCTTGAGCGGCAGCAGGCGCCGGAATATCTGTGGATCGGCTGCGCCGACAGCCGGGTGCCGGCGAACGAGATCGTCGGTCTTGATCCCGGCCAACTCTTTGTACACCGCAATGTCGCCAATCTGGCGCCGCCGCAGGATGCCAATTATCTCTCCGTGCTTCAGTTCGCGGTCGAAGTGCTCGAGGTCAAGCATGTCCTTGTGGTCGGCCATTACGGCTGCGGCGGCGTCAGCGCCGCCGTTGACGGCAGGCGCCGCGGCCTTGTCGATCATTGGCTCCATCCGATCCGCGAAGTGTACGAGGCTCACCTGGCTGAACTCGAATCCATTGGCGAGGGGCCTGCGCGCCTGAACCGGCTTTGCGAGCTGAACGTCATTCGCCAGGTGCGAAACGTCGCCTCCGACGTGTTCGTGCAGGATGCCTGGTCACGTGGCCAGCAGCTGAGCGTCCATGGCTGGGTTTATGCGCTGGGAAGTGGGTTCGTTACAGACTTGAACGTGACCGTCGATGGTTCGCGGGACATGCCAAGCATCCGTTGAGCAGTAAACATTTATTTACCATGCTGCGGAAAGGCAGGCTTAACGCCGGTCGCTGCACACTCACGTCATGGCGGCGGGCAGAACGGTGGCGACGTTTCCGGTGGGCGTGCAAGGAGACAGGCTTGCGCTCGAGCAGCTGCGCCTGACCCTGAAGAACGTCAAGCCCAATTGCTGGCTGATGCCGCTGCTCGCGATGGTCATCTGTGTGATGTTCGCGCGCTGGATCAGCGTGTCGGTGCTTGTCTTCTGGCTCGCGCTCGTAATTTTGGGCGGCACCTATCTCGGTGTGGTTGTCTACACGTTCCTTGGCAAAGGGAGCGACGATCTCGGAGAGCGCAATTGGACTGTGCACGCCGCCGTAGGATACGCGCTCTTCGCAATGTCGTGGGCGTCGCTCGCTTTTCTTTTCTGGCGGGACGGAAACGATCTCAATCAGATGCTCATTCTGCTGCTGATTGCCTGCACGCTCGCCGGCAACGCGGCACTCGTCGGTGCGAGCAAGCCGCTCAGCATCGTTGGTTACAGCATCTATGGTTTCGCGCTGGTCATCGATCCTTTGCGCGAGGGCGGAATCATCTATGACGGACTTGCGCTGCTCGCGCTCGGGTACGTTTGCTACCTCGCCTATATGTCGCGGCAGATCTACTTTACGGCGCGCGACATGCTGCTCTTGCGGGATGACAAGAATGGGCTGATCGAAGCGTTGGCGCATTCGAAGGAAGAATCCGATTTGGCGCGCGAGCGGGCCGAAGCGGCGAGCCGGGCCAAATCGGAATTCCTCGCCAATATGAGCCACGAATTGCGGACGCCGCTGAACGCTATTCTCGGCTTTTCCGAAATGATCTTCTCGAATGCCCTCGGCACGAATCCGGGTAGGTACAAGGAATATGCGAAACTCGTGCACGAATCGGGCAATCATCTGCTCGCCTTGGTGAACGACATTCTCGATCTCGCAAAAATCGAATCGGGAAAGCTCGAGTTGCGCGAGAGCGAAGTGGATCTCGCTGCGCTGATTTCCGAAATGGTCCGGCTCCTGGCCGACCAGGCGGCCGCGGCGCAGTTGAACCTCGTTACGGAGATTGAGGCCGATCTCCCGCTCGTGCTGGGCGACGGTCGCGCGTTCAGGCAGATCCTCATCAATCTCCTGTCCAACGCGATCAAGTTCACGCCGGCCGGCGGCGAGGTGGGGGCATTTGCAGATCTATCGGATACCCGCGAAATTGTTCTTGGCGTGCGCGACACCGGCGCCGGCATCGATCCACGCGATCAACTGCGGGTTTTCTCGAGCTTCGGGCAGGGCCGGCATGACATCGCGGCGAACACCAAGGGAGCCGGTCTCGGCTTGGCGATCGTCAAAGGTCTTTGTGAGGCGCATGGCGGACGCGTAACGCTGGCGAGCCAACTCGGCAAGGGCACCTGCGTCACCATAGCGCTTCCGGCTACTCGCGCGCTTCCGAGCCTTAAGCAAGCTTCGTAGAACTATCTGCCTTGTACGCCATACCCGCCCCCGCCGGGCGTGGCGATGAGCAGCTCGTCGCCTGGCTCGACGGCGATTTCGTCACGCCCCTTCAAGGGAATTGTTTCTCCCGACGCGCGGATCACCATGTTCGCGCCGGGTAGGCCAGGCTCGCCACCTTTCAATCCGAACGGTTCGGTCTCGCGGCGCGTCGAAAGAATCGCGGTCGACATCGCCTCGCGAAAGCGGATGCGGCGGAGTATGCCATCGCCGCCGCGGTGTTCGCCGGTGCCGCCGGAACCGTGCCGGATCGAGAATTCCTCCACCAGAACCGGATAGCGCGTTTCGAGCACTTCAGGGTCGGTGAGCCGCGAATTCGTCATGTGCGTATGCACGGCGGAAGCGCCGTCGAAAGTCGGGCCGGCGCCCGCACCGCCGCAGATGGTTTCGTAATATTGATGGCGCGCATTGCCGAAAGTGACGTTGTTCATCGTTCCCTGTGCGGCGGCCATGATGCCGAGCGCGCCGAACAGGGCGTCGACCACCGCCTGGCTCGTCTCGACGTTGCCGCCGGCGACCGCCGCTGGAAAACGCGGATTGAGGAGCGAACCTTCCGCTACGATGATTTCGAGCGGCTTCAGGCACCCTGCGTTCAGGGGAATGTCCTCCTCCACCAAGCAACGGAAGACGTACAGCACGGCGGCTTTGGTTACTGAACGCGGCGCGTTGAGATTGCTATCTGTCTGCGGCGAGGTGCCCGTGAAATCGATGCGGGCGCCGCGCGCGTTGTGATCGACATGGACCTCGACGTGAATTTCAGTGCCTCCGTCCATTGGCGTTGCGAAAGTGCCGTCGTGCAGCGCACCAATGACGCGCCGTACTGCCTCTTCCGCATTGTCCTGTACGTGTTGCATATAGACCGTGACGGTATCTCGGCCGTGCAGCGCCGCTGCGCGCCGCAGCTCCGCAATCCCGCGTGCGCAGGCTGCCGCCTGGGCCTTCAGGTCGGCGATGTTCTGTTCGGGGTTGCGCGCGGGATAATCGCCGGAATTCAGAATTGCGCGAACGCCACTCTCGTCGAAATGTCCTTCGCGGACGATCCGGACACCATCGAACAGAACGCCTTCTTCTTCGATGTGACAGGAAAACGGCGGCATAGAACCTGGGGAAATGCCGCCGATATCGGCGTGGTGCCCGCGTGCTGCAGCAAAGAAACAGCGCTCGCTGTCGATAAAGACTGGCGCGACGACCGTCACGTCGGGCAGGTGCGTGCCGCCGTTGTAAGGCGCATTGGTTGCGAACATGTCGCCATCCAGAATATCGCCTTCATGTTTGGCGATGATTGCGGCGACGCAATCGCCCATGGATCCCAGATGCACCGGCATGTGCGGCGCATTCGCGATGAGATTACCGTTGGCGTCGAAAATGGCGCAGGAGAAGTCGAGCCTTTCCTTGATGTTCACCGATGAAGCGGTGTTTTGCAGCGTCGCACCCATTTCCTCCGCGATCGCCATGAACAGATTGGCGAACACCTCCAGCAGAACGGGATCGGCCTCGCTGCTGGACCCGGCTTTGGTTTGCGCCTCGCCGGTGCGGGAGACCACAATCGCGCGTTGCTCCGTAAGCTCCGCGCGCCAGCCGGACTCGATCACAATCGTCTGATGCGGTTCAATCAATAGGGCGGGGCCATCGAACCGGGCGCCGGGTGCGGCTTCGTTCGTGAAGAAGGCTTCGCACGTCCGCCATGCACCTTGCGAATAAAATCGGGTGCGCCGGGGGATTCCATCTGCAGCCCGCGCAACCGCCGCCATCGGCGCCGCTTTCGCCACTGCCGTGCCGGTGCTCGCTTCGACCTCGATGGATTCGACGATCAGCGGCTTGCCTTCGAAGCCGAACCCAAATTGCCGAGCGTGCGCCTCTGCAAAGGCGAGGGTCATCTCCTTGGGGCCGGACAGCGGGACCGGGAGGGTGGTGTCGCTACCGGCGTAACGAATGTGTGCAGTCGCGCTTGCCTCAACGTCGCGGCCGCCCTGCGCCTCGACCTCGGCAACTGCCGCACCGGCAAGTTCTCGTGTAATATTGATCAGCTTGTGTGCGAGAAGATGATCCAATTCGCCGCCGATAGCGCGCTGCCGGAAAGCGCGGATCGCAGCGAGTTTCATTCCGTACGCAGAGAGTACGCCCGAGAACGGATGGGCAAAGATGCGCGTAATGCCGAGCGCGTCCGCCACTTGACATGCATGCTGTCCCGCGGCGGCGCCGAAGCAGGCGAGCGCATATCGCCGCACGTCATAGCCGCGCGCCACCGAGATGCGTTTGATCGCATTCGCCATGTTCTCGACGGCGATGCGAATAAATCCGTCCGCCACGTCCTCCGCGCTGCGCCCCGTCTGTTGGGCCAAGCGCGCGAAGGCGTCGCGGACAAACGCGGCGTCGAGAGATTGATCGTGCTCTGCGCCAAAGATACGCGGGAAAAATTCCGGCTGCAGCTTGCCCGTCATGACGTTTGCGTCCGTGACGGTAAGGGGCCCTCCGCTGCGGTAGCTCATCGGGCCGGGATCGGCGCCCGCCGAATCCGGTCCGACGCGGAAACGCGCACCGTCGTAATGCAGAATCGAGCCGCCGCCCGCGGCGATGGTGTGGATCGCCATCATCGGCACGCGCAGGCGCACGCCCGCGATTTCGTTCTCGCGGTTGCGTTCATAGATCCCATCGAAGCGCGATACATCGGTCGACGTGCCACCCATGTCGAAGCCGATCACGTCGTCAAATCCCGCCGCGCGCGCCGTCTCCGCCATTCCGACAACACCGCCGGCGGGGCCCGAGAGCACGGCGTCCTTCCCGTGAAACGCGTGCGGCGCGGCAAGCCCACCGCTCGACATCATGAAGAATAGCCGCGGAGCCTTGTCCTGCGCGCCGAGTTTCGCGGAAAGACGATCCGCGTAGCGGCGCAGCACGGGGGAGAGATAGGCATCGGCGACAGTCGTGTCGCCGCGGCTCACATATTTCATCAACGGCACAGTGTCGTGGCTCGTAGAAATCTGCGTGAAGCCGCATTCGCGCGCGATTTCGGCGGCGCGCCGCTCGTGCGCGGGCCAAGCGTAGCCATGCATGAATACAATCGCGCAGGCAGAGATGCCCTCGCCGCGTGCAAGAAGAAAATCCCGATGCAGCGCATCTTCATCGAGTGGCTGCAGGACTTCGCCCGCAGCGCTGATGCGCTCCTCCGCCTCGATTACGTCGTCGTAAAGCGGTGCCGGACGTTCGATCTTCAGCACAAAGAGCTTCGGCCGGTTTTGATACCCGATGCGTAGCTGGTCCCGGAAACCGCGCGTGGTGACGAGCAGCACGGCTTCGCCTCGTCGCTCAAGCAGTGCGTTTGTAGCCACGGTCGTGCCCACACGGAGCTCCGCTACGCATTCCGGCGGAATGGTCGCGCCGCTCGGCAGGCCGAGACAGCGGCGGATGGCCTCAAGCGCTGCATCGTCGTAGCGCTCGTCCTCGGAGAGGAGCTTGAGCGTTGAAAGCGTGCCGTCCGGGGCCTCGGCGACGACATCCGTGAAGGTGCCGCCGCGGTCGATGTAAAATCGCCAGGCTTTCATCCCTGCTCCGCGTGGTGTCCCGATTCTGAAATTCGCATGATCTCAATATAGGTTTCGCGCGAATTTCAGAATCGCAAAGACGCTACCAACTCCTTGATTCCTGGTGTTGTTTTTAGTTTCGAGTTGGCCAGGAAACCGATATCAAGATGAAGCGAACTTCGAAAGCACGACGCTAGGTTGTTGGCGAGACTGTCATCGCAATGCCGGGCAGATTGGCTTAAGGGTTTCGTCCATGTCTATCTGGGGAAAATTGGGCGGCGCCGCGGCCGGTTTCCTGCTGGGCGGCGGTCCGATCGGAGCCATCGCCGGTGCCTTTGCCGGCCATGTGCTGTTCGACCGCGATGCGGCGGGGGCGGCCGAAGAGCCCGGCATCGTTTTCACTATTGCCGTCATTGCGCTTGGCGCCAAGATGGCGAAAGCGGACGGGACCGTGACGGTCGATGAGGTGGAAGCATTCGATCGCATCTTCCGCGTGCCGCCGTCGGAGGAGGCGAACGTCCGGCGCATCTTCAATCTCGCGCGCCAGGATACAGCCGGCTATGAGATCTACGCCGGACAGATTGCGCGCCAGCTACGCGGAAATCCCGGCATGCTGGAAGACGTGCTCGATGGTTTGTTCGAGATCGCCAAGGCCGACGGCGTCTTGCATCCGGCGGAACTCGCGTTCCTTGAGCATGTCGCCGATATTTTTGGCTTCTCGCCCGACGAATTCCGCCGCATTCGCGCATCGCATGTCGAGCCCGATCGCGCCGATCCATACGTCGTGCTGGGCATCGAATACGGCGCGAGCGAGGAAGAAATCAAGCGTACCTATCGGATGCTGGTGCGGGAGAATCACCCCGATAGCCTGATCGCACGCGGCGTGCCGGAAGAGTTCGTGCGACTCGCCAACGAGAAGCTTGCCGCGATCAATGCCGCGTATGCACGCATTATGCAGGAGCGGCGGCTCGCTTCGTAATGCCGATCATAGAAAGGCCGTCGCCGAACTTCGACGCGCGCCCGGACGGCGGTCCGATTGACATTCTCGTGCTGCACTACACGGGCATGCGGACTGCGGAAGAAGCCCTTGTGCGATTGTGCGATCCGGAAGCGAAGGTCTCGTCTCACTACACAATCGATGAAGCGGGCATCATCTATCGCCATGTCGAGGAATCAAAGCGCGCACGCCATGCCGGCGTGTCGTACTGGGCGGGCGAGCGCGACGTGAACAATCGCTCGATCGGGATCGAGATCGTGAATCCCGGCCACGAGTTCGGGTATGTGCCGTTTCCGGAGGTGCAGATCGCGGCCGTCATCGAACTTTCACGCGATATTCTCGCGCGCCATGTGATACCGCCGCAACGTGTGGTGGGACACTCCGACGTGGCGCCTGCGCGAAAAATGGATCCCGGCGAACTGTTTCCCTGGGAACGGCTGGCGCAAAACGGAGTCGGCCTTTATCCCTCCGAACCGATGTTGGATTCGATGACGCGGGCGTCAGAGACATCGTTTGCCTCGATGCTTGCGTCCTACGGCTATGGCGTTGCGCCAGATCTGGATATTCCGCTGGCCCTGGTGGTCATGGCTTTTCAGCGCCATTTTCGACCGAAAAAACTGGACGGCGCGATCGATGCGGAATCGCAAGCGCGACTTCGCACTTTGCTGGAAATGATGAAATCAAAATAAAATTTCGCAGACCGAGCCACTCCCTCGAAACTGCAATGTCCGAGACGGCTGTTACGTTTCGTTCGCCGGCGAAACAAAATATTTCATCGCACATCACACAAAATTCTCTCGACAGTTTTTGTCGCGAGGTGCAAAACGCATCCGCGTGGGGGCATGGACCCAATGAAGGAGTGGACCATGCCAAGTTATGACATCTGCTACTTTAACGATGACGGATCGCTGACCTGCTCTTTCTCCGCCATGTGCGCAAACGAGACGCACGCCAAGGTCCTCGCTCACGCGATGAAGCTTAGTGCCTACAAGAAGTTTGAAGTGTGGCGCGATCGCACGCTCGTGTACGAGCGCCCGCAGCATTTCGAGGCGGCTCAACAGCTGCAGTAAGCAAGCCCTCCCAATGACCCATGGATTGGTGGGTGTTCTGCCCGCCGGCGGCATTGCCACGCGGTTCTCGGAAGCTCTCATCGATTTTCCTGTCGGCCGCCCTTGGCACGGCGGGAATCGCTCATATGTGAAGCGGGACCGGCTCGGAGGCTGCCATGTTCACGCTGCTGTTCGGTATTTTCGCCTTCTTCTGGGCGGCGCTTTTTACCGCGGTGGGCCTGACCGTCCTCTTTGCGTTCCTCGTTCCGCTGCTCCTTGTGGTGCTGTTCTTCCGCCTCGGACTTTTCCTGGTGAAAATCGCCACCGGCGTGGTGTTGCTCTCGCTCTTCGCTATTTGCTTGTTCTGATGCGACGACGTGTTATATCTCGCCGGGGTGTCGAATAACGCATTTTACGTGCGGGCCGGGGATATATTGGGAGTGGGCTATGGCCGCCGAGCATGAGATTCGCACACGCAGCTATCTTCTCTGGGAAGCCGAGGGACGTCCGCAAGGCCGCGACATGGAGTTCTGGTTTCGCGCCAAGATACAACTTGAGGAGGAGTCGCGAGCTGCTTCGCCCTGGAAGCGACCAAGGCTCTATATCGTCCCCTGCGCTTCGGTGAGTTCACCGCCGCGAAAGCTCATTGCCAATCGCGTGCCGAGCGCGACGCGAACGGGGTCGACTATCGCTGCCACGCGATAAGCGGAAATTCCGACGGAATAAATGCCGCGTCGTGGTGCGGCACGATGCGAAGTGTGTAGTCTTCTGCCCGGCGCGTGCTCGGAACTTCTCCCGCGTAAACATAACCGTGCGCCGCACCGGGTATGCTTTGCTCCTGATGGAGCAGGACCACTTCTGCGGGTGAGCCCGCCCGCTCGTCGGCAAAGAGTTCCACGCGCACGCAATCGGGCGCGATCTCTCCAAGAAAAATTGGCACCGAAAACCGCCATCGATCATGATCCTGCACGACGGCCGGCTGGCCCACATGCAGGCTTTGCCAGTGACTTCGTACCGTTTCTGCCCATTTGTAAAGTTGCTTGGCGAGGCGGTTGTCGTCCGCCGTTCGCGCGCGCAGCGCAGAGGCCAGCGGCAGGTAGGCTTTGTCGATGTAGTCGCGCATCATGCGATTGCTGGCGAAAGCCGGTGTCAGCGCCGACATGCTCCGCCGAATGTAGGCAAGCCAGGCGCGCGGCAGACCTTCGGAATCGCGGTGGTAAAATTCCGGAACGATCTCGTGCTCGAGCAGGTCGAACAGACTTTCGGTGTCCCGTTTATCGACCTCGGCGGCGTCCCCGCCGCGCTCGTCACCGATCGCCCATCCGAGGCCCGGCTGGAACGCCTCGTCCCACCAACCGTCGAGCGTTGAGCAATTCAATCCGCCGTTGACAAGCACTTTCATGCCGCTCGTGCCGCAGGCTTCCCAGGGCCGCCGGGGCGTATTGATCCAAAGGTCGACGCCATGCACCAGCTCTTTAGCGAGCGCGATATCGTAATCTTCGAGAAAAACCACGTGCCGGCGAAACCGCGGCTGACGCGCAGTCCCCATCCAGGAGCGAATGATCGCCTTGCCTTCGAAATCGGCAGGATGCGCTTTGCCCGCCACCACAATCTGCACCGGTCGTTCCGCATTGAGCAGGAGACGTTCAAGACGTTTAGGATCGCGCAGCAGAAGATTGGGTCGCTTGTATTCCGTGAAGCGGCGGGCGAAGCCGATGGTCAGCACATTCGGATCGAGCACAAAGTGCGCTTCGCTCACCTTGTCGGGCGCGAAGCCGCGCTCTCTGAGCTGCGTGGTCAGATGTTTGCGGACCACGCGCACCAGCCGCTGGCGGCCTTCGCCGCGCATGGCCCAGAGCGCTTCATCCGAAACCGTCGCAATCTTTTCCCCGAGATCCGGCAGCATGCTGTGCCAACGGTTCGATCCGCAGGCGTCGGTCCAGATACGATCGGCTTCGGCCGAATCCCAAGTCGGCATGTGCACACCGTTAGTGATATGGCCGATCGGGATTTCGCAGCCGGGCCAGCGCGGGAACAGCGGCTGAAAAATGCCGCGACTGAATTCGCCGTGCAGCCGGCTGACGCCAAGGCAAGCGGCGGAACCCCGCTGGGCGAGCCACGCCATATTGAAGGCTTCCTCCGCATTGGCCGGGTCCACCCGGCCAAGGCCAATCAGGCTCTCAAGCGATGTTCCGTTATGCGTCAGCTCGCTTTCGACATAAGGCAAATACGTCCGCAGCAGCCGGGCGGGAAAGGAATCGAAGCCTGCGGCCACAGGCGTGTGCGTGGTGAACACATTTCCCGCCCGCGTCGCCCATAACGCCTGCCAGAAGCTGAGCTTGTTCTTGCGCGCGTACTGATGCGCCCGCTCCACGATGGCAAACGCCGCGTGGCCCTCGTTGATGTGGCAAATCTCCACGTCGGGATGGAGTGCTTCCACCGCGCGCCAGCCGCCTATGCCGAGCGCGATTTCCTGCATCAGACGAATTTCGGATCCGCCGCCATAGAGTTTTGCGGTGATGCCGCGATCCGCCGCGCTGTTCAGTGTGTCGTTGCTGTCAAGCAGATAGAGCTGCAAGCGTCCGACGTTCGCCCGCCATACGCGCAGGTGAACCATACGACCGGGAAGTTCGAGCGGAATCCTGAGCCAGCCGCCCTGATGATCGAGCGCGGGCTCGATCGGCATGGTGGCCGGCTCGTTGTATGGATAAAGTTCCTGCTGCGTCCCTTCCGCATCGATGATCTGGCGGAAATAGCCCTCCTGATACAGCAGCCCAATGCCGATTGCGGGCACGTCGAGATCGCTCGCGGTCTTCAGGAAATCGCCCGCGAGCACGCCAAGTCCGCCTGCATAGAGCGGCAAAGCTTCGCCGAGCCCGAACTCCATGCTGAAATATGCGACCTTCTTCAGCCGGGAGGCGTCGTAGGTCTGCCCGAACCAACCGGTACGGCGGTAATCCGATGCGCGTGCAGCGGCGAAGGACGCCAGCCTGCGGCAAAATCCGGAATCGCGCGCCAGTTTGTGCAGCCGATCTTCGGTGGCGTTCTGCAGAACGCTCCACGGGTTGCGCGTCAGCCGCCACAGTTTCTCGTCGACAAATTCCCAAAGCGAGTCCGCTTCGTGGCTCCACGTCCAGCGTAGATCGAGCGCAATCGTTCTCAGCGCGGATAGTTCCTCCGGGATATTGGGAAGCGGCAGCGCAGGCATGGATGGAACTTTTCCTGTGGCGGTGCGGCGGTGCCGGGACGATCGAACCTATAGCGCCCGGGGAAGCCAAGAAAAGGGGACATACTTCCAACGCCCAGAGGTTTCTGCGATTTCCCGCGAATCGCCTATTCTCCGCGTATGGCGGTGGTTGCCGAAGCTCGGCGCGAAAGGCGCCAGCGGGCGCGGGAAGCGACCCGCAGTGCCATTCTTGATGCCGCGCGTCGCGTGGCCGCGCGTGACGGCGCACGGAATCTTTCGTTGCGCGCCGCCGCGGCCGAGGCCGGTTTCGCGCCGGCTGCGCTCTATGGGTATTTCCCGAACAAGGACGCGCTGTTGCTGGCGCTTGCCGCCGACGATCTTGCGACGCTCTCGCGCGCGCTGCGCTCGGCGGCGCGAATGCACAACGGCGCAACACCCCTTGCCGCCGCCTCCGCCGCAGCACTCGCCTTGTTGCAAAATACGGAATCGATTGCGGCGGCGTCGGCGGCGCTCCCGTCCAATCCGGGTTCGGGCGAGCCGGAGCGTCAATTCAACGGTCGTCTTATCGCCACGCTGACCGCGCTGTCGGAGGCGGCGGGGCGCAGCACAAAAGATCGTGCCGGACAGGTCGATGTCCTCTTGCTTGCCGCCGCTCTCACCGGACTTGCGGTGCTCGCGCGATCGGGACGTTTGGCAGCCCTCGGATTCTCGACCGAAGAGACGATCGCTCGCCTTGATGCGCGCTTTTCGCCGGCGATCTAGCTGCGTCGTTCGATGTCGTTCTTCTTCACGCTTTCTCTGCAAGGCGCAGAAGTTCTTCGCGCACGATGTCGGGCCGCTCCATCGGAAGGAAATGGCTTGCGCCCTCGACGACGAGAATGCGCGCGTCAGGCCGAAGCTTCCGGATCACGGACAGCTGCTGCTCCGAGGCGGCGCTGTTTCTCGTTCCGACAATGATCGTCATGGGACAGGTGACGGCGCTGGCGAGCGGCGCGGTGTCATGCGGCGCGCCGCGGAAGATGGCCGCTTCCCACTGCGGCGCGCAGGCAAGGCGCAACGAACCGTCTGTCTCGATCAGACCGCCGCGAAGGTAGTCCGCGAGAACCTCATCGGGCCAGGAGGCGAAAATACCGCGACCGCGATAGGCGCTGAACGCCGCTTCGAAGGAAGGAAACATGTTGCGCCGGCGTTTGGCTCGCGTGGCCAAATCGCTCGCGTTCTGTTCGCCGCCTCCCCGGAGCGGAGGAATGAGCACCGGTTCGATGAGCAGAACCGAGCGCACGCGTTTCGGCGCCTGCGCCGCGGCCATGAGACTCGAGGTCGCGCCCAGGGAATGACCGGCGAGCAGCACGGGCTCCGAAGAGAGCTGCGCAATGGCGCCGAGCATATCGTCCCGAAAAACGGTCCAATTTTTTGCAAGGTCCGCGCCTGTCGCCAGCGTGGAGAATCCATGACCGCGCAGATCGCAGGCGACCACGTGGAGCGACGTCCCAAGCGGTGCGAAGAGGATTCGATAGGTTAGTGCGTTGAAGCCATTCGCATGCGCGAACACGACCGTCGGCGCGCCCGCGTGCTGCCATTCGATGCACGACAAACAACCGTCACCCAGCGCCATGGCCGCGCGCCGGGGATCGTTCGCGGTTGGCGGCGCGGTCACAAGCGGCATTACGCGGGGAGATATTCCACAAGGGTCCACGCGCCTATGGCGATGAACCCCAGCCCGGCGATCGGCTTGATCGGCAGCCCGTGCAGATACCGCCCCGCGGCAGTGCCGGCCAGAACGGTCAGCGCGGCGCCGACCACCAGCGCGCTCGCGCATGTCCCGAACACAAGAATGGCTGGAACTTTACGCTCCGAGGCGAAAAGCAGTGTCGCAAGCTGCGTCTTGTCGCCCATCTCGGCAAGGAAAATCGTGAAAAACATCGCAGTGAGTTCGCGCATAGACATCCTCGGGTGATTGGGCGGCCGTCCCGAGCCCACGCGCGAGCCCGAACGCTTCATCCATTCCATGATTCCGCACCGAAACAAAAGACGGTGAGCGCCGTTACCGAATCGGCTACCGAGCGATGGAACTCTTCCGCCGCGTTGTGGGGAAGTACACAAATGAGAATTGCCCAGATTGCACCACTTGACGAAGCCGTCCCGCCGCATTTCTACGGCGGCACCGAGCGCATCGTTGCTTACCTGTGTGATTCTCTCGTCGAGATGGGCCATGACGTTACGCTTTTTGCGAGTGCCGAATCGCGGACGCGCGCCAAGCTGGTGAAGATGCGCGACCAGGCGATCCGCCTCGACAAGACCGAGCTCAAATCGCATCTCGCGGCGCACCTCGCGATGATGCACGAAGTGAAGTCTCGGCAGCACGAGTTCGATGTCCTGCACTTTCACACCGACGTCGTTCATTTCCCGTTCTTCGAAGACAGTGCAGATCGCACCCTGACCACGCTGCATGGGCGGCTCGATCTGAAGGACCTGCCCAACGCTCTCATGCGGTGGCCGGATTATCCGCTTGCCTCAATCTCCGACAGCCAGCGCACGCCGCTCCCGCATGCGAATTGGGCCGCAACCGTGCTGCACGGATTGCCGATGAAACAGTTCCGCTTTTCGCCGGCGCCGCAGGGCGGCTACCTCGCCTTCCTGGGCCGGGTTTCACCGGAAAAGGGTCCGATCCGCGCCATCGAGATTGCCCGCGCCGCCGGGATTCCGCTGAAGATTGCGGCCAAAGTCGATGCCCATGACGAGGCGTATTTTCATCGCCATGTCGAGCCGCTTCTCAACCACGAACTGATCGATTTCATCGGCGAGATCGGCGATGAGGACAAGTCGGATTTTCTCGGCAACGCGCTCGCGTTGCTGTTTCCGATCGATTGGCCCGAACCGTTCGGCCTGGTCATGATCGAGGCGATGGCCTGCGGCACACCGGTGATCGCCTGGAACTGCGGTGCGGTGCCGGAAATCGTCGATGACGGCGTCACGGGTTTTGTCGTCAATTCGCACGAACAGGCGCTGGCCGCGATTGGCCGCCTCAAGCTGTTGAACCGCCTGCGCATCCGGCATATTTGCGAGCGTCGGTTCTCGGCGGTGGCAATGGCGAAGCGATACCTCGACGTCTACGTCCGCCTTGTCGGCCGATCGGCATACGAGCACGAACGCATGAGCGCGGGAATTAGCGCGGTCTGAGCCCCATGTCGCAGCCGGCGCAAACGGCCGTTGCCCAGGACCCGCAACTGGACGCGCTGGGTGCGGCGCCTCCCGGAAAGAAACTATACGTCCTGAAGCAGGACGACATGTTCCTGGTGGCCGACAGCTACGGCGACGTGGACGGCGAATCCGACGGTCTCTTCCGCAACGATACACGGGTGCTTTCCGCTTTCCAGCTTGTGCTCGGCGGCAACCGCGCCTCTCTGCTGGGCGGCAACGTCGCGCAGGACAACGTGTTCTTCACCGCGCACCTCACCAATCATCCGCTCGAGCCGATTGGCGGACAATCGACGCCCGAAGGCGTCATCCATGTCGAGCGCACCCGATTCCTTTGGGATTGCCGCCTCTACGAAATGCTTGTTCTCACCAATTTCAGCGAGCGGCGGGCGGAGCTGCCGTTCTCGTACATTTTCGGCGCCGATTTCCGCGATATGTTCGAAGTGCGCGGGAAGCAGCGCATTGCGCGCGGCAGGATGCTGCCGCCCAAGACCTCCGAACATGGCGTTGTCCTGGGTTACGAAGGTCTGGACGGCATGACGCGCTGGACGGCAATCGCCTTCGCGCCGGCGCCGCGCCGCGTGGCCTGCAATCGTGCGGACTTTCTCATCGCGCTCGATCCCGGCGCCTCGTTCGAGCTTCATGCGGAGGTAGGGCCGGAGTTTGCCGGCATTCCCGATTCGGCGCGCTTCCGCGCCGGCGCCGCGCGGGCGCGATTTGCCATGCGCAGCGCCCGGCGCAACGGCGGTTCGCTCAAATCCTCGGGGCGGTTGTTCGACGACTGGACCGAGCGCTCGCGCGCTGATCTCGCGCTTCTGACGACGCAGCTTCCCACCGGCCCGTTTCCCTATGCGGGCATTCCGTGGTTCTCGACGCCATTCGGCCGCGACGCGATCATCACCTCGCTGCAGATTCTCTGGCTCGATCCGAACCTTGCGCGCGGCGTCCTGTCGTTCCTTGCAAGCACCCAGGCGCATGAGCGCTCCACGTTTCAGGACTCCGCCCCAGGAAAGATCATGCATGAGTGCCGCAAAGGCGAGATGACGAGGCTGAAGGAGGTGCCGTTCGGCCAATATTACGGCGCGGTCGATACCACCCCGCTCTACGTCATGCTTGCCGGTGCCTATGCGGAGCGCACCGGCGATATGAATTTCATTGCGCAACTCTGGCCGTCGCTCGAAGCGGCGATGGGCTGGATTGAAAACGAACAGGCAGCCGATCGCGACGGCTTCGTCTGCTACCGCGCAAGCACCGGCAACGGATTGATTAACCAGGGCTGGAAAGACAGCAACGATTCCATCTTCCACGCCGACGGTACGCTGGCCCATGGCGCGATCGCGGTGGTTGAGGTTCAGGGATATGCCTTTGCCGCCTATCGCACCATGGCTGCGCTGAGCGACCGGCGCCGCGACGGCGAAGCGGCGGCGCGTTGGCGCAAGCGCGCCGAGGCTCTGCGCAGCGCGATCGAGCAGACCTTCTGGATCGATGATCTCGGCTACTACGCGCTGGCGCGCGACGGCGACGGCAAGCCATGCCGCGTGCGCGCCTCCAATGCCGGCCATCTTCTGTACACCGGTGTTCCCACGCGCAAGCGTGCCCGCCAGGTAGCCGAGCAGCTGCTTTCACCGGCATTCAATTCGGGTTGGGGCATTCGGACACTGGCGCGTGGCGAGGTGCGATACAATCCGATGTCGTATCACAACGGTTCGGTATGGCCGCATGACGGCGCGATCTGTACGTCCGGCATTGCCCGCTACGGCGACCGTGAGGGCGTGGTGAAGATGGTGAGCGAGCTGTTCGAAGCGGGGGTGCGTTTCGATATGCGGCTTCCGGAACTGTTTTGCGGGTTTCCGCGCGCCCCGGGCGGCCCGCCGATTGCCTACCCGGTGGCGTGCCTGCCACAGGCGTGGTCGTCGGGCGCGCCGTTCATGTTGCTGCAGGCGTGCCTCGGCCTGCGCGTCGACGGTATCAAGCGCGAGATCCATGTCGACAGGCCGGCACTGCCGATCGGCATCGATCATCTGGAGCTCAGGCACATCCAAATCGGCGATCTCTCGACCGACATCATGTTTCAGCGCGTGGGCGAACGCGTCGTCGCCTTTCCGCGCGGCAAGCATGCGGGTGTCATCCCCCTCTTCATCCACGCCTAGAAAAAGCGCCGTGTCCTCTGCGTGGGCTTTTTACGCTGTTGCGGGACGAGACCGCTGCAAGACAGGGAATTGCTGCTCGAGGAGCGCGAAGCCGCCGAAAAGGATGCCGGTGTACAACAGATCGCCCGCCATCTGGTTGCGCAGGAAGGGCAGCGCGGCCGTGTAGCAGGCGACGAGCCCCGCAAGCGTGCGCGGATAGATGTCGCCCGCGAGCCAGACGCCGAAATCCACCACAACGAAGAAAAGCAGTGAACTGGCGATGGCCGCCCCGGCGACGGTAACGGCGGTCTTCCGCTCTTGCAGCCATAGTCCCAGACAGACGATCAGCGCGAACGAGCCATAGACGGCGATCATCTGATTGTGGAAGCCAAGCAGAAGGTCGCTCGCGAACAAGGCCGCCAGCGGCACCAGAAATGCGAGCCGCTTGTCGCTGAGGGTGGCGCCGCCAAAGAGCGCCATCGCGGCGATGGAGGTCATGTTGGGCGGATGCGGGAGGAGGCGCGACGCCGCCGCAGCCGCGATCATCGTCACGATCAGCATCAGACGTGGCTTCAGCATCGGCATCGTCGCTATCTCCCGCAGCGGTCGCGGCAAGGGTACGGTTTCGTGTCCTTCCCGGCAAGCGCCCGGGGGCTCAGTCCTTCTTCGGCATCAGCGCGTCGTCGATCTCGCGCGCGCGCACTGCCGCCGGACGCACCATCAGCCGGGCGACATAGCGCTCGAACGCGGGCCGTTTCTCGATGGTGCCGAACTGCATGCCCCAGGCCAGATGCGAGCCGAGATAGAGATCCGCCGCGCTAAAGCTGTCGCCCACGAGATAGCTTTGCGACACCGCATACTCGAGCGTCTTCAACACGTCTTCCATCGAGCCGAAGCCCGCCATCCCTTTGCGCTCTTCCGGCACGACGAAGCCGAACGCCTTCATCATGGCGGCTGTCTCGATCGGCCCCGCGCCGTAGAACAGCCAGCGGTAATAGGGTCCGCGCAAACGCGAGCCCGACGGCGGCGCCAGCTTCGCTTCGGGAAACGCGTCGGCAAGATAGGCGCAGATCGCCGCGGCTTCCGTCACCACCGTATCGCCATGCCGGATCGCGGGCACCTTGCCCATGGGATTGACGGCGAGATAGGCGGGCGCCTTCATCGTGGTCCCGTAATCGAGAATCTCGGTGCGGTAAGGTTGCCCCAGTTCTTCCAGCATCCAGCGCACGATGCGGCCGCGCGACATCGGGTTGGTGTAGAAAACAAGTTCGTCGGTCATTTCGCCGTCTCCGTTTGTTTCACGATTGTCGCGTCCGGGGTGACACTTTTTCGGTCCGCCTTCGCACTGCGCGCTTCGGCGCGACAGCCTTTCCACCGATAGCTTGCCGAGCCGTAGCTCGCGACGCGAGCGAAGGATGGCTGGGGCGGAAGGATTCGAACCTTCGCATGCCGGAATCAAAATCCGGTGCCTTACCGCTTGGCTACGCCCCAACGGGCGCTGCCGCGCCGGGCCGCGGACATTACTAGGCGGGGCAGGGGCTTTCAAACACGCTCTTGCCGCGGTTGCGGCCCGCAAAACCCGCCCCTATAACGGCGCCTCCCGAAAAGAGCCGGAGAGTAGCTCAGCCTGGTAGAGCACCACGTTCGGGACGTGGGGGCCGGAGGTTCGAATCCTCTCTCTCCGACCAATTGTTTCCCTGAATTTCGCCATCGTCAGGGCTTCACCTCGTAGAGAGCGTACCAATCGGCAATTTTGCTATTGCCCTTCATAGCCTCGGCAATATCCGCATTTCCTCCGGTTGTGTCCCCCGAGCGAAGTTTGGCAACGCCTCCGAGATACAACACAAAATCTCTCCCGGTCGCGCCACGGGAATCAGGCTGAGCAACGCCGTCGAGATACAGCAAAAAATTATCCCCCTTGGTCATCGCAGCCGCCTTCGTGCAATCCGCAATTGCCGCCACATAGTTTCGCATCCTGAAATAAAGATAGCAGCGATCATAAAGCGCGACCTGTCCGCCCCCGTCTGTCAGCGCCGCATTGCAATCGGCCAGGGCTCTATCGAGCGGGTGACCGCGGACCGCGCGCGCCCAACATCGCCCGGCCAATTTCCCTGGATCATCGGCATGAAGCGAGGCAGCCTCTGCATAATCTGCTGCTGCTTTGCCATGTTGACCCAAGTCTTCATAGGCATCGCCGCGCGCTTCGAACGCGTCTTCGAAGTTGCGCCGCCAGCCGATCGCGCTTGTATAATCGGAGATCGCGAGTTCGTACTTTCCAGACCAGTGATACAGGATGCCGCGGCAATAGTATCCATCTGCGCGGTTTTCGAAATCAGCACCCACACCGCCGTTACCCTTTGGTATGTGCATGATCATTTGGGCAAATTGGATCTGCTCTTGAAAGGAAGATTTCAGAGTAGGGCCTGAACTACACATGATGCGCGCGTCCGCGGCTCCCGTGAAAAACGGCAAAGAGGTGAGCATACATGCTGCTGCAAGAATCACGATTCTCACGGAAGAACCCCTACTCGATTAGCGGGATGAAAACCCGTATTCTCGCGCCCATCAAGGCTGTTCAGCGGCGGCTTGCGCCGCAGAGCCGCATCCTGTTGGAACAGCGAACCGCAGGTTCGAATCCTCTCTATCCCACCAATCAATTTCGGTCCATTCCGGACAGAAATCTTCCCGGAGAGATCGCCGGAATCTGCGCCCGCTTTTTTACAAAATTCCCTGCTTTTCTCCCTGCACCAGGGAGGATTGTTCTTCTGAGACCGCGGGCGTCTCGCCCGCACGCCCTTTGTCGCTTCGCGATGGCCCCCGCCTGCGCGAGGGTGACGGCCGCGGTCCCAGGACGACGGAACCGGCGGCCAACTTTTTACAAAATTCCCTGAGAAATTCCCTGAAGCAGGGAATTTGACGGCGGCTTCGGTATGTGTGGGCCAAGGTCGCCAGTCGTCGAGCGAGCCCTTCGCGATCGTCGCATCGAACCCGCTTCCGTAAAGAGATTCGCCCATGCTTGTCCGGTCGTAGAAATTTCACTCCGGAGATAGATAGTCTGGCATCGCACATTCGCCAAGTGTGCAGGCGCGCGCGTCAAGTGTACAAACGGTGTCCAGGCCTATCCATGATATTGCTATCTTGGTGATTCCATTATGGTTTTCTGGGGGGCAGTGACCAGACGTTCGCGTACAAAATAATTTTGCGCAAAGCCGGACCGGACGCCGCCGTTCAATTTTGTTCCAAACTCTCCCGGCCGGGATCGAGCCTGAAGACGGTGCCGCAGCCGTCGACGCAATGCCCTCGGCCGCCCTGGAACGTAGTGCCGTAGAGGTTGTCTGAACCATCCATGATCAGGCTGCCTTCGGGTTCCAGGCCGTCGGCGCAATTTGCTTTTGAGCAGAAGCTGTAGAGGGCCGTCTCGGTGCCATTCGTGGCGAACTTGAACACGGTGCCGCACTCGAATGGATTTCTGTGGTAGCAATTGCGGCCGATGCCGAATTGGGTGGTACCGTACAGATTTCCGGAGCCGTCCATAATCAGGCTGGCCGCGGGATAGGCGCCGTCGCGGCAATCTGCCTTGGAGCAGAAGTCGTACAGCACAGTCTCGGTTCCATTCGGAGCGAGTTTGAAGACGGTACCGTAGGTGTACGCGCCGCCGTTTTGTGTGGTCCCGTAGAGATTGCCGGAACTGTCCAGTATCAGGCCGGCCGCGGGGTAGTAGCCGTCGGCGCAACTGGCCTTGGAACAAAAAGAATAGAGCACCTTGAAATTGCCGTCCGACGAAACCTCGAAGATGTTGCCGTTGCCGTTTACACCGCCGCCTGGCGTCGTGCCGTAGAGATTGCCTGCGCTGTCCAAGACCAGGCTGCTGGGCGAGAAACCGTCAGTGCCGGCTGTGAAAGAATACAACACCTTTTCCTTGCCGTCCGCGGCGAGCCTGAAGACGGTGCCGCTCCCTTGGCCACCGGCGCTCGTCGTGCCGTACAGCTTGCCTGAACTGCCCACGATCACGCCTGACAGGGGAAGCGCGCCGTTGCTGCAATTCGTCTTGAAGCAGAAGCTGTAGAGAACTGTCTCAGTCCCATCCCCGGCAAGTTTGAAGACTGTACCGCCGTTATTTGCGCCGCCGACCGTTGTCGTGCCGTAGAGTTTGCCGGAGCCATCCATGATCGGGCTGCCACTGGGTGACGCGCCGTCGGTGCAATTGGGCTGGGAGCAAAAGGCATAAAGCACCTTGTAGGTGCCGTCGGGCGCAATCTTGAAGACGTTCCCGCCCCAGTTCGCGCCACCGTTGCTTGTCGTGCCGTAGAGATTCCCGGAACGGTCCATGATCAGGCCGCCCTCGGGAGTCTCGCCATCGCGGCAATCGCTTCTGGAGCAGAAACTGTGGAGCACCGTCTCGGCGCCGCTGGCGTGAGCGCTGCTGTACGGGCCAAACATCACGAACGCGAGCCCGCAACCCACCAGACACGTCGCGGAGAAATCGAGAATTCCCGACATCGCAGTTCCCCTCCTGTGTGGCCGGGAGGAAGCGTTGAGCCGCCCCTAGAGGCCCACCTTCCTCCGGATGACGGAAAGACGGATCGCCGGCTCAAAGGTCGCGCAAGCGCTGAATTAACTCAAATCCACGATTCCGCGCTTCCTGGCGCTTGGGCGGACTCGCTCCGACCGCTACGGCTTCACGGCGGGTTTATCGATCTCGCTTTCCAGCTCGAGTGTTTGGGGAGCGGCGAGGCCGCCGAAGCGGGTGTCGATCGCCTTCAGGATATCGCGCGCCCCATCGCGATTGCCGGCGGACAGCAGCGATTGGACCTGCCGGAGTTCGCTTTCAAGCTCCGCATCGATTCCGGCCCTGCACTGGGCAAGGCCGGCATCGGGCTCGATCGGTTTTGCAAGCGAATCGAGCGCGCGCGACAGCGCTTCGGGACTCATGACCTCGTGACCGGTGAAGTTGTTTGTCTGGTACTCCACGTTGAACACGCACCAGTCGCGCAGCGAATGCATGCTCGCCAAATCCCAGGAGACGCGGGCCGTGTCGCGGTCGCCCGTGACATAGACCAAACGCACCTTTTCCTGGAAACGAAGAAACAAATCTTTCGGCGGCAGCCGAACTGCTGCAGTGCCGATCGGATCGCTGCTGGCGTTCAGGACCGCGCCGCGGAACAGATCGGGATAAGCCAACGCGAGCCGGAGCGCGACGCGCGAGCCCCCGGAAAACCCGGCGATGGTGACGCGCTGCGGATCGACGCGATAACGATGTACCACATTTTGTTCGGCCAGAATGGCGAGGGGTTCGCGCCGCCCGAGCGGGCTTTGATCGTTGCCCGAACGCGCGGCGCTGACGAAGATCAGGCCCTTCTCGTCGAGCACGGGGCCCCAGCCGTCCGGCAACCGCGCCGCGTCCCAGGGCGACACGAAGACGACCAGTCCATAGCCTTGCGGTGGCGCGCGCGCGGGAACATAGAGCGCGAAACTCTCCTCAGCGAGATCGACCGGCTGCTCGCGCAACCTCTCGCCTTTTTGCGCAAGAAATTTCGGCAGTTCTGCCGCCTGCAACGGCGAGAGCATCCGCCGCGCCAGCTCCATGTTGGATGACAGCGATGAGTAATCGGCGAAATGGATTTCGCTCAACGTACCCGAGGAAGGCAATGAGTCGGCAAGCGCGTACGCGCTCGTGTTGCCACTCAGAATCACGGCAACAATCGTTATCGCCCGGCGCAATCCCCGCGAAAGCGGGGAGCGGTTGATCCATGCTTCGACCTGCCTGCGCGAAACGGAAGCGTCGCTTCGGCGAAGGGCACGGCACCGGAGCGTGAGCTTCATCCTGGCAGCAAGACCGTTCACCTCTCCGCCATGGTGCGCCGGGTTTCGCAAACGCGTCGAGCCACGTCATCGCGATCTGGCTGCTCGCACACGGAGTTTTGAAGCTCGCGCCGGCGTGTGGCCGGAGCGAAGCGGCGATCGCCGGCTACGAGGCCGACCTTTCTCCGGATGACAGAAAGATGGATCGGCCGCTCAAATGTCGCGCAAGCGGTGAATTAATTTAAATCCGCGACAGGCGGTTTGAGCGGCGCTATTCCTTGATCTCGAAAACCACCCCGCAGCCAAAGCCCTCGCAGCCAGACCCGCCCTCATCGGCTGTGCCGTACAGATGGCCCTTCCGGTCGGCGATGAGATCGCCTAGAGGCAGGCCGCCGTCGCTTCCGTCCGTGAAGGAATGGAGGACCGTCTCCGTTCCGTCGGGAGCAAGCCTGAACACCCCTCCGGAGAAGGCGTCCGTCGTGCCGTACAGATTGCCTGCTCCGTCCAGCACCAGACGGGTCCGCGGAGAGGCGTTGTTGTCGGCCTTGTGGAATGCATAGAGCACCGTAAACGTGCCGTCCGCAGCAAGTTTGAAGACCGTACCGCAACCACCAGGGTAGCAGTTTTCATCGCCGCCGATCGCCGTTGTTCCGTAGAGATTGCCGGCCGCATCGGCGGTCAGGCCCGCCATTGGCTCTCCGCCGTCATTGCCGCCGGTAAACGCGTAGAGCACGGTCTGCTTCCCATGCGGCGAAACCTTGAACACGCTACCATACCCGTTGGCCCCATACGCCTCGGCAACGCCATAGAAGTTGCCCGCGCTGTCGCGGATCAGGCCCGGTGCAGGTGGGCCTCCGATTCCTCCGCTGGTGAAACTGTAAACCTCACTTTGCGTGCCGTCGGGCGCAATTCTGAAGATTGTGCCGCCACCGTAGCCGGTTTCGCCCGTCGTTCCGTAGAGATTGCCGTTATTGCCTGGAACGAGGCTGGTCGGAAAAAAGCCGTCGCTTCCGCCCGTAAAGGCATAAAGCACCGTCTCCGTGCCATCCGGTCTCAGCCTGAAAACCGTACCGCAACCAGTTTCGTCGAAGCAGCCGGAGCCGCCTCCGGCTCCCGTCGTGCCGTACAGGTTGCCCGCCTTGTCCACGACGAGCCAGTTGGGGCCGTTGCCGTCGTTTGCTCCCCCCTGGAAAGAATAGAGCGTTGTCTCGGTCCCGTCCGGCGCAAGCCGGAAGACGGTGCCGCAGCAGCCCGCGCCACCTTCCAGTGTTGTGCCATAAAGATTGCCGGCCTTGTCCCTGATCAGCCCGGACCGCGGGGAGTACCCGTCACTGCCGCCCGTGAACGTGTAAAGCACCTTTAAATTCACTGCGTGAGCGCCCACCGGCACCGCAGCCAGCGCCAATGCCGTCCCGGCAATCAAAACGGATTTCGCAGCAACGTCGCGCGCGCGCATGATTCCCCCTCATTATTTGTTCACGAATCCTAACGTTGATCCGGGTCGGAGCCGGACACAAGCAGCCGGGGCGAGAAATCGTAGCCGACTGCCGCGGCGCTTTGCGCGGAGGCACCACTGGCCCCGCACCGCAGAGTTCGGCTACGCTGCGGTCCGGCAATGGCGGGTGTCGTTCGTGCACGGACAGGAACCATGAAAGCGCTCGTCGTCGAAGACGAAGCCCTGATCCGTCTCAATCTCTGCGACATGCTCGAGGAGATGGGGCTCGAAACCGCGCAGGCTGCGAATGGCAGCGACGGCCTGCAGCAGCTGGAGCACGATGCCGCCATCGGCGTGTTGATCGCCGATCTGGGGCTCCACGGCATGAGCGGCGACGAGCTGGTGCGCCGCGCCCGCGCGTTGCGGCCGCAATTGACGATTATCGTCGCGAGCGGACGTTCCGGCCCGCTCATTACCCAGCTGACAAGCGAGACCGGCGCCCGCTATCTCGGCAAGCCGTTCGATTTCGCAGATCTCCGCCGCGCGGTGGAAGGTCAGTAAGCTGCAGTTTATCGGAAAAGACGAAATCGCGCGCGTGTTGACGTTTCCGCGGCTTGTCGAGGCGCTGGAGGCGGCGCATCGCCGGCCTAAGATTGCGATCCACGACACGATGCTCGGCACATCCGAAGAATGCTATTACGTGCGCAGCGCCGTCGATCACGGCCGCTTCTTTGCCAGCAAGCTGATCACCAGTTTTCCCGGGAACCTCGCGGCCGGCCGCTTGCCGGCTGTACAGGCGGTGGTGGTGCTTTTCGATGCGCGCGACGGACGGCCGTTGGCGGTGCTGGACGGAACGGAAATCACTTATTGGCGTACCGCGGCGGATTCGGCGCTGGGCGCGCGATATCTCGCGCCAAAGGATGCCCGGACCTTGCTCGTCATCGGTGCCGGCGCCATGGCACCGTGGCTTGTCCGCGCGCATCGTTCGGTGCGGCCCTCGATCAATCGCCTGCTGTGCTGGAACCGGACCGGCGACAGAGCGGCGCAACTTGCGCAGGCGCTTTCCGCCGAAGCCGCGTCTGCCGAAGCGGTGCCGGATCTCGAAGCGGCGCTGGGCTCGGCCGACATCGTGACAAGCTGTACGCGCGCCACCGCGCCGTTGATTCGCGGAAGCTGCCTCAAAGCAGGCGCCCATCTCGACCTGGTCGGCGGTTACGACCTGCACACGCGCGAGGCCGACGACGAATGCATCCGCGTCAGCCACGTCTATGTCGACCGGCGCGAAACGGCGATGGACGTGGCCGATATTGCAGCGCCGCTGGAGTCCGGAATCCTCCGCGAGAGCGACATTGCCGGCGACCTCTACGACCTCGCGACAGGCCGCGCTCCCTCCCGCTACGCCGCGTCGGAGATCACCTTTTTCAAGAATGCCGGTGGCGCTCATCTCGACCTGATGACGGCCGAGATCGTTTTTTCGCTGCTCGCCGGCTGAGCGGCGCAGCGCACGCCCATCTCTGCTGTTCAGCCGTGCTCGCGTTTCAGGTCGGCGACGAAATTGGCTTCCCAGGTCTTGCCGAAATCGGCCGAGAAGGCCTGCTCGAAATGATAGGAGTCGGGCGTGGCGGCCGACCACAGCTGGCGTACGAGAATCGTGCGGCCGTTGTAGCTTTCCTGATCGAGAAACGTACCGACGCCGTTGTCGAATTCGCCGACCGACGGACTGTCCAGCTGCCCCGATTTGCTGGAACTGAAATAGAGGCTCCATTGATGCGCGACGGCGTTGTAGAGGCGAAGCGTCATCAACTCGAGATGGCCCTTCTCGCCATCCGCTTCGATCTGCTCGAGGCTTCCTTGGCCGCCCAGAATCGCCACATCGGATTTGGTACCGTCATAGGTGGTCCATTTGTTTGATCCGCTGAGCGGATGGACGAGCCGCCTGATGTGGGTGTGGAACGTTCCGAGCGCGAAGTCGAAATCGTGGCCCGCGTCGTGCGGTGAAGCGCTTTGTGCAGGGTCTGGAGCGGCCGATAAGAGATACGCCAGCGCAAGGACAAAATGTCTGATTGGGCTCATCTTCGTTCAACCCTTCACGCGCGCATAAGTGTTGATCCAGTTCAGCTCCCAGCTGTGTCCACCGTCGGCGGAGAAGGACTGCCGCGAGGATGCTTCGCCCGGCCCGTTGGACTGCATCGTGAAGCGCACCAGAATGTTCTTGCCGTTGAGGGTATCGGGGCCGATGAATTCGAGCTGACGCCCCCGCTTTTCCCCATAAAGCGCTGTGCCGAAGCTGCCGTTGCCGGCCGTCGTGAAACTGAGACTCCACTGATGCGCGACGGGGTCGTAGAGGCGCAGCGCGACGAAATCGAGATGGCCTGCGGGACCCCTCGCCTGCACTTCGGCCAAATTGGCTTTGCCATTCCAGATCGGGAGGTCGGTTTTGATGCCGTCGTAGTCCACCCAGTCCGCAGATCCGGTGAGCGGGTGCAGCAGGCGGCGGATGTGAATCTTCCATGTGCCCCGCTCGAAATCGAAATCGTGGCTGCCGTCGCGCAGCGAGACGGCGGGAGGAATTGGCTCGACCGCCGGCGCCGCGGCCGGAAGCAGACTTGCGAGGAGCAGCGGAACGAGCTTGCGCAGTGTCATGACGTGCCTCTCATGGATAAGATCGGCGGGAACCGCTTCGCGAGAGGATTAAGTCGCACGATGAATGGGATGCAATTCCGTACCTCTTCGCCACCAGGTGGCATTCCCACCACCGTGGGCGGCTGCCCCTTGCGTACAGCCGTGGGTGCGATCGGCGGACGTTGGAAGCCGCTGGTGCTGCATTATCTGCTGCAGGAACCGCGATGTTTCGGCGAGCTCGCGCGCGCGCTCGACGGCATCGCCAACAAGACGCTCGCTACACAACTGCGTGAACTGGAGCGCGACGGGCTCATCTCGCGCAAGGTGAACAACGATGCGCGTCGGAGCGTCTCTTACGCACCGACCGACGACGGCGTCGCCATGCAACCGGTCATCCGCGCCTTGGTGATGTGGGGCAACCGCCGGCTCGATCAGGCGAGGGAAGCGCGGGCGGCCCTCGACCGCGTGCTCGGCTAGGTCTTTCCGGAGCGTCGCGCCGGGCCGCACCGGAGACCACGTTTTTCAGGAACGCCGGTGGCGCCCATCTTGACCTGATGACCGCCGAGCTCTTTTTTTTGCTTGTGGGTCAGTGGCTTAGAACGCGATTCGCTTCGGCCGATCAGCCTCACCCTTCGATCCGCCTTCGCCGAGGCTTCGGCGGACGTGATCAGGGCACTGACCCGCCGAAGCTTTAGCGTAGGCGGGCAGGCTCAGGGTGAGGCTTTTTTTTACCCTCATCCTGAGCTTGTCGAAGGATGAGGGCCACGCCGCTTTGGCTCTAATGGGCACGCTGGCGGCCGGTGTTGTTTTGTTATACTGTAGTACTTGACTACAACACTGTTGCTGTATATATCCCTTCTCGACACGGATTTGAGGACGGCCGAACGCAATGGACGGCGAACGCGACGACAGCCAGCCGATCTATCGCCGGCTCAGGGACCGGGTGGTGGCGATGATTCTCGAGGGTTACCTCCAGGAGGGTGATCCGCTCCCCTCCGTGCGCAGTGTCGCGGCCGAGAACCGGATCAATCCGTTGACCGTGCTCAAGGCCTATCAGCAGCTCGTGGACGAGCAGCTCGTCGAGAAGCGCCGCGGGCTGGGCATGTATGTGCGCGAAAACGTACGCGCCCTCCTCCTCCAGGCGGAGCGGCGCAAATTCCTGGAAAAAGACTGGCCGCCAATCCGCGACACCATTCAGCGCCTCGGACTGTCGGCCGAGGAGCTGCTGGCAGGGTCGAAAGGCAATGGCGCCGATCGCAAGCAAGGGGAGGGTTGAATGGCCTCTATCGAAGCCAAAGGCCTCAGGAAGGTTTTCGGCAAGACGGTGGCGCTCGACGGCATCGATCTCGCCGTCGAGCGCGGGCGTATTCTGGGGCTCATCGGACCGAACGGCGCAGGCAAGAGCACGGCGCTCAACGCCATCCTCGGCCTCATTCCCTATGAGGGCGAGCTGAAGGTGCTCGGGCGCAATCCGTGGGCCGCGCGCAACGAGCTGATGCAGGACGTCTGCTTCATCGCCGATGTGGCCGTGCTGCCGCGCTGGATGCGCGTATCGCAGGCCCTCGACTACGTCGCTGGTGTACACCCGCGCTTCGATCGCGCGAAGGCCGAAGCTTTGCTTGCGAAGACCTCCATCCGGCGCAGCAGCAAGGTCCGCGAACTCTCCAAAGGCATGGTGACGCAGCTGCACCTTGCGATCGTGATGGCGATCGATGCATGGCTGCTCGTGCTCGACGAGCCGACGCTCGGCCTCGATATCCTCTATCGCAAGCAGTTCTACGATTCGCTGCTCAACGACTATTTCGATCACACCCGCACCATTGTCGTGACCACGCACCAGGTCGAGGAAGTGCAGAACATCCTGACCGATCTAATGTTCATCGACCAGGGCCGGATCGTGCTCTCCTGCAGCATGGAAGCGTTCGAGGAGCGCTATACGGAACTGACGGTCAATCCCGACAAACTCGCCGCGGCACGGGCCTTGAAGCCGATGTACGAACGTCAGGGCTTCGGCCGCACGGTGCTCCTCTTCGACCGTGCCGATCGCCCGGCGCTTGGCGCGCTCGGCGAAGTGCGCACGCCCAGCATCGCCGACCTCTTCGTGGCGGTGATCGGGAACGACAGCCAGAAAGGAAAGTTGGCGGCATGAGCATCGAAGCAGACGCAGGCGCAGCTTCCGGCAGCCGCGACGTGGCGGTCGCGGGCGCGCCGCACAGCCGGCCCTATCTGTGGTCTCTCAAGAGAGAGCTGTGGGAGAACCGTTCGGTCTGGATGGCGCCGCTCGCCGCCGCCGGCTTCGTCCTTTTCGGCTTCGCGATCAGCCTTATGCGCTCGCCGCACACGCTGAAGGCGATTTCCAAAATGACGCCGGAGAAGCTTGCCGGCATCCGCTTCGCGCCGTTCGGCATCTCTGCCGGCGGCCTGATCCTCAGCACGATCGTCGTCGGCATCTTCTACTGTCTCGGTACGCTGTACAACGAGCGCCGCGACCGCAGCATCCTGTTCTGGAAATCCATGCCGGTTTCCGACCTGACGACGCTCCTTGCCAAGATCACCATCCCGCTCGTCGTTCTGCCCGTCATCGCCTTCTTCGTGATTTGCGCGACGCAGCTCCTCATGTTTGGCCTCGACCTCGCCGTCCTGGCATCGCGCGGCGGCGCATTTGCCCAGCTGTGGAGCACCGTTCCGCTGCTGCACATCTGGGCGCTTCTCCTTTACCTCCTCGCCGCGCTCGCGCTCTGGCATGCACCGATTTATGCCTATCTCCTCGCGCTCTCGGCCTCGGTGCGAAAAGGGCCGCTCCTCTGGGCCGTGCTGCCGCCGATCGCGCTCGCGATATTCGAGAAGCTCGCCTTCGATACCAATTACGTGTCGCGTGTCCTCCATGAGCGCTTCTTCGGCAGCTTCGAGGCGGCATTCAGTGGCGGCTTTGGGCACAAACCGATGTTCCGTTTCCCCGACCCCGATCCCGCCAGGTTCTTCGCTACGCCCGGTCTCTGGATTGGACTTGTGCTGGCGGTTGCGCTGTTCGCGTTCGCCGTTTGGATGCGCCGCCGCCGCGAACCGATGTGAACGCCGTGACGCCGCTCTCGATCTCGCATCTGCCGCCCAACGCCCCCTGGTGGATCTTCGGGATCGTGGTCGCGGCGCTCGCGCTGCACATCGGCGGCGGCAGCATCGGAATTCTTTCCGGCTACACGGCGGTATTCGTCCGCAAGGGCGGGCACCTGCATCGACTTTTCGGGACCCTGTTCGTCGTTGCCATGTTGGCGATGGGAATCATGGGCCTGGCGCTCTCGGTCTGGATTCGCCAGTTCGGCAACATCGCCGGCGGTACGCTCGCGACCTATCTCGTGGCAACCGCCTGGCTCACCGTGAAGCGAAAACCGGGCACCACAGGACGGATTGAGGTTGCGCTGTTCGTTGCGGTTCTTGCCACCGCCGGGTTGCTCTTCAGCTGGGGGCGGCTCGCGGCCATCAGCCCAAAGCACAGTTTTCAGGGTTACGGTGCTGCGCTGTACTATGTCTTTGGGTCTTTCGCCGCACTCTTCGCGGCGCTTGATCTGAAGGTCCTTCTGCGCGGCGGTGTTTCGGGCGTTTCGCGGCTTGCGCGGCATCTCTGGCGCATGTGTTTCGCGCTTTTCTTTGCCGCAGCGTCGTTCTTCCTCGGGCAGCAGAAGGTGATGCCCGCGTTCATGCACGGCTCACCGCTGCTCTTCATCCCGGCGTTTGCGCCGCTCGTGCTGATGATCGTCTGGCTGGTGCGGGTCCGCTTCGCGAAGCGGTTGACGCAGGCTGCGTCGAAGCTGCGCGTGGCGCGCACCAAAGGCGGCCTGGAGCAGCTGGCATGACGCCGTTTGTTCCCAACCTGACGATGCTCGCCTATGTGCTGCACATCGGCGGCGGCACGATCGGCCTCTTTTCCGGCGCCGTAGCGGCCTTCGCGCGCAAGGGCGGCAAACTTCACCGCAACGCCGGCAACGTTTTCACCGTTTCCATGCTGGTCATGGCGGCGTTCGCGATTTACCTCGCGGTCGTCAAGCCAGGCCAGATCGGCAATCTCTTCGGCGGCACCTTCGCCGGTTATCTGGTGGCGACGGCCTGGCTCACCGTGTGGCGCAAACCGGGCAGTATCGGCGTTGCCGAGAAGCTGGCGTTCACCGTCGTGCTCTGTCTCCTGCTTTTCTTCGGCACTTTCAGCTTCTATCTCGTCACCGGTTTGCCGCTGCCGTTCAAGTCCGCTGTGGCGATAAAGGGGCCGGTGCTTATTGCGATGTACAGCATGACGTTCGTCATTGCGATTGCCGCCGTCGCCGATATCAAGGTGATGATCGCAGGTGGCGTCACCGGTGCGCAACGCATCGCGCGGCATCTCTGGCGCATGTGCCTGGGCCTGTTGCTGGCGACCGGGTCGGCGTTCACCAACGGCTTGCCGCGGCTCCTGCCCGGTCACGTGCATGTGGGACTGATCTTTTTTCTTCCGCAGCTGGTTCCGCTCGGACTTCTCATCTTCTGGATGATCCGCGTCCGGCTCACCGGCTGGATTCGCCGGAACACGATCAAGGGGGTCGCCAATGCCATGGCTTGAAAGCACGAGAACCGCGCGCGCGTTCTACCCTTTCCTTGCCTCCGCCACGGTCGCCACGTTTCTCCTGCGCGGCCGGCAGATCGCAAGCAGCAATTCTCCAGGCTCGGGCGTCAGCATCGCAGGCTCGGAAATCCTGATGCGGTTCTCGGCCATCGCCCACGCGGCACTGTCGCTTGCGGTGGGCGCGCTGTCGCTGCTGTTCCGCCTGGTCCTTGCGCCGCCGCATTTTGCTGTTGCGACGATGGAGTCCGAATTCCGCATCGCCCTCTACGCCGTCGAACATGGCGTCTCGCTCCTCCACCTCGCGACGACCTACCTGCTGCACGGAGTCTGAAATGATTTCTGCCTCATCGCCGGCGTTTGGTTTGCAGGAGCGAAACGAAACTCCGGCGCGCGGGATGGCGCCGTGGCGATTGTACCTTCTGAGGGCGGGATATCTCCTGATCGCCGTCGGCATGGGAATGCAGATCATTCCCGCCTTCCTGCATCACGGCCGATGGGAGCTGATGCATGGCGTAGCCAATTCCATGCTGCTCGCGCTCGTGCTGCTGTCGATTCTGGGACTGCGCTATCCCTTGAAAATGCTGCCGCTTCTGTTCTGGGAAATGACATGGAAGACCAGCTGGCTTCTCGCGGTGGCCCTGCCGGCCTGGCAAAATCACACCATGGACGCCGATACCTGGGACACAACCTTCGCCTGCCTGATCGCGGTGGTTTTCCTGTTCGTGGTCCCGTGGGATTTCGTCTGGCGGAATTTCGTGACTGCGCGCAGCGACGGCTGGCGGTAACAGGAGTACAGAATAGAGGGAACGGTTATCAGAAGGACGCGGGAAGGCGAAGTATGAGCATCAACGATTTACCGGCGATTATGGGAACAGTTCTGATCGTTGCCGGGCTCGTCCTCGTGGGTATTTCCACATGGTCCCGTGCCGAGGGAAGTGAAAAGACCACTCAGGCCGGGGCACTCATCATTGTGGTCGGCGCATTCCTCCTGGGGCTGTCGATATTCGTGCCGCACGGAAAATAGCACTCAGCTCCGCGCGCGATTCAAGCCGAATACAGAGAACAGGTATCAGAAGGGCGCTCTGGCGTAATTCCCCAATCCAAAAACCAACGTGTCATCCCCGCGGAAGCGGGGACCCAGATGCATAGAGCAAGAAGAAAGGTACGCACAGCGTCACTTGCGCCGCCAGGCACTGTACGCCAGCCACACTTCGCTTTCCGTCACCTTCAAACATCTGGGTTCCCGCTTGCGCGGGAATGACACGGTTTTTTTGTCTCCGTGTCTCCGTGTCTCCGTGTGAATCATTCGCCAGCGCCACCGTCGCCCTGACGGGGTCCGCGGAACAGTAGCCCCAATTCAAAGACGAGGTGCCATCAATAACGTTTCGATTGCGCCACCGATGGCCAGCAGCCGGCGGTCGGACATCCGGGCCCCGATCAGCATGAGACCGACCGGCGCGCTGCCAAAATCATGGCAGGGGAGCGAAAGCGAAGGCGAATCGACGAGATTGGCGACCATGGGATTGCGCAGGATGAGCGCGTTGGCGCGGCGGAATTTCCCGTCGTCCTCCATATCGGCGATCGGCGGCGCAATGATGGGAACGGTCGGCGCGATCAGGGCGTCGTAAACGGAAATCGCACGCTCGAAACGCTCCCGCATGGCGTTGAGCGCGCGGAGATTTGCCGCGTGATCGGCCGCCGTGATGGTGCGTCCGCGAACGATGCGTTCGGCAATTCGTGCATCGATATCCTGCGGCCGCGCCAAGATCTGTTCGCCGAACCGCGCCCAGGCTTCCTCGCTGGAAAAGCTCCCGCGCTCGACATACTCCGGCATTTCCTTGAACAGACCGGGCGGCAGCGCCTCGATTTGTACGCCGGCGTTTTGCAGGATGCGTTTCGTCCGTGCATAGACGGATGAGACCGTCTCATCGGCGTCTCTCAACATCAAATCGTCGGCGGTGCAGAGGCGCAGCGGCCGGGCGAAGGTCCCGAACGGCGTCGCATCATCGGCAAGAATGCCGTCGATGAGCGCGCAATCCGCGACACTGCGGCCGAGCGGCCCGACCGTATCGAGCAAGGTCGAAAGGGCGAGGACGCCGTCGCGCGGGATTCGCGCCTGGGTCGGCTTAAAACCGGCGAGCCCGCTCAAGGCCGCGGGAATGCGCACGGAGCCGCCGGTGTCCGTGCCGATGGCCGCAACCGCCATGTCGTCGGTCACCGAAATCGCCGCCCCGGAGGACGAGCCGCCGGGAATGCGGCGCGTCTCGCGATCCCACGGGTTCGCGGGCGTACCGTAGAAGCGGTTGGTGCCGATTCCGGAGAACGCGAGTTCCGACATGTTGGTGCGGCCGACGATCACCGCGCCGGCGGCTTTGAGACGCGCGACGACCACAGCATCGGCTTGCGCCGGCGGTGACTCCTCGAGCAGCTTCGTGCCGCCACGTGTCGGCTCGCCGGCGATGTCGATATTGTCCTTGATCGAAAGCGGCAGACCGGCGAGGGGCGAGACCACGCTTTCCGCCGAGCGCAGCAGGTCCTCTTCGACGGCTTCGTTCCGTGCCGCGTCGGCGCGCAGCAGCCGGAAGGTCCATCGGCCTTCGCCATTCGTACGCTTGGCCCGCGCCAGCGCGGTTTCGACAACCTCCGCGCAGTTCGTCTTGCCCGCCGCAATGCCCGCGTTCAGCTGTTCAATCGTCCAATTGCGCTGCTGCAAATCACGTACCCCTCAAGTTTTCCTCCCCCGCGCACGCATTGCGTGGGGGAGGTGGTGCGAAGCACCGGAGGGGGCACTTGAATGGTGCCGCATGCTCCGCCCCCTCCACCGCTTCGCGGTCCCCCTCCCCCACGCTCGCGATCGCTCGCGCGGGGGAGGAAAACGGAAAAGCGCGCAAATTGTTCAGCGGTGCTGCGAGAGCGCCAACCGGTTCTGCAGGTTGGTCCGGGCGTAGCAGACGTTCGGATCGCCGGAGTGCCAGATGGCGCGAGACCCGGCGTCGTACACAACGACGCTCCCCGCCGGACAGTGGTCGTCCGTGGTATAGGGATGCATGATCGTTCCGTCCTGCCGGCCGGTAACGGCCGCTGTACGCATCGATCTTCGCGGACGTTCGAGATCGCGGATCGTCCGCTGCGCCTGAGCGAGTTCGCGAGAAAGCGAAGCGATCCGCACAGCCTGTCTGCGGTCCGGCGTCGCGACCGTCTGGATTTTGTCGCGCCATTCGATCCGCGTGTTCCGATAGAGAACCGGGCAGGGCGAAATCTCTTTCCCGGCGTGACGGCAGTTCCAGGCGAGGTCCCGGTCCGCCTCGAGCTTTGCCATCGCTCCATGGTCCCACAGATGGGAGGCCGCAAAGCCGATCCCTGCGGCGGCAACCGCCGTGAGCACCAGCGCAGGAAAGAACCCGGTTTTCATTGCCATGATGTTGCACCCCAGCTTGGAGCGACGCTATTGCGGAGAGCGGTGGCTGGCAACGATTATTCGCCCGAGCGCGAATCGAGGGGTTAGAGAATGCTGACGGCCTATCCGGGCGGTTCGTCGCCCCCAGTGTGGATCGATCTCCTCGACCCGACCGAGGAGGAGCGCGCGACAGCCTCCACGGGCTGCGGCGTCGAGGTGCCCTCGCGCAGCGCGCTCGAAGAGATCGAAGCCTCGAGCCGGCTTCGCGCGCGGGGCGACGTACTCACCCTCAGCATGCCGATCGCTTCGAAATCGCCATCCGGGGAGTCGGCGCCGACGCCGCTCGGTTTTGTGCTCACGCCCAAACTGCTGGTGACCGTACGCTACGCCGAACTGCACGCGATCAAGCCGGCGCTCGAGCATCTGGGGCACGAGGCAAAGCCGGCCAGCGTCGACATTTTCGCGCTGCTCGTCGAGGCCATGGTCGATTATGCGGCCGATCTGCTCGAGCAGAAGTCGGCAGGCCTGAACGACACGTCCCGGCGGGTATTCCAGCGCAATCCGCAAGACACCCGCCGCAGCATCGTCCGCTCCAATCGGGCGTTGAAGGAGATGCTCCGGGAAATCGGCGAGTCCGGCAACCGCCTCAGCCACATCCGCGACAGCATCCTGGGGCTGCAGCGCATCGCCCCCTTCGTTGCGGAGAGCGGCAAGGCCTGGATCGGCGCGCCGGTACAGGCGCGGCTCAAAACGGTCTCGCAGGACCTTCAGTCCCTGGCCGATTTCGAAGTCCACCTGACCGACAAGGTGCAGTTCCTGCTCGACGCGGTGCTGGGTTTCATCAACACCGAGCAGAACGACATCTTCAAGGTGCTGACGATCGTCTCGGTGGTCGGGATTCCGCCGACGCTGATCGCCAGCGTGTACGGAATGAACTTCGACACCATCCATGAGTATCACTGGCGCTACGGCTATGCCTGGGGACTGTTCCTGATCGTGTTCTCGGCCGTCCTTCCCACGGCCTGGTTCAAATGGCGCGGCTGGTGGTAGCGCCGTGGGTCGTTTGTTTAAAATATCACCACGGAGACACGGAGATCACGGAGAAAAATTGTTGCGCGCTCAGGCGCGCGGAAAACTTCTTCTCCGTGTCCTCTGTGTCTCCGTGTGAAGCTTTTTTACGCATCTCACTCGCAACGCGTACGGGAATCAGTGGAACGAAGCTTTCTTTCCGCTTTCACTTTATTCTCCATGGGCGGCCGAGAGCCGCCCATCCAGTCGGTCGCCGAGACTTTTCTGGATGGCCGGGTCTTGCCCGGCCATGGAGAGCAAAAACAACGCGCAAAGGACCCCACTATCTCACCGCAATTTCTTCCGCACCGGAGTTTACCCCCGCGAAAGCGGGGGCGTCTCCGCGTGAATCACTCGCCCACGCCACGCGCTCGAATTAAAAAAAGGATTCACAGAGAGCCACAGAGGGCACGGAGAAGAAGTTTCCGGCGCGCGCCGTTCGGCGCGCAACAATTTTCCTCCGTGATCTCCGTGCCTCCGTGGTGATATTTTTTCTAAACGAGTACGAGGATGCTTTACCCGCTCCAGCCGCCGCCGAGCGCCTTGTACAGAGACACCAGGTCCTGCGCCGCCGCCTCGCGGCTCTGCGCCATCTGATCTTCCGCGCTGAGGAGCGTCGATTGTGCCGTCAGCACATTGACGTAGGTGACCAGTCCGGCCCGGTACTGCGCGGCGGCGATGGCGGCCGATGATTGTGCGGAGTTGACGCTCATCTCAAGCGCCGCAAGGCGCTGCTCTTCATTGGCGTAGCGCGTGAGCGCGTCTTCGGTTTCCTGCAACGCTTTCAGGACGGCCGACTGATAGGCGAGGTAGGCCTGCTCGGTCATTTCCTCGTTGACGCGGATGTTGGCGCGAATCTGGCCGGCGTGAAAAATCGGCCAGGTGATCTGGCCGAAGCCGATGGTCGAGAAATTGTTGCCCGAGATCAGATTGCTTAAGTGATTGCTGACGAACGAGGCGGAGCCGATCAGGTCGAATTTCGGATAGAGGTCGGCGACCGCCACGCCGATGCCGGCCGTTGCGGCGGCAAGCTTGCGCTCGGCCGCGCGAATGTCGGGCCGCCGGCGCAGGAGATCGGAGGGCAACCCCGCCGCGAGATCGTCCCTCACCGCGGGAAATGTGGCGCTGCCGTCGAGTTCTTTTGCGATCGCCTCGGGCTGTTCGCCCACGAGCACGGCGATCGCGTGCTCCATCACGCGCGCCTCGGCCGCGAGCGGCGGCAATTGCGCCGCCGTGTTCGAGCTTAGCGTCTCCTGCTGGTTGACATCGAGTTCGGTCACGAAACCGGCACGCCGTCGCGCGGCGATCAGCCTAAGGGCGTCCTGCTGGCGCGCGAGTTCATTGCGGACGATCGCCATCCGTGCCTCAGCCGTGCGCAAGGCCAGATAATCGTTGGCGACTTCCGCCGTGAGCGAGACCTCGGCGTCGTGCATCGTCCACGACGCGGCTTCGGCGTTGGCCTCGGCTTCCTCGATGCCGCGCCGCACGCCGCCGAACACGTCGATCTCCCATGTGGCATCGATGCCCACCGAATAGATCTTGATGTTGCTCGGTCCGCTTGGCGGCGCCTGCCCCTGGCCGCCGGAGCCGCCGGCGATCGCGGCCAGGGGACTGGAATTGGCGTGCAGATTGACGCCGGTACCGTTGGCGTTGAGCTGCGGCCATTCCTTCGCGCCGGCGATGATCGCCTGCTCGCGTGCCTGGCGAATGCGCGAAACCGCCGATTTCAAATCGAGGTTCGACGCAAGCGCGCGCGCAATCAGGCTCTGCAGCTCGGGATCGTCGATCCGCGTCCACCATTGCGACAGGCTCGCCTCGTCGGCGGCGCGGCCCGCGGCCGGCGTGGCCGGCAATTCGCTGAACGCGGGCGGCGTGGCGATCGGTGGCGGCTTGTAATCGGGACCGACTTCGCAGCCTGCAACGATGAGCGCGACGAAGGTCAGGGCGCGTTTCATGGCACGGCCGCCGCCGCGGCGCCTGGTTTCTGTTTGCCCGGTCCCTGCATGAGAAAGACAAGCGGCAGCGCACAAAGGACGATGATCATCAGCGTGTGAAACACATCGATGTACGAGAGCATCGCGGCCTGCTGCAGAAGCTGGCGGTACAGGAGTGCCGACGCCATCTTCGCCGCTTCGGCCTGCGCGGCGCCGTGAGCGATCAGGGTCTGGGTAATATGCGCGATGCCGTGTACATAATTCGGGTTGAGCGGGTTCAGCGTTTCGACGTATTGCGCCTGATGGACCTGGGCGCGTTGCGCGAGCATCGTCTGCACGAGCGAGATGCCGAACGTACCGCCCAGATTGCGCGACACGTTCAGGAGGGCGGACGCCTGGTTGGACTCGTCGGGTCTCAGGCCGATATAAGCCGCGTTGCTGACCGGCACGAACAGAAACGGCAACCCCACCGACTGAATCAACCGCGCCACCGCCGCGTCCTGAAAGGTGATCTGCGTGTTGAAATGGCTGAGATTCCACATCGCGATCGCCTGCAGCACAAAGGCAATGCCGATCAGGATCCGTGGATCGACCCGGCCGGTGAGAATTCCGGAAACCGGCATGACGAGCAGCGTTGCCAGTCCGCCCAACGTCAGGGCGAGACCCGCATCCGTGGCCGTGTAACCCATCACCTCCTGCAGGAACTGGGGAATGAATTGCGTCGTCCCGAACACGATCACGCCCATCAGCAGCATGAATAGATTGGCAATGCCGAAATTGCGCCGGAAGTACATCCGGATGCGTACAATCGGATCGTCGCGCGAAAGTTCCCACGGAATGAGGATCAGGAATGAGATCGCCGCGAGCGCGGTGGTGATGCAGATAACCGGGCTCGAAAACCAGTCATTGCGCTGTCCGCGGTCGAGCGTCACTTCCAGAGCGCCAAGCGCCAGCGCGACAAGCACAAAGCCGATGAAATCGATCTTCAGCCTGCCGGCCCGGATTTCCCTGCTCCTGCGGCGGAGCGCTTCGGGCTCGTCGACGAACATGCTGACGAGGATCAACGAAAGGATTCCGATCGGCACGTTGATCAGGAACACCCAGCCCCAGGAGAGATTGTCGGTGATCCAGCCGCCCAGGGTGGGACCGAAGATCGGGCCCACGATCACGACGATTCCGTACGCCGCGAAGGCGGCCCCGCGCTTCTCCGGCGGGAAGGTGTCGACGAGCATCGACTGTTCGACCGGGGTGAGGCCGCCGCCGCCGATGCCCTGAACGATGCGGGCAACGACGAGCATGCCGAGGCTCGAGGAAATCCCGCAGACAAAGGACGCGACCGTGAACAGCGCGACAGAGATCATGTAGTAGCGTTTGCGGCCGATAACGTCGGCGATCCAGCCGCTGACGGGGATGATCACCGCATTGGCGACGAGGAAGCTCGTGACCACCCAGGTCGCCTGGTCGTAGCTGGCCGAGAGACTCCCGGCGATATGCGCGAGCGCGACATTGGCGATCGACGAGTCGAGCACCACCATGAAGGTGGCGATCGAAATGACTCCGACGATCGACCACGGATTGCGATTGCCGGCGACCGAGCGCTCCGGCGTCCACTGCTGCTGCGCGCCGGGCGCCGACATCAGCGCACCTTGACCGTCGGCTCGACGCTCATGCCGGGGCCCAGGGGACAGTCGGCCGGCACGCGATCGAGGACGATCTTCACCGGCACGCGTTGTACGACTTTGACGAAATTTCCCGTGGCGTTCTCCGGTGGCAGGATGGCGAACGCCTGTCCGGCGCCGCGCTGGATCGATTCCACGTGACCGCGAATGTCCGCCGCCGGGCAGGCATCGACGCTGACGGTGACCGGCTGGCGCACGCGCATCATCGCAAGCTGCGTTTCCTTGAAATTCGCCGTCACCCAGAGCTGCAGCGGCACGATCGCCATCATCTGGGCGCCCGGCGTCACGTAATTGCCGAGCGCGAGGGTCTTCTGCGCGATATGGCCGGCGACCGGCGCGACGATTCGGGTGTAGCCGAGATTGATATTGGCCTGCGTTTCCTGCGCCTTCAGGACCTTGATCTGCGCTTCGGCGCCCCTGATCTGGGCTTCGGCGCTCCTGATCTGCGCCTTTGCCGCGTCGCGCTGTGCAGCCGCGTTCTTCGCGGTTGCTTCGGCCTGATCGATCTGCTGCTGCGCCACCGCGGCCGGCGTGGTGCGCTTCAAAAACTGATAGCGCGCAAGATCGCGCGCCGCGTTCTGCGCCGTCGCTGCCGCGCCGGTTTCGCTTGCGGCGGCGCCGCTTTCGGCCGCCTTGGCCTGGGCGATCTGCATGTCGGCCTGCGCTTCCTGCGCGAGGATCTGGTTCAGCCGCGACTGCTCGTCCGCGGAATTCAACGCGACCAGCGGCTGGCCCGCTTTCACAAACTGGTTGTCGGTCACGTAAATGCGCGAAACCTGACCCGCGATTTGCGGCGATACCTGGACGATATGCGTGTCGATGAAGGCGTCGTCGGTGTTTTCGTACTGCCGTGCGTTCAGCCACCAGAGAAGGCCCGCGACGACGAGGACAACGAGGATGAGCACTGCCACGACGCGCACCAGCGGCCGCGCGAACACGCTTTGGCGTTTTGGTTGGCCCTGCCGGTTGGAATCCGATGCATCGCGGCGCTGATCCCGGCCGTCAGGCATTCCCTCGCGACCCTTCTCCTCGCGTTCGGGCATTCTTGGGTTCCGGGCGAATCAGCGGAAATATCGTATCCTTGGAAAGAACCTTTATCGAATGATGTCGTTCCGGCGCCGCGACGCGGGGTAGCGCCCGTGGCGGAGCTGGGTGCGCATCATCCCCCGAATGTCATGGCCCGCCGGCCGTCCTTCGCTGCTCCGCAGCTTCGGAGGCCAAATGCACTTGTCCGCCGAAGGCGTAGGCGGGAGTGCGGGCCATCCAGGCGCGTGCGACAGAATCATTCGCCGAAAAGATGGAATTCACCACGGAGACACGGAGGAACTTGCGGAGAGACAGTGAGATCCTTTGCGCGTTGCTTTTGCTCTCCATGGCCGGGCAAGACCCGGCCATCCAGAAATGTGTCGGGGCCCGGCTGGATGGGCGGCTCTCGGCCGCCCATGGAGAATAAAGGGAAAGTGGAAAGAAAGCTTCGTTCCATTGATTCCGTACGCGTTGCGCGTGAGATGTCTCACGCGTTGCGCGTGAGATGTCTAAAAGGATTCACCACGGAGACACAGAGGACACGGAGAAGAAGTTTTCCGCGCGCGCAGCGCGCGCAATTTTTCTCCGTGATCTCCGTGTCTCCGTGGTGATATTTATTAAACGCGCGTGGTGGCGAACGATTCACGCGGAGAGGCGAAGCAGCAATTCCCCTTTCCTCCCCCGCGCATGCATTGCGTGGGGGAGGTGGTGCGAAGCACCGGAGGGGGCAATTGTACGCGGGTGCGTTTATTGCCCCCTCCACCGCTTCGCGGTCCCCCTCCCCCACGCTCGCGTGGCTCGCGCGGGGGAGGAAAACGGCCGCGCTTCGCGTGGATCCGGGCGCGGGGGATGACGCCTTATTGAGGGCGGCGATGACCAAAGGAATCACGCAGAGGCACCCCCGCTTTTGCGCGGGTAAACTCCACCGCGGAGCAAATAAATGTGTCATTCCCGCGAACGCGGGAACCCAGATGCGTCGAGCGTAAAAAAAGATACGCAATACCGTCACGCGTTTCCGGAACGTGTGCTCGCTGTTGATGCTCCTCCTTCACCTTCAAGCATCTGGGTCCCCGCTTGCGCGGGGATGACACCTTTTTTTAGGAGGTGTGCGTTTGTGATCCCCGCTGGAGTTTACGCGTGAGCCGCGCGTCCGTCATCGCGATGCGAGGTCGCTTGCCAGTTGGTCGTGCGCGCGCCGCCAGTCGCGGAACAGCGGCCGGTCCAGGAGCGCCTTGTACGCGGAGCTGTCGCGGAATCGTTGCGGCACGAGCATGTCGTTGGGGAGCAGGAACAGGATGAAATCCCGGTGGTCGTAGCAGCGCGCGAACCACAGCCCCGCCTTCTCGAAGTCGCCGGCGATCGCGTATTTTTCGCCAAGATCGTAGGCGCCGATCCCGTTCTGCGGAAATCCCCTGGCAAGGCTGTCGATGGTGTTCTCCGCATCCTTGCCGCGATGTTCTGCACTGGCGATGGTGAAGGCACAGAGCGGGCCCGATGTATCGTCCGCCGAATGCGCGCCCGCTTTCGCCCGCATGCGCGAGAGTTCTTCCGCGGTCGCGGAAGCAAGCGCGAGCTGTCCCGCGTTGGCGGCGGCCACGCAAAGGATCGCCAGGGCAACGGGCTGATGCGGGCGCATGGCGAGAGCAGCTTTGGCCGCATCGACCGAATCGGCAAAGCGTGCATCGTGCAGCAACAGGCCCGCTGTGTTGAAGCGGTCGACAAAGGACAACGGGTCCAGCCGTGCTGCGCCCGCCGCCGCGGCCAGCGCCAGATCCGGGAACCCCATGAAGTCGAAGAAGCGAAACATCTCGTGCAGCACCTGGGCGCTGTTGGGCGCAGCCTGCTGCAGCGTGTGCGCGTCGCGGATCGCGCCTTGCCAATCCAGTTTGTGAAGCGAAAGGTCCAGCCGGCTGCTCAGCGCATCGATATTCCTGGGATCCAGCCGAAGCGCCTTGTCCAACGCCGCCTGCGCGGAGGGAATGAGGTCGCCGCGCTGCGGCAGCTGGTCCGCCAGGATGATGTCGGCATCGGCCAGCGCCGCAAAACCGTCGGCAAAGTCGGGCGCCAGCGAAACCGTGGTGCCGAACGAAGCAATCGCCGCCTGCGCGCCTTCGGTTGTTCGCGGCTCGAGCTGACGCTTCCCCAGGAGGTAGGCGCGATAGGCGTCGGAATTGATGGGCCTGGCAGCGGGCGCGTGCGCAGCGCGTGGCAGGAACCGTCCCGTCAACGCCGCCGTGATCGCGCGGGCAATGTCTTCCTGTACAGCCAGGATATCGGTGAGATCGCGATCGTAGGTCGAGGACCACAGCCGATAGCCGCTCGCCACATCGATCAGTTCGCAAGCGATGCGCAGATGCTGGCCGCTTTCCCGCACACTTCCTTCGAGCACCGAACGGACCGAAAGCCGCCGGCCAATCTCCCTGATGCTGTCGCTCGAGTTCTTGAACGCAAAGGACGAGGTGCGCGCGGCCACCTGCAACTGGGGTTTGCTGGCCAGTTCGTCGAGCAGTTCTTCGGCGACGCCGTCGGAGAAGTATCCCTTGCCCGGATCGCCGCTCATGTTGGCGAAAGGAAGGACCGCGATGGAATTTTTCGGCGGTAGCGCGCTGGCGGCGGAGGCCTGCGGCTGCCGCGGCAGCGAGACGCGCGAGAGCAGCAACGACAGGTCGACGGCCACCACGACCAACACCAGGACAAACGCAGCGAAGATCGCGTATCCGGCTTTGGAAGGTCTCTTGTGGGCATGGACAGCCGAAAGGTGCGGCGCGATATGCGGCGTCGCGAACCACGCGCCGATCAGCGTCAGCGGGAAGCCGAGCAGGAAGAAGATGATGATCGCGCGGATGACCTGGGGACTGACGTCGAAGTTCGGCACCACGATTGACGCGGCCTGCACCACAACCCACGCCGTTACGGCGTAACCCGCGGCTATGCGGTCCAGATGGCGGGCGCGCACGGCGCGCACGAACGCGTCCATGCGCGAGGGGGCGTCGTTTTCGTGCGGAAGCGACATGGTCCGTTGCTGAAACAACCAGAGGGTCGTGCCGGCGCTCGCATTTTACAACCGCCCGGGGGCACGATAGCATAAGCTCAACTGTCGCGACCCTTTGGGGAAATCGAGATGTCCAGACACGCCAGAAGCGCGGCACTCGCGCTCATGTTCGTCTTCGCCGCGTCGTCGGCAGGTTTGGCCCAGTCCAACGGTGGCAGCCACATGCCGCCGCCGCCGCCACCTCCGGAGCAGCAGCCGCCGCCGGAGCAAGTGATGCATCACCATCATGGGCATCATCCCCACGTCATTTGGTATCATCACCGCCGCTACTGCCTCTGCCATTATCGCTAGCGCTTGATCCGTCCGAACGGATCGCCCTCGTCCTTCGACAGGCTCAGGATGAGGGCAGAAAATCAGGATGAGGCAGAAAAAGAGCCTCACCCTGAGCGCGATCCCCGCGAAAGCGGGGAAGGGTGAGCGCTGCACATTCGCGCAAAGTGCCGTGTTGATAAGCGCCAATGCACCTCCAAACAAAGCTTGTCATTCCCGCGAAAGCGGGAACCCAGATGCGTAGAGCGTGAAAAAAAGATACGCGATACCGTCACGCGTTTCGCGAACGTGTGCTCGCTGTTTGATGCTCCTCCTTCACCTTCAAGCATCTGGGTCCCCGCTTGCGCGGGGATGACACTTTTGTTGGGGAAGATGTGTCTCTGGGTTCCCGCCGGAATTTACGCTTGGGCCGAGCTTCGCGCGGAACCGGCATCTCACACCGATTCCGGAATGCGGCGATTCGCCCCGGGGAATTCCCGGTCAAAGTGTTCCGAATGTAACAGTCGCGCCGGGCGAGAACGCGGTAGAATAGCGCATGACCAAAGATTCGATGGACCTTACGCTGCCGGAACGCGTGACGCGGTATCGGGAAGAAGCCGCCAATGCGAGACGGTTCGCCAGCCAGTCGACGGTGAGCGCCGACCGCGATTCCTACAGCGATATCGCGCGCCGCTGGGATGTTTTGGCGGACGATCTGGAAAAGCAGCTCGAGCTGGCCGCACCAGCTGAGGCGCCGCTGCAAGACGCCGAATCGTTTGCCGCCCCCGCGGAGCAATAGCGCAGCGGCGGAGGTGCCGCCGCTGACAGGCAGGCCCGGAAAGACAAGTCCATTGTCGCAGGCGTCGCGCGGGTTCTTGCCTCCCCCGCGCATGCATTGCGCGGGGGTGGTGGTGCGAAGCACCGGAGGGGGCAATTGGTCGTGACGATCTAACCGCCCCCTCCGCCGCTGCGCGGCACCTCCCCCGCTCCGCTATTGCTCCGCGGGGGAGGCAAACAAAGCGCCGCGCGACGCGGATAATCGGCGCCAAGCTGATAGCTATTCGTGGCGCTCGATGCCGGCCCCGCCCGTTGCTTGCCGCTCCACGTCGTCCGCCATTTTTTCGTAATCTTTTGCGAGCCAAAGCAGCGTCTGCTGCTTCTGGCGATCCACCCAATGCTCAGCGATCGTCCGCAATTCGTGGGCGCGCTGGCGGTACTGTTCGGCCCGATCGTTCCCCATGTTGGGATAACGCGGAACTTTGGGAACTCGTCCGTCGCAGCAACGCGCCGGAACTGTTTTGTTCGTGCAAGGATTAGGCAATGGGGTGACACATCGCGCTCGACGTGGCGCAACCGGAGCGCGTGATTTTTGGCTAAGTCAGTCGGCTCTCTCTCGCCCAAAGAACGAGTCGCGCACTACCGCAACATGGCGGCCGACGCCTTACGACTGGCCATCGGCACAACGGGCCGCGACCGAAAGGCCGCGCATCTGGATGAGGCCGTGCGCTGGCTGACGCTGGCGACCGACGTCGAGCATATCTGGGATCGCCTGACGCCGGCGCGCGCCGGGAAAAAAGCCGCACGACCTTCGGCTCTACGTCCCCCGGGCTAAAATCGGTCCGCTCCCATGGGTCCGTTCTGAAACTTTCAAGAGCAGCTCGTATTGGCGGCCGATGGCTTCCCATAAGGCGGCCGCCTTCAGCCATTCGTCGCGGATGCCGTTGTCGATGCACTCGGCGGCGCGCTCATACGCGTCCAAGGCTTGTCGCCTTGCGAATTCGATCCTGTCCACTTGTTGAAAGCCCCGTTTGACCGTGGCCCATCCAGGATGGCTTTCACCAAAAGTTGCGGAGCATTTCAATTACATAAGTTAGGAAAACGCCCGCTGCCACAAAAAATTGTTAAGCGGGCGGTTTGTGGGAGATGCGCCAGACCATCGCTGACAACGTGGTATCGGCCAGTCGCGACTGGTGCACCTATCGCTTCGCGAGTACGGCTGACAGCGTCTCCAGCGTCAGACCGTATCCAACGCTCTCTTCGAGCAGCCGCCTGAAGGGCTGCGTCACCGCGATGCGGGTAAGACGCGCAGTCAGTGGTGAAAGTGCGGCGATTTTTGCCGCGATCTGGTGAGCGCGGGTGAGAAGCTGATCCCTGGGGACAATTTCGTTGACCGCGCCGTAGGCCTTGGCGTCTTCGACGCTCAAGACCTGTTGCGTGAACACGAAATAGCGACCCCGCACGGATCCGATGACATGCGGCCAGAGCGAGTGGATTCCGTCACCCGGCACGATACCGAAGGCGGCATGTGGCTTGTCCTGAAAGACCGTCTCTGGCGTTGCGAGCACGACATCCGACAGCAGAATGTATTCCGAATGGACCGTTGCCGGTCCATTTACCGCAGCAATCACCGGAACCGGAATGTCGACAAGGTTGGCAAGAACACGCCTGCCTTCTTGAAACATTTTGAAGAAACCTTCGGCGGTGCCGAAATCGAACTTCGATCCGTCTATGTTGTCGATGAAGGCATCCCCGGTGCCGGTCATTATCACGACGCGTGTTTCGAGGTCCTGCCCAACAACGTGAAAAAGATCGACAAATTCCTCGTGAGTGGCCGCGTCGAAGGTCAATGTCTTCCCGTTGGAGTGAAACCTCATCTCCAGAACGCCTTCGGCGGAGCGGCTCAGTTTTGCGTGGGGAAAGCTTTCTTTGTACGCAGCAAAATCAGTCATGTTCGTCTCCTGATGGCATTTGTAAGCCACTGTTTGATGCGATGTTTCCCTTGAGCGGTGATGGAGCGCTGCGAGACGGGGAAACAGCTTCAAGGCATTTCGATGTAGGATAGCATGAGCTCTTTCGACCAGGGCGGCGGCGCTATCCCGCCCCACCGGATGGCCGGCCTCATTCGTGGCCTGCCAAAAGCAGTCGGGAGGACGTGGTGATGAACGTCCATCGTAAGAGTCATGATATTGTTCCTCCCTACATCGTGAAACGCCAACGCCATCAGCTTGCCTTTTGCGGCTCGCAGCCTGGCGTGTACGCTGGCGGATCGAAACCGAATGGACGTGGAAACCTGGAGGGCTACGCCATGACGAATTCAGCCGGGGGAAATACTGGAACAACCGCAGGTATCGGCCTCACGATTGCGCTGATGAGCCTTTGGATGAATCCGGCTGCGCAGGCCACAACTGCTCCGGGGTATTCCGAGAGCGTTGTTTACGCCTTCACGAACACCAATGGCGACGGCTTTCAACCAGCCGCCACGCTCACGCCGGGAAGCAGAGGGGTGTATTTCGGAGCGACGGATGGCGGCGCCAGCTGTGGCGGCAACATCTTCGAGCTCAAACCTGACCGGACCGGTGGCTTCACCGAGACGCCGATCTTCGCATTCGACTGCTTCGGCAAGGGCGGGGCACCTTCAGGGCCGCCAATTCTCGATGCCAGGGGCCACCTCTATGGAGCGGCGGGCATCGGCGGATCGTCCAACAACGGCATCGTCTATGAACTGAAGCGGACCCGCACGGGAGGCTACAAGGAAGTCATCCTGTACACCTTTACCGGCGGCAGCGACGGTTCGTTCCCGGGGCCGGTGATTGCCGATGCCGCGGGCAATCTCTATGGCACAACGGGGTTTGGCGGCGGCTCCTGCGGCTGCGGCACCGTTTATAAGCTGACACCTGGCAATTCGGGCTACACCCTATCGGTCCTATACACCTTTCAGGGCGGCAGCGACGGCTCCTCGCCCTCCTTTCCGCTGCTCCTCGGCAGCAACGGCAATCTGTACGGCACGACCGATTTCGGCGGTCCGTCGAATACCGGCACCGTGTTTCAGCTCATCCCGAACGGCAACGCCTACACCGAAACCGTTCTGTACGGCTTCCAGGGTGGTACGGACGGCGAACGGGTAGAGAGCGGGCTGATCGCCGATTCGTCCGGTGCGCTCTACGGCACCACCGGCTTCGGCGGGAAGGACGGCCAGGGCGTCGTCTACAAAATCGTGCCGTCCGGACAGAACAGCACGGAAACCGTTCTCTACAATTTCCAGGGCGGCGGCGACGGCATCGAGCCCTCATACACGCCGATCATGGACGGCAACGGCAATCTGTACGGGGTCACCGCCCAGGGCGGCATCTCGAACTGCGGAGGCGTCGATGGCTGCGGGACCGTGTACGAACTGAAGCTGCAGAGTTCGGGAAGCTACAGGAAACATACCCTCTACAGCTTCGCGACGGCGCCGGATGGCAATACGCCGAATGGCCTGCTCTTCGGAAGAGGCCACACGCTTCTCGGCACCACGATTTATGGCGGATCGCAGAACTGCGATGACGGCGGCTGCGGCACGATTGTGCAGCTGGCGCGCTGAGCGCGTTTGCTGCGGGTCGCCGTTTATTTTTTGTCTCCGCGTCTCCGCGTGAATCATTTCGCCACTTCACGCCCCTAACGCGGCTCCGCGGAGCAGTTCCCGAATCCAAAAAATAGGTGTCATCCCCGCGAACGCGGGGACCCAGATGTTTGAAGGCGAAGGAGGAGAATCAATAGTGAGCACACGTTCCAGAACACGTGACGTTGCGTATGTATTTCACGCTCTACGCATCTGGGTTCCCGCTTGCGCGGGAATGACACATTTATTTCTTGCTGCTCCGCGGCGGAGTTGCCCCCCGCGAAAGCGGGGGCGCCTGCGCGTGAGTCATTTTGACCATCGCCCCACCAACTATGGCGTCATTCCCGCACGCCTTCCCAACAAGGTCTCATTCCCGCGCTGATCCCCGCGTACGCGGGGAGAACCCAGATGCTGAGCGCATCATGCTCTAATGAACGTGTTAAAGCCCGGCTACAGACCAGCCGGGCTAGGCGAGCGCGTTGCCGGTGGTGAAGGACCTGCTCACCACGGCGTCCGCCGGGCCGTGAAGCACATCCCATTCCGTGCGCTCGCCGCGGCGGGAGAACTGCAGATGGAACACCTGTTTGCCGATTCGCAAATCCACCAGTTCCAGTCGCGGCAGCCACTCGGGAAGTTTGGGATCAACGTAGAGCTTGCCGTTCGGTGCATCCGGCACGAGTCCCAGAATCGTCTGGAGAAAATGGAAATTGGAGCCTGCGGCCCAGGCCTGCGGAACATTGGCGCCCAGATATTGAACGGGGAAATTGTTCGGGCCGCGTGCCGTACCGGCATAGAGTTCCGGCACCCGGTGCAGCGCGAAATAGCTGCCCGCATGCGAGACGTCGTCGGCAATCTGGATGGCCTCCTCGGCGAAACCATAGCGGCGAAATCCCATGGCGATGATTCCGTTGTCGTGCGGCCAGACGGAGCCGTTTTGATACGAATGCGGATTGAACGACGGATTGCGCATCGACAGCGTACGGATTCCCCAGCCGCTCCACATATCGGCCTGCATAAGGCGCCGCACGACTTTTTCCGCGCGGTCGCGCGGCACGATGCCCGACCACAGACACTGGCCGGGGTTTGAAGCGACGCTGAGGACCTTCGTCTTTTCGCCGTCGAGCGCGTAGGCGTAAAAGCCGGACGCCTCGTCCCAAAACGTCTCATTGAACCGTCTGAACAGATCCGCGGCCTTGTCGCGCAGAGCGCCGGCGCGACGCGGATTTCCGAGCATGTCGTAAATCTCGGCCATCCGGAGCCATGCGTCGTAAACGTATCCCTGCAACTCGCAGAGCGCCTTCGGACCTTTCACCAGTGAGCCGTCGGGGTAGACCACGGCTTCGCCGGCATCCTTCCAGCCCTGGTTCTCGTAGCCGGCGCTCGACCGCGTCTGGTACTCCTGAAAACCGTCGCCGTCGCGGTCACCGTATTTGTCGATCCATTCGAGACACCGTTCGGCCGTCGAAAGGTGCTGCTCGACGAGATCGCGCGCGCCGGTACACCGCCAGGCATTGTGCAGGACGATCAGGTACAACATGGTGGCATCTGCCGTACCGTAGTATGGCGTGTGCGGCACCAGATGAAAGTGCGCCAATTCGCCGAGGCGCAGTTCGTGCATGATTTTTCCCGGCTCCGCGTCCCGGTAGTCGTCGGTCTCGGTGGCCTGGAACCCTGCCAGCGCTTTCAACGTGGCGCGCGCAAAATCAGGATGGACGAGAGCGTTTTGCAGCGACGCAATCAGGCTGTCGCGGCCGAACATCGCGACAAACCAGGGTACGCCGGCGGCCGGGAGGAACTCGGTGTGCGTTTCACCGGAAACCGGATACCGCAAACACGCCATATCGGCGATCGCCTGATCGTATAGCGCCTGAAACTGTTCGTTGTCGGTCCGGAGTTTAAGCACGTTGCTGCGCCAATTCTCGACGCGCTTTGCCACCTCGGTTTCCGCAAAATTCGAAGCACAAGCCCTCGGCGGCTTCGCGATCACGTCGCCGGCAACGAGTTCGTACATCAAGCAGCTATGCCAGCTCGCTTTTGGCTCCAGCCGGACCTCGAAGCTCAGCCGGCCATTGGCATAGACCGGGTCGCTGTCGCTCCGGCCGGCACGCAAAATGACCTTTCGTTTGAAGTCCTGATTTGTGTATTCCGTCGATAGTTTGCTCTCCGATTGGGACCAGGTGGTCTCAATTCGGCCGCGGCGGACGATGTGCCCGGATTTCACCTCGAACAGGTCGGCGAAGTCGCACCGCATCGCAATCTCGAGGTTGAAGCAGATTGCATTCTGGTTGTGATTGGTAATGTCGAAGTCTTCGTGCAGGCCGCCTTCGAGCGATCGCGAAACCGACAGCCCCAATGTGCGTTCGGCAATATCGCCATGCTCGGTGGGGAACCGGCGATTGGCGAGAAAAATGCGGCAGGCGAAGAAATCGACCGCTGCGGAATTGAGGAGCTGCCAGCTGGTGCCGTTTGCGTACAGGGCCCAGCTGCTGATCAAACGCGTATCGAAAAAATAGAGTCCGTGATGCGATGGCCAGTTAATCTGTCCATCGGGTTCCGTCGTGAGAAACGCGTTGGCCTGATTGATGGTGAGCCGCCGCGGGCCGACGGCCACTTCGAAACCGATTCTCTTGCTGCCCGCGCGTCCAGCGGAACTCATTGCACCAAAAGAACGCGCCTGAAGCAGGAGCGTTTCGGGATGTGACACAACGCCAACACCTTTCCTAACCGCCGGAAACTACAAAAGTTGTTCGCTGCACTCGCCCGCCCAAGCCTTGGCATCGGCCGGTCGCCGCGCTCGATATGCAAAAAAGGGATTCACCACAGAGACACAGAGGGCACGGAGAAGAAGTTTCCTGCGCGCCTGCGGCGCGCGGAATTATCCTCCGTGATCTCCGTGTCTCCGTGGTGATATTTTATTAAGCGCGTTTTGTGGCGAATGATTCATGCGGAGACGGGGAGACGCGGAGCAGCAAGAAATAAATGTGTCATTCCCGCGAACGCGGGAACCCAGATGTTTGAAGATGAAAGAGAAGCAGCATTGGTGGGCACACGTTTTCAAAACCGGGTGGCTCTGTTCGTAACGTCCTTCTTGCTCTCCGCATCTGGGTCCCCGCGCCTGTCCTCGCGAAAGCGGGGATGCGTGGGGATGACACCCTTTTTTAGAAGGTGTGCGTTTGTGCTCCCCGCTGGAGTTTACGCTGGGGCCGCGCTTCGCGCGGACCCGGGCGCGGGAAGACACATTTTGTTTCTTGCTGCTCCGCGTCTCCGTGGCGCCGTGTTGCTTTGGCCGAAGCTGTTCCATACAGTCCGCTTCGGCTGTCGAGGGGGCTCCAATGAAAATGAAATTTCGCGCGAGAGCGCGCGCGTTGACGGGATTTTGCGCAGCCGGTCTGGCTGTCGTTGCCGGCAATGCGCAGGCGGAAATCGCGATATCGTCTGCTGCCACGCAAAACATGAGCTGTACCGCGGGCATGTGCACGCCGACAGCGGCGAAAGCCGTGCTCAACGTCGGCGACCTGGAGACCCTTTTGGCCTCGGGAAACGTCAGTGTCGAGACAGCCGGAAACGGCGTTCAGGCCGCCAGCATCAAGGTCTCGGCAGGGCTCACGTGGAGCAGCACGCATGTCCTGACGCTCGACGCCTGGAGATCCATCCTCATCGGCAACGCCGTCTCGGTGACCGGCACCGGCGGATTGTCGGTGAAAACCAATGACGGCGGAAACGGCGGAGCGCTTTCCTTCGGCGGCAAGGGCAATGTCACGTTTCAGAGCCTGTCGAGCAGCCTTTCGATTAATGGACTGTCGTACACGCTCGTCAATTCCGTCGCCGGCCTTGCGAACGCCGTCTCCCAAAATCAGGACGGCAATGTCGCGCTTGCCGGTGATTACAACGCCGGCGGCGACGGCACCTATGCGCAATCGCCGGTCAGCCTGATTTACGGCGGCGCCTTCGAGGGGCTCGGGCACACGATCGCGAATCTGTCGATCGCGGACACCAACAATTCGGATTACGTGGGCCTGTTCTATGAGATCAGCCCCGGCGGAGCCGTGGCCGACCTGAACATGTCAGGGGTCAACATCAATTCGCCAACGGTCAGCCTGGCGGGCGCCATTGCCGGCGACAACCAGGGCACGATCGTCAATGCGCGTTCGAGCGGCACGGTGATCGGCGGTCAATTCGGAGGCGGCGGCGTTGCCGGCTTCAACTTCGGCACCATCGCGGGTTCATCATCCTCGGCCTCCGTACAGGGCGCGAATGTCGGCGGACTGATCGGATTCAACGAAGCTGCCATCATCAACGCGCATGCGACCGGCAATGTGGTCGCCGTCACTGGACCAAACAGTCCGATCGGCGGCGGCCTCGTCGGCGAAAATCAGGGAACGGTCGAAACGTCATGGGCGTCGGGCTCGGTCAGCGGCAGCGACGACAGCAGCGAGCTCGGCGGACTGATCGGCTCGCTGGACAGCGGCACGCTGAACGATGCGTACAGCACGGGTGCCGTGACAGCCGGAACAAATGCGCTTGTCGGCGGCGCGGTCGGTTATGCCGGCGTCGGCGTCGGCACGTCGTACTCCACCGGCGCTCCCAGCGGCGGCGCGTACAGCTTTGTCGGCGGATATGCCGGCTATGATGATTCAGCCGGCGGCATGAAACACGATTGCTGGGACATGACGACGAGCGGAATTACCGATTCGAGCCAGGGGGCGGGGAATCTTGCCAATGATCCCGGGATCAAGGGGCTGACGACCAGAAAACTGCAATCGCAACTGCCCAAAGGCTTCAGCGCGAAAATCTGGGCGGAAGACGCGAACATCAACGGCGGCTTGCCCTATCTGCGCGCCAATCCGCCAGGCCGATAAGGAAGCCCTTGCTCGAAGGGCGGTGGCCACAGCCTGGTTTGGGGGAGGACTGAAGACTGCGTCGTTGGGCGCGACCGCCAGGGCGGCGCTTTCACCCTGTTGCCCATTGACGCCCCGCCCCTACGGTGCCCCTAATCGTGCACACCTGCGATGGAAGGGCGTCCATGCGGGAGAAAATCGAGCACGCGAACCAGCAAGCAAGGGAAGCCCGAGAGAGGGCGCTCCTATGTCGCGATAAGTTCGTTCAGGACGAGTGGTTCAAAGTCGCGAAATTATGGGGTGCAATAGCGCGCGAATATGAGGATTTGGACGCGCTCAAAACCCAGCGAGCGGCGAACCAGAATTAAAATTACCGCCATGCCGAAGCGCTCCAAAGCGAAGAAACCGGATATGGACAAACACCTTCCTCTCCCTTGCGATTCGGACGCGCCATCCCGGGCCGCAACGATAGCGGTCCTCTTATGGAGTCTCGGCATCTCGAATGCTTCAGCAGGCTCGACATGATCGTGGGACAATGAGAAAGGCATCCAACATGGCCGTTTGGTTCAGTCATCGGGTCCTGATGGCCGTCTGCGTGATCGCGGGCGCTCACGCGACATCGGCGATGGCAAAGAATATCCACGTCCTGCACGTATTTTGCCGCGATTTGCAATGCGGAGATGGCGGTTCATCGACCATGTCTATGGTTATGGACACTGCGGGCAATTTGTACGGAACTGCGGCTGACGGTAGCCATGGCGCGGGTGTTGTGTTCGAACTGTCGCCGCCGCAAACGGGCGAGACGAAGTGGGCGTACCATGTTCTCTACAATTTTTGTTCCCGCAACGCCTGCAAGGACGGGGCTGATCCGACCAACTCGACCCTGATCCGCGATACCTCAGGAAACCTCTACGGAACAACAGCGGTGGGCGGCAGCAGGGACAGCGGGACGGCTTTCATGCTGTCGCCGCAGACGAAGGTGGATGTCGAACCTGCTTCGGTACGATTTTTGAGTGGAATGGATCGTCGCTCCAACGACTCCACCGCTTTGTTGAAAACAAACGCGTCGGAATTGCGCCACAGGGAGGCCTGACCATGGACGGGTCGGGGAATCTCTACGGCACTGCGGCGAACAGCATTACCGAGCGGGGAACAGCGTTTGAATTGACCCGGTAGGAGCCAACGCAGTTGCCCACCAGCACGACGCTTAAGAGTTCTCCGCGGCCAGGCAGCCAAATGATGAGCGGGGGCGGCGCCGCTACTCCGGGCATCCAGACGACATCCAATGTGTTGCGCGCGGCTGCGTGACCGCGTGCCGGTCGCGCAAACATCACGCTCGAAGCGGGGCTTTTCGCCTACCGTGAACTGGACGACGCGCTCGGCCCGACCGCGCTCGCGGGCGCGGCTTTTGGCTGTCCACAATGCGCGCGGAGGAAATCCGCCGCCGATTCCGCGTCCTTTCTCGGATTGCCCTCGATTTCGCCCGACATCACCAGGTTCATGACGACTTCCGTTAGCGCATCGCGAAAGGCTTCGCCGCCGGCGCAGAGTTTGTCGATGTCGGGGCGCAACCGCAAAGCCGCAACAATCTTCGATGCGCCTTCGGAAAGCGGTCTATCGGCGGGTGCTTCCGACACGGAATGCGCCGGGGCGGCCATATGCTCGGACTCCGTGCAGCCAGCAAGCGCCAACACAACAAGCAACCGTTTCACGAGGCATTCCCCTTTCAAAGCGGGGGGAGACAGTGCGCCGTTCGGGGCCTTTTCGTTTCTTTTCGTTCCAGTCTGGCCGCTGAACCCGAACAAAAATGCGCTGATGATTTCCCTTAGCTTTATTCGCCATTATGCAGCAAGCACACCGACACGTAATAGCTCCATCGGTTGCTTACCGACATTCCGGGCATCTGGACTACAACATCAGAATGGTAAGCCCCACCTCTAGGGCAAAGGTCATATCGCTCAATGTCCGCTTTGCATCCGTAGCCTCTTGGCTATGTCGATAGAACCCGAGGTCCGGCATTACGCATTGCAGACCAGAAAGCTTCTTTTGCGGCCAAGCCGAAGGTGCGCGGATTTGAATCCATTTCGTGGTAGGCACCATCAAGCAGCGTCACGCGAAGATCGATCACCGGCCCCCCGGAAACGATGCCCGTTTCTGCGGCTCTCTTTATCCCCTCCTCAACACCTTCTATGAATTCGATCGGGATCGCGAGGGGGAGGGCCGCATTCACGAATTCAAAGCCCCCGCCACTCGGAAGCGGTTCCAATCGCAACGTGACTTTCGCAAATTCACCGCCGCCATCGAATACCTTCTTGTGGGTATAGGTGGCCTCGGCTGAGCAAGTGATCGTTTCCAGTCTCATAGTTGTGGCGGCTCACCCATCGCCCTCTCACTTACGGTGCTTGCCACTCACTCCGCTAGGTCTTTGAGCCACTTCCGCGGTATGTTGGCGCAAGTGCCACAAGAAATCGCGGAGCGCGGAACCTTCGCCGCCACGTTTTTTCTAGCGTGTTTGGCGGCGCTGGAAATGGAAGGGCTGAGGCTGGAGGAACTCTTATCCGAAAACGACACCTACGGGGAGCGCCAACCGGCGCTCTAACCCGTTAGTCTGGCGCGATCACTCTAGTCCCGCTTACGGAGAATCTCACAGGTTACTTGCCCGTACCGGACATTTTTTTGGCCAGCCATGGTAGCGTCCGTTTCGCCCATCTTGCTTGTCATGCGCAAAACGTAATCACGATATTCAAATTCCCTCGTCAAATCCAAATCGCCGTGGGTGTAGATGTTGGCGAAAAACACCTTGCTGTTGCCCCTATCCTCTTGGACGCCATCAACGGTTCCGACAGCATCTCCTAATTGATAGACGGTATCCGGATCGCGCACGTTGGCGCTTGCAATCGGCGGGGAGGATTGTGTTGCCGGTGCAGGCGCCACGGTTCTTTCCTTGTGTTTGTGCAGCATTGGCGGCGCGGTCGGCTTATTAGGCGGCGTTGTCGGTATTGACGGGGGACGAAAAAATGGTGGTAGGAAACTCTCCATGTACGGTGGGATCAGTGTTGCGACGGCAAGTGCATTCGAGCTAGTTCCCGGGGGCTGCATCAGCGCCGCTTGAGGAGGAAAGATATCAATCCAGTAAGGAGAATAATTGCGTAAATAAAATTCGTACGTCGCACCCATGTTTAGGTTGACGGGGCCGATGTCATAGAACTTCGTGGTTACAACCTTCCCTGATCTTGTGCCCCCCTTCTGCTGTATTGCTTCTTTATAATCGAATGACAGCCTAGCCGCGATGTTTAGGACAGGTCCGGTGCCGTAGTTAGTGACACGACAGCGATTCGCATAGCCTGGCGTCATCGGGTCTTTTTTTGCTGACGGATTGGGTGCTCCCGGGGCAAGAGACGAAAACACCATGGCGAGAGGCGGCTTTGTATTGGGATCGCCTACAATCTCCAATTCGTAATAGCCGCCCGCGGGAATCGCTTCTGGGATTTGCGCCCATGCGCATTCAAATCTGACGGTTTGGTCGAGGGGATTGGGATGCTGCTTGGTTCCCAGAGCTTGTCGGTGGCCAGGTAGGTGCTTGCCCAAAGTTTCCGCGAAAAACCCGCCCCCAATAATTAGCGCGACAAAGGCTCCAAGTACGATGCCGCCATATATAAGTTTGCGCCGTACCTCATCTGGCATATTTACGCGCAGTTCGCCGGAATCGTCGGTTTCCAGATATTCAAGCTGGCCGGGAATGATTGGAGATTTACTCGCGAGGCGCCCTATCAGAACGGTTCTGATTTCTGGCCACCAGCCGATAGCCAGCGGCACAACACCAAACACCGCCACAAGAAACACCAACGGCCAGCCATAGGAGTCGCTCAATTTCGCGGCCCCAAGTTCGACCGCGAGGAAAAAAATCGAGCCGCCCCCGCCGCGAAGCAATTCGTTGGTGCGCATTTTTGCCATGCCTTTGGACTCCTACCGCAACGGCGGACGGGGGCCAAAGCTGGCCGCAGGAAACTAGTCAATTTGGCTGAAATCTGCCGTATGTGGCAGATGCGCCAACATACCGTTTTCCGCTGGCTGGGGGACTAGGATTCGAACCTAGACTGGCGGAGTCAGAGTCCGCTGTCCTACCGTTAGACGATCCCCCAACGGGGCTCCGGTATTTACAAGGACTTGGCTCAAAACGTCAAACTTTTTGCCTCCGCGTCCAACTCATCGCTGTCGAATCTTGCGCCGACTGCGATAAAATCTCTGGCGCGCTAATCGCCTGCGTCCTACGGCCCCACACGTACTGCCTTTGCACAAGCCAAAACGCCCCCAATCGACACCGATTATTGGCGTCTCATGATCATTGACCTCTCGCCGGTCCGACGCCAATGGCGTCTCGCCAATCACGCAGGAACAGATGCACGCAAAGCAGCGCCGCGGGAATTGGCGTCGCGGCAATCGCGAGTTCCCAAAGCGGCGAAAGCCAGCCGTGCTGGTCGGCCCACCCGCTAATAGCGAACCCTGGTACACCAGCGTAGAAGACGCTCAAGAACCCGGTAGGACGGTACAAACGGCGGAAGGTATGCAATTCCCGCTCGGCGCGCGTCAGACGAAGCTGCCAAAAACTCGTCACGAGACAGATGAGCAGATACATACTGGCGAAATAGAACCACGGCCATACCAGGGCGCGCCCCACGAATGAGTTGAAGATCAGCAATGGCGTTGGCACCAGGACGGCACTGAAGGAATCGGCGAAGGTGGGAATCCGGTTCCGGGAAATGCCAAGATGTGAGTACACCACCCATGCCGCGAAAGCCGAAGCGGCCATCGCGAATACTTGCGCCCATGTGCGCAAGGTGGCGACGTTCAGCGGCCACAGCTTCATTCGGGCACGCGCTTCAGAAACCAGATCGGCGAAGACAAGACCGATCAGCACGCTGACGAAGGTAATGAACAGCGCCGGAAATTGCTGCTTGATCCGTTCTTCCAGCACCTCTGCTCCCCTCACACCGGCGGCCGCGAGGATGCAGCCCATTGCACCCGCCGAATGCCGTCCCAAAAGGACTCAGGTCAAGCCAGTCCGGGGCAATGTGGGGCCGAATTTTTTCGTGCGCGATAAAGCGCGCCGTCATCCCGCAACAAAAGGCAAGTCAATCGGGTGATTTGGGCTATGCGAACGAGAAATTCTCTACTGTCGTCGAACCTGTGTGGGTTTCGTTCCGAATACCTTTCGCGACGCAGACGGGCCTGGCGGTGATCTCGAATACGTGCCCACGTCAGCAGCACCACCAGCCTATGTTGTTCCGTAGGACGCAAACCTACATCGTACCACGCCGCTAACCTATGAAAATCCGTACAGAAAAAGTTGCTTCCGCCCAACAACGCGATGGAACAGGTCGCGACCTCAGTCGTTCGGTGCCGTGACGGGCCTACCAGGTTTCGGACCGTCATCAAACCAGCGTTGTTGCGTCAAAGGGAGAGGCGTTTGCGTAAAGGGAGAGACCCTCATGAATGGCGTCAGATTGGTGAGTGCGATTCTTGTTGCCTCTGCGGGATGGTACGGTTCGGCCCATGCGCAGGTATCGTATAATAATACCGCGCTGAACGGGTGCTATGCCCATTTGGGTACCAGTGTGGATACAGGTTCTTCCACGGTGGGCAGGGATACAGTAGGGACGCTCTGTTTTGATGGCATGGGAAACATCGTCGGGACGGCGGGCAGCACGGGTTTGTCCGGGCACGTCACCAATACGGACGGAACTGTGACGACCACGTCCGATCAGACGGGCACGTACAAGGTGACCAATTATCCCGGCGACGGCATGGGCGTTTTCAAGGGAACCTGCACCGAACACAGCTTCGTCTTGCGCAATGTTGATACGAACGGATTGGCGCACGGATTCAGCTACATCCGCACAAAGGTCAAGAAAGGCTGCAAGGATACCGGTCCCTTGGTTGTTGGCGGCGGCGGCGAATATCAGGGACCGCTGAAGTAGCCTGCGCGAGAGTTTGCACGATGCCCAAGGCCCCGCCGTTTCTTCTGGAACGGCGGGGCTATTCGGGGATTCGTGCGCGCTCTCCGGCCCATGCGTTAGCGCCAGTGCAGCACAAAAACGAACGCCCGGCCACGACAGCCGGGCGTTCGTGCCGGTGAAACCGGCGAGACAGTCGAATCAATCGACGATCTGTACGACCTTCCTGGAATCCGGATCGACAAATACCACGCGGCCGTTCCAATCGAAGTATTCGTATCGTCGGGCCTCGGGCACGCGCGTGTAAATTTCCTCCGGCACCGGCTGCAGTTCGACATCGGCCGGTACAGCCGCGCCGATCACAACCTGTTCGCGGACCGCTTCCGGCCGGACCTTCTCCTTCATCACGTAATCATGAATGACGGTCCGTTCCTCGGGACGCACGGTCCATGTGGTGGTGGTCGTGGTCGTGCTCCTTTCCATCGCACCGGGGGGCGGCGTCATCGCACCCGGGGGCGGTTCGTCCTGGGCCATGGCGCTTGTGCCAGCGACCAGCGCGGCCGTCGCAATTCCTGCCATCCAAAGGCGCTTCATCTCGTACACTCCTGTCAAAAGGCCCTTCCGACCGTCAAATGAAATGGAAAACGCCGTGCGCGGGTTCCGATGATGAGAATTAATTTATGATGAGAGGTGCTTACCGCGGGTGCGAAAGGGCGGTGTTCCCCTTCTGCAACAGGCAGGGCACGGCACGTCTCTTCAGGCGCGGGCGGAAGAACGAGTGACCGTCCCCCTGCATTATCATTTGCGAGTTTCACGAGAGGGGAGTGCATGGGATTCCGAAAGCGCCACGGCCTTGCCGGGTTGGTGGCCGGGCTGATCGCGGCCTGCGGCGCGTCCGCGGCGCTCGTGCTTCCGGCTTTTGCACAGGCGCAGCCGGAGCGCGGCACGCTCAGCGTGCTGTTCGAAAACGACTATTTCTTTCACACCGACCGCGACTACACCAACGGCGTGGAATTCGCCTGGACGACGGCGCCGGACGATACGCCGCTGTGGTCGGTCGATCTCGCGCGCAAGCTCCCGTTCTTCAACCAGGAGGGCGAGGTGCGGGCGAGCTACGCCCTCGGGCAAAACATTTACACGCCGACCGACCTTCGCCTCGTCGATCCGCCGCTCACCGATCGGCCTTACGCCGGCTATCTCTATTTTGCTTATGGTCTGACCGAAAAGAGCGAGACCACGCTCGACCAGCTGCAGGTACAGCTTGGCGTGATCGGTCCGGATTCGCTCGCCGAGGAGACGCAGAAAATCGTCCATCGCGTGCTGGGCGACATAACGCCGGAAGGGTGGGGCACGCAGCTGCACAACGAGCCCGTGTTCGCGATCGGCGACGAGCGCGCCTGGCGGGCGCTTGCCAGCGGCTCGGTTCTCGGCTTCTCCTTCGATGTCGCGCCGCATGTCGGCGGCATGGTGGGGACAGTTTACGATTACCTGAACGCCGGCGCGATCGCGCGCATCGGTTTCGACCTGCCGGACGATTACGGTCCGCCGCGCATCGAACCGAGCCTTCCCGGGACCAATTTTTTCGTCCCCACCGCGGCATTCGGCTGGTACCTGTTTGCTGGCGTGGACGGCCGCGCCATCGCCCGAAACATCTTTCTCGACGGCAACACCTGGCAGACGAGCCGCAGCGTCGAGAAAATTCCGTACGTCGGCGATCTGCAGCTCGGCGCCGCCCTCTCCTTCGAACAGTGGCGGCTTTCCTTCACGCATGTCTTCCGGACGCGCGAATACCGCACCCAGGTGCATGCCGACCAGTTCGGCGCGATCAATCTGTCGTACCGGTTTTAGAGTTTCCTCCCCCGCGCATGCATTGCGTGGGGGAGGGGGACCGCGAAGCGGTGGAGGGGGCAAAGCATGCGGCGCGCAGTGAATTGCCCCCTCCCCGG
>DATAQZ010000060.1:0-223129 GCA_036264415.1 Rhizomicrobium sp. | reverse complement strand
CAGGGCAAGGCGCAATTCCCCGCCTACGACCAGATCGACAAGGCGCCGGAAGAGAAGGCGCGCGGTATCACGATTTCGACGGCCCACGTCGAATACGAGACCGACAAGCGTCACTACGCCCATGTCGATTGCCCGGGCCATGCGGACTACGTGAAAAACATGATCACCGGCGCCGCACAGATGGATGGCGCCATTCTTGTCGTTTCCGCTGCCGACGGCCCAATGCCGCAGACGCGGGAACACATTCTTCTCGCCCGCCAGGTCGGCGTGCCGGCCCTCGTCGTGTACATGAACAAGGTCGACATGGTGGATGACCCCGAGCTTCTCGATCTCGTCGAGCTTGAGGTTCGCGAGCTTCTTTCAAGCTACGATTTCCCCGGGGACAAGATTCCGATCGTTCGCGGCTCGGCGCTTTGCGCGCTTGAGGATCGCGAGCCGAAAATGGGTCGCGAATCCATCGCCGAACTGATGAAGGCAGTTGACGAGAACATTCCGCAGCCGGACCGCGCGGTCGACCAGCCGTTCATGATGGCGATCGAAGACGTGTTCTCGATCTCGGGCCGTGGCACCGTCGTCACCGGCCGTATCGATCGCGGCGTCATCAAGGTTGGCGAGGAAGTGGAGATCGTCGGTATCCGTCCCACCCAGAAGACCACCGTCACCGGGGTCGAGATGTTCCGCAAGCTGCTTGATCAGGGCCAGGCGGGCGACAATGTCGGCTGCCTGCTGCGCGGCGTCGAGCGTGAAGGTGTGGAGCGCGGACAGGTCCTGGCGAAGCCGGGTTCGATCACGCCGCACACCAATTTCAAGGCGGAAGTGTACGTGCTGACGAAGGAAGAAGGCGGACGCCATACGCCGTTCTTCACGAACTATCGTCCGCAATTCTATTTCCGCACCACCGACGTCACCGGGATCGTCAAGCTGCCCGAAGGCACGGAAATGGTGATGCCGGGTGACAACGTTTCGATCGAGGTCGAACTGATCGTTCCGATCGCGATGGAGGAGAAGCTTCGCTTCGCCATTCGTGAAGGCGGCCGCACGGTCGGTTCGGGCGTCGTCGCCAAGATCGTGAAGTAAGAGAAACGCGAAGACCCAAAAGCCGTATTGGAGAAAATGAAATGCAAGGGCAGAACATCCGTATACGGCTCAAGGCCTTCGATCACCGTATTCTCGACAATTCGACGCGGGAAATCGTGAACACGGCCAAACGGACGGGCGCGCAGGTTAGAGGGCCGATTCCTCTGCCGACCGACTTCGAGCGCTTTACCGTCAACCGCTCCCCGCACGTGGACAAAAAGAGCCGCGAGCAGTTCGAAATCCGGACGCACAAGCGGCTCCTCGACATCATCGATCCTACGCCGCAAACAGTCGACGCGCTGATGAAGCTCGACCTCGCGGCGGGTGTCGACGTCGAGATCAAACTCTAAGGACAGGCGGATGCGCACAGGCGTCATCACGCAGAAGGTCGGCATGACCCGTCTTTTCCTCGAAGACGGGCGGCACGTACCGGTCACGGTCCTGAAGCTCGATGGCTGTCAGGTCGTTGGCAAGCGGACGGAAGAGAAGGACGGCTACACTGCCGTACAATTGGGTGCCGGTTTCGCGAAAACGAAACGGCTTTGCCAGGCGGACCGCGGGCGTTTCGCGAAAGCCGAGGTCGAGCCGAAACGGAAGCTCGCGGAATTTCGCGTCGATAGCGCCAACCTGCTGGAAGTGGGTGACGTGATACTCGCCGACCACTTCGTCGCGGGGCAGAAGGTCGATGTCACGGGCATTACCATCGGCCGTGGCTTCACGGGCGCCATGAAGCGGTGGAATTTCCGTGGCCTGGAAGCCAGCCACGGCGTGTCGATCTCGCATCGTTCGCTCGGCGGCACTGGTGGCCGTCAGGATCCGGGCAAGACCTTCAAGAACAAGAAGATGCACGGCCACTACGGCGTCGATCGCGTCACCACGCAGAATCTCGAGGTGGCCAAAGTCGATGTGGAACGGGGACTGATCATGATCCGTGGCGCCGTACCCGGTCACAAAGGCGGTTGGGTGATGGTGCGCGACGCCGCCAAGCGTCCGCGCCCCGATACGGCGCCCGTTCCCGCTTCGGTGCGCAAACCCGGGCGCGACGGCGCGACTCAAAGCGCTCAGCCATCGGAAGGAGCGACGTCGTGAAAGCGAAGGTTCTCCATCTCGATCAGGACGCGACGAGCGATATCGAACTGAACGATGCGATCTTCGGGCTCGAACCTCGCCGCGACCTCCTGCAACGCGTCATTGTCTGGCAGTTGGCGAAGCGCCGGGCCGGGACACACAAGGTGCTCACGCGCGGCGAGGTCAATCGCACCAAGCGGAAAGTCTACCGCCAGAAGGGAACGGGGCAAGCCCGCCACGGAGCGCGCTCCGCGCCGCTTTTTGTCGGCGGCGCGAAGGCCATGGGCCCGGTGCAGCACAGCCACGCTTTCGATTTGCCGAAGAAAGTCCGCGCGCTCGGGCTGAAACATGCGCTGTCGGCCAAAGCCAGGGACGGCGCTCTGATCGTGATCGAAAGCGCAAAAGTGGACGCGATAAAGACACGGGAACTCGCAAAAAACCTCGACAGGATCGGTGCCCTGAATGCGCTGATCGTCGACGGCCAATTCGACGGCAATTTTGCGCTCAGCGCGCGCAACCTTGCCGGCATCGGCTTGCTGCCGACGGCGGGACTGAATGTCTACGACATACTTCGGCGCGAAAAGCTGGTGCTGACCACGGCTGCGGTAAAGGCGATCGAGGAGCGGCTGTCATGAACGCCTATGACGTGATCCTTTCGCCGGTCATCACCGAAAAAGCGACGAAACTCAGCGAGGTGAACCAGGTCGTTTTCCGCGTGGCGGACGACGCGACCAAACCGGATATCGCGAAGGCGGTCGAGACCCTGTTCAGAGTGAAGGTAAAGTCCGTCAACACGATCCGGCAGAAGGGCAAACCCAAGACGTTCCGCGGCCGGCCGTTCGTGAAGAGCGATACCAAGAAAGCGATCGTGACTCTCGTCGAGGGTTATCAGATCGACATTACGACGGGACTCTGATCATGGCGCTCAAGCAATATAGACCGACAACACCGGGACAGCGTCAGCTGGTGCTGGTCGACCGCTCCCAGCTGCACAAAGGCGGGCCGATCAAGAACCTGACCGAGGGACAGACGCGGAACGGTGGCCGCAACAACACCGGGCGCGTGACCGTGCGCTGGCAGGGCGGCGGACACAAGCAGCGCTACCGTGTCGTCGACTTCAAGCGCCGCAAATTCGATGTTCCGGCGCGCGTCGAACGCCTCGAATACGATCCCAACCGCACCGCGTTCATTGCGCTCGTCAAGTACAAAGACGGCGAACTCTCCTACATCCTCGCTCCGCAGCGGCTTGCGGTGGGCGACACGGTCGTCTCGGGGGAGCGCGTGGACGTGAAACCGGGCAATGCAATGCGGCTTGCCGCGATGCCGGTGGGTACGATTGTACATAACGTCGAGATGAAGCCGGCTAAGGGCGGCCAGATCGCGCGCTCGGCAGGAACGTACGCGCAGTATCTCGGTCGCGATGCCGGATACGCGATGCTGCGCCTGAACTCGGGCGAAGTCAGGCGCGTGCAACTCGAATGCATGGCCACGGTCGGCGCGGTTTCGAATCCCGATCACATGAACGAGGTCATCGGCAAGGCCGGACGCAATGTGTGGAAGGGCAAGCGGCCGCATGTGCGCGGTACCGCCATGAACCCTATCGATCATCCGCATGGCGGCGGCGAGGGTCGCACCAAGGGCGGCCGTCATCCCGTGACGCCATGGGGCAAACCGACAAAGGGCGCGCGCACGCGCAAGAACAAACGCACGACGAAATTCATCGTCCGCTCGCGTCACGGAAAGATGCAAGGGTAATCGTTATGGCTCGTTCTATCTGGAAAGGTCCGTTCGTCGACGGCTATCTGCTCAAGAAGGCGGAAGCGGCGAGAGGATCAGGGCGAAAGGATGTGATCAAGACCTGGTCGCGCCGTTCCACCATCCTGCCGCAATTTGTGGGCCTCACGTTTGGTGTGCACAACGGACACAAGCACATTCCCGTGCTCGTCACCGAGGACATGGTTGGTCACAAGCTCGGCGAATTCGCGCCGACGCGCACCTTCTATGGCCATTCCGGCGACAAGAAAGCGAAGAGGGCGACCACCTGATGGGCAAGAAAGCGCGCGCGCGTATCCTTCCGGCAAACAAGGCGCAGGCCATCGGTCGATCGCTGCGCGGCAGTCCGCGCAAGCTGAACCTTGTCGCGCAGTCGATCCGCGGCAAGAAGGCGGATGCCGCGCTGAACGAACTCACGTTTTCGCCGAAGCGCATCGCGCGTGAGGTGAAAAAAGTTCTGCAATCGGCGATTGCGAATGCGGAAAACAACCACGATCTCGATGTCGACGATCTTGTGGTGAGCGAGGCAAGCGTCGGAAAGAACATGGTCTTGAAGCGATTTCACGCGCGAGCGCGCGGTCGTGGCGCCAGGGTGGAAAAGCCCTTTTCGCAAGTCACGATCGTGGTGGCGCAGGTGCGCGAAGAGAAAGAAACAAAAAAACGTGGGCGCAGCGGCGCATCCGCGGCGGCACAGGAGACAGCCTGATGGGTCAGAAAGTCAATCCCACGGGCCTCAGGCTCGGCATCAACCGGACATGGGACTCGCGCTGGTACGCGGGCAAGAAGGAGTATGGCCGGCTGCTGCAGGAAGACATCAAGATCCGCAAACATTTGAGCGAACGGCTGAAGCAGGCCGGCGTTTCGCGGATCGTGATTGAACGGCCGCACAAGAAGTGCCGCATCACGATCCATTCGGCGCGGCCGGGCGTGGTGATCGGCAAAAAGGGCGCCGACATCGAAAAGCTGAAAAATGATGTGCAGCGGTTTACCGATGACGAAGTGCATCTGAACATTGTCGAGATCCGCAAACCGGAGATTGATGCCAAGCTCGTCGCCGAAAATATTGCGCAGCAGCTCGAACGGCGCGTGGCGTTCCGGCGGGTGATGAAGCGGGCCGTCCAGTCGGCCATGCGCCTTGGCGCGCAAGGCATTCGCATCAATTGCGGTGGACGGCTTGGCGGCGCGGAAATCGCCCGCATGGAATGGTACCGCGAGGGCCGGGTGCCGCTGCACACCTTGCGCGCCGATGTCGATTACGGCGTCGCGACGGCGAAGACCACCTACGGCACGTGCGGTGTCAAGGTGTGGATATTCAAGGGCGAGATCATGGAGCACGATCCAATGGCGACGGAACGCCGCCAGGCCGAGGCTGCGGATTCTCATCGTGCGGGCGGTGCCGGTGGGCGCGGCCAGCCGGCCGCCCAGCACTGACGGGCCGCTTCGATGCTGCAACCCACACGGACAAAATTTCGCAAGCAACACAAGGGGCGCATCCATGGCGCCTCGAAGGCGGGCACATCGCTCAATTTCGGCGCCTTTGGCCTGAAGGCCCTGGAGCCGGAGCGCATCACCGCGCGCGAAATCGAAGCGGCGCGCCGCGCCATCACGCGTCACATGAAGCGTGCCGGCCGTGTGTGGATTCGCGTCTTCCCCGACGTGCCCGTGTCGAGGAAACCCGCCGAAGTGCGCATGGGCTCCGGCAAAGGCGCGCCGGAATATTGGGTGGCGCGCATCAAGCCCGGACGAATCCTTTTCGAAGTGGACGGCGTAGACACGGAAACTGCGCGCGAGGCGCTGAGACTCGGTGCGTCCAAACTTTCGATCGGCACCAAATTCGTGGCGCGACTTGAGGTCTGACGATGGCGAACAAAGACAATGCGGCGGACGATTTCCGCGCGAAATCGCAGGATGAGCTGACCGATGCGCTCGCCAGGCTCAAGAAGGAGCAGTTCAACCTGCGTTTTCAGCGTGCCAATGGTCAGCTCGAAAACACGAGCCGGGTCCGTACCGTGCGCCGCGAGATCGCCCGCGTCCAGACGGTGATCGGCGAGAGAGCGCGCAAGGCGCAGCAATAAAGGCAAGGAATTAAGGCAATGCCCAAACGTATTCTCCAGGGTGTCGTGGTGAGCGACAAGAACGCGAAGACCGTGGTGGTAAAGGTCGAGCGCCGCTTCACCCATCCGGTGATGGGAAAGACGGTGCGCCGCTCGAAGAATTACCACGCGCATGACGAGAACAAGGAGTTCAAGGTGGGTGATGTGGTGCGCATCCGCGAATGCCGGCCACTGTCCAAATTGAAGACCTGGGAAGTGGTGGAGCGGGTCGGCGCGCAAGAGCGGGGCGCGGGAGGCTGAATCCATGATCCAGATGACGACGGAGCTTGACGTGGCGGACAATTCCGGCGCCCGCCGCGTGATGTGCATCAAGGTCTTGGGCGGCTCGCGGCGCAAATATGCCGACGTGGGCGACACGATCGTTGTCAGTGTCAAAGAAGCGATCCCGCGCGGGCGCGTCAAAAAGGGCGAGGTGCTGAAAGCGGTGATCGTGCGCACGGCAAAGGGCGTGCGCCGCCCTGACGGCAGCCTGATCCGCTTCGATTCTAACGCTGCTGTTCTTGTCAATAATCAGAACGAGCCGATCGGCACGCGCATATTCGGTCCTGTGACGCGCGAGCTGCGCAGCAAGAATCACATGAAGATCATTTCGCTTGCCCCGGAGGTGCTGTGATGACCGCGCGTATTCGCAAGGGCGACCGTGTCATCGTCACAACCGGTCGCGACAAGGGTAAAAAGGGCGAAGTGCTGCGGGTCTATCCTGGCGAGGACCGCGCGCTCGTTTCGGGCGTCAATGTCGTCAAGCGTCACCAGCGCCAGACGCAACGCCAACAGGGCGGAATCGTCAATAAGGAAGCGCCGGTTCATCTGTCGAACCTTGCGCATGTCGATCCGAAATCGGGCGGTGCGACGCGGATCGGTTTCAAGTTCCTGGCCGACGGCCGCAAGGTGCGTTTCGCCAAGGATTCGGGTGAGGTCATCGATGTCTGACAAAGGCACAAAAGAGCCGAAGGGCAAAAAGCCAGCAAAGCCGCAGGGTGGCGATGCGGGCGCGCCGGCCGGTGCGAAGAAAGCCAAGCCCGCGAAGCCGGAAGGCAAAGCGGAAGCCGCCGGCGCCAAGACGGCGGCTCGGCCGGCCGCGCGCGATCCGGATTACGTGCCGCGATTCAAGAAGCGCTACGAAGACGTGGTCCGTCCGCAGCTGCAGAAGGAATTCGGCTATACCAATCCCCTGCAGGCGCCGCGGATCGAGAAGATCGTCCTCAACATTGGCGCCGGAGAAGCCGCAGGCGACCAGAAGAAAATCCAGTCCGCGGTCAACGATCTCACCGCGATTGCCGGCCAGAAGGCGGTGATCACCCGCGCGAAAAAGGCGATAGCGACGTTCAAGATCCGCCACGGTCTGCCGATTGGCGTAAAAGTTACGCTGCGGAAGGACCGCATGTACGAATTCCTGGACCGTCTCGTCACGATCGCGCTGCCGCGAGTGCGCGACTTCCGCGGTCTGAACGGCAAGAGCTTCGACGGCAACGGCAATTACGCGCTGGGCCTGAAGGAGCACATCATTTTCGTCGAGATCGATTATGACAAGACGGAAAACGTCTGGGGTATGGACATCATCATAAACACCTCCGCAAGGACGGACGCGGAAGCGAAAGCGCTGCTCAAGGGCTTTCAACTCCCGTTCATGAACTGAAAACGAGACGCACATGGCAAAATTGAGTCAGATCAACCGCAACAAGAAACGCGAAGCCATGGTGGCGCGCTACGCCGCCAAACGCGCCGCACTGAAGGACAGGGCCGAGGACATGTCGGTTCCACCGGAAGAGCGGTTCGCCGCGCGCCTGAAGCTTGCGAAGCTGCCGCGCAATTCGTCGAAAACGCGCATTCATCACCGCTGCGAGCTGTCGGGTCGTTCGAAAGGCTATTACCGCAAGGTGAAGCTGTCGCGCATCGCGCTCCGCGACCTTTCGAATTTTGGACAGGTGCCCGGCATGACCAAGGCAAGCTGGTAGGAGAACGACATGGCGGTATCGGATCCCATCGGCGATCTCCTGACGCGCATCCGGAATGGCCAGATGCGCGGCGCGGCCAAAGTGAAGTCGCCCTTCTCGCGCCAGCGTGTGCGCGTCCTCGACGTGCTGCAGGCGGAAGGCTTTATCCGCGGCTACGCGGAAGTCGAATTCAAGGGCGGCATGAAAGAACTCGAGATCGAGCTCAAATATCACGAAGGCCGGCCTGTCATTCGCGAACTGAAGCGCGTGTCGACGCCGGGCCGGCGTGTCTATGCGTCGGTGCGCGATTTAAGGCCGCACAGGAGCGGTCTCGGCCTTTCGATCGTCTCGACGCCGCAGGGCGTAATGACGGATACGAGTGCGCGCGAGAAAAATGTGGGCGGAGAGGTGATCTGCCGCGTCTTCTAGGCGGCGGAGGAATGGAGTTTTGAAATGTCACGTATCGGCAAAAGGCCGGTTCCCCTGCCGAAGGGCGTAAGCGCCACGGTCGACGGACAGTCCGTGCGCGTAAAAGGCCCCAAGGGTGAAATGACCGTGGCGCTTCCCGGCGAAATCGAGGCGAGTGTCGGCGAAGAGGGCGTGACCGTTATCCCGCGCGAAGGCGCCGAGCGTGGCCGCGAAATGTGGGGCCTGAGCCGCACGCTGGTGAACAATCTCGTCACCGGAGTTACGCAAGGCTTCACCCAGAAGCTCGAGATTTCCGGCGTCGGTTATCGCGCGGCGGTGCAGGGGAAGAACCTGAACCTGCAATTGGGCTTCAGCCATGACGTGCACTATCCCATTCCGGCGGGCATCGGCATCGTCTGCGAGAAGCCGACCATGATCACGGTCAGCGGCATCGACAAACAACTGGTGGGGCAGGTTGCGGCCGAAATCCGCGGCTGGCGTCCGCCCGAGCCGTACAAGGGCAAGGGCATCAAATATGCGGGCGAGCGCATCCTGCGCAAGGAAGGCAAGAAGAAATAGCCATGGCACGCGAGCAGAAACTCTTTCTCCGGCGGAAGCGCCGAACGCGCGAGCGCATCGTTCATGCCGCGAACGGCCGCCCTCGGCTTTCGGTGTTCCGTTCGGGCAAGCACATCTATGCGCAGCTCGTCGACGACCGCGCGGGCCAGACTCTCGCCGCCGCGTCGAGCAACGAAAAGGAAGAAACGGCCGCGAAGACCTGGAATGTCGAGGCGGCGAAGGGCGTCGGCAAAAAGATTGCCGAGCGCGCTCTCGCAAAAGGTGTCCGGCAGGTTGTCTTCGATCGCGGCGGCTATATGTATCACGGGCGCGTCAAGGCGCTGGCGGAGGCCGCGCGTGAAGGCGGCCTGGAATTTTAGGCAAAGGATTTCGAAATGGCGCGTGAACCGAGACAGCGCGAAGAACGCGACAGCGAATTTGTGGACCGGCTGGTCCACATCAATCGCGTCGCCAAAGTGGTGAAAGGCGGCCGACGCTTCGGCTTTGCCGCGCTGGTGGTCGTGGGGGATCAGCGCGGACGGGTCGGGTTCGGACATGGCAAGGCGCGCGAAGTACCCGAAGCGATCCGCAAGGCGACCGACGCCGCGAAACGGTCCATGATCCGCGTACCCTTGAAGGACGGCCGTACGCTGCATCACGAGACGCGCGGTCATCACGGCGCGGGCAAGGTGCTGGTACGACCGGCGCCGGCCGGCACCGGGATCATCGCCGGCGGCCCCATGCGCGCGGTATTCGAATCGCTCGGCGTTGGCGATGTCGTCGCGAAATCGCTTGGCACCTCCAACCCGTACAACATGGTCCGCGCAACATTCGATGCGCTGAAGCTGCAGCAGTCGCCCCGCATGGTGGCGCAACGGCGCGGGCGCAGCGTCAGCGAAATCATCGCGCGGCGTGAAGGTGCAAACAAGGCCGATCAGCCCTCGGCCGGGAGCGCGGCGTGAGCGCGAAGTCAGGAAAGACGGTGACCGTTCGGCAGGTGCGAAGCGCGAACCGGCGGCCGGAAAAACACGCCGCAACCCTGCGGGGGCTCGGCCTTGGCAGGATCGGCCGCACGCGGACGCTCGAAGATACGCCTGCGGTTCGCGGCATGATCCGCGCTGCGGCCAATCTCGTCGAGGTGGTTGAGGAGAAACAGGGATGAGGCTCAATCAGCTCGCCAACAACGAAGGTGCGCATCGCCGCAAGCTCAAGGTCGGCCGCGGCTCGTCTTCCGGACTCGGCAAGACCTGCGGCCGTGGGGTCAAGGGCGCCAAGGCGCGCACCGGCACGAAAGTGTACGGTTTCGAAGGCGGCCAGATGCCGCTTTACATGCGTCTGCCGAAGCGCGGCTTCAACAACATCTTCGCTCTCCACTTCGCGGAAGTCGGTCTCGACCGCATCCAGAAGGCGATCGATGCGAAGCGCCTCGATGCGTCGGCGAAGATCAGCGAAGACATGCTGCGCGGAGCCGGCCTCGCGCGCGCAAGCCGCCACGGCATCCGCCTGCTTGGAGGCGGTTTGACCGCGAAGATCGATATCGAAGTCGCCGGCGCATCGTCGGGCGCAGTCGAGCTGATCAGGAAGGCGGGGGGCTCCGTGAACCTTACGTTCAAGAAACCGGTGCGCACGGACAAGAAAGGTCAGCCCGGCAAAAAGGCGCAGCGCCGCGCAAAATCGGCTGAGAAGCGGGCGGCCCGGCCCGGGTGATCCAGGAAAACAGGACGCGTTAGGCGTTCAGGAGCAGCGCAATGGCCTCTGCGGCCGAACAGCTGGCAGCAAATTTCAACTTCAGCAATCTTTCCAAGGCGAAGGAGCTGCGCCAGCGTATCTTCTTCACCCTCGCGCTCCTCGTTGTTGCGCGCCTCGGCACCTTCATTCCGATGCCGGGGATCGATCCCAGCGAACTCGCGCGCCAGCTCTCCCAGCAGCAGGGCGGCATGCTCGATATCTTCAATATGCTGTCGGGCGGCGCAGTACAGCGCATGGCGATCTTCGCGCTCGGCATCATGCCTTATATTTCGGCCTCGATCATCATCCAGCTGATGACCACGGTGTTTCCGGAGCTGGAAGCGCTGAAGAAGGAAGGCGAGGTCGGACGGAAGACACTCAATCAATACACGCGCTACGGCACCGTGGGTCTCGCGGCGCTGCAGGCTTACGGTATCGCCATCGGCCTCGAGCATTGGGGCAATGTGGTCATCGATCCTGGCTGGTTTTTCCGCATCTCGGCAGTGATCACGCTGACCGGCGGCACCATTCTCCTGATGTGGCTCGGCGAGCAGATCACGAGCCGCGGCGTCGGAAACGGCATTTCGCTCATCATCTTTGCCGGCATCGTGGCGCGCTTTCCTACCGCTATCACCCAGCTTTTCGAATCCGCACGCACCGGTGCGGTGGACGTGCCGGTCATCCTGGTCATCCTCATCGGCGCGGTGCTGCTCGTGCTCTTCATTGTCTTCATGGAGCGCGCGCAGCGGCGTCTATTGGTGCAATATCCCAAACGCCAGGTCGGCAATCGCATGTTCGGCGGCGAATCTTCGCACCTGCCGCTCAAGCTGAACGTCTCCGGCGTCATCCCGCCGATCTTTGCCTCGTCGATCCTGCTGATGCCGACGACGGTCGCCAACTTCAACGGCCAGAACGTGCCTGAGTGGCTGCAGACCATCCTTACCTATGTGGGGCCGGGGCGGCCGCTTTATCTGCTGCTGTACGCGTTGATGATCATCTTCTTCTCGTTCTTCTACACGTCGATCATCTTCAATCCGGAGGAGACGGCGGAGAATCTCAAAAAGTACGGCGGCTTCATTCCGGGCATCCGCCCGGGCAAGAAGACCGGCGAATACATCGATTACGTCCTGACGCGCATCACCGTGGTCGGCGCGTTCTATCTCGCCTTCGTCTGCATCATTCCCGAGGCCATCCGGACCAATTATGCGCTCCTCACCTTCGGCGGCACCTCGATCCTCATTATCGTCAGCGTCACGATGGACACCGTGGCCCAAATCCAGAGCCATCTCATCGCGCAGCAATATGAAGGGCTGATCCGCAAGGCGAAGCTCAGGGGAAGCCGGCGTTGAACCTGGTCCTTTTTGGGCCGCCGGGGGCAGGAAAAGGGACGCAAGCCAGAATCCTGCAGGAACAACACGGCTGGCCTCAGCTCTCCACCGGCGAAATGCTGCGCGAGGCCGCCCGTGCCGGCACCGAGCTTGGGCGAAAGACCAAGGACATCATGGACGGGGGCGAGCTGGTCTCCGACGACATCGTCGTCGCCATCGTCGCCGAGCGGCTTTGCCATCAGAGCTGTACCGAGGGGGCGGTGTTTGACGGTTTCCCGCGCACCATCGCGCAGGCCAGGGCGCTCGACCGGATGCTCGCCGACTGTGGCAAGCAGATCGACCGCGTGATCGAATTGAAAGTCAACGACGAGGCGCTGATCAACCGCGTGGAACAGCGTATCCGCGAAGGCGGACCGAGCCGTGCCGACGACACGCCGGAGACGCTGCGCCATCGCCTTGGCGTGTATTATCGCAACACGGCGCCGCTGCTGGATTATTACCGCGTCCAGGGCAAGCTTTCCCAGGTCGATGGCATGGCCCCGATTGACCAGGTTGCAAGCGCCATCGCGCAGATTCTCGACGGCGGCGCAGGAGCATCCCGTCCGGATTACTAGAGCGGCGTCACTCTTTTATCGTGCGCGCCATGTTCTTGAGGGCGAGCCTTTCTCACTCAGCTTCGACACGGATCCGGGATCGTCAGGGCTTCGATCTTTGGTCGCGCTGGAAGTCTTCGCTTTGGCGGGCCCGCTTCGCGCGGGCTATAAGCATTCCCGATGTTCAAGAAGCTTCTGATCGCCAATCGCGGCGAAATCGCGGTCCGTGTCATGCGAACGGCCCGGCGGCTCGGTATTGCGACGGTCGCGGTCTATTCGGATGCGGATGCGGACGCGGCACATGTCGCTTTTGCCGACGAAGCCGTCCGCATCGGTCCGCCGTCTGCCAAAGAGAGCTACCTCGACATTGACGCCGTGATCGCGGCGGCAAGGCAAACCGGCGCCGAAGCGATGCATCCCGGCTACGGATTCCTTTCGGAAAACGCCGATTTCGCGGAGGCGTGCGCGACAGCGAACATCGTGTTCATCGGCCCGTCTGCCCAAGCCATCCGCGCCATGGGATTGAAAGATCGCGCCAAGCGTTTGATGGCCAGTGCCGGCGTCGCCGTCGTTCCGGGTTACGAAGGCGAGGACCAATCGCCGAAGATGCTCGCAACGGAAGCGAAACGCCTCGGCTTTCCGGTGCTTATCAAGGCGACGGCGGGCGGCGGCGGCAAGGGCATGCGCCGCGTCGACAGCGCAACCGAATTCCCGCCCGCTCTCGAAGGCGCGCGGCGCGAAGCAGCGGCGGCCTTCGGCAACGGTCGGGTGCTCATAGAGAAATACGTCGCGCGGCCGCGACATATCGAGATGCAAATCTTTGCGGATTCCCGCGGCAATGCGGTGCATCTTTTCGAGCGCGACTGCTCGCTGCAGCGGCGGCACCAGAAGGTCATTGAGGAAGCAACGGCTCCCGGCATGCCGGAAGGAATGCGCGAACAGATGGGCGAGGCCGCCGTGCGCGCGGCCAAGGCGATCGGCTATGTCGGTGCGGGCACCGTGGAATTTATCGCCGACTCATCGGCAGGACTAAAGCCGGACCGCTTCTGGTTCATGGAGATGAACACGCGGCTCCAGGTCGAGCATCCCGTGACTGAGATGATTACGGGGCTCGATCTGGTCGAGTGGCAGCTTCGCGTCGCGGCCGGCGAACCGCTCCCCAAATCGCAGACGGAGATCTGTGCAAAGGGGCATGCAATCGAGGCGCGCCTCTACGCGGAAGACCCGGGCAAAGGCTTTCTTCCCTCGGTCGGAAAGCTCGAGCATCTGAAATTGCCCCGGGAAGACAGCGGCGTGCGCGTCGATACCGGTGTGCGCCAGGGGGATCGGGTAACCGTGTACTACGATCCGATGATCGCCAAGGTGATCGCGCACGATCAGACGCGCGAGGCCGCAGCAGCGAAACTCGCCAACGCACTCTGCGAGACAGAGATCGCGGGTGTGCGCACCAACACGGGTCTTCTCGTCCGGGCGCTCCGTCACCCCAACTTTGTTTCGGGCGAGATCGACACCGGTTTCATCGACCGCAACATCGATGCACTGCTGCCGCCGGCGTCCACAGCGCCGGTCTATGCGCGCGCGGCGGAACGCGTGATCGCAGCACGCTTCAGTCCTACGCGCGCGAACGATCCATGGAACGCGCAGGATGGGTTTCGCCTCGCCGGCGAGGCGCGCGAGATGCTCGACTTCATGTCGGACGGAGGCTCCGCCGCGGTGCTTGTGGTCCACCATCGGCACGGCGGATTGACGATGAGCATCGACGGCACGGCAGCGATCCCCTCGCCGCACAGCACGGCCGTGAATCTTGCCGGTGGCGAAATTGCCGTGATGGATCAGGGCGAGACCTGGTTGCTCCGGCTGCGCAACCCGCTCGAGCAGGCCGAAGCGGGGGCGAGCCCCGCCGATCGGGTCATGGCACCGATGCCAGGGAAGATTGTCCGGGTGACGGCGGAAGCCGGCACGACGGTGAAGCGCGGTCAACCGCTCGTCGTGCTTGAGGCGATGAAAATGGAGCACACGTTGACGGCGTCCGGGGACGGGAAAGTGGAGAGCGTGGACGTCGCCGTCGGCGACCAGGTCCGTGAAGGCGCCGTGCTGATCCGCTTTGCGGCAGCAGAAGGAAGAACCAATTGATGTTTGTATTTTTCCTCCCCGCGCCGCTTTGCTATGCCGGGGAGGCAAACGCGAGTGACCATGTCCGATGCTCCATCTCATAAAATTGTGCGTCGGTGTGGATTCGCTTGAAGAACTCGCGCGCTGGCAGGCCAAACGCGTGGCGGCACTGAAGAAGAGGCGCGCCAAACCGGAACTCGTGCACGTCACGCGCCAGACGCCGAAGCGGGCGGCCGAGCTTCTCGACGGCGGCTCGCTTTACTGGGTGATCCGCGGGCAAGTCGCGGCGAGGCAGCGGCTGGTCGACATCCGGCCTGCACGCGCCAAAGACGGTATGCAGCGCTGCGGCCTGGTGTACGAACCGAAACTCGTGCCGACGATACGGCGGGCGCGAGAACCGTTCCAGGGCTGGCGCTACCTCGATCCGAAGGATGCTCCGCCCGACGTGAGAACCATCCAGCGCGCAATCGGATTGCCGGCCTCGCTCTGCACCGAACTTGCCGAGCTGGGGTTGCTGTGAAGCGGTTTTTGTTGCTTGTCCGTACAGTTTCCTACACCGGCAAATTGTCGATCAGCCGTGTTCCGCCAATCGTCGCGGCGGCGAGGATGCGCATGTCGGCAGTAGCACGCTGGAGCGGCGCAAGCGTATGCGCGTTGCGGATGGCGACGTAATCGACGGAATCGAAACCGGCAGCGAGCAGTGCGTCACGGCCTTCGCGCTTCGCCGCGGCAACGGAGGCGCCGCTGCGAACGCGTTCTGCCACATCGGCCAGCACGCGGTTCAATTTGCCGGCAATTCTGCGTTCGCGCGGGCCCAGATAGGCGTTTCGCGATGACATGGCGAGGCCGTCCGGTTCGCGCGCGATCGGCACAGCGACGATCTCCACCGGCAGCCCGAGATCGCCGACGAGACGGCGCACGACGAGGAGCTGCTGAAAATCCTTTTCGCCAAACATGGCGACGTCCGGTGCGACGGTAATCAGCAGTTTGGCGACAACTGTTGCCACGCCGGCGAAAAAATGCGGCCGAAAGTCCGACTCCAGACCACATGCCGGCCCCCCGACAGTGATCTCGGTTGCGAAACCATCCGGATAGATTTCCCCGCGTTCGGGAACGAAGATCACGTCCGTCGCATCCTGCACGGCAAGTTTGCCGCGGTCGTGTTCCAGGTTTCGCGGATAGCGCTCTAAGTCCTCGCTGGGTCCGAACTGCCGCGGATTGACGAAGATGCTGACCACCACACGATCGCTTCGCTTCGCTGCTTCCGTGATCAGCGATAGATGGCCTTCGTGGAGTGCGCCCATGGTCGGCACGAGCCCGACGCGCGCGGCCTCGTGCCGCCAGGCCGAAACCCGCGCGCGCAACTCCGCCCCCGTCGTGATGACATCGGCCGTTTTCATGCTAGGACATTAGCCCATAGCCAGCCCCATACGCAGCACCGCCGAAGCCCGGTTCATGAGTCCCGATCCCCTCCGCAAAGCCATCTCCGAAGCCTGGCTCGCCGACGAAGAGCGCATCACCGCGCAGCTGATTGGGCGCGCGCGATTCACGCCGGCCGAGGAATCCGCAACCGAGGCGCTCGCATCGGATCTCGTCCGCCGCATCCGCCTCGCACGCGACAAGCGTAGCTCCGTCGACGCGTTTACGCAGGAATACGCCCTGTCGAGCGAAGAAGGCGTGGTGCTCATGTGTCTCGCCGAGTCGCTCCTGCGCGTGCCCGATGCCGCGACGGTCGACAAGCTGATCCGCGATAAAATCGGAAGCGGCAACTGGGGAAGTCATCTGAACCGCTCAAAGTCACTGTTCGTCAACGCCTCGACATGGGCGCTGATGCTGAGCGGGCGCGTGGTCGCGCTCGACGAGACGGCGAAATGGGACTTTGCCGGCATCTGGAAGCACTTGGTTGCGCGTTCCGGCGAGCCGGTGATCCGCCAGGCGGTCACTTTTGCCATGCGCATTCTCGGCCGGCAATTCGTACTCGGACGCACCATCGGCGAGGCACTTCGCAACGCACGCGAGGATCGCGAGCAAGGCTACCGCTTCTCCTTCGACATGTTGGGCGAAGCCGCCTACACGATGCACGACGCGAAACGTTACTACCAGGCGTACCGGGAAGCGCTGGTTGCTATTGCTGCGGACCAACCGAACGGTGGAGCATCCATTTTCGCGCGGCCGAGCATTTCGGTGAAATTGTCGGCGCTGCATCCACGCTACGAATGGATCAAGCACGCGCGGATGATGGCCGAACTCCTCCCTGCGCTTGTCGCGCTTGCCAAAGTGGCCCGCGACTCCAACATCGGCTTCACGATCGATGCCGAGGAATCGGAACGCCTCGACCTGATGCTCGATCTTTTCGAAGCGATGGGCGCGGCGGAGCCGTTGCGCGGCTGGAATGGACTTGGGCTTGCCGTGCAAGGCTATTCGAAGCGCGGGCTGCCGGTTATCGACTGGCTCTGTGAGCTCGCGCGCCGGCAAGACCGCCGCATTCCGGTGCGTCTTGTGAAGGGTGCGTATTGGGACACGGAAATTAAGCGCGCGCAGGAACAGGGCCTCTCCGAGTATCCGGTGTTTACCCGGAAATCCGGCACCGACACGTCCTATCTAGCCTGCGCGCGCAAAATGCTTTCCCGCCGCGATGTGGTCTTTCCGCAATTCGCGACGCACAACGCGCACACGCTCTCGGCCATTCAGGTGTTTGCGGGCGATAACCCCGACTACGAATTCCAACGCCTGCACGGCATGGGCGAGGCGCTGTACGAACTCTATCGGGAGACGAAAAAGCCGAGTGGGGCAGGACCCGGCATTCGCATTTATGCGCCGGTCGGTACGCATGAGGATCTGCTCGCATATCTCGTACGGCGGCTTCTCGAGAATGGCGCCAACACGTCTTTCGTGAATCGTCTCGCCGACGAGAAGTCGCCCATCCCGGAAATCGTCGCCGATCCCGTCCTGCAGCTCGAAAATGCGAAGCCGAGGCGTAATCCCCGGATACCCAAGCCCGCCGACATGCTGCCGGACCGGAGGAATTCGCGCGGCTTCCTGTGGAGCGATCCCGAGATTGCGGGACCGATGATCGCGCGCATGGAAAAGGCACTCGAAACGGCGCAGCGCGCCGCGCCGCGGATCGGCCGAAACTCGCGATCGGGCGACGCGCGCAAGGTGCGCGATCCATCGGATCACCGGCGCCTCGTTGGCGAAGTTATCGAGGCAGGCCCCGCGGACGCGCTCGACGCGCTCGCGGCAGCACATCGCGCTTACGAGGCGTGGGACAAACGCGGGGGCGCAGCGCGCGCGGCGATCCTCGAACGCGCGGCGGATCTGTTCGAAGCGGATTCCCCGCGGCTGATGGCGCTCGCCGTGCGCGAAGGCGGCAAGACGCTGCCGAATGCGCAGGGCGAAGTGCGCGAGACGGCGGATTATCTACGCTACTATGCATCGCGGGCGCGGGCGCTGTTCGAGAAACCGGTAAAGCTTCCGGGACCCACGGGCGAGGATAACGAACTTCGTCTGCACGGGCGCGGCGTCTTCGCCTGCATATCGCCGTGGAATTTCCCGCTGGCGATTTTCACTGGACAGGTTGCAGGCGCGCTCGCGGCGGGAAACGCCGTGCTTGCGAAACCCGCCGAACCGACGCCGCTCATCGCCGCGGCGGGCGTCGAGCTGCTTCACCGCGCCGGTGTGCCGGAGGATGTGTTGCATTTCCTTCCGGGCCGGGGTTCAAAGCTCGGCGCGGCGCTGTTTCCCGATCCGCGGCTCGCCGGTGTTGCACTGACGGGATCAACGGAAGCCGCGTGGGCGATCAACCGCGCACTCGCCGCGCGGGAAGGACCGCTGGCGCAGATCGTCGCCGAAACGGGCGGCATGAACGCGATGATCGTGGATTCGACGGCGCTGCCGGAACAGGTGACGCGCGACGTGATCACCTCGGCCTTCGACAGCGCGGGCCAGCGCTGCAGCGCGCTCCGCGTGCTCTTCCTGCAGGAAGACGTGGCCGACCGCATGCTCGAACTGATCCTCGGCGCCATGGACGAACTGAAGCTCGGCGATCCGTTCTTGCTCGATACCGATGTGGGGCCGGTGATCGACGAAAATTCGCGGAAAGGGCTGGAAGAACACGCGGTGCGGATGACGGCTCAGTCAAAACTGCTTCGCAAACTGAACCTCGGGCCCGAACACCAACACGGTACGTTTTTCCCGCCGCATGTGTTCGAGATCGATTCCATATCAGTGCTGAAACGCGAAGTGTTCGGCCCCATCCTTCACGTCGTGCGCTTTGCGGGCGGTTGGCTGGCGGAGGTCTGTGGGGCCATCAACAACACGGGCTACGGCCTGACACTCGGCGTGCACAGCCGGATCGAGGAGACGGCGGAGTTCATCCGCGAACACGTCCATGCCGGAAACACCTATGTGAACCGCAATCAGATCGGGGCTGTTGTCGGCGTACAGCCATTCGGCGGCGAGGGGCTTTCGGGCACGGGCCCAAAGGCTGGCGGCCCGCATTACTTGCTGCGATTCGCGCTCGAGCGTACGTACACGGTCAACACCACCGCCGCGGGCGGAAACGCGACGCTGTTGAGCCTCGACAGCAGCGGCATCTGACGCCACTGCTGCGGCTGTTGAGGCACCGCCGATCAAGGCTTCATTGCCAGTGCCAACACTCTATGATTTCCGCATGATTCGGAGCAAAGGCAAAGCCACGTTTCGGGACAGGGCCAACGCGGCGCCTCGGCCGCAGGAGATATGAGCGCGATGAACCCTTCCCACGCCCAGTTCATCGTGTTCGGAAACGAAAAGGGCGGTTCCGGGAAAACAACGGCCGCAATGCATGTGGCCGTCGCGCTTGCGCAGATGAACAAGCGGGTGGGCGTCATCGACCTCGACATCCGCCAGAGAAGCTTTTCCCGACAGATCGAGAACCGCATTGCCTGGAAAGAGCGGTCGGGCAGCATATTGGCGATGCCGGAGCAGCTCGCTTTTTCATCCTCTTGCTCGCCTTCGCTGGATACGGCCGCCAAAGAGGAGGCCGATGCCTTCACCGCGACGATCGCAGGTGCGCAAGGCGAATTCGATTTCGTGGTCGTCGATACGCCGGGTGCCAATACGCATCTGTCGCGTCTGGCGCATGCGGCGGCGGACATTCTGGTGACGCCGCTCAACGACAGTTTCGTCGACTTCGACCTGCTGGCGACGATCGATGCACAGACTTATGCCGTTTCGAAACCGAGCCTTTACAGCGATTTCGTTTGGGAATGCCGCAAACGGCGACTTCTGGCGCGAAAGCCTGCACTCGACTGGATTGTCATGCGCAACCGCCTCACCGCCACCGACGCGAAGAACAAGCGCCGCATGTCAGCGGCGGTCGAGGCGCTGGCGCGCCGCATCGGCTTTCGTGTGGCACCCGGCTTTGGCGAACGTGTGATCTATCGCGAATTGTTTCCGGCTGGTCTGACCGTGCTTGATCTGCCTCAGCCACGACTCGACATATCGCTCAGCCTGTCGCATCTCGCGGCGCGGCAGGAGGTGCGGGCGCTCATCTCTGCGCTGACATTGCCTTTGCGCGAACCGGCTGCCCAGGCACAATCCGCAGCGTAGGGCTGTGACGCGACAATGATGAACTGATTCGATCCGGACGAACTGCGGTCTACCGGGAAGCGACCGCGGCGAAGCAGGTTTGCCCGCGCTGCGTGAGAACCTGGCAAACCTGGCGCGCGCGATTCTCGTCGAATGGCCCGAAGCGCGCGCGATAGATCACGTGCCCTTCCGATGACGAGAAAGGAGACACGATCCGCGCCGCCTGCCCGAGAACGTCGGCCGACTTCTGCTCGTAGGCCGTGAGTTCGGACTGCGCGAGATTTGCGTTACCGAACGCACCAATCTGAATCGTCCAATTATTGCTGGCCTGCGCCACAGGAGCCGTTGCATCGTCGTTCCGCGCCAGCGCCGGAACATTCGGCTTCGGCCGCGGCTGGGGCATGCGTTGGCTTGGCACAAGGAGTTTGGGTTCGGCGGCCGCAGGCGGGTCAGCAACCGGGCGTGCCGGAGCGGGTTCGAGAGAGGCAACGACGATCTTGCTGGGCGACGGCTGCGGCGGTGGGGCCGCCGGTTTAGCTACGACCGGCGGCGGTGCGAGCGTCACTGTCTTTGTTGGGGAGGGCGGCCCTGGCGGCTTTGCTGTCATGGCCGCGGGTTCGTACGCCGGATCGGGCGTCGATTCGGCGGCCTCCTCATCCTCCGGACCGGCGGCTGCAATGCTCGACCGCAGCGACATCTGTGTCGGTCCGTTGCTCATGCTGAGTGGCGCCGAACTGCTGCCGCCGAACTGGAAGCCGGCGATGACCGGTTTGGCCTGTGCACTCTGCGCAAGCGTCTGCCAAGGCACGCTATCGCGGGCGACGAGCATTGGATTCCTGCCAATGGCGGCAAAGGTGTCGTCGAGCAGCCGCACCATCTCGCTGTCACGGCGCCGCGCCGTCGTTCCGCCCATCACCACCCCGATAACGTGTGCGCCGTTGCGCACCACGGACGACACGAGGTTGAAGCCCGAGGCGCCGGTGTAACCGGTCTTGATGCCGTCCGCGCCGTCGTAACGCCCGATCAGATTGTCGTGTGTGTAATGCGTGGCGCCGCGCCAGGTGAAGGAATAGGTCGAGAAATAGTGGAAATACTGCGGGAAATCGTATGCCAGGTGTCGTGCAAGAATGCCGAGATCGCTGGCGGAGGTGATTTGCAAAGGATCGGGCAGGCCCGAAGCGTTGTGGTAGAACGTGTGCGTCATGCCCCAAGATCGGGCTTTCGCCGTCATCATTTCGGCGAAATGGCTCTCGCTCCCACCAATTGCCTCCGCAATTGCGACCGCGATGTCGTTTGCGGACAGGACGACGATGGCCTTGATGGCGTCGTCGACCGGAACGGTCGTTCCTGGTCGCGCATAAAGCTTGGTGGGCGCTTGGGATGCCGCGTGCGCCGATACGCGGATCGGCGTTGCCAGCGTCATCTGCCCGTTCTTCAGCTGCTCGAACAGGAGATAAAGCGTCATCATCTTGGTGAGCGACGCGGGATGACGCAGCGCGTCGGCGCTCCGGGCATAGAGCACCCGGCCCGTTTCTCCATCTAGGACGAGGGCAGCGTCTTTGTCGGGATCGGTCAGCCGGACAAGTCTGCGGGTCGGCTGCCAATGCCAGCTGTGGGAGGTGCCGGCGAGTCGAGCCACGTGACTCCCGCGGTGCCCATGATGCCTGTGGATGGCCGCTTCGGAGCTGGTGCAAAGCAGGCCCGCCGTGGCGAGGCATACGACCACCCAGCCCGCAATCCGCGAGAATCCCAATCTCCACACCCTGCCTCGAGCAGGGTACCGCTCCGGCATTTCGGCTCCAGACATTGATCGATTCTTTCGCAGGAATAAGAACAGTTCCGGGGATTCCACGCAATTGAAATCTGGAATTCCTTATAAGTTCCGGGTATTTATGAATTATTAACGTTTATCCCGCTGCGGGGCTCCCTGCCAAGACCCAAGCCGCCTTGACAACTCGAATGTTGCACCGCACATAAGCTTTGCTGCACTGCAGCATAAGCCGGCGCTGGCCGGCTCCCTATAGAGACAGGAGTCAAGGAAATGGTTCGCAAGAACAGCACGAAGGCCGGCGAGAGAAGCACGGATACGCTCGAGACGGCAATGAAAAACGGCTCCGACGCCTTCAAGTCGGGGTTCGAGCAGGCGGTCAAAGGGTACGACCAGTTCTGGGATTACGGCCGCGATACGGTCGAGGCTTACGTGAAGGCGGCCAATGCCGCCGGCAAGGGCGCCGAGATCATTCACAACGAAATTTATGCCTATTCGAAACAGTCAGTCGAAGATTCGATCTCCGCGGCGAAGGCCCTGTTCGGCAGCAAGTCCGTCCACGAGGCTTTCGAGGTGCAGACGGACTTCGTGAAATCCGCTTTCGAATCTTACGTGAGCGGAGTGACCAGACTGAGCGAGATTGTGTTCGCAACCACCAAGGAAGCGTGGAACCCGCTGCAGAGCCGCGTGCAGGCGTGGGCTGAGGTTGTAGAGAACACACGCGCCGCCTGACACAAGAAATTGCGTTCCGCTTTCCCCCCGCGGAACGCTCGCTAAAGGCCCGGATCGAGAGATCCGGGCCTTTTTTTCTTGCTGATGGGAACCGATATGCAAGGGAGCAACTCAGCATTTGGGCGGGTGGGGAGCCTCTTCCTCACCGGCCGTGAATGCGCAATCATTGCCGCGCCAGGGGCGGAGTGCCGTCGCATATGAGTGATCAACAGAAAGGATCATCCGGAACTGGTGGGCCCACCTCCGGCGTCGCCACCAAGGTCCGGCCGAAAACGAAACGGCCGAGCCTCTACAAGGTCCTGCTGCTCAACGACGACTACACGCCGATGGAGTTCGTGGTTCATATCCTCGAGCGGTTTTTCAATAAGGCGCGCGAGGACGCTGTCCAGATCATGTTGCACGTGCACCGCCACGGCGTGGGCATCTGCGGCGTTTTTACCTACGAGGTGGCGGAAACCAAAGTAGCCCAGGTGATTGAGTTTTCGCGGCGACACCAACACCCACTGCAGTGCACAATGGAAAAGGAGTAGAGCGTAGATGCCGTCACTGTCGCGCAGTCTCGAACAGGTGCTCCACCGCGCCATCAAACTGGCGAGCGATCGGCACCATGAATATGCGACGCTCGAGCACCTCCTTCTGGCGCTGCTCGACGATGCCGACGCGGCGCAGGTGATGAAGGCCTGTAACGTGGATCTCGAGGCACTCAGGCGCTCGCTCGTCAAATACATCGATCACGAACTCCTGACGCTCGTCATCGAAGACGGGGAGGACGCGAAACCGACAACGGGATTCCAGCGCGTCGTACAACGCGCGGTGTTGCACGTGCAGAACTCGGGGCGCGAGGAAGTCACCGGCGCGAATGTGTTGGTGGCGCTCTTCACGGAGCGGGAAAGCCACGCCGTGTACTTCCTGCAGGAACAGAACATGACGCGGCTCGACGCCGTCAGCTATATCAGCCACGGCATCGCCAAGCGCCCCGGCATGAGCCAGCAGAAAACGGTACGCGGCGCTGATGAAGACGAAGATAGCGACAAGAACGCGAAGCACGGCAGCGAAGCGCTAGATGCCTATTGCATAAACCTCAACGAAAAGGCCAAGGCGGGACGCATCGACCCCCTGATCGGCCGTGAGCCGGAAGTCGAACGCACGATTCAGATCCTCTGCCGCCGGCAAAAGAATAATCCGCTGTTCGTGGGAGATCCTGGCGTTGGCAAGACGGCGATCGCAGAGGGTCTCGCGCGCAAGATTGTCAAGAAGGACGTCCCCGACGTGCTTCAGGCGAGCACAATCTACGCGCTCGATATGGGCGCGCTGATCGCCGGCACGCGCTATCGCGGCGATTTCGAGGAGCGGCTGAAGTCGGTCGTCAAGGAGCTCGAAGCCATTACCGGCGCGATTCTCTTCATCGACGAGATCCACACCGTGATCGGTGCGGGTGCGACGAGCGGCGGTGCCATGGACGCCTCAAACCTTCTCAAACCTGCGCTGCAGGCCGGAACGCTTCGCTGCATCGGTTCGACCACTTACAAGGAATATCGCCAGTACTTCGAAAAGGACCGCGCGCTTGTGCGCCGCTTTCAGAAGATCGACGTGACGGAGCCTACGGTTCCCGACACGATCAAGATCCTCAAGGGGCTGAAGCCTTATTTTGAGGAATATCACAAGGTCCGCTATACCTCGGACGCGATAAAGGCTGCCGTCGAGCTCGCGGCCAAGTACATCAACGACCGCAAACTGCCCGACAAGGCGATCGACGTGATCGACGAGGTCGGCGCCTCGCAAATGCTGCTGCCGGAAAGCCGCCGCAGGAAAATCGTGGGTGTACGGGAAGTGGAAGAGATCGTCGCCAAAATGGCGCGGATTCCGCCCAAATCCGTGTCAAAATCCGACGCCGAAGCGTTGCGCAATCTCGAAGCCGATCTGAAGCGCACGGTTTACGGCCAGGACGCTGCGATTCACGCGCTATCCTCCGCCATCAAACTCGCGCGAGCCGGATTGCGACAGCCGGAGAAGCCGATTGGTTGTTATCTGTTTTCGGGACCAACCGGCGTTGGAAAAACCGAAGTCGCGCGCCAGCTCGCCAGTACGATGGGCGTCGAACTCCTTCGCTTCGATATGTCGGAATATATGGAGCGCCATACCGTTTCGCGGCTGATCGGTGCGCCGCCGGGTTATGTGGGCTTCGATCAGGGTGGCTTGTTGACCGATGGCGTCGACCAGCATCCACATTGCGTGCTGCTGCTGGACGAAATCGAAAAGGCCCATCCCGATCTGTTCAACATTCTCCTGCAGGTGATGGATCACGGCAAACTGACCGACCACAATGGCAAGAAGATTGATTTCCGCAATGTCGTGCTCATCATGACCACGAACGCCGGCGCCGCCGAGGCGGCGCGCGAAGCGATCGGCTTCGGTCGTTCGCGGCGCGAAGGCGACGACGAAGAAGCCATCAAGCGACTGTTCACGCCCGAATTTCGCAACCGCCTCGACGCAATGATCGGGTTCGCTCCGCTCTCGCGCGATACGATCGACCGCGTCGTAGAGAAATTCGTCCTGGAACTCGAGGCGCAGCTGATAGATCGCGACGTCACGTTTGATCTGACGGCCGAGGCGACCCGCTGGCTGGGCGAGAAGGGCTACGACGACAAGTTCGGTGCACGGCCGCTTGCGCGGGTCATTCAGGACTACATCAAGAAACCGCTTGCCGACGAAATCCTGTTCGGGCGCCTGAAAGGCGGAGGCACGGTGCGCGTGCTGCTCGACCGCGAAAAGGACCAGCTGGTGTTCGAGTTCGTTCCGGCGGATTCGGGTGCGCCGCGCGCGTTACCGCCGCCGGAAGGTACGGAGCCGAGCGAGACCGAGAGCGTGTAGGCGCGAAGCGCCGAAGAAACAATTTCTTGGCGGCGTTTTTGCGGTTCAGTGCATGCGGGGTGCGAGGTTCAGTTTTCAAGCACCTGCCGGATTCGTTTTGCAAGGGCCTCCAATTTTCCGAAGTCCGCCTGCGTCCGTCCGTGCAGCGAGAGATCAAGGCCGTGCGCGCGCGGCAGAATGTGAATATGCACATGAGGAATGCTTTGACCTGCGGCCGCCCCGTTTAGCTGTACGAGCATCAGCCCCGGACAGGAGAGGGCTTTTTTCACGGCCTTGGCGACGCGTTGCGCGGAGACCATCAGCTGGGAGGCCGCCGCAGGGGAGAGATCGAGGATCGTTTCGGCGGCCTCCTTCGGGATGACCAGCGCATGGCCTTCCGTCGAGGGCATAATGTCCATGAAGGCGAGCGTATACGCGTCTTCATGGAGCTTGACGCATGGCAATTCGCCGCGAAGGATTTTTGCGAAAATATTGTTGGGGTCGTAGCTCATCGGGTCAGCCCTCCTGGCGAAACGGCAGATAGGTTTTCAGATCTTCGCTTTCCTGCGCCACTGCATCGCGTTCGCGCAACAGATAGTTTGCGACGGCTTCGCGAAAGGCCGGGTTTGCAATGAAATGCGCACTGCGTGTCAATGTGGGAGAATAGCCGCGAAGCAGCTTGTGCGCGCCTTGCGCTCCGGCCTCCACCCGGTCGAGCCCATTCGCAATCGCATAATCGATCGCCTGATAATAGCAGGTTTCGAAATGCAGAAACGGAACGTATTCGACGGCGCCCCAGTTGCGGCCGAACAAAATCCGCTCGCCCGTGAAGTTCAACGCTGCAGCGATGGGGCGATGCCCCTGGCGGGCCAGGATCAGCAGAACGCTGTCTCCCATCGAAGCGCCCACGCGGCTGAAGAATTCGCGCGTGAGATAGGAGCGTCCCCACTTCTGACTGCCCGTACATGTGTAGAATTCAAAAAACGTGTCCCAGTGGCTCTCGGTTATGGCGTCCCCCGAAAGCCAGTCGAAGACAATTCCGTCCGCGCGGACAGCAGCGCGCTCCTTGCGCACGGTCTTGCGGCGCGAGGAAGACAGTTCCGACAGGAAACCTTCGAACGAATTGTAACCCTTGTTGATCCAGTGAAATTGCTGGTCTGTACGCTGGAGATATCCGCAGGCAGCCGCAAGGGCCCATTCCTCCTCGGTCATGAAAGTAATGTGAAGCGAGGAGGCACCCAGGGTTTGCGTCGTCTGCAGGGCTATATTCAGCAGAGCTCTGCGCGCGGCGTTCGCTTCGACTTTGGCACCCACGAGGAGTCGCGGCCCTGTCACCGGCGTAAACGGCACACTCGCCTGCAGTTTCGGGTAGTAGCGGCCGCCGGCGCGCTCGAACGCCTCCGCCCAGCCATGGTCGAACACGTATTCGCCCTGGCTGTGGCCTTTCAGGTAGAGCGGCAGCAGCGCCTGGGCGTTGGCGCCTCGATCGAGTGTGAGGTGACAAGGCCGCCAGCCGCTCTTCGCGCAAGCCGAACCCGATCGTTCGAGCGCGTCGAAAAATTCGTAGCGTGTAAACGGATGCGGGTTCGGTACCGCCGCAGGATTGGCGCAGGCATTCCAGGCGTGGCGGCCGATGTCCTCGGCGGATGACCTGAGACGCGCCGTGAAGCTTGATACGTTCACGCGATCTCGAAAATCGCCTCGACTTCCACCGCGACGTTGCGTGGCAGCGAACCAGCGCCCACCGCGGCGCGCGTGTGCCGGCCGGAATTACCGAAGACTTCCTGGATCAGATCGGATGCACCGTTTGCGACTTCCGGGTGCTGAGTAAACCCCGGTACGGCGTTGACGAACACACCTAGTTTGACGCAACGCCGGACGTGATCGAGATTTCCGCTCACTGCGGACTTGAGTTGAGCCAGCACATTGATCGCGCACAAACGTGCGGCGGCCCTGCCATCGTCGAGGGACAGTTCCTTGCCGACTATGCCTACATATTTCAGCCCATCGCCCGCCAGGGTCACCTGACCCGAGATGAACACGAGATTTCCCACCGTGACGTAGGGCACATAGCTCGCCACGGGCGCCGGCGGCGCAGGGAGATCGATGCCGAGTTCTGCCAGCCTTTTGTCAATTGCTCCGTCCATTTTTTTGGGCGCTCAAAAGTTACGTTTGCGACCGTTCGTTAGTGGTTCAAAGCTTCGGCGCCGGTCAAGCCTCCCATGCGTGCGGCAAAGCCGCTATAGGAAAGTTATGGGCGAAATCGGGCGTTCTCAGGACGCGTTGGCGCAAGCCGGCTATGCATTGCCCGCCGAGTGGGAGCCGCACCGGCGCACTTGGATGTGCTGGCCGTGCCGGATGGAAGCCTGGGGCAGCGCCGCGCAAATGGAGCGGGCGAGGGTGGCAACCGCGGAGGTTGCGCGAACGATCGCGCAGTTTGAACCGGTCGTGATGGTCGCCCGGCCCGCCGACTCGGACATCGCGGTGCGCGCCTGCGGCGGGCTCGCGGATATCTTCGTCGCGCCGATCGATGATTCCTGGGCTCGCGATACAGGACCGACATTCCTTTCGGGTGAAGGTCTTGCCGGCGTAGTCTGGCGGTTCAACGCGTGGGGTGGAAAATATGATGGCTATGAAAACGACAAGGCGCTGGCGCCGCGCATTTTGAACCGTGCGGGCGGCAGAGCATTCCCTGCCCCTCTTGTCTGCGAGGGAGGTGCGATTCACGCGGATGGCGAGGGTACGCTCATTACGACCGAACAGTGTCTGCTCAACGCCAATCGAAATCCCGACCGGTCGCGCGAAGCGATAACCGCCATCCTTTGCCGCTATACGGGAGTGCAATCCGTTCTGTGGCTGCCGGGCGAATTTGCCGATGTCGAGACCGACGGCCATGTCGACAATATCGCGTGCTTTGCCGCGCCTGGACGGATCATTCTCGGTATTCCGCCCGCCCGTCATCCGGATTTTGCGGCAGTTGTTGGCGTGAAACAGTTTCTTGGCAGGGCCCGCGACGCCGAAGGACGCGCCTTCGAGATCGTCGAGATGGCGCAGCCTGAACACGCGCGCGAAGATTGGCGTGGGCGCCCGCGCGCGGCAAGCTACGTCAATTTCTATCTTTGCAACGGCGGCCTCGTCATGCCGGCTTTTGACGATCCGGCCGATCTGCCGGCATTGCGTGTCCTGAAGGACTGCTTTCCAGGCCGCGAAGTTGTACAGATCAGCGCGCGCGACTTCGTCGAGGGCGGCGGTGGCATTCACTGCATCACCCAGCAGGAGCCTCTATGAGAAAGGTCACATTGGCGGCGACGCAATTTGCCTGCAGCTGGGACCGCGCCGCCAATATCGCCAAAGCCAGGGCACTCGTTCGCGAAGCGGCGGGGAAGGGCGCGAGCGTCGTCCTTCTCCAGGAGCTGTTTGAAACGCCCTATTTTTGCCAGGACCAGACTCCAAAACACTTTGCGCTGGCGGCGCCGTTCGAGGGCAATCCACTGATTGACGAAATGTCGTCCCTTGCCGCCGAGCTGGGGGTGGTGCTTCCGGTCAGCTTCTTCGAGCGCGCGGGTCACGCGCATTTCAATTCGCTCGCCATGGTCGATGCCGACGGCAAGGTGCTGGGGCTTTACCGAAAATCGCATATTCCCGCAGGACCGGGATATCAGGAAAAATACTACTTCACGCCCGGAGATACCGGCTTTCGAGTGTGGCGAACACGTTTTGGCACGTTCGGCTGCGGCATCTGCTGGGATCAGTGGTTTCCGGAATCAGCGCGCGCAATGGCGCTCCTCGGTGCGGAAGCGCTGCTCTATCCGACCGCCATCGGCAACGAGCCACCTCCGGCGCCACCCGTCGAGAGCCGCGAGCATTGGACGCGCGTCATGCAGGGCCATGCCGCCGCCAACTGCATGCCGCTCGTCGCATCAAATCGCATCGGCATCGAGCATGGGGAAGGGGGCGAGCTGACTTTCTACGGCTCGTCTTTCATTGCCGATGGAACCGGTGCGATCGTTGCCAGCCTTTCGACGGATCGCGAAGGCGTCGCGGTTGCGGAATTCGATCTCGACGAACTGGCGAACTATCGCTCATCGTGGGGCATTTTTCGCGATCGCCGCCCCGATCTGTACGGCCCGCTCCACAACCACGGCTGAATTGGCGTTCCGGTAATTGGGGACGGGATACCATTTCCCTTCCACCCGGCGCGACCTCGCAAGTCGTGCTAGAAGGAAATGGTTTCCTGACCCAATTACGCATCAGCGGGGAAGGGCCATCGGAAGTTCGTCGGGACGCCAGAGCCAGGCCGCGCCGCGCACCCCACTCGAGTCACCGAAAGCATTCTTGACGATGCGCGTGGGGGCCTCCGGCATGAAGGCATACGTTTCGCCGCGCATCCCGAGTTCGTAGGCAAGCCCGGGCAGGTTGGAAAGGCCGCCGCCGAGAACGATCACATCGGGATCGAGAATGTTGATCACGCTTCCTACGGCGCGCGCGAATCGATCCAGAAAATTTTCGAGGACGTCCTTCGCGGCGGCGTCGCCCGTCGCCGCCACCTGGTGGATTTGCGCCGGCGATAACGAACTGCCGGTGCGCCGATTGAAATCGCGCGCGAGCGCAGGGCCGCTGACCCATGTCTCGATGCAACCGCGCCGGCCGCAATAGCAGTCAGGTCCGGGAATCTCTTCGGGCCTCGCCCCGGGAAGCGGATTGTGGCCCCATTCGCCGGCAAGCCGGTGGGCGCCCTCGATCAAGCGGCCGCCCACGCAAACGCCACCACCGATGCCGGTCCCGGCGATAATGCCGAACACCACGTTGCAGTTCGCCGCGGCTCCGTCGGCCGCTTCGGACAACGTGAAACAGTTGGCGTCGTTCGCCACGCGAATCGGTCTTTCGAGCGCACTTGCGAGATCGCAGTTGAGCGGATGTCCGATGAGCACTGTCGAATTCGCGTTCTTCACGAGACCGGTGTGCGCACTGAGCGTCCCCGGAATGGCGACACCAACGCTGCCGCGGACCTTGAGCCGCTCTTCGGCCGTCCGTACCAGATTGGCGATCGCCGCGACGACGTCGTCGTAACCGTCGCTGGGCGTGGGGACCCGCTCTCTCAAGATCTCCCGGCCATCATCTCCAATCGCAATTATCTCGATCTTCGTTCCGCCGAGATCGATTCCAAATCTCATATCGCTGCTCCACCCGTCAGCCGCCGCCAGAACCAAACCGTTAAGCATCTTAACGTCTGGGCGTGAGCCACGCGAGCATCGTCAAGAGAGCGTTAAGACATGTTGCCTAAATTCCACCCGCTCGAAATTTTCGCCAGGGGCAGGGGCCCGTCGCGATCCGGATCGGGCTTCGCGGGAGAATGGGATGGATGCCAAGACAAAGACGGTCCTGATCGTGGAAGACAACGAGCTCAACATGAAGCTCTTCCACGACCTTCTCGACGCTCACGGCTATCACATTCTTCAGACCAAGGACGGCATGGAAGCGCTTGATATTGCGCGCGAACATCATCCCGATCTCATCCTGATGGATATCCAGCTTCCCGAAGTCTCGGGCCTCGAGGTCACGAAATGGCTGAAAGAGGACGAATCGCTGAAGACCATTCCCGTCGTCGCGGTGACCGCTTTTGCCATGAAAGGCGACGAGGAAGTGATTCGGCAGGGCGGCTGCGAAGCTTACATTTCGAAACCGATATCCGTCACAGGTTTTCTCGAGACGGTCCGTCGTTTCGTCGGCTGAGGCGCCATGACCGCGCGGGTTCTTGTCGTCGACGATATACCCTCGAACATCAAGCTCCTCGAGGCGCGTCTCGTAGCAGAATACTTCGACGTGGATACCGCGTCGAATGGCGCTGACGCGCTTGCACGCATCGCCGAACAGGAGCCGGACATCGTGCTCTTGGACGTGATGATGCCCGGTATGGACGGATTTGAAGTCTGTCGCCGCGTCAAGAACAACCCCAAAACGGCGCATATTCCTATCGTAATGGTCACCGCGCTCGACCAGACGAGCGATCGCGTGGCCGGGCTTGACGCAGGAGCGGACGACTTCCTTACCAAACCGGTGGACGACGCCGCGCTCTTCGCGCGCGTGAGAAGCCTTGTGCGGCTCAAGATGATGACCGACGAGCTTCGCATGCGCGAGGCGACCGGCAGCAGCATGGGGCTGGTCGATCCGGCCGCCACGCTGTCGGAGAGTTCGCCATCTGGCAAAATTCTTCTGATCGAAGATAGGCCGGATACCGCCAACCTGTTCGGTGCTGCTCTCGGTCAGGCGCATGCGCTCACGCATCTCGAGCGCTTTGAGGAAGCTCTGACATGCGCGCGCGCCGGTGATTTCGACCTGATCGTCATTAGTCTCAGTTTGCGGGGTTTCGATGGCCTAAGGCTCTGCTCGCAATTGCGCTCGCTGCCCGAAGTCCGCAACGTGCCGATAGTCGTTCTCGTGGGTGAAGGCGACAAACGGAAGCTGAACCAGGCCCTCGAAATGGGCGTCAACGACTATCTCTCGCGGCCAGTCGATAAAAATGAGCTTGTGGCGAGGGTGCGCACGCAGCTTCGAAAAAAACGTTACGCCGACAAGCTCAAGCAGAACATGCACATATCGGTCGAAATGGCCGTCACCGACCAACTCACCGGGCTCCACAACCGCCATTACATGGCGCGGCACCTCGAGACGCAGCTGTCCGGTCTTGCCGTCTCCGGCAAGACACTTGCCTTTCTCATCCTGGATGTCGATCACTTCAAGCGCGTAAACGATTCATACGGCCACGACGTAGGCGACGAGATCCTGCGCGAGTTCGCGCGACGCATCTCCGGTAACATACGTGGCCAAGACCTCGCCTGCCGTTTCGGCGGCGAGGAGTTTGTCGTCATCATGCCAGATACCGACACGGCGATGGCCTATCCCGTGGCCGAACGTCTGCGGGCGAGCGTTGAGTGCACGCCGTTTCCGATCAGCCGCGCGCCTGGTGGGCTTAGCATCACGGTTAGCATCGGCATCGCCGGCTCCGAAGGCCCGCAGGACACGCCCGACGCGCTCCTGAGGCGTGCCGACCAGGCGCTCTACCGGGCAAAGCACAGCGGCCGCAATCGCGTCGTCGCCGCTGCGGCCTAATTTTCGGTGCGCCGCCTCAGTTTTGTTGGTGGCGTCGAAATACTTAACTACGCGGCTTCCGGATCCTGTACGTTCGCGCAGTTTGACGCGGAACAAAACACATCAGGATAAGCAAAGCAGCTTCCTCACTTCGCGTCGTGAAAGATGACGCCGAGCGTCATGCGATTTCCTTCCCTGATCGTACTGACACCGTGGCGCATGGCGGCGCGGTAATGTCCGCGTTTGCCGCGGATCGGGCGATAGCGAACCGGGAAGATCACGGCTTCACCCTCTCGAAGCGGGATGACAACCCCGCGCGACTGCATCCGCGGTCGCTGCTCGGTCAGGAGGAACTCGCCGCCTTCAAAATCGTGGTGTGGCGATGAGAGGAGCACCGTCAACTGGAACGGGAACACCAGCTCTCCGTACAGATCCTGATGCAGACAATTGTAACCGCCGGCCTGGTATTTGAGCAAAAGGGGGGTCGGACGTTTCTGGCCCGCTTCGTGGCAATGTTCGAGATAATCGTCGAGTTTTGACGGAAAGGATGGATCTTGGCCCAGAGCATCGGCCCACCCGTTCGCGATTCTTGCGAGTGCCGGATAGAAACCTCGCCTGAGCGTCTGAACCAAGTTCGGCAGCGGATAGGCGAAATACTTGTATTCGCCTATCCCGAAATTGTGCTGCGCCATCACCACCCTGCTGCGAAACCGGCGCTCCTCGTCATAAAGCGCGGCAACCGTTCGGCATTCCTTTTCGTCCAGCAGCGCGCCCGTGGTGGCAAAGCCTTCGTGGTCGAGTCGCCAAGTAAGCGAACTCCAATCGATCGCGGCAATCCGGCTGGATAGCGGGCTGTTCATAAGCCTTGTATGATTTCCCGGCGTCGTCATGGCAATCCGGCTATCGGCCAAATTCGGACCTGCATACGTTCTCCCGGGACTGCCGCTCGCGCGAACGCGCAGCACCCCTCGTTCGACAACTCCAGGGTGAGGAATTATTCCTCAAGCTGCGCAGGTCCGCATGTGCGCGCAGGATGACAGAAAGGCTGTTGGATGGGTCCTCTGGAGGGCATCAGGATCATCGAATTTTCGGCCATCGGCCCTGTGCCGTTTGCGGCGATGCTGTTGTCCGATATGGGCGCCGAGGTGATCCGTATCGATCGAAAACCCGCGCCCACGCCGCGCAACACGGAAATCTACTTCCGCGGCCGCCCTGTCGTGTCCCTCGACTTGAAAAAACCGGGAGCGGCCGAAGCCGCGCTGAAATTGATAGAAAAGGCTGAAGCAATCATGGAGGGATTTCGGCCCGGCGTAATGGAGCGGCTTGGGCTATCGCCCGATATCTGTCTCGCGCGCAATCCGCGACTTGTTTACGGGCGAATGACGGGGTGGGGTCAAACCGGGCCGCTCGCACACGCCGCAGGTCACGACATCAATTACATTGCGCTTTCGGGCGCGCTGCATGCGATCGGGCAACAGGGCGGCAAACCGATACCACCGCTTAACCTTGTCGGCGATTTCGGCGGCGGCGCGCTCTATCTCGCTTTCGGGGTTATATGCGGCATTCTCCAGGCGCGGCATTCCGGAAAAGGCCAGGTGGTCGATGCCGCCATGATCGATGGCGCGGCTTCTCTCATGTCAGTGTTTTACGGAATGTACGCCGCTGGATTTTGGCAGGACGCGCGCGGCGTCAATCTGCTCGATTCGGGCGCGCCGTTCTATGACACTTACCAAACCAAAGATGGCAAATGGGTCGCACTTGGTCCGCTGGAGCCAGAATTCTATGGCGCCCTGCTCGAAAAACTTGGAATGGCCGACGCAGATTCTGGCACACGACTCGACCGCACGCGCTGGCCGAAGGAGAAGGAGAGGATTGCGGCTACCATCAAGACGCGCACGCGCGACGAATGGGATGCGGTGCTGCTCGGAAGCGATGTCTGTTATGCACCGGTCCTGTCACTGGCCGAAGCGCCTCGCCATCCGCACAATGTCGCGCGCGGCGTGTTCATTGAGGTTGGCGGCGTAACACAGCCCGCGCCGGCGCCTCGGTTCAGCGGCACGCCGGCGGAAAGCCCAGGTCCGCCGCGCGGACCCGACTCGGAAGCCGTGCTGAAGGATTGGGGATTTTCGGGGGACGAGATTGAGCGACTGAAATCTTCTGATGCGATCGCGTGAGAAAGAAAATTCATAATGAGAGGGAGGGCCTTCTCACACCGCGAGTTCGCACCAGACGGGAACGTGATCGGACGGCCGGTCGCGTCCGCGCACATGCTTATCGATGCGGCAACCCTTGAGCCCGTCGGTCGCCTGCGGCGATAAGAGAATGTGATCGATGCGGATGCCGCGGTTCTTCTGCCAACAACCGGCTTGATAGTCCCAAAACGTGTACTGGCTGGATTCGGCATGGCAGGCGCGAAACGCGTCGGTGAAACCCAGGAATTCCACGCGTCGCAGCGCCGCGCGCGATTCCGGCTGAAACAAAGCATCCATTTCCCACGCCTTCGGATCGTAACAATCTTTCGGCCCCGGGATCACGTTCATGTCGCCCATCAAGGCAAGCGGCTCCTCGAGCGAAATGAGCGATTCGGCGTGTCGAGCGAGACGCTCCATCCAAGCAAGCTTGTAGGCAAATTTGTCAGTGCCGATCGGATTGCCGTTCGGCGCGTAGATCGCGGCGACGCGCACGGCGCCATTCTCCGCCGACACCACCGCTTCGATATAGCGGCAATGGTCGTCGCCATGCCCGCCAGGAAGGCGAGGGGAGACGTCTTCGAGCGGGCGCTTGGAAAGAATCGCGACACCATTGTACGATTTCTGCCCGTGCACCGCACAATTGTAGCCGAGCGACTGGAATTCCAGCGACGGAAAGGCTTCGTCGGGCGTCTTCGTCTCCTGCAGGCAGACGACGTCGGGGGTGGCTTCCTTAAGCCATTCCATCACGGCGGGCAGGCGCGCCTTGATGGAGTTCACGTTCCAGGTCGCGAGTCTCATCTAAACCGAAAAGCTGGTGCCGCAGCCACAGGAAGACGTGGCGTTCGGATTATTAATTTTGAACGCGGCACCGATCAGATCGTCGACGAAGTCGAGCTCGGCGCCCTTCAAAAAATCGAGCGACATGGGATCCACCAGCACCACTGCGCCGTCCCTTTCGATCACCAGGTCATCCTCGAGCTTCGCACCGTCAATCGCGAAACTGTACTGAAAGCCCGAGCAGCCGCCGCCCGTCACTGCCACCCTCAGCATCGCAGCGCTGCCTTCCGCTGAGAGGATTTCGGCGATGCGGCGGGCAGCACGCGTCGTCATGGTGAAGGAGGAGACGTCCTGGACATCCATCGTGGCGAACCGGTTGATTGCTGTAGGCTTATGTAAGACCTCGAATCGCCGGAGCAAAGACCGTGAACGGGCCTCTTGGCCGCCTCGTGCCGCCCCTCTTCGCGCCCCCCCTCGCGCTGGCACCCTATGCATCGCGGCCGGAATCGAGCCGTGGCCGGTTTCACCCTGAGCCGGAGAGCCCGACCCGGACCTGTTATCAGAGGGACCGCGACCGGATCATCCATTCGGCCGCGTTTCGGCGCCTGAAGCATAAGACGCAGGTGTTCGTACAGCACGAAGGCGATTACTATCGCACCCGGCTCACGCACTCGCTCGAAGTGGCGCAGATTGCGCGTTCGGTAGCGCGGGTGCTTGCTGTCGACGAAGACCTCGCGGAGGCGCTAAGTCTCGCCCACGATCTTGGCCACACGCCCTTCGGCCATGCGGGCGAGGATGCCCTCGGCGCCGGGGCGGCCGCAATCGGCGGCTTCGATCACAATGCCCATGCGCTGAGGCTGCTCACCCGTCTCGAGCACCGTTACGCGGGTTATGATGGCCTCAATCTTACCTGGGAAACACTCGAAGGCCTGGTGAAACACAACGGTCCGCTACGGGGCGATCATGCAACCGGGACGGTTCCCCGACCAATCGCTGATGTCGACGTCGATTGGCCGCTCGATCTTGCAAGCTGGCCAGGGATCGAAGCGCAGATCGCCGCGATCGCGGACGACATAGCTTATGTGAATCACGACATCGATGACGCCTTGCGCGCCGGACTCTTTTCTGTGGACGATCTGGTTGCGGCGCCGCTTGCCGGTCCCATGGCAAAGGCGGTCGTGGACAGGTTCGGCGCGCTCGAATTGGGGCGCTTCATTGGCGAAGTCGTGCATCGGCTGATCGGAACGTTGATCGACGATCTTCTCTCGGAGACGCACGCACGTCTGATGCGGGCCGGGCCGCGGACGGCCGCGGATATTCGCGCCTTGGACGCCCCCATCGTGTTCCTCTCCGGCGGCGCGACTGAAAACCTGTTGCAATTAAAGGCTTTTCTGCAACAACACATGTACCGCCATCCGCGTGTGATGATGGCGTTGTCGCTGGCGAAAGAGGTGGTGACCAAGCTTTATGCGGCATTGGTGGACGACCCGTCGCTGATGCCCCCAGACTGGCGGGATGCATGCGAGCGGGCAGGGGAGCCGCGAACGGCTGAAGTCGTGCGGGACTACATCGCGGGGATGACCGACCGTTTTGCCCTGATCGAGTATCGGCGGATCTTTCAGACCGAAATCGAACTTTGACGCTCTCGCGGATGATTCGCGCCGACCGGGATGCTAGCGTCAGCGGGCGAGATTCGGGGTGCTGTGATGGCCGATTCCGAGCGGCGGTATGGGCCGACGATCGATTTGCAGGGCTTTGACCTGAGAACGGAAATGGACACCATTGACGAGCCTTCACGACTTCCCCTTCTGGTCGTGATTGCCCTCGTCGTCCTAGCAGCCTTTGCGGGGGTCGTTTGGCTTGCCTACACGCAAGGCGTGGAACGTGGCAGGGAATCGGTTTCACGCGAATTGGTCGCGCAGGCATTCTGGAAAGTGCACAAACCCGAGGGACCCGCCTATGCCGGGTTGAAGATCTACGAGCAGCCGTCTGCTCCGACTCGATCGGCAGATGCGAACGCTGCGGCTCCGCCCAAGGCAGCGGCGGCGAATGCGATCCCGACGCTCAGGCCGACGGCGAGCGCAATGCCGGATAATCCGCTGTCGACAGCCCAACCCGTCTCTGGGACCACGGCCCCGGATCGAGTCCGGGGCTCGCCCGCATTGCCGCCAGTCAATAAAAGAGCGGCCTGGACGGCCAAGGTGCCAGGAGCATCGCTCGAGCGCGTGGCAACGCGTGCGCCGACGGACCTCACGAAAGCGGCAGCCGCGCCGCCGGTGATCTCGCATCCGATTACTGCGCCGGATTCGGTAACGTCGACACCGCCGCCAAAACCGGCAATTGCGCCGGCCTCTGCGGCGCCGCCTGTTGCCGCTCCCGTGAAAGCCGTTCCTGCCAGGGCGCTGAACGGTATCGTTCTGCAGATCGGCTCATACAAATCCGATGCGGAAGCGATGCAATCGTGGAGCAGTTTCAGGACTGAGCACGACGCCGCCTCTGGGTATCAGCCCGACGTCAGTAAGGTCGATCTTGGCGCGAAAGGCACATGGTACCGCCTGCGCATCGGTCCCTTCGCGGACAGAAAAGCCGCACTGGAAACATGTGCGAAATTGAAGGCGGACGGGGCGAGCTGCCTGTTAGGGCAATAGCTTGCATGATGCGTACACGCGCGATCTACGGCTGTCTCGGACCGGAACTGACGCCGGACGAGCGGCGGTTCTTTGCGGAAGCGCGGCCGTGGGGCTTTATCGTTTTCGGCCGCAACATCGTCGATCGCGATCAACTTCGCGCGCTCATCGCCGCTCTGCGCGAATGCGTCGAGGATGAAAACGCGGCGGTCCTCATCGATCAGGAAGGCGGACGCGTGGCGCGTCTGTCGCCGCCCCATTGGCGCGAACGGCCGAGCGCCGCGCGGTTCGGCGCGCTGCACGAAGCCTCGCAAGAACTTGCGCGTGAAGCGGCGTATCTGAATGCGCGCCTGATGGCCAAGGATCTGGCTGATCTCGGGATTACGGTGGACTGCGCACCCGTGCTCGACCTTCCGCTCGACGGGGCCGATGCGGTGATCGGCGACCGTGCCTTCGGCAGCGATCCGGCCGTGGTCATCGATCTTGGCCGTGTCGTGTTAGAGGGCATGCTTGACGGCGGCGTTCTGCCGGTCATGAAACATGTTCCGGGGCACGGTCGCGCAACCGTCGATTCCCACAAGGTGCTCCCGCGCGTCACCGTTTCCCTGGACGAGCTCAGTGCGTCGGATTTCGTCCCCTTCCGCAGCCTTAATCAATGCCCGCTGGCGATGACGGCGCATGTCGTGTTCGACGCCATCGATCCGCAACGGCCGGCGACCACGAGTCCAAAGGTAATTCGGGACGTGATCCGGGGCGAGATCGGTTTTGAGGGTGCACTGATTTCCGACGATATCTCGATGGGGGCGCTGAAGGGACCCGTTTCCGTGCGCACCAAGGCGGCATTGTTTGCGGGATGCGATCTCGTTCTTCACTGCAACGGCAGCATGGAGGAGATGAAGCAGGTGGCATCCGAAGCGATGCCGCTGCAGGATGCGTGGCTAAAGCGTTGCGAAGCGGCGCTCTCCCATCTCAATCCGCCAGAGCCGCTCGACGCGGAGGCCGGCGAAGCGCGATTGGCCCAACTCCTGGAGGGGGCGGCGTGAGCGACTTCGACGACAGCTTCGAGGAGATCGAGGGCGCCGCATCGCCGGACGAAGCGCTGGTGGTCGCGGTCGACGGTTTCGAGGGGCCGCTCGATCTTCTCCTGACGCTTGCCCGCAACCAAAAGGTCGATCTGGCCAAGATTTCCGTCCTGGAACTCGCGGATCAATATCTCGTCTTCGTGGAATCGGCCCGCCTGCGCAGCCTCGAACTTGCGGCCGATTATCTCGTCATGGCGGCGTGGCTTGCCTATCTGAAATCGCGGCTGCTCCTGCCGCAGGCGGCGCCCGAAGGCGAAGTCCCGGCGCACGAAATGGCCGAGCGCCTTCGCCACAGACTGCAGCGGCTTCATGCGATCCGCGAGGCCGGCGCGCGGCTGATGGCCCGCAATCAGCTGGGTCGCGAGATCTTCGCCCGCGGCATGCCGGAGCCGGTGGAGGTGGTGAATGTTCAGGAGCACCTCGACTCACTTTATGACCTCCTCACGGCCTACTCGCGTGAGCGGCTGAAGCGCATTGCGGCGCGGACCTACAAACCGGGACACGCGCCGGTACTTCTGATTGAGGAGGCCCGCGAGCGGCTCGAACGCATGCTGGGGCGGATCGGCAACTGGAGCGGGCTTGCCCGCCTCTTGCCGGCCGACTGGTCGTACGGCGCGCGGCGGCCTTCCGGTATTGCGAGCACGCTTGTTGCCTGTCTCGAACTCGCGCGCGACGGCAAGATCGAGATGCGGCAGTTGCGTGCATTCGATGAAATTTACGTGCGGGATCGCGGTTTGCGAGACGATGCGGAGACAATGTGATGAATCAGGTGGTTCGATTGGCGGACATCATGGCGGAAAGAGAAGAACATGCCGGGTTGGAGCGGGTTTCGCCGCCGCTCGATGCCGAGCATTTGCGTATGCTGGAAGCGATTCTCTTCGCGGCGTCTCAACCGCTCGATGAAACGTCGCTCGCGCGATCGTTGCCGCAGGGCGCGAATGTCGCGGCGTTGCTTGCCGAACTCGGGGAGATTTATCGGAAGCGCGGCGTCAATCTCGTGAAGGTTGCGGAAAAATGGCAGTTCCGTACAGCGCCGGATCTGAGCTTCCTGTTGCGTCGGGAAAGACCCGAGCAGAAACGCCTTTCGCGCGCCGCCATCGAAACGCTGGCCATCATTGCCTATCACCAGCCGGTGACGCGCGCGCAGATCGAAGATATCCGCGGCGTCGCGCTCTCGAAAGGCACGATCGACGCGCTGATGGAAGTGGGCTGGATCAGGATCCGCGGCCGCAAACGTACGGTGGGACGGCCCGTGACCTACGGGACCACCGAGTCGTTCCTTGTACATTTCGGCCTGGGCAGCGTCGGCGATCTTCCGGGCGTTGATGAACTGAAAGCCGCGGGGTTCCTGGACGTCATGCCATCCGCCGGCTTGGATATCCCCGCGCCGTCCGAAGCGCTCGCGCCGGACGAGGAGCCGCTGGAGGAAACCGGGATCGGCGACGCGGATCTTTAACTTTTCATAGTCGCTGGCGTTAACACAACGTAAACCAAGTCCTTACTTCTTTATTAAAATCCCCAAGCCTCCCGTGGCAGAAGCTGAGCGTTCCTCTGGGGATTTGTGGTTATGTCGGTATCTGACCACCGCCGGGACAACATGCCTCGGCGTCCCGGCCGGCGCGAAAATGTCTTGCGGCTTTTGGCGCATTTTCTGCGCAACGACTCCGGCGCCTACGCCATCTTTGTGGGCCTCGCGCTACCGGTGCTCGTCGGAGCGGCAGCCTTCGGTACCGAGGAAGGTCTTCTTCTCTACAAGCACCGGCAAATGCAGCATGCGGCCGATTCGGGCGCGGTGAGTGCGGCAGCCGCTTACGTCATGGGAAACTCAAGTGTTGTCACGCAAGCGGATTCTGTTGCGGCTTCATACGGTTTTGTCACGGGATCAAACGCGACGGTCACGGTGAATCAGCCGCCGACGTCGGGACCTAATCTGAATAATGCGCAAGCCATCGAGGTGCTGATCAGCCAAAATCAGCCCCGCCTGTTTTCGGGCATTTGGGGAGCTGGGCCCATTGCCGTCTCCGCGCGAGCGGTTGCATTGCCCGAGCACCAGGCTTGTGTACTGGTGCTTGACCGGAATGCCTCCGGCGCGTTCAGCGCTCAGGGATCTGTAAACATCAATCTTGTGAATTGTGCCATCAATGATGATTCCGGCGACGCGCAGGCCATGGCGATTGGTGGCGCTTCCACAGTGTCCGCTGAATTCGTGGGCGTCGTTGGCGGGATTTCGGGCAGGCAAAGCGTCACAACAGTCGATGGTACGGTGACCGGCTATCACGTGGTGCTGGACCCTTACGCCAACGTGACGCCGCCTCCGTTCAGCGGCTGCGATTACACCAACTATTCGGCGAAAAGCGCGGCGACGATTAGCCCGGGTGTTTATTGCGGCGGGATGAATCTCCGCGCAGGCGCCGCGGTGATCATGAATCCCGGAATTTACTACCTTGACGGTGGCGCACTCTCGATGGCGGGGAGTGCCTCGCTTACGGGCAGCGGCGTCACGCTGGTGTTCACGTCCTCAACGGGGAAAAATTACGCGACGGCGAGTCTGAGCGGTGGAGCTACAATCGACATTGCTCCGCCAGGTTCGGGCCAGATGTCGGGGATCGCCATCTATGGCGACCATAACATGCCGCTGGGCACGCAATTCGATTTCCGTGGAGGCAGCAACCAGTCGATTGGCGGCGCTGTTGATCTGCCCAGAGCCGCCGTGAACTGGGCCGGAAACCCAACGACACAGCAACCCTGCACGCAACTTATCGCAGATACCATCCAGTTCGTCGGTGATTCCGGTCTGTCGATCAATTGCAGCGGCTATGGGACTTCGCCCATCTCGACGGTTGCCACGCTTCTGGAATAGAAAAAGAGGATTTTGCTGTGCGCAGCCCGTACGTTCCGTCATTCCTCCGCTGTCTTCGTGATTTGGGCGGGGTTGTCGCGGTCGAGCTTGCCGTCCTCGCGCCGCTGCTGATGCTCGCCTTTGTCTGTATCACCGATCTTGGTCTGGGCATATACGCGAACATGCAGGTCGACAGCGCCGCGCAATATGGGGTCCAGTACGCCGTGACGAATGGCTACGACGCCAGTGCGATCAGATCGGCCGTAAAGAGTACCTCGGACATTGATCTCAACGTCGCGCCGACATCATTTTGCGGTTGTCCGGGAACGAGTGGCGTAGCGCAGTCGCTGTGCAACCTGCAATGCAGCGACGGCTCCACGCCGGGCACCTTTGTTACTGTGACGGTGGCGCACGATTACGTCACGCTGCTGCCCTATCCTGGCATACCTCCACGGTTTGCGCTGAGCTCGCAATCGACGGTTCGCCTGAAATGAAGATCTTTCTGCGTCCAAGGTTGAGCAAAGACAGCGGCGCGACTGCTGTGGAATTCGCGATCACTTTTCCGCTGTTTCTGGTCCTGCTCACGGGCATTATCGAAATCGGCCTCGCGGCATGGAGTCAGTTCGGGTTGCAATACGGTGCCGAAGCGGCGGTCCGTTGCGCATCCGTCAACACGACAACCTGCGCGACACCGGATCAAATCGCTTCCTACGCCGCCAGCCATGCGCTCGGATTGTCTTTCCCAAGCTCGGTCTTCACCATTGCGACGGCGAGTTGCGGCAACCAGGTCTCCGCAAGCTACGCCTATCCGTTTTATACGCTGGTTTTCGGTACGCCCACCGTTACTCTGACAGCGCGATCCTGCTTCCCCGCCTGATGCGAGGTGAACTTCCGGTGCTGTAGAGCCCGACCGTACACATTCGTCAGGAAGCCGACTTTTTTCTATCCTGCAAATTCACCAGCACGGCTTCACCGCCGTGCAGCGCGAGGGCAAGGCGGCCGTCCCGGAGCGCGAGCGCGTCGTTGCCGAACACTTCGGCCCGCCAGCCGTGCAGCGCCGGCACATCTTCCTCATGTGCGGCGATCCTCTCGATGTCCTCGCTGTCGGCGATCAGCCGCGCCGCCACGCCGGCGGCTTCGGCGCGTTGGCGAAGCAGTGTCTTCAGGAGATCGACCGCGGATGGCGAGGGTTCGCGTTTGCGCCGCGCCCGCTCCGCCTGCCAGCCGGGCGGCGCTTCGGCCTCCCGTCCTCGCGCGATCGCCACCATCAGCGCTTTCCCCGTGCGCGAGGCGGCAAAGCCTTTCGGCACCGCGCGGATGTGTTCGAGCGCCTGCGCGCTTTCGGGCGGGTGCGCGGCGATTTCCAGCAGCGCCTCGTCCTTGATGATGCGATTGCGCGGCAGATCGCGCGCCTGCGCTTCCTCTTCGCGCCATTGCGCAATCGCGGCGAGCACCGCAAGGAAGCGCTTGTTGGTGGTGCGCGGCTTCAGCCGCCGCCAGGCCATCGCGGGATCGGCTCTGTACAGTGACGGCTGTTTGAGCGCGGTGATTTCCTCTTCCACCCATTGGGCGCGGCCGGTCCGTTCGAGCTGTTTGGCGAGCGCCTCGTACACCACACGCAGATGCGTCACGTCGGCCAGCGCGTATTCGAGCTGTCGCTTCGTGAGCGGCCGCCGGCTCCAGTCGGTGAAGCGCGCCGATTTGTCGACCTCTGCATGCGCGAGCCGGCGCGCGAGGGTTTCGTAAGAGGCGGATTCGCCAAATCCGCACACCATCGCGGCAATCTGGGTATCGAACAGCGGGTCGGGAATGACCTGCCCTTGCGTATAGAAAATCTCGATATCCTGCCTCGACGCGTGCAGCACTTTGAGCACCGGCGCGCCGAGCAGTTTGTAGAACGGCGAAAGATCAAGACCCTCGGCCATCGGATCGATGATCGCTTCGACGCCGGGTGCCGCCACCTGCATCAGGCAGAGCTTCGGCCAGTAGGTCTGGTCGCGCATGAATTCGGTGTCGAGCGCGATATACGGCGCCGCTGCAAGCTCGCCAGCGAGCACCTTCAGCCCCTCGGTGGTATCGACAATCGGAAAGGCGGGCGTCATTTCGCTCTCATTCCGCTCGCGCCGCCAATGGGACAGCGCCGGAGCACACCGTCCATAGCAGGGGCACGGGACCCCGCAAATGCCGGCTTGGTCGCGGGCGGCCGCGGCTTGACGGTGGGGGCTTTAGTGGCCAGATAGCGCGGCTTTCCGGCGGGTTCTCTCAATGCATGCCTACCGCACCCACACTTGTGGCTCGCTGAGGTCGAGCGACGGGGGCACGCGCGTGCGTCTCTCGGGCTGGGTGAACCGTCGCCGCGACCACGGCGGGCTTCTGTTTCTCGATCTGCGCGACCACTACGGCATCACGCAATGTGTGATCGAGCCGGACTCGCCCGCTTATGCCGAAGCGGATAAGGCGCGATCGGAATGGGTGGTTACGGTGACTGGTCCCGTGGTCGCGCGAACGCCCGAAACCCTCAACCGCGAGATGGCGACGGGCGAAGTGGAGGTGCGCATCGAGAACTTCGGCGTTCTTTCGACCGCGCAGGAATTGCCCTTTCCGGTTTTTACCGAGGCGGAATATCCCGAAGAGGTGCGGCTCAAATACCGCTTTCTCGACCTTCGCCGCGAACACCTGCACAGAAACATCACGCTGCGCTCGCATGTGATCCAGTCGATCCGCAGGCGGATGATCACGGCCGGTTTCACGGAATTTCAGACGCCCATTCTGACCGCCTCTTCGCCCGAAGGCGCGCGCGATTTTCTCGTGCCTTCGCGTCTTCACCCCGGAAAATTCTACGCGCTGCCGCAGGCGCCGCAGCAGTTCAAGCAGCTCGTCATGATCGCGGGCTTCGATCGCTACTTTCAGATCGCGCCATGTTTTCGCGATGAGGATGCGCGCGCCGACAGAAGTCCCGGAGAGTTCTATCAGCTCGACCTCGAGATGAGTTTCGTCACGCAGGACGATGTCTTCGCTGCGGTCGAGCCCGTGCTCGCCGGTGTTTTCGAGGAATTCGCAGACGGCCGATCCGTCTCGCCGGCGCCTTTTCCGCGCATCGCCTATGACGAAGCGCTGCTCAAATATGGCACCGATAAGCCGGATTTGCGCAACCCCCTCGTTATTGCCGATGTGAGCGACGTGTTCGCCCGCGCCGAGGTCGAATTCAAGGCATTCAAGAATAAAACCGTACGGGCCATTCCGGCGCCCGGCGCGGGCGCGCAGCCGCGCTCCTGGTTCGACAGGCTGAACGAATGGGCGCGGGCGGATCTCGGCGCCGCGGGACTTGGCTATGTCGTGCTCGAAAGCGACGGCGGCGGGCTCGCGGGCAAGGGCGGAATCGCAAAATTCCTGTCGGTCGAACCGTTGCGCGACATCGCCGCTCGCGTGGGAGCGAGCGCCGGCGACGCGGTGTTCTTCAGCGCCGACAGGAAGGATCGTGCGGCGCTGTTGGCCGGCGCTGTACGCACGCGGCTCGCGCGCGATCTCGGGCTGATCCGCGAGGGACAATTCGAATTCTGCTGGATCGTGGATTTTCCGATGTACGAGTGGAACCAGACGGACCAACGCGTCGATTTTTCCCACAATCCTTTTTCGATGCCGAATTTCGACCGCGAGCGGTTCCTCACGCTCGGGGCTTCGGAGCTTGATACGATTTTGGCGATGAAGGCCTTTCAGTACGACATCGTCTGCAACGGGGTCGAGCTGTCCTCCGGCGCCATCCGCAACCATGATCCCGACGTAATGTTGAAGGCATTCGAGATCGCGGGCTACACCCGCGAAGAGACGGAGCGGAGATTTTCGGGCATGCTGAATGCGCTGCGCTACGGCGCACCACCCCACGGGGGCACCGCGCCGGGTATCGACCGCATCGTGATGTTGATCGCGGGCGAGGAGAATCTGCGCGAAATCACCATGTTTCCCATGAACCAGCGCGCCGAAGATTTGATGATGGGGGCGCCCTCCGAAGTGTCGCCGCGGCAGCTCGAGGAGCTGCATATTCGCCTCGCTCCGCCGGATGACCCTGACGAGGAGCATGCCAATGGGTGAGTCTTCGGGCAAAGCTGGCTGAAAAGCGATCCGCGGAACCTTGTCTGTCGCACTGCTTCCCAGCAACGGCATCCGGCTGACGAGGTTTCGTTAAGAAACGCCACGTACATTCCCCATGGAATTACGGGACGTCGACGATGCGATTCCGCCTTTTGCTTTGCGTGTCTTTGGTCGGGTTCTGCGCCGGGTCCGTGCCTTCGGCCGCGGCCATCGTGATTTCAGATGCATCGACCGCGAACATGAGCTGTTCCGGCAGTGTCTGCTCGCCCACGGCCGTGAATGCCGTCCTGAATGTGCAGGACCTGGAGGCTCTTCTCGCTTCGGGCAATGCGACCGTGACCACGACAGGGTCAGGCGTTCAGGCGACCGACATCATAATCCGGGCGCGGCTCGAATGGTCCGCAGTCACCACGCTCGCGCTCGATGCGTACCGGTCCGTCGAACTGCACGCCAAACTGACACTTGACGGTGCCGGTGGGCTTTCCCTCGTCACGAACGCGGGCGGACGCGGCGGCGAATTCTCGTGCAGCGATACCGGTCGTGTTGAGTTCAGAAACCTGTCTGGCTTGCTTTCGATCAATGGCACGCCCTACCTGCTCGTGAACAGCGTTGCGTCGCTCGCAGGCGCCATCGCCGGCAATCCGTCCGGCGCCTTTGCGCTTGCAGACAGTTATGATGCGGCAAAGGACGGCACCTATGCATCGCCACCGATCCCGACGGCGTTCAGCGGGTCCTTCAGCGGTCTCGGCAACACCGTTTCCAATCTGTCGATCAACGATCCGGCGGAAAACGCTTATGTGGGGCTGTTTGCAGAGACCACGGGCAGCGCCAGCATCGACAACATTCGGCTGGCGAACGAAAACGTGCAGGGTGGTTCGGGTACTTCAGTCGATTCGTCTACGGAGTTCATCGGTGGTCTCGCGGGTTATGGCAGTGGAACAATTGCGCACAGTTTCTCGAGCGGAACGGTAACAGGTGGCCAGTATGCTGCTGTCGGTGGACTCATCGGCGCGAGTGGGGCCGCCACGGTTTCGTCATCAGGCTCGGCAGCGGCCGTGTCGAACGCCACAATGGGAATGGCGCCTGTCGGTGGACTGCTGGGCATCACGAATTCCGGCAGCATTACCGATTCCTATGCGACCGGAAATGTAACGGGCAGCGGTTTTCTCGGCGGGCTCGTCGGGTTCAACGCCCGTCCCAATATCACGCACTCATGGGCGAGTGGACAAGTGTCGGGGACAGACAATACGACAACGGTTGGTGGCCTTGTTGGCGCTAATCAATATGGAGTGATCGAGCGGTCGCATGCGTCGGGCGCGGTCTCCTGCCAGCAGGTCTGCGGAGGACTTTTGGGCTGGGCGGGTACGGGCGCAGGCGGAACGCCCAAGATTTCAGCGTCCTATTCGATGGGAAGCGTGACGGCGGACATCGCGGGCAACACCCTCGCTGGCGGACTCGTCGGGTACAACGAACTCGGAGAAGTCTTGAATTCGTATGCATCGGGAGCAGTTTCCGCAGGATACGCCGGCGGCCTCGTGGGCCAGAACGACAACAGCGTGGCACATTCGATTTCGCGTTCCTATGCAACGGGCACAGTCAGCGGCTCGAGCGGCGGTTCAGGCGGTTTCGTCGGTTTCGACCGCACGAGCACCATTACGCGCAGCTATTGGGACATGACAACGAGCGGTATCAATAATCCGAGTCAGGGCGCGGGCAATGTCGCGAATGATCCCGGCATAAAGGGGCTGACCGATTCGCGATTGAAATCAGGCCTGCCGGGAGGCTTCAGCCCGAAAGTCTGGCGTGAGAACGCCAACATCAATGGCGGTCTGCCATTTTTGATCGCCAACCCACCGCGGAGTTAGACGGAAATACACCTCCATCGACGCCGGCATTTTTTCCTCGTCCGCGCCGAACGCAGGCGAGGAAAACAGACTGCGCTTGCGTGCGGATGACAATTTTCCTTAATGGTGTGCCTCCCTCAGGGTCTCATCGGGAATTGAGCGTGGAAGAAAGCGAACGCGTCGCCGGAATTTCGGACGCAATCCGTCCATCCAGAGTGCCTGCACCGGCGAATGCCTCGGCCATTGTTTCAATTCGTAATCTGACCAAGACTTATGAAACCGGCCTGACGGCGCTCAAACGCGTCGATCTCGACATCCGCGACGGCGAAATTTTCGCGCTGCTCGGCCCTAACGGCGCCGGCAAGACGACGCTCATCAACATTGTTTGCGGTATTGTCACGCCGTCAAGCGGCACGATCAGCGCCGGGGGCCACGACGTGCTGCGCGATTACCGCGCCGCGCGGATGATGATCGGACTCGTGCCGCAGGAATTGACGACCGACCGTTTCGAATCGGTCTGGGATACCGTCACCTTCAGCCGCGGTCTGTTCGCGCGCCCGCCCAACCGCGCCCAGGTCGAGCGCGTGCTCGGCGATCTTTCGCTGCTCGACAAGGCCAGGGCGCAGATTCAGACATTGTCGGGCGGCATGAAGCGGCGCGTGATGATCGCGAAGGCGCTTGTTCACCAGCCGAAGATCCTGTTTCTCGACGAGCCGACCGCCGGCGTGGATGTCGAATTGCGGCGCGACATGTGGGCGCTGGTGCGGCGGCTCCGCGAGAGCGGCGTCACCATCATTCTTACGACGCACTACATCGACGAAGCCGAGGAGATGGCCGACCGCATCGGCGTCATCAGCAAGGGTGAGCTGATTGTCGTCGAAGAGAAGACAACGTTGATGAAAAAGCTCGGCAGCAAACGGCTGACGCTCGTTCTGCAGGAGCCGCTTGCGCGAATCCCGGACGCGCTTGCCGAGTGGCAACTGAGGCTGAAGCCGGGCGGCAACGAGCTCGAATACACGTTCGACATCAATGCCGAACACACCGGCGTGCCGTCGCTGTTGCGGCGGCTCAGCGATCTCGGCATTGCATTTCGCGATCTCGTGACCGAGCAGAGTTCGCTCGAGGACATTTTCGTCAGCCTCGTCAGCGAGAGGAGGGGTGAATGACGACTCTCGCGTTCAACGGCTATGGCGTGTTCGCCATCTACAAATTCGAGATGGCGCGGGCGCTGAGGACCATCTGGCAGAGTCTGGTGACGCCCGTTATCACCACCTCGCTTTATTTCATCGTTTTCGGCGCCGCGATCGGTTCGCGCATGTCGCATATCGGCGGCGTTTCCTACGGGGCCTTCATCGTCCCGGGACTCATTCTGCTCTCGCTGTTCCAGCAGAGCATTTTCAATGGCGCGTTCGGCATCTACATGCCGCGCTTTGTCGGCACCATTTACGAGCTTTTGTCGGCGCCGATCTCGCCGCCGGAAATCGTGCTTGCCTATGTCGGTGCGGCGGCGACGAAATCGATCGTGCTCGGTCTCGTGATCCTGGGCACCGCGTCGTTCTTTGTGCCCATTCATCTGCTCCATCCCTTCTGGATGGTGGCTTTCCTCGTCCTGACCTCCGTCACGTTCAGCCTGTTCGGCTTCATTCTCGGTATCTGGTCGAGGAGCTTCGAGCAGATGCAGATCATTCCCATGCTGATCGTGACGCCGCTGACATTTCTCGGCGGCGCCTTCTATTCCATCGACATGCTGCCCCCCGCCTGGCGCGCCGTCGCTTATGCCAATCCCGTCGTCTATCTGATCAGCGGCTTCCGCTGGGCCTTCTATGGTACGGCGGATGTGCGCGTCGAGATCAGCCTCGGGGCCACGCTGATCCTGTTCTTCCTCTGTCTTGCTGTCGTCAGCTGGATGTTCAAAACCGGTTACCGCCTGAAGAGCTGAACACCCGCGGCTTCCAGAATTTGTGATGGCTCGCGCATTCGCGCGAGCCATGACAATTTAGGGATTGCGGGCGATTCCTGCCTCCCGGTTCCTGACTGTCTCATTGTAAATCTTCTCGCTTCGCGGCGGAGTTTACCCCCGCGAAAGCGGCGGCGCGTGAGAACCCTTTGTGGTCTTTACGGCTTTGTGGTGAACTCGCCATCATTTCCGCGGGAGAAGGCGCATGAGGACGCTGGTGCATGCCGGGACGTTGCTTGCGAAACCCGGCCAGGAGCCGCTGACGAAGCAGACGGTCGCGATCGAAGACGCCTGTGTTATTTCGGTCACCTCTGGCTTCACCGCGGCAAAAGAGAACGAGACGATCGTCGATCTCTCCGACGCGTTTGTTCTGCCCGGCCTGATCGACTGCCACGTCCATCTGACGGGCGAGTTCGGGCCCAGGCACAAGCTCGATATCGTGGAGGAATCGCCGACCGCCATTGCGCTCCATGCGGCGCGGCACGCGCGCGTGACGCTCGAAGCAGGCTTCACCACCGTGCGCGATCTGGGCGAGATCGGCGGCGCGGGCGACGCAATCTTTTCGCTGCGCAATGCCGTTGCGAAAGGCTATGTCCCGGGTCCGCGCATTTTCGCCGCGGGCTCGATCATTTCGCCAACCGGCGGACACGGCGTCACCTGCGGCTACCGCGATGACATCAACCTCCTGCTCGATGCGAGCGGGCGGGGCGATGGCGTCGAGGGCTGCCGTTACGCCGTGCGCCGGCAGGTGTCGCGCGGCGCGGACTTCATCAAATTCGTCGCCACCGGCGGCGTCCTGACCGACACCGCCACCGGCGTCGGCCAGCAATTCTTCGATGACGAATACGAAGCCATCGTCGCGACCGCGCACATGATGGGACGCAAGACCACCGCGCATGCGCACGGCGCCGATGGAATGAAGGCGGCGCTGAAGGCGGGGGTGGACGGCATCGAGCACGGCACCTTCATGGATGACGAGGTCATGGAAACGATGCGCCGCCGCGGCACGTTTTATGTACCGACTACCCTTGCCGGCGTCACCGTCGCGGAATATGCGACGACACAGGATTTCATGCCGCCCGCCATTCGCGAAAAAGCGCTCGCGGTCGGGACGCAGATCGTCGATACGCTGCGCCGCGGGCATGAGGCAGGCTTGCGCGTCGCTTTCGGCACCGACACGGCGGTCTCTCCGCACGGGCAGAACGCGCGCGAATTCGAATTGATGGTGAAAGCCGGAATGGCGCCCATGCAATGCATCGTGGCGGCGACGCTGACCGCCGCCGAGCACATCGGCCACGGCAAGAGCCTCGGCTCGATCGAAGCCGGCAAAGCCGCCGACCTTGTCGCGACCGCGTCCAGTCCGCTCGACGATATCGCGGAATTGAAGAACGTGAGGTTCGTCATGCGCGACGGCGTGATCTACAAGAACATGTGGAAGAATTGAGGAACAAGCATTTGCTTCACCCCTCACCCGCGCGGGCATTCGCCCGCGCACCCTCTCCTGTAAGGGGAGAGGGGAACTTTTCGCTGATACGGTACGGATTCTGGCGATTGGAGTCCTTCTACCCCCGCGGGAGAAGGTGGCGAGCAAATGCGAGCCGGATGAGGGGGGCGCAGCTTGTGGCAGCGTTCGCATGTGCGCTCTGCGCCTCGCCCGCATCGGCCTATACGTTCCAGGTCATTCACAATTTTACCGGCGGAAGCGATGGCGCGGCGCCGCCGTACACGCTGGTGCGCGAGAGGCAGGGCTTTCTCGGCACGTCGAGCAGCGGCGGCAAGACCGGCAATGGCACCGTCTTCGATCTGAAGCAGAACGCGTCCGGCTGGACGGTCAGACCGGTGTACAACTTTGGCGATACGGATGGCGCGCCGGGCTGGGGCGTGACGCGTTTCAACGGCAGCCTGTACGTGAACGCGTTTTACGCCGAGGTGATGGATGGGCCCTGCGGCAGCGCGCTGCAGGTCAACCGTTCGAGCGGGGGACACGGGTACCAGGGCGTCCTGATGCACACCTACGTCAAGAAACAGGACGGCTGCCCAACCGGCAATCTCGTGCTCGATTCCGCCGGCAACGTTTATGGCGTTACCCAGGATGGGGGTGCGAACGGCTGGGGCTCGATTTTCGAACTGTCGAACTCCGGCAACAGCTGGACGCAAACGATCCTCTACAGTTTTCCGGGGGCAAGCGGCGGCGGCGCGCCGTATTCGGCGCCGGTTTTCGATCAGGCCGGCAATCTCTATGGCACGGCAACCGCAGGGGGAAATCAGGGCTGCGGCCAGGGTTGCGGCACGGTGTACGAGCTCTCGCCCGGAAAATCCGGCTGGAGCTACAGCGTATTGTACAGCTTTACCGGCGGCAATGACGGCGGCCAGCCGACCGCCGGTCTGGTCTTTGACAAAGCGGGAAACCTGTACGGCGCCGCCGAATCCTATGGTGCGAACGGCGGCGGCACCGTGTTCGAACTGTCGCCCTCCGGAAATACGTGGTCGTTCAACCTGCTCACGGCTCTCCCGGGAACGGGCGGACCGGTGGTGTCGCTGACGCTCGACGGCACGCACAACATCTACGGCACGAGCTTCTTCGGAACCTCGGGCTACGGCGCGGTCTTCCGGCTGACGCAGGCGAACGGTTCGTGGCGTTACAGGGATCTGCACGATTTCACCGGCGGGAGCGACGGCGGCTATCCCGGCGGCGGCGTCACCCGCGATGCGAGCGGCAATCTCTACGGCACCGCCGTCCTCGGCGGCACCGACAACGGCGGCGTCATCTACGAGTTGGCGAAGTAGCCAGACACCCCTCACGCGTCGCCGCGGTTTCGCCTCCCCCTCGGAGCAATAGCGGAGCGGGGGAGGTGGTGCGAAGTACCGGCGCGGGCGCTTGATGTCGCGATCCAATTGCCCCCGCCGCTGCGCGGCACCCCCCCGTGCAATGCCTGCGCGAGGGAGGAAAACCAAACGGCTACGCTCATCATGAATTTCAGAGCGCGGGCTGAAATCTTTGCGCCGGGCTGTCGGGACAGGCCATAGTTCCCGCGTCCTTGTGAGAACATGCGGGAGCGCGCGGCGCGGATGCTTTACACCATTCTTTGTTATAACGACGAAGACGTCGTCTGGTCCTGGAGCAAAGAGCATGAAGCCGCCGTCATGGGGCGGCTCGCCCAAGTGCAGGAGCGCCTGACGGCGCGCGGCAAATTGGGGCCGTCGCTACGTCTCCTGCCGACGACCGCGGCGACGACGTTGCGCAAATCGCAGGACCCGCCGCTGGTCATTGACGGTCCGTTCGCCGAGACCAAGGAACAGCTCCTCGGCTTCTATGTCATAGACGTCGCAAATCTCGACGAAGCCCTTGAAGTGGCGCGCGAGCTCGGCGCCGCAAATCCAGGTGGTGCCTACGAGATTCGGCCCGTCGCTCTCTACAATTCCGATCCCCGCTCGGGTACCGGCTCGTGAGGGAAATCGGCTGGATCGATGCGGCCTTGACGGCCGCCCGGCCGCAGACAGTGAGCGCTCTGCTTCGCTATTTCCGTGATCTCGACACCGCCGAAGAGGCGTTCCAGGAAGCCTCGCTCAAGGCGCTGAAGAACTGGCCCGAGAACGGGCCGCCCCGCGATCCGACCGCCTGGCTCATTCTGGTTGGCCGCAATGCCGCGCTGGACCGTGTCCGCAAAAGCGCGCGCGAGGCGCCGCTTCCCGGCGACGACGCGATCTCCGATCTGGGCGACGCAGAGGCGACCCTCGCCGAGCGCCTCGACGAATCCGAATACCGCGACGATGTGCTGCGGCTTCTCTTCATCTGCTGTCACCCGGATTTGCCGAACACGCAGCAGATCGCGCTCGCGCTGCGCATCGTCTCCGGTGTCTCGGTCCCGCAGATCGCGCGAGCCTTCCTGGTCGGCGATGCGGCGATGGAGCAGCGCATCACACGCGCCAAAGCGCGGATCGCCAATTCGGATGTGCCGTTCGAGACGCCGGGCGCGGTAGAGCGCAGCGAGCGCGTCGCCGCCGTGGCGGCGATGCTCTACCTCATCTTCAACGAAGGCTATTCCGGCGCGAGCCAGCCCGCGCGCGCGCAGCTTTCCGAAGAGGCGATCCGGCTCGCGCGGCTGCTGCTCCGGCTGTTTCCCGCCGAACCGGAGATCATGGGCCTCCTCGCGCTGATGCTGCTGCAGCAGGCGCGGCGCGCGGCGCGGTTCGATGGCGATGGCGAGGTTGTACTTCTCGAAGATCAGGATCGCAGTCTCTGGGACGGGAGATTGATCGCGGAGGGCCTCGCGCTGGTGGACAAGGCGATCCGTCACCAGCGGCCCGGTCCCTATCAGATCCAGGCCGCGATTGCGGCGACCCATGGGCGGGCGCCGCGCGCGGCAGACACCGACTGGGCACAGATCGAACATCTGTACACGGCGCTCGAGCGCATCCACCCCTCGCCGGTGGTGACGCTCAATCGCGCCGTCGCCGTCGACAAGCTGCAAGGACCCCAGTCGGCGCTTTCGCTGATCGAACCGCTCGAGTCCCGGCTCTCCGGCTATTTTCATTATTTCGGCGCCAAGGGTGCATTCCTGATGCAGCTCGGGCGCGAGCACGAAGCGCGCGAGGCGTTTAATCGCGCGATCGCGCTTGCCAATTCGCCGGCGGAAGCCCAGCACATTCGCGCGCACCTGGACCGCCTCGCACGCGAATCCAGCCTCGTGGCAGGCGGGACAAGAAACAAATTGCCCTCACCCTGAACGCCAATCCCGAAGAGATAAATTGGAGGAAATCAAAGACATGCAGAAAATGCGGACGTTCCTGTGGTTCGACGGAAAGGCGGAAGAGGCGGCGCGGTTCTACACGTCGGTGTTCCGCGACGGAAAAATCCTCGACATCATGCGTTACACGGACGCCGGGCCGCGGCCGAAAGGCGAGGTGTTGACCGTTGCCTTTGAGCTGTTCGGGCAGCCTTTCGTGGCCCTGAATGGCGGCGCGCACTACACCTTCACGCCCGCCGTATCCTTCATGGTCGTTTGCGAGACGCAGGAAGAGCTCGACGGCTATTGGGACAGTCTGGCCGACGGCGGTACCCCCATGCGATGCGGCTGGATCACCGACAGATTCGGCGTGACCTGGCAGATTACGCCGTCAATTCTGCTGCCGCTGTTGCAGGATAAGGACGGCGCCCGCGCCTCCCGCGTGACCCGCGCGATGATGGAGATGGTCAAATTCGACATCGCCGCCCTGAAGCGGGCTTCCGACGGCGAATAATCTTTGACGGGGTTTTCCTTCCCGGCGCCTGCAGTGCGGGGGGGGGGAACCGAGAAGCTACCGGCGGACGCCGTACAAGCCCCAGACGACCGCGATCGAGTGGTCGGCGTCCAGGGCGGCGGTGATATCGGCGTTCCCGCCCGCCACGTCGCCCGAGCGAAGTTTCGCGACGCCGCCGATGTACAGGGCCGCCGCGAAGCGCGCGCGCGAGGCTTCCGCCTTTCCGCAATCCGATACCGCGTCGGCATAGCGGGCGAGCCGGTAATCAACGAAGCAGCGGAGGAGACGCGTCTCGGTTTCGTCGGCGCCGTTCGTCAGAGCGGCGTTGCAGTCGTCAAGGGCACGATCGAGCGGATGTCCGCGCACCCCGCGGGCCCAGCATCGGCCGGCGAGTGCCGCCGGCCCGTCGGCCTTGAGCGCAGCCGCTTGTGCGTAGTCCGCCGACGCCTTGTCGCGCTCGCCCGCGTCTGCATAGGCGTCGCCGCGCGCTTCGAGCGCGTCCTCGAAGTTGCGTTTCCAGCCCATTGCGCTGGTGTAGTCGGCAATGGCCAGGTCGTATTTTCCCAGCATGTGATAGAGCAAACCGCGGTTGTAATACCCGAAGGCGCGCGCTTCGGGCGGCGCTCCGGCGATCGGCGCATGAATGACCAGTTCGCATGCCTGGATTTTTTGCGCGATCGAAAAATACAGACTGAGAGCGAGATTGCAGCCGGCGTCTTTTGAAAGGGGCCACGCGGCGTCTGCGGCGAGAAGCAGCAGCGGCAGCATCGCGACGGCTATGGCGTGGCGGAGGTTCAGCTGAAATTGGGGACAGGAAGTCGTGTCCCGGCCGCGATGTTCAGAAAGTCTCAATGGGACACGATATCCTGTCCCCAATTTCACCTTTCTCATGGCAGGTCCTGGCCGGTTTCGGGTAGAGGGAAATTGAGCGCATCGGCGGGTGGAATGGTGACCGGTTTGCGGCCGGACTTTTTCAGTGCGCTGTCCAGCTCGGCGAGCGGCCCCTTCCTGATCGCATCCCAGCGGCGTTGCGCCTCGGCGAGCTTCGCTTGCGCATAGGCAAATGCCTGGCGTTGGGCAGCGGTCGGCGCGGCATCGACGGCCTCGAGATCGCCCTCGGTGCCGGTGAGAATGGAATCGACGCTCTCGAAGGTGGGTTCGCCCGGAGCCGGTTTCTGTCTGATCCGATCAACGAGCGCATGCAGCGACCCATCCTTTACGCCATCAAGCTGCTTCTGCACCGCTTTCTCTTCGCCATAACCCTCTCTCGCCTGTGCCAGCACCGCGGCAATCTGCTGCGACAGATCGAAGGAGGATTGGAGATCGGACGCGGACACCCTGACGCGCGGGTCTTCGGCCACGGCGAGCGGCGCGCTGTACGTCTTCCCGTTCGCCGTCAGGACGACGCTGTACCGGCCTGGCAGGACCCACGCGCCTTGCGGCTCCGCCGGCGTACCTTCGCCCCACACCGCGCTGATCCCGTAGCCAAACTTGATGGCCGGCGGCCGCGGCCAGCGCAGATTCCAGACGAAACGGTGGAAGCCGGCGCTTGCCTCGAGCACCTCCGGCGGCGAGAGCCAGGCCTTGGCGAAATACTGTTCCGCGGGGAGTTTTTCCGGTTTGTCGTTGCTGGCAAAACGGCGAACGGTTTTGCCCGAGCCGTCGCGAATCTCGAGCGTCACCACCCCGCGCATATTTTTCGGCAGCCGGTAATCGATGACCGCGCCTTCCGGCGGGTTCTTGCCCATTGGCGTTTCGGGCGGAAGCGGCGTGTCGACATTGTTTCTGCTGTGCAGGCGCCAGGCTAGGGCAGGGGTGAAGAGATGCGCATCGGCATCCTGCGCCGCCCCGTCGCGCAGCGGCGTGATATCGTCGAGCACCCAGATCGCGCGTCCTTGCGTCGCCGCGATGAGATCGTTGCCATGGACGAGAAGATCGTTCACCCCGGCCGTCGGCAGGCCTTGGCCGAGCGTCGACCAGTGCCCGCCGTCATCGAACGAGACGAACGCGCCCGCATCCGTTCCGGCATAGAGCAATCCGGCTCGCACGGGATCGGAGCGCACCACGTCGACAAAATGCCCACGCGGCAAATTGCTCGCGATCGCAGTCCAGCTCTTGCCGTAATCGTTGGTGCTGAAGATATGCGGATCGAAATCGTCGCGCCGGTGGCCGTCTACCGCTATGATGGCGGTGCCGTCCTTGAGCGCGGAGAGATCGATCGCGGCGATCTTCGTCCACGGCGAAATCGCCTTTGGCGTGATCTCGTTCCAATGGGCGCCGCCGTCGCGCGTCAACTGCACCAGCCCGTCGTCGGTACCAACCCAGATCTCTTTCGCGTCCGACGGCGATGGCGCAATGGCCGAGATGCTGCCATAGCCGCAGGACTTCGCGTCGTCGAGCGACACGTCGCCGTTGCAGTTCTTTGCACCGGCGCGCTTGCCTGTAAGATCGCCGCTGATCACCGACCAATGGGCGCCGCGGTCGGTCGAGCGGAACAGCACCTGCGCGCCGAAATATAGGGACGGTGTGCCCTTCAGCGACGCCACGAGTGGCGTCACCCAGAGATAATGGTAACGCACGGTCGTTGGCCGCTTGCCGTAGCTCGATTCCGGCCACGGCGAGATGTTGGCGACATCGCCCGTGCGCGCATCCCATTTGCTGACGCGACCACCAAGACCGGAGCCGTACACAATGGAAGGATCCGATGGATCGGGAATGTCGTAATCGCGTTCGTCGCCGCCGACCGGATGCCAGTCGCGATAGCTGATGCTGCCGTAGTCGCTGCGGCTCGCGATGCCGACCGTGCCCGAATCCTGCTGTCCTGAATAGATCCAGTAAGGGAAGCGGTTGTCCGTTGCGAGATGATAGAACTGTCCCGTCGGCTGGTTGTACCAGCTGCTCCATGTGGCGCCCCCGTCGACGCTGACCACGGCGCCCTGGTCGCTGCCGGTGATCATGTGGTCGGGATGGATCGGATTGATCCAGACGTAGTGGTAGTCGTCGCCGCCCGGTGCGCCCTTGAAGATCTCGCAGGTCTTGCCGCCATTGGTGCAGCGGCGGATGGACTGGCCGACCGTGTAGATCGTGTTCGGATCGTTCGGGGCCGCTTCAAGCCGGCTCGCGTACCAGCTCGTGAACGCCGTCTCCTTGTTGATGCGGGCCCAATGCGCGCCGCCATCGTCCGAACGCCATAGACCGCCGGCGGTTTTGGAATCGACGGCGGCGTAGATACGCACGCCCTGTGCCGTGCGCGTGACGGCAATTCCGATGCGGCCGAGCGGCCCTTGCGGCCAGCCGCCACCGGAGAGCTTCGTCCAGGTGGCGCCTTCGTCGCTCGATTTGTACAGGCCGCTGCGGGGCCCCGCGACCGGCGTGAAATAACTCTGCCAAGGATACTGCGGCGCGTCCCAGGCCGAAGCGAAGATCAGCCGCGGGTTCTGCGGATCGCTCGCGATGTCGACGACGCCCGTGCGGTTGTTGATCCTGAGCGGCTGCGTCCATGTCTTGCCGCCATCGCTCGAGCGATAGATCCCGCGCGCATCGCTCGGCCCGAAAAAATGTCCCTCAGCGCCGACAAGCACGAGATCGGGGTCGTGCGGATCGATCCAGATGCTGCCGATGTAGCGGGTGTCGGCGAGACCGAGGGAGCTCCAGCTCTTGCCGCCGTCGATCGACTTGAACACGCCAACACCGGCCGTGATGTCGTAACGGGGCTCGGGCTGACCGGTGCCGACGTAGAGAGTTTTGGGATCGGACGGCGAAACGGCAATTGCGCCGATCGAAGCCGCCGGTTCGTGGTCGAAGAGCGGAATCCAGGTGCGGCCCGCGTCCACCGTCTTCCAGACGCCGCCGCCCGCCGCGGCGAAATAGAAGACATCGGGCTCGCTCGGCACGCCAACAGCCATCGTCGCCCAGCCTCCGCGAAACGGCCCAAGGAGCCGCCAGCTCAAACCGGACGCGGCATCCGGCGCTTGCGGTGATGCGACCGCCGCGAGCGAAATTCCGATCGCCGCGATTGCCGGCGCGACGGTGGTTGCCAGAAGTTTTTTCCAATCCATTTCGAGGCTTGCCCGATCTTGTTGGCGCGATGCGTGAGCTTTTGACCGGCGCTCCGGCATTTGCCACGCCTGCTCTGGTTAACTTATGATGCTGCACAGACGGCGTCCAACCGTCCTGGGCAAACGAAGGGGAAATCCAATGAAAGCACTGATCTGCGGCGCAATGCTTTGCGCCGTTGTCGCACCTTGTTCGGCACTCGCCGAAAGTCCAATTGACGGTACGTGGAAAGCCGATCTCAGCTCGGCACAGATGCCGAAGAAGCCCGACATTTTCGTTCTCAAGGACGGCATGTACAGCTGCAAGACCTGCACCCCGGCTTACACGATCAAGGCGGACGGCACGGACCAGGCGGTGAAGGGAAACCCATATCTCGATACCATCGCGATCAAGGTCGTTGACCCGAACACCATCGAAGAGACCGACAAGAAGAACGGCAAGGTCGTCACCACATCGAAAGTGACTGTTGCGCCGGATGGCAAGACGGACAACTTCGAATTCACCGACAGCAGCAACACCAATGCGGCGCCCGTCACCGGAAAAGGCGCGGGCAAGAAGATCGCTGCCGGACCCGCCGGTTCGCATGCCGTATCGGGCTCATGGATCACGACCAGTTTCCAGAGCATGTCCGACAACGGGGTAACGGTCACGTACAAGACCGAGGGCGACATGCTTTCCATGACCAATCCGACCGGTCAGTCCTATACGGCGAAACTCAACGGCGCGGACGTGCCGTACAAAGGGGATCCCGGCACGACCAGCGTCAACGTGAAGATGATGGGAAAGACGCTGGTCGAAACCGACAAGCGCGACGGAAAAGTGATCAGCCGGGTCAGATCGACGGTCAGCAAGGACGGCAAGTCGATGTCGGTGGCGTACTACGACGCGCTTCACGACCGCACCACGCATTTCATGGCAACGAAGCAATAACCTGGCAGACAGGATCGACAGTGTTCGAAAGGGCTCCGGGAAACCGGAGCCCTTTTCTTAATTCCCGCCGGTTCCTTCGCCGGCCGATCCTGGTGGTACACCTCCCTTAGCGTTGCGGGAACGCGGAAATTCGAAGGGTCCAGGTAACGCTGCGTTGACCTGGCGCTGTCAGGCTTTCCTGGCCGATACGGGATGACCGGCCATGAAATTTGCAGCTCTGATCGCGGCAGCATGTGCGGGGGCGCTCCTCGCGTCTGCCATTCCCACACATTCGCACCGCAATCCGTTCCGCGCGGTTTTCGCCTACGAGCAGCGGCAAATCGGGGACGGGATGACAGCGGGCGACCTCAGCATTCATGATTCGGCGATAAAGCTGTCGCCGATTCCGCTTGTGCCGCCGCAATCGCTTAAACTCGATCTCAGCCAGTCGTTCGAGACACAGGCAGAATTGCAGCTCCGGCAGAACGACCAGCGCCGGCAGGACCTTCAGGTGTACACCCACAACCCGTCGCCGTGGTCCGTGCCGCCGCCGAATTAAGCGGGATTGTCCGTCGGCTGTCGTGCTGCGCGAAATGCGCCGCGCGCACGCACTGCTGCAGCTTTCGCTTTCCTCCCCCGCGCATGCACTGCGCGGGGGAGGTGGTGCGAAGCACCGGAGGGGGCAATTGGACGCGAGGATCTAACCACCCCCTCCGCCGCGGAGTTAATCCTCGCGCCGGGCTTCGGCCGCGGGAGAGGAAAAACGCGGGCCATGCGCTCATAATGACTTGAACTCTTCTCCCTGCTTGCTCACGCTGATGCCACCAACCGGGGCAGGGCGTGGTGGACGAATCCGAGAGCGGCGCAAGCCGGGCCGGCGCACAGAGCGGGGCGGCGACCGGCATCGCCATGAATGAGGCGGCGCGCGATCCGTCGCTCACCGAAGACGCGCGCACGCTGCTGCGCGAGCAGGCGCGTCTCGCGCGGCTCGAGGCCGACGATCTGAGGGAGCAGGGCGCGCTGATGCGCTGGTCGTTGCGCGTGAAGCACGCGAGCTCGGTGATGCGATTTGCCTTCGAGCTTTGCATGGCGCTCGTTCTGATCGCCATCCTCGCGGCGCTTGCGAGCGCCATGTGGAGTGCCGCGCACGACAACGGGCTTGTCATCGAAGCGTTCTCGGTGCCGCCGGATCTGGCCCAGCGTGGCTTGCGTGGCGAGGTCATTGCGAGCCAGTTGCTGGACAAGCTCACCCGCATGCAGGACGAGACGAACTCGATCCGTCCCGCCGACACTTACCGCAACAACTGGGGTGACGACATCAAGGTCGAGATTCCCGATACCGGGATCTCCATCGGCGAGCTCAACCGCTATCTCCGCCGCTGGCTCGGACACGAGACCCACATCACTGGCGAGATCTACCACACGCCCGGCGGTATCGCAGTCACGGCGCGCGCGCAGGACGCGGGCGAGACCTTCACCGGCAACGAATCCGGTCTCGACACCCTGCTGCAGAAAGCCGCGGAATCGATTTACAGCAAGACGCAACCCTATCGCTACGCGGCCTTTCTGGGCGAGGTCGGGCGAGACCAGGAGGCGATGAGCGCCCTCCGGAGACTGGCTGCGGACGCGAACCCGGCCGAACGCGCCTGGGCGCTGTCGCTGCTCGGCAACCTGTACATGATTTACCGAACCCCGGAGGAGGCGCTGGCGACGCTTCGCGCCGGCGTCGCGGCCGATCCTGCCAATGCCCATGCGTGGGATAACCTCTCGAACGCCGAAATCGAGCTCGACCGCACCGAGGATGCCTGGCGCCATACCCGGCAGGCGCTCGGCCTCTATGACAAGGGCGTAGTGCCGTTCGATCCCGACCGGGCCGCCATCATCAAGTTGCAGGACCGGGCGTTCGTGGCTTCTGTACTGGACGATTACCCGACCGCCATCGGCATGGACGAGGCCATCCGGCGGCTGCCCGACCGCGGCGGCTCCCAGAACAAGGCCGAGACCGACGAAGCGGAACAGGCCGCACGCGATCACGATCTGCGGCGCGCCCGCAATCTGTTTTCCCGTCTTCACGTCGCGGGCGCGGACCAGCTCCTGAATCTCTGGTTTCAGAGAGTCGATTTCGCATGGCTCTCACACGATTGGCGCAGCCTGTCGCAGCTCGTGGAAGACCGGGACCTCGTAACCAGCACGCCGGCACCGTTGCGTCCGCTGCTGGAAACAATCCTCGCCCGCATACCGGCGTCGCTCTACGCCGAGGCCAGGGCGGAGCAGGGCGATGTCAGTGGCGCGCGCGCGCTGATCGCAAGGGCGCCGCCCGACTGTTACAGCTGCCTGAGGATGCATGGAAAGATCGAGGCCGATGCCAGAGATTGGACCGAAGCCGCGCGCTGGTTCGCGCGCGCCGCACAGGCCGGCCCCTCAATTCCCGACGCATTTGCCGACTGGGGCGAGATGTTGCTGCACAAAGGCGACGCCGACGGCGCGATCGCAAAATTCGAAATTGCGCACGCCAAGGGCCCGCACTTCGCCGATCCGCTGGAGATGTGGGGCGAAGCGCTGATCGCGAAGAACCGCTCCGATCTCGCGCTGGCGAAATTCGAGGAAGCGGAGAGGTATGCACCGAACTGGGGCCGCCTGCATCTGAATTGGGGCGAGGCACTGTACTGGTCCGGCAAGAGAGACGAGGCGCGGAAGCAATTCGCCATTGCCTCGCGTCTGGACTTGAGCGCTTCAGATGCTGCAGCGCTTGCACAATGGAAAGCGAAGCATGCTTGAAAGCAGGTTTGCCTCCCCCGCGCATGCATTGCGCGGGGGAGGTGGTGCGAAGCACCGGAGGGGGCGGTTGGTGGCGACATTTAATTGCCCCCTCCGCCGCGGAGTTTATCCTCGCGCCGGCCTTCGGCCGGTCGCGGGGGCGGCACCTCCCCCGCACCGCTGTTGCTTTGCGGGGGAGGCAAGTTCTGGCCGCAATGCATGCGCGGGGGAGGAAATGCGAAGACCTGCGGCGCGAAGACCGGAAGCGCGGAAGCAGTTCGCCGCCGCAGCGCGCCTCGACCTCACACCATCCGAAAAATCCGAGCTTGCAAAGATGAACGTCGCCCATGGCTGACGACAGGTCCGGCGCACAACCCGACACAAGCGGCGCGATCCTGCTCGCGGCGTTGGCCGGTGCAGCGAAAAGCGAAAAGGTCGACGCGCTGCTCGACCGCCAGGCGGCGCTGGTCGAACTTCAGATCGCCGATCTGAAGCGCGAAGACCGTATCCGCCACTGGTCGCTGCGCGTGCGTCACATCAACGACGTGATGCGGCTGGCATTTGAGATTTCCATCGCAATTGTCCTCGTCACGGTGGTGGTCTTTCTCATTTCCGCGATCTGGACGGCAGCCCACGACAATTCGCTGGTCATTGAAGCCTTCAACGTGCCGCAGGACATGGCGAGCCGCGGACTCACAGGTCAGGTGGTCGCCGCCCAATTGCAGGACAAACTGGCTGCGATGCAAAACGAGACGGACAGCGCGCGCCCGGAAACCTCGTATGCCCACAACTGGGGCGAAGACATCAAGGTCGAAATCCCCAATACTGGTGTGTCGATCGGCGAATTCTATCGCTACCTCGCCAGATGGCTCGGTCATCAGACACACATCACCGGCGAAGTGTACCGCGTGCAAAATGGCACCATCGCGATAACGGCGCGCACCGGCGATGAAGGGGCGACGGTCACCGGGCCGGAAGCGAATCTCGACGGGCTGATACAGACAGCGGCCGAAAAGATTTACGAGCGTACGCAGCCCTATCGCTACGCAATTTTCCTCGGCAACGATCCCCGGCGCGAAAATGAGGTGGTCGCGATTCTGCGCAGGCTCGCAATCAACGGATCGCCAGGTGATCGCATATGGGCGCATATGGGTCTCTCCACCATCATGTCCATCGCTACGGACCCTTTGGGCGCGCCGGCAGAACAGGCGAAGGATCTTCCACTCGCACCCGATCTCGCCCTGGTTCCGCAGAATATGGGCCAGTACGAATTGGGTCTGGATCACGAGGAAGCGGCGCTTGGGTACCTGGAACGCGCGCAGGAGCGGTTCCAGATCGATGACGGTCAGATCAACGAGCGCGCGCGCCGCATCAGCCTGCCTGGGACTGAGGCAGCCGTTGCGGATTTGCGTGGCGATTACAAAGCTGCCCTGCAGGCTAAGACCGAAGCCGCCGGGATGGCGGAATATTCGTTTATTGCGGCGTTCGCGCGGGAGAATACCAGGTACGATTACGCCGGCCTCCATGAACTTACGGCCGCAGCCGGCGTGTCCCACGAGCGGCCCCCCGAAGGAGGACCTGGTCTTGCCGCCGCGCTCGACCAGCGAAATCTGGCTGCGGCCAGCCTCGCGCGGGATTGGCCGGCGGTGCTGGCGCAGGGAAAAAAGCTCGAAGCCGCAGTGCGCAATCTGCTCTCGCAGGCCATCTATACCCGGAACTTTGTCGATGTGGTGCTGACGCGACAAATCTGGCCTTTCGTTGCGCGGGCGATGGCCATGACCGGCCAAGTTGCGGGCGCCGAGGCGCTGATCGCGAAGACGCCACCTGATTGTACCACCTGCGCGCTCAACCGCGCCAATATCGCGGCGGCGGCAGGGGATTGGTCTGGTGCGTCGACCTGGTTCGCCCGCACCATCGCGGCGGCGCCGTCCATTCCGTTCGCCTATGCCGATTGGGGCGAGATGCTGCTGCACCAGGGAAAGTACGACGGCGCGATTGACAAATTCCGGCAAGCGAATCTGAAAGGCCCGCAGTTTGCCGATCCGCTGGAGATGTGGGGCGAGGCGCTGATGCAGATGAACCGCTCCGACCTCGCGCTGGCGAAATTCGAAGAAGCAAACAAATACGCGCCGAACTGGGGCCGCCTCCATCTCAAATGGGGCGAAGCACTGACGTACGCCGGCCAAAGGGAGGATGCGAAGAAACAGTTCGCTATCGCTTCACGCCTGGATCTTTCGCCTGCCGATCGCGCCACACTTGCAAGAGTGATGCGTACTCACGCCTGAGCGGCCATCGCGACAGGATGTCATACTGTACACTGCGCAACCACCCCTTTAACCATCATGCTGCGCGAATGCGCAGCATCCATGCTTCGACAGGCTCAGCATGAGGGAATTTCCTCACCCTGAGCTTGTCGAAGGGTGCTGGGCATTCCTGCGAGCCATGACGACCCTGAATCGAAGCGCAGCGATGGTGACTGCGGTTCGCGCATGGCGTTTCCGACCCTGGCGAGGCGCGCCCCTGTGCTGATTTGGCCACTTGCCAGAGACGCCGCTCCTTTAACCAATGTTGTCTGTCGCCCGGGGGCAGTTGGCCGATGGGGCGCCGCTTGGTTGGGCGACGGCAGCGATTTCAGGAGGAAGCAAAATGCGAACAATGATCGCGGCAGGGCTGTTGGGTGTCGCTCTCGTGCCGGGGATGGCGTTGGCCGACAGTCCATTCGATGGGACATGGAAAGAGGATGTCGCCTCGGCAAAGATGGCGCAGGAACCCGATGTGTACTTACTGAAAAACGGGACGTTTTCGTGCAAGAGTTGCGTTCCGTCCTACTCCGTAAAGGCGGACGGTACAGATCAGCCCGTTTCGGGCAGTCCCTACTACGACACCATTTCCGTCAATGCATCCGACCAGCACAACATTGTACTGACGGAAAAGAAGGGCGGGAAGACAATAGAGACGCTTACCTTTAAGGTTGCGCCCGATGACAAAACCATCAACGTCGACTTCAGCGGCACCAGCGCAAACGGCACAAGCTACAACGGCACGGGAGGTCTCAAGCGCGTTGCCAAAGGCCCCAAGGGCTCCGGCGCGATTTCCGGTTCCTGGATGAGGACGGGCCTCAGCAACGCTTCCGACAGCCTCGTCACCGTAACCTACAAGGTCGATGGCGACACGCTGACGATGAGCGATCCGACGGGGGATACGTACACCGCGAAAATGAATGGAACCGAAGCACCGGTTAAAGGCAATCCCGGCGTTACCACGGTTTCGGTGAAAAAGCTCGGCTCACGCACAATGATGGAAACCGACATGCGCGACGGCAAGGTGATCGAGACCGTCAGGTCTACCGTCGGCAGCAATGGTAAGACGATGACGGTCGTCGATACCGACAAGCTTCGCCATCGGACCACGACGTACAAGGCGACGAAGCAGTAATCCGTCAGAACTTGCGTCAGGCAAACGAAGGGCCCGGGCAGTCCCGGGCCCTTTTTTCCATAGTTGTCATGCTGCGCGAATGCGCAGCATCCAGGCGACGATCGCCGCTCCCTTTCCTGTCATGCTGCGCGAATGCGCAGCATCCAGTCGGAAGCGACGGAAACGGTAGTCGCAAGCGCTAACCGTCCCCTAAGGCCTGGAAGCCTGCCAGATTGCGTCTGGATGCTGCGCATTCGCGCAGCATGACAGGAGGGGGACAGGCCGGCAGCGCAATCGGGATGCTGCGCATTCGCGCAGCATGACAAGAAGAGGAGCCCGCCAGCTCAGTCTGGATGCTGCGCATTGCGAGCCACGATAATTAACGGATGGCAGGAGCTGGCGTGATGGACCCGCATCGATTGTGCGGTATGGTGTGGGGTCGAAGGGAAGGGTAGGGCCGTGGCATCCACATCACCGCAAAACAAAATCGGGCCGTTTCTGGCCACCATGGTGGTGACGAGTTCGATGATCGGCTCGGGCGTGTTCCTGCTGCCGGCGAGTCTCGGTGCAATCGGCTCGATATCCATCATTGGCTACCTCATCGCCGCGCTTGCCGCAGCGCTGATCGGCGGCGTTTTTGCGCTGCTCGCAATCGCCAATCCGGGCACCGCCGGGCTGTTCTCCTACGTGCGCGATGCCTTCGGAGGCTGCGCCGGTTTTGTAACGGGCGCCCTTTATTGGGCGTCGTGTCTCGTCGCCTGCGTTGCCATTGCGCTCGCCGTCGCCGGCTATCTGAGCGTGTTCGTTCCCGTCATTGCCAAACCACCGGGGCTCACCATCGCCACCGTTGCCATCGTCTGGCTGTTTGTCGCCCTGAACTTTCCGGGGCCGCGTTTCGTCGCCTGGATGCAAAGCTGGACGGTCTTTCTCGGTCTCTTGCCGGTTCTATTCGTCGCCATCGGCGGCTGGTTCTTTTTTCACGGCACAACGTTCAGCGCCTCGTGGAACGTGAGCGGCGAGAGCGATCTGGCGATTTTGCCACGTGCGACCGTGATTGCGTTCTGGGCGTTCCTCGGAATGGAGAGCGCGATCATCCTTTCGGTACGCGTTCGCAATCCGCTCCGCGACGTTCCGATCGGGACGCTTGGTGGCCTTGCTATTGCGACCGTGATCTATATCGCCGCGAGTGCGGCGATGATGGGAATGCTGCCGGCCGCTGTGCTGGCGAAGTCCTCCGCACCCTTCGCCGACGCCATTGCGCCAGTGCTGGGAGCTGTGGCTGCCGGCGGGGTTGCGCTTTTCGCCATGCTCAAGGCGTCCGGCACGCTTGCCACCACTGTGCTTCTCACCGTCGAAACCGCCGAAGCCGAAGCGGTGCTTGGCTCAGTCCGTACGGCGCCAGCGGTGGAGGTGGCGCCGCGCGCCTCTTTTGGCAATCTGATCTTCACCGGCGTCGTGGCGAGCGCGCTCGTCGTCCTGTCGGTCAGCCCCACGCTGGCGCGGCAGTTCACCATCGTGACCAACGCGTCGGTCGTCCTCAGCCTCCTCGTTTATGGCGCCGCCGCGCTCGCGCTCCTGCGTCTGGGCAACGCGCTCCCGCAACGAATGCGTATCGTAGCGTACGTTGTCGCCGTGCTCTGCGCACTCTTGTGTGTTGCGCTCATCGCCGCCTCCGAAATTCCTTCCCTCGTCGGAAGCGCCTGCATGATTGCGCTCGCGGTTGCCGCTTGGCTCGTCATTCAGCTGCGTGCGCGTGCCGCCAATCGCACCCGCCTCCTCGCCGAAGCGTAAGGCCAGTCGAGGTGCACGCGGAGGCGCGGCGACGCTCTCCTCCCCCGCGCGAAGCGTGGGGGAGGGGGACCGCGAAACGGTGGAGGGGGCAACCGCTGCGACGCGCACCAGGTGCCCCCTCCGGTGCGGAGTTTATCCTCGCGCCGGCCTTTGGCCGGTTGCGGGGGCACCACCTCCCCCACGCAATGCATGCGCGGGGGAGGAAAGCACGCAGCGGATCTCCGCATGCGCTGATTGATAGCAACAATGTCCGCAATAGCACCTGACATTTCCGCCTTGGGCTACAGGCAGGAGCTGAAGCGCTCGCTCAGCTTCTTCGATCTTCTCGCCTACGGACTCGTCTTCATCGTGCCGATCGCGCCGGTCGCCGTGTTCGGCATTGTGTACAATGCCAGTCACGGCATGGTGCCGCTTGTCTATCTGATCGGGCTTGTCGCCATGCTGTTCACGGCGCTCAGCTATCGCGCCATGTCGGCCGCCTTTCCGGTCGCGGGATCCGTTTTCACCTACGCCGCGCGGAGCCTCGGGCCGACAATCGGTTTCTTCTCCGGCTGGGCGATGCTGCTCGACTATCTCCTGTTGCCGACGCTGACCTATGTCGTTGCGGGGATCGCGATGCACGCGGCGATGCCCGAAACACCAAAGATACTGTGGGTGCTCGCCATGCTTGTCGGCGCGACAGTGATCAACTATCTGGGAATCGAGGCGACCGCGCGGGCGAATTTCGTCCTGCTCGCTTTTCAGCTTGTCGTGCTGGCGATTTTCGCCGTTCTGGGCAGTGTCGCGGTGGTGCACCACGTTGGCGGCGCGCATGCATCGCTGCTGCCCTTCTACCGGCCGCACGAACTGACATCGTCAGTCGTGTTCGGCGCGCTTTCGCTGGCCGTGTTGAGTTTCCTCGGTTTCGACGCGATCTCGACCCTGTCGGAGGAATCGCGCGACGGCGCGCCAGCCGTGGGGCGCGCGACGATTTGGTCTTTGTGCCTCTCCGCAATCCTGTTCATTGCCCAGACCTGGCTCGCGTCGCTGTTCCTGCTCGGCCGGACGCAGCTGCCGCCGGGCGATCCGACCAACACCGCCTTCTATGACATCGCGTATGTCGTCGGCGGCTACTGGTTCAAATTCCTTCTGGCGGCGCCATGCATCTTTCTCTCGGGATTGGCGGGCGCGGTGACGGCGCAGGCAGCTTCGGCGCGGCTGCTCTTCGGCATGGCGCGCGACGGCGAATTGCCGCGCTGGCTCGCCCGCGTCGATCCCGACCGCAAGGTTCCCGAACGCGCGGTGTTCCTGATCGCAGCGGTTACGCTCGTCTTGAGCCTCGCCATGATCGATCAGCTCGAGTTGCTCACGTCCATGGTCAGTTTCGGCGCGCTGCTCGGGTTCATGCTGCTGCACGTCTCGGTGGTCGCGCATTTCATCTGGCACGGGAGAAGCCGCGCCTGGTTCAAGCACCTCGTCGTTCCGGCAATCGGTTTTGCGATCACCGCCTACGTGCTGGTGAATGCGGAAGCCAACGCCAAGATCGCCGGCACCGGCTGGCTCGTCGCCGGCGCCGCGCTCTTTGTCACGCTCCGGCTTCTCCGCCGCCGCCCCGTCTAATTGGGGACAGGATACCATTTCCCCTTTGCACCAGTGTGTTCGAGAGTGTGCTCACAACGCTGTCATGCTGCGAGAATGCGCAGCATGACAGATGAAAGTGACGTGACCTGTCCCATCTTTGTCATGCTGCGCGAATGCGCAGCATCCAGATGAAAGTGACGTGACCTGTCCCACCTTTGTCATGCTGCGCGAATGCGCAGCATCCAGATGAAAGTGACGTGACCTGTCCAACCTTTGTCATGCTTCGCGAATGCGCAGCATCCAACTGGGATCGAGGGATCCTCGATCAACTGAAAAGGATCTTTGCCATCTTTCTCCGCTGAACCAGACTTCTTCTGGATGCTGCGCATTCGCGCAGCATGACAAGCAAAGTGGATGCTGCGCATTCGCGCGAGCCATGACAACAAAGGAGGCGGCGAGCCTTGCGCCGCTAATTCAGTTTCCCCGGCAGTTCGTCGATGCTTTGGCTAATGAGCGCGGCGGCTTTCTCGTCGCCGAGCCGCGCGGCAATCAGTTTGTGCGCTGCGGCCACGGCCGCATCGGCGGCGAGTGCGCGAATCTCCGCCATGGCGTTGGCCTCGGCCTGGGCGATGCGCTCCTGCGCCTGGCGCCCGCGGCGTTCGATCTGTGCCTGCATCTGGGCGCGGGCTTCGGCGGTGAAGCGTTCGGTCTCGGCGCGCGTTTCGTTCAGGATCGTCGCCGCTTCGTTCGCGGCACTTTCCGCGCGTTCGCGGTAGTTGATCAGCACCGTTTCGGCTTCCTCGCGCAGCCGCTTCACGCTCTCGAGCTCCTTTGCAATCGCTTCGGCGCGGCGGTCGAGCGCGCGCGCGATGAAGGCCGGCACGCGATTGTACAGAAAAATGCCGATCACTGCGATCAGCCCCAGCCATTCCCAGAAATCCGTTTCCTTGAGGATGTCGAGCATCAGCGGCTCTCCAGCGACGCCACCGCGTCACGCGCGTCTTCGGGGCTGACCGGTTCGCCGATCAGCCGCTCGACGATTTGCCCTGCCGCTTCCTCCGCGGCGCGGCGGATGTGCCCGCGCGCCTCGGTCCGCAACTGCGCGAGCCGTGCTTCGGCGTCGGCGAGCGCCTGATCGGCCTCGCTATCCGCCGCCTTTTCGGCGCGCTCGGCAGTGGCGCGCACCTGGTTGCGGTTTTCCTCGATCAGCGTACGGGCGCGGGCCCGCGCCTCGATCAGCGTGTTCTGATACGTCGTCCACGCCTGGTCAGCTTCGCGCCGGTCCTGTTCCGCCTGCGCCAGCTCCTGGGCGATGCGCGCTTTGCGCTCCGCGAGCGTACCGCCGATCCGCGGCACCACAAAGCGCGAGAGAAAGACAAGCAGGATGACAAAGGTAATCGCGAGCCAGAATACCTGGCTCGGATAGGTCGTTGTGTTGAACGGCGGAAAACCGCCGTGGCCCGCGACGGGCTGGCTGGTCCCCGGTTTCAGCGGCATCGCCTGCTGCATCAGGTGAACAAAATGATGAGCGCAATGACGAGGCCGAAGAGGCCTGTCGCTTCACAGAGGGCGAAGCCCAGAAGCAGGTTCGTCGTCTGCCCGGCGGCGGCACCCGGATTGCGGAGCGCGCCGGAAAGATACGAACCGAACACATTGCCGATGCCGATCCCGGCGCCGACGAGCGCGATGCAGGCAAGGCCCGCGCCGATCATTTTTGCTGCTGCGACTCCCATGAGAAATTCCTCCGGTTAGTGATGTTCGTGAAGATGCAGGGCTTCGTTGAGATAGATGCAGGTCAGGATGGCGAACACATAGGCCTGGAGCGCTGCGACCAGAATTTCGAGCGCGGTGATGGCGACGATCAGGAACAGCGGCGCGACCGCAAGCGGGCCGAGCCACGGCCGTGGGGTGAGCAGCGTGGCGCCGAGCGCGATGACGAATCCGGCAAACACTTTCAGCATGGTGTGGCCGGCCAGCATGTTCGCGAAAAGACGGACCGAAAGGCTGACGGGCCGCGTCAGGAACGAAATGATCTCGATCGGCACCAGGAGAAAGAGCAGATAGAACGGCGCCTTCGGCACGAACAGTTTCAGGAAGCCGATGCCGTGGGTCAGAAATCCGGTCAGGATCACGGTGATGATCACCGCCGCGGCGAGCGAGAACGTGACCGCAATGTGACTGGTAACGGTAAAGGAACCCGGGATGAGGCCGAGGAAGTTCGAGAGCAGCACGAAGACGAAGATCGTGAAGATGAACGGGAAGAATCGGAGCCCGTCTTCGCCGGCCGCCGATCGAATCATGTTGGCGGTAAATTCGTAGGAAAGCTCCGCGAGCGACTGCATGCGCGTCGGCACGAGCCTGCGGCTCGTCGATGCGACGTACAGGAACAGCGACGCCACGCCGATGACGATGAACATCCACAGCGCCTGATTGGTGAACGACACGTCGTAATGGCCGATGTGCAGGGGCACGAGCGGCTTCACTTCGAACTGCGCCATCGGATTCATCGCCACGGAAGCGTTACTCCTCGTCGTCCTTGTCCTTTGCCGGCGGCGCAGGATATTTCGCCGCTTGCGCATTCAGTTCGGCCGCCGCGCGCATCACATTGCGGATGCCGGCCGCCGCGCCCAACAGAAACATCACCACGATGAAGATCGGGGCGGTGTGCAGAAAATGATCCAGCAGCCATCCCAATCCCGCGCCGACGAACAGGGCGGCGCCCAGCTCCGTTGCGAAACGGAACGCGATGCCGAGCGCGCCGGGCGGCGCGTCGCCTGAGAGCGGCGTCGTCTCGCCGCGCGCTTCATCGATCTTCCGGCCGAGCGCACGCAGGTCTTCGGGTTCGGGAGCGGACATGAGGAAAGGCTCCCCGAAATCGTTACTATACAACGCGTGTGAAACGGCCTTCCGACTCGCGAAGGCGCGCGGACCATATTTCCCCGCGCAATAATATGTCAAGAGTTGGCAAGGAGCAGTGATTGGCCGGTAACGCCTTGATCTACCGTGATTTTTTGTCATTGACGCTGGTCCGACGGAGAAATTCCTCACACCCCTTGATTGTCATGCTGCGCGAATGCGCAGCATCCAGTTGGAGGCGACGGCCCGGCCCCCCAATTGTCGTGCTGCGCGAATGCGCAGCATTCAATCGGAAGCGAGGGAACCTGCGGTCGCTGCACCGACTAGGTTCTAACGATCGTCGTCCTGCCAGATTTCGTCTGGATGCTGCGCATTCGCGCGAGCCATGACCGTCACGAGGCGAGGCAGCGACGATTTGCGACGGTTCCGGCACAAACCCGAGCATTCAATTCCGTAAGCTTTTCCGGACGAGGGAAAGCCATGCGCCGGTGCTATTGGACGTACATCATGGCCAGCAAGCGCAACGGCACGCTGTATGTGGGCGTGACCAGCGACATCGTTCGTCGAACCTGGCAACACCGGGAAGGCATAATTCCCGGATTCACCAAAACCTATGGCGTCAAGATGCTGGTTTACTTTGAACAATTCGATGACGTCCGCTTCGCGATTAGCCGCGAAAAGCGCCTGAAATTTTACCGGAGACGTTGGAAGATTCGGCTTATCGAAAGCATGAATCCGGAATGGCGCGACCTATATGAACTTGTTACCGCCCGCTGACGATTTCCCCCGCTCACAAATGTCATGCTGCGCGAATGCGCAGCGTCCAGCAGGAACGACGGAACCGGCTGTCGCTGCATCGAGTATGTTCTAGAGCAGAATTCGTTCGAATCGAATCACCTATTGGTTGTCATGCTGCGCGAATGCGCAGCATCCAGATGGGGAGCGGCGCATGCCAACCAGTTGACACAGTATTGTTTCACATGCTTGCCAGATTTCTTCTGGATCATGCGCATTCGCGCATGATGACAATCGGAAAGGGGCGCTCACATCTGTTCGGATTCCGCCCTAACCATCGGCATCCTGCCAGATTTTATCTGGATGCTGCGCATGCGCGCAGCATGACAACTTTTGGGGAGATTGCCGCGCCTTGACGGTAAGGCGCTGCGCATTCGCGCAGCATGACACGATAGGGCGGGGCGTGCGAGGCGATCGCCCTCTATTCCGCGGCGATGACGCGTTCGGCGTCGGCGAGGCTGACGGAGACGAGCTGGCTCACCCCGCGCTCCGCCATGGTGACACCGAAAAGGCGATCAACGCGCGACATGGTGAGCGCGTGGTGGGTGATGACGAGGAAGCGTGTGTCGGCCAGCCGCCGCATCTCGTCCATCAGATTGCAGAAGCGTTCGACATTGGCATCGTCGAGCGGCGCGTCCACTTCGTCGAGCACGCAGACCGGCGCCGGATTGACCAGGAACACCGCGAAGATCAGGGCAAGCGCGGTCAGCGCCTGCTCGCCGCCGGAGAGGAGCGACAGCGACTGCAGCCGCTTGCCGGGCGGCCGTGCAAAGATTTCAAGACCGGCTTCCAGCGGATCCTCCGACTCCGTCAATGTCAGCCGCGCTTCGCCGCCTTCGAACAGTTTGGAAAACAGCTGCTGGAAATTCGCATTCACCTTCTCGAAAGATTCGAGCAGGCGCTCGCGGCCTTCGCGGTTGAGGCTCTGGATGCCGCGACGCAAGCGCTGGATGGCGCCGTCGAGATCGGCACGGTCGCGCTGCATCGTATCGAGCCGTAGGCCGCATTCCGCTGCTTCCTCTTCGGCGCGAAGATTGACGCCACCCAGTTGTTCGCGCTCGGCCTTGAGCTTTTCGACACGTCGTTCCGCGTGGTCGAGCGTAGGTAGCGATTCGCTGTCCTTGACGCCGGCGTAGTCGGCGAGGCCATCCGGCGACATGTCGAGTTCGTCACGGATGCGGTGCGCGAGCTCGGCCTGGCGGTCTTCGGCAGATTGCGCCGTCGCTTCGGCGCGTGCGCGTTCCTCCCGCGCAGTGCCAAGCGCGGCATCGGCCGCCTTCGCCGCCCGGTCGGCGGTGAGGAGGCTGGTCTCGGCAGTCGCGCGCGCATCCGCGGCAACCGCGCGCGCCGCCTCGGCCTCGCCCACCGCATCGAGCAGAGCCGACCGTTTTTGCGCAAGCACGACCGGTACGTTTTCAAGCGCGTGCAATTCGAGCCCGAATTCGGCAAGACGCCGGTTCAGCTCCTCGATCTGGCGAATGGCCGCGTCACGCCGGTTTTGCCAGCGCGCCCGATCGTCGCCCAGGCTGTCGCGCCGTGCCTCACGCAGTTCTTTCTCGCGCTTCAGCCGATCGAGTGTGCCGCGCGCCTCAAGATGCGCTGTGCGCGCCCTCGTGGCGGCTTCGCGTGTCCGATCGACAGAAGCGGCAAGCGCTTCGCCATCGCCAAGTGCGGAGAGAGCCTCCTCGGCATTCTTCGCCGATTCACGCGCCGCATCGCGCGCGGCCACCAGCCGGCGGATTTCGGCATCGAAGGTCGCCAGTTCCTGCGCGCGTTCGGCGGCAATGCGTGCGGTGCGCGCGGCTTCGTCCTGCGCGCTGGTCAGCGCGTCTTCCGCCGCACGCGACGCTTCCTCCGCCATGCGCGCCGCATCGCGCCCTCTTTCGGTATCCTGCTTTGCCACCGCATGGCGCAGCTGCGCGTGGCCGCGTGCTCCTCTGGCGTGCGTCAATTCGAGCTCAAGTGCGGCAAGGCGGTTGCGTTGCGCGAGCCGCTGCGCCGCCGGGGAGGCGGACTCGGCCGAATGGGCGTAGCCGTCCCAGCGCCAGAGATCGCCGCGTTTGCTGACAAGGCGCTGTCCGGCCACAAGCAACGGCTGCAATTCTGTTCCCTGATTTTCCGCGATCACCCCCGTCATGGCGAGCCGGCGCGCGAGTGCCGCCGGCGCGGTGACGAACGCCGCGAGGGAAGGAACACCGGACGGGAGCGGCACGAGCGGCTCAAGCGGACCGAGATCACGCCAGTGTACAGGAGCCGCCTCGTCGACTGGCGCATCGAGCGCATCGCCCAAGGCCGCGGCGAGGGCGGCTTCATAACCATCCTCGACGCGAACCGAATCGATCAAAGGCGGCCACAGGTCGTTGTCGTGCGGCCTGAGCAGATCGCGCAGCGCTTTTGCCTCACCGCCAAGCCGTTCGACATCGCGTTCCGCCGCTTCGAGCGGCGCGCGCGTGTCGTTTTCCGCCTCTTCGGTGTTGCGCAGCGCTTCGCGGCAGCGTTCGAAAGCTTCCCGTGCCTCACCCGCGCGTCTGCGCGCTTCCGCCACGGCGGCTTCGCTCGCCCGGACGTCAGGCTCGCTCGCGAGACGCGCGAGAACTTCGCTCCGGCGTGTGCCGGCATCGGAGAGTTGCGTGGCGCTCGTTTCGGCCAGCGCTTCGGCAATCTCGCGGGCGCGCAGGTGGCTCTGACGTTTCGCGTTCCAGTCCGCGAGACCGGTGGTCAGCTTCTCGAGCGCGACCTCCGCCATCGCCAGGCCATTGCCGTGCTCGATGGCGACCGATTCGGCCGCAGCAATCGCTGCGTCCGCGTTTGCCAGGTGCGCCGCAAGCGATTCCATTTCCGCTTCGATCGCGGTCAGGGATTGCGCGGCGTCGGCATCGAGGCCGCGCTCGCGTGCCAGATCCTGTTCGGCCTGGGTGATGCGCTGGCGCTGCCGCTGTGCCGCCTCGCGGGCGCGCCCTTCTTCGAGATCGAGCGCGTCGCGTTCGAGCGTCAGGCGATGCAGGGCGGCGCCTTTCTCGGCTTCCGACTGCCGCAGCGGTTCGAGCGCGCTCGCCGCATCGGCGCGCACGGCTGCCGCCTGCGCTGAAACCTGTGTGCGCTCGGCCACCTGCGATTCCGCCGTGGCAAGGGCGGCGCGTGCATTGCCGAGAAGTGCGTCGGCCGCCGTCCAGCGCAGGTGATGGGCGAGCGCCTCCGCCTTGCGGATCAGGCCCGAGATGTTGCGATAGCGGGCGGCGGCCCGCGCCTGCCGTTTCAGATTCTGCAGCTGCGTTTCGAGCTCGCGGATCACGTCGTCGAGTCTGGCGATATTGGCTTCGGCCGCGCGCAGCCTTAGTTCCGCTTCGTGGCGGCGCTGGTGCAGGCCGCCGATCCCGGCCGCTTCTTCCAGAATGGCGCGGCGGGCGAGGGGCTTTTGGCTGATCAGGAGTCCGATCTGGCCCTGACGCACGAAAGCCGTCGAGCCGGCACCGGAGGACGCGTCGGCGAAGAAAATCTGTACGTCACGCTGGCGGAGGTCGCGCCCGTTGATACGATAGACCGAGCCTGCCTCGCGCTCGATGCGGCGCGATACCTCGATCGTGTCTTGCTCGTTGTAGGGCCCGGGCGCACTTCGGTCGGCGTTGTCCACAAACAGAATCACTTCGGCGACATTGCGGGCGGGCCGCGCCGCACTGCCGGCAAAGATCACATCGTCCATTTCGGCGCCGCGCAGCGACGTGGGACGCGTTTCGCCCATCACCCAGCGCAGCGCGTCGAACAGATTGGATTTGCCGCAGCCGTTCGGGCCGACGATCGCCGTCAGTCCTGGTTCGATCACAAGCTCCGTCGGTTCGACGAAGGATTTAAATCCGGAGAGCCTGAGCCGCGTGAACTTCAAACGACGAGCGCCGCCCCGGCGCAGGTGGAGATTGCCAGGATGCCCTCATCCTGAGCGCGATACCCGCGAAAGCGGGGAAGGATGACTAGGCCTTCTTCTTCAGAAGGTCGTCGAGCTGCTTCTGCAAGCCATCCCAGTCGCCGGCGAACTCCGTCGTCTTGCCGCCGATGACGAAACTCGGCACGCCGTTGATGCCGTATTTGCTGGTGGCTTCGGTCCCGACCTGGGTGATCTTCGCCGCCGCTTTCTGGTCTGCGATGCAACTGTCCACCTTCTCTGCACTCATTCCGGCGATTCGGCCCATCTCGACAAGGCCCGCATGAACGTCCGGAACGCGGTATTCCGGATCCCACTTCATCTGATTCCGCCAGAGGAGATCAAGGAACTGAAAATAGTTATCCGCAGGAAGACAGCGCGCGATGGCTTCGGCGGCGACATCGGCCGGATTGAGCGGAAACACCCGGAGCACGTAATGGACCTTGCCCGTGTCGATGTATTTTTTCTTGAGGAGCGGGAAATACTCCATGTCGAAATGGGCACAATGGGGGCAGGTGGGGGCCGCATATTCGACCATCAGAACCGGCGCCTTGGGATCGCCAAGAGTCTTGTCCCAAGCCGTGACGGTCACGCCCTGTGCAGTGGAATCGGACACGGCGTCGGCCGTCGAAGCGGAAGGACTCGAAAACACGAACCACGCCGCGGCGCCGAGCGCGACCAGCGCGACAATCACCAGAATGGTGAGAACGGGTTTGCGGGACACGGGTGTGCGCCTCTTCGAACGGTTCCGGGGCGGTTTTGGCAGACGGGCGCGGCAGGCGCAATCGGCGCGCGATTACACCTAGGTTATGCCGCCTGCGCCCTCCTTGCCTCCCCGCAGGAGCGGTCGCGCGCCTAAAATTTGCCCTCCCCCGCGCATGTACTGCGCGGGGGAAGTGGTGCGAAGCACCGGAGGGGGCACTTGCTCCTGACGATCTAACCGCCCCCTCCGCCGCGGAGTTTATCCTCGCGCCGGCCTTCGGCCGGTCGCGGGGGCGGCACCTCCCTCGCTCCGCTTTGCTCCGTGGGGGAGGCAAAGCTAGCGCTCGCCGCGGCGGAGACGGGCCAATGCGAGGAGGGCGGATTTGAGGGACTCGCTCCCGGAGAATTGACGCGCCGGATCGTCCGCTGACGCTTCGCTGCCGGCGCCTGGCCGCCTTGCGCGGTCCCGGCCGGCCGCGATTTCGCCGGGGACGAAGCGAAGGCGTTGTACGGCCTCACGGCCGAGATAGGCATTGATGCGGCCGCACAGCGCGCGGCTCTCATGTTGCAGAAAGACGGAAGCCGCGGGATCGGCCTTGAGTGTCAGGACGCCCCCGGTTGCACCTTGCGAAAACCGAAGCGGGCGGGCGATGCGCGCCACCTCGGGGCCGACGATCTCTTGCCAGCGCAGCACCAGCCCCGGTTCGGGGAATCCCGCGCGCTCGAAACCGGTACGGGCGAGCCTCTGCGCATCGCCTGCGACGGCGGCGGCACGGCCGCGCCGTTGCGGCGATCCCTCTTCCGGTGGCGGTTGTTTTGCGCCGCGTGCCATACTGAGAGGTTCTGACCCACTCAAGTCAGTCTGTCATTGCCCAAGATGCGGCGGGCCGAAAAATTCACCACGGAGCCACGGAGAACACAGAGGAAAACAGCGCGCAATTGCTTTCTCCGTGTCCTCCGTGTCTCTGTGGTGAAACTTTTTCACAAGCCCGCTCCCGCCGATGCCGCAAGTATCGTCTAAGCCGAAAGATGCGCCCGCGGCGCGGCTGCTCGCCTGGTACGACATGAACCGGCGCGCGCTCGCCTGGCGCGCCTTGCCGGGCGAGGCCGCCGATCCGTACGGCGTGTGGCTGAGCGAGATCATGCTCCAGCAGACGACCGTCGCCGCTGTGGACAAATATTTCCGGAGCTTCGTCGCGCGCTGGCCGGATGTGCACGCGCTCGCCGCCGCCTCGCTCGATGACGTGCGCGCGGCCTGGGCCGGGCTCGGCTATTACAGCCGCGCTGCCAACCTCCACCGGACCGCGGCGCTCGTTGCGCGAGATTTCGCGGGCCGCTTTCCGCGTGAGGCGGTGGCGTTGCGCCAATTGCCCGGCATCGGCGATTACACGGCGGGAGCGATTGCCGCCATTGCCTTCGATGCACCGGAAGCCGCGGTCGATGCCAATGCGGAGCGGGTGATCGCACGATTTTTCGCCGTCGAATCGCCGCTGCCGAAGAGCAAGCCCGAACTGCGGCGGCTGGCGCAGACGCTGGTGCCGGAAAAGCGCGCCGGCGATTTCGCGCAAGGGCTGATGGACCTCGGCGCCCTTGTCTGTACGCCCAAACGGCCGGCCTGCCCGCAATGTCCGTGGAACAACGCGTGCCGCGCCTTTGCCAACGGCACTGCGGAATTGTTGCCGCGGCGGGCCGGGCAACGGACGCGTCCGCTGAAGCGCGGCGCCGCGTTCGTGGCGCGCGATCGGAAAGGCGCTGTCCTGCTCGTCCGGCGTCCGGAGCGCGGTCTCCTCGGCGGCATGCTGCAACCGCCTTTGGGGCCGTGGAGCGATGGCTTTCCGGTTACCGAAGACGCGTTGCGACAGGCGCCGTTCCGGGCCGACTGGAAGCGCCGCCCGGGTTTCGTCAGGCACGGCTTCACGCATTTCGAGCTGGAGATCGAGGTCTGGCGCGCCGAACTCGATGACAGGAGCGGTTTCGACGGCATCTGGGTCGCTTCGCACCAACTTCATCGCGTCGCCCTCCCCACCGTCATGGGAAAGATCATTGACCATGCGTTCCCGTCGTTTGCCTCCCCCGCGGAGCGATAGCGGAGCCGGGGTACCCAACTCCCCGCGAAAAATTGTGACACACGTGACGCACTTTTGAGCGCTTGATCGCGTACGAAATATCCATGCGCCGCGACAACCACCATGCGCTGCCACGGCGGCGGCAAATGACTGACGCGGAAGTGATTCTCTGGTCGCGGCTTCGCAGGAAGGCGATGCATGGAACAAAGATTCGACGACAGCACCCGGTGGGGCCGTACATTGCCGATTTCGCATGTCTCTCGCTCCGTCTTGTCATTGAAATCGATGGCGCAACACACCGTTCAGCCAAAGAGATCGCCACGACAAGAAACGCGAAGTGTTTCTGCGGAAACAGGACTTTCGCGTACTCAGATTTTGGAACTCGGAAGTGTACGAAAATCTGGAGGGTGTGTTGCAGGCGATCTGGCATGCCATGCAGCAGGAAATGGAAAAAGGGATCGCCGGTCGTTTGCCTCCCCCGCGGAGCAGTAGCGGAGCGGGGGAGGTCCGGCGAAGCCGGGGAGGGGGCGGTTAGATCGTCACGACCAACTGCCCGGCGACACGCAGTTCTTACCCTCGCGCCTGCTTAATGCGGTTGCCCAACCCCCCGGGAAAAATTGTGACACATGTGACGCACTTTGACAGCACCCGGTGGGCGCGTACATTGCCGATTTCGCATGTCTCTCGCTCCGTCTTGTCATTGAATTCGACGGCGCAACACACCGTTCAGCCAAAGAGATCGCTCACGCGAAGCATTTCTGCGGAAGCACGGCTTTCGTATTCATGCTTCCACGCGGGCGTTGGGCACAAGTTGCAGCGGAGGCCGAAACAGGCTAAGCGAGCAACGAGGTTATGCGACTTGGCTGACCAGTTGGCGTCGGAAAACCGCCTCTGGCACTGATCTGGTGAAATTCCGGTCATAGCGGCGCACATCCTCCTCACCTAAGCCGGAACGGCAGGATATACCGCTGGTGTGCGAACATAAACTGCTCACAAAAGTTGTTCGCCAGAAGCTGAGCTGCAAAAAAAGGCGTTGCGATGGCGTCTGACAGTCCCAGTCAAAAGATTGAAACCGTACTGGCGACACCACATCTCGCCGACGCGTTGGAAAGCGAACAATTTCGCCGGTTTCTCGATCAAATCCCGATAGCAATCGTCGTCTCTCAACTAAGGGACCGCGAACGTATCGTCTATGCCAACCCGGAATTCGAAAAGCTGACAGGAAAGAGTGCCGCCGAAATCGAAGGAGAACCGTGGAGTGCCCTTGGGATTAATTGCGACAGTCCTCAAGGAGACCTTGGTACGGCAATTGTCGAAGGTACGGAATTCGTCGGTACATTCCGGTTCGAGAACGCCCAAAGAGAAGAGAAATGCGTCGATGTCTATTCCAATCTCATCGAGGACGAGTGTGGCGTAGCTGCGTTTCGGTTGGCTGCGCTCGTGGATGTGGGGGTTCACGCGAGTATTGATCGCGATGCTCTCGAACGCCGCATACACGAAAAGGACATACTGCTTCGCGAGCTTCAACATCGCGTGAAGAACAATCTGCAAATGATTACCGCACTCATCAGGCTGGAGACACGAAACGTCTCGAAAGGAGTCGTGGGAGACCGCTTTGATCGGCTCGCCGGGCGCATAGAGTCTTTAAGCGTGCTTTATCGCTTGCTGTCCGATGAGGCTGCTTCCGACGAGATCGACCTTGGGGCTTACATGAGCGAAATCGCATCTGTGGCGATGCGCGCGCACGCAGTGGAAGGTATCCGCCTGAACATGAAAGTCGATGCTTACCCGGTCGCGCTGAACGTCGCGATGCCAGCCGGTCTCATTGTCAACGAGTTGATGACCAATGCTTTGAAACACGCGTTCGTCGGGCGCGAAGCCGGAACAATCACTTTGCACAGCTTGGCAGACGCCAAGTCATGCCGGGTTGTCGTTGCCGACGATGGCGTCGGATTTCCCCCAGGCGTCGAGTGGCCCAAGCGTGGCAAGCTGGGTGCCTTGATCGTGCAATCGCTGCGCGAGAACGCAAAAGCCGATCTCCAGTTCGAATCTGCGCCTGACACGGGCACGCGCATAACTATTGAATTTAGGCGAGACGCGCTGTCGGATGAAAAGGTCGGCGAGCGTAGCGGACAGCTCAATTCCCCTCGAACTCCGCCATGATCAATCGCCAATCTGCGCGGCTTCGTTCCGCAGCTGTCGCAAAACGGCTATCTCATTGTCTCCCTGACTCAATGTGAATCGAACCTCCGCGTCTCCGCGGCTCCCCGTGAATCAGGCGGGCGAGGACGCCCGCGGTCCCAGAGCTACGCGAGTTCGGCGCGGAGGCGCTGGCGGAGCACGTCGATGGAGATCTTCCGCCCCGATTCCACATAGTGCCAGAAGCTCCAGCCGTTGCAGGCGTCGAGCCCCTGTACATGGGCGGCGATGCGATGGATGGAGCCGGTGGCATCCTTGCAGACGAGCGATCCGTCGGCGCGCACCTTTGCGGTGTGCCGTTCGGTCGGACCTTCGAGCACCGTGCCCGGCGGCAGGAGCCCGCGCTCGACCACCCAGCCGAAGGGGATGCGCGTTTCGCCGCGTTTCGAACGCATGATGTCCAGCGCATCCTCCGCTGCAGGCTCGATGGCGGCGATGCGTTCGCGCGCGAGGCGCGCATAGCTGCGATCGCGCTCGATGCCGATGAAGCGGCGGTCGAGCCGGTGCGCCACCGCGCCGGTCGTGCCCGAACCCATGAATGGATCGAGGACGACATCGCCGCGCCTGGTCGAACTCACGATGACGCGGTGGAGCAGCGATTCCGGTTTCTGCGTCGAATGCGCCTTGGCGCCGTCCGGAGTCTTCAGCCGTTCGCTCCCTGCGCAGATGGGCAGTGTCCAGTCCGAGCGCATCTGGAGATCGTCATTGAGCGACTTCATCGCTTCGTAATTGAACGTGTAGTTCCTGCCGCCGCGGGATTTCGCCGCCCAGATCAGCGTCTCGTGCGCGTTGGTGAACCGCCGGCCGCGAAAATTCGGCATCGGGTTCGATTTCCGCCATACGACGTCGTTCAGGATCCAGAAGCCGAGGTCCTGGAGAATGGCACCGACGCGAAAGATGTTGTGGTAGGAGCCGATCACCCAGAGCGCGCCAGTATCCTTGAGCACGCGCCGCGCCGCCGTGAGCCAGTCGCGGGTGAAGCGGTCGTAATCGGTGAAGCTGTCAAACTGGTCCCAGGCGTCGTCGACCGCATCGACCTTGGAATTGTCCGGCCGGCGGAGTTCGCCTTCGAGCTGCAGGTTGTATGGCGGGTCAGCGAAGACGAGATCGCACGAGCCCTCGGGTAACCGCGCCATCATCTCCACGCAGTCGCCTTCCAGCACCCGGTCGAGCGCATCGTCCAGTTCGAGCAATTTCACCACGTCAGCACCCCGTTCCCCGTCACGGCTCGTTACACGAAGGAATTCACCACTGAGACACGGAGGACACGGAGGGGGGCAATTGCGCGCCTCTGGCGCGCTGTCTTTCCTCTGTGTTCTCCGTGCCTCTGTGGTGAATCTTTGCTTCACCAATCGCAGGCGTTGGCACGCGACTGGATTTGCCGTGCCAGAGTGATTCAGCGGAGTCCACAGGTCAAGAGTCTGTGGAATCAGGCGGTTAGGATTGAGTCCTCAAGTTGTGCACCATACAGGATGTTGTGCACAGGGGCGAAGCTGCGGCGGTGGTGCAGGCAAGGGCCGAGCCGCGACAGCGCTTCGAGATGTTCCTCGGTCGAATACCCCTTGTTGGTAAACCAGCCATAGCCGGGGAAGTGCTCGTGCAGCGCCCGCATCATGCGGTCGCGCGTGACCTTGGCGATGATCGAGGCGGCGGCGATGGAGGCCGAGCGGGCGTCGCCATCGATAATGACGTCGCAGGGACAGGGGAGCGCCGGCGGATCGTTGCCATCGACCAGCGCGAAATCCGCCGCGATCGCGAGCGCGCGGACGGCGCGCGCCATGGCAAGATGCGTCGCCTGGCGGATGTTGATGAGATCGATCTCGTCCACGCTCGCTTCGCCGACGCCGACCGCGACGGCGCGTTCCATGATGCGCGCGTAGACCTCCTCGCGCTCTTCGGGTTGCATCTGTTTGGAATCATCGAGGCCTTTGGGGATGCGCTTGCGGTCGAGGATCACCGCCGCCGCAACCACCGGCCCGGCGAGCGGCCCGCGGCCCGCCTCGTCGATCCCGGCGATGGGGCCGGGACGCACTTTGAGGAAGCGCGCCTCGAAAATGTAGTGCGGCATGGCATGAGGTTAGAAAAATGCGCGCGGCCACGAAAGCGGCACGTCCCGCGAACGCCCCGGTTATTCACAGCGATTGACGACGAGCACCCCCTCATCCCGCTCGCCCCGCACTTTGATGCCGGGCGGGCGACCTTCTCCCGCAAGGGGAGAAGGTGCTCATTGTCGAAAGCAGTACCGTGTGCAGATGCATTCCCTCTCCCCTCCGCGGGAGAGGGTGGCGCGACCCGGACTTGCTCCGGGGCGCGCCGGGTGAGGGGGATCACAGCAGCTTCAGCTGGTCGCCGGCTTTGGGCGGGCGGCGGAAGAGATGGGTCGCGAGCGGCGCGCGCTCCCGGTTGAGACCGAGCCGTTTCACCGCCATCTGGAAGCGCCTGCCGATCATCTCGGCATAAGGCCCCGTCCCTTTCATGCGCGTGTGCCATTGGCTGTCATATTCCTTGCCGCCGCGCATCTGTTTGATCAGCGAGATGACGTGCTTCGCCTTGTTGGGCGCCTTCTCCTCCAGCCACTCGTGAAACAGATCCTTGATCTCCAGCGGCAGGCGCAGCAGCACGTAGCCCGCGCTGGTCGCGCCCGCTTTCGTCGCCGCGTCGAGCACCGATTCCATCTCGTCGTCGTTGAGCGCCGGGATCACCGGCGCGAACATCACCGCGGTGGGAACGCCGGCGCGGCTCAGACCGGAAATCGCCTCGAGACGCCGTGGCGGCGTGGCCGCGCGCGGCTCCATCACGCGCGCGAGTTTGCGCTCGAGCGTGGTGACCGAGAGGGCGGCGCGCGCGAGCCCCATCTCCGCCATGGGACCGAGAATATCGAGATCGCGCAGGATGAGCGGCGACTTGGTAACGATGGCGACGGGATGGCGGAATTCGCGCAGCACTTCGAGAATGGAGCGCGTGATCTTTAGGCTCTTCTCGAGCGGTTGATAGGGATCGGTGTTCGTCCCCATTGCCATCACGCGCGGCAGGTAACCGGGATGGGCGAGTTCGCGCGCAAGCAGCTCCGCCGCGTTCGGCTTGGCAAAGATGCGCGATTCGAAATCGGCGCCGGGCGAGAGGCCGAGATAGGCATGCGTCGGCCGCGCGAAGCAGTAGACGCAGCCGTGCTCGCAACCCTTGTAGGGATTGATCGAGCGGTCGAAAGAAATGTCGGGCGAGGCATTGCGGGTGATGATGGTGCGCGAGGAATCGCGCAGCACCTCGGTCTTCAGGGGCGGCGGCGTTTCATCGTCCTTGGTCCAGCCGTCGTCAACGAGCACGCGCGTCTCGCGCTCATAGCGGCCGGACGCATTCGACCTGGCGCCGCGGCCCCGGAGCACCCGGGTGTCAGCGGTGATTTCATGGGTAGCTTCCATTGCCAAAGCCTAGCGCAAAGTATAGAACATATCAAGAACATAATTCAGGCGCTGGCCCGTGTCGCAGCGGTGCCGAAGCAAAGGAGTGACAATGAGCAAAGCTCATAAGAACGACTTCCGAGAGATACTGCGGTCGCTGCTAATTGACATTGAGAGCATGTACGAAGGCGGGGAAGTTTCCGGAGAAGGGAGACAGCCTGAAGAGTTCTTCGGGCCTTTTTCAGTCTGGAAATCCGATGATCGAGGGCTCGAAACATATGCGAGCGTAAGCTGGCCCAATTTGGCGATCAGCATGCGCAACGCGAAACGCGTGTTGGAGAATTCCGATGGGCAAACCTCCGTTACCGACACCCCTGCGGGGTGATGGCGTCTAAGCAATGGCTACCGCGAAGGACTGGTACAGATCCCCCGGTAATTGGTACGCAAGATGCCATGTGATCGCCATGGGCATCTCAGACTCGTGCGTCACGTATGTTGCCGGCCCAAAGAAATAAAATGCTCGGTCATCATCCTTCAGCCTCGCAAACAACATTACGCCTGTCCCCCCGGCTACGTGATTTCGGTAGCGCAGCCCCGTGTCGCTATCCGCACGGGTGTTGGATTGGCTTTCCCAGTGGATGAGATCCGGAGAGATTGCATAGTCATTATAGCGGGTCGATGGGGAGAATCGGCCGCTTGTTTTGTCGAGCGTAAAAAGGAACACGTCGCACTGCTCTTCCCGCATGAACCGAACCCCCTCGCGCCATGCGGGCACGCGCGCGGTATCACCCTCGCCAAATGCCGCCAAAATTTCTATCCGCGTATATTTCGCATGGACGCTGATCGGTAACGTCGGTCTGTTAGCGAGTGGTGTCGTGACGTGTTCGATTCGAGGGAGCAACAAGGCCATTAATTCAACCAGCTCTGCCCGTACCTGCGGGTGTTCCCAAACGAGCTCGATTGCTTCGTCTAACGAATCAGTAGCTGCGATTGTGTTTCCTACGATTGAGGCGACGAGCATCCGAACAAACCTTCGCGTAATGCCGGAGCAGTCCTTCGGGGGCCTTGAAGACTTCAGGATATCACTGTACGTTTCGATACGTTGCGCGTCATCAACGTGCAGTAACCGCCCGCAAGCTTTTCGGAACTCATGTTCTTTTGGACCGCTCGGCAGCGTCTGCAGCCCGGCCGCGGCGACAAGATCGGACCAAGAGCGGCCGGAGGAATAGATGTCCTCGAGCGCCAATCCGGTTTGTTCCAAGTATTCTTCCATCCTTACGTGCTGTCGGCCGACCGCGAGCCGGCGCAACTCCTCAACTTTAGCGCCCCAACGATCCGGAACGGCGTTGCGGATGCTGTCCAGGATCCGGCCACTCGCAATTCGATCGAGCTCCATATGGCAGCCGGCCGGCAAAAACGGGAACCCGTGCTCTACTTGCTGTTCAATTTGCTTGCGTGTACCACCCAGAATGCCACCCAATCGGCGATCGAAACGGAACTCCTTCCGGTGCAAGCCAACGAAGTCGAGAACCGTACACACGCTTTTATTCGGATGGCGACGCAGACCGCGTCCTAGTTGCTGAAGGAACAACGTTGGGCTGTCCGTTGGACGAAGCATGAGAAGAGTATCTACGGAAGGAACATCGATCCCCTCATTGAAGATATCGACAGAAAACACAATCTTGACAAGCCCGTCTCTTAAGTCGTGCAGCGCGTTCTCGCGCTCCAACGCCGGCGTGTCAGACCAAATTGCGACCGACGGGATATTTGCCTCATTGAAAATGCGAGCCATGAATCTGGCATGGTCGATGCTCACGCAGAATCCTAAGGCGCGCATCTTGTAAGGATCGTCGATCTTAAGCGTCAGCGCGTCGATAACGCCTCTGGCCCATGCGTCATTCGCCGTAAGAACATTCGTCAAGCCCTCTACATCGTAGCCACGTCCGCGGCGCCACGGCACGTCGCGAAAATCAAGAGAGTCGGCAATTCCGTAATAAGCAAAGGGAACCAACCTCTGCTGATCAATGCCGTCCCATAGTCGTAGCTCAGCTGCTATACGATCATCGAACCAATGAAGCAGCGGTAGCCCGTCGCTACGCTCTGGAGTAGCTGTTAGCCCAAGAAGTTCGATAGGGTGCACATGTTCAAGCAGCCTTACATACGAATCCGCAGCTGCGTGATGAAATTCGTCGATAATAACGACATCGAACTGTTTCGGGTCCAAATGATTCATATCAGCAGCGCTGAGGCTCTGGATCGAAGCGAATACATGTTCAAATAATTTTGGCCGCTCTCCAGCCACCCACAATTCGCCGAAGGTTTGGTCGCGTAATGCGTGACGGAAAGTCGCGATGGACTGAGCAAGAATCTCCTTGCGGTGCGCCACGAATAGCAATCGGGCCCGTGGTAGTGATGGCTTGAGTCGCGCGTAATCAAGCGCCGCCATTACCGTCTTTCCCGTGCCAGTAGCGGATACCAATAGATTGCGATGAAAGCCGCGCTGTCGTGACAACGTTATCTGTTCAAGCAGTCTTTCTTGGAAAGGCTCTGGTCGAATTTCAATTGGTGAAAGGATGGTGAAATGGGGGACCTTTTGCGCAGTCATGTGTTCCGAAAACCGTTTTGAGTCGAACGACTCAAAATCGGTAGAATGCCAATAGCTTTCAAACACGGCCGCAACTTTCTCGATGACTGGCGTGTTGCGCGCAGCTGAAAACCGCACATTCCATTCCAAACCGCTGACCTGTGCCGAATGGGTAAGGTTTGAAGACCCGATGTAGGCAGTTGAAAAACCTGACTCACGAAACAACAGCCAAGCCTTCGCATGTAACCGCGTACCACTAGTGTCATACGAAACGCGCACTTCGGCTCCCAGATCTTGAAGTTGCTGCAACGCCTCAAGCTCAGTAGATGCGGTATAAATCGTCGTGAGTACCCTTAACTTACGGCCAGCTTCGCAATGTCGCCGCAAACCATCCAGCATCGGCCGGATGCCGCTCCGACGAATAAATGCCATGACGAGATCAATTCGATCGGCAGAAGGAATTTCCTCCACTATCTGATGGCCGACCCGGGGCTCGCCCGGTGCATTGGTCAAGAGGGCGGTATCAAGTAGAGGGATCAGCGGTTCGCCCAACTTCTCGGGCCGACCATCCAGCTGAACTTTGAGCACGGCAGTCAGGAGTTGCCCAGAGGTGATCGGCTGCTCGGAGCGAAATTCCTCGCGAGTTCTCTCAACAATCGTCGATATCAGTTGACGCGTGAGCATAATCCCATCTGCGACGCGCCGATGATCGTCAATGCTGTTGATGGCGCGCTCGAGAACGCGAGCAAGGTGAGTTGCCACGCGGTCTGCGACTTCAGCGTGGTTCAGTTCTACGTATTGGGTGACAAGTGTGCTCTCGAGCGTCCTTATTCGTTCCACTAGCGCTTCTGTAATCAGCGACTGGTACAGACCGCGCGGAATTTCACTCAATTGCTCAGCCCCCAATCGGATCATGCGGCGGTGATCCAAGCACGCGGCTCGCGGCCCGCCGAGCAGGCGCAGAGCTTAACACCCCCGGCTCCGGCGCCCAGTGGTTCTGGGCGAGGCTACCCCAGCAATACAGGGCAGCAGCCCCAGCACTTCTGCGTCAGCCGAGGGCGCCGTTCCGTACCGGTTGACAAATATACCGCTAAGGTTTATATTGGCCGAATGAACCTAAGGACAGGACGGCAATGAGCGAATCCAACTCCCAGGTCGGTTATGGCCGGCCGCCCAGAAACACGCAATTTCAGAAAGGAACCTCGGGCAACCCCGGCGGCAAACCGGGACCCAAAAAGCGGCTTAAACGTCAGTTCGACGCGGCGCTGAGCGGTGCGCTCCAAGGGAGCAGGTGGACGCTGAAGGACGCGAAGCCCGCCAATGTCATCCAGGCTTTTGCCCGCAAGGTGGCGCTCGACGCCCTGGACGGCCGCGCCTCTGCCCAGAAACTGGTGCTTACGATTCTGGATGGAGAAGAGAGCACGGGCGACGGCTTGGACGCAGCCGACAACGACCCACACGCGCGGCTGCTGCTCGGGACCCGCTATGACGAGTTCAAGCAGCGGTTCGAAGCGGCGATCGCCAATGGATCCGGCGAAGAGCTGCTGGCGATCGCGCGGGAATTTCACGCGCTCGACAAATTCCCTCAGTCAGGGAATTTCTCAGGGAATTTTGAAAAAAAGGATGACCACGCGGAGACGGCAAACCCCGAAGACGAACAAAAAAAATGAGGCGGACAGCGGGAAAAAAGCAGGTGCGGGGCACGACAGAACGTACAGACATAGGCCTGTTTCAGGGAATTTCTCAGGGAATTTTGGAGAAGGTTTGGTCCGGGGATGAATGTTTTTCCTTTCCTCTCCCGCGTCGCGAAGCGACGTGGGGGAGTGGGACCGCGACGTGTCCGCCGAAGCGCGTAGCGCGAAGGCGGAAGCGGTGGAGGGGGACCTGGGCCCCCGCCCACCCCAATCGTCCCCTCCGGTGCGGAGTTTATCCTCGCGCTGACCTCCGGCCGGACGCGGGGAACCACGCCACATCGAGTCCGCGGAGCGAAACACGCACCGCCAAATCTTCCCTGGTGCAGGGAGAAAAGCAGGGAAGAAGCAAAAAATGGGCAGCTCCCGGAGCCGTGGGCCTCGTCGCCTGCATTTGCCTCGAGCAATCACCGCCTCCGGCAGCGTGCGCGCGAGACGCGCGAGGTCCCGAGTTCAGAACGCACAGCCAAATCTCCCTGGTGCAGGGAGAAAAGCAGGGAAGAAACAAAAAATGGGCAGCTCCCGGACCGGCACGCTCGGAGGCGGTCAAAACGTACAACAAAATTACCTCAGTCGGGGAATTTTGGAAAAGTTGGCTCCCACGCACAGCACCCGTTTCGCCAGCGCTTGCGCGGGCGCGTGCACGGAGGTGAAACACAAATCGTCAGCAGCTGCCGTTGGCGCCGAACGTCGCCCTGTCCGCGTCGTACGATGTACCACCCTGGATATAGTCAAAAGCGCCGTGTTGCGCGATCTTGCCGTCGCTGGCCCTGGCGGAGAACAGGTACGAGGCTATCGAGTCATTGCTGCCCGGGGCATAAATGTAAATCAGGATGGTGTTGTCGATGACCGAGAACTGGCCGCTGGTGTTGATGTCGTTGTCCATGACCGCGTAGCCGCTGTGCGGCCAGCCGATGCTGCCGTCATCGGTCAGCGCGAGGCAGTGCGTGCTGTTGGGGCCGTGCCCGGTGTAGCCTTGGGTGGTGAGGTACACATCGTGGGTGAGAGACACCAGATAGTTTCCGGTGTAGCTGCCGCTGCCCGCGTGGGCGGGGACGGCCATGGATAGAGCGGCAGCGAGCGCGAATCGTGTTTTCATGGTTGGGAGTCCTTTCCGGGGGCGACCGTCCCAAGGACGTATTCCGGGCGAGCTTTATTCCTTTGTGACCCGAACGGCAATTTTTTGATTGTCATGCTGCGTGAATGCGCAGCATCCAGTCGGAAGCGACGGACCAATGTTGGCAGCTTGGGTGCCCTCTAACGATGATCGTCCCCGCCAAGCTTCATCTGGATGCTGCGAATTCGCGCAGCATGACAAGGACAGAAGTACCAACCTGCCAAGGTTCGCTACACATCCACTTCTGCGGCGGCGAAGGGGGCGTTTTCCTGAATGAACTGGTAGCGCAGCTCGGGTTTCTTCCCCATCAGCCGTTCGATCAGCGAGGCGGTGTCGGCGGCTTCCGCCTCGGCGATTTCGACGCGTTCGAGAATGCGCCGCGCGGGATCCATGGTGGTTGCCTTCAGCTGCGCCGGCATCATTTCGCCCAGACCCTTGAAGCGCGAAATCTCCACCTTGGCGCCCGGCTTGAAGACGCTCTTCAGGAGCCGCTCGCGGTCGGCATCGTCGCGCGCATATTCAGTCCTGCTGCCCTGCGTCAGGCGATAGAGCGGCGGCATGGCGAGGTGGAGATGGCCGTTGGCAATCAGACCGGGCATCTCGCGATAGAAATAGGTGAGGAGCAGCGAAGCGATGTGCGCGCCGTCGACATCGGCGTCGGTCATGATGATGACGCGTTCGTAGCGCAAATCGTCGTCGCGATAGCGCGATGCCGTGCCGCAGCCGAGCGCCTGTACAAGGTTGGCCAGTTCCTGATTCTGTTCGAGCTTGCCGCTCGCAGCACTCGCGACGTTGAGGATCTTTCCGCGCAGGGGGAGAACGGCCTGTGTCGCACGGTCGCGCGCCTGTTTTGCCGAGCCGCCGGCGGAATCGCCCTCGACCAGAAAGATTTCCGTACCTTTCGGATTGTCGCTGGTACAATCGGCGAGCTTACCGGGCAGGCGCAATTTGCGCGTCGCCGATTTCCGCGCGACTTCGCGCTCCTGCCTGCGCCTCAGCCGCTCGTCGGCCTGGTCGATGACGAACGCCAGCAGCTTGTCGGCTTCCTGCGGGTGCTCGGCCAGCCAGTGATCGAAGTGATCGCGCACGACATTCTCGACAAGTCGCTGGGCATCCGGGGACGAGAGTTTCTCTTTCGTCTGTCCCTGGAATTCCGGCTCGCGGATGAAGATGGAAAGCACGCCGCAGGCGGCCGCCATGACGTCGTCGGGCGCGACGAGCGCCGTCTTGCGGTTGTTGGCCCGTTCGCCATGCGCGCGCAGCGCCTTGGTCAGCGCATTGCGGAATCCCTGCTCATGCGTGCCGCCCTGCGAGGTGGGAATCGTGTTGCAGTAGGAATGAAGGAACGGATCGGCCGCGGGAGCCCACGCCACCGCCCAGTCGACCGCGCCGCGGCCGTCGCGGTTTTCGCTTCTGCCGGTGAAATTGCGCGTGGTGACGGTCGTCCGGCCTTCGATCTCGCTGTTCAGGAAATCGACAATGCCGCCGGGAAACTTCAGCGTTTCGTCCGCCGGGGTGTCGCCGTCCTTGATCAGCGAGGCATCGCAGCTCCAGCGGATTTCCACGCCCCGATAGAGATAGGCTTTCGAGCGCGCCATGCGGTAAAGGTCGCGCGGCGAGAAATGCACCGACTTCCCGAAAATCTGTACGTCAGGTTTGAACGACACGACGGTGCCGCGCCGGTTGGCGGCGCCGGTCTCCTTCAGCTTGCCGACGGCAGCCCCGCGCGCGAAACGCATGCGCCAGCCGCGCCGCTCGCGATAGACCTCGACATCCATCCATTCGGAGAGGGCGTTCACGACCGAGGCGCCGACACCGTGCAGACCGCCCGAGGTGTCGTACACCTTGCCGCCGAATTTGCCGCCGGCGTGCAGCGTCGTCATGATCACTTCGAGCGCGGACTTGTTCTTGAATTTGGGATGGGGGTCGACGGGAATGCCACGGCCGTTGTCGCGCACGGTCAGAACGTCGTCGGGTTTGAGCTCGATCTCGATGCGCGTGGCTTGACCCGCAACGGCCTCATCCATGGCATTGTCGAGGATCTCGGCCGCGAGATGATGGAGGGCCCGCTCATCGGTGCCACCGATATACATGCCGGGCCGGCGGCGCACCGGCTCGAGTCCTTCGAGGACTTCGATGTCTTTCGCGGTATAGCCGCTTGCCGCGGCGCGGGACGCGCTGTCGAAAAGATCGGGTGCCTTGGCCATCTGCAATCATTCGCGATTCGTCAACGTCACGTTAACGAATTCCGTCGCGCCTTGCAGCAGGGCTGCACGCACAGCCGCGGACTTTCCATTTTTGTCATGCTGCGCGAATGCGCAGCATCCATGCTTCGGTAGGCCCAGTATGAGGGATTCCGCGCCTCCGCGTCTCTGCGTGCGCTGCCTCTCTAAGCAAATTTTAGGAGAGCCGATCCTAGGATCGGGCCGGATCGGGCGAAGGACAGGAAACAGGGGCGCTCTCGAAAGTGGGTTACGGGCATAAATTGCGCGTGCACCGACGCGCCGACGTGCGGGTGCTGAAGGCGCAACTGGATCTGATTGCGCAGGTCATTCGTTCCTCGCGTTTCACCGGGCCGCTGCTTGCGCTCGGCATCGCCGTCGCAGGTTCCGACCTCTTCGGCTATTTCGGTCACGCGTCAGCGACTGTCGCCGCTGTGCTTCCCGCGGTCATTACCGCGCTCGTGCTGTTCTCATATCAGGCGACCCTGCAGTATCAGCGCGATGTCGTTTCGCACAGCCAGGCGAACACGCTCGAAAGCTGGTTTCCGAAATTCCTCGCGATGCAGATCGCGATCAGCGCCGGTTGGGGTCTCACACCTTGGCTCCTGTGGGATAGGGGAAGTGTCGTCAATCACCTTTTCCTCGCCGCCTGCGTGTGCTGCCTGATGGCGAAGCTTGTGCTCAGCCGCGCCAATCAAATGGATCTGCTCATCGCCAGCCTTGTACCGATGGTGGCGATCTCGAGCGCGCGCTTTCTGCTGGGCGACAGCCTGCCGGATTTCGCGGTGGCGCTTGCGTTGCCCGCTTTCGGCGCGCAGTTCTTCCTCGCCGGGCGCAGGCTGACGCGCCGGCTCGACCAGGAATCGCGTCTCCGGTTCGAGGTGGAAGACCTTGCGCGCGAGCTCGAAGAAACGCGCGACGAGGCGCTCAGAAAACGCTTCGAGGCCGAGACGGCAAACGCGTCGAAGACGGCCTTTCTCGCCAATATGAGCCACGAGCTACGCACGCCGCTGAACGCCATTCTCGGATTCTCGGAGATCATCAAGACCGAGTGCTTCGGCCCGGTGGGTTCGCGCTACGTCGAATATGCAGGCGACATCCACATCTCGGGCACGCATCTTCTGAGCCTCATCAACGATCTGCTCGATGTGGCGAAGATCGAAGCCGGCAAGATGGAGCTCGAGCCGCAGGTCCTTGATCCGGGGAAGACGTTCGATTCCGCGCTGAAGATCATCGCCATCAGGGCACGGGAGCGCAAGCAGAAGCTCGCCATCGACATCGATCCCGCCGCGCCGCCGCTTTATGCCGACGAGCGCGCGCTCAAACAGATACTCATCAACCTCGTTTCGAACGCGGTGAAATTCACGCCCGATGCAGGCCGCATCACGGTCGCGGGCACGCGGGCGCGCTCGGGTGACTTCCAGATCATGGTGGAAGACAACGGCCCCGGAATCCCGCGCGAGAAGCTCGACGGCGTGTTCAAGCCGTTCAACCAGATCGACAACCGCTATGACCGGCAGGCGTCCGGCACGGGTCTTGGACTGGCGCTGGTGCGCGGGCTCGCTGAGCTGCACGGCGGGCGCGCCTGGATCGAAAGCGATTCCGGCAAGGGCTGCCGCGCTTACGTCATCTTTCCAACGGCTCCTGCGGCAGAAGATTCGGCAGAGGCGGAGCCCGCGCGCGCCATGGCGTAAGGGCAATTGAAAGCACGCCTTCGTGTCCTGTCGTGTTCACGCCACCGTGAGAATGGTCGTGGTACGTACAGGAAGGGCCAGCATTTGCGCCGTAAAGACTTGCCTCGACATGCTTTGTTACAACGTTGAACGAAGTCTGAACCATCGCTTCAGAAGGGGTTCAACGCGACAGCTTACATCTCCATCGTGAGAAACGGCCGGGTTCCCGCATTTGCGGGGATGGCCCGACCGAACCGCAAGGAGAAGTGACATGAAGACGATCATGAAAACAGCACTCGGCGCCATGATGCTTGGCGGCGCGGCACTCGCGGGTACGGCACCGGCCAATGCCGCCGTCGTCGGTGTGACGATCGGCGCGCCCGGCGTCACCGTCGGCTATGGCGATGTCTGCTATGGCCCGCTGGCGTGGCGTCCCGCCTGGTGTTTCGCACCGGCCTATTACGGACCAGCGTACTACGGGGCCAGCTGGTATGCTCCGTATCGCGTCTACGGCGGAAGAGGTTTTGTTGACCGCGACCGCATCGTTCAGGACCGCGGCGGTGATCGCGACCGCGCCATTGAACGCGACCGTGGCGGTAATCGCGACGGTTTCGGCGGCGAACACCGCACCGTGCGCTGATTAACGCGTCGCGAATGCAAGCAGGACAGGCCCCGGCGTTCCTCCCGCCGGGGCCTGCGCTTTCAAACGCTGTAGTACATTTTAAATTCGATGGGGTGGGGGGTGTGTTCGAAGGCGTGCACTTCGCCCATCTTGAGTTCGATGTAGCTGTCGATGAAATCGTCGGAGAACACGCCGCCTTTCTTGAGGAAAGCGCGATCGCGGTCGACGCATTCCAGCGCCTGACGCAGCGACCCGCACACCGTCGGCACGTCTTTCAGCTCTTCCGGCGGCAGCGCGTACAGATCCTTGTCCATCGGATCGCCAGGATGGATCTTGTTCTCGATGCCGTCGAGCCCCGCCATCAGAAGCGCCGCATAGGCGAGGTAAGGGTTTGAGCCCGCATCGGGAAACCGCACCTCGATGCGCTTGCCGTTCGGGCTGGAGGAAAACGGAATGCGGCAGGATGCCGAGCGGTTGCGCGAGGAATAGGCGAGCAGCACCGGCGCCTCGAAACCGGGAATGAGCCGTTTGTAGGAATTGGTCAGCGAATTCGAAAATGCATTGACCGCACGCGCATGCCGGATGATGCCGCCGATGTAATAGAGACAGGTATCGGAGAGATCGGCGTAGCCGGAGCCCGCGAAGAGCGGCTTGCCGCCCCGCCAGATCGACTGATGGACGTGCATCCCCGAACCGTTGTCGCCATAGACCGGTTTCGGCATGAAAGTCGCGGTCTTTCCATAGGCCGCCGCCACCTGGTGGATGACGTATTTGTAGATCTGCATCGCATCGGCGCATTTGGTCAGAGTTTTGTATTTGAACCCCAGCTCGTGCTGCGCGCCGGCGACTTCATGATGATGCTTTTCGGGCTCGATGCCGAGCTCGCCCATGACGCCAAGCATTTCGCTTCGCATGTCCTGCGCGGAATCGACCGGCGGCACGGGGAAGTAGCCGCCCTTCACCGCGGGGCGATGGCCGAGATTTCCCGATTCGTATTCGGTGCCGGTGTTGTAGGCGCCTTCGGCGGAGTCGATGTAATAAAACGCCCTGTTCATCGCGGTATCGAAGCGAACGTCATCGAAAATGAAGAACTCGGCTTCCGGTCCGAAATAGGCGGTATCGCCGATGCCGGACGAGGCCATGTATTTCTCGGCAGCCTTCGCCATTGAACGCGGGCAACGCGCATAGCGCTGGCCGGTTGTGGGCTCGATCACGTCGCAGAACAGCGCAAGCGTTGACTGTGCGAAGAACGGGTCGACAAACGCAGTTGTACAGTCGGGGAGCAGCGTCATGTCGGATTCATTGATGGCCTTCCAGCCGGCGATCGACGAACCGTCGAACATGGTGCCTTCGGTCAGGAATTCTTCATTGACGAGCGACAGGTCGAAGGTGACGTGCTGCCATTTTCCGCGCGGATCGGTGAAGCGCAGATCGACGAATTTCACTTCCTTTTCCTTGATGAGCTTGAGAACCGTGCTCGCGTTTGCCATGGACCGCTCCTTTCGCGTTGCCGGGCCCGCCCGCCCGGAGTTCAAAAAATTCAGATCGCGTCCGCGCCGGTTTCGCCGGTGCGGATGCGGATCGCCTGTTCCACATCGAAGACGAAGATCTTTCCGTCGCCGATCCGCCCGGTTCGCGCGGCTTTCTGGATCGCGTCGAGCGCGGCCTCGAGCCGCTCGTTGGGAACGATCACTTCGATCTTCACTTTGGGCAGAAAATCGACGACGTATTCGGCGCCGCGATAAAGTTCGGTGTGGCCCTTCTGGCGTCCGAATCCCCGGGCTTCCACCACCGTGATGCCCTGGACTCCGATTTCCTGAAGGGCTTCCTTCACCTCATCGAGCTTGAACGGCTTGATCACCGCTTCGATCTTTTTCAATCGAGCCTCCACCGCCGCTTGCCTCCCATTAGCCAATCGACACGTTCTGTGCCAGCGCAAGCCCGGCTGATTCACAGCTAAATTCAGGCTTTGTCGTGATCAGTTTTGTGTCGGGTGCGCTCAACAAATGAGCAGCGCTGCCCGTTCGTTGTGCCGCTTGGCTCCCTGCAGATGCACGACGCGGGGAATGCAAAGACAGGGCGAGTGGGACTCTACCTGTTTTGACCGGGGACCAATGCCCGCGCATAAACCAACGCCATGGCCGATCCGCACTTTAATCCCGTGTTCGCCAACCTGCCGACGACGATCTTCACGGTCATGTCGGGGCTGGCTGTCGAACACAGCGCGATCAATCTCGGCCAGGGTTTTCCCGATGAGGACGGGCCGCTCGAAATCCGCGAAAGCGCGGCGGCGGCGCTGCGCGAAGGCCCGAATCAGTATCCCCCGACGCGGGGCGTTCCGGCATTGCGTCAAGCCATAGCGGCCCATGCAAAGCGCTTCTACGGATTCGAATTTCACCCTGATCGCAACGTCCTTGTCACCTCGGGCGGAACGGAAGCGCTGACTGCAAGCATCCTTGCACTCGCGGGCGCGGGCGGCGAAGTCGTTCTGATCGAACCGGCTTACGACTCCTACCGTCCGATCGCGCTCGCCGCGGGTGCGCGGGTCAAAAGCCTCAAGCTCTCGCCGCCCGCCTGGCGGCTCGAGGAAAGGGCGCTCGCGGAGATCGTCACGGAAGAAACGCGTGTCGTGATGCTGAATACGCCGCTCAACCCGATCGGCCGCGCTTTTGACCGGGACGAACTCGCGGGCGTCGCGCGCGTGCTCGCACGCTCGAACGCAATCGCGATCTGCGATGAAGTGTATGAGCACCTTGTCTTTGACGGCCGCGCGCATCTGCCTTTGATGTCGTTCCCCGCCATGGCCGAACGGACCGTACGCGTCGGCTCGGCCGGGAAGATGTTTTCCCTCACCGGCTGGAAGGTGGGGTGGGTTACGGGCGCCGCGCCCCTGATCGATGTTATCGCCAAAGCGCACCAGTTCATCACCTTCACGACTGCGCCGGCGCTGCAACGCGGCGTCGCTTACGCGCTTGAAAACCAGATGGACTTCACCCTCACGCTCACCAGGGCGCTCGCGGAGAATCGCGATCTTCTTGCGACCCGGCTTTCGCGTATCGGCTTCGACGTGCTGCCGTGCGAGGGCACCTATTTTCTCACGGCCGGAATCCGCAAGCTCACCAACGAGCGCGACGATGTCTTCTGCAGCCGGCTGGTCAAGGAAGCCGGCGTGGCGCTCATTCCGCTGAGCGCATTCTTCGAAGCCGGCGAACCGGGCCATCTCGTCCGCTTTGCCTTCTGCAAGAAGCGCCACCTTCTCGAAGAGGCGCTCGACAGGCTCGATCGATATTTTCAGACGCAACACACATGAACAGCGAAATTCACGAACTGAGTGCGGCGGAACTCGGCGATGCCTATCGCGTACGCGACCTCTCGCCGGTGGACGTGGTGGAAAGCTGCCTCGCGCGCATTGCGGCGCTCGACGCGGAGATCAACGCCTTCTGTTTCATCGATGCGGATTATGTGCGCGGCGCGGCCGAGCAATCGGAGCGGCGCTGGATGGAAAATGCGCCGTTGTCTCCGCTCGACGGTGTTCCCGTCGCAATCAAGGATCTGCTGTTGACGCGGAACTGGCCGACGCGCCGCGGGTCGCTCACTGTCGACGCGAAAGGCCTGTGGCCGCATGATGCGCCGGCAGTCGCGCGCCTTCGGGCGGCAGGCGCAATTCTGATCGGCAAGACCACGACGCCGGAATTCGGCTGGAAAGGCACAACGGATTCGCCGCTGACCGGTGTCACGCGCAATCCGTGGAATCCGAAGGCGACGCCGGGCGGATCCTCAGGCGGTTCGGGAGCAGCGCTTGCTGCGCGGCTGGTGCCGCTCGCACTCGGTACCGATGGCGGGGGCTCGATTCGCATTCCGGCGAGCTTTTGCGGCATTTTTGGATTGAAGCCGAGCTTCGGGCGCGTGCCGGCGTGGCCACTGTCGCCGTTCGGCACGCTCGCCCATGTGGGGCCAATGAGCCGCACGGTCCCCGATTCCGCCATGCTGCTGAACGTGATTGCGCAGCCCGATGCGCGGGATTGGCATGCGCTGCCATTTGAGCCGCGCGATTTCACGGCAATGATGAGCAGTGTGAAGGGGAAGCGGATTGCTTTCAGCCCGCGTCTCGGACACGTCGAGCGTCTTTCGGCCGAGATCGAGACTGCCGTCGCTTTGGCGGCCCAGACCTTGGCGGAGTTGGGCGCGATTGTGGAAGAGGCCGATCCGCCCGGCGGTGACATGGCTTCGGCGTTTCGAACCTTGTGGTGGTCGGGCGCGGCGTTCCTGTTGCGTGATTTGCCGGAGGAAAAACGCGCGCTGCTTGATCCTGGATTGCGAGACATCGTGGAAAGCGGCGCAGCGATTTCGTTGCGCGAATACCTCTCGGCGACCGCAGCGCGTGGCGCCTACGGCAGCACGATGCGACAATTCATGGAAACCTATGACTTTGTCCTGACGCCCTCGGTTGCCACCACCGCATTCGAAACGGGAAAGCTTGCGCCGATGCACGAGGATGGCAACGCCTGGATCAGTTGGACCCCGTACAGCTTTCCATTCAATCTGACGCAGCAGCCAGCGGCGAGTATGCCCTGCGGATTTGCGCGCGATGGTTTGCCGATCGGGCTGCAGATCGCGGGCCGCATGTATGACGATGCAGGCGTGCTCGCCGTATGCGCCGCCTATGAGCAGGCAAACCCGCTGCATCGTCATCGGCCGGCCATCTGTTGACTGCCCGAAGATCAGCGCGAAGCGCGCAAAGCGCCTCAATTTTCCTGCCGTGTAGTCCCGGTGTCCACCGCGGTCTCTGCGCTTAGCCTTTTTTTCCTATCGCGCCATTTGACAAAGGCGATGACGCACCAGATTGCTTCGAGCACCGCGAAAGGCCAGGCGCCCTGGAGGAACACGTACACGGCGCCGAGCGCGCAGGCTGCGGCAAGTGCGAGCGTGAACCAGGGGCTCTTGTCCTCGAGCGCATAGGCGACGAGCATCGCTGCAGCGGCAAAAAGACCGAACGCGGAAAGGAGCGTCACTCAAAACTCGGCGTGGAGGCGGGCGGAGAAAATAGAAACGGGACCTCGCTGTGGATTATAGGCCGGATTGACGACCAGCTGGTAGTCGGCCGAGGCAGCAAACCACTCGGCAATCTGCGCGCTGTAATAGGTCTCGATGCCCTTCTCGAGACCATATTGGGGGAGGCGTCCATCGCCAATCAGGATACCGAGACCGCCATGCGCAAAATATTGCTGCGCGGCGGTTGAAATGCCTTCGACGAAATACGCCGCGCCGACGGTATCGTCCTTGCGATTCCATTCTGACCCTTTGAGCGAAACGCCGCCCGAAACTCCGCGGTTGATTTCGGTAAACTCAAACGCTTCCTGACTGCCGTCGTCGTAGCTTGCACGCGCAAATACGCCCAGGTTATCGGCGATTTCCTGCTGAAAATTGAGCGCCGCCCCGGGACGCGATTTGTAGTTCCGCACCAGTGCCGTCTGTGGAATGGTGCCGGTGCGCTCGGCGAGCGCGACCGCGTCATCATAACCGCCCATCCACCCCCGGTTCATGTACACCAGCAGCTTGAGTTTGCCGTCCCGATCGAGCCACTTGTGTCGTTCCTCGCCTTCTACGACGACAGCGAACTGACGAAAGCCCGTTTCCAATGCCTTTCCGTTTGGAAGCTTCGAAAGATCGAACAGTCCGCCGCGCAGCGTCCACCAGTCTTGCGTCCACTCGACCACGCCCCCGTAGCTGAAACCCCAGGAATCCGCGGCATAGTCGAAAGCGCCCGCATCGATCACCGCCCAGTTCAGGAAATCCTTGCTGGCGTCGTGCGCGTAATCGTTGGTGTCGAAGATGTCGACGACGGCGATTTTGCCAGCAGTAAAGGTAAGGTGATTCGCACTTTGCGTGCCGGCGAGCTGATATGCACCTGGCTCGATGTCCTCTTTGTCACCACCAAGATCGATCGTCTGACGGAAGAAGAGGCGCTGCAGGCGAAAATAAGGAACGGCCGACCCGACCTTGGCGCTTTCGCCGTTCGGAAAGGCGGCGAGACCGAGCGTATTGTTGAAGCCGAAGCCCTGAAGGATTTGCGAGTCCGCCCAGATCTCGCCGCCCTCCCATGGGCGCGCACCGGTGAACAGATCGGCCGCGACCGTCTCATCCCCGCGATTGCCGGGATCGAGACTGTTGGGTCCGCGATACGGTGACGTGAAGGACGGGTGGAACTGCTCCAGGAACGTCAACTGTCCGTGGACGGCCCAATCCTGCGTTTGTCCGGCACTGGAATCGGTTTGCGCGCACAGATTTCGACCGCTCATGAAGAGGAAAAGGAGCGCAGCTGCCGCGCGGCCGTAATGGCTTCTTTGCACAATCGGCATCGAAACTCCCCGCCGCGTGACGACTGACGATTCCCTATCGCCAAGAGCACAACCGGAATCAAGGCTCAAGCGTGCTGGCGGCGGGAGGCAAGGCGTTTGCCCGCCAACTTACTTCCATTGGGGAGCCGTCGCGCCAATGGTACGGCGAAGGGGCGGACGGGCTTTTCATCTCAGTTGACGCTCCGTATATACCCGCTGCCGACGAACTGGTGGACGCGCTCAGAACCTACATCCGATAGGCGGGCAGTATGGCAACGCACGCGCATTCAATCGACGATTTCCGCCACGAACATGTTTTTCTCGGCGAACACCACGACCGTAACGCGCGCAAGACCTGGTTCGTTATCGCGCTCTGCGGAATGATGATGGCAGCAGAGATCGTCGGAGGCACCCTCTTCGGATCCATGGCGCTGATTGCCGACGGACTTCACATGTCGACGCATGCCGGCGCTCTGCTCATTGCCGCGCTGGCCTATAGCTATGCCCGGCGGCACGCCAGTGACCGGCGCTTCACCTTCGGGACGGGCAAGTTCGGAGAACTCGCAGGTTATTCGAGCGCGCTCATCCTCGCGATGATTGCCGTCTTCATCGGTTACGAGAGCGCTTCGCGGCTTTTCCATCCGGTGGTGATTCATTTCGATGAAGCGCTGCCCATTGCCGGCCTGGGGCTTGTCGTCAATCTTCTGAGCGCCTGGGTTTTGCGTGATGAACATCACGATGTTGACCATGGCCATCATCACGGCGAACACCGCCAGGCGCGCGCTACAGCCTCAGAGAAGAAGCGCGCTCACGGACACGATGTGAACATGCGCGCGGCGTTCGTTCATGTGACGGCGGATGCGGCGGTTTCCGTTCTGGCGATCACCGGGCTGCTCGCCGGACGCGAACTCGGTTGGCGGTGGATGGACCCGGCCATGGGCATCCTCGGCGCCTGCGTCATCGCCAACTGGTCCTGGGGATTGTTGCGCGCGGCCGGCGCGAGCCTGCTCGACATGTGGCCGCAAGAATTACCCGCGGCGGAAATCCAGTCCCGGCTGGAAGTCGGAGCCGACCGGGTTGCCGACCTGCACCTGTGGCGGGTGGGACCGGGTCACTATTCGGTCATTGCAACACTGGTGACCGACCATCCCAAACCCGCCGCTGATTACAAGCACCGTCTGGAGGGAATGCCGGGCCTGAGCCACGTCACCATCGAAGTGCAACAATGTCCCGAAGCGCACGGCGAGGTGCGTTTCCACGTCTGACGTCTGTCCGCATTGGACGGAATTTCCGCGGCGTGATGGAATCCGCTCCGATTCGCGGGAGCGCATCACGATGGCCAGGCTGGAAGACGTCCTTGAGACCGGCATCTTCAAATCGCGATGGATTCTGGCGCCATTTTATATTGGGCTCATCATCGCGCTTTTCGTGCTGCTAATAGCATTTGCTCGTGAACTTTTCGCCGCGCTGCCGCATATTCTGCAATACAACGTCGAGCAGATCATTCTCTCCGTTCTGACTCTGATCGATCTGTCGCTTGCCGCCAATCTCGTTCTGATCGTGGTGTTTTCCGGATACGAGAATTTCGTCTCTAAAATCGATACACATGGCAGCGAGGATCGGCCCTCCTGGATGGGTACGCTCGATTTCTCCGGCCTGAAGATGAAGCTGATTGGTTCAATCGTGGCGATTTCGGCGATCTCGCTGCTGCGCGCCTTCATGAGCGTGCTCGAACCCGACGTGGCTCTGAACGAACGCCGGCTCATCTGGCTTGTCGTGCTGCACGTCACTTTCCTGATCTCGGGTGTGCTGTTCGCGGCAATGGACTGGCTCGCCGCCGTCACCGAGCATCACGTACGCCCGGTCGTGCGGTCGAGTCCGCCTTAAACGGAAACTACCTCGTCGCGCGGCCAGAGTTCCGACTGCCGAAGCTGAAGAGCAGGGCCCATTGAACGCTGAAACTAATCGAAGGGATTTCAACAGAGTGCTAACGAAAAACCATCAAAATGCGTCGGCACAATGGGTAGTTACGGATGATCAAGAATGGCGCGCGCAATGCCGCGACAAAGCAAAGCCTGGTCGAGATCATGCTCGTCGACGGCAACAGCTTTCTCGGCAAAATGCACGTGCCGCTGCAAGGCCGAATGTCCGACACTTTGAACGACGCGCGGGCCTTCATACCAGTAGAAATGGGCGATGGCAGTCATGTCGCCATCGCCAAGAGTGCCATCAAGAAAGTCACGCTTACCGCTGCCGAGGAGAAAACCTATCGCGGCAGTGAACCTCATCGCGTGCTTGGCGTAGCCGAAGGCGCCTCACCCGAAGAGGTGAAGCGCGCCTATCACAAGCTCTGCAGCAAGAACCATCCAGACCGAATCCGCTCGCTCGATCTAGGAGCGGATTTCGAGGAGCTGGCGACGCAGACGATGATGCGTATCAATGCCGCCTATGCACAGCTGATGCGTGGCGCAAATGTGAAGACCCGATAGCACCCTTGCATAGCTACGCAGTGCGCTATTTCACCTTGGTCCTTGCTGAAGTGAAATTCCCGTCGGCGTCGATGCGCGGAACGAAAAGGCCGCGGGCAGTGCTGCGTAGCGACTATGCGGCGCGGGCGATGGTTGGGCGTTTGCTGGGCGCAACGCCGTGACCCGGCGAGTCTTTGGTGTACAGATTCTTCAGTGCGCGTTCGAGCAGTTCGGGCCGGAACTGAGGGGGGACGCCGCGGAATTTGCAGGCTGCCCGCAGCTGGTCGACCAGAAATTTCGGCTGGTAGCTCGCGAGCGGGAAATCGTTCTTTTCGCGGAGCTCGGTGATAACAAAATCCACCATTTCGTCAGCGCAATCCAAACCGCCGGCTGAGGCGACGGCGCGGAAGATCTGGCGGTACTCTTCTTTCGATGGCGCGGTCACCTCGATCTTATATGGTATGCGCCGCAGGAACGCGGGATCCATCAGCTCGCTCGGCGCAAGGTTGGTGGAGAAAATGACCAATTCGTCGAACGGCAGGGAGAAACTCTTGCCCGTGTGCAGTTTCAGATAATCGACCCGGCTTTCCAGCGGTACGATCCAGCGGTTGAGGAGCGCCTCGGGGCTAACGATCTGGCGGCCGAAATCGTCGATGACAAAAATGCCGCCGAGCGCCTTGATGTGGAGAGGCGCTTCATAAAACCTTGCCTGGGCGTTGAATGAGACATCAAGCATCTCGAGCGTGAGTTCGCCGCCGGTAACGATGAACGGGCGCTGGCAAGGCACCCAGCGCTGGTCGAAGTCCTCCCGGCGCAACGAAGCGGCCGCACGCGCTGTGTTAGTCGCGGGACGGATCGCCTTGTGGGTTCCAGCGTCGAAAACCTTGATGATCTGGCCTTCGACTTCGATGCAATAAGGTATGTAGATCACGTCGCGGAACATGTCGCCGACTTTCTGGGCGACGGAAGTCTTGCCGTTTCCCGGCGGCCCATAGAGCAGGATGGAACGGCCGGAGTTGATGGCAGGGCCGATTTCCTGCACGAAATCTTCCGCGATCACCATGTTCGAAAATGCGCTATCGATTGCCGAACGATCGACGAGCTCGTTTGCAATGGACTGCCGCCTGACGCGTTCACAATAGACAGCAAGTGGCACAGGCGCGGGACCAATGTACTGGTTGAGCGCCATCGCATCCTGCGCCCATTGCTTGCCCTTGTCGGTCAGCGCGTAACGCAGTTCGGAAACAGCGCGAATGCCGCTCGATCCAAGAACATCTACGAGCTTACGGTCCTTCGCCTGTCCGAGGAGTTGCTGCATCGTCAGCGGCGGCAGCTTCAGGACTTCGGCCATGGTCGACGGCGTCTCGAGACTGTTCGCATACATCGCCTTGGCGAGCAGGTTCAGGAGGTCGGGAAGCGCAATGCCGGTCTCTTCCAGCGAGCGCGGCGCGACGGGCGTCGTATGAAGAACCGACTCGAGATCCGCGGTCGTGAGCTTGCCCATCGCGACCAAATTCTCGCCCAGACGTCCGCCCTCGGTGCGTTGACGCTCGAGCGCTTCGGCGAGATCCGCCGTTGTTACCAGACGTTGTGCAACCAGAATGTCGCCAATCGGCATCGCCCGATTCCGCAGTATGTCGGCTTGATGACATTATCAAACGGGCGAGGTCGGGTCCCGTCCCATCCGCCAGGTTCCCTAATACACAATGAAAAATTTAATTGAGGGACAGCTTGCCGGTTAGCGGGCAGTTAACCGTTTTTACGCGACCGGCTCTGGAATTTTCTTTGGTTTCCGCGCGTGCGGCTTTTCGGTTGGCAGCACCACCGGCCGAAGCAGAAACGCGGGTAGATGGCTCAAGTCCGGAGCATCGTGATCGCCACGATGATCGGAACCCGCGGGAGCGCTTGGTTTTGCCGGCGTCGGCTGCTGGCCGTAGGATGGACGCGGCGAAGAGTTTGTGCGGGCTGGCGAAGTACTTGCTTGGGCTGTCGGCATTCTCGTCCGCTCTGACGACGACCTTGCGGTGTGCGGTTTGGCGCGCCGATCACTCCGGCCGCGTGCGTTTCCGTGATCCTGGCGGATTTCGATGCCTTCGAGCTTCCGGCGCCCCAGCCGTTGGCCGATCAGCCTTTCGATCGCTTCGACAAGACGTGCGTCCTTCGGTGTCGCAAGCATAAAGGCATGACCTTCACGTCCGGCGCGTCCGGTGCGGCCGACGCGGTGAACGTAGTCGTCGGCATGAAACGGCACGTCGAAATTGAAAATGTGCGACACCGCCGGAATATCGAGTCCACGCGCGGCAACATCGCTGGCGACGAGCAACTGGATCTCGCCATTGCGGAAGGAATCGAGCGTCTTCGTCCTCACCGGTTGATCAAGATCCCCGTGCAGTGGCGCAACCGAGAAGCCATGTTTTTTCAGCGAGCGCGCAACCACGTCCACATCGCGCTTCCTGTTGCAGAAAACGATCGCGTTCTTCACCGGATTGTCGCGCACCAGCCGGCGCAGAGATTCGCGCTTTGCCCATTCGTTCGGCGGCACTTCCACGACTTCCTGCACGATTGTGGCCGCCGTCGTCGCGGGCCGCGTAACCTCCACCTGTTCCGGATTGTGGAGAAACTGATCGGTGAGCCGCTTGATTTCGGGCGGCATGGTTGCGGAGTAGAAAAGTGTCTGGCGCGTAAACGGCAGGAGTTTGCAGATGCGCTCGACATCGGGAATAAAGCCCATGTCCAACATGCGGTCAGCTTCATCGACCACCAGAATTTGTACCTGGGAGAGCATGAGTTTGCCGCGCTCGAAATGATCGAGGAGGCGCCCCGGTGTGGCGATCAGAACGTCGACACCACGGTCGAGCTTGCGGTCCTGATCCTCGTAGGACACCCCGCCGATCAGGAGCGCCATCGAAAGTTTGTTGTATTTTCCATAACGCTCGAAGCTCTCCGCAACCTGCGCCGCAAGTTCGCGCGTCGGCTCGAGAATGAGCGACCGTGGCATGCGCGCCTTGGCGCGGCCCCGGGCGAGTATCTCGATCATCGGCAGTGTGAATGAGGCGGTCTTCCCGGTCCCTGTCTGGGCGATGCCGATCAGGTCCCTATGCTTCAGGACCAGCGGGATACCGCGTGCTTGGATTGGGGTGGGCGTCGTGTAGCCACTTTCCTGGACCGCCTGGAGAACCGACGGCGAAAGCCCAAGCCCATCAAATCCTTGCAAGGCAGATTTTACGTCGTTGTTGAGAATATTCGTGGAAGCTACGGTTGTGGAGTCTTCCTGGCCGGCTTGCGTGCCGGCGAACGTGTCGTGCGTCATGCGCTCCTAAAAGAGGGGCGCACAATGAGCGCCCAAGCCGCGAGCCCGTATTGGCCACGGCACATCGTCACAAAAGGATATGGCAATAATATTTCAAAAAGTCAAGGTTCGTTTGCCCGACGGGTACAGTTCAGCTGCGCCGAACGGGAGGCGAGACGGCCACACCTGGGTTAGTTAATCTGATCAAATGAGACGCGAAACGAATTCAGTTTGGCGCTTCACCGCTACGCTGGCGCTCCTGCTGCTCGGGGCCGGTTTCTGGTTCCTGCAGGTCTACGGCACTGCGCGACCGCAGGTGATCGCGGCGAGCGCATCGACGCGTTTGTTTTCGGCGGAGCGGGCCGAGCAGGTGCTCGCGCGACTTCTCGGGCCCGAGAAACCGCACCCGGTTTCGACGGATGAAAACGCGCGGGTGCGGGCGCGGATTGTGAGGGAATTGTCGGCCCTCGGTCTCAAACCATTCGGACTTCACGGCTTCGCTTGTCGCAGCCCGCATAATAGCGGCGTGCTCATCTGCGGGAGCGTGAACGACGTGATCGCGCAAGTAAAACCTGGCGTGGGCAAAGCGATCGTCATGCTCGCCCACTACGATTCCGTACCGGCGGGACCCGGTGCCGCCGATGACGAATCCGGCGTTGCGACGGTGATCGAAACCGCGCGAGCACTGATCGCCCGCGGCCTTCCCGGGAAACATCCGGTGCTGGCATTGTTGACGGACGGCGAGGAGGCCGATCTTCTGGGCGCGGCGGCATTCCTGCGCGATGCGAAGTTGAGAGCGCGCGTCGGCGCGGTCGTAAACGTCGAGGCGCGCGGCAATCGCGGCCCGAGCCTGTTGTTTCAGACAAGCCCCGGCAATGCCGCCTTGATCGACCTCTACGCGAAGAATGTTCCGGAATACGCGACGAGTTCCCTCTACAGCGAAATCTACAGATTTTTGCCGAACGATACCGACCTGACGCTCTTCATCGCAGACGGGTTTCCGTCTTTGAATTTCGCGTATGTCGGCGGCGTTGCCGATTACCACACGGCAAGGGATATCCGCGCCAATCTCGATCCCGCGTCCTTGCAACACCACGGCGATAGCATGCTGGGCGTGGTGAACGGCCTGGAGAACGTGGATTTCGGGAAGCTTCACGACAGGGACTGCATGTATTTCGACATTCTTGGCCGATGGCTTCCGCGCGCACCGGCTCGTTTTGCCATTCCCTTCGCGCTGCTCGCCTTCGTGGCAATTCTGGCCGCGGGATTGTTTGCGCGTGTCGAGCGATTCAGCCGGAAACAATGGCTGCGCGCGTTCGCAATCACACCGGCACTGATTCTCGGAGCGTTGTTCAGCGGATTCCTGTTGCATGCGATCGCCTCGCTCATCTCCGGAATGTCGGACCCGGTTTATGCCTATCCCGCGGTGTTCCGGGTGGCGCTCGCTTTCTCGCTCGGCGGGTCGGCGTTGCTGGTTTCGCGTCTCGCGCCGACTGGCGCGGCCATAATAGCCGCGTGGCTGTGGTTCGCCGCACTTGGCCTCGCCGCGGCAATTATGCTTCGCGGCCTTTCCCTTTACTTCCTGCTTCCTTCGCTCGTTGCTGCCACACTTCTCCTGACCATGGCCCGAATACCGCTAGAGTCGCTCCGGCTTGCGGCTGTCTTGTTCGCCGCGCTTGTCGCGTTTCTTTGCTGGAGTTCGATTGGTGCGCTGGGCGAAATGCTCATGGGGCTGAAGCTCCATCCGCTTTTCACCGTACCTTTCGCGCTGGCGCTCTCAACCCTTGTTCCTCTCCTTTCGCGCTACACTCTGCCGCGACCACTTTGGCTCACCAGCACCGGCGCTTTCTTTGCGCTGGCAATCATCGCCGCCGCAGTTCAGGGATTTGAGCCAACATTCAGCATAGTCGCGCCGCAGCGTCTCAGCATCACCTATCTTCAGGATCGCTCGCACGCGGAATGGGCAGTGGACTCATTTGCGCCGGTGCCGAAGGCGATGCTCGCAATTGCGCAGTTCTCGGCGAAGCCGCAACGCACAGCCGATATCGCTCCGCTTTCCTATGTCGCCCCTGCGGGTGCACCCCGCTTTGCGCTGCCAGCGGCGACCGTCATTGCACGCCCGCTAGTCAATGGCTTGCGCCGTGTGACGATCGATCTTGGTGGCTCGAAACAGACGGCGCAGATGTACGTGACGGTTCCCGATTCGGTTCGACTGAAATCCGTCGATATCAAGGGCTGGCATTTCGATGCGCCGCCCGGTTGGTCAACCGGCAACGCAATTGCCATTGCCTGTATGACTCGCGACTGTGCCGATGCGAGTCTGACGCTGACACTCGCCTCGCGGGTCGCAGCGAACGTTGGTATCTACGAGCATCGCTTCGGATTGCCGGATTTCGCGCGCAGTCTTGTCGCCGCGCGCCCGCGGACAGCAGCGCCCTCGCAAAACGGCGACGGGATAACCCTCGTCAGCAGCGTCCTAATCCCCGCCGCGCAATAATGCCTTCCCCTGCTGCTGCTGCGCATCGTGCGGGCGGTGCTGCGCTGACTTCACAACAGGCGATCCGTCCTTCCAGGCGGTGCTGCGCATTCGCAGAGCATGACAAGGCTCCATACAAAGCGATGGCCCAGGCCCGTGCCGCGGCATGACAAACGAATCATTTTCGCCGGTGTTCTTCGAGGCGGGGCATGATTTCGACGAAGTTGCAGGGACGGTGGCGTATGTCGAGTTGCCATTTGAGGATATGGTCCCAACCGTCTTTCACCGCGCCGGTCGAACCGGGCAGGGCGAAAAGATAGGTTCCTCCCGCCACGCCCGCGCATGCCCGCGATTGAATCGTCGAGGTTCCGACCGATTCCATACTTACTTGGTGAAAGACGACGGAGAAGCCGTCGATCTCCTTCTCGAAAACGGATTTGAACGCTTCGACAGTGACGTCGCGTCCCGTGAGTCCCGTGCCTCCGGTTGAAATCACCACATCGATCTCAGGATCGGCGATCCACGAGCGCAACAGGGCCGCGATTTCATCAGCGTCATCGCGGAGTAGGGTGCGCGCAGCGAGCAGATGTCCCGCTTCCGTCAGGTGCGCAACAAGCGCCTCGCCCGAAGTGTCGTTTGAAGCATTACGGCTGTCGGAAACCGTGAGCACCGCGATGCGAACGGGAACAAACGGAAGGGATTCGTCAATATGGTGCGGTGGCATCACTGACAAGAGTGCTGGCCGGCAGAGGCGCCGCGCCATTGTCCCTATAGCGCGGCCATTTGCCTTCGGCCGTTTCGTCGAGAGTCGGCGCGTCCGTTTTGGTGCGCTTTGCGTACAGCCAATAGTTGGTCATCACGTGCTTGATGTAATTGCGCGTTTCGGAATAGGGAATGCTTTCGATGAACAGCAGCGGATCATCGGTGAGTTCGGGCCGCGCTACGAGCCAGCGCGTCAGCGCCGCGGGTCCGGCATTGTAGGCGGCAGCAAGCTGGAACAGATTTCCGTTTGTCCGCGTCATCAGGTCCTGCAGATAACGTTCCCCGAGACCGAGATTGTACGCTGGATCATTCAGCTGCGACTTCGCGACTGGCGTGCCATCCACCAGCGTCGCCGTGCCGGGGAGGACCTGCATCAGGCCGCGCGCGCCTGCCGTTGAAACGGCCTTCGCACGGAAGCCGCTTTCAGCGCGCGCAAAGGCGAGCACCAGACAGGGATCAATGTGATAGCCGCCCGGCGGCGTGTACTGCGGCACGGGGAACAGGCCGGTGAGAAGTTCGCCATGTCCGGCCTCCGCTTCGCTTGCGCGAAGTTCGAGATCGGGAACGTCAAGATGATGCGACAGCGCGGCGAACGCGCCGATGTCCTGCTGACCGATCCCCGCAAAGGCGCGCGCCATCTCGGCTTCGATGTATTCCGTCCGGCCCACCTGCCACAGCGCCACCGCGCGATGCGCGGCAGGGATGCGCATCATGGCGGACAAACTATCGGAATCAAGCGCAGGGTCGCTGAACTCTGCCGAAATTTCCCCGCCGAGCACGCGTTCCGCCAGAAGGCCGTAGAACGTCGGCTGCTCTCGCGCCGCCGCGGTCAGGAGCGAAATCACGGGCAGCGACTCCCCGGCGGCAAGGTGCGCCCTTGCGGCCCAGAACGCGGCTGCGCTACGCGTCCAGCCGGGTACCGCGCCTACATTGGCAAGATTTTCGAAATAGGGCGCGGCGTCGGAGAATTTCTTCAGGCGATAGGCCGCAAGACCCGCGTCCCAATCAAGCAACGGCGCCGCGTAGCGTTCGGCGCCGGCAGCACCGCTTGCGAGCCTGAGCGCAGCGTCATCCTCTCCGTCCGAAAGGTAGGAGGCCGCCACCCGCTGCGTCAGCCGGACAATGTCCGCCTCGGGCGCAACATTGGTCGCTACGAGCTGGTCGAGAACGGTTTCCGCCGCGGCGGGCTGATGGAGCTTCACGTACGAGTCGATCTGCACCTGCGCGGCACGGCCGGCATCCGAGGCGAGCGGCAGATTGTAGAGGCGATCCGTTTCCTCGTAACCGCTGCCAAGCGGCCGCCACGGAATACCGGCGATCCCCGGCAATTCAATACGCCGCCGGCGGCGGAGGTGACGATCGCGTTCTTCCGCTAGTGCGTGCATGCGCGAAGCAATGGCTAGATCGGGATATTCGCGCAGCCATTCGGCGAGATCGAGAACTGCTGGATGTTTCAAACGGGGCGAGAGGTAATGTTCGGCTTCCACATAGCCCATCAGCGAGCGGTCGGAGAGCTCCGCGATAGCAATGCGCGCACGGACGAACTGGCCTTCGCTCTCGTCGGAGAAAATCTCGCGGTAGAGCCGCACATCGTTCGCCGACAACACGCGTGGCGACGCGGCGCTTGCTCTGTCGGAGGAGCCATTGCTGTTCGCGCTCGCCAAGGACGCGGTAAGCGCAAAGGTGAATCCCAGGGCCGCGAAAAACCCGCTGCGCGTTGCCAAGCGAACATCCCTTCGACTATCGAGAGAAACAGAGATTACCCGCGAGTCGCTTCCGGCTCAAGCAATTGCATCGCGTGGATTTTCGCCGCGATTGCCTGTAGATCGCGCCACGCGAGTTTCTTGTCGGCAGGTCTTCGCAGCAGATACGCAGGGTGAAGAATCGGCATTACCGGAACGATTCGCCCGTTAACGTAATAGTCGAGCCAAGTGCCGCGCAGCCGCATGATTCCTTCAGTTTTCCCCATCACGTGGCGCGCGGAAACCGCTCCGAGGAGCACCATGATTGCAGGGTTAACAAGCTCGATATGACGCCTCAGGAACGGCAGGCACGCCGCCGCTTCCTCCGGCGACGGATCGCGGTTATTGGGCGGGCGCCAGTTCAATACATTGGTAATGTAAACATTGGTTTTCCGGTCGAGCCGGATCGACGCCAACATCCTGTCGAGCAATTTGCCGGCGCGACCTACGAACGGAAGACCCGCAAGATCTTCATCCCTTCCCGGTGCTTCACCAATGAGCAGGATGCGCTTGTCGGGTATGCCGTCGGCGAAGACGGTGCTAGTCGCGTGCTGCTTGAGTGGGCAACCGTCGAATGCATCGAGGGCTGCCTTCAATTCAGCGAGCGTGCTTGATGCGGCCGCAAGTTGCATCGCGCGGTCGATCTGGTCCTCCGGTCTCGCCGAGTGTGGAGAAGCCGCGGCTTGCACGTGTGGAACGGGCTTGCGCGCAGACGGGCGTTCGGCCTGGGGCGCCAAAAGCGCTGAATTGGGCGAAGAACGGAACCGATTAACCGGCGATTCGCCAATGGCTTCGTCGACTCCCGCTTCGAAGAGCCAGCGCAGGGCGGCAAACGAAGAAGACGCTTCGGCCGGATTGGATTGACTCATGGCGAAATGATAGGGGATTGCCGCCCCGTTCGCCATCTGCGGAAAAAGGCGTGAGCCATACCGAGCGCGAAATTATGAAATACGATGTCGTGATCGTCGGCGGCGGTCCTGCGGGTCTTGCCGCAGCGATTCGACTTAAGCAGCTCGCCGGCGCCAATAATCGCGAACTGAGCGTCTGCGTGCTGGAAAAAGGCTCGGAGGTCGGAGCGCATATTCTTTCCGGCGCCGTTATCGATCCGATTGCGCTCGACGAACTCATCCCCGACTGGCGGGCGAGGGGTACACCGCTCGAGACGCCGGTTACCGAAGACCGGTTCTATTATCTCGGTTCCGCGGGAAGTTTGCGCGTCCCAAACTTTCTGATGCCGCCTTTGATGAGCAATCACGGAATGTACATCGCCAGTCTCGGGGATGTGTGCCGCTGGCTTGCGCGAGAGGCAGAGAGCCTCGGAGTGGAGATTTATCCGGGCTTTGCGGCCGTGGATTTTGTGGTCGGCGAAGCAGGTGAGGTTAAGGGGGTGATCACCGGTGACATGGGTATTGGCCGTGACGGCCGTCACAAGGATTCCTACACGCCCGGAATAGCACTGCTCGGCAAATACTCGCTGATCGCAGAAGGCGCCCGCGGTTCGCTGACCAGGCGCCTGCTTGCAAAATACGATTTGTGCGTCGGCCGCGAGCCGCAAAAATTCGGTATCGGGCTGAAGGAACTTTGGGAAGTCGCGCCGCGAAAGCATCACCCGGGCCTGGTCATGCACACGATGGGCTGGCCGCTTGATAACGACACGGGCGGTGGGGGGTTCATGTACCACTTTGGAAACAATCTCTGTTCCGTCGGCTTCGTCGTGCACCTCAACTATTCGAATCCGTGGCTATCGCCGTTCGATGAGTTCCAACGCATCAAAACACATCCGCGCATTCGCGAATTTCTCGATGGTGGAAAGCGCCTCGCCTATGGCTCGCGCGCGATCACCGAAGGAGGCTTCCAATCCGTTCCGAAGCTCGCGTTTCCGGGCGGCGCGCTCATCGGCTGTGCAGCGGGATTCGTCAATGTGCCGCGCATCAAGGGCACCCACAACGCCATGAGGACGGGCATGCTCGCGGCGGAATCCGCCTTCGCCGCGATCGCTGCCGGTCGTGCCGGCGATACGCTTAAGGATTACGAGCAGGCCTATCGCCGCAGCCATGTGTACAGAGATTTGAAACGGGTTCGCAACGTCAAGCCGCTGTGGTCCCGCCTCGGTACACGACGGGCGCTCGTTCTTGGCGGTTTTGATATGTGGACCAACCAGCTTTTCGGAGTGAGCGCCTTCGGCACGCTGAAGCATGCCAAGCCAGACTGGGCTACGCTCAGACCCGCGGCGGAGTGCAAGCCGGTTCCCTATCCGAAGCCGGACGGCCGCATCACTTTCGACAAGCTCTCCTCCGTCTTTCTGTCAAACACCAATCACGAGGAGGATCAGCCGGTTCACCTTGTGTTGAAGGACCCCTCCATTCCCATCCGTATCAACCTTCCGGAATATGCGGAGCCCGCGCAGCGTTATTGTCCTGCCGGCGTTTATGAGATTGTCGAGGAGCCCAGCGGTCCGAGATTCCAGATCAACGCGCAAAACTGCGTCCACTGCAAAACCTGCGATATCAAGGACCCCGCCCAGAACATCACCTGGGTGCCGCCGGAAGGCGGCGGCGGTCCGAACTATCCCAACATGTAAGAGGTTCTCTGTGCATAGAGCGTTTCTCCTCCTCTGCGTTGCGTCTATCGCCCTTGGTGCCTGCGAAACCATCCACATAGGCGGCAATCAGACGCCTTCCTCGCCGCAGTCGGCGCAGGCCGAAAGCTTCGGCGATTACCTTTCGGCACGGCTCGCAGCGAGCGATCACAACATGGCGGACGCCGCGCGCCTCTATGCCTCCAGCCTCGAGGCCGACCCCGATAATGTTGAGATCCTGAGCCGCGCTTTCCTTTACGCCGCCGCCGCAGGAGACGTGACGACCGCGGCAAAACTCGCCGAACGCGTTATCCAGAAGGAGCCTGACAATCGGGCGGCGCGGCTCGCCCTGGCTGTTGCCGCGATTGGCAAAGGCGACTATGCGGCCGCGCGTACCGATCTTTCCCAATCGGCCAAAGGCGCCTTCACCGAACTCACGCTCGTGCTGCTTGACGCCTGGGCTTCCGCCGGCGCGGGCGACCTTAAATCGGCTGACGCCGATCTTGCGCAGGTTGTCCCTCAGGGCGGGACCGAGGCGCTCATGCAATTCCATCGCGCATTGATCCTGGATCTCGCAGGTGACAGCAACAGTGCGGAGAAAGCGTACGTTGCCGCGGTCGCGGCGGGGGGCGCCAGTCCGCGCATCGCCGAAGCGTTCGGACGGTTTCTGGAACGCGAAGGACGGAAGGACGACGCGCGCACCTATTACAGCAAGTTGCAGGCGGATGCGGCGCTTGGACCAATGGCGGCGCAGGGGCTCGCGCGGCTCGCCGCGAACGAAAAGCCGGACCGTCTTGTCGCCTCGCTGGCGGACGGTGCCGCCGAAGCCCTGTTTGGCATTGCCGCGGCGCTCGCCGACCAGAATAGCGCCGACGTTGCCGTATTTTATCTTCGTCTCGCCCTCTTTCTCGAACCGCGGATGGATATCGCCAAGATTGTGCTCGCCGATCGCTTCGAGACTTTGGACAAGTATGAAGATGCTATTGCGGCGTACAGAGCGCTTGATGCGAAGTCGATTTATCGTGCGGCCGCCGCGGTACAGATCGCGCTAGACGAGACAAGGCTTGGCAAGAATGATGAAGCGATCGGCGAGCTCAAGGCCATGACGGAGCAGGCGCCGAAGGACATAACCGTATGGACGGCACTCGGCGATGCTTATCGCAATGAATCGAAATTCGTTGAAGCGGCGGATGCGTACAACCGCGCTGTTGCAATGCTCACCGGCGACAGCAAGACGTCGTGGCCGCTCTATTACGCACGCGCGATTGCGGAGGAGCGTTCGCATCGTTGGGATGTGGCGGAGACCGATCTCAAACATGCGCTGCAGCTGAGCCCGGACCAGCCGCAGGTACTGAACTATCTTGGCTACAGCTGGGTCGATCAGGGGCGGAATCTGCCCCAGGCCCTCGCGATGCTCGAAAAGGCGCGGTCACTGAGCCCGTTCGATGGATATATCGTCGACAGTGTCGGCTGGGCCTATTATCGGCTCGGGCGCTATGACGATGCGGTGAAGACCCTGGAGGCCGCAATCCAGCTTGTCCCGGGCGACGCGACGGTGAACGAGCATCTGGGCGATGCGTACTGGAAGGTGGGACGAAAACTCGAAGCACGGTTCCAGTGGAGTCATGCGCTCGCCTTCGGTCAGGATCAGACGCAAAAGGCTGAGCTTGAGAAGAAGTTGCAAGCCGGCGACGACGTGAAGTGAACGGGCCACTCACCGTTGCCGCGCCGGCCAAGCTCAACTTGTTCTTGCATGTCGGCGACAAGCGCGGCGACGGCTATCATGATCTCGAAAGCCTCGTTGCGTTTGCGGCTTGCGGCGACGAAATCGCGCTGGAGTCGCACGACGATCTTTTCTTGACGGTGGATGGCCCCTTCGGCGTCGGAGTCCCAACAGGGGAAGACAATCTTGCTCTCAAAGCGGCGAAACTGTTCGCGGAGAGGACAGGAGCCGCAGGCGGCGCGCGCATCAGTTTGCGAAAAAACCTGCCGGTCGCATCGGGTCTGGGTGGCGGTTCCGCGGATGCCGCGGCGGTTCTGCGCGGACTGACCCGCCTGTGGCAGCGCGAGCTCAATCGAAACGAATTGTGCAGGATGGCTGCGTCTCTCGGCGCCGACGTTGCCGTCTGCTTGGACAGTGTCACGGCCTGGATGGAGGGCAGGGGCGAATGCGTGCGCGCCTTGCCGCCGCTCCCGCGCACCGGCGTCCTGCTCGTGAACCCCGGTGTGCCGGTACCAACGGCCCAGGTGTTTGCTGCGCTGGGTGTGCGGCGCGGACTGAATCTGCGTGCTCCCAAGAGCGGCTTCGAAGACGTTCACACACTCGTACGTTATTTGCGCGAAACGACAAATGATCTCGAAGCGCCGGCGAAAACGGTCGCACCCCTCGTTGGCGAGCTTCTGCAGGTAATGAACGCATTACCCGATGTCCTGCTCGCACGCATGTCGGGCAGCGGCGCTACATGCTTCGGCCTGTTTGCAAATGAATATGTAGCTTCCGCCGCTGCTCGGTTGCTCCGCACCCGCCATCCGCAATGGTGGATTGTGGAGAGTACATTCACGGATGGGTCGTAGCTGCCCGTTTTTCCTTCCCATGCGCTGGAGAGGAATGCGAGCATTCAATACGCGCGTGCGACACAGAATTCAGCGACGGCCATCAGTGCGTCCTTGAGCGAGCCCGGTGACAGCGGCTGCAGTGCGCGGCAGGCCTGGCGGACATAACGATGGGCCTGGTCGCGCGCCTCCGCGCTCGCACCGGTGTGTTCGATATAGTCGATGGCGCGTTGCAAGTCTCCGTCGCGCTGCTGTCCGAGTTGAATGGTTCGTTGCCAAAAGCGCTTCGCATCGTCGTCGGCACGCTTGTACGCAAGGATGACCGGCAGCGTGACCTTGGCTTCTCGAAAATCATCACCCACGGATTTTCCCATCAACGCCTGGCGCCCGGAATAATCGAGTGCATCGTCCACGAGCTGAAAGGCAACGCCGAGATTGTGACCGAACGTCTTGAATGCCGAAATCGTTTCGGCCGGAGCCTTGGCGATCGTGGCACCGGATTCAGCGGAAGCCGCAAACAACGCCGCGGTCTTCGCGCCGACGATGATCAGGTAGTCGTCTTCCGTGGTTGCGAGATTGTTCGCCGATTTGAGCTGCAGCACCTCACCCTCGGCGATCACGGCGGAGGCATTTGCGAGGATGTGCAGCACACCCATATCACCAGTCTCGACCATCAGCTGGAAGGCGCGACTGAGTAGAAAGTCGCCGACGAGAATGCTGGGCTTGTTGCCCCACACCACGTTGGCAGACAGCTTGCCGCGGCGGAGCGAGCTCGCGTCAACCACGTCATCATGCAGCAGTGTCGCCGTATGGATAAACTCGACGGCGGCGGCGAGCTTGATGTGCAATGTGCCTGTGTGGCCGCAGGCACTCGCAGCCGCAAGGGTGAGGAGGGGTCTGAGCCGCTTGCCGCCGGAATCGACCAGATAGCGCGCGAGATCGGGGATTAACGTGGCGCTGCTCCCCATCCGCTCATGGATCAGCCAGTCGGTCGCGGCGACGTCGTTCTCAAGCAGGCTGTGCAGCCGATCGATGGGACTTGCTGCCGCGCCTTTCGGTGCCGTGAATGCCTTGGCAACGATCATGTCCCCACCTTGCCGCTGGTCATCGGCCGATCCGCCATTTAGGAATCTGTCTCCATCACGGTCAAGGTGACCGGGAAGTCAATGGCAGGGCAACGTTTCCGTTCCGATGCGCGACATCCTGAAGACGAACGATCCCGTGCTGCTCAACTTTGCCGAGGCGCTTCTGGCGGACGCGGGAATTCGGGCGGTGGTCTTTGACACCCATATGAGCATCATGGACGGAAGCCTCGGCGTTTTGCCGCGGCGGCTGATGGTTTCCGAGGAAGACTACTTGCGCGCCAGGACAGTGCTCGCCGGGGCGCTTCCCGGCGTCGTGCCGGAGCGTTGATGAGATTTACGCAAGACGGATTTCTCGGGGGCCGTGTTGTCGCGCGTCAACCAGCGGAAGGGTTCCGCTCGGGTACCGATGCGGTGATGTTGGCTGCAGCGGTCCCCGCTAAAGCCGGCGACGAGCTTCTGGAACTCGGGTGCGGCGTCGGTGTCGCGGCCCTGTGTGTTGCCGCGCGCGTAGCGGATTGCCGCCTAACCGGAATCGAGATTGCGCCCGGGCTTGTTGAACGGGCAAATGAAAACGTGCGCGCCAATCCGTTCGGGGACAGTGTACATGTGGAACATGCCAATGTATTTCGGCTACCGAGTCATTTGCGCAGAAGTTTCGATCACGTGTTCTGCAATCCGCCGTTCCACGCGCCTGCCGGGGAGGTTTCGCCGAACGCCGATCGCGCCCGTGCACTTTCGGATAGTGACGGTCTCGGCAACTGGATTGCAGCCGGTTTTGCGCGCGTTGCCTCAAGCGGAACGCTAACAGTAATTCTGCGCGCCGATCGTCTCGCAGAAGCACTTCAAGGCCTGCCGCAACAGGGTGTCTCGATCTTTCCGCTCTGGCCGCGCAGCGGCGAAGCTGCGAAGCGGGTTATCCTGCACATTCAAAAGGATTCGCGCGCGCCGGTGCGGCTACTCGGGGGGCTTGTCCTACACGAACGCGATGGCGGCTACACGCCGGAAGCCGAGGCGGTTCTGCGCGACGGCGCCTCGCTTGCCCTTGCCAATTCCCGTCTGTAGCTTCGCGGCCGCCGCGAGAGGATCGGTCAGCCCGTGCCCGGAGGGAAGACATTTCAGGATTTAATCCTGACGCTTCAGACGTTCTGGGCGGGGCAGGGCTGCATCATTCTTCAGCCTTACGACGTCGAGATGGGGGCCGGGACATTTCATCCCGCGACTGCACTCCGCGCGCTTGGCCCTCGCCCCTGGCGTGCCGCCTACGTTCAGCCGTCGCGCCGCCCGAAAGATGGGCGCTACGGCGAAAACCCCAATCGGCTTCAATACTATTACCAGTTTCAGGTGATCCTGAAGCCCGCGCCGGAAAATGTGCAGGACATGTATCTCAACAGCGTCCGCGCCATCGGAATCGATCCACTTCGCCACGATATTCGCTTCGTTGAGGATGATTGGGAAAGCCCGACGCTCGCCGCCTGGGGCCTGGGTTGGGAAGTGTGGTGCGATGGTATGGAGATCACGCAGTTCACCTATTTCCAGCAGGTCGGCGGCTTCGACTGCGATCCTGTTTCCGCCGAGCTGACCTACGGCCTTGAGCGATTGGCGATGTACGTGCAGGGTGTTGATTCGGTGTACGACCTCGCCTTCAACGAGCAGTTCAGCTACGGCGAGGTATTTCACCAGGCCGAGCGCGAATTCTCGGTCTTCGATTTCGAGCGCGCAGACACCAGCCTCCTTTTTCGTCATTTCAACGACGCTGAAAAGGAATGCAATGCGCTGGTAGTTGCGAACCTCACCTTGCCTGCGTACGACCAGTGCATCAAGGCGAGCCACTGTTTCAATCTGTTGGATGCGCGAGGTGTGATCAGCGTGACCGAACGCGCCGCGTATATCGCGCGCGTTCGCGCGCTTGCCAAGGCGTGCTGCGGTGCTTGGATTGCAAGTCCGCAAGGCGCCGACGAACGCCAGCACGCCTGATATGCCAGACCTTCTGCTTGAACTATTTTCGGAGGAAATTCCCGCGCGCATGCAGGCGCCCGCGGCGAAGGACCTTGAGCGCCTGATTATCGGAGCTCTGTCTGACCGCGGACTGCTGTTCGAATCGGTGAAATCTTTTGCCGGACCGCGGCGGTTGACACTGGCCGTTGGGGGTTTGCCAAGGAAGCAGCCCGACACGTCGGAGGAACGCAAAGGGCCGCGCGTCGGCACGCCGGAAAAGGCGATCGAGGGGTTTTTGCGTTCGGCTGGTGTGACGCTCGATCAGTGCATCACGCAAACGAACGGAAAAGGCGAATTCTACGTCGCCGTCGTCCGTCGCGCCGGTCGGCGTACGGAGGAGGTGCTGGCCGAAATCCTGCCGGGAACCATCGCGAAATTGCCCTGGCCAAAGTCCATGCGCTGGACAGCGGCACCTGTACGTTGGGTGCGGCCGCTTCGCGGCATTATCTGCACCTTCGACGGTGGGATTGTGCCCTTCGTATTTGCCGGCGTGGAGAGCGGCAATGCGACGTTCGGCCACCGTTTTCTATCTCAAGGTTCAATCGCTATCCGAGACTTCGAGGATTACGAGAACAAACTGACTGCGGCGCACGTTTTACTTGACCCGGCTCAGCGGAGAGAGACGATTCTGCATGAATCTCGCCAAAAGGCGTTTGCGATCGGTGCAGAATTCGTGGACGACGAGTCGCTGCTCGAAGAGCTGGCGGGCCTCGTTGAATGGCCCGTCCCGCTCATAGGTCGCATCCAGGAGGAATTCATGGCGCTTCCGGCGCCTATTTTGCAAACGTCGATGCGCGTGCATCAGAAGTTTTTCGCATTGCGTGACCTCGCGACCGAAACGTTGGCAAACCGTTTCGTTGTCATCGCAAACCTGGAGACAGAGGACGGTGGAAGAGAAATCGTCGCAGGAAACGAGCGCGTGCTTGGCGCTCGGCTATCAGACGCGAAGTTTTTTTGGTCACAGGATTGCCGAAAGCCACTTGCTGCGCGTGTGCCGGAACTGCAGCAGGTGGTCTTTCATGCCAAAGCTGGGACGATGCTGGACCGGGCGAATCGCATCCAATCGCTCGCCGCGCTGATCGCGACGCTGCTCGACTTCGATGCCGCAAAGGCACGCCGCGCCGGTCTGCTTGCCAAAGCGGATCTCGTCACCGGCACAGTCGGAGAATTTCCGGAACTGCAAGGCACAATTGGCCAACTTCTCGCGCTCCGCGATGGCGAAGACAAAGCGGTCGCCAATGCCATCGGCGAGCAGTACCAACCTGCGGGCTCGAACGACCACGTGCCCTCCGAAGCTGTGTCCATCGTGGTGGCACTGGCCGATAAAATCGACAGCCTTGTCACGCTTTGGCGCGCGGGCGAGAAGCCCAGCGGCTCACGCGATCCGTTTGCGCTCAGACGCGCGGGATTGGGCATTCTTCGGATCGTGCTGCAGAACAGATTGCGACTTCCGCTGCTTGTTCCCTTGGCTGCGGTCGTCATTCTTCACCGCAGCGACGACGGAAACCGGTCAAGTGAGGACTTGCTCCGACAGGCGCGCGGGGAGGAACGTACAGCTCTATCTGAAATCCTGGCCTTTCTGGCTGACCGGCTGAAATTCGCGTTGCGTGATGAAGGCGTACGGCACGACCTTATCGATGCCGTCTTCGCCCTCTCCGGAGACGACGATTTTGTTCGCTTGGTCGGCCGTGTGAAAGCGCTCGAGGCCGTCCTGGGGACGCCTGACGGCGCCAATCTCCTGATTGCCTATCGCCGTGCTGCGAACATCCTGCGCATAGAGGAAAAACGCGATTCCCGCAGCTACGAAGGCGTCACCGATGCCGATCGTCTGCATTTACCGGAAGAGAAGGAGCTGTTTCATGCCATGACAGCGGCGGAAAAGCGGATATCAGAAGAACTCGCCCGCGAGCGTTACGCCGAGGCGATGAACGTTGTTGCCGGATTGCGAGAGCCCGTCGACCGGTTTTTCGATCGGGTAACGGTCAACGCGCCCGAAATTGATATTCGCAAAAACCGGTTGTTGCTGTTGTCCGGCTTGCGCCGTGTGCTGCACACGGTTGCCGATTTCTCGAAGATCGAAGGCTAGTGCGATGGCGCAATGGGTCTACGTCTTCGGCGATGGAAGAGCGGATGGCAGCGCCGACATGACAAAACTCCTGGGCGGCAAGGGCGCCAATCTCGCAGAGATGAGCAATCTCGGTCTTAATGTGCCGCCGGGTTTCACCATCACCACTGAAGCCTGCATATGGTTTTTCAAACACGGCGAGACATATCCGCCGGATCTGAAACCGGCGGTGGAAGCGGCGCTCGCGCTTATCAGCGAAATCGCCGCTGCGAAGCTCGGCGACAACGATCGGCCGTTGCTCGTCTCGGTGCGCTCCGGTGCGCGAGTCTCCATGCCCGGAATGATGGATACCGTGCTTAACCTTGGTCTCAACGCGATGACGGTCGAGGGCCTTGCCCGGATAACCGGTGACTCACGCTTCGCCTGGGATTCCTACCGGCGCTTCATTCACATGTATGCGAATGTAGTGCTTGGGCTGCCACACGAACGGTTTGAGGAAATTCTCGAACTGGAAAAAGAGATGAAGGGCGTTGAACTGGATACAGAGCTTGACGCCGCCGATCTCCGACACGTGACTGAACAGTATCGCGAGGAGGTGCGGAAAGCGCTCGGCTCGCCGTTTCCGGAAGATGTGCACGAGCAGCTCTGGGGCGCAATTGGCGCCGTGTTCAAATCCTGGAAAAGCCAGCGCGCCAAAGCCTACCGCAAGCTGCACCACATTCCTGAGGATTGGGGCACGGCAGTCAACGTACAGGCGATGGTATTCGGCAATCGCGGAGATTCGAGCGCGACAGGCGTAGCTTTCACGCGCGACCCCTCGACCGGCGAGCAGATACTTTACGGCGAGTTTCTGGTCAATGCGCAGGGCGAAGACGTTGTTGCCGGTATCCGCACGCCCCAGCCGATTGCAAGAAGCGTGCGCGAACGCAGCGGCGGGAGGCGTCCTTCCATGGAAGAGGCGATGCCGGCCGCTTATGCGGAATTGCAACGTATCGCTAACACGCTCGAGCGTCACTATCGCGACATGCAGGATGTGGAGTTCACCGTTCAGGAAGGCAAGCTCTTCATGCTGCAGACGCGCTCCGGCAAGCGCACAGCGGAGGCCGCACTCAAGATCGCGGTCGACATGGAGCGCGAAGGTCTGATCGACAGGCGCAGCGCCCTGCTGCGAATCGATCCTTTGGCCCTCGACCAACTGCTCCATCCCACTCTCGACAAGACAGCCATCGCCACTTGCATTGCGACCGGACTTGCTGCCTCGCCGGGTGCCGCCACTGGCGAGATCGCTTTCACAGCGAATGACGCGGAGAAACTCGCGGCCGAAGGACATGCCGTCATTCTCGTGCGTCTGGAGACGAGCCCGGAGGACATTCAGGGTATGCACGCCGCAAAGGGGATACTGACGGCGCGTGGTGGAATGACGAGCCACGCCGCAGTGGTCGCACGCGGCATGGGGCGTCCCTGCGTTTCGGGCGCCGGCGCGCTCAAGGTCGACGCTGCGAAAGGCACACTTACCGTTGGCACGCGTACATACACACGTGGCGATATAATCACGATCGACGGCGGCAGCGGACAGGTGTTCGACGGCGCTGTTCCCATGCGTCATCCGGAAATGACGGGCGATTTCGGTACACTGATGGGGTGGGCGGATGCGGCTCGCAAATTAAAGGTACGGAGCAATGCCGACACACCGACAGATGCGGAAACGGCCCGGCGCTTCGGCGCGGAGGGAATCGGCCTCTGTCGCACGGAACATATGTTCTTCGAAGCCGACAGAATTGTCGCCGTGCGGCGAATGATCCTTGCCGACGCGCGCCAGGAGCGCGACCGTGCGCTTGCCGAACTCCTGCCGATGCAGCGAGGTGATTTTCGCGCAATTTTCGCAGCCATGCAGGGGCTGCCGGTCACCATCCGTCTGCTCGACCCCCCGTTGCATGAATTCCTGCCGCAGGACGACGACGAAATCGCAGACGTTGCGCGCGCCGCCGGGGCCGATCCCGCGAAGCTGCGGCAACGCGCCATGGGACTCCACGAAGTGAATCCGATGCTCGGACACCGCGGCTGCCGGCTCGGCATAAGCTTTCCCGAGATCTATGAAATGCAGGTGCGCGCCATCTTGGAAGCGGCACTCGAAATCGAACAGGAGGGCGGACGCCCCGTCGAACTCGAGATCATGATTCCGCTGGTAGGTTTCGCAAGCGAACTCGCGTTCCTCAAGTCGCGCATTGTGGCTGTTGCGGAAGATGTCAGGCAGGAGCGCGGCCGCGTGCCTTCCTACATCGTTGGCACAATGATCGAACTGCCGCGTGCAGCATTGAAAGCGGACGAGATCGCGGAAGTCGCCGAATTCTTTTCCTTCGGAACCAACGATCTGACCCAAACGACACTCGGAATGAGCCGCGACGATGCAGGAACATTCTTAAGCGAGTATCTGGCGAAGGGTTTGGTCGCGCGCGATCCGTTCGTCAGCCTCGACACCGAAGGTGTCGGCGAACTCATTCGCATAGCTGTGCAACGTGGCCGAGCCAGGCGCCCGATGCTCAAACTCGGCATTTGCGGCGAGCATGGCGGAGATCCGGACTCGATCAGTTTCTGTCATAAAGCGGGACTTGATTATGTTTCGTGTTCGCCGTTCAGAGTTCCCGTCGCAAGACTCGCAGCCGCGCAAGCTTCGGTGTTGCAGAAATCCTAATTGTTCCTGACAGACCGTTAACGCAATTTTGCCAGCGTTTGTGCGCCTCCCGGGGGTTCCATTAAGCCTGGTCGTACCTTAATGACGCATACGTCAGAGATTCAGTGACACATTGTCACTCAGGGAACAAATTTTCATTTGACGGCACGCAATTGCAGCTGGCAAAACCGCCACGCTCAACGGCGGGGGAGGGGAACCCCCTTCGGAAATTGACGTCGAAATCTCTTCGAAGCCACTCCGAGAGAGACATCCCGAATGCTGCCAAAGATAGTCGAAGTCTTGCGACGTGCCGATCGCAGTGTGCTCGTCGCGTTTTTACTTGCGCTGATATTGGGGGCCGGCGCGACGGCATTTGTTCCGTATGCGGACCAAACCAGGTTGCCATCCTATACCGGTCCGGCGCCAATGCCGCTGCAGCTGCAAGCCGCAGCCCCCGTTGCCGCCATCGTTCATCCAGAGTCACTTTTTGTACACAAGGCTTTGCTGGACCTATCGCCGCTCATGCAGGAACTGGCGATGCAGAAATTTCTAGCGGAAGAGCGGTGTCTCGCCGAAGCCATGTATTATGAGGCTCGTGGCGAGGGTGAAATGGGCGAAAAGGCAATTGCTGAAGTGGTATTCCATCGCATGAAGGCCCGCGGCTATCCGCACTCGCTCTGCGGCGTGGTATATCAGGGCGCCGGTTCGGGCCGCGGGTGTCAATTTTCTTTCGCCTGCGACGGCCAAATGCTTCAGGCGAAGAATTTTGGCGCCTGGAGACGCGCAAAACATCTGGCGGTTCGCATCGTATCGGGTCTCGAAGAACTCCGAAATGAAACAGCCGATGCCACCTCATTCCACACTGTAGACGTGGAGCCGGGGTGGGGCGACCGTCTCGTCAAGACAATTCAGATCGGTAATCACGTCTTTTACCGCTCAGCCTTTCGGTCGCACTCGAGCTGAATCAAAAATCCAGGCCCACATCGAGCGCCGACGCGCTGTGAGTAATGGCGCCCGACGAAATATAATCGACACCCGTCAATGCGATTTCGCGCGCCGATTCTAGCGTAATTCCGCCTGAGGCCTCGAGCACTGCGCGTCCGCCGGCGAGCCTGACCGACTCTTTCAGTTCGACGATGTTCATGTTGTCGAGCAGGATGACTCCCACGCCGAGAGACAGCGCCTGTTCAAGTTGCGCGAGGGTATCCACTTCAACTTCGAGTTTGGTCATGTGTCCAAGCCCCGCGCGTGCGCGCTCGATTGCAAGCCGGAGACCTCCCGCGGCGGCGATGTGATTGTCCTTGATCAGCACGGCGTCGTCGAGCCCGAAGCGATGATTGAAGCCGCCACCGCAACGCACAGCGTATTTCTCAAGTGTGCGTAAGCCTGGCGTGGTCTTGCGCGTGCATACGACACGCGTTTTCGTTCCCGCAACGGCATCGACGAGCCCCCGCGTACGGGTAGCTATCCCGGAAAGGTGTCCTACAAAATTGAGCGCCACGCGTTCAGCGCTGAGAAGCGCGCGCGCACGGCCGCGAATCGTTGCAATGGAGGTGTCCGGGATCACGGGTTCGCCGTCCAGCGCGCCGCACGCGATTTCCACGTCAGGATCGATCAGGCGAAAGGCGGTGGCAGCGCAGATGAGGCCCGATAGCGTTCCGGGTGCCCGTGCGACAAGCCGCGCCTCCGCGTGCTTATCTGGGTCGATCAGCAGATCGGTCGTGAGATCACCGGCGCGGCCGAGATCCTCCTCAAGCGCCAGGCGGACGGAGGATTCGAAAGTAAGCCGATGTGGAGAACGCGTGAAGGGACGCGCCAATTCGCTCATTGCGAGTTATGTTTGCGTGCCGCGCCGGGACTAGCTGTGGACCCTAGAGCAATCTCGTCGGCGCGACGGAGCGTGAGCGAACTGCGGCGCGGATTGACGGAACGCTGGGGATAATCCCTCCGGAAATGGGCACCGATGCTTTCCCGACGCTCAAGCGCGGCGGCCGCAATGAGTTTTGCCGCAGCAAGTGCATTGAGGAAAACGGAATCGCCGCCCGCCGCGTGCTCGAGCCTCTGGACGGTCGCCAGCGCGTTTCGCAGGTCCGTTTCTTCCCGCTCGACTCCCACGAGCGACGTCATGGTCCGGCGCAGGGCCTCGGGCAGAACGGAGCGCGCGTGTTGGGGTGCGAGGGGTGTTTTTCCTTCGCGCATGCGCGGCGAGGTCAATTCTTTAACGTTTTCCGCGACGCGCGCCCCGAACACGAGCGCTTCGACCAGCGAATTCGATGCGAGACGGTTTGCACCATGCAGTCCCGTCGAGGCGCATTCTCCGACACACCACAATCCGGCAATGGAGGAACGCCCGTGCTCGTCACTCGCGATTCCGCCCATGTGGTAATGCGCGGCTGGCGCGACGGGAATCGGCTCTCTTGCCGGATCGATTCCGGCATTAATGCAGGCCGCGTGGACCGTAGGAAATCGCATTGCGAAACTGTTTCCGATCGCCTCTCGACAATTCAGAAACACACGCCGGCCGCGCGCGATCTCCCGGTGGATTGCGCGCGCCACCACATCGCGCGGCGCAAGCTCGCCCGCAGGATGAATCGCCGGCATGAACCGGCGTCCGAATTCGTCAACGAGGATTGCACCCTCGCCGCGCAAGGCCTCTGTGGCGAGCGGAGCGGGATCGCCACCGACGTCGATGGCGGTCGGGTGGAACTGCACAAATTCTGCATCGGCAACGACTGCGCCGGCACGCGCGGCGATGCCCAGCCCTTGGCCGCGCGATTCCAGCGGGTTGGTGGTTACGGCATAGAGTGCTCCCGCACCGCCCGTCGCGAAGATGATTGCCGGCGCACGGAAGAGCACGAGTCGTGCATCCGTTCCTGTGCCGTAACGAGCGAAAAGGCCTATGGCACGACCGTCCTGCATTGCCAGTTCGAGCGCCTCAAATCCCTCGGCGATGGTGATGGAAGGCGAAGCTGCGGCCGCACCCGATAGCGTTTCCATGATGGCTGCACCGGCCCGGTCGCCGGAAACATGAACGATTCGCGCCTGGCTATGCGCGGCCTCACGTGCGAGCGCTAGGCCTCCCGATGAATCGCGGTCGAACGGTACGCCAAGGCGGAGAAGATCATCGATTCTATGAGGCGCTTCGCTGGCAACAAGTTCGGCAACGCGTGCATCGCCCGTACCGGCCGCGGCGGCAAGTGTATCCTGCGCATGAAGAGAAGGACTGTCGTGCCCCCCCATCGCGGCCGCAATGCCGCCCTGCGCCCATGCACTCGAACCCGAGCGGCCGCTCCTGCCGGAGGCGATCACCAGGGCAGGAAAGGGCGCGAGCTTGAGCGCGCTGAACAAACCCGCAATTCCGGCGCCGAGGACAATGGCCCCAGGTGCCTCGATCGTGTTGTCGACTGTGCGCATATTTTACGCGGCGAGTCTGTTCCGCTCCCTTAGGGAAACGGCGAGCATCCGCTCGACCGCGCCCCGGGCGCGGGCGGCAATATCGGGAGCTATCGTCACTTCGGCCGTCATCGTTTTCAACGAATGCAGAATTCCTGGCAGCGTAATCCGCTTCATGTGTGGACAGAGATTGCAGGGGCGTACGAATTCAATCTCGGGAAACTCGACTGCAACATTGTCGCTCATCGAGCATTCCGTCACCATTACGACGCGTGCCGGCCGGTGCTTGTCCACATACGAGATCATTGCCGATGTCGAACCGGCGAAATCGGCTTCTGCAATGACTTCGGGCGGGCATTCGGGATGCGCAAGAACGATCAACCCCGGATTGCCTTCCCGAAAATTGCGGATATCTGCCGCGGAAAATCTCTCGTGAACCTCGCAGCGCCCTTTCCAGGCGATGATTTTCACCGGCGTCTGCTTGGCCACGTTCTGCGCCAGATATTCGTCGGGAATCATGATCACCGTATCGGTGCCGCGCTCGCGTGCAATATCTTCCACGACAAAGACGGCATTCGACGACGTGCAGCACACGTCGCTCTCGGCCTTCACCTCCGCCGATGTGTTGACATATGTCACGATCGGAATGCCGGGATAGCTTTGCCTGAGAAGACGTACATCGGCGCCGGTAACAGAAGCGGCCAGCGAGCAGCCGGCGCGGAAATCGGGAATGAGCACCGTTTTTTCCGGCGACAGGATTTTCGCCGTTTCTGCCATGAAATGCACGCCGGCCTGGACAATGACATTTGCGTCCGCTTTTGCAGCCTCGCGCGCGAGCTGGAGTGAATCGCCGACGAAATCGGCCACGCAATGAAAGATTTCCGGGGTCATGTAGTTATGCGCGAGTATGACCGCGCCGCGCTCGCGTTTGAGGGCGTTAATTGCATTTACATAGGGCTCATGCACCGCCCACTCGATCTCGGGAACGACGTGGGAAACTTTCGCGTAAAGGGCAGGATTGGTTTTGCCCTTTTTCGGGAGTTGCATGGCGGACATGCGCTGTTTCTCCTGAGTCGTCCTAATTATGCTCTAGTTGAGCATATATATGGGGCGAAAAACCCGCAGTTCAAGGCTGCGGTTCGACGGCTTAATGCTACAGATAAGCATAAAGGGTCAAGAGCCCGTCCCTCTACCAGGCGGCCTCGTTGGCAAGACGCCGCCCTAGCAGCGGATATTTGCGCGCCAGCCGCCTGAGGTCGTCGCCTGATAGTACCAGCAAGCGCATTTCGCTTCGCGCCGTAACAGTCGAGTCAAATGTTGCGCCAACATCGAGAGATTCCTGGCCGAACACGTCGCCTGGCTCCAGCTCGTACGACTCCCCTTTACCTTCCAACGCGGCCTGACCGGAAGCGATGAGGTAGAGGGTATTCGCATTCTGGCCCGCGACAGAAATCTGGGTGTGTTCGCGAACCAGCTTGGCGCTCAACGCGCCCAGTATATCGGTTACGGCGTGCACGTCCATGCCCACGAACAGCGGCTGACGCTTCATCATGCTCCAGGTAATGGCGAATTGCCGGCGATTGAGATCACTGACAAAACCGTTGGCGAGAATGCCAATGGGAAGCGCGAACAGCAGCAGACCCGTGACCTCCGTCACTCCGGCGACCACCTTTCCCAGTGGAGTAATGGGTACTTTGTCGCCGTAACCGACGGTAGTCAGGGTAGTGATAGCCCAATACATCGAGTCGGGCATGCTGCCGAATACCTTCGGCTGTACAGGACCTTCGACGATATGCATGAGTTCGCCGGATACGCACATCACACAAAGCGTAAGGATGAAAGAGGCAAACAGAGCCGAACGTTGCGAATAGAGAACGCCAAGCAGCGCCGGCAGTGCCTGGGAGTAACGTGCAAGTTTGACGAGCCGCAGCAGGCGAAAAATGCGCAAAAGCCGCAAATCAAGGGGAAGCAGAAACGCGAGATAACTGGGTGCAAACGCGAGAAAGTCGACGATCATCAGCGGACGGAGCGCAAAAGCGAGGCGTCCCTTGACCGGTCCCCGCGCGGCGATTCGCGGATCTTCGATCGAGGACCAGACGCGCGCAATATATTCAATCGTGTAGGCCGCGATGGAAATATACTCGAAGTCGTGGAAAAAACGTTGGTAGTGACGGGCAATGACGGGCACCGTTTCGAGTGCAACCGCCGCAACGTTCGCGAGAATGAGTGTAACGAGCACTCCTTCGACAATGCGGCTTCCGGTGGTCTCGACCTGTCCCTCTTCGAGCACCGAATAGGTCGCCTGTCGAAAACTCTGGGGCGACTGGTCCGCCGAATGTCTGGTTTGGGTCACTGCGCCGTCAAAATCCAAAATAATCCCTCGTGCCATCGTGCGCGCCGTGGACAGAGAGCGCCATTTTCCCGGCGCGCAGCCGGCGTTGGCGGTCCCCTTCGTCAACTTCAGCAGGCCACGGTTTTAACCGCTGGAGTTGCTTTGGCAATCAGGAAGTAGACTAAGAGCCCGTGCGGCGGAAGCCGAGACGCACCCCGGGGGCGGGACGCTCGCGCAGGACCTCGGGCCGGTAGCTGAACAACTCGGCGGGACGGCCGCGTCTGATGCGGCGGAACTGTCCCGTCCGTTCGACCAGGCCCCGTTCCTCCATCAGCCTGCGGAAGTTTTGCTTGTGCAGCCTGATACCCGAGATCGCTTCGACCGTGCGCTGCAGTTCAAGAAGCGTGAATGTCGGCGGCAGAAGTTCAAAAACCACGGGGCGGTATTTCATTTTGCCGCGCAGGCGCGCGATCGCGGTCGCGAGAATCCGACGGTGGTCGAACACCATCGAAGCGCCTAGAGCTACCGAAGCTTCGAGCCGACCGGTTCGGCCGTCGCGACGCGCTTCCTCAACAAGTCCCGCTTCATAGAGCAGCTCGTATCGCTCAAGCACCTTTTCTTCGTCCCAGGCTGATTCGTCGAGCCCGAACGCGACGCGGGCGCGTGTGCGGCGCATCGCGGCTTCCGGAGGGGAGGCCGCTTGCGCCACGAAACTTTTGAGCGCCGGAGCAATAACATTGTTGATGATCGTCGGGCGGTCCCATCGCCAGTCTTCCCACGGAAAGTAGAGATACCAATTACGCCAAACCGTGTCTTTCGCGGCGGCCTCGCGTGCCGCGCGCGTCAACGCAAGATACCCGACGGAGACCACGCGCGGACCCTCGCCAGGCGCTACAAGGTGGCGGCCGCGATCGCCGAACGTGTACAGTTGCTCGGCGTAGCCGAGATCAAGTAGCGTCTGCTCTTTCACCCAGCTGCGCAACCCGCTCTCAAGCGTGCGGTGGCCAAGAGGATCAAAAGGACCGAAGGGCAGAGCGTCCGGCGCGCCCGTGTGGTGCACCGCCAGCACGCACGGCCATTCCTCGGAAACAGACACAATCGCGGCGCTGAGGCCGATGCTTACGAGCTGCTTGCCGGCGCCGCTCACGGTCCGAAAAGTTTCAGCGGAAATTCCACGCAGCACCCTTCCGCAACTATATCGCCCCTGCCAATGCTAGCGATTGCCTCGACCATTCGTCCTTCACGGCCGAGGGCCCGATCGGCAAGTCTTACCATCAGGCCGTTTGGATAGGCATGCGCGGCGCGAGCACGCAATTCGCGCGCGATATCGTATTCACATCCTGGGCCGGCGCGATCGCATAACAATGTGTACGCTGCAGCCATGGAGCGGCTGATTCCGGCCCAACAGTGCACAAGCATCGGTGCATCGGCGGACCATTCGCGGCCGAAGGCTAAGAGTTGCGCGATATGAGCCTCGTTCGGCGGCGAATCGCTTGCCCAGACCTCGAGAACATCATTCACCGCAAGCCGCAGATGCCTCTCGGTCGCGATCTCCTGCGGGGTTTCGATCATGTATTCGGGCGAGAGCAGGGATACCAGATGCGACGGACGGTACTGCCCGATCGTACGCTGCATCGCGGATAACGAACTGATCAGGATCAGTGACATGCTTAACTTGGAACGTGAGTCATTGCGCGAACACCTGATACACGCAATCCGATGATCTTGACACCCGGCCTTTTAGCGACCGATTGCGTAATAAATCTACCATAGAGTCGCAGAGCGGGCAGAAAATTGTTCTTGGCGTATTTGCGCACCACCAGGTCGCGGCGACACGTGGATCTGCCGAGTTCCAACTCAGACCGTTAGGTGGTGGAAGCGGTCGAGAAACTGGCGTTCTGCCTCGGCGGTTGTAAATGGCACGAGTTTCGGTACGCGCAAGCGGCCCGGAGGACGGCCGAAAAAGCTCCGCGCCTCTGCGACGTCAAAGCCGGCAAGTTGCGTGGCTTCGTGGAATGCGGAGATTCGATCGGCACGTTTGATCAGTGTATACATCTCAGCCGACATTTGTGGTGGCAGTCCGAAGCGGATGTGAATGGCGGAAAGCAGTTTCCACTCGAAATCCTTGTAGTCGATGCCCACTGCGGTTTTGAACGGACTGATGAGATCGCCGATCACGTATTCGGGCGCATCGTGGAGCAGCGCCGCCAATCGGACTGCGCGGGATCCGCCCGGCCGCAACTCCAGCACAATCCGCTCCACGACCAGGCAATGCTGCGCCACTGAAAATGGATGAACGCCGCTGGTCTGACCGTTCCAGCGCGCGACACGGGCGAGCCCGTGCGCAATGTCGGCAATCTCGATATCGAGTGGCGAAGGATCGAGCAGATCGAGCCGTCGGCCGCTCAGCATCCGCTGCCATGCGCGCGGTACCTTTTGGGAAGCGTGGGATGACGGCGCGCGCATTGGACGGACGGAAGATCAGAAAAACCAGAACTTCGCGCAAATGACGATCAGTGTTGCGGATAACAAAATGCGCAGCCCAAGCTCCGGAATGCGTCGTGACAGCAGGCTGCCGAGGACGATCCCCGGAATGGATCCAACCAAAAGGCACACGAGCAGCGGCCAATCGATTGAACCCAAAGCCCAATGGCCTAAACCGGCGATCAGCGTCAGCGGAACCGAGTGTGCGATGCCCGAGCCGACAATTCGCAACATGCTCATTTCCGGATAGAGCAGAATGAGTGCCGTGACGCCGATGGCGCCGGCGCCTACCGAGGATATCGAAACCAGTACGCCGAGGATGGCGCCAGTCAGGACTGTGAGATTGCGGGCGAGTTCTGCGCTGATGCTGCCGACACGCCGGCCGTAAATTCCCGCAATCTGCTTGCGGAACACAAGCGAGATGGCCGTCAGGAACAGCGCCAAACCAAGGATTTTCGTAACAAGGGTCTGTGTCGCGTCGCCGTGTACGTCGAGATAATAGAGGGTAAGCAGGGTGGCGACAGTCATCGGGATGCTCCCGGCCGCCATCCATCCAACCAAATTCCAATCCACGGTTCGGTTGTGCGCGTGCACGGCTGTGCCGCTTGCTTTCGTGACGGAGGCGTAAAGAAGATCTGTACCAACCGCCGTTATTGGATGAATTCCGAAAACAAGAATCAACATGGGGGTCATCAATGCGCCGCCACCGGTTCCCGTCATTCCGGTCAATGCGCCGATCACGAAACCAGAAATCGCATATAACACCTGTATGGAATGAATTTGCATTCTTTGCCCCCGTGCACCGACGCCCAACTCCAGACGGCTGTCATACCCGATTAATGCCGCTTCTGCAGAATGACACTCCCCGCCGTGTATCCGGCACCAAATGAACATAGATGGCCGATATCGCCGGGCGCGAGATCCCGACTGAAACTGTGGAAAGCGATGATCGCCCCAGCGGAACTGGTGTTGCCGTATTCTTCGAGAATGTTCGGCGCTTCGTCCGCCGATGGCTCGCGGCCCAGGACTTTGCGTGCAATGAGATTGTTCATGTTGATGTTTGCCTGGTGCAGCCACAGCCGTTTCAAGCCCGACGGATCGATGTCGTTGGCAGCAAGATGATCCAGCATGAAGTTCGATACCATGGGCACGACTTCCTTGAACACCTTGCGTCCTTTCTGGGTGATAAGCTTGTCTGGGGTTCCGATCGTTTGCGGTGCGAAGCGGTTGAGCGGCCCGAAGTTGTTGCGAATGTTGTTGGAGAATTGTGATTCCAGGCGTGTGCTCAGAATTTCCCAGGTATTATCGCCATCGCAGCGTCGCGCCGGTTCGAGAACGCACGCGGTCGCCGCGTCGCCGAAGATGAAGTGCGTTTCCCGGTCGCGCAAATTGAGATGACTTGTACAGACTTCCGGATTGATGGCCAGGATCGAGCGGGCATGGCCCTGCTGGATCATATCCGCAGCGACCTGGATTCCGAAAGTTGCCGAAGAACAGGCGGCAAGCAGGTCGAAGGCGAACCCTCTGATCCCGAGCGCGGCCTGCACCTCGATGGCGATCTGCGGATAGAATCGCTGCGTGACCGAAGCCGCAACAATCACGCCGTCGATGTCGTCGGACGTACGGTGCGCGGCTTCGAGAGCGCGGCGGGATGCGGCAATCGCCACCTCGGCCATCAGTGATATTGCATCATTTGGCCGCTCGGGGATGCGCGGGCACATGACGGCGGGATCGAGCATGCCTTTCCGGCTCATTACGTGCCGCCGGCGGATTCCGGACGCCTTGACGATGAATTCGTCGCTCGATTTCAAGATCGGCTGCATGCGACCGGTCGCGATCTCGCGGGCGTGAACTGTGTTATGCTGGCGGGCGAATTCGTTGAATGAATTCACCAGCTCCTCATTGGAGATCGTTTCGGGAGGCACGAAAAGACCTGTGCCGCTGATGGCCGTGCGCGTCACACCCTGCTATCCGGGAACTGCGGGCCGCAAGCTGTCGCAGCAGAGGGCCAAACGCAACCCTCCGGCGAATGCGCCATGGCCGCAGGCTCGGGCGGGCCGGCTGAAGTGATCAGATCATGTGATGAATAGCGATGCTGCGCTTGTGCTCTTTTCCGGCGGACAGGACTCGGCCACCTGTCTCGCCTGGGCGCTCACGCGCTTTGCCCACGTCGAAACGGTGGGATTCGAATACGGGCAGCGCCACACGACCGAAATGGTGGCGCGGCCGCGCATAAGGTCAGAAATGAGACGGATATTCCGTGAATTGGGGAATGCGCTTGGCGAAGATCACGTGCTACCATTGAATGTCCTTTCGGCGATCGGCGGCAGCGCGCTCTTTGCCGCTTCGGGTTCGCAAACATTTGACACGCTGTCGAATGGTTTGCCGGCAAGTTTTGTGCCCGGCCGTAACATTCTTTTTCTCACATGCGCGGCGGCTCTCGCTTATCGCCGCGGCATTTGGAATCTGGTCGTCGGCGTGTGCGAAACCGATTATTCGGGGTATCCGGACTGCCGCGAGGATACCGTGAGCGCAATCGGCCGCGCACTCGATCTCGGCATGGATGCGCATTTCACCATTCACACGCCGCTGATGCATATCGACAAGAAGGCGACGTGGGCGCTTGCCGAATCGCTCGGCGGCAAGGCGCTCCTCGATCTCATCATCGAAGAGACCGTCACCTGTTACCAGGGCAATCGCGAGTTACGGCATCGTTGGGGCTATGGCTGCGGCCAATGTCCCGCGTGCCGGTTGCGCGCCGCCGGTTATGCGCGATACGTGGCGGAATGAGCTATCAGGTAAAGGAGATCTACTACACGCTGCAGGGCGAGGGTGCGCGCACCGGCCGCGCCGCGGTATTCTTGCGCTTTGCCGGTTGCAATCTCTGGAGCGGTGTCGAGAAGGATCGCGCGCGTGCCGTCTGCACCTTCTGCGACACCGACTTTGTCGGCGTGGACGGCATCAATGGTGGACGCTTTGCAAAAGCCGCCGATCTTGCTGCACGAGTCGCAGCGCTATGGCCCACGCGACTGGAATGGAAGCCTTACGTCGTGTGCACCGGCGGCGAACCTCTGCTACAGCTCGACTGTCGACTGATCGATGCGTTGCACGGGGAAGGGTTCGAGATTGCCATTGAAAGCAATGGGACGATCGAGGCACCGGCAGGAATCGATTGGATTTGCGTGAGCCCGAAAGCCGAAGCTGAGGTTGTTCAGCGCCGCGGCGACGAATTGAAGCTCGTCTATCCGCAAAGAGATGCGCCTCCCGAGCGATTCAGTTCATGGAATTTCAGACACTTCTTTCTGCAGCCGATGGATTCGCCTGCGCGGGACGCGAACACACGCGCCGCGACAGTGTACTGCCTTTCTCATCCGCAATGGCGCCTGAGCCTGCAGACGCACAAGTTGATAGGGTTGCCGTAACAAAGGCTCAGTATGTGTTTTTCTCCGCCGCGCAGTGCATGGGGCGGGGGAGGAAAATCCTGCAGCTCAATATCGCTTGACGAGCGCGCGGAAGTCGGGGCGGGGACGGTCTTCGAGCGGCACGGCCGATTTGCCAATGTAGACAAATCCCGCGACGCGTTCGTTCTCGGCAAGCCCGAGTTTCTCCAGCACACAGGAATCATACGCGCACCATTCGGTGATCCAGTTTGCGACATAGCCAAGCGCATGTGCCGCGAGCACAAGCGTCATGCCGCAGGCACCTGCCGACATCATCTGCTCCCATTCCGGAATGGGGATGCCTTCACGCACCCGGCTGATCACTCCGACAACGACCGGCGCGCGCACGAACCGTTCGCGCTCTAGGCGTAGGCGATCCTCATCCGCATCGGGATTGGCAATGCGAAAGCATTCGGCCAAAGTCTCACCGAAGCGGACGCGCGCGTCGCCCTCGAACAGGATGAAGCGCCACGGCGCGAGCCTGCCATGATCAGGGACGCGTGTCGCGGCTTCGAAGATGGTGTCCAGCTCGGCGGCTGCGGGGCCAGGCCCCGTCATCCGCTTGGCCGAGGCGGAGCGGCGGCTGAGAAGGAGGGCGAGGGCGCCTCCCTCAGTGTCGTTCAGTTGATGCGCCATTGAAGAAAGTTTCGGCAAGGGTTTGTCTGATAACAAGGAACGCATATCTGAGGCCGGGCGGGGCCGCCAGCGGACCGCTATTTTGGGGAGCAGAGCCGCAATCGGGTAAGCTGGGCCCGAGAGGAGCGCTTGATGTCAGAGCCGGCCGAACGTATGGCGTTTTGCGATCCGATCTGGTCCGCGTTGCGGGCTCAGGCTTCTGAACTGGCCGAGACAGAGCCTTCGATCGCCAGCCTCGCGCACGCCACCATTCTCAACCATGAACGGCTGGAGGATGCGCTCTCGTACCACCTTGCGCGGAAAATTGGCGGCGAGGAGCTGAGCGCGATGCAGGCGCGCGAATTTTTCGGCGAAGCCCTCGAGACGGACGGCGACATCGGCGAAGCCGTGCGCGCCGATCTTTCCGCCGTGTTTGAGCGCGATCCCGCCTGCCACAGCTTCATCCAGGCGTTTCTGTTCTTCAAAGGCTTCCATGCGCTGCAGTGTCACCGGATCGCGCACTGGCTGTGGGGCAATGGACGAACCATGCTCGCCTATTTTCTGCAGAGCCGTGTCTCGGAACTGTTTGGCGTCGACATTCATCCCGCGGCGCAAATCGGCCGCGGCATCATGATGGACCATGCGACAGGCATTGTGATCGGCGAAACGGCCGTGGTCGAAGACGACGTGTCGATGCTCCACGGCGTGACGCTTGGCGGCTCCGGCAAGGAAAAGGGCGACCGGCATCCGAAAATCCGCCGCGGCGTGCTTTTATCCGCGGGCGCCAAGGTTCTAGGCAATATCGAAGTTGGAGAGTACTCGCGCGTCGGGGCCGGCAGCGTTGTGCTGGCGTCCGTGCCTGCTCATTGTACCGTCGCCGGCGTGCCGGCGCGCGTCATCGGCTGCGCCGGCTCGGAACGCCCGTCGCAGACCATGGACCAGCGCATTTCGCCGATCGAGGACGAGTCCTAGCTCAAGGACCTGATCTGCGCGGCCAGTGCGGCGGTGTCCTGCGTCGACATCGTCACGAATCGTGCGCGGCCGGTCTTGTCGAACATGAAGAGCGAGTCGGAATGCATGACTTCGTAATCGTGCTTCTGCGTGCCAGACGTAACGGAATAGATCACACGATATCGACGGGCGAGTGTTGCGACGGCGTTGTCGCTTCCGCGTAACCCATCGATTTGCGGTGCAAACGCATTTACGTACTTTTTCAGCACGGGGATTGTGTCGCGCGCCGGATCGACGCTCACGAAGAGCACGCGCACGTCCGTGGCGTCGCTTCCCAGACGCTTTAGTGCGGCAGCAAGATTTGCGAGCGTTGTCGGGCATTCGTCCGGACAATGGGTGTAGCCGAAATACAGCAGCACCGTTTTGTCTCGATAGCTTTCGGCACTGACGCGCGCTCCGTCGTTCGCGCGTGTCATGACAAAGGCGAGCGGCGGCATTACTCCGGAGATATCGGTCATATTGGCCTGCGGGGCGCGGCCGCAGCAAGCCGCCGTTAGACACAGCATGAATACCAGGGAGCGTGAGAGTGAACTGAGGCGCATGCGCAGGGCGTTAGCACAATTAGGATCGGGCGCAAGAAATCGAGGTGCGCGCAATCGTGTGACCAAACGCCTCGCCGCCGGACTTATTCAACCGCTATAAACCGGCCGATGAGCACGCTTTCCGCCGCACAGCTAGCTTTTGAAGCCGGCAGCCGGCGCGAATGGATCCTCTATGCGGCGCTGCTGGTGACCGGCGCGGCGATGTCTATCGCCTGCCGGCTTCTGCCCGCCGATCTTCCGTTTTGGATGCCATGGGAGTTTTCCTGGCCGGTCTATCTAGTGACCGCGCTCGTGCTGTCATGGTTCGTGCTTGGGCTTGCGCGGCTCCCGGAATCCCGGCGGCCGGCGGTTTGGCGGCAGGTCTCCTTCCTCGTGGGCGTACTCTCGATTTACGCCGCGCTGCAGACGCATATCGATTATTTCGCGCAGCACATGTTTTTCGTGCATCGTGCGCAGCACTTCGTGCTTCATCACATCGGCGCTTTTCTGATCGCGCTCGGCATGCCGGGTCAGGCGATCCGCGCCGGTATGCCTGGGTTCGTGCGGGCCATCTTTGATTCACGACCGGTGCGCAAGACGGTGGATATCATTCAGCATCCGGCGGTGGCGCCCGTACTGTTTGTTGGGCTGATCTATCTCTGGCTCATTCCGGCCTTCCACACGCGCGTTATGCTCGATCTCAATCTCTACAACCTGATGAACTGGAGCATGGCGATTGACGGAATATTCTTTTGGTCGCTCATTCTTGACAGGCGGCCCCGTCCGCCCGCGCGGCTGGGCTTTGGTTTGCGCGCGCTGCTCGTGATCGCGGTCGAGCCTCTGCAGATGGCGCTGGGCGCTGTCCTGTCGCTGTCTGGGACCGATTATTATCCGGTTTATCGTATCTGCGGACGCTTCTGGGAGATTGCCGCGATTTCCGATCAGCACTATGGCGGTCTCATCATCTGGCTGCCCAGCACGTTGACTAGCCTCGCGGGCATGATCTGCGTGCTCGTATTTCTGCGGCTCGAGGAGGAGGAGAAGATGGTCCATGCCTAGCTGCCGTCGCATGTTCGGCATTGCCGGCGTGGCTTTTGTCTTGTCCGCGCCCACCCGGGCTGCAGATATCACGATCTCCGACGGCTGGTTTCGCGCTCTCCCGTCCGGCCAGCCGGCGGCCGGTTACTTCACCATGAAGAACAGCGGTGTTGCGCCGGTCGAACTGGTCGCCGCGGAAAGCAGCGCCTGCGGCATGCTGATGCTGCACCAGACGGTTTCAACTGGCGGTCTAACCCGCATGGACGAGGTCAAACGCGTCAGCGTTCCGGCCCTCGGGACGGTCTCCCTCGCGCCGGGCGGTTACCATCTTATGTGCTTGAAACCCGGCGCTGCCATGAAGCCCGGAAAGACCGTGCCTGTTACGCTCGTGTTCTCGGATGGCAGCAAAGGTCACGCCCAATTTGCGGTGAAAAACGCTGCAGGGAGATAAGAGCTGCGCAACGGGAACAACTCCTCACCCGCACGCGCCCTGGGGGAGGGGCAACTTTCAATAGCCGATGGCTTCGCCGTCCTTACGCATTTCCGAAGCCCCCCAGTACACGCGGTTCTTTGCGTCCCACATGATCGCCTGATACCCGCCGAAGCCGCCGGTTCCGGGCACGATCTTGTAGCCGCGGCGCTGAAGTTCCGTTTTTAACGCCGGGTCAAACCCTGATTCCATCTCCACGGTGCCGATCCCGGTCGAGGGTTCGCCGGTCGGTTCCGACCCGCCAAAATGCCGCCAGCGCGCGGCATCTCCCGCTTCCTGCACGTTCATACCAAAATCGATGATGTTGGTCAGAACTTGTACGTGGCCCTGCGGTTGCATGTCGCCGCCCATGAGACCGAACGACATGAATGGGTGTCCGTTCTTCATCACGAATGCCGGGATGATGGTGTGGAACGGCCGCTTGCCCGGCGCATAGACGTTCGCGGCCTTGGGGTCGAGCGAATAAAGCTCGCCCCGATCCTGAAACATAAAACCCAGATGGTCGGCGACCAATCCCGATCCCATGCCACGATAGTTCGACTGTATGAGTGAGACCATCATCCCGTCCTTGTCAGCCGTCGTGAGATAGATGGTATCGCCGTCGTTCAGCTTTGGTTCGCCGGGAGCAATGGTCGGATTGGCGCGCGACAAATCTATCAGCTTCCGTCGCTCTGCAGCGTAGGAATCCGAGAGTAGTGCCTTGATCGGTACATGCACGAAGGCCGGATCAGCGTACCATTTCGCGAGGTCTTCGTAGACCAGGCGCTTCGCCTCGAGCATCGCCGTCAGCGTGTCGGCGGAGCCCACGCCCATCTTCGCGAGGTCAAAAGCCTTGAGGATCTGCAACATCTGGAGAACCGCAGCCCCTTGGCCGTTCGGCGGCAGCTCGTACACGTCATAACCGCGGTAGTTGACCGAGAGTGGGTCCGCCCATTCGCCGTGGTGCGTGGCGAAATCTTCGTAACGCAGGTCGCCTCCGATCCGGCGGAAATATGCGTCGATCGAGTGGGCGATTGACCACTTGTAGAAAGCGTCCCGGCCGCCTTTGGCGATACGCGACAGCGTGTGCGCGAGGTCCGGATTGCGGAAGATTTCGCCTTCGACCGGCGCGTGTCCGTCTATAAGATACGTCGCGCGCGCATTGTCGAATTCCTCGATCAGGGCGCGGTTCTTCTCGAACCCCGCCATATTGGCTTTCCAGTATTGCGCGATCAATTCCGTCACCGGGAAGCCGTTGATGGCGTAGCCGATGGCTGGAGCGAGATCCTCCGTCATCGGCAAGCGGCCGAATTTGCCGTGCAGTGCAAACCAGGCATCGACAGTGCCCGGTACGGTGACGGGCAACGAACCGAAAGGCGGGATGTGCGGTTTCGCCGGCTCTCCGGCCTTCATCCATGCCGCGCGAACTTCCGCCGTCATTTTCGCGAGATCGCGGCCCATCGCCGCACGGCCCGAACCGTTATAGCCGTACAGTTTGCGCGTTTTCGGATCCCACACTATAGCGAAGAGATCGCCGCCGATCCCATTCAAGACCGGCTGCATCAAGCCGATGGCGGCGTTCGCGGCGATGGCGGCATCGACGGCGCTGCCGCCCTTCTTCAGGATGTCAATGGCGATCTGGGACGCGAGCGGCTGTTCGGTGGCCGCCATGCCGTGCTGCGCGAGCACCGGCGAGCGCGTCGCCCAGGGAACCCCGGAATAGCGATCGCCGCGGCCGATCTGCGCCTCAGTTGTGGATGCCATCATCAGTGTCATAAGAAGCGTTGCCGCTTTCAATGCGCTATTCATGTCGCCCCCGGCATGCGCATACGACATGAAAGCAGCCCGTTCTTCTCGAAATAGCGCGGTTGATACTCCTCCGCAGGCCAGAAGGCTCAATACTGGTCATGATCGGCCGTTTAAAGCGGCCGGCCCACGCTCCCTTCCTGGCGCACGCGGCGCGCTCCTGTTCGGGCGAGTGCGTGAGAATCACGGAGCGGGATTGCGTCCACATCGGGTCCCTGCCTGTTCAATTGTGTCGGGTCATGATTCTGAAACGAAGACATCGACGAGATTGTTGTACGATACCTGTTGCGGATCGAAATTCACCTGAACGACTTCGGCGTGTCGGGTGCGGTTGGTGCAGACATCCTCATAAAGTCGGATTCTGCGTGTGTCCTCCGGCATACCCGGCGGCGGCGTCAGCGACGCCTGGCACTTCCCGGAAAAACGAGTCCACGCCCCAGAAACATCCCGCCCCGAACGTCGCCAATTCCATGTTGTTCTCCCATGGAGCGCGGGCGTCTTCTCCCGCTCTCTCGTTTGCTGCTCTACCATTTTTTTGGATGGCGCAATGCGGGTTTTCAACCTCCGGCGGGCGAGGATGCCCGCCGTCCCGGGGAGCTTGACACTGCGGGACGTTTTCAGGCCATTCGCAATCAAATGAAGGTGGTGGTCATCGGTGCGGGCGTGGCTGGTCTCAGCATCGGCTGGAAACTCGCCCAGCAAGGCATCGAAACGGTGGTCCTGGAGCGCGCGCAGCCCGGCCGCGGGGCCACCTGGGCTTCAGCGGGGATGCTCGCCGCGCCTCATGCCACCGTCGACAAGACCGAAGGCGAGGCGTGCCTTGCCGATCGCGGTGCCGAGCTCTGGCCGGTCTTTGCGGCGGAGATCGAAGAAAAGACCGGCCGCAAGATCGCTTATGTCATGAACGGCGGTCTTGTTCTCGCGCGTACAGAATCTCAGTTAGCGGAATTGCAGCGCTTGGCGGAGGTGAACGCTGGCGAATTGCTCGCGTTCGATGGCGCACGTGCGTTGGAGCCGCGCATCGCGCCGGACACACTGGCCGCCTTATGGAATCCGAAACAGGCAAAGGTTGACAGCCGCTCTCTCGGACGAGCCCTGGCAGCGGCATTTGTGAGGGCCGGTGGACATTTGCAACTAAACGAGGCGGCGGTGCGTTTTGAGTTCCGCGAAGATCGAATCATCGGTGTACGTTCGCCGTTCGCTCTGCACACAGCCGACGCATATGTGATCGCCGCAGGCGCATGGAGCGCGCGCCTTGAGGGCATGCCGCCGGATGCATTGCCGGCGGTCGTTCCCGTCAAAGGCGAGATGCTGGCGTTGCAGCCATCCACCGGAGAGGCATTGCCCGGCCCGACGATTGGCGGAGGTGACATCTATCTCGTTTCCCAGCGGGAGCGTCTCTTGATCGGCGCAACGGTCGAGCGCGTGGGCTTTGATTCGAGTCTCACTGAAAAAGCTCGGACGTGGTTGCTGGGACAGGCATTCGCGCTGATGCCGTGCCTCAACCATTGGCAAGTGGTCGAGCATTGGGCGGGCCTCAGGCCCGGGTCACCCGACGATGCGCCTATCGTCGGCGAAATCGTTCCCGGGGTCTTTGTCGCGAGTGGCCAGTTCCGCAATGGCGTGCTGTATGCACCTGCCATTGCGGACGCCGTCATGGCAATGATCACGGGCAAGGACGCGCTGCCGTATTTCTCTTACTTCGATCCGGTGCGCTTTTCCGAGCGCGCGGCTCACGAAACGGAATATTCGGAATAGCCGCTCATCATCTCATCATGAGCAACGACCGCGTTTTGACAAGAGAGCCGGTTCCCGCCGCCACGATTTTGCTGCTGCGCGACAGCGATGCGGGTCTCGAAGTGTTTATGGTGCGGCGTCACCACGAGATCGAGTTTGCTGCCGGCGCGCTGGTTTTTCCGGGTGGAAAGGCGGCGCCCGATGATTTCGATCCGGCTTTGATCGATTTTGCCGACGGGATTGCCGGTTGGAAGGGCGATCTACGCGCCGCCGCAGCCGCCGCCATTCGCGAAGGCTTTGAGGAAGCCGGTGTGCTTCTTGCGCGCGACAACACGACGGAAGGGCTGGTCAGCGAAATGCGGCTCGCGCAACTCGAAGGGTATCGGGAGCGCATCGAGAAAGGCGAAACGTCCCTTGTGGCGATGCTGCGCGACGAGCAGCTGCGGCTGGCCTGCGACGAAATCGTCCATTTCGCGCATTGGGTGACTCCGAAACACATGCCGAGGCGCTACGACACGCATTTCTTTCTCGCACGCGCACCGATCGGCCATTCGGGCCAGCACTGCGGGCGGGAATCCGTCGATTCCCTCTGGGTGCGGCCACAGGATGCGATCGCAAACCGAAAGGAATGGCACATTATGTTTCCCACCCGGCTCAACCTGATGAAGCTCGATGAGTCAGGAACCGTCGATGACGCGCTCTCCGGCGCCCGCGGGCGGCCGCCGGTTACCGTCGAGCCGTGGGTGGAAGAAACAGCGGATGGCAAACGCCTCCGCATCCGCAACGACGCAGGCTACGATCTCACCGACGTGCCGCTGACCGATGGTTGAGAGGGCTGGATTATTCAATCCACGAACTGCTCTGTAAGAATACGTTCATCAAGGCTATGGCCCTGGTCGAACAGCATCGTCATGCTGATGGAGCGGTCTTCGGCGACGTCCACGACGCGCACGTCGCGCACTTCCTTGTCGTCGGCCACTGCGCTCACGGGCCGCTTTTCGGCTTCCATGATCTCGAAGCGCGTGCGTGCGCGGTGCGGCAGAAGCGCGCCGTGCCAGCGCCGCGGTCGAAACGCGCTGATCGGCGTCAATGCCAGAAGATCGGCATCGATCGGCAAGATAGGACCGTGAGCCGATAAATTGTATGCCGTGCTGCCGGCCGGCGTCGAAATCAGGATACCATCGCAGATCAGCTCGGGAATGCGCATCTTGCCGTCCACGAGAATCCGGATCTTCGCCGCCTGACGCGTCTCCCGCAAAAGCGAAACCTCATTGAAGGCAAGGGCTTCGACCGATTTGCCGTCATGCGTGGCGATCATCCGCAACGGGTGCACTTTGGCAGGCTCGGCGGCCGACAGACGCTCGTGAAGATCGTCTTCGCGGTATTCGTTCATCAGGAATCCGATCGAGCCGAAATTCATGCCGTAAATCGGCCGACCGCGATCGACGAACGCGTGCAGCGTCTGAAGCATAAACCCGTCACCGCCGAGCGCCACGATGACTTCGGACCCATCCGCGCCGGCGTCGCCATAGCGCGCACGCATGCTCTTGAGCGCGTCTTCCGCCTCGGCGGAATCCGAGGCCACAAAGTGGAGCGCTTTGGCCAACCGGATCAGCCCCCGGTAAGCGACATGGTTCGAGCAATTGACGGCCGTTTGTTGCGGCGGTCGATGACGAAATCATGGCCTTTGGGTTTGCGCGCGATCGCCTCGTCGATTGCCAGATCGAGCAGAGCGTCGTCCCGGGAGGCACGGAGCGGTGTGCGCAAATCGGCGCTGTCGTTCTGGCCCAGGCACATGTACAGCATCCCCGTGCAGGTTAGGCGAACGCGATTGCAGCTCTCGCAGAAATTGTGCGTCAGTGGAGTAATGAAGCCGAGCCTTCCTCCGGTTTTGACGACGCGGACATAGCGCGCTGGGCCGCCAGTGCGGAAAGCCTCGTCCTCGAGGCCGTAGTGCCGTGCGAGGCGGGCGCGGACCAGCGAAAGCGGCAAGTATTGTTCCACACGCTCCGCATCCACGTCGCCTAGCGGCATGGTTTCGATCAGTGTCACATCCATGCCGCGTCCGTGGGCCCAGACAAGCATGTCTTCTATCTCGTCTTCGTTCACGCTCTTCAGTGCGACCATGTTGATCTTGATGGAAAGTCCTGCTGTCTTTGCCGCGTCGATGCCGGCCAGGACTTTTTTCAAATCGCCCCCACGCGTGATGGCGCGGAACTTGTCCGGATCGCGGGTGTCAAGCGAAACATTAATGCGCCGCACGCCAACAGCATGGAGCGGCGCGGCAAAGCGCGCGAGCTGGTTTCCATTGGTGGTCAGCGTCAATTCGGATAGCCCGTGGCCAATCTTCTGGCCGAGCCTCTCGAACAGCCGCATTACATCGCGGCGAACGAGGGGCTCGCCGCCGGTGATGCGTAGCCGCTCGACGCCTTTGCGAACGAAGGCGGAGCAGAGCCGCTCAAGTTCTTCGAGCGTGAGCAGGTCCGCGCGCGGCAAAAACGTCATGTGCTCCGGCATGCAATAGACGCAGCGGAAATCGCAACGGTCCGTCACCGACACCCGAAGGTAGGTGATTTTTCGCCCGAACGGATCGATCATGGAACAATTCTACCCCATCAGGCCGGCAGGCTGCTAATACAAAAGCTGGGCTTTCCGGCAATGCAGGCAGCACATGGACGCAGAGTCGCCGTTTCTGCTCGCCATCGACCAGGGCACCACGTCGACGCGCGCCATCCTGTTCGACGCTACGCTAAAGCCGCTCGCCAAGCATGCGATCGAGGTAAGGCAGATTTACCCCGCGAATGGCCAGGTGGAGCACAATCCGGAAGAAATCTGGGATTCGGTGCTTGCCTGTTGCCGCATCGCGGCCAAAGGCGTGTCACCGCACGAAATTGCCGCCCTCGGAATCACAAACCAGCGCGAAACCACGATCCTATGGGACCGCAAGACAGGCAAGCCGCTGCACAACGCGATCGTCTGGCAGGACCGTCGCACGTCGGTGATCTGCGAGGCGTTGAGAGAACAGGGGCTCGCAGCACGTATCATTGAGCGTACCGGACTTATTATCGATCCATATTTTTCGGCCACGAAGCTTCAATGGCTGCTCGATCACATTCCCCAGGCTCGCCTACGCGCGGAACGCGGCGAGCTTGCATTTGGCACTATAGACAGCTGGCTGATTTACCGTCTCAGCGGCGGGCGCGTACACGCGACGGACGCGACCAACGCATCGCGTACGATGCTGTGCAATCTGCACACGCTGGAGTGGGACGACGAATTGTTGTCGCTGTTCAGGATTCCTCGCGCCCTTCTTCCCCACATTCACAACAGCGCCGATGATTTTGGCGAAACCCGCGCCGATGTGCTTGGTGCGCCGGTTCCCATCCGCGGCGTGGCAGGTGACCAGCAGGCGGCATGTTTCGGGCAGGCCTGCTTTGCAGAGGGGGACGTTAAAGCAACGTACGGCACTGGCTGCTTTGCGCTGGTGAATACGGGGGACAAAATTCCGGTCTCCGCCAACCGGCTGCTTGCCACGACTGCCTGGCGCATCGGCGACCGCGCGACCTACGCGCTCGAGGGCAGTATTTTTGTCGCGGGCGGTGTGGTGCAGTGGCTGCGCGATGCGCTTCGGGTTCTCAAGAACGCCAGCGACATTGAAGAAATGGCCGAATCCGCGCATGATTTTGCCGGACTGTATTTCGTCCCGGCCTTCACGGGACTGGGGGCGCCCTACTGGGACGCGCAGGCGCGTGGCGCAATACTCGGTCTCACGCGCGACTCCGGCGCGGCCGAAATTGCGCGCGCGGCGCTCGATGCGGTCTGTTACCAAACGCGCGATCTGCTCGGAGCGATGGGGCGTGACATGGCGCATGTTGGTCTGGCCGCGCCGGAGGTTCTCAAAGTTGACGGCGGGATGGCCCGCAACAATGCCTTCTGCCAACGCCTCGCCGATCTGACCGGCTGCGGCGTGGCGCGTCCAGCTGTGACGGAGACGACCGCATTGGGTGCGGCGGCATTGGCGGCTCTCTCGAGCGGCATCTTCCGCGATCTGTCCGAAACCGCCGCAGCGTGGTCCCTCGATCGCAGCTTTTCGCCACGGCTGGATGCCTCGGCCCGCGACAGCCTGTACGGGGGCTGGCAGGATGCGGTCACACGCGTGCGGACAAGAACCTAGAGCAGGGATTCCGCTCAGTTCGGCCTCCGCCGCTGCATTGCCCTACTCGTATTTTGGGTGGAAGTTGGGGCCGGACTTCATTCCAAAAATGGCCGATGAGGCCGGACGGAGGCGGCCAAATGGACACACAGTTGCGCGTTGGCGACAGGTTCGAGGAGGGGCAGGGTGCCACTGAGCGCGTCATTAATCCGCGCAACGGTGCCCTCATTGCCGAGGTGCCCGAAGCATCGCCGGAACAAGTAAGCGCAGCGGTTGGCGCGGCAGAGAGGGCGTTCGACGCCTGGTCGCGGACCACGCCCGGCGAGCGCAGCCAAATGCTGCTGAAGCTCGCCGATGCCGTTGAGCGAGATGCAGAAGGTTTCGCGGAGCTTGAATCGCTTAATACCGGTAAGCCGCGACATCTTGTGCTCGCCGACGAGATTCCATCCGTCGTGGATTGCTTCCGCTTTTTCGCGGGCGCCGTGCGCACCATGCACGGTCCTGTCGCGGGCGAATACGTCGCGGGCTACACCTCCATGGTCCGGCGCGATCCCGTCGGTGTCGTTGCCTCCATCGCGCCCTGGAATTATCCGCTGATGATGGCCGCATGGAAGCTCGCGCCGGCGCTGGCGGCTGGAAATACCATTGTACTCAAGTCCTCGGAACAGACCCCCCTCACCACTCTCAAGCTCGCGCGACACCTCGCCGACATCTTTCCCGAAGGGGTGGCGAACATCATCACCGGGCGTGGCGAGACCGGGGGCGCCGCGCTCATCAACGATCCGCGTATCGCAATGATTTCGTTGACCGGCGATGCGGCCACCGGCCGGAAGGTGATCGCCGCGGCTCAGGCAACGCTCAAGCGCACCCATCTGGAGCTTGGTGGAAAAGCGCCGGTGATAGTGTTCGGCGACGCCGACCTTGAGGCCGTTGTGTCGACCTTGCGGGGCGCCGGTTTCTATAACGCCGGACAGGATTGTACGGCAGCCTGCCGCGTCTACGTCGGCGCGACTGTTTACGACAAGCTCATCGCTGAGCTTGCCTCGGCTGCCTCGTCGCTGCGGTTCAACCTGGCGGATGACCGTGAGAACGAGATCGGACCGCTGATCTCCGGACGGCAGCGCGATCGCGTGAGCGGGTTCGTCGATCGCGCACGCAGCACAAAGCACGTGGAACTGGTCGCAGGTGGCAAGGCCGTTTCCGGACCGGGATTTTACTTCGAACCCACAATTATTGCCGGCGCTCGTCAGGACGATGAGATTGTGCGGCGCGAAGTCTTCGGACCCGTAATTTCGGTCACGCCATTCTCCGAGGTCGAGGACGCAGTAAATTGGGCGAACGATTCGGAGTACGGCCTCGCCTCATCGGTGTGGACCAGGGACATTTCGCGCGGGCTCGCCACAGCGGCGCGGCTCCGCTATGGCTGCACCTGGCTCAACTGCCATTTCGTGCTGGTCAACGAGATGCCGCACGGTGGGTTGAAGCATTCCGGGTACGGCAAGGATCTGAGCACCTACGCGCTGGAGGATTATTCCGTGCCGCGTCACGTGATGATCAACATGCAAGTCATGCGACAAACCGGCCATGTGACAAACTGACGTTTCCGGCATTGACGGCCCCTTAGCCGCGAGCCAACATGGGGTTTGCGGGCGTGGGGTGTTTCAAATGTCCAGAGCTGCCGCCGCGGCGTTTTTGCTGCTTATCGCCTTGCTGTCGAGCCTTGCTGCGGCGCCAGTGCGGGCACAATCGACGCCCGCTCAGGCAGCCCAAGGCGGTATTGAAGAGGTCGTCGTCACCGCGACGCGGCGCGAAGAGAAACTGTCCAAAGTCCCGGAGAGCATCAGCGCGTTTACGGCGGCTGACATGCAGCAACTTGATGCGAAGAGCATCGCCGATCTCGTGGGATATACTCCTGGCGTGAACTTCGATCCGATCAGCAAGGAGGTTTCCATCCGTGGCGTGAATTCGACGGCCGGCGACGCTACCACCGGAATTTATATCGATGATACACCCATCCAGCTGCGCGCCTTGGGATTTGGTTCCGATAACACCCTGCCGGCGGTATTCGATCTCGAGCGCGTGGAAGTTTTGCGCGGACCGCAGGGTACACTGTTCGGAGCGGGCTCGGAGGGTGGGACTGTCCGCTATATCACGCCGGCGCCAAGCCTGACCGATTTCAGCGGCTTCGCCAAAGCCGAAGTCGCGGATACCTGGTACGGCGCGCCGAGTTACGAGCTTGGTGCTGCGCTGGGCGGCCCGATTGAGGACGACGTACTCGGTTTTCGCGCGAGCGCTTGGGCGCGTCACGACGGCGGTTGGATCGACAAGGTCGATTACCTGAGCGGCGACCTGCTTCAGGCTGATACCAATTACGTGAACACATTCGTCGGGCGCGTTGCTTTTTTGTGGCAACCGCAGAGCAATATCACGTTCACGCCAAGCGTTTTCTACCAGTACCGCGACCAGAACAATATCGATCAATACTGGGTAGGATTGTCCAATCCGGGCGCCGGTATCTACAAAACCGCAACGCCGGAAAACATGGGAGATCGGGACCAATTCGTTCTGCCCGCGCTCAAGGTCGTGTGGGATATGAAAGATACAGAGTTGATATCGAACTCCTCGTATTTCAACCGACACGAACTGGTTCACGACTACAGCGGGACGCTCTACGATCTGTCCTACTTCCAGCAATCTGTCGACTCCGGGCTCAATCCCGATTTCGTAACGCCGTGCAGCGGCGGACTGTGCGCGCAATACGCGAAGCTTTCCAATCCTTCACCGCTGCTGACACCAAACGGAATCGATCTGCCCGGGTTCGGCCGCTATGTCGCCAACAATTACATTACCAATACCCAGGAGAACTTCACCCAGGAGGTGCGGCTGCAGTCGACCGATCCGAACGCGCGTCTGGTGTGGGTTGGCGGGCTTTTTTACGAGTACCAAACACAATTGAGCGTGGAAGAGATCCGCGATCCGCAGCTGCCGGCGCTCACAGAATATTTGTGGGGCCAATCGATGCTCGACATTTGGGGCGAAAGCCTGCTCCCCAACGGCGACGACTACATCAATCACACGCTGGCCCACATATGGCAGCTCGCCGCCTTTGCCAACGGCACCTATACGATATGGGACGGCCTGAAGCTGCAGGGTGGCGCGCGTATGGCGATCAACCATTTCGATTTCATCAATTTCTCTGATGGTCCGCAGAATTTCGGGCCGCTATACCCGCCCGGCGGCGGCAAGGACGAAACGCCGTTCACGCCAATGGCAAGCCTGAGCTGGCAGATCAATCCCGACGATCTCGTTTATGCAACCGTGTCGAAAGGTTACCGGGTCGGCGGAGCCAATCCGCTCTTTCCGGTTCAGGCCTGCACGGAAATCAAAGTGGAACCCCAACAGTACGGGTCAGACACGGTGGTGAACTACGAGGCAGGCACAAAGGATCGGTTCTTCAACGATACCGTGCAGCTTTCTGGAAGCGTGTATTACCTGAAATGGTCGAACATCCAGCAGTCGATAACGCTTCCCTCCTGTGCGTTCCGCTACATCGTCAACCAGGGAGCAGCCGAAAGCAAAGGCTTCGATGTGCAAGGCGAATGGGCAGTGAGCGACAATTTGGATCTCGGCTTTACGGTGGGCTACGTGGACGCTTTCTACACGAAGACCTCGGAGTCGGCAGGGCTCGTACTGGCAACCGTCGGCGATAAGCTTCCAGGCCCACCATGGACGTTCTCGATCAATGGCCAATATAGGACGAACATCCTGGGACGCGATGCGTATTTCACGGTGCAGGATGAATTCCAGAGTGGCGAAACGGGTCTGACGCCCGAACGCGATCCGCTGACGACGCTTTACGATCCGGGACTGGTGCCTGAACCGTCGACAAACGTGCTGACGCTACGCGCCGGCACGACATTCGACAAACTCGATGCTTCCATATTCTGCGACAACGTTTTCAACAGTCATCCAACGCTCGATTTGAACCATCAGGACGCGTTCACGGTCCTTTACGAGGCGTCGACTCTGCGACCGCGCACGGTTGGGCTCACCGTCACGTATCAATATTGAGGCGAAGTTCTCCGGCACGGATCACCTCCGCCGGCGCGGAGCAGAGAACGTGAGTGCCGTACATACGGAACTCAAGGCCGGCTCGCTGTCTTTCGTCGAAACCGTGGTGATGGGCGTTGCCGGGAGCGCGCCCGGTTACACGATCGCTGTGACGACTGCGGTGCTCATCGGGGCCGCTGGAAAGTCTTCGCCCGGTGCGCTCCTCATTTTTGCGATCCCTATGTTCGGCATCGCGCTGGCCTTCCGAGAGCTCAATCGCCTGGAAACAAATGCCGGGGCCGCATTTCAGTGGACCAGCGTCCATTTCGGGAAATTTTGGGGTTATTTCTCAGGCTGGGCGCTGCTCGTGGCATCAATGGTTTTCATGGTGACGGGCAGTTTGCCTTTGGCGACGGCTTCGCTCGATTTTATCGATCCTGCGCTAACCCAGCACGTGATTCTGAGCGCCGCCATTGCGAGTGCCTGGTTTCTCATCATCGCCATCGTGTTGATCATCGGAATTGAGGTAACGAGCCGTGTGCAAATGTTCATGACCGGCATCGAACTCATCATTCTCGCGGCCGTCGCGATCGGGGCGTTTTTCCACACAGCAAAATTTGGCGCCGTAAATCCCCTTTCATTGGCATCTTTCGGGTTCGGCTATTCCGCCGCGGGCTTTGCGAACACGGCGCTGATCGTGGTGTTCTTCTACTGGGGCTGGGACGTGACGGCCAACCTTGCAGAGGAAACCAAGAACGCCCAGGAGAACGCGGGTCTCGGCGGGCTGTTCAGCATTCCGGTGACGATCGCCTGTTACGTCGCTTTCGTTTTTGCAGCGCTGTTCCTGTTTAGCGTCGCGAAGGCAAGCAATCTATCCACCAACATCATCTACAATATCGCAATAGCGGCAGGTTTCGGCCGCGCCGGCGGTCTGCTCGCTTCGGCCGCCGTGATTCTGTCGAGCATCGCAACGCTCGAGACAACAATGCTGCAGTTCTCGCGCACATTGTTCGCCATGGGCCGAGATGGCGCTATGCCACGCATCTTCGGGGAAGTAGACGCACGCACCCGTACGCCCCTACGGGCGATGTTCGTGTTGATTGGTACCGGGCTCGTCCTCCTGTGGGGCTCCAGCCTGATGCCCACGATCAATTCGATCATCCAGGACGGCGTGCGCGCCGTGGGGATTTTGGTTGCGTACTATTACGGCCTCGCGGGGCTGGTCGCGTTTTGGGTTTTCCGCAATTCCTGGTCTGCTTCGATCGTGCGTTGGATCGTGTTGTGCATCTTTCCGGCGTTGAGCGGCATCTCACTTCTTCTCCTGGGCGCCTACGCAATGACCACGTTCGATCTCGTTACTGATATCGTCGGCGTAGGCGGGCTCATCGCCGGCATTGTTTTCTTCCGCCCTCGGCGCTTTGCCGTTGTTGCTGGCCCGAGGTAAGTCCGGATTCCTCTGCCTGTAGGATTGGGTACTACATTTCCTTTTGCCGCAGCGACAATGCTATCGTCCCGCGGGTTCGCGCGGGGGCGCTACACGTCTTTTTTTTGCAGCAATGCTGTTGCAGGACCTGTGGCGCTTGGCGCGAGCACACGGAGGGAAAAATGAGACTCGCCTTGTCATGTTCGATTGCCGCAATCGCGGTCGGGGTGCCTTTGTCAGCCATCGGGCATCCTTCAACAGCGAACAGTGGAGCCGCCATTCAGGCGTTGGAAGATCAATTTGCAGCAGCTGTCAGAGCCAAGGATGTCGACGCGATCATGAAGGTCTACGGGCGGGGAAGCGATCTATTCGTCTTCGATCTCGTTCCGCCGCGGCAGTACGTGGGTGCAGAAGCCTATCGCAAAGACTGGAAAGCCTTTCTCGACACCTTCAAGGGCCCAATCAAGTTTACAATAAGCGATTTGGCGGTCGATGCCGCCGGAAAGATGGCGTACAGTCATAGCGTACAACGTATGAACGGCACGGATAGGAAAGGCAAATCCGTGGACTTCACTGTACGCGTCACAGACATTTACAGAAAGATGGGAGGCGATTGGCGCATTGTACACGAACATGTGTCGGTGCCGGTGAACATGGATACCGGCAAGCCGGACATGACGTCGTCTCTTTGAAAGGACGCTCACGGTTACGGAAGCGGCCTCATGAGTACCCTGCGAAAATTTCAAATCCTTCTGTTTCTGGCCGTCATCGCGGCGCCACTTGGCCTTATCGCGGCGCGGATGGTGACGGTTCTGTTCTGGAGTTGGGTCGTTGGATTTGCGGGACTTGTGATCAGTATCGTCAGCGTCGCAGCTATGGCGCTGACCCGGTGTCCTAGATGTCACGCGCTGCTTGGCCTCGGCGAAGCAGCGCGTGAGTTTCATTCACACTGTTGTCCGTCCTGCGGCATGGACCTCAGAAAGCGAATGTGAATCATGACTCGCAAAGCGTTGCTTGATCCATATGTGCTCGACGTTTTGATGGCCGACCTCGTCGGGCACGACCGCGCGCCGTCGGCCTATCTCGTTTATCTCAAACTCTGGCATTTGTGCGGGGGGGCGGGCAAAAGGGCAACACCGCTGAGCCTTCAGACACTGGCAACCGAGACAGGGGTATCCAAATCGTCGGTTCAGAGCGCCGTGAGACGCCTGAAGCGCCGCGGACTCATCCAGGCGCGCCGCAAAGCCCCCACTGCCGTCCCGCTGTACACGGTTCTCACGCCTTGGCATAGAAAATGACAGCCGGACAAAAGGCCAGCTGTCGTCCTTCGACAAACTCAGCGTGACGCGCAATTATTTGACAGTCACGCCAGGTCTCCCGTTGCCAGCCAGGCCGCGCATTCGACCCCAAGCTTCTCGCGCGCGAGCTGCTCGTAACGGGCATTTTCTTCTGGCGAGAGCACATCACGCCATCGCGCGTTTGTACCCTTGTTTATGAACGTCTTTGCGCCACCTTCCCATAATTCGCCGCCGAGAGGCGCCACGTCAGCAGCGTGTGCCTTCATGTAGTCAAAGCCGCTATGTTCGAGGATCCCAGGCCAGCGCGTCTCGTTGATATCGATCTGCAGAAACGAGGCGACGCGGCGAATTTGACCGGGTAGATCATGCTTTAATTGATTAAAGTGCACAAGCATGACATTGGAAAGGTCACGCACGTCCCACCATGACGACACGTTGTCCCAGAAGGACCAGAACGGATAACCGTCGCCCTCGAGCCATTCGTTGAAGTACTGGCGAATTGAAGCGGCCGGCGGTCCGATGCGAGGCCCGACAAGCCCAGGCGTATCGTTGAGCGCGCCGTACCATTTCTCTTTGGCCATAATGTGATGGTTGTACAGACTCCAGACCACGTCGCGGCCGTCTCGCGCCACATAGAGATATCTGGCCCTCGGAGAGAACACCAGGGCGTCCACCGGCAAATGCGTTTTCAGGAAACGGCGATGAGTTTGCTGTTCAAGAGCCGGCAGCTTGACGTGTTTCGGCGGAAACCGCAGATCGACCCAGGGCGATAGTTCCGCCACCGGAACGCTCTCTGCGCCCCCGAAGACGAGCTGCGCCACGATCTGCTGAACCCAGGTTGTGCCGGATTTTCCGTACGTCGCTATGATGATATCGCCATCGCGGAACAGGAAATCGTTCCAGACCGTCGAATCCATATGGTGGTTGTGCAATTCCCGCCTTTTCCGTGGCGTCTCACCTCTTCCTTCCATCATTGATCTCCCTTGGGATAGCGCTTCAGCTTGCCGCTTTGAGGGTTTGCGACAGGATGATGTAGGCGAACCCGGTCGAGAGCAGATTCACCCCCAGCAAAATACCGAGAACGATGATGGACACCGCGGGCCAGCCCGCGGCAATCAGGATCGCGAGAACCACACTCGCTATTCCTGAGATCAGCATTCCGACCCAGCCCCGATGGGGCCGTGTTTCGAAGGCGAAGCCGATCTCGAATGCACCCTGAATCATGAAGAGGATGCCGACGATCAGCGTCAGCGCTATCTCTCCACGAACCGGATTGAAGAGAAGAAATACACCGGCGGCGATGGACAGCAGGCTGAAGAGCAGCGCACCGAAAAACGGTCCCGTGCCGTGAATGGAGAATGATCCCACCAACAGGAAGATTCCCGAGATCAGGAAAACCCAGCCGACGAAGAGGGCGGCAACCAACGTGGAGAACATCGGGAACAGGATCGCGGCGATTCCGATGATTACCATCGCGATCCCAAGCCATATGAGCCGGTTAGACGAGGTGCGCAGCCGCCCGTGAAACACGCTTTCGCTCGATGCGCCGTTCATGATGCCCCCTCATTGCAAGGCGGCCATGAGCGGCCGTCATGGCTGGAGAGTACCCGCGAAACAGGCAACCACAAAGCCACATCGGCCAGAATCACGATGCCGTTGAATTGGCGCCGGCCGTATTGACCGTCCGCCGAACATAAGCGACGTTTCCTCCAACGCGGCGGGGCGCACGCGGGCTATCTGTCGAGGGTTTCAACGTGAACTGGCGACTTAACGCGGCAGCCGTGCCGCTCCTCCTGTTTGGACTCAGCATAGCCGCGCAGGCGCAGACGGCGGATGAACTCGTTGCGAGAAATCTCGCGGCGCGCGGTGGCGCCGCCCAGCTCGCGGCGATTCACACGATTGTCAGTCGCGGCGAACTCCGCTTCCCCGGCGACTTCAAGCTCGTCTACAAGGAGACGCGCGCGCGGGTCCCTGGAAAAGCTGATGGCGCCGTCCGCATCGATGCGTCGCTTCAGGGACTGACGCTCATCCAGGCCTATGACGGAAATAATGCATGGCGCGTGAACCCGTTCGAAGGCCGGCGGGACGCCGAACGGATGGGTGCCGACGAAGCGCGGGAGCTTGCCGATGAAGGCTCCATCGATGGTGCGCTTCTTGCCGCGCGCGCGAAAGGATCGCAGGTCGATTATCTGGGTCGCGAAGACATCGACGGCACCGACGCTTACAAACTGCGCGTAAGCCAGCCGGACGGCACGGTCTTCACCTATTGGCTCGATCCGGACGCAATGCTGGAAATCAAAATCCTCGAACGGCGTAGCATCCGCGGCGCGGAAAAAGAGACCGAAACCGATCTCGGCGATTACGAGCGGGTCGGCGGCGTTTATTTTCCGTTTTCGATCACGAGCGGACCCAAGGATACCCCGCCCTCCGAGAAGGAAGTCGTCACCATCGCTTCGGCCGAGGCGAACGTGGCGGTGACGCCCGACACCTTTGCCCGGCCCGCAGCACCTGCCGCTCAATCCAAATAAGCAACGTCTCGACGGAACCCGAACGATGTTTCAAACGAAAGCGATTTCGCTATTCTTCGCCGCGTCATTGATGGCATCGCCGGTCTGGGCCCAGACCGTCGCCGGCTCGACGATTTCGGGCCTCAACGCGCGCAACATCGGCTCGGCCGCGATGAGCGGACGGATTGCCGCCATTACGGGACGTCAGGAAAAGGACGGGAAAGTTACACTCTTCGTTGGTGCCGCATCGGGCGGCGTATGGAAGTCGCAGGACGGCGGCACAACTTTCAAGCCGGTGTTCGATCGCGAGCCTGTGCAATCGATAGGCGCGATAGCGCTCGATGCGACAAACCCGAAAGTGGTCTGGGTGGGCACCGGCGAAAGCTGGACCCGCAACTCCGTGTCGATCGGCGACGGCATCTACAAATCGACCGATGGCGGCGAGACCTGGACCAATATGGGGTTGCCGAATTCCGAGCGCATCACACGCATTGTCGTCGATCCCAGGGACGGCAACACCGTCTACGCCTGCGTGCCCGGGAAACTGTGGAGCGATAGCGCCGATCGTGGCCTGTACAAGACCGCCGACGGCGGGCGCTCCTGGTCCCTGGTGCTGAGAGGCGCGAATCTTTCGACCGGCTGTTCTTCACTGACACTTAACCCGAAGAATCCCGACGAACTTCTGGTCGGCCTGTGGGATTTTCGCCGCAAGGGCTGGACCTTCCGTTCCGGCGGCGACGGTCCCGACGCGCCCTCGGCAAGCGGACTTTTTCATTCCACCGATGGTGGCCGCAACTGGACGCCGATGACGGCGAATACCAACAGGGGTTTGCCCACAACGCCTTGGGGCCGAGTCGAGGTCGTCTACGCGCCCTCGAACCCGGCGCGGGTCTATGCCTTTATCGAGAACGTGCGCTCGGCTCTGTACGTATCGGACGATGGCGGCACGACGTGGGCTGAGCGCGACCGCAGCCGCAACATGGTTTGGCGGCCTTTCTATTTTGCCCGCATGGTCGTTGATCCGACGAATCCGGATCGCCTGTTCAAGATGAACCTGACCCTCATCGCTTCAGAAGACGGCGGAAAGAGTTTCACCGAGGCAGGTGGCGGCTCGCACGGCGACTGGCACGACGTCTGGATCAATCCCGCGAATCCGAAGCAGGTGATCGGTGGTGACGACGGTGGCTTGTGGCTTTCCTACGACGGTGGTGTGACGTGGTGGAAGGGCGAGAACCTGCCCATCAGCCAGTTCTATCACGTGAGCGTGGACGACAAGGATCCGTACCAGGTTTACGGCGGTTTGCAGGACAATTCGGTTTGGGCGGGCGACAGCGCCTATCCGGGGGGCATCACCAATAGCCGTTGGGAGAATCTGTACGGGGGTGACGGGTTCTTTGCCTTCTCCGATCCCTCTGATCCGAACTATGTCTATGCCGAGTACCAGGGTGGATTCGTATCCCGCGTAAATCGAAAGACGCTGCAGGCGCGCGACATCCAGCCGAAAGCGAACTATCACGAAAAGCTGCGGTTCAACTGGAACACGCCGATTGCGCTGTCGCCGACCGACAGGAATACCATCTATATCGGCGCGCAGGTGCTCTTCCGCTCGCACGATCACGGCGTGAATTGGGAGCGAATCTCCCCCGACCTCACCACCAACGATCCCGAAATGCAGAAGCAGGAGGAATCGGGCGGCATCACCGTCGATAATTCTGCGGCGGAAATGCACACGACGATCTATTCGATTTCCGAAAGTCCGAAGAACAAGAACGAAATCTGGGTAGGCACTGACGATGGAAACGTCCAGCTGACGCGCGACGGCGGAAAGCACTGGACGAATGTCGCGGTCAATCTGCCGAATCTGCCGAAAGGCAGATGGATCAGTTGGGTCGAAGCCAGCCGTTATGATCCCGCGACGGCCTATGTAACGGTGGATCGCCATAGTTTTGGGGACATGGCGCCCTACGTCTATCGCACGCGCGACTACGGCAATACATGGACCGCTCTTATAGGCCCGCAGACCACGGGGGTGCGCGGTTATGCGCACGTGGTGAAGGAGGATCCGAAAGCACCGAACATTGTTTTTGTTGGCACCGAGTTCGGCCTTTTCGTTTCGCTCGACGGCGGTGCGACCTGGGCTCAGTTCCACCCGAACAATTTGCCGTCGGTTGCGGTGCGCGATCTCGCTTTTCAGACCCGCGACGACGATCTGGTGATTGCCACCCACGGCCGCGGCATCTGGATCATCGATGACATCTCGCCGTTGCGTACGCTCCGGCCGGCGGTTCTGGAAAGCGAGGCGGGGCTCATTCCCGGTCGTACGATCCAGCAGCGCATCGAAGGAAATGGTGGTTGGGCCAACGGCGATGCTGCTTATTCCGGTCAGAACCCCCCGAACGGTGCTGTCATCACCTACTATCAGAAGGCACGGCAGGTGATTGGTCGGCTTAAGATCGAAATCCTGAATGCCGAAGGCAAGGTCATTGCAACTGTACCGCCGACCAATCGCAAAGGGCTGAACCGCGTCGTCTGGACCATGCGCGACGAGCCGCCGCAAACACCGCCGGGCGCGACGCTCGTGTTCAATGCGACGCGCGGTCCGCGCGTGCCGCCTGGCACCTACACGGTACGCCTCACCAAGGGCACCAACGTGTACACGATGCCCATCGCGATCGGTCTCGACCGGCGCGCGACTTTTACCGTTGCGGACCGCAAGGCGCAGTACGAAGCAGCGAAGCATGTTTCGGCGCTGTTCGGCCGTATGAGCGCGCTTGCCGCCAGAATCCTGCAAGTTCGCGATGCCGCACAGGCACGCGCTGCCACGCTCCCGGCCGGCGACGCTTTGCGCGAAAAGCTGCACGCCCTCGCAGCCGATGCAGACGCGTTGCGCAAAAAAATCGTGGCCACCAAGGAAGGCGGCGCCATTACCGGCGAGGAGCGCCTGCGCGAGCACCTCGATTATGTGTATGGCGCGATCATGGCGGTGGAAGATCGGCCGACGCCATACCAGATGGCGCGCGTTGCGGTGCTCGAGCACGAGCTAAAGGATGTCGAGGATTCTTTCGCGGGGCTCGAGAAATCAAAGCTTGCGGACGTAAATGGCGCTCTGAAAGCCAAAGGTCTGCAGGAGATAACAGTGGCTGCGATTGTGCCGCAAGACGGGGTGAGCTTGGGCGGTGGCGTTGCGGGACAGGTGGCCGGCAGGCTGTTAGGTCTCCGCCTCTATGATTTGTCTGCGCTGAAATCGCAGGGGGACGAGCGGGATTAAGGGTCGCTCTCGGGCCAAAGAGAGGCGCTTACTTGTCCGGCTCGCGGTGCATCCAGGGAAGCAACAGACCGATGGGAATGATCCATAACGTTCCTGCCAAGGCATAATAGAGCAGGGTGACAACCCAGCCGCCGCGGGGCAGAACGCGAATACCGATGCCGGTTGCGATGACCGCATACACCGGCAGCCAGACAATCGTGAAGAACGTGCCAAACAATTTCTTCAGGCGCGGTGACATTGGCGCGTCGCCCTCATGCTTCGGCAAGCTGGCAGCGTGAGGGCTGTAGAAAGGCCTCCCATACCTGTCGAAGAATGTGGCCGAATACCAGATTCCCGGATATTGAACCACATGACTATTGCAGTCGGCGCCCTTAGATTTCACAGGCCGAGGCGCCGCGCGGTTGGATGGTGGCTTTTCGCGATGGCACTTTTGGTCGCTGCCATGGTGACGCTCGGCGGAATGACGCGACTGACCGGCTCTGGCTTGTCGATTACGGAATGGAAGCCGGTCAGCGGTGTCATTCCCCCGCTCACGCTGGATGCATGGCACACCGCTTTCCAGAACTATCAGCAGATTCCGCAATACCGCTTCGAAAACCGCGCAATGACTCTTGCCCAGTTCCAGACAATCTATTGGTGGGAGTGGACGCACCGGCTGCTCGGCCGGGTTTTAGCGATCGTCTTTCTGCTGCCTTTCATCGTTTTCGCAGCGACCGGCGCAATACCCCGCAAGGGCTGGGGGCGCATGCTGCTGCTGTTTGCGCTCGGGGGAATTCAGGGCGCCGTCGGCTGGTGGATGGTCAAGAGCGGCCTCGAGACACGTGTTTCGGTCAGCCAGTATCGCCTTGCCATTCATCTTGGCGTGGCACTTCTTCTCTTCGGCGCGTTGCTTTGGACGGCATTTGAATACTTGCGCGATCAAGGGTCATCACGAAGAAGCGATGCTGCCGGAAAAAAGCTGCTGCCGTTCGGGTGGAGCCTTGTCGCACTCGTCTATGTTCAGATGCTGTTGGGGTCGCTCGTTGCCGGTTTGCACGCGGGGCTGATCTACAACACCTGGCCATCAATGAATGGTCGCGTCTTTCCAGAGGGAGGCTTTGCGCAACAACCCTGGTGGCGCAATTTCTTCGAGAATGCCGGGCTCGTACAGTTCGACCATCGTCTTGTCGCCTATCTTGTCGCGGCTTGCGTTCTCGTTTTCTGGATTGCGGCGCGAAAAGTCGAATTTGCATGCACGGTCCGGACCAGCAGCAATACCCTGCTCGCGACCGTTCTGGTCCAGATCCCGCTTGGGATTTTGACGCTGTTGAATGGGGCGCCGCTTCCGCTCGCGGCGCTGCATCAGGCCATTGCCGTCGCGCTTCTGGGTGCCGCGCTGTGGAACGCGTTTGAGTGCTTCGCAAACCGCACGTGACAATAACGCGCTTCGCGATTTGAGCTTCACTCCCCGGCAGCAGCCAAAGCCTGGTCGAGGTCGGCGACTATATCTTCGACATTCTCGATCCCGACGGAAATGCGCACGACATCCGGCCCTGCACCGGCGGCCTTTTTCTGCTCGTCATTGAGTTGCCGGTGGGTGGTCGAGGCCGGGTGAATGATCAGGCTGCGTGTGTCTCCCACATTGGCAAGATGGCTGAACAGCTTGACGCCATTCACCAGCGCAATCCCGGCCTCATAACCGCCCGTGACACCGAACGTGAAAACTGCGCCGGCGCCGTTGGGTGAATAGCTGCGCTGCAGTCCGTGCGATGGATCGTCCTCCAGCCCCGCATAGCTCACCCATGCGACCTTGGGATGTGCTTTCAGCCAGCGGGCGACCGCGAGCGCGTTGTCGCAATGGCGCTGCATACGGAGCGGCAGCGTCTCCATGCCGGTGAGCACCAGAAATGCATTCATCGGTGAGAGCGCGGGCCCAAGATCGCGCAAACCAAGCACGCGGCAGCCAATGGCAAAGGCCATGTCGCCAAACGTCTCCCAAAAACGCATGCCGTGGTAGGACGGGGAGGGCTCGGAGAGCGACGGATATTTCTTGTCCTTGCCCCAATCGAATTTGCCGCCGTCGACAATCAGGCCGGCGATCGAGTTGCCATGACCGCCCAGGAATTTCGTTGCCGAATGCACAACAATGTCAGCGCCCCATTCAATCGGACGTATCAGGTACGGTGTTGCGAATGTGTTGTCGACGATCAGGGGAACGCCCGCCTCCCTCGCGACACCGGCGATGCCCTCGATGTCGGTGATGATCCCGCCAGGGTTTGCGATGCTTTCGATAAAGATTGCCTTCGTTTTCGGCGACAGCGCTGCGCGGAAGGAATCCGGATCGCGCGTGTCTGCCCATTTCACGTGCCAGTCGAATTTGGCAAAGCCATAGTTGAACTGGTTGACGGAGCCACCATAGAGCTGACGCGCGGCGACGATCTCGTCGCCCGGATGCATCAGCGGGTAGAGGGCAATGAATTGCGCTGCATGTCCGGAGGCAACGGCGAGTCCCGCTCGGCCCCCCTCGAGCGCGGCGATGCGTTCCTCGAGCACCGCGTTGGTCGGATTCATGATGCGGGAGTAGATGTTGCCGAATACCTGCAGGTTGAACAGCGCTGCGGCATGGTCGGCATTCTCGAACACAAACGATGTTGTCTGATAAATCGGAGTCGCGCGTGCGCCGGTGGCGGGGTCGGGTTGCGCGCCCGCGTGCACGCTCAGGGTATTGAATCCGTATTCGCTCATCTGCCTTCGCCCTTTTTTGCTCTCTCATTTTGCACTTATAAATCCGGGTGTCGCGTCTGGCGTGCGACCTCAACGCTTCAGCGCGCCGCCCTGCCCGAAGAGCAGCGGTTTGCGGTTGTCGATCAGCTTGCGGTTGACGCCCATCCAGCTGATCTCGCCGGACATGCGTCCATACTCGATTTTCGGACAGCGATCCATGACGACGTTCAGCCCGGCCTCGCGCGCGAGCGCCGCCGCCTCTTCATTCATAACCCCAAGCTGCATCCAGATTGTCTTGAGTCCGAGACGATCCTTCTGCGAGAGCGCTTCCTTTACGATATCGAGGGCAGCGTCGGAGGAACGGAATATGTCGACCATATCGATGGGCGCGGGGACATCGCGCAATGACAAGTACACCATCTGGCCGAGGATTTCCTTTCCGGCAATGCCCGGATTCACCGGGCGGACGACGAAGCCCTTGTCGAGCAGATACTTCATCGCGAAATAGCTCGGGCGCATTTCGTTGCCGCTCGCGCCCACCATCGCGATGGTTCTTGTCGAGCGCAGAATGTTGCGGATCAGATCGTCGGAATATTGCAGCATCCAAACAACATCTCAGGTTGAAGCCTGCCGCTCTTAAACGAGCTTGGGACGAGGGAGCCTTTTATTCCGGCCACTTCGGCGGACGCTTGTCGATGAATGCGCCGATGCCTTCCTCGGCCTCTGCTGCCAGCATGTTTTTCGTCATCACTGTGCTCGCATAGTCATACGCTTCAGCAAGCGGCATCTCGAGCTGACGATAGAAAGCTTCCTTGCCGATTTTCACTGTTTGTACGGGTTTGGCTGCGATCTCATTCGCAAGCGTCATTGTTTGGGGTTCGAGTAATTCGGGCGCGACGACGCGATTTACAAGGCCGATCTGCAGCGCTTGTTCGGCGCCGATCATCCCGCCCGTAAGGAGCATCTCCATCGCGTGCTTACGCGCAACGTTGCGCGACAGCGCCACCATGGGCGTCGAGCAGAACAGGCCGATGTTGACGCCCGGCGTTGCGAAGCGGGCGTGGGTGGACGCGATGGCGAGATCGCAGCTAGCGACTAGTTGGCAACCGGCTGCGGTGGCGACTCCATGCACTCGGGCGATAATGGGCTTTGTGTGGCGCACGATCGACTGCATCAGGTGCGAACATTGGGCGAAGATTTTTGCAAAGGCTTCCCGCCCGGCATCGGTGCCGCAGCGGTGCCCCGTCATTTCCTTCAGATCGTGGCCCGCACAGAACGCTGGACCTTCGGCTGCAAGCACAATGACTCGCACCGTTGTGTCTTCTGCGGCGGAATCAAGTGCCTCCTGCAATTCGCCCATCAGCCCTTCGCTCAGCGCATTGCGCGCGGCGGGTCGATTGAGAACAAGCCGAAGCACCGCGCCTTCGCGGATCGCGACGACGGCAGCCTGGGTATGGGGGGCATTCATAGGAACAAATGTAGAGAAGGCGGGGCAAATGTCATCCGAATGCGTGGTAATATATTACCACATCCGTGAACTCTCAGAAATACGGGTCGAAATGCTTGACCGGCAGACGACAACCGCTTATAGGCGCGCCGCCGGCAGTCATTCCTTGGAGCGTCAGCCATGAAAACCTACTCGGCGAAAGCGTCCGAGATCGAGAAGAAATGGGTGGTGATCGATGCCACTGGTCTCGTCGTCGGACGGCTCGCGTCGATTGTCGCGCTGCGCCTCCGGGGCAAGCACAAGCCCAGCTATACGCCGCACATGGATTGCGGGGACAACGTGATTGTCGTCAATGCGGCGAAGGTGCTGCTGACCGGTGACAAGCTCAACAAGAAAATCTACCACTGGCACACCGGCTACATCGGCGGCATCAAGGAACGCAAAGCCGGCGACGTTATCAATGGGCGCTTCCCCCAACGAATCGTCGAAAAGGCGGTCGAGCGCATGCTGCCGCGCGGACCGCTCGGGCGCAAACAGCTCGCCAATATGCGCGTTTATCCGGGGGCCGAACATCCGCATGAGGCGCAGAAGCCTGAGGCCATCGACATTGGCGCGCTCAATCCCAAGAACACCAACTATCGCAGGACGGACCATGGCTGAGGACGTAAAGAGCTTTGGTGATCTGAAAACCACGCTGATCAAGGCGAGGCCGACCGAGACCGCGGCAGCAGAAGCGCGCGAACAAGCGAAGAGCAATCGCGATGCGAAAGGCCGCGCCTACGCGACCGGCAAGCGCAAGAACGCGGTGGCGCGCGTCTGGATCAAGCCCGGGCGCGGGCGCATCGACGTCAACGGCAAGGAAGAGAAGATCTATTTCGCTCGGCCGGTCTTGCGGATGATTTTGCGCCAGCCGCTGATCGCCGCGAATCGCGACGGCCAGTTCGACGTCATCTGTACGGTGGCAGGCGGCGGTCTCTCCGGACAGGCCGGGGCCGTGCGCCACGGAATTTCCAAGGCGCTGGCGCTGTACGAGGCGAGCCTGCGCCCGGTGCTGAAGCAGGGTGGCTTCCTCACGCGCGACCCGCGCGTGGTCGAGCGCAAGAAGTACGGCCATCCAAAGGCGCGACGCAGCTTCCAGTTCTCGAAGCGCTAAAAAAAGCCGCGGGCTTTTTGCCCGCGGCCTTGTTCGTCCAGAGATACGGCTCAGGCGGCCGTGGTCGGTGGAGGCGCGACCGGCGCCGGCGGCGGACCGTGCGGCGTCCACACCGGTGGCGGCGGCCCATATTCGTTTGGTCCGGGCATTCCAGGCTGGGCGCAGAAATAGATGAGCAGTGCTACGGCTGCGAGCGAGATCAGACCGATAACCGGCCAGAAGACAAACAGAAGCCCAAACAGGCCGAAAGTGAACAGGCTGATCAGCGTGAAGATACCCATGAGGATCGATAGCGCCCAGGGGATCGCGAGAAGAAGAACCCAGCTTGCCGTTCGCCCCATGTCATGGAGGCGCCGCGCGGTAATGCCGAGCGTCGGCAGAAGCAGCGCGAGCCCGTAAAGCGCACGCAATCCGCTGCCCGACAAAGCAATACCGCCCACGATGCTGACGAGAATACCGACGACGACATAGACGGCAATGTAGTACCAGAACTGCGCGCGACCGACGCGGCCGTCAAAATCGACATAATGCTTCGAGATCGTGTCGGTGAAATTCTGCCAGAGTTTGTTGAGATCGATCTGGTCCATCGTATCCTCCTCGAGGCGCCACGAATCGGCGCGGGAGATTGGAAATCATACGCAGCGTTATCAGCCCCGCGGCGATTTCCCGGGAATCGACCGCCGAAATGAGCTAAGGGGCTTGGCTTCGTGGAGTCAAGCAAGAGACGAGACCAAGAGCTTGAAACCTCTCATCTATATCGACGGAGCCGCCGGGACCACCGGGCTCGAGATCCGCCAGCGGCTCAGCGATCGGAGCGACCTCGCCGTTCACACGCTCTCTGAGGCGGACCGAAAGAACGTGCCTGCGCGTGCGCGCGCGCTCAACGAAGCCGATATCGTGGTTCTTTGTCTTCCCGACGACGCGGCCCGCGAAGCCGTTGCACTGGTGGAAAATCCGGCGGTGCGAATTCTCGATGCCTCAACCGCACACCGCACGGCCCGGGACTGGGTGTATGGTTTTCCGGAGCTCGCACCAGGACAGCGCGTGGCAGTCGCAAAAGCAGGTCGGGTCAGCAATCCAGGTTGTTATGCAACGGCGTTTCTCGCCCTCGTCCGTCCGCTTGTTTCCGCCGGATTGGTTCCTGCCGCATTTCCCATCACGGCAACCGGGCTCTCGGGTTATTCCGGTGGTGGCCGCGCGATGATTGAAGAATTCGAGCACAGCAATTCTCCGCGATTCACTTCTTCTGTCGTGCGGACCTACGCTCTCAATCTTGCGCACAAGCATGTCCCGGAAATGCAGGCACATGCCGGGCTCGCGCACCCGCCGGTCTTCGCGCCGACCGTTGGACGATTCTATCGCGGCATGGTGGTCGACGTGCCTTTGCAGCTCTGGTCGTTGCCTGGTAGCCCGCCGGCCAAGCAGATTTACGACGCGCTCGTGTCGGCCTATGCAAACGAGCCGATCATCGAGGTCGCGGCTTTCAGCGAACCACCCGCGACACTGGATGTCGAGATTCTAAAGAACACGGATCGCATGAAGCTGTTCGTGTTCGGGAATGTCGCGGCGCGACAGGCGCGGCTTATCGCGTTTCTGGACAACCTCGGAAAAGGCGCGGCCGGCGCGGCGGTCCAAAATCTCAACATCATGCTGGGTGTGCCCGAAGCCACCGGTCTTCACTGATGTATCGCCCGGTCGCTTACGCCATCGACACCGCCGAGCTGCTCCACGCCGTGATGCGCAAGCGGAGTTTCGCAACAGTCGCGGCCGTGATCGAGGACAAACTGCGCTTCGCCTACGCGCCAGTGGTCGTGGATGCGGAGCCGCGGCCGTTCGGCGCAGTTCGCTTTCATCTCGCGCGCGCCAATCCGATGTCGGGAGTCGATGAGACGCCGGTGCTTCTCTCGTTTCTCGCAGCGGACGCCTACGTCTCTCCCGATTGGTATGAGACGAAAGGCTTCGTCCCGACCTGGAACTACATTGCGGTTGAAGCGGAGGGCAGGGCAAGGGCGCTGGATGAAAGCGAGCTGCGCCAACTCCTCATTGTTCTTTCCGCCGCTGCCGAAGAACCGCTCCGTCCCAAGCTCCCATGGACGATTGACAAGGTTCCGGAAGAGCGCAGGACGATGCTCCTCAATAGAATTCGCGGATTCCACGTCGTGCTGGAAAGGCTCGAAGGAAAATTCAAGCTCTCGCAGGACAAGAAGCCGGCCGATACTGCCGCGGTCATCTCCGCGCTCGAAGCGCGCGGCGATGAGGCAAGTCGGGCGATAGCCCACGCGATGCGCACTTCGCAAGTTTCATAGGTTGTCGAGCGCGCCTTCGCCCGCAAAAACTACTGCGCCTTAATCTTCACGTAGGTGCCGGGGGCATTGCCGAGCGGCTTGAGCTTGCCGTCACCGGGCTTGCGCGCCGGGATTTTCTTTCCCGAAAGCGGCGCCAGCCACGCGGCCCAGTCCGGCCACCACGAGCCCGGATGCTCCTTCGCGCCGGCGAGCCAGCCCTCGATTTTCGGCAGGGATTTTTCGTTGGTCCAGTACTGATATTTTTTTGCGGCCGGTGGATTAATGACTCCGGCGATATGGCCCGAACCAGCGAGGATAAAACGCACCGGTCCGCTCACAAGCTGGGTTGCCTTGTACACCGAGCGGTACGGCGCGATGTGGTCTTCCTTCGCCGACTGCAGATAAACAGGTACTTTCACTTTTGAAAGGTCGAGCTTTACGCCGCCGAATTCGAGCTTGCCCCTGGCAAGTGCGTTGTTCTTATAGAATTCGCGCAGATAGAAAAGGTGGGTCGCCTCCGGCATGCGAGTGGTATCGGAATTCCAGTAGAGTAGGTCGAACGGTACTGGATCGCGCCCGAGCAGATAATTGTTGACCACGAAAGACCAGATGAGGTCGTTGGCGCGCAACATATTGAAGGTCGTCGCCATCTTGCGGCCTTCCAGAATGCCGCCCGCTGCCTCCATCTGCTGTTCGAGTGCTTCGAGCTGAACGTCGTCGATGAACACCTGCAGATCGCCCGCTTCGCTGAAATCCGCCTGCGCCGCGAAAAACGTGGCGGAGTGGATGCGGTGATCATTGTTCGCCGCCATGTAGGCGAGTGTTGCAGCGAGCAGCGTGCCGCCGATGCAGTAGCCGATGACGTTCGGTTCTTTTGTGCCGGTCGCTTCTTTCACGGCATCGAGCGCCGCAAAAATTCCCTCGCGCATGTAGTCTTCGAACGCCTTTTTTGCGAGGCGTGCGTCCGGATTGACCCATGAGGCGACGAACACGGTGTAACCCTGCTGGACTGCCCAGCGGATGAAGGAATTCTCCGGCCTGAGATCCAGGATGTAAAATTTGTTGATCCAGGGCGGGAAAATCAGCAGCGGTCGCTCGTACACCTTTTCTGTCGTCGGCTCGTATTGAATGAGTTCGAGCAGCGCATTGCGATAAATGACTTTGCCTGGCGTGGTGGCGATGTTCTCGCCCACCTTGAAGGCATCGGTCGTCTGCCGGATCGATAATTGACCCTGGCCGCGATCGAGATCTTCCAGAAGATTGTCGAGCCCGCGAACAAGATTCTCGCCGTTCGACTTCAGCGTGGCCCGCAGGACTTCCGGATTGGTGAGCACGAAATTGGTGGGCGCGAAAGCGTCCGCAAACTGCTTCGTGTAAAATTCGATGCGCCGCCGCGATTTGGGATCAAGACCTTCAACCTGCGCGACCGTGTTTTGCAGCCAATTCGCCGTCAGCAGATACGATTGCTTGATGAAATCGAAGATCTGATTTTCTTGCCACTCCTTGTCGCGGAAGCGTTTGTCGCCGGGAGTCGGCGTGATTACCGGGTCGGCTTCCCCGCCCATCATCCGCCGTGCGGTGCGCTCCCACAGGTTCATGTAGTCGCGCCACAGCGCGAACTGCGCTTCCATCACTGCTGCCGGATCGGCGACCATGCCGCGCAAAAGGTCCATGAACGTGCCGGCGAGATTGAGCGGATCGAACGGTTCGCTGCCGAATTTCGCCGCCTGATTCCTCAGAAAATCACCGAGCAGGCGCTGCGACTGAATCCCGACATGAACCATGTTGCGGGCAAACTCGCCCGGATCGGTGATCCGGTATTCGGTTTCGTCCGCGGCATGGGCCGTCGCCGCGGCTGCGGCTTTCGTCCTGCTGTCCGGCTCTTTTTTTCGATGTCTGCCAATTTTTGGCGCCTCAGCCCGGTCGTTCATCTGTGTCCTTTCTGGAAGCGGGCGCTTGATACTTGCGCCGGTCGCCCGCGGCAAGCGCGCGCCCCGATCGTCCCGCCGGATTACGGCCCGCTTGGAAGCAGGAGACCCTCCGGTTATATGGTGATCCTTCGGGGATAAATCCGGCTCGGGGCTTGATCGGAGGGACGCGCATGTCACGGATATCTTTCACCAATGGGCGGTCGCTTGCGCGCCTTGCCGCGCCTGTTCTTCTGGCATCCACTCTTGGAGCCTGTTCGAGCATTCCCGACTGGGTCGATCCGACCGGCTGGTTCGGCAGTGACAGCCAGGCGAGTTCCGACGAGAGCGGCGCCGTCGCCGACACCTCGCAATCTCAGGACAGCGGCAAGACGCCCGATCTTGCGAGTATTCCGCCCAAACCGGCGCAGCCCTCGACGCCGGACGAACAAAAGCAGGTCGCGGATTCATTGGCCGCGGATCGCACTCAAGCGCAGTACAGCTCGGAGACTTTGCAGGGTGGCACCGAGCCCGTAGCGGCACCGCCGCCACCGGAAACGGCGAGCGCTCCCGACACGACGGCGTCGCCGCCGGCAGCCCTGGCGCCCACAGATCAGCAGGTAGGTCCGACTCCATCGGCCGCAGCAGCAAGCTCGACGGAGAGCGCACCTGCGGACACATCCGCCAGCGGGGCACCCAGCGCGGCGGCAGATAACACGGCACAACCAGCTGCATCGGATTCGTCCGCTACCCAGGTGGCAAGCACGGAATCGCCAAGCACCGCAGCTCCTGCGGCCGCGCCGATGGCAGCGGCGAGTGCGCCGCCGGCGATGAACATGCAAGCGGGTTTCGCGCCATCACAAGCGCCCGCTCTCGATCCTTCGGTGGCGAAGTACGTGCCGGAGCGCATCCTGTCCCGTTACCAGCAAACCGCTGCGGCGGCTGCTGTCCCGGGGGTGGAAGGAATGTCATCCACGACGCGGAAATCTGCCCGTCACCGCAAGCCCAAAGCGCCGCAACCGGCGACCACCGCGGAAACGGCTGCTCCAGCCGCACAATAACCGGTTTATTCGGTCGGTTTTGGCGCTGCGGGATTGCTGCGCGTTTTGATTCCCTTACCGGTCTTGGCCTTGCATCTGCGCTGTGCGGCCTTCCACAAGCTCAGGCTGAGGAGATTTGTTTTTAAATGAGTAGCACCAAGAACCTCATGCACGCTGGCAGGTCTCTCCAATGACAACGCCGTTGCGCATCGCCGTTGCGGGTTTGGGTACGGTCGGCGGCGGAGTCGTGCGCGTGCTCGCCGAGCGTAGCGAGGATCTTGGCCACCGCGCGGGCCGCGCAATTCTGCTCTCGCAGGTCTGCGCGCTCGATCGCGCAAAGCGGCGGACGCACGACCTTGCGGCGCTGAAATGGGCGCACAGCGCCCTCGATCTCGCGCAATCGGATGCGGATGTCGTCGTTGAACTCATCGGCGGCGATAATGGAATTGCGCTCGACCTCATCTTTGCGGCCTTGAGCAATGGGAAGCACGTTGTCACCGCCAACAAGTCGCTGCTGGCGCGTCACGGCGCCGACCTCGCGGAGCTTGCGGAGAGAAAAGGCGTCGCGCTCAAATTCGAAGCGGCGGTCGCGGGCGGCATCCCGATCGTCAAGGCATTGCGCGAGAGTCTTGTCGCGCATGGCATAGGCGCAGTCCGTGGAATTCTGAATGGCACCTGCAATTTTATTCTGACGCAGATGGAGGCAACCGGCCGCTCGTTTGAGGACGTACTGGTCGAAGCACAACGCATGGGATTTGCCGAGGCGGATCCATCCCTCGATGTGGGCGGCCATGACACCGCCCACAAGCTGGCGCTGCTCGCTAGTCTTGCCTTCGGTATCCGGCCGAGTCTCGAGCAAATGACGGTCGAAGGGATCGCAAACATCACGCCCGAAGACATCGCTTTCGCGCGCGAGTTTGGCTACCGGATCAAGCTCCTCGGCGTCGCGCGGCAGGGGCCAGACGGAATCGATCAGCGGGTTCATCCCGCGATGGTGAAGTCAGGCACGCCGCTCGCCGATGTGGAGGGCGCCTTCAATGCCGTGGTTGCCGATGCGGGCGAGGCCGGCCCGTTTTTTTTCGCCGGGCGCGGGGCAGGTCAGGCGCCGACGGCATCCGCTGTGGTTGCCGATATTCTGGATATCGCGCGGGGCGCGATCGGGCCGGCCTTCGGGCGTCCGGCAAGAGAACTCGAGACTGCGAAGCCCGCGCAGGAGAGCGCACGCGCAAGCGCCTTCTATCTGCGCTTCCAGGCGCTCGATCAACCGGGCGTTCTCGCGGAAATCGCCGCGCGGCTCGCGCGCGCGCAGGTTTCGATTGAAAGCATGATCCAGCGCGGCCGAGCTTTGGGCGAAACCGTCGCCATCGTCATGATAACCCATCCGTGCACCCCGTTTGCGGTCGAGTCCGCCTTGAAGGATATTGCGGCGTCCGCCAAGATTTTGGTCGCGCCCACGCTGATTCACATGGAACCGGCCTGACGCGCGCGCGGAGGGCTGCATGGCGCAACCGATGGACCGCAAGCTGGCGCTGGAAGCGGTCCGGGTGACCGAAGCGGCGGCGATAGCGGCATCGCGGCAGGTTGGGCGCGGCGACGAACGCACGGCCGATCACGTTGCCGTCGACGCCATGCGCTCGGCGCTCAACGGACTCGCGATCGACGGCGAGGTGGTGATCGGCGAGGGCGAGCGCGACGAAGCGCCGATGCTGTACATTGGCGAGAAGGTTGGTCTCGGTGGCGTGCCCGTCGACATCGCGCTCGATCCGCTGGAAGGCACCTCGCTGACGGCAAAAGCGCTGCCGAATGCGCTGACCGTCATCGCAATCGCCGAGAAGGGTTCGCTGCTTAACGCGCCCGATACCTACATGGACAAGATCGCGATCGGCCCCGGCTTTCCGGAAGGCGTTGTCGATCTCGACGCCGATCCCGCGGACAACATTGTCGCGCTTGCCAAGGCAAAAGGTGTCCCCCCTTCGGAAATCACCGCGCTCGTGCTCGACCGGCCGCGCCATGCCGCGATCATAGAACGCGTGCGCAGGGCCGGGGCTGCGGTCAGGCTGATCACTGATGGCGACATCGCTGGCGTTATCGCGACGAGCGACCCCGTGACGGGAATCGATATTTATCTGGGGCAGGGCGGCGCACCGGAAGGCGTGCTTGCGGCGGCGGCCCTCAGATGCGTCGGCGGACAGATTGAGACGCGTCTCGTGTTCCGCAACGACGAAGAACGCGCGCGCGCCGCGCGTCTGGGGATTACGGATCTCAAGCGCAAATACGTCCTCACCGACCTCGCCGGCGGCGATGTGGTGTTCGCCGCGACCGGCGTAACGGACGGCGCGATGCTCGATGGCGTGCACCGGCATGGACCGTTTGTGACCACATCGAGTATCCTCATGCGTTCGGGCACGCGCACCGTGCGCTGGATCAAGGCCCGCCATCTGCGCGGCCACGCGCCGTGATCAACAGTTTTCTATGCACTGAAGCATCTCCTCCCCTGCGCCGAACGCGTGGGGGAGGAAACAGTTTGGCGCTCCGTCTCGCGGTGCGCTGATGCACGATCTAAACACCCCGCCGGCGCTGAGCGTCACGCGCTCTTTCTCCGGACGGCGCTGGCTGTTCCGCGAAACGGATAAAGACGCCGCGCGTCTGCTTGCCCAGGAGGCGGAGATTTCGCCCGCGCTTGCCGGTTTGCTTCACGCGCGCAACGTCAAACCGCACGAAGTCGCGGACTATCTCAATCCCACGCTTCGCCGCCTGTTGCCCGAACCATTCCTGCTGAAGGACATGGAGAACGCCGTCGCGCGCACAGTCGCGGCCATCGAAGCCGGCGAGACGATCGCGGTTCTCGGCGATTACGACGTGGACGGCTCGTGTGCGGCGGCGTTGCTGCATGATTTTCTCGCGGAAATCGCCCGGCCGCCGTTGCTGTACATTCCCGACCGGATGCGCGAAGGCTACGGGCCAAACGCGGCCGCGCTGTTGCAGCTGAAAGAGAAAGGCGCAGCACTGGTTGTGACGGTAGATTGCGGCGCGACGGCGCACGCTGTCTTTGAGAGCGCAATCGAGACCGGGCTGGACATCATCGTTCTCGATCATCACGCCGCGGAGCACCCGGCACCGGTATTTGCCCAGGTCAATCCCAACCAACCGGGCGATCATTCCGGTCTCCATCATCTCTGCGCCACAGCGGTCACGTTCCTGTTTTCCGTTGCGCTCAATCGCGCACTGCGCGGGCGCGGCTGGTACGGGCGCCGCGGTGTTGCGGAACCGGATCTGCGCGCGTTGCTGGACCTCGTCGGCCTGGCCACCGTTTGCGACGTGGTGCCGCTTGTCGGCATCAACCGCGCTTTTGTACGCGCCGGCGAGACCCGTCTGTCGCGGCTTGAGCGCCCGGGCATCCGGGCGCTGGCGCAGGTGGCGAAGGCCGAACCGCCATTCTCGCTTTACCACTGCGGCTTTGTCCTCGGTCCGCGCATCAATGCTGGCGGCCGGGTGGGGGGCTCCCGGCTGGGCGTCGAGCTGCTGATTGCGCGTTCGGAACAGGAGGCACACCCGCTCGCCGAAGCGCTCGATCGGCACAACCGGGAGCGGCAGGCGATCGAGTCGCTGATCGTTCGTGAGGCGCTGGACGGCGCTGCGCGGCAAGACAATGCACCGTTTCTTCTCCTCAGCGGAAGCGGCTGGCACCCCGGCGTCGTGGGCATTGTTGCCGGCCGCTTGAAGGATCGCTTTCATAAACCAGCCTTTGTGGTTGGATTCGAAGGGCAAATCGGCCGCGGCTCCGCGCGCTCCGTGCCGGGAATCGACGTGGGCCTGCTGGTCCGCGCCGCGCGCGAGGAAGGACTCATCTCGGCTGGGGGCGGACATGCGATGGCGGCGGGGTTCGCGCTCGAGGCGGACAAGCTGGACGGGTTTCACGACTGGCTGACAGCGCGTTTTGCGGGCGCGATCAACGAGGCGCCGATCGGCAAGGATTTGTGGCTTGATGGCCTTCTCGCCCCATCCGGGGCGACACCGGCGCTGGCGGGCGAAATCGATCGCGCCGGCCCTTATGGCGCGGGCAATGCCGAACCGGTTTTTGCGACGAGCGATGTGCGCCTCGCCTATGCGGACGTCGTCGGGCGCGGGCATGTGCGCCTGAAACTCCTTGGCGGTGATGGCGCCGCACTCTCCGGCATCGCCTTTCGCGCCGCGGAAACCGAACTCGGCACATCGCTTCTGCGGGCGCGTGGCGAGCGCATCCATGCCGCCGGATTCTTGCGCGCAAGACAATGGAACGGGAAATCCGAGGTGCAGCTCGAGATCGCCGACGCCGCGCCGGCCGCCTGAACGTGCCATTTTTGCGGCGGCGACGCTAACGACTGGCGATCCCGATCGGTTCTACTCTTTGACCTTGAAGATCGTGCCGAAGTTATCCGTTCCGCCGTATGGCGTCGTTCCGTACAGATTGCCGCGCCTGTCGCCGATCAGGGAAGCTTCCGGGTTTCGGCCCTCGCTCTTGTGCCCGAAGGCGTGGAGCACCGTTTCCGTCCCGTCTGGCGCGATTTTGAAAACGGTGCCGCAACCGGAGCCCTGGCAGGCATTGCTGCCGCCATTGTTCGTGGTGCCATACAGGTTTCCGCTCGCATCCAGAAGCAGTCCTGCCATCGGGTACGCGCCATCGGTGCCGCCGGCGAAGGAATGGATGAGGCTGATCGTGCCGTCCGAAGCGAGCCTGAAGACCGCGCCAAATTGATAAGCGCCGCCGTCATAGCTGGTGCCGTACAGATTGCCGGCCGCGTCCATAGTTACGCCCGCTTCGGGATTGGCACCATCGCCGGGTCCACCCGCAAAGGAATGAAGCACCTTTTCGGAACCGTCCTCAGCAAGCCTGAAGACAGTGCCATAAAGGTCTGCCCCGCCGTAAAGGGTCGTGCCGTACAGATACTTCTCCTTGGCGATCAGGCCCGCAACGGGCGTTGCACCGTCGCCTTTCTTGCCGGTGAAGGAATAGAGCACTGTCTCGGTTCCGTCGGGAGTGATCTCGAACGCGATGCCGCATCCCGTACCGTGGCAACCGTCTCCGCCACCAGATTGCGTGGTGCCGTAGAGATTGCCCGCTTTGTCAATGGCCAGCGGAGCAACGGGCATGGCGCCATCGGTCCCGCCGGGGAAATAATGAAGGACGGTCTCCGTTCCGTCGGGCGCAAGTTTGAACACGGCACCATAGGCATCGGTCGCGTCCTGGGTCGTGCCATAGAAATTGCCGGCCTTGTCCGTAATCAACCCGGCGACGGGTAGAATGCCATCACTGGCCCCGCCGAAGGCGTGGAGAACGGTTTCCGTTCCATCCGGAGCAAGCTGGAAAACCGTACCGAGGCCGTTGGCGCCGCCGCCATCCGTGGTCCCGTAGAGGTTGCCGGCCCCATCCCTGATCAGCGTGGAATACGGGTTCGCGCCATCGCTTCCCTGAAAAGCATGGAGCACAACAAAGCTCTTTGCCTCGGCGTAACCAATCGACAGAGACAGCGCGAACACGCTCGCCAGCAGAGATCTGTTGCTCAAGGTGAGAGCACGAAACATTGTAACCTCCCGTCACGCGCAACGACGGTGCACAACGATGCGTTTGCCCAATCGGCCGCGCGTCAGATCTTCAGCCGCAATTGGCGCCCTCCTGCGCGCGGGTGCAAGCCCCTCGGTTCGGGAGCAGCCGGGGATTCGCGTGGTGACAGCTGTCCGATGCTTGCCAATCCGGCGAGGCGCCATTATGACCGGCTGATCCCCATGGCGCCCTTCGTCTATCGGTTAGGACTCAAGATTTTCAATCTTGCAAGAGGGGTTCGACTCCCCTAGGGCGCGCCAGTTGGATTTTGGCTAAAGAACATATTGTTCGACCAACAGCTGATTTCGACTACGCTCGCATACTGACTGTTTGGAGATTCAAAGCATGTCGACAAGGCGCCGGCGGTCGACCGGCCACGTACTCTCCACAGAGGATTATCGTCTGCTGTCAGACTTTCGCCATGTGATCCGGCAGTTCTTTGTGTTTAGCGAGAACGCGGCAAGAGCGGCCGGAATTACTGCCCAACAGCACCGCGCCCTGCTCGCCATCAAGGCTTATGAGGGCCGGCCAACCGTCGGAGATCTCGCGAACCAACTGGTGATCAAGCATCACAGCGCCGTGGGGCTCGCCGACCGTTTGGTTGGCGCAGGACTGATAAGCCGGAAACCCGACCCCGCCGATCGACGGCGCGTAACGCTCCAGGTCACCGCGCCCGGAGAACGAATGCTGCTGGCGATATCGGGCGCCAACCGCGATGAGCTCCGCCGGCTTGCGCCCCTGCTCAAGACGCTCGTGGCACGGCTGGAAAGCTAACGCGACCCGGCAGCGCGCGGCGGCGGGACAGGCAACGATGCCCATACCCGCACACCGGCGAGCTTAAATCTTTACAATGACGACGCGACCGAACTGAAGGTCGTGGACAGATTCGTGCCGACTGTACTCACCGCTGCGATGATGACGACCGCGATCAGCGCGGCAATAAGACCATACTCAATGGCCGTTACGCCGGACTGGTCCGCGGCGAAACGCTGGAGAAGATGTCCCATGGGCTGCTTCCGTTAGAACGCGCTGCCAGCATGCCGCGGCTCAGTTAATCTATCGTTTCGCGATACATATGGCCGCAAATCATCGAGAACAACTTGCCTCCATGGTTGATGACTGGTTATCGCGCGCCCCTCACCCTTCGATCCACCTTCGAGGCTTCGGCGGACACGGCCAAGGCTCTGACCCGCCGAAGCTTCAGCGTAGGCGGGGACGCTCAGGGTGAGGCTCTTTTCCTCTCACGTTCGAGACCGTTTGTTTTAAAATTCCCTCAGAATTCCCTGCTCTCCGATGTTCGGATTGAAATAAGTCCGGCAATCATTGGCTTTCCCGTTTTCCCGCCGCCCTTTTTTACAAAATTCCCTGAGAAATTCCCTGAAGCAGGGAATTTTGGGAAGCGCGAAGGGCGGCTGGACCACATGGTGTACGGCATCGCGGACCATACCAACTTTTTACAAAATTCCCTGCTTTTTTCCCTGCACCAGGGAAAATTGGGGGACGCACCCGAGCTGCTGCCGGACCACACGGTGTACAAACGATCGCTAGTCCTCAAAATTCCCTCAGAATTCCCTGCTCCCTGAGGTGCGGCTTGAAATACGTCCGGTAATCGTTGGCTTTCCCGTTTTTCCGCCCCCCATTTTTGTAAAATTCCCTGAGAAATTCCCTGAAGCAGGGAATTTGGGAAGCGCCCGAAGGGGCGGCTGGACCACATGGTGTACGGCATCGCTACGAGACCAACCTTTTTACAAAATTCCCTGCCTTTTTCCCTGCACCAGGGAAAATTGTGGAAGTACCCGAACTGCTACTGCACAAATGGTGTACAGCATCGCTACCCGTGAGGAACAGCATTTCGGCGCAATGGCTGCGGATGTCAAGGTGAACATCCCAATATAAATCGCGGTCGTTGCCGATTGGGATCCCTACCGGCGAATTCGTCCAAGATCACCGGCGGTCTATGCACGCGTGCGCGTGGGCAGAAGCAGAAATGCGGCGACGCCTGCCGCAACGCAGGCAATGGCGCAGGCGGTTGCGGCCTGATGGAATGTACTGAACAGATGTTCACCGGTTGCCGCGAGCACGCCGCCAAGAAGCGCGGTCGCAACGAGGCCGCCGGTCCGCGCAACCGCGCTGTTCAATCCGGAGGCTGACCCGGTGTGCCGGGCGTCAACCGAAGCGAGGACGGCCGTGGTCAGGGGCGCGACGGCACCGGCCATGCCGATCGACATCGTGACGATCGCCGGGAACAGACCTGTCCAATAGTTCGCGCTCGCATTGACCCGGAGCAGAAGCAGGAAACCGATCGCCACGATCATCGGTCCGAGCGTCAACGGGATTCGGGATCCCAGCCGTCCGGCGATGCCGCCCATGGCGCGAGACGTCGCCGCAAGGATGATCGGGAAGGGCAGGAGGGCCGCACCTGCGGCGGTGCCCGAATAGCCCGCGCCCTGAATGAGGACATAGGGAACGAGCACAAGCAATGCGCCAAGCGCGCCATAGAGCAGAAGCGTGAGCAATGTGAGCCCGATGAAATCTGCCGTTTCGAACAGGGCAAGCGGCATCATCGCCTTGTCCGTTTCCGCCCGCTCGTTCCAGAGGAACGCACCGACGAGACCAACGCCGGCAATGATGGAGAGGACGGCCCAATCCGACCAACCGGCCCGCCCGGCGCCCAAGGTCAGGCCCCAGGTGATCGCGGCCAGGGCGAGCGTTGCGAGAATGGCACCTCTGAGATCGATGGGTGTTTCCTCTCCGCGCTCCAACTTCGGTACAAAGCGGACGGCCATCCAACCGCCGACGCAAGCCAGCGGAATGTTGATCAGAAAGATTTCGCGCCAGCCGAATTCGTCGATCAGCCAACCTCCAAGCACCGGTCCAAAGGCTGCGGCCATCGCACTCGCAGCCGACCATGTCCCGACCGCGCGGCCGCGTGCTTCGCCGGTGAAGGCGGCACCGAGAATTGCCAGACTGTTCGGGAGCAGCAGCGCCGCGCCGGTCCCCTGGAGCGCGCGAGCCGCGAGAAGCCATCCGAGATTCGGTGCAGCCGCGCAGAGGGCCGAGGCGGCGCCGAAAAGTACAATGCCGAAAATCAGGATACTACGCCGGCCGAGGCGGTCTCCCAATGCGCCGCCCGTCAAGAGAAGGGCGCTGAGCGGCAAAAGATAGGCATTGATGACCCACTGCAGGTCTGCGGCATCGGCGCGAAGGCTGTGACCGATTGCTGGAAGACCGACATTGACAACCGAGCCATCGACAAAGGCCAAGCTCGACGCCAGGATGCAGGTGATGAGTACGAGGGCGGGGTGCACGCAAAAGGCGTGCGGCGTCGACTTGGCTCTGCCGACATCGCCCGAGGTTGCCGATGTCCATGTCATGCTGGTTTCGTCATGCTGGATTTCTTCGCCGGTCTCGGAAGGCTGGTTGAATAAGCTGCACGGTCCTTCCGCGAGGCTATCGGTTTAGAGCAGGATTCGCTTAAACCGAATTAGCCTCACCCTTCGATCCGCCTTCGCCGAGGCTTCCGCGGACACAGCCAAGGCTCTGACCCGCCGAAGCTTCAGTGTAGGCGGGCAAGCTCAGGGTGAGGCTTTTTGTCTGCCCTCATCCTGAGCCTGTCGAGGGATGAGGGCGATCAGTTCAGGCGGATCAGGCTCTAGTCAGATTGAGGAAGCTCACGGAGAAAAGAAACAAGGCGCAGGCGACGAAACAGCGACGGCCGATCAGACCTGAACTGGCGTCATCTCTTGCGCAACAGCGGACGGGTTCTTCAAGGCGAGGATCGCAACGCCCAGGATCGCCGCCAAAGCCGAACCGATCAACACGCCGATCTTTGCGGCCGCAGCGTCTGGCCCGTGACGGAACGCCTGATCGGCCATAAGGAAGGACAACGTGTCACCAACGCCGCAAAGGCAGGCGGCGCCGAACAGGTCACGGAGCCCGATTTCTTTCGGCAACACGGCGATGCGCAGTTTGACGGCGAGAATGGAAGAGACGAACACACCGGCGGGCTTGCCCACAAGGAGTCCCAGGATCACGCCGGCGAGGATGCGCAGCGTATCCGGTGCTGCCATGTTGAGGCTCAGCGCGACGCCGGATGTCGAGAAGGCGAATAGCGGCAGCGCGAGATAGGCCGTCCATGGCGAAACCGCACGTTCGATACGATCGGCGGGCGACAGGAGGCGGTCGCTGACCGCGGAAAGATTGCTGCCGGCCCATTCCCAAACCGCGTCGCTTTCCAGCGTCGCCTTTTTGACACCGGCTTTTTGCAGCTCCGTCTGGGCGTGTTCCAGCGTCGCGAGCGCAGTCGCAGCCTGTGCAAGCAATGGCCCGGCGGCCGGTGCCGGACGCGTGGGCAGGAGAAAAGCGAGCGCAATTCCCGCAAGCGCTGCGTGCACCCCCGACAGATGCAGGAAAATCCAGAGGGCGGCCGTGGCAACGACATATGGCCATGCCGCATAGACGCGCGACCGGTTGAACGCGTACAAAATCGCAACGGTTGCCGCGCTGGCGCCAAGCCACACCGGATGAAATCCGTGCGGATAGAAAATCGCGAGCGTTAGCACCGAGCAGACATCGTCGATCACCGCATAGGCGGCGATGAAGACGCGGAGCGATTGGGGAATTCGTTGTCCGAACAGCGCCAGGATTCCAAGCGTGAAGGCGATACCGGTCGCGGTCGGCACCGCCCAGCCCGGCGCGGTCGGGCCGCGATTGAAGAGCAGATAGATCGCCGCCGGGGTCACCGTGCCTGCGGCCGCAGCAACGGCCGGAAGGATCGCCGCGCGGACATCCGTCAGTGATCCGGCCGTCAGCTCGCGGCGAATTTCCAGACCAACCAGCAGAAAGAACACCGCGAGCAGCCCTTCGGAGCACCAGTCGGCGACCGGCATCGACAGCATGGCCCCTGGCGGCCCGATGCCAACCGGCGAATGGATAAAACCGTACAAGGGAGCGAGGGCGCTGTTGGCGAGGAGCAGCGCAGCGGCTGCCGCAAGCAGCAACGCGATTCCACCCGAGGCCGGAAGGCTTGCAAAAGCGCGCGCCGAGCGCGCGATGCGCGTCGCGACGGGCTGCTCGAACGCCTCGAGCATGGAATAGTAATCCCAGGCGCCGTCGTAACGAAGGCCGTCGATGAAAATGGTCGGCGTACCCGTCACGCCGTTCTGCCGTGCCCATCGGTGGTCGGTTTCGACGTGGCGACGTACATCGTCGCTTTCGAGATCGTGCTCGAAACGAGCCATGTCGAGGCCAAGCGTACGGATGTGTTCCAATACCTGCTGTTTGTTCGGCGCCGGGTTGTCGAAGAGCCAATCGTGCATCTCGAAGAAGCGGCCCTGGCGGGCCGCAGCTTCGGTTGCCCGCGCCATGAAGGTTGCGCCGGGATGCGCCTTCTCGTTCGGGAAATGGCGATAAACGTAGACAAACCGGTCGCCGAGCGTGTCGCGCAGCTGAAGCATCACGGGGCGCAGCCGCCTGCAATAGGGACAAAGGTAATCGCCATAAAGCACAACCGTAACCGCGTCCGCGGCCGCAAGATTGCCGCGAATATGATCGCGGCCGGGATCAATGGGATGCCGCAGCCACAGGCGATCGGAAGGTGTTTCGTCGGGCATGGTGATGGCAGTTATAGCGCGGCACTCTCCTCCGCCGCGAGCAGACCGCAAGCGGAGGAGGAAAGCGCGTTGTACGCGTGAACCGTAAGGGCTATTCCGCGCCGCCGGCGGCCCGCGCGACCACGGCGGCGACCGCTTTCGGGTTGGACACGTAGATGGCGTGGCTGCCCGGAACCTCGACAATCGTGGCGCCGGCGCGTTTGGCCATGAACTGCTGCGCGGGGTAGGGAATCATCCTGTCGTCGCGGACCTGGAGATACCAGCTCGGTTTCGATTTCCAGGCCGGCTCGCTGACCGCGCCGCCAAGCGCGTCAACCCCCCACGGTACCTGCGAGTCGGCCATGAAGGCCGCGGTCTTCGCATCGACGTCACCGGCGAAAGACGCCCGGAATTTGCTCCTGTCCAGGAACAGGTAGCCGCTTTTCGGCGGCAGGATCGGCGGAACCGGCGCGCCCGGCGGCGGATTGGCAATCAGGCTGTTCACGGATTCGCCTTTGTCCGGTGCGAAAGCGGTGATGTACACCAGTCCCGCAACCTTCTCGTGCGTTCCCGCTTCGGTGATAACGACCCCGCCGTAGGAGTGCCCGACCAGGATTGCGGGGCCAGGCTGGTCGTCAAGCGCGATCCGGGTCGCGGCCACGTCGCCCGCGAGCGAGATCGTGGGATTCTGTACGACGCTGACGTTGAAGCCGTCCTCCTTCAGGATGTCATAGACACCCCGCCATCCGGCACCATCGACGAACCCTCCGTGGACAAGGACGATATTGTTGATCTTTGGCATTGCGCCCTCCTTGTATGTTGACCGCTGCAGATGAGAGTGCGGTAACGCGTTACGCCGGCTCGGCAAGCTGCCGAACGGGCAGTTTCCAATCGGGCCGGATGAAATGGCAGGTGTATCCGTTCGGATAGCGCTCCAGATAATCCTGATGCTCCGGCTCGGCTTCCCAGAAGTCACCGGCGGGAACGACCTCGGTCACGACCTTGCCGGGCCACAGTCCCGACGCGTCGACATCGGCGATCGTATCTTCTGCGATGCGCCTCTGCTCGTCATTCGTATAGAAGATCGCGGACCGATAGCTCGTCCCCAGGTCGTTGCCCTGTCGATTGGGCGTTGTCGGGTCGTGAATCTGGAAAAAGAATTCCAGTAGCCGCCGATAGCTGATTTTTGCGGGATCGAAGACGATCTCGATGGCTTCCGCGTGGCCGTCGTGATTGCGATAGGTCGCGTTGCGTACGTGACCGCCGGTATAGCCGACCCGCGTTGACAAGACGCCGTCGTAGCGCCGGATCAAATCCTGCATGCCCCAAAAGCAGCCCCCGGCCAGAACGGCGCGTTCCGTGGTCATCGAATGTCCTCCATCCAGACGGTTACCGCCTTCGTGAGGGGAAGATAGTGACAATAGCCCGGTTCGCAACATCGTTCCGGTAGGCAATGCCTTGCGCGGGGAGGACAGTCAGGGGCTTGGCCGCAGAAGTGCAAAAAAGAACATTTCGCGGCAAGCGCGTCCAAGCAGGCAGCAACACCACTGCTGCATAAGTGTTCCTCCCTCGGATCCTCCCGAAACGACCGGGTTGGGATGTCTACAGGGAAGGAGTAAGCTGGCCCGCGCGAGGCAGCGTCGCATGGAGTTGCTATAATTCGCCTCGTCGTGAGCTTGTCGCGCTTCGACGGGCTCAGCGTGAGGATGGGCTGATGGTGAGCTAGTCGAACCACGACAGGCTCGGGGTGAGGCTATCGGTGAGGGAGTTGAGGGGTTTGGGGAGCAAAATTCTAAGCGGGAGCGCATGGCGAAAGCGGGTTGTGGTCTCGCTGCTCGCGCTGTCGCTTGCATCGTGCGGAAAGAGCGCGACGGAAGCGCCGCCGAAGCCGCACGTCAGCGTCGCCTATCCGATCGTGAAGCAAGTCATCGACTGGGACGATTTCATCGGCCGCTTCCAGGCGATTCAGGACGTGATGGTGATGCCGCGGGTTTCGGGCGCGATCAGCGAAGTGCTGTTCAAAAACGGGCAGGACGTCAAGGCCGGCCAGCCGCTGTTCATCGTTGATCCCAGGCCATTCCGCGCCGCCTACGATCAGGCGTTGGGCGATCTCGATAACGCGAAGGCGACGCTGGTGAATGCGAAAGCCAATCTTGCGCGCGGCAAGGCGCTGGTGAAGGTCGACGCGCTCGCGCGCGAACAGTACGACGCGCGATTGGCAGCCGAGCAAACCGCCGCGGCACAGGTGGAGGCGGCAAAAGCCGTGGTCGAAACCGCGCGGCTCAATCTTGAATTCACCACGGTCAAATCGCCGGTCGACGGGCGCGCCTCCGACCGCAATGTCAGCATCGGCGACACGGTGGTCGCAAACACCACCAATCTTACGCGCGTCGTGACTCTCGACCCCATCTGGTTCAATTTCGAAGGCGCCGAGACCTTCCTCCTGAAATACCAGCGCGAGGAAAAACTGGGAGAGCGCCGGTCGTCGCGCGTGGTGCCCAATCCGCTCGAGATCCAACTCGCCGACGAAAATGGTTATCCGCATCGCGGCCACATGGTGTTCGTGGACAACGCGGTCGACCCGCTGTCGGGCACCATCCGCGCCAAAGCCGAGTTTTCCAATGCGGACCATTTCCTGACGCCGGGCATGTTCGGCCGTGCGCGCCTCCTTGCCTCGGGCGCCTATCAGGCCATGCTGATCCCTGACGAATCCATCATCACCGACCAGGCCCGCCGTCTTGTGTACGTCGTCGACGGCAGCCGCAAGGTCGCGGCGCGCGAAGTCGAAACCGGCCCGCTCGTCATCGGCCTGCGCGTCATCAAGAGCGGCATCACGGCGAGCGACAAGGTCGTGCTCGACGGCCTTGCACGGCTGTTGCCCGGAATGGACGTGGAGGCGACACTGACGAAGCTGACCGCGCGCGCGGCGGATACCGCGCCGCAGTCCGAGCCGCTGACGGCGCCGCCGTCCTCCCAGGCCACCCCGCACTAGCGGAAGAGACCATTCCATGCACGCGGAGACGCGGAGACGCGGTAACGAGAAAATAAAGAATGTAACGGTCCGGCGCGGGCGTAACGGGCGGGCCAGCCAGGTTGACGCGCGCGTCTGCGCGCGAGTGACTCTTTGCCTTGTCGGCGAGGGCGTGGTGTTGTCACGAGATCGCTCCTGCGATCCCGTAGGCGCCGGCCCGGCGCAAGCTGGGTGGCCCGCATTCGCGGGCCATGACATTTCTTATTCTATTTTCTCCGCGTCTCCCCGTCTCCGCGTGGAAATATCGTCACATGCGATGAAGAGCGGGTAGAGCGATGCGGCTCCCGCATTTCTTCATCGAGCGGCCGATTTTTGCGGCGGTGGTGGCGATCCTGATCGTTCTCTTCGGCGCGATCAGCTATCCGACGCTGCCGGTCGCGCAATATCCCGAAATCGCGCCGCCGACCGTCACCGTCACCGCGAATTATCCCGGCGCCACGGCCGAGACCATGGCGGCGACGGTGGCGACGCCGCTCGAGGAACAGATCAACGGCGTCGAGAACATGTTGTACATGTCGTCCTCCTCGCAGGGCGACGGCACGCTTACCATCACCATTACTTTCGCGCCGGGCTCGGACATCAACGAAGACCAGGTGCTGGTGCAGAACCGCGTTGCCACGGCCGAGCCGCGCCTGCCGGCCGAGGTGCAGCAGATCGGGGTCGTCACCCAGAAGGCCTCGCCTGATCTCCTCCTCGTCGCGACGCTAGTTTCCCCGAACCACAGTCTCACGCAGCAATACCTCTCGAATTACGCGACACTGCAGCTGGTCGACCGGCTTTCCCGCCTGCACGGGGTCGGCAATGTGCGGGTTTTCGGCGCCCGCGACTACAGCATGCGCATCTGGATCGATCCGGATCGCGCGGCGGAACTCAATCTCACCGTCGATGAGATCGTCACCGCCATAAAAGCGCAGAATGCGCAGGTCGTGGCAGGCGCGGTCGGTCAGCCGCCGTTCAGCCATGGCGGCACCGCTTTCCAGCTCGGCATCGAGGCGAAGGGGCGGCTGACGACGCCGGAGGAATTCGGCGACATCGTCCTCAAGACCGACAATCTGGGACGGCTGACGCGGTTGCGCGACGTGGCGCGCGTGCAGCTCGGCGCGCAGGATTACACGCTCAACGCCTATTTCTCCGGCGACCCGACGGTTGGCATCGGCATTTTTCAGCTGCCCGGCTCGAATGCGCTCTCGACCGCGCAGCGGGTCCTGGCGGAGCTCGACGACGCCTCGAAGAGCTTTCCCTCCGGCATGGCGTACCGTGTTCCGTACAACCCCACCGAGTACATCGCCAAGTCGATTTCCGCCGTCGAGCGCACGCTATTCGAGGCGATCCTCCTCGTGGCGCTGGTGGTGCTGATCTTCCTGCAGAGCTGGCGCGCCGCGATCGTGCCGATCGTCGCCATACCGGTTTCGATCGTGGGCAGCCTAGCGGCCCTCGCGGCCTTCGGTTTCTCGCTCAACAACCTGTCGCTGTTCGGCATGGTGCTCGCCATAGGCATCGTCGTCGACGACGCGATCGTGGTGGTCGAGAACATCGAGCGCGTCATGCGCGACGAGGGGCTTTCGCCGCGAGACGCCGCGCACCGCACAATGGACGAAGTCTCGGGCGCGCTGATCGCTATCGCGCTGGTGCTGATGGGTGTGTTCATTCCGACGGCGCTGATCCCGGGCATTTCCGGCGCCTTCTACAAGCAGTTCGCGCTCACCATCGTGGCGGCGACGGCAATCTCGTGCTGGGTGTCGCTGACGCTCTCCCCGGCAATCGCCGCGCTCATTCTGAAGCCGCACAAAGCAGACACGGCTGCCGGTGCTTCTTTCCTTGCGCGCTTCTCCCGCCGCTTCAACACCGGCTTCGCCAATCTCTCCGAACGCTACGGCGTGTTCACGGCGCGCGCCATCCGCTCGCTCGCGGTCATCGGCATCGCCTATGCGGTGCTCATCCTTGCCGCGATGTGGCGCCTCTACGCGACGCCGGTCGGCTTCATTCCCGCGCAGGACCAGGGTTATCTGATCGGCGTCATCCAGATGCCGCCGGGCTCGTCGCTGCAACGTACCGACGAAGTGTTGCGACAGGCGCAGGCGATCGCGCTGAAAAACCCCGGAGCGCGCGCAACCGTTGCCTTTGCCGGATTCGACGGCTCGTCCTTTACCACCGCGCCGAACGCGGCGGCGATGTTCGTGCCGCTGAAGGAAAGCGGTCAGCGCGAAAACGCGCTGAAGATCACGGCGGAACTGCAAAAAGCGCTCGGCTCCATCACCGCCGGCCTGATCATCATCGTTCCGCCGCCGCCCGTGCGCGGCATCGGCACCGGCGGCGGGTACAAAATGATCGTCGAGGACCGGAACGGGCCGGACTGGCGCGCGCTCGAAGACGTGAGCACGCGCCTGATCGCGGCGGCGAACCAGGCGCAGGGGCTGCAGCGCGTCTTCACCACGTTCAGCACGCATACGCCGCGGCTCTACGCCGATATCGATCGCGAGCGCGCCGAACAGCTGGGCGTTCCGGTACAGAACGTGTTCTCGACGCTCGGCACCTATCTCGGCTCGACCTACATCAACGATTTCAATCTCTTCGGCCGCACCTGGCGCGTCACCGCACAGGCCGACGCGCCGCACCGCGCCGAAATCGGCGACATCGGCCGGCTGAAGACGCGCTCGGCAAGCGGCAACATGGTGCCGCTCGATGCGGTGATGACGCTCAAAAACGACAGCGGGCCCTGGCGTGCGGTGCGCTTCAACCTCTATCCGTCGGTGGAGGTGCAGGGCGATACCGCACCCGGCTATTCGAGCGGCCAGTCGCTTTCGACGATGGAGCGGCTTGCCAGGAAAATCCTGCCGCAGGGTTTTGCCTACGAATGGACGGAGCTTGCCTTCCAGCAGCAACAGGCGGGCAACACCGGCATCGTGGTGTTCGGCCTTTCGGTGGTGTTCATCTTCCTTCTGCTCGCCGCCAATTACGAAAGCCTGGTGCTGCCGCTTGCCGTCATCCTCATCGTGCCAATGTGTCTCCTCGCCGCCATGCTGGGCGTGAATCTCCTCGGCCGCGACAACAATATCCTGACGCAGATCGGCCTGGTGGTGCTCGTTGGTCTTGCAGCAAAGAACGCGATCCTGATCGTGGAATTTGCCAAGCGCGGCGAACAGGAAGACAAGCTCGACCGGCGCGGCGCCGCCGAATTCGCCGCGCGCCAGCGGTTGCGACCGATCCTGATGACCTCCGTCGCCTTCATCCTCGGCACGCTGCCGCTCGTCATCGACACCGGGCCCGGCTCCGAATTGCGCCAGGCGCTCGGCATCGCGGTGTTCTTCGGCATGATCGGCGTGACGCTGTTCGGGCTGTTGTTCACGCCGAGTTTCTACGTGATCTGCCGCGAATTCGGCATCTGGGCCTCGGAGCGCTTGCCGGGTGAATTGCGGAGCCTGCGACTGCCACGGCCGAAAAGGGCGCGGTGAGTTGAGCAGGGGCCGAAAAACGCAAGTTGATCGACCAGCCGGTTTCCCCTGATGACAGATCGGGCGCCTACTTACGGCACGATCAAGGCAATGAAAAAAATTTTAAGCCGTTACGATCACGAACTCTCTCGTTCCAGCAAGCCTGCCCCGCTTCCCCGTTTACTAATACAAAGTCTCGCCGGAGTCCCGGGCCGCAGGTGACGATCCGGCCGCAACGACAACGAAGGTACGGGCCTTTGTGGCGACGCCTGACGCTCCTTATTGTCGCTGCGGCGACCGCAATTACAGGTGCTTCGGCCGGGCCGCTGGACGATTGGCAGACGCGGAAATCGGATCTATCGGCTAAGGGCGTAACGCCAAGTCTGATCTATGACGGTGCGCTGATCACGAATGTGCAAGGTGGTGCGCAGCGTGGCTCCGTCTACGTCGGCGCCCTGCATGCACAAGCGCAACTCGATGGTAGCATCTTGTTCGGTGCGCCGGGGTTGATTTTCTATTTCGATGCGCTTGACGTGGAAGGCGGCAGACCAGATTCGCTCGTTGGCGACGCCCAAGGCATCAACAACATTGCCGCCCCGCCGCAACTGGCGCTTTACGAGGCCTGGTCACAGTACAATTCGCCGGATTCGAGTTTCTCGCTGCTCGCGGGCCAATACGATCTGAACAGCGAATTCGACCGCGTGCGCTCTGCGAGCATGTTCCTGAACAGCTCCTTCGGGATCGGCGCCGACTTTGCAAGCAGCGGCAAGTCAGGGCCGTCGATCTATCCGGACACCTCTCTGGGTCTGCGTCTGGCGTATAAACCCGCGGCGAATGTGGTGTGGCGAACAGCGATACTCGACGGCGCGCCCGTCAACACACCGCCCGGCGCGCCCGAACCGTTCAGCCCGGATGCAGGTTTCCTGTTCGTCTCAGAAGTTGCATTCCTGGTCCGGCCCGGGACCACCATGCCGCCAGGCCAGGCCCGCTCGCTGGTGGGCCGTGCTTCCAACCTTGCGCCCTATCAGGACAAGCTCGCAGTTGGGGGCTGGTATTACACCGCAAGCTTTGCCGATCTGAGTGAGACCGGTCTGCTGGGAAACCCCGTGCAGCATCGCGGCAGCGCCGGCGCCTATCTGGATGTCGACAAGCTTCTCTACCGCTCGCCTCCTGGTGCGAACGGGACGGTGTATGGTTTCCTGCAACTGGGGTACGGCGACGATCGGGTGAACCGGTTCGGCTCCTATCTGGGTATCGGAGTGACGGCAGACGGTTTCGTGCCGGGCAGGTCCAAGGATGAAATCGGGCTTGCCGTTGCAGCCGGGCGCGCGAGTTCGCATTTCGTTGCCGCGCAAGAGAACACGGAGCAGCCTGTGACCAGTTCGGAAACCGCGATCGAGCTTACCTATCTGGGGCAGCTTACACCGCAGCTCGCTGTACAGCCGGATTTGCAATATGTCATTGATCCCGGGAACGATCCGCGCCGAGCCAATGCACTGGTGCTGCAAGTCCAGTTCGAGCTGTCGCTTTAGGGCTCGCGGCGAAGACCGCGATCCGGATCGTGAAATTTGCGAAGCGCGGCGAGCGGGAAGATAAGTTACCTGATCTCGTCGACGCGCTGCGGATAGAAGGCAACGTAATCCTTGATCTCGGCCACCGCTTCAAAGGGGCTCTCGTAACTCCACGCCGCATTCAGGCAACGTTCGCCGCCGGCGGGAAGGCTGTAATGGGACGCTTCCCCTTTGTAAGGGCAATACGTCATGTGTTCGCTCTGCGCGAGAGCGGCCATGTCGACGTCGCGGCGTGGAATGTACTGGACGGGCGGATAGCTCGCTTCGCGAAGCGTCAGCGAATCGCGGGTGTCGGCAATGATGTTTCCGCCGACCGTCACCATAACGCGAGACGGATTCGCCTCGATCGAAATCGGGTGGTCAGGCCCGGGTACCAATACCGCTCTGTTCGCCATGATGTGTTCCTTCTGGGCCGAGACGCGATTGTCGTCGTCGTTGCTCGCGTACGAGCCAGCATAGCCGCTCTCATGTCCCGCGTTCCAGGAGGCGCGTTCATCCTTCGACACGCTCAGGATGAGGGCAAAAAAAAAGCCTCACCCCGAGCTTGTCGAAGCTCATACCTCGCGTCCGGTCTTGGGTTTTCCGGCGCGCGGGTAGCAGGAAGATCATGTCATAGGCGTAGCGTGAGAATCGGCGAACTTAAGCGAGCGGGCGTTTATATCGCCTCCTGAACGACAGCGGCGAGAGTCGCGGTCATTGTTTCCAGAACGCCGTCCACTGCGACTGCGCCGTGGCGCGCTGCAATCCATTTCGGATTGTTATACGCAATGCAGGTCTTGCCCTCGCCATTTTCAAACACCAGCGCCTTAAGCGGCAGATCGATGCCGGTTGTTTGCGCCGATTGCATCAATGGGGTGCCTGCCTTCGCATTCCCGAAAATGAGAACTTCGGTCGGCCGCAGCGTCAGGCCGGCGCTCGCCGCCGCCGCAGCGTGGTCGATCCGCGCGAACACGCTCATTCCGCGCGCCGTGACAGCGGCAATGAGGCGTTCCATCGTCTTTGCCGGATCGTGGTGGCTCGCTTGCAAAACAAGTCCGTCCGGGTTGGCTTGCGCCGTCATGGCCGGTACGTCACGGCTGGGCGCTTTGGTGGCGGAGCGAGGCGACGTCGCGCACACTGAGCGATGAGCCTTTCGTGCCGAACCGCGCCGTCACATAGTTCGCGACCGCGGCAATTTCCGCGTCCGTGAAGGCCGCGCCGAACGCCGGCATGGAGATGGCGCCGGCCGGCGTCGTGCGCCGGGTGCCGGAAATCACGATCTGCGCGACGTTGGTCGCGCCCGGATCGTTGACGGCGCGCGCCCCGGTCAACGTCGCAAACGGCGAGATAGCGCTTTGACCCGTCCAGCCGTGACAGGCGGCGCAGGCGCCTTCGAAAAGATGCTTGCCGAGCGCATCGGCCGTTACGGCGCCGCGCTTTGGCGACGCGGGCGCCGGCGGGGCAAGCGCAGCTGGAAGATCCGGCGAAGAATGCGGCGCGACGGCGCGCAGATAGGTGACGATCGCGCGGAGGTCGTCTGGCGTCATGTCGACGAAACTGTATTCGACGGCTTCTCCCATCGATCCGCTTGCGGTGCCGTGTCCGGTGGCGTGGCCCTGGGCGAGATAATTGTACACGCCGGCGTCGCTCCAGGCGCCGATGCCGGTGCCGCGGTCGGGCGTGATGTTCCAGGCGCGCCAGCCCCCCGTGATCGCACCCGCGAATTTCCGGCGGTTATCGACCGAGAGGGCAAGCGTGCGGGGCGTGTGGCACTCGCCGCAATGGGCGAGCGCCTCGGCGAGATAGGCGCCGCGATTCCATTCGGCACTCCTGTCCGCATTCGGCTCGTAGCGCCTGTCCGCATTGAAGAGCCACGACCAGACGGCGACGAGCCGGCGGTGATTGAACGGAAAGGCGAGCGTGTTGCTGCGATGCGGCGCATGCACCGGCGCGAGGCTGAAGAGATACGCTTTGATGGCGAGCGCATCGGCATCGGTCATGGTCGAATAGGACGTGAACGGCATCGCCGGATAAAGCGGGCGGCCGTCGCGCCGGATGCCGCGATGCACGGCGTTGAGGAAATCCGCATCGCTGTAGTTGCCGATGCCGGTTTCCCTGTCGGGCGTAATGTTGGTCGACCAGATGGTGCCGAAGGGCAGGGTGAAGGCAAAGCCGCCGGCAAATTCGCGGCCACCCTTCGCGGTATGGCAGGAGATACAATCGGCGGCGCGCGTGAGATATTCGCCGCGTTTGACGACGCTCGCGTTCGCGAGCGATGCAGGAACGCCGGTGGGATTGGCGCCGCGGTAATCGGCGAGCGCGACCTTGTGGCCGCCCGCGAAATCCATCGGCCCCGGAGCGAGAACGAGCCACAGGAGAATGCCGATCGCGATGACGGCGATCACAGCGATGACCGCGAGGAGGCGGAAGGCGAAGCGGCTCATGCCTTCTTCCTCCCCGCAAGCACGTCGCGATCGATCGGGAGGTGCCGGAGGGGAATGCCTGTCGCGGCATACACGGCGTTGCGGATCGCGGGCGGGGCCGTGGTCGTTCCCGTCTCGCCGATGCCGCCCGGCGGCTCTCCGCTCTTGATCAGATGCACGTCGATCGCCGGCGCTTCGTCGATCCGCAGCATGCGGTAATCATTGAAGTTGGACTGCTGCACGCGGCCGTTCTTGATCGTGATCTCGCCCCAGAGCGCAGCGGTCGCGCCGAAGATCATGCCGCCCTGCAATTGCGCGACGATGGTGTCTGGATTGACGGCAATGCCGGTATCGACGGCGGTCGTCAGGCGGCGAAGTTTGACATTGCCGTTTTCGTCCACTTCCACATGAGCGACGGTGGCGATGAAGCTGGCGAACGAGACCTGCACAGAGACACCGCGGCCGTGGCGGTGCGGCAAGGGCGAGCCCCAGCCGGATTTCTCCGCGGCCACGTCGAGTGCCGCGAGCAGGCGTGGGGTTTTGGTCAGATGGGCGCGGCGAAATTCGACCGGATCCTTGCCGGCGTGCCGCGCCAGCTCGTCGATGAAGCTTTCGATGGCGAAGACGTTGTTATTCGGACCAACGCCGCGCCAGAAACCGGTGGGCACGTTCAGCGCTTCCCAGCGCACGACTTCGACGCGGAGATTGGGAATGGCGTAGGGCACGTCGATGGCGCTGTCGACCTAGTCGAAGTCGATGTTGTGGTTGCCGGTAAAGGCGGGCGGCAGCCAGCGCGCGACGATCGATGGACCGGTAACGCGATCGAGCCAGCCGTCGATCCTGCCGTCCTTCAGCGTCGCGGTGAGGCGGTCATAATAAACCGGACGATAGAGGTCGTGCTGGATGTCCTCTTCGCGTGTCCACACGACCTTCAGCGGCCCGTCGACATGCTTCGCAATGCGTACGGCCTTCACGACCATGTCGGGCTCGAGCCTGCGGCCGAAACCGCCACCGAGAAGGTGGTTGTGCACGATTACTTTCTCGAGCGGGAGGCCCGCGGTCGCCGCCGCGGTCGACTGTACGCGCGCCATGATCTGCGTGCCGAGCCAGATTTCGCAGGAATCGTTGGTCAGATGGACCGTGCAGTTGATCGGCTCCATCGTCGCGTGGGCAAGAAACGGCATCTGGTAATGCCGCTCGAACTTCTCGCCCTCTGCCAGTGCCTTGTCGGCATCACCGATTTTCTTCGCGACCAGACCGGTCCGTTCGCTCGCCTTCGCAATCTCTTTCCAGATCAGCGCGGAATCGACATGGCCGTAGGGGCCCGGGTCCCACATGAGCTTCAGTGCATCGAGGCCTTTCTTCGCCGCCCACATGTGATCACCGACGACGGCAACGAGATCATCGAGCACCACGACCTGGCGTACACCGGGAATCTTTTTCGCCCCGCTGTCGTTGCAATGCGCGAGCTTGCCGCCGAAATGGGGGCAGGCGGCGAGCGTTGCGAATTTCATGCCGGGCAGCATGGCGTCGATGCCGTACACAGCCTTGCCCTGCGCCTTGGCCGGCGTGTCGAGGCGCTTCACCGGCTTGCCGATGATCTTGAACTGTTTCGGGTCCTTGAGAGGCGGATCCTTCGGTGGCGGAATCTGCGCCGCCGCGGCGACGAGCGCGGCGTAGGGCAGGGTACGGCCGCTCGCCGAATGGATCACCTTGCCGTCCGCGGCGGTGCAGCTCGCCGGATCGACGTTCCATTCTTTGGCCGCCGCCCCGATCAGCATCGCGCGCGCGGCGGCGCCCGCCTGGCGGAGCGGCTTCCAGAAGGCGCGGACGGAATTGGAGTTGCCAGTGGCCTGAACCGTCAGCACCGGGTTGGCGTACAGTTTCTCGTTCGCTGGCGCGTGCTCGAAGACGACGCTGTTCCAGTCGGCATCGAGCTCCTCGGCGAGGATCATCGGCAGCGCCGTGTACACACCCTGTCCCATCTCCACCTGCGGCATGACGAAAATGGTTTTGCCGCTGCCATCGATGCGGATGAAGGCGTTGGGTGCGAATTTGCCGGCCGTGCTGTCGGGCGGCTGCTCGGGCTCGTTCACCGCGAAAGCCGGAAGTCGAAAAGCGAGCAACACGCCACCGGCGAGGCCGGAGGAGAGCACCGCGCGGCGCGACGGCGAAACGGCCAGCGCGGTCATAGCGTCGCTTCTTTGGCGCTGCCGAGGGCCGCGTGCTTGATGGCGGCGCGGATGCGGACATAGGTGCCGCAGCGGCAGATATTGCCGGCCATGGCGGCGTCGATATCGGCATCATCCGGATGTGGTGTCGATTTCAGGAGCGCCGCGGCCGACATGATCTGCCCGGGCTGGCAGTAGCCGCACTGGATGACTTCGAGGTCGAGCCACGCCTTCTGGACTCTGGCGCCCTCGGGCGTCGCGCCGATCGCTTCGATGGTCGTGACGGCGCGATTACCGATCGCGCTCACCGGCAGAAGACAGGAACGAACAGGATTGCCGTCGATGTGCACGGTGCAGGCGCCGCAGAGCGCCATGCCGCAGCCGAATTTGGTGCCGGTCAGGCCCAGCACATCGCGCAAGACCCAGAGAAGCAGCATGTCGGCGGGAACGTCGACGGATTTTGTCTCGCCGTTGATACGAAGTTCGATCGGCATGGGTCACCCCTCCATGCGCCTGTGCGCGTTCAACCTACGCCTGTTCCGCCCACGGTGCCATGACGTTTCCGGCATCCTTTGCACGGCTTTGCCGGCGCGGCTGAGGATCCGGTCCGGATCGATCCTCCACAGCGGGCAAAACGCCCCCAATTGCATGTGTTTCTCCGGATGCTATGGATAGCGCGAAATCGGTCCGCTGGGCCCAACAACGGGGAGAAAAAGGAATGAGGATCAACACCGGAATTTTTTGCGCCGGCGTCATGTTTGCGGTTGCGGTGCCGCTCGCGGCGCTGGGGTCCCACGGCAAGGTGGGCCTGTGGGAGAATACCGTTCGTACGAGCATGCCCAACATGAGCGCCAGCATTCCACCGGAGGCGCTCGCGCGCATGAAGGCGATGGGCATGAGCACGTCCGGCAACCACACGTACACAACGCAACACTGCATGACGGCGGAAGAAGTGGCACAGGACACGCCACCGACACCGCGCAACAACCGCGGTTGTTCGATGACGAATGTGAGCCACGACGCACACACGTTTACCGCGGACCTCGTCTGCAGCGGCGAAGGCGCGCAGGGGCGCGGCCACGTCGAGGTGACGTACGACAGCAACGAGCGCTACGCCGGCACCTACGCGTTCAACGGCACGATGGAGGGGCATCCACAAACCATCACGTCCAGTTTCGAAGGCCGATGGATCTCCGCCGATTGCGGCAGTGTGAAATAGCCGGATTTTCCTCCCCTGCGCACTCGCGGCGGATGTGAGCGGGTGCATTGCGCCGGAGTAATTAGGGACAGGAAACCATTTCCCTTTGGCTCGGCTGAAAGCCGCGCGGGGGAATAGGGGAAATGATATCCTGTCCCTAATTACCGCGCTTCGCGGGGGAGGAAATTCAAGGCCTGGAGCTGAGGCTTGAAGCACGACGCGATCAATTCCGGCGCCGAAGGCCTGACCGCCATGCTGCGTGGCGCGCGCGATGTGGTGGTGTTCACGGGCGCGGGCATCTCGACGGAATCCGGCATTCCGGATTTCCGCTCGCCCGGCGGGATCTGGACACAAATGGCGCCCATCGAGTTTCAGGATTTCGTCGCCTCGGCGGCGATGCGCAAAGAGGCATGGCAGCGGCGTTTCGCGATGGAGGCGATGTTTGCACGCGTCGTTCCCAACGCCGGGCATGAGGCCATCGCGGCGCTCGTCGCACGCGGAATCGTCAGCCACGTGATTACGCAAAACATCGACAACCTGCATCAGATGTCAGGCGTTCCTGCCGAGCGCGTCATCGAACTGCACGGCAACACGCGCTACGCCAAGTGCCTGGAATGCGGAAGGCGCGCCGAGCTCGCGCCCATCCGTGCGCATTTCGAGATGCATGGCACGCCGCCGGATTGCACAGAATGCGGCGGACTTCTCAAGACGGCAACCATTTCCTTCGGTCAGGCGATGCCGCAGGACGAAATGGAACGCGCCGAACGGGCAACGCACGCCTGCGACCTGTTCCTGGTGCTCGGTTCATCGCTCGTGGTCTATCCGGCGGCCGGTTTTCCGCTGCTCGCCAAGCGCAACGGTGCGAAGCTTGCGATCATCAATCGCGAGCGCACCGAACAGGATGGTATCGCCGATCTTGTGCTGCACGCGGAAATCGGCGTCACTCTTCAAGCGGCTTTTGGTCTGTTAGACGAAAAAGAAAAGGCTTGACGCAGGGAATGCCCCCACTCTCGCGGGGGTAAAAAACAAAAATGTCATGGCCCGCCGGCCATCCTTCGCTGCTTCGCAGCTTCGGAGGCCATCGCACTCGCCCGCCGAAGCCGTTTGGCGAAGGCGGGAGCGCGGGCCACCCAGTTGGTGTCGCACCGAATTGCGGTTTGACGCTCTATCGCGTCGCTGTTTGAGCGCAGAGTCATTCGCGCGCGCGCTATCGTTTCCCCAATGCATTCGTGCGTCACCTGGGTGGCCCGCATTCGCGGGCCATGACAATTTTGTTTCACGGCGCACGCGTCGCGCAAGCTCTGGCGCAGCAGGACCTCGGCGTCCCCGCGCTGATCTTTTTTTCGTGCGGCAGTGCACATATCTGGGCTAGAACCGTCCGCAACGCTCGTAAGGAGAATCCATGCGCAGGCTTGACGATAATGACAACAAGAAAACACCGCCACCAGAACAGCAGGTCTCGCCGGTGGCGCAGGCGCTGTTTAAGGCGCGTACCGTGCTCATTTTCGGCGAGGTGGACATGAAACTTGCCGAGCGCGTGACGGCACAGCTCCTCGCGATGGCGGCGGAAAGCGACGCCGATATCCGCGTGGTCATCAATTCGCCGGGCGGTCATGTCGAATCCGGCGACACCATTCACGATGTGATCAAATTCGTCGGTGCGCGCATAAAAATGATCGGCACCGGTTGGGTGGCGAGCGCGGGTGCACACATCTATATCGGGGCCGCGCGGGAAAACCGCTTTGCACTGCCGCAAACACGTTTTCTGCTGCATCAGCCGTTGGGCGGGGTGGCGGGGCCGGTTTCCGACATTTCGATCGAAGCGCAGGAAATCATGAAGATGCGCGAGCGCCTCAACCGCACCATGGCGCGCGAAACGGGACAGCCCTATGAGAAAATAGCGGCCGATACGGATCGCAATTTCTGGATGTCGGCCGAGGAAGCGATCGCCTACGGTCTGGTTTCGCGCATCATCAACAACGAGAAGGAGGCGTGAGCGAAAACGCGCCGTGGTGGCGCGGCGCCACCGTCTATCAGGTCTATGTCCGAAGCTTCGCCGATTCCAACGGCGACGGCGTCGGGGATTTTGAAGGACTGATCTCCAAGCTCGATTACATCGCGGCGCTGGGCGTCGATGCGCTCTGGCTCTCGCCCGTTCGTCCGTCCCCAAACCGCGATTGGGGATATGACGTATCGGATTACGACACCGTCAACCCCGAATACGGCAGCGAAGCCGATTTCGACCGGCTGCTGAACCAAGCGCATGCGCGTGGACTGAAGGTTATGACCGACGAGGTGCTCGCGCACACCTCCGACGAGCATGCCTGGTTTGTCGAGAGTCTCGAGGGCGGCGAAAAAGCGGCATGGTATGTCTGGGCGCCTGCGCGCGAGGACGGAACCGCGCCGAACAACTGGCTTTCGGCTTTCGGCGGCCCGGCATGGTCGTACCATCCCGCGCGCCGCGCCAGTTACCACCATAAATTCCTGCGCCAGCAACCCAAGCTCAACTGGCAGGATCCGGCGGCGCGCGAAGCGGCACTTCGCGTTCTCGACCGCTGGCTCGCGTGCGGCGTCGATGGTTTCCGGCTCGACGTCGCCAACGCCTTCCTGCACGACCCGAACCTTGCGGACAATCCAGCCGTCCCCGAGCCCGCGCGCAACGGCGCTTACTGGTCGCGCGCCGCAAACATGCAATTGCATCGCCACGACAGCAACTTGCCAGAGAACATTCAGGTTCTGGACGAAATCCGCTGCCGGGTGGAGCGTCATCCCGACCGCTTCGTCATGGGAGAGTTTTCGGAAGATCCCGAGCGCTGTGGCGCCTTCGCTTCGCCCACCGAAGGATTGCACTCGGGCTACAGCTTTCCTCTCCTGCACGCGGATGTGCTTGGTCCCGATTTCGTACACGAGCATTACCGCACACTCGCCCGGTTTCCCGCCCACTGGCCGTCGATCGCCTTTTCCAATCACGACGTGATCCGCACCGTGACGCGCTTCGGGGGCGACAATCCGCCGCCGGCGCTGGCGCGGCTTCTTCTGGCCGTGCTCACCGCCTTGCGAGGGACGCTTCTTCTCTACCAAGGCGAGGAGCTTGGATTGCCCGAAGCCAGTTTGCGGCGCGACCAGATCAAGGATCCGATCGGCGATCTCTACTATCCGCTCTATCGCGGCCGCGACGGTTGCCGCACGCCCATGCCATGGAACGACGCCGCGCCCGATCTAGGCTTCACGAGCGGTTCACCCTGGCTGCCGCTAGCGCCGGAGCACCGCGAACTGGCCGTTTCGCGCCAGGAGCGCGATTCGCAATCCACGCTGTCATACGCGCGCCGTCTCTTCGCAACGCGCAAGGCAAGCGCCGCTCTGCGTTTGGGCGACATCGAATTTTTGGACGCGCCATCGCCGGTGCTCGCGTTTCTGCGGAACCATGGCGAGCAGCGGTATCTTTGCGTCTTCAACATGAGCGGCGGCGAAGCGGCGTTGCAAAGCAAATGGCTGCCGGAGGCGGCGCCGCTCTCCATCTGTACCGGCGGCTCGCGCATCGATGCGGATGTGCTCTCCCTCCGCCCCTACGCCGCATTTTTCGCCAGCCTCGCCTGAAGTGTTTCCTCTCCCGCGCGAGCGAACGCGAGCGTGGGGGAGGGGGACCGCCCCCGGGTCCGGCCGAAGGCCGGCCCGAGGGTGAACTTCGCGGTGGAGGGGGCAACCATGCGTCGCGATTCAAGTGCCCCCTCCGGTGCGGAGTTTATCCTCGCGCCGGCCTTTGGCCGGACGCGGGGGCACCACCCCGCAACAAGTGCGGGGCAGGCTCTCCCCCCACGCAATGCATGCGCGGGGGAGGAAACGCCTCACGGGTCGCGGTAGGAGAGGCAGAAGGCGTCCGCGTGGAGCCAGCAGCTCTCGTCTTGCACGTGTCTGTCCTGCCGCAAGGAATGCACCTCGGAAGCTTTTTGGAAGCCGTGCCGCAACGCCTGCAACAACCGCGCGCCTGCTTCCGGGTCGCGGCCGCCTTCGAAATGTACAAAGCTTGCCGGGCACAGAAAGCTGGCCGCAAACAGGCCGTCGCCGCGGCGCGACAGGAGCAACATGGCACCGCTGCCGCTACGCGGGTTGGGAGTGTCTACGGTCAGCGGAAATAGCAGGCGGCCATTCGGCTTGAGACCAGCGAGCCAGCCCAGAAGCGGATGGGTTGCCCCGGCAGAGACCGCGATCAGGTCCCAGGCTTCCGGCGGGACGGTTATGCCATCGCCGCACGCGACCGTGACATTTGCCCAGGAAACGAGCGCGTTCCTGGCGCGCTCCGCCAATGCCGGCTCAACTTCGATGCCGTGAACCGAGCCATTGGGTCCGGCAATTTCAGCAAGAATGGCGGTGTAGTAACCAGTACCGCAACCGAGGTGAAGGATGCGATCGCCGCTGCGCGGCTGCGTCTCCTGGAATGCCCAGGCCCAAAGACTCGGCTGGCCATTGTTGATTGCGCGCTGCTCGTCCAATGCGACCACCACGTCATGGTACAGCACGGCCGGGTCACCTTCGAAGGTCTGGTATTCGAGCAGCGGTCCGCCCAGACGGGTGAAGCGCGTGCCGACGCGCCAAGGCGGAGGGCCGACGAATGCCTCGCGCGGCACGCGGGCAAACGCCGCGATAATGGCGTGCGTCCTTACTCCCGCCGCTACCCGCAAGTCCTCGGCAAACCGGGCACGCGCCTGCGCGAGTTTGTCTTCCATGATGTTCAACCTGTCTTCGCCAGAGCGTCCAGAACAGCTTCGATGGGAAGAAGCACGCAGCGATGGCGGCTCCTGTACTCCACGGCGCCGGAAAAAGCGGAATAGAGGTCAAATGGGGAGGAGGGTGCCGGACCGCTTTCCAACATCTCCGCCACGCGCCTGTGCAATCCTTCCACGGTTGCCCGGTCAGCGCCTTTCAGATTCGCGCCAAGGATGGCGGCGGAGGCCTGCGCCAGGACGCAGGCTTTGGTTTCATGCGCGAACTCGAGGATACATCCCCCGGAGAGGCCGAGATCGACAACGACCTTGTCGCCGCAGGCCGGATTGTACGCGAAACCCGAAGCATCGGGCGAAGCGAGACGGCCCGCGCCGTGCGCGTCGGCGGCGAGCCGCAACAAATCCTTGCGATAGAGTGGATCGCTCAATGGCCCCTCTCCAGCCCTGCCAGATCTTCCGGCGTATCGATGTCGAGCAGGCAGCCATCGTCCCCGGCTTCGACCTCGCACACGACATCCATGTGTTTCGTTACGACATTCCGCGCGCCGATATCGCCGGCCAGCGACTGGAGCTCCGAAAAAAACCGGTGATGAAAGAGCACCGGGTTTCCGCGCCGGCCGTTGTGGACGGCCACGCAGATGGCGCGGCCATTCTCCGGGTCGAACGCTCTGATCATTCTGTCGATCAGCGACGCAGAAATTGCCGGCATGTCGCCAAGCAGGATGATCGCACCGTCGCAGGCGGGAACCGCCGCTATTCCCGTACGAAGCGACGTGGCAAGCCCCTCACGGAATTGCGGATTATGCACGATTGTACATTGCGGACCTTCAAGGGCCTGCCGCAGGCGCTCTGGATCATGGCCTGTCACGACCACGATCGGCCGGGCGCCGCTCGATTCAACGCGATCTATAACCCGTCGAATGAGCGGTTCGCCATCAATCTCCGCGAGCAATTTGTTGCGGCCCATTCGGGTCGACAGGCCGGCCGCAAGCACCACCGCCGCAATGCGCGGGCGTGGAAGCTTTTGTGTGTGGTCTGTTTCGGATTGCAATTGAAACGCCTCAAGACTTGTCATGCTGCGCGAAGGCGCAGCATCCACCCTTCGACAAGCTCAGGATGAGGAAATCCCCTCATGCCGAGCTCTGGCCACGCATGGATGCTGCGCCTTTGCGCAGCATGACAATAAAAGACTTGGTGCGAATGCCCCAGACACACAATTCAAGCATCGGCGGGTTCGCGCGGCAGCGTCAGGCAAGCGCGCAAGCCGCGCTCGGGCCGGTTTTGCAGCGCGATTTGGCCGCCATGGCCTTCGGCAATGGCTTTCACCAGCGTCAGCCCCAATCCGCTCCCGCCGGTCTCGGCACTGCGGGATTCGTCGAGGCGCACGAACGGCTCGAATACGCGAACGCGATCCTTTTCGGGTATTCCCGGGCCCTCGTCTTCGACGACGATATTGTAGCAGTCCGGCGTTGCGCACAGGCAAACGTCGGCGCGGCTGCCGTAGGCGACGGCGTTCTGGATGAGGTTGCGCACGGCACGGCGAATCTCGTTGGGGCGGCACTTGACCGGTGCCGCCGCATGCGCGCACCAGGATACCGGCTGCCCCATCTCGTCCAGATCGGTACAGAGGCTTTCAATCAGTGCGGCGAGATCGATCTTGCGCATCTTCTCTCCGCCGGCGCCGCGCCCTGCGGAGAGCACGGCTTCCGTCAGTTCCTGCAATTCTTCGAGGTTCTTCTGGATGCCCTGACGCAACTCGGCATCTTCGATGAATTCCGAGTTGATGCGCATGGCGGTTATCGGCGTGCGCAGATCATGGCCGACGGCGGAGAGAAGCTGGCGCTGACTTTCCAGCGTTTTGGTGACGCGGTCCGTCATCCGATTGAAGGCGTGGGCGGCGCGGCGCACATCGTCCGGACCTTCTTCGGGAACGCTCGGCGCCTGGCCGCCTGCGGCCGCCTCGCTTGCTGCGGCGGCGAGCTGCGAAATCGGCCGCGCAATGCGCCGCGCAACGAAAGCGGCGGCCAGAGATGTCGTCAGCACCGCGACGACGCCGGCGACGATGACCTCGAGCGGCCACGGCTCGGGCGCCGGCCGGGAAAATTGCGTAACCAGTTGCGTCCTGCGCACCACCGGCAGCGTCACCTCGACGATCATGCCGCTGCGTGGAATGTCTGGACCGTTGGAAGAAGGCAACAGCCCTTTGTAGATGGTGACGGAAACCGGCTGCTTTTGTTTCTGGGGAGGCAGCATCGCACGCGCGCGTGCCGCGTATCGCGCTTCCTCATCGGTCATCGGATGCACGACCGGTTTTCCGTAAATGAGCTTGAAGCGCCACGGGCCGGAACTCATTGTATTCACCGCGGCTTCGCGTTCATGCGCTGCGATGCCACTCAGGAGCGTGGCGGCGTCGACGGCGCGTTGGACCAGACGACCGGTCATGTACGACTCGGTCATCCGCTCCTGGGTGGTGGCGAACCAGATGCCGACGGCGGCGTTGGACACGATCACCGCCGTAGCGGCGACCACAACGAGCTGCGCAGCAAGCGTGCGGGGCAGGAGCCGACGCGGCCAGAGACTCATCCGGCCTCGGGATCGACGGCGAACATGTACCCGCCGCCCCAGACGGTCTTGATGTAGCGGGGATTCTTCGGATCGGGTTCGATCTTCTTGCGCAGCCGGCTCACATGATTGTCGATGCTGCGGTCGAAGAGATCGGCGTCGCGGCCCTTTGTCAGGTCAAGCAGCTGGTTGCGGTTGAGCGCCATCTTCGGGCGGTCGATCAGCGCGGCGAGAAGGCGGAATTCGCCGCTCGACAATGCGGTCGCCATGCCGTCCTTGTCGATCAGCTCGCGTTGTCCCGTATCCAGCGTCCAGTCGCCGAAGCGGATGCGTTCCGCCACGGGAGGCTTCTGCCGCGGCGGCAGCGCCTGTGTCCGCCGCAGGACCGCGGCGATGCGCGCCACCAACTCGCGCGGGCTGAAGGGCTTCGGGATGTAATCGTCCGCGCCCATCTCGAGGCCGATGATGCGGTCCACTTCTTCGCCGCGCGCGGTCAGAAGCACAACCGGGACCTGCGACGTGTCGCGAATGTGGCGGCAGAGGCTCAAGCCGTCTTCGCCGGGCATCATGATATCCAGCACGACGAGGTCGATCGCCGAACCCTTCATCACCTTTCGCGCCACCTGCGCGTCCGCGGCCGTGGTCGTCCGATAGCCATGCTCGCGCAGGTACCGCGCGAGCGGCTCGCGGATGTCGCGCGCGTCCTCGACGATCAGGACATGCGGTCTGGCTTCGTCTTTAAGCATCGGCTTGAAGATGCAGTTTCACGAGGGCAAGCGCAACGCGGATTTGTCGCGATCTGTCGCGAATACCGGGGTGACAGTGGAAGATTGCGACCAATTGAGGGGTGTACGGACAAAGTTCCGCGACGGTCGCGCCTTATCGATTGGTGCCATGAAGAGTCCCACGAGGAGATGACTTCCATGACACCGACACTTCGTTACAGCCTGCTTTTGGGTGCCGCACTTGCCGTCGGCAGCGGCGTCGCAATCGCGCGGATGGGGGACAGTCCGGCTCCCCCTGCAAAGACCCGCAGCAATTTTGATGCTCCGTTGACCTCCGGGCGCGGACGTCTGGCCGAACGCTTTCTTGCGGAATTCGACGTCAACAAGGACGGCAAGGTCACGCATGACGAGTTCAACCGTGCGTTGGCGCACGAGTTCTCCGTCGCGACCAAAGGTGCGCCGACAATGACGCTCGACCAGTACGCGGCGACTCATTTGAAGGACCTGCGTGACCAGGCGAATGAAGAATTCCACCGCATGAACTGGAAGGGCGACGGCAAGGTCAGCCAGGATGAGTACATGGCCGCCGAGCGCGACCGCTTTGAACTCATGGACCGCGATGGCACCGGCGTGATTTCCTGCAGTTCGTCGCGCGGCTCGCGGCAGCCGGGTGGAACCGCAACCCGATCGCGATCGAGCGGCAGCAGCTCGGGGGGACGCGGATTCAGCTCGCGCGGACGCTCGACCATTTGTTTTTCCGACGACTTCAACCGCGACGGCAAGGTAACGCGCGCCGAATTCGACAAGGCGACACAGCAGGCGTTCAGCAGCTTTGCGAAGGGCGGCTTTCTCACGCCTGAGCAGTACTATCAGCTCGAGGCCGCGCAATCGCGCGCGATCTCGGCGCGGGTTTTCCAACGGCTCGATCGGGATCGTACGGGCAAGATCACGCTTGCCGAATTTGCGGCACCGCAGGAACGGCTGTTTGCGAGACTCGACAAGAACAATGACGGCGTGGTGACGCAGGACGAACTCACGTCGTCGCGGCGGAGCCGCGTGGCGAACCGCAACTAGGAACGGGGGGAAATCCCCGGACCGGCTGTCGCGCGGATGTCGGATCGCTCCCAACCGGCGTCCGCGCGCAGCCTCATTGTCATTTCGGCGACGATCGAAACAGCGATTTCCGCGGGCGAGCGCGCGCCGATGGCCAGCCCCACAGGCCCGTGAATGCGTGCGAGCGCACCGTCGCTCACGCCTTGCGATTTCAGCCGCGACAGTCGCGCGGCATGTGTCTTTTTGGATCCCAGTGCACCGATGTAGAAGCAATCGGAGCCGAGCGCCGCGACCAGCGCCGGATCGTCGATCTTGGGATCATGCGTCAGAACGACGACGGCGCTGCGCGGACCCAGTGGCGCCTTCACAATCGCTTCGTCCGGCCAATCGTGCGACAGGAGCGCGTCGGGAAAGCGTTCCTCCGAGGCAAAGGCAGTTCTTGGATCGATAACGGTGACACGATAGTCGGCGAGCGCCGCCATGCGCGCGAGCGACTGCGCGATGTGAACCGCACCCACAACGCGCAGGTCCAGAGGTGGATTGTGCACCTCCAGGAACCAACTCTGCCCCTCAATTTCAACGATGCCGCTGCGATCGCGGCGCGCAGCCTCCGCGGCGGTGCGCGCAAGCGGCGAGTCATCGCCGAAATCGTCGATCAGTTTTTCGCCTCCGGTCGCAAGCTCGACCGCGCGCACGAGCGCCCGCCCGCGCTCTCGCGCCTCGCCCAATGCGCGCAACGTCCCGCGCTTCATCGTGACCCTCCGAGTGTCACATTGATTTTCCTCCCCTGCGTCGCGCAGCGACGTGGGGGAGGGGGACCGCCCCCGGGTCCGGCCAAAGGCCGGCCCGAGTGTAAACTTCGCGGTGGAGGGGGCCACGCACCTCGCGATATTAAGTGCCCCCTCCGGTGCTTCGCACCACCTCCCCCACGCAATGCATGCGCGGGGGAGGAAAGGTACGGGCTCGATACCTGCGTCATTCGACCCGTTCAACGAAGACGTCGATGTGGCCGCCGCAGGCGAGGCCGACCGACCAGGCGGTTTCGTCACTGACGCCGAAGTGCAACTGGCGGGTCTGGCCGTCGCCGATCGTCTGCGCCGCCGCGTCAATCGTTGCCCCTTCGACGCAGCCGCCCGAGATCGATCCGACAAATGCGCCGTCGTCGCGCACCGCCATGTGACTGCCGGCCGGACGCGGCGCCGAACCCCAGGTCTTCACCACCGTCGCCAGCGCCACGCCGCGTCCTTGACCACGCCAGCGTTCCACGGTTTCGAACAGCAATTCTTCATCGGTCATGGTTTCGAGCCCCCGGTTATGCGTGCTGAAGCCATAGAATTGTCATGCTGCGCGCAGGCGCAGCATCCAGCCTCTCGCTGTACATCCGTTTGGGTAAGAGAAGCATTTCATTCCATTTGCGCCTGCCAGGTTTCGTCTGGATCATGCGCATTCGCGCATGATGACACGTGGGGATGAGGTGATGAGGAGCATCATCGCCCAATCGCCGCGGCGACGGCACGCCTGGCCATTACCGTGACGAGGTGGGCGCGGTATTCGGCCGACGCGTGCAGATCGCTGTTCAGCCCGTCAGCGGGAAGCGAAATGCCCGCGACGGATTCCGCATCAAAGCGGCGCGCGAGCGCCGTTTCCATTTCGGCAACACGAAAGGCGCAAGCGCCGGCACCGGTCACCGCGACCCGGACACCGGCACTGGTTTCGCCAACAAAGACACCGACCATCGCGTAGTGTGACGCGGGATTGCGAAATTTCGCGTATCCCGCGCGCCGCGGAATCGGAAAGGACACTTCGGTGATGATCTCGCCGTCTTCCAGCGGCGTCTGAAACAGACCGAGAAAATAATCGTCGGCGGGAACGGTCTTTTTCGTCGTCACGACATTCGCGCCGAGGCCGAGCACCCCTGCCGGATAATCCGCCGCGGGATCGCTGGTGGCGAGAGAACCGCCGAGCGTTCCCATGTGACGCACCGCGGGATCGCCAATTTCTTCCGCCAGCTCCGCAAGCGCGGGAATTCTGCTCCTGACCAGCGCCGAAGCGGCGACATCGCCGTGACGCGCCATGGCGCCGATCACAATGTTTCCGTCGCGTTCGTGGATAAACGAGAGTTCTGCGAGCCGGCCAATGTCGATCAGATCGGATGGCTGAGAAAGCCGCTGCTTCATCGCGGGGATGAGCGTCTGTCCGCCGGCGAGGAACTTCGCCTCCTGCGCGTTGGCAAAAAGTGTTTGCGCGTCGTCAAGCGAGGCCGCCCGGTGATAGTGAAAGGCATAGGGAATCATGCCGTTCCCGTTTCTCTAGCTGCGGCTTCTATCGCATCGACGATGTTCTGATAGCCCGTGCAGCGACAGAAATTCCCGTCAAGCTCGCGCCGGATCGTCCTGCGGTCGGTCGTCTTGCCGCGACGGATCATGTCGATGGCGGTCATGATCATTCCCGGTGTACAGAACCCGCATTGCAGCGCGTGATGTTCGCGGAAGGCTGCCTGCACGGGATGCAATTCGCCGTCTTGCGCGAGACCTTCGATGGTCACGACTTCGGCGCCATCCGCCTGGCGCGTAAACATCGAGCAGGATTTAACCGCGCGCCCGTTGAGGTGAACGACACAGGCGCCGCACTGGCTGGTATCGCAACCGATATGCGTCCCGGTAAGGCCGAGAGTGTCGCGCAAGAAATAGACGAGGAGCGTGCGGTCCTCGACATCGGCGCTCCTGTGCTCGCCGTTCACGGTCATGTTTACGACAGGCATGCGTGTCCGCCCGAATTCCGCGCAACGACTGTTGTCGGAGCGGGAAGCACGGTCAAGCACTCAGAACGCAACACCGAAGAGCACGAGCAGGATCACGATCACGCCGACAAGACCGATCACCCAGATTTCCGGCGCCAGCCCCTCCCGTCGCGCGCTTGCCAGCGGCACAGGTGTTTCGATGAACGGCGGAGGCGGCGGTGGGCCCTCGAGCTCCTGCGGCGCGACGACGGGTGCCGGCGCAACCTGCGCGGCGAAACGGGCGAAGAAATCGTCGGCAATCTGTTTTGCCGCGCTGTCGATCAGCCGCTGGCCCACCTGCGCCAGCTTGCCGCCGATGCTCGCCCGCGCGACGTAGGAAAGCGCCGTTGCATTGCACTCCTGCGCCAACGTGACCGCGGCTTCGCCGCGCGCGAACCCGGCGACGCCGCCCTGGCCTTCGCCCTTGAGCACGCAGCGGCGCGGCGGATCGAGCTCGCTCTGGTGAATGACAGCCCGGAAATTCGCTTTCACCGGGCCGATGCGGAGCGTTGCGACAGCCTCGAAGCGGTGTTCCTCGGTCTTCACGAGCGTTTGACAACCGGGGATGCAGGCCTTGAGGACCTCGGGATTATTGAGCGCATCCCATACCGCGGCGGGCGGCGCTGGAATGACATAGCGGCCGGTAAACTCCATTTCTCAGGTCTCGCCGACTAGCGGTTGCAGATCAACGGGTTATCGCCTGCGCCAATTTCACGCGCGATTTCGAACAGATTCTCGCCCAACTTCTTTAACCTTTGTGAAGGATGTGTTAAGCTCACCTGTTCCGTATCTGGTTTTGAACGAAAATGGCGTCGGGGGAGGGGATGGAATCGCAAGTCGCATCGCCCGGTGCGGGCGAGACGTTCGAGATTGCCGGCTCAATCAAGTGGTTTGACCTCGCAAAAGGCTACGGCTTCATCAAGCCCTCGACTGGTCAGCAGGGCGACGTTCTTCTTCACCAGAGCTGCGTGCGGCAATCGGGTTTCAAATACGCGCAGGAGGGCGCGCACGTCGTATGCGAAGCCGTGCACGGTCCGAAAGGTCTTCAGGCGCGCAGGATTTTGTTGTTGGACAATTCCATGGCTTCCCAGCCGCAGCCCGAGCCACAGCGCGCTGGGCGATACGCAATCGTGCCGCGTGGTCCCGCTTTTGAAGCCACCGTCAAATGGTTCAACCGCGGCAAGGGTTATGGCTTCGTGTCGCGCGGACCCGATACGCCGGACATTTTCGTGCACATGGAGATGCTGCGCCGGTCGGGTATGCGCGAATTGAAGCAGGGGCAGAAGGTGCGCGTGCGGGTGGGCGACGGGCCGAAGGGCGAACTCGCGGCCGAGATCGCGCCCGCGGAAGGATAGACGCCGCGAAATTTCGTGGCAGTATCGCGCGGCCATTCAGGTTTGCGCGTTTCATGATGTTCAAAGCCATTTTCAGCGCCGCCATGGCGTGCGTGTTGCCGTTTGCCGCGGCCGCTGCTCCGAGCTCCGGGAATGACAAATTGCCGGTGACGACCGTGATCATCGATTCGACGCACGGCCCTGCAAAGTTTCATGTGGAAGTGGCGGCGGACCCAGCCTCACAGGAAAAGGGCCTGATGTTTCGCAAGAGCCTCGCGCCGGATGCCGGGATGCTGTTCGATTTCCACACGCCGGATTTCCAGACCTTCTGGATGAAGAACACGGTCATACCGCTCGACATGGTCTTCATTCGGGCGGACGGGACGATTTCTTCGATCGCGCCGAACGCCACACCTTATTCCGAAACGCCGATTCCGTCTTATGAGCCGGTGCGCGCGGTGCTCGAGATCAATGGCGGGCGTGCCGCCCAGCTCGGCATCCTTCCCGGCGAACATGTGCACAACGCGCTCTTCGGCAACGCCCTGCCGGGCGAGAAGTGAGCGCGCGCTTCTGTTGAAGCGTGATCGTTCCGAGTGTATGGACGAGGCCGTTTTCGGCGGAACGACAGTTCGGGGCGTGGCGCAGCCTGGTAGCGCATCTGCTTTGGGAGCAGAGGGTCGCGTGTTCGAATCACGCCGCCCCGACCAATAAAATCGACGCCCGGCAAAAACCGACCGCACAAATTGTGCAGTCGGTTTTGCAGTTTTCGAAAAACCAACGCGCCGCTAGAGGAACACCGGCGGCGCGTCAGGCCGGTTATCAGGTCAGTTATGAGAGGAGAAGGTGATCCCATAGGCTCCGGAGGCGGCGCCGATTTCGAATATCGAATTCCCATTGAACGCGTTGTCGAGGGTTCCTGGCCCACCGGTCGCGGTGCACTTCAGGGTTTCTTTCTGCGAACTGGACGTGGACGCATCCACCAGCGTGATCTGCAGCGAATTCATGTAAGTCGCCGAGTAGGTTACATCTGCCGAAGAGTTCGCCGGAATGGTTGCTTTCACCTTCCCGGACGCAGACGAGCAATCCGTGCCCCGCCCGACAATCAGGATCTTGATCGTATCCGACGTATTGTTGTTGATCGTCTTCGTACCGGCGTAGACCGCCGGAACCGCCGCAACAAACGAGAGGGCTGCGGCCCCCAAAATGGTGGCAACCGATTTCATTCTTCGATCCTCATGATTTTGGGGCGTGCAGGATTGCGAAGCCCCCTTCATTCGCACGCGCGCAAGAGCACGATTTCACGCAACCACGCAAGAGCACGATACGAATAAAAGCGAACGCAAAAAGCGAAAACGAATTATGTCGCAGTGCGATAAGTTGTGAGACGTGCCCTCTGTAATACCTTCGATTGCAGGTCCGCCAATGCGAAGGTTTTGAGACAATGGCAAATTTCTACGCACATGGACAATACCGTTGTTGTTTGAGCGCGACCAGGATTATCGAAGAAGCGGATCGTCAGAACTACACGACCCGGGCGAAAAAAGATTCTCGACGACAAGCCATCTCTTCGGGGACGTTGAGGCGCGAGCGCTAAGCCCGGTTCAAAATGCCTCCATGCGTATCAACCGAAGCGCAAACATTGAAACCAAGCGGCGAAGACCCGGATAGGGTCTATCCTCGCGACCGACGCATTTAGAATCCACGCTGGAAATCGCCGAGTTTTGCGGCTAAGCCTTAATAGCGCTCGAAATGGCCTTACCACTTGGCCCCGACCAGCCGAAGACTTCCGGAGACAACGCGTGCTTGCGAGAATCTACAAACCCTCCAAAAGCGCGATGCAGTCGGGGCGCGCCACGACGAAGCGGTGGGTGCTGGAATTCGAGCCGGAACGCCCGCGCACCGTCGAGCCGTTGATGGGTTGGACCAGTTCTGCGGACATGCGCAGCCAGATCCTGCTCGAGTTCGATACGCGCGACGAAGCTGTGGCATACGCCGAGAAGCGGGAAATTCCCTATCAGGTGTTCGAGCCGCATCCGCCGAAAGTGCGCCCCAAGTCCTATTCGGACAATTTCCGCTTCGACCGGAAGATTCCCTGGACGCATTGAGGAGCGACCAGCGAAACGGCAGGTGCGCCCAAGGATGAAATGAACGCTTTGCCACGTATCTGCTGCGTGATGGCGTCCGATGCGCCGTTCTTCCATCAGACCCGCGCAAGCCTCGAGACGTTCGATTCGATCCGCAAGTCTGTCGGAGCAGAGGTGAAGGTCATCGCCTTGGACCTTGACCGCAGCCAAACAGATTGGCTGACAAGCCGCGGTATCCAATTCGCAACGGACGTGGAAGCGCGCGTGCCCCGGTTTGCCGAAGCGCCATTGCATACAATCGCCATGTCATGCCGGCCGTATATTCCAGAACTCTTCCCCGGCTATGACGCCTATATGTGGATCGATTCCGACATTCGGTTCCTGCATCCTTACGGGTTCCAGGCGTACCTCGAGGCGCTTACCGTTCCTGGATGCTCCGTCGCAATCGCGCCCGAGACAGAACCAGCCTATTGCATCAACCAAAGTCCCGACTTCGCGAACGCCTACCACCGCCAGAAATATGCTCGCCTGCGCGTCGAATTTGGCGAGGAAATGGCACGCCATCTTGAATTCACGGCGATGTTCAATGCCGGTATCTTTTCCGCCCCCGCCAAGTCGCCACTGTGGGCGCGATACAAGTACAACCTCGAAAAAATGCTCGTCCTCCCCTACGAACGCATGCGCGAGCAGGATGCCATGCTCGTCTCGATCATCGAAGTGCAAGGGCTCGTTCGAATGTCGAGCCTGGCGAACTGGCTCTGCTCCATGCGGATGCCGGTTCGCCACGCCAGAGCAGAGGGCCCGGTATTTGTGAACCCCGAAGATCCGGCGAAGCAAATCCTGGTCGCCCATCTTACAAACTCCTCAGACCCGCTCACTTTCGACGGCAAACAGCAAACGATCTATAATCTGTACCAAAAACTTGGCCTTACGGTATGAACGAGGAGTGGGGATCGCGAAGTGGTGGAGGGACGACAAACGAGATGGCATTCAGGTGCCTCCTCCGGTGCGGAATTTATCCTCGCGCCGGTCTTCGTCCCGTCGCGGGGAGGAAACGCCACCAGCGATCGCCGAAGGTTTGATTTCTGATACCTGATCCCCGATACCTGCCGTGGGCTCGGCCCCGTAGCTCAATGGATAGAGCACCAGCCTTCTAAGCTGCGATATGCAGGTTCGATTCCTGCCGGGGTCGCCACGTTCCGGGAAAATGGAGACGAACGCGCTTGACGGCGGTCACGCTCAACGCCTACAGCCCCCGCCTCGACGAGGCGATTTGAATGGGCAGCCGAGATTTGCTCGTATGATCTGCCTGCACCGTACACTGTGATCATGCGCGAATCCTCCTTCGCTGCTTTGCAGCTCCCGCTGCGCCAGGGCTTGCGCGGCGAGTCGGAGGACCATTGCGCTCGCCTGCCGAAGCCTTTGCGAAGGCGGGTGCGCATGATTCACCCATCGACAAGCTCCGGGTGAGGATCCTCATGCTGAGCCTGTCGAAGCATGCTGCCATTTGCGCAGCATGACAACCTTTGGATTGTCGTGAAACAAAACCCATGAAGCTCGTCAATGGAAAATGGTCGAACTGGTCAGGCGGGGTGAAATGCCGGCCCAAGACCGTGGCCGCTCCGGGAAACGAGATCGATCTCGCCGGTGCGATCCGCACCGCCGAAGACCCGGTGCGCGCGGCCGGCAGCGGCCATTCCTTTACGCCCCTTTGCGCCAGCGACGGCGTTCTGCTCGACCTGGCCGCATTCAGCGGCCTCAAAACGGTCTCGCTCGACCCTCCGGCGGCAACCTTCCTGGCCGCCACGCCGCTCTGGGCGACCGGCCCGGCGCTCTACGCCAAGGGTCTCGCCCTCAACAACATGGGGGATATCGACCGGCAGATGCTCGGTGGCGTCGTGGCCACCGGAACACATGGCACCGGGCGTACGCTCGGCAGTTTTTCTTCCGACGTCGCAGGTTTCCGTATCGTGCTTGCGAGCGGCGCTGTGCTCAATTGCAGCCCGCGCGAAAATTCGGAAATCTTCCTCGCCGGTCGCGTTGCACTCGGAATGCTGGGCGTCATGGCCGAGATCACGATGTCGGTGCGGCCGCGCTACCGTCTCGTCGAGGACGATTTTTTTCTTGCCCGGGATGAGCTGTTCGCAAGACTGGACGAACTCGTTGCGAAGAACCGGCATTTCGAATTCTTCTGGTTTCCCTATTCCGAGATCGCCGTCTGCAAGGCCTTGAACGAGACGGAAAAATCCGCGCCCGAGCCCCGCAGCGCCGAAGAGCTGCGCCAGCACGGGCTGCGTTACGACAGCGGCTCGCGCGTCTTTGCCGGTATCAACGAAGTGCTGCCGTACATGCCGTTTCTCCTGAAGCCGGCGCACGGCCTTTTCTCACGCTTCATGCCGACGCCGGCGCGAGCGCGCTGGAGTCACGAAACGTTCCCGAGCCCGCGGCCGGTGCGCTTCAATGAGATGGAATATGCGGTGCCGGTCGCGCGCGGTGCGGATTGCGTCAAGGAAATCGTGGCCGAGATTCGCCGGAAGCGCATCAACACCGGCTTTCCGATCGAATTCCGCACCGTCGCCGCGGACGATATCTGGCTGAGCCCGTTTTACCGCCGCGACAGCGCGACCATCGCCGTGCATCAGTATTACAAGGTCGATACCGGACCGTTGTTCAACGCCTGCGAGGCGATTTTCCGCAACTACGAAGGGCGGCCGCACTGGGGCAAGCGCCACAGCCGCTCCCGCGAGGAGCTGGTGCGTTTATACCCGGCGTTCGAACGCTTCTGCTCGCTTCGCCGCGAGCTCGACCCGACGGGCAAATTCCTGAACGGGTATCTGCGTGGGCTGTTTGAGTAGTGGCCCTCTGTTTGCCTCCCCCGCGTAGCAATAGCGGAGCGGGGGAGGTCCTGCGAAGCAGGGGAGGGGGCAACCAAATCGCAGCACCAATTGCCCCCTCCGGTGCTTCGCACCACCTCCCCCGCGCAGTGCATGCGCGGGGGAGGAAGCATCGCGCCATCACAAGCTTAGTTTATCTTTTCCATGACCCAGACGAGGCGGATGGCGAAGACCTGGGCGGCATGGAAATCCAGAAAGTTGCACAATTGCGCATTCCAGGTTTTGTACCAGCCAGTGGGTATCACCTGGTGCGGAAAGGCGGTGAGAAGACGGAAGAGTCCGGTGGTCTTCATGATTTCAATCTGCTCGCGCGGCGTGAAATAATTTTCCGGATGTTGATGCCGTCGCGCATGCGCACTGATGCAGATGAGGCGGCCTCGGGGTTCAAGGATACGATGGATCGTCGCGAGGGCCGAACGCAGCACTGCTTCGTCGCGCCAGATCAGCGGCAACACGTTTTGGGCAAGCACGTTCGCAAACGCGCGGCCGGTTTGTTGGCCAATATCACCGGTAACGTCGACAAGCGCGGCCGGAACGCCGCGCAACCGGATCGCCTCCACGAAGGCGATCGAATTGTCCGATGCCACGACGTCGCAGCCGCGGCGCAACAGAATCTCCGAAAGGTGACCGGTCGCGGCACCGATTTCCAGAATCGGACCAGGACGGAACCAGCGCACAAGGAAGCGCAGGAACTGTTCGTCCCGAAGCCGGTGTCGCGCGCCAATTCTTGCCCATTCGTCGACCGTGTCGCTGAGCAGGTAATGCGCGGCGGGAAGCGGGGTCACCGCGCGGCCGATTGCGGGGCCCGCGAGTGGCGGCCCGGACGCATCGCCCCGCGTACATGCCAAAGCGCTTCTTCTGCGATCCGATGTCCCGTCAGGCGAAGATTGGCCGCCGGATTGCAGGTCCACTGCCGCGGATGGACGAGGATCGACACTGTTGCAGGCCTCCTGTCGAGCGCGCGCAGCGGGTCATCCGGTTTCCACCATTGCGGCGGCGGACAATCGGTAAAGCGTGCCGCAAGCCCGGCATGGATGCGCCTGTCGTAAGCGTCCGCGACAAGCGCGAGTTCCTGCAGGAGCATCGGCGTCAGCAAATGCTGATTGGGCACGCCCAGGCGCCGATTGGCGAAATCGCCGTGGGAAGCAACGGTGCGCAGCGCTACGCCGCTTCGGACGCGAAAGCGCTGTACGTTGGTCCGGAATTCGTTCCGGATGGTGTCCAGCCGCTCCTCCACCTGCTCTTTCGACCGCAATCCCAGCCGTTTGGCAACGGTTGCGATCTCTTCGAAATGATAACCGACTTCGCTGCCGTACGCCGCAATGCGGGCGGCGAGCGCCGGGTCGAGGGTGCCGAGCCGAAAATAATAGGTGGCGCGGACACCCGCTTCCCGGTCGCAGTCGAACATGCGGGCCGCGCCGCGACGATCGCTGTCGACATCGTTGCGCAGGAGGCAAACGGGAGTGCTGAGTCGCTCCCGGCGATCCATGGCTGCAATGAATTCGGCCATCGTACAGAAGCGATAGCCCAGCTCTTTCAAGCGGGCGAGAAGCGCCGAATATTCCGCGAGCCGGCTGCCCATGAACACATCCTGCCAGACGCGATCGTACAGTCTCGAGACCCAGACCACGCGCTCTAGCCCGATCTTGCGCGCAGCCGCTCGAACTGCGCGTCCAGTTCGGCGATCAGATCGTCGGCATTTTCCAGTCCGGCATGAATTCGCAAGACGGGGCCTTCTGCCGCGAATTCCCTGGCGGTGCGCCGGATGTGCGCCGGGACGATGAGGCTTTCGTAGCCGCCCCAGGAATAGCCGCGGCCGAAAAGGACAAGCCCATCGAAAAAGGCGGCGAGTCCTTCGCGGGGGCCAGGCTTGAGCACGATGCCGAAGAGACCGCTCGCGCCGTTGAAATCGCGCTTCCAGATCGCGTGGCCGGGATCGTCCTCCAGCGCCGGGTGCAGGACGCGCTCAACTTCCGGCCGCCCTTTCAGCCACCGCGCGAGCCTGAGCGCAGTTTCCTGGTGCCGCTGCAGGCGGACCGGCATGGTGCGCAGCCCGCGCAGCGCGAGAAAGCAGTCGTCGCCGCTGGCATAGAGGCCGAGGTCATGATGTGCATCGCGCAGCCGTTTGGCATGACCGTCGTTCGCCGCCACGTATCCGATCATCACATCGGCATGGCCGCCGATGTATTTCGTCGCCGCCTGAATCGAGAGATCGACGCCGCGCCCGAGCGCCTCGAAAAAAAGGGGCGTCGCCCAGGTGTTGTCGAGCAGCACCGATGCACCATGGGCGTGCGCGGTCGCGGCAATCGCCGGCACGTCCTGCACTTCGAAGGTCAGCGAGCCGGGACTTTCGCAGAACACGGCGCGGGTGTTGGACCGGAAGAGACCGGCAATTCCAGCGCCGATCCGCGGATCATAATAGGTGGTTTCGACAGCCAGCCGCCGCAGTGTCCGGTCGCAAAATGTGCGCGTCGGTTCATAACAGCTGTCGGTCATCAGGAGATGATCGCCGGCGCTGCAGACAGCGAGAATGGCGGTCGCGATCGCGTTCATTCCGGAAGAGCAGAGCACCGTGTGGCCCGCGCCTTCCAGCGCGTTGACCGCGTCCTCGAGACTCTTCGACGAGGGCGTACCAAGGCGGCCGTAAATGAACGGGGCTTTGGCAGCATCCAGCGCCTCGAAATCGTCGTACAGGATCGTCGAAGCGCGATACACGGGCGTGTTCACCACGCCGAAATGCTCGCGGCTCATGCGTCCCGCATGCACCGCAAGGGTATCTTTCGCGATGCTGCGCTTGCTGGCGTTTTTCTCCGGTATCATTCGCCGGCATGCGGCTCCAGATGCGGCTCCGCCTGTGGTTCTGCCGTGACGACGACGCCGGTGTCGGTGCGCGATTCAAGCACGGAGCGCAGCGGGCGGTCGGCAAGCCAGGTAACAACACCCGCGACCCCGCCGATTACGGCGCAAAGCAGGAAGAAATGCGTCTTGTCCATGAGGCTGAAGAAGCTGCCGATGTAACCCTGCAAGAGATTGCCCGTAAAGCTGGTGATGAACCATAGACCCATCATCATCGAGAGAATCTGCGGCGGCGCTACGCGCGCGACCAGCGCAAGACCGATGGGCGACAGATAGAGTTCGCCGAGCGTGATCACGGCGAAGAAAAACAAGAGCCAGATCCAGCTTGCATGCGCGCCTGCTCCGGTCACGTAAGCGGCCGCGGCCATGATCAGGTACGAGGCGCCGAGCATGAAATCGCCAAGCGCCATTTTTGTCACCGTTGAAGGCTCTTTGCCGCGCGCCGCCTGCCGTGCCCAGAGCGCGACTACGAACGGCGTAAAGGCCCAGATCATGAAGGGATTGAATGCCTGGAACCAGGTGACCGGAATTTCGATGTTGACCAGGCCGGGAATCAAACGGCGGTCGGTGAAATTCTGTGCCCACAGATTGATCGTATTGCCCTGCTGCTCGTACACGGCCCAGAACAGCGAGGTTGGAATGCAGAGCAGGATCAGCGCGATCACCGCTTTCCAGTCCTGCGGCGTCAGCTTCTTCTTTTCTTCCGTTTTGGCCTTCAGCCGGGCAATGCGGTCCGGCGGCAAACTGCGCAGTGCCGCCAGATAGATGAAAACGCCGAGCACCATCCCCAGCCCGGCGGCGAAGAAACCCCAATGATAACCGATGTTCTCGCCGAGCGTGCCGCAGATCAAGGGCGAGAAGAACGCGCCCACATTGATGCCCACATAGAAGATCGAATAGGCGCGGTCGATGCGGCTGTCGCCACCTCTGTACAGGTTGCCGACCTGCGTCGAGATGTTGGGCTTGAAAAATCCGTTGCCGATGATGAGGAGAAGGAGACCAAGAAAGAAAAGGGAAGGCATCATCAGCGTGAATTCGGCAATCGCCATGATCACGCCGCCGATGATAACCGTGACGCGCTGGCCGAGATAGCGATCGGCAATGATTCCGCCGAAAAAAGGCGTGAGATAGACGAACGCGGTGTACGTTCCATAGATGAGCGACGAGAACGGCTGTACACCCAGCGCGCGGCCGGTGAGGGCTTCGAAAATGCCTTTGATGGTGTGATAGCCCGCGACGTGTTCAGCGTGGCCGCTCAGCAGCAGGAAATTCGTGAGATACAGCACCAGGATGGCGCGCATCCCGTAATAGGAGAAGCGTTCCCACATTTCGGTGGTGAAGAGGAACGTCAGTCCACGGGGGTGGCCGAAGAGCTCGGGCTCCCTTGAGTCGACCGCCATGCTGTCTGTCCGGCTCATACGCCCCGAGCTCCTTCAAAATCCTGCACCGGCGGCGAGTGTGCCCGCCCGAACAAAGAATGCCAATGGCGGCCCGGAGCCAGACATGGCCAACCGATTGCCACCGTAATTCGATCGGAAATAAATCGCTAATCCAACCCTTCGCCATGGCCGGGCAAGACCCGCCATCCAGAAAAAGCGTTGCCGCCCTGCTGGATGGGCGGCTCTTGGCCGCCCATGGTGAGGCGTGAAATAGGGATGCGAAACTTCGAAACTATGACGCTGGAGACCGTTCACAGGAGGTCGATGAAGCGCTCCTCGCGGCTATAGGGCGCAAAGCCCAGCCTTTGATAGAGCGGCAGGGCGCGCGGGTGATCGAGCGTGCAGGTGTTGACCATCAGCTTTGAGATCGGCTTCGCCCAAGCGTTCATCGCGGTGTGATAAAGAAAGAAGTAGCTGAGCCGGCGGCCGACGTACTCCGGTATCAGCCCGAAATACGAGATATTCGCCGACGTCGCATCGCGGAAATCGAGCTCCGCCATTCCGGCCGGACAGCCCTCGGCGTAGAGCACGTAAATCTCGTTGCGGTCTTCCGCGAGCACGGCCTTCAGCTGGGCGTCGCTCAGCCTCTTGCGGTCCACCCAATGATAATCGCGGCCGATCGCGTCATAGAGATAGCGGTAGAAATGGACCGGCGGGTTCAGCGCGCGCAGCAGCGCGATCTTGCCCTTCGGCTGCGGCGGGGGAATGGCCGAGGGCCGCGTCTTCATTTCGAGAAAGGTGACGACGGTCGGCAGCCGGCGTGGTTTCGAACCCGTCATGAAGTTTCAACCGGCGCACCGGGATGCGCACCCCATTCGGTCCAGGAGCCATCGTAGAGCGCGATATCACGCGCGCCGGCGACCTGAAGCGCCAGCATGCCGATCGCGGCGGTGATGCCCGACCCGCACGAGGTGATCGAGGGCCGCGAGAGATCGACGCCGGAGAGAGAAAAGATTTTCACAAGCTCCTCGCGCGATTTCAGCATCCCCCGATCGTTCGACAGGTCGGAATAGGGGACATTGAAACTTCCGGGAATGTGACCCGGACGCACGCCGGGACGTGGCTCGGCTTCATTTCCGGCGAAGCGCGACGCGCTGCGCTGATCGAGGATCTGTTCGCGGCGGCTCGCGAGATTTTCCATCACCTGGTCGAAACTGCGCACGAGGGCATTGTTCGGTCGCGGCGTGAAATGCCGCGGATGCGGCTGCGGAATCATATCCTCGATTGGCCGGCCCTCTCGCTTCCACTTCGGAAAGCCGCCGTCGAGCACCGCCACTTCCTCGTGTCCCATCGCGCGCAGCATCCACCATCCGCGCGGCGCGGAATATATTCCGGCGCTGTCGTAGACGACGATGAAATTGCCATCGCCCAACCCAAGCCGGCGCATGTGGCTCGCGAATTTGGGCGCCGGCGGCAGCATGTGGGGCAGGGTGTTCGTGTCGTCGGAGAGTTCGTCGATGTCGAAGAACACGGCGCCTGGAATATGCGCCGCACGGTATTCGGCTTTGGCGTCGCGTCCGGCCTGCGGCAGATACCAGGATGCGTCGGCGATACGCACGTCCGGCGCGTCGAGATGGTCGGCCAGCCATTCGGTCGAGACGAGGGGAGACGAAAGCTTCATTGCACGAAAGGAAGCTCGCGCGGCTGGCTCGGATGTGCAAGCCACGGCGGCACCGGCAGGTCATGCTCGCGCAGGAAATCCGGGTTGAACAGTTTGGCGCGATAGCGCGTGCCGTAATCACAGAGCATCGTCACGATCACATGTCCCGGCCCAAGATCGCGCGCCAGGCGCATCGCGCCCGCGATGTTGATTCCGCTCGAGCCGCCGAGGCAAAGGCCTTCGTGAGTCACGAGGTCGAAGATGATCGGCAGCGCCTCGGAATCGGGAATCTGGTATGCATCGTCGATCGGCGCCCCTTCGAGATTGGCGGTCACGCGCCCCTGTCCGATGCCTTCGGTGATGGAGGAACCTTCGGACGCCAGGACGCCGGTCGTGATCCAGCTGTAGATCGCAGCCCCCATGGGATCAGCGGCGGCAATGCGCACATCCGGATTGCGCGCCTTCAGCGCCATCGCGACGCCGGCCAGGGTTCCGCCCGTGCCGACGGCGCAGACGAAGCCATCCACTTTTGCTCCGGTCTGGCTCCAGATTTCCGGACCGGTCGTTTCGATATGCGCCCGGCGGTTGGCCGTGTTGTCGAACTGATTGGCCCAGATGGCGCCCTGGGGCTCCGTTTGCGCCATCTGCTCGGCGAGGCGACCGGAGAATTTCACGTAATTGTTCGGATTTTTGTACGGCACGGCGGGAACTTCGATGACCTCGGCGGCGAGAAGGCGCAACGCGTCTTTCTTCTCCTGGCTTTGGGTGTCGGGAATGACGATGACGGTGCGAAATCCCATCGCATTCGCCACCACCGCAAGGCCGATGCCGGTGTTGCCCGCCGTGCCCTCGACGATCCGGCCGCCGGGCCGCAGCAGGCCATTGGCCTCGGCGTCGCGGACCATCCAGAGGGCGGCGCGGTCTTTCACGGATTGGCCGGGGTTCATGAACTCGGCCTTGCCGAGGATTTCGCAGCCCGTGGCCGCGCTCGCGCGGTTCAGCCGGATCAGCGGGGTGTTTCCGATCACGTCCAGGACGCTGCGCGCGATACTCATGGCCGCTACTTAGGGGCGCTTGCGGCCAAGCAGAAGCCCCAGGTCAAGCTTTGGCGAGCGACAGCTGCACCACGTTGGTGCGTTCCGTGCGGAAGCCGGCCTCGCAATAGCCCAGGTAGAACTTCCAGAGCTTGCGAAACCGCTCGTCGAAGCCGAGCGGCGCAATGTCCGCCCAGCCGGCGTCGAAGTTCCGGTGCCATTCGGCCAGCGTGTCGGCATAGTCCTGCCCGAACCGCGCGACGGCGGTCCAGGCAAGGCCCGCCTTGTCGGTCACCGCCTTCAGCCGCGCCTCGGAAGGCAGCATGCCGCCGGGGAAGATGTACTTCTGGATGAAGTCCGCGCGGCTGCGGTACGCCTCGAAGTCCTCGTCGCGGATCGTGATGATCTGCAGGCCCGCGCGGCCGCCGGGCTCCAGCGCCTCGTGGATCTTGCCGAAATAGGCCGGCCAGTAACGCTCGCCCACCGCCTCGAACATCTCGATGGAGGCGACGCGGTCGAACCGTCCCTCGACGTCCCGGTAGTCCACGAAGCGGATGTCGGCGCGCTCGTTCAGGCCCTGGGCGAGCATCCGCTGTTTGGCGAACTTGAACTGTTCCTCGGAGATGGTGATAGCCGTCACCTTGGCGCCCACCTCGCGGGCCGCAAACTCGGCGAAGCCGCCCCAGCCGCAGCCGATCTCGAGCACGCTCTGGCCGGCCTGCAGCCCCATGCCCTCGGCCAGCGCCCGGTACTTTGCCGCCTGGGCTTCGGAAAGCGGCTGGCCTGGCCGCTCAAAGCGGGCGGAGGAATAGGTCATGCTGGCGTCGAGCCAACGCTCGTAGAAAGCGTTGCCCAGGTCGTAGTGTGCGTGGATGTTCTTGCGCGCGCCCTGACGGGAGTTGCCGCGCAGGGCGTGGCGGATGCGATTGAAGGTCCAGGCCAGCGGATTGCCCTGGGTCACACGGCGCAGGCGCGCCCAGTTGGCGGCGAACACCAGCAAGAGCGCCGGCAGATCGGGCGTATCCCACTCGCCGGCCATGAAGCCCTCGGCGAATCCGATGTCCCCGGTGGCGAGCACCCGGCGCATGAAGCGGAAGTCGCGCACGATCAGCTTGCCGCTTAGGCCAGGCTGTTCGGCCCCGGCGATGCGCAGTTCGCGTCCGGACGGCAGGACGAACGTCACCGACCCCAGCATCCAGTTGCGTGCGATGATCCGCAGCGCCGTCCGGAAGGTGGCCGGCGCGTCCTTGAGTTCCGGCAGGCGGCGGAACGCCCGGCGGTCGCCTGCGAG